>NZ_BMHE01000003.1:0-286146 GCF_014640555.1 Paenibacillus marchantiophytorum | reverse complement strand
GAAGGGGGGGGGGGGGGTCTCCCATAAGGCCTATGGCCTTGGGGGGAGCCGGAAAGTACTGAAGCCCTGAGGCCCTGAAGCTCTGCTCGACCCCTGAATCCTAGATCACCCAAACCCTGAACCTCGAACTCGAACTCGGACCCCCGACCCCGAATCCCCAGATTCCAAATTCCAGACCGCAGACCGCAGAGCGCAGACCGCAGGCCGCAGACCGCAGACCGCAGACCGCAGACCGCAGACCGCAACCCGCAGACCCCCAACCCGCAGAGCGCAGAGCGCAGAGCGCAGACCGCAACCCGCAACCCGCAGACCCGCAGACCGTAACCCGCAACCCGCAGACCGCAGACCCACAAACCCCATGCCCCGCACTTACGAACTCAGTAACGCTTATTTGATCAAAATGGTTCAATTTGAAAAGATAACGAATTCCAGATGCGTTATTGCAAGAAATTAACCACCATTCCCCCAAAAAAATGCATCATAACGCTGTTTCAATTCGTTAGATTTTTAAAGTAGCCATTTTCACCTCAATAAGCATCATGCAGTTCGTAAGCGATGAGCGTTGTTGTAGATGCTGTAGATGCTGTAGATGCTGTAGATGCTGTAGATGTAGTAGTTGTTGAAGTTGATTTAGTTGTTGATGTTCTTGTAGTTGTTGATCTAGTAATAGTCGTAATTGCGGATGATGAGGCGCCATTTCAATATTCGATAACAACCATTTGATGCAGATCCAGCTTAGGAACAGTAAAGGTAAGCAACTGGTCTTTGGTCTCGAAAGCCAATGGATCCATCTGTGGAGCTAAATAAACACTAGTTGCCGCCTCCGGGATTCGTAAGGCTACGTTTATTTGATAGAGAGGTATAATATCCTCGATGACCTCGATATCTTTGCCGCGTTTGACAGGGGAAGCATAGAGCAGATGCTGCACGTATCGCTTCTCCGATATGTGTTTCGTCAATGTTGCAATTCCTTGTGCGGGCAAATTGGTTTGTAAGGTTTTATGTTCCATAAGAAGTTTATCTAAGGCATATTGTACGGATTCCTTGAGTGCCAGGCTGCCCATTTTCGCATAATCATCGAAGACGTCCCAGGCAAAATAAATGCCAGAAGCACTTTCAACCATGCCAGGACCTGCATGATGATGACGGCTTGGCGTATGCTGATGTGAGCAAAAGGTGAAAACATCCCGATTGAAATAGGGGTCTTCCCGTTGACCTAATTCCACGCCACCGTCAAGCTCAATTTTCTGGCCGAGTGAATAGAAGACGAAGGCGGCGTTCCTAAGATTCGCTAACGCAAAATGAGGACGGAAGTAATCCGGTTTGTACGGATTCTCACAAACCCATTTCACGCCTAAGTCGATGGCGAAAGCATCACCCGCATCATCTAATCCCGATTTACCAGTTGCTAATAGTTTGCCGCCGTTAAGTAGGAAGGCCTGCAATTTCTTCTTTAAAGCTTCATGAATGACGATGCGGTCAGGGAGAATGATAACTTTGTATGGATCAAAATGTTGATCTAGGTCAATAACATCAAATAGATACTTGCTTTCCAAGAGCATTCTCACTGCGCCTGCATCGGATTGTAATTTGGTGCTGTCTGCTGCATAATGAGCATCTGCGGCTTCCAGGCTTAATAAAGCAATATCAGCCACATTGTCGGCTTGTACACACCAGGCTTCCTTCGCTTGGACTTCTTGATAAGCTGCCCCGATTAAAGTGTAAGTAGCTTCATCCATGACACCGCTGGGGTGCAGTTGATCTCCGATAGAGCAGCGCGCCCCGTTAGCCAAGCTTAAAGCTGTTTCATATCTGAGGGCATTCGGATGCTTATATCCGCCAAATTCGCCCCAGCTTGTGTGAAATTTCCCGGTCATCCCGAGATAAGGTAAACCTAAGTTCTGCACATAGCGTGCAGAGAGAGGGAAATGATCATAACCCCAACCCCCTGTTGGCAGAGACTCTAACTCTAAATGTGTGTTCATCGCAGCTAAATCCCGACGTCCTCGCCTAATATGCCCTCCATTATGAAAAATAGGTGTCCCAGGCTTGATTGCATGGATAGTTTCGTTCACTCTGGCTGTGTAATTAGCATAGGTCATTTCGCCTAATTCGAGCACAGCGTTCGGATCCCGTGGATCTTTGCCTTGCTCCAATAAGGAATTAATACAATTGTGACAATAACAATTCTTAACACCGACAATGTCCAAAAAGATACCGTCTACGTCATAGTTGGTAACGACCTCTTTGATCTGCGACAGCAGAATTTCAAGATAAGGTGAGTTCATGCAAAATAGGTGATATCCGGGTTTCATGAAACCATTAACCCAACTCGTGCCATCCGTTTGATCGCGAAACAGCCATTCCGGATGCTTCCGGGCTAGTTTTTCATCTAAACCTGCTGAAAGGTAGACAGGTGTTTTCACATCGATTTCATGTGCGGCCTCAATCATCGCTTGCAATAAATCAAAGGTAAGCCCTGGATGCATGTCATTAACCGCAGAAGGATGATAAGCCCATCCATGATGACATTTGGAGAAGACCGTAATGGAATCCACATGTCCGAGCTTGAGCATTTCCTGAAATTGTTTTTTATCAAATTGGGCACCAATGTGTTCAATTGCTTCTGAGGTATGGAAATCTAAATGCACTTGTCTGAATCTCATTCTCTATTCTCCTTTTAAGTTAAATTCACTACTCTAACTGTACGCAGAATTACTCTATTTCACTAGCAAGAAAAACGACTATTAATAGCCTAATATCGACTTTAAGGTATTTATGATACGATAGGGACATGAGGTGATTAGAGCGAATGCTATGTTTGGAGTTGACCATGCCGCCGCTCCCGCAGTTCGTTACCATCGGGCGAGCAAGGTGGGAACAGGGGATGCAGCATTTCCGGAGAACATTTGATGTTTATGACATGCTTTTTTGTACGAGTGGTGCTTTCTATATGTCAGAAGACGAGCAATCATATGAAGTTCTGGCAGGACACATGTTAGTTCTGGAGGCAGGCAAAGAGCATTGGGGGTATCGGCCGACCGAGGTTAATTCGGATATTTATTGGGTGCATTTTGTTCATGAACGGCCGAATAGAACCTTGTTTCATGAAGAAATAGAGTGGACCTCTTTGATAAAAAAAGGAACGGATGCCGATATCATGCCCTCTAAACAAACGATGTATATTCCTAAATATGCGTCGCTTGATTTGGTGCCGATTATGCCCATTTTGGAAGAAATGTACGCCTTGCATAATCAATTCCAAGTAGAAAATGCGCTTGAGCTTCATTCGTTATTAGGGCTTTTATTTAGCAAATTACAAAAATCAATTCGCAATCGGCATACATCGCGCTCCCAAACGATCTGCGACCGCGTGATGCAGTATTTGCAGGCAAGACGTCATGAACCGTATAAGGCTAGCGAGATGGAGCGCGAACTCCATTTCAATCCAGATTATTTGAATCGTTGTTTGAAGAAGCATGCGGGCATGACACCTGTCGAGTATTTGCATTATTTGCGGATAGAAGATGCCAAGCTCTTATTAACTGGGACCGCGCTGCCTGTAGAACATATTGCAGAGCAGATTGGTTTTCCTAATAGCAATTATTTTGTTCGGTTGTTTCATAGGAAAGTTGGCATGACGCCGGGGAGATTTCGGAAGATCAGTATGGGTTATAGGGGGATTCTCAATGAAACGGTTAGGTGAGGGAAGGACAGCAGAGATATACGACTACGCTCCTGATAGGGTATTAAAGCTATATCGAATCGGATTTCCTAAGGAAGCAATTGTGTTTGAATTTGAGACGAATCTATTCATTTCTTCACTTGGTATTTCTTCTCCAAAAGCATTTGAACTCATAGAGCATGATGGTAGGGTAGGGATTGTTTTTCAATACGTAGAAGGTCATTCGTTTCTTCAAAAAATCACGCAAAATCCACAAGAATTAATTATACTTTCTACTATATTCGCTGATCTACACCTCCAGATGCATAACCATGTGTTGCAAACTGATCGTGCAGTTAAACAGATTCGTAATCAAAAAGTTGTATTAACAGAAAATATACATAATACGACTCAGCTCTCGCATGAAGAAAAGAGACGGATCATTCTCTATCTGGAGAAACTGCCACAAGGAAATTGCCTGTGTCATGGAGATTTTCATCCAGATAATGTCATGGTTGGCGAACAGGAATGGATTATCGATTGGATGACCGGAATGATTGGCAATGCTGCAGGGGATATTGCGCGTACTTTGCTCTTACTTACCTATGGAACACTCCCTGATGGTGCCCCTAGCGACATTATAGAAACTTTACATCTCACAAGGAACAAAATGAAAGACACCTATTTAAACCAGTATCTGGTTAATTCCAAGCTTCAGATTGACGACATCAATCAATGGATGTTACCTGTAGCAGCAGCTAGGTTATCGGAGTGGATCCCTGAGAAGGAGAAAGAAGCATTGCTCATGTTGATCAGAGAACGATTAGAACAATTATCTTGAGAATACTAAATTTGGTGTGAATAGTCAGCGTCAACATTTTTTTTTACATTTAGAACAAAAATCAGGTATTATATATAATGAAATTAAAAAAGAAAGTGGGATCACTCGTGGGCCGTAAGTGGAATAACATTAAAGAAAAGAAAGCTTCCAAAGATGCAAATACAAGTCGAATTTATGCCAAGTTCGGACTCGAAATTTATGTAGCAGCACGCAAGGGTGAACCAGACCCTGAATCGAATCGCGCGTTGAAAGTTGTCCTGGAGCGGGCCAAAACTTACAATGTACCCAAAGCGATTATTGATCGCGCCATCGATAAAGCCAAAGGCAGCTCCGATGAAATCTACGTCGAGCTTCGCTATGAGGGATTCGGACCTAATGGTTCTATGGTCATTGTGGACACGTTGACGAATAACGTCAACCGCACGGCTTCAAGTGTTCGAGCGGCTTTTAGCAAAAACGGCGGCAATATGGGTGTAACAGGATCTGTTGCCTACATGTTCGATGCCACGGCAGTTATCGGTATTGAAGACAAGAGCATCGATGACATTATGGAATTTCTGCTGGAGTCGGATGTTGACATTCGTGACATTGTTGAAGAAGAAGGCATCGTGATGGTTTATGCGGATCCGGAGCAATTCCATGCTGTGCAAGAAGCATTCAAGAAAGCTGGCATCACAGAGTTCTCGATTGCGGAATTAACGATGTTAGCGCAAAACAATGTCACTTTGCCAGATGAAGGACAGGTCCAATTCGATAAATTAATTGATGCTTTGGAAGATTTAGAAGATGTACAACAGGTGTATCATAACGTTGAATAAGCCACATACCGCGCATTGCGCGGTTTTTTTATTTTAGAAAAACTTCCTGGCATTAATGACATTATTCTGAAAATGAATCATTGCCAGTATAAGATTCTGGTCGTGGATGATGAACCACCGGTTAGCTCGGGGATTAAGAATTATTTATTGAACTGGATGAACTGATTCGCGTGGTGGGAAAAGCGTTGATAGAGAAGAAAGATATCGGAAGACAAGCATTAATTGAGTTGGTTACGGAGAAAGATCTCCAGGAAAAGGATTATGCCGATCTGCTGCGTGGAATTGGCGGTCCACTGAAAGAAGAAGGCTATTGGTACGGCATCGCGGCTGTACATTTGAATCTAAGCAAGGGCGGTTTCAGCAATCAGGACATAACGTTGGCAGATCGTAAACTATTGAAATATGCCTCGGTTAATATTCTGGAGGAAAGCTGGTCGGACTGGTGCGGTGTTGCTTTCAGAAATTACAACGCTGCCTAAGCTCATGGAGGAGGCTGCATCCGAACAATAAGATTCTTTATTATGGCAGTGTGGCTGCCGGGCCATGGCCGGACACGTTCCTTTATTACGACAACCAGTGTCAAATGGTTGTCGTGAAAGGAGAGAGCACACCGCGTTTGCTGCGCAACTACGTTGGACAATGGAATATGAACGAAATGTTCCAAGAAGATATTAGAAAAGGATTCGATTAATACTGCTGAAAAAGCAGTGATGACGTAGCCAAAGCCTTGCATCGCAATCGATGCAGGGCTTTGGGAAATGAAACGAGTTGGCGAATCCGCTCAGCATGGCAATTATGGAGCTGCAGGCGCAGCAGTCGGCTTATCTTCGGC
The DNA here is from genome assembly GCF_014640555.1 of Paenibacillus marchantiophytorum. Lineage (GTDB taxonomy): Bacteria > Bacillota > Bacilli > Paenibacillales > NBRC-103111 > Paenibacillus_E > Paenibacillus_E marchantiophytorum. Next base: position 279,991 of record NZ_BMHE01000003.1, on the reverse strand, counting down.
TACCTGAGGGAGGGCTCTGACAGGGCCCGATTGTTGCGGCTCTTCCTTTGCGGCGGAGGGTTGACTTCTTACAGAAGCAGCCGCTTTCGGCTTGACTCCCGAGTCAGAAGGCAGCTCCTTGACAGAAGGTACAGCTCTCGGCTGTTGTCGCTGATCACTCACCGCAGCAGGCTGCTCAACAACCGGAGCAGTTGCACGAGTATTCTCAGTCGGTATAACTCGCACTGTGCCATCTGAAGCTGCAGGGCGTGTTTTCTCCACAGTCACAGCAGACTGAGCTGCAGATGTCTCAGATTTTGGCTTACTATCTGCGGCTGGCGTTTGTATGCCGCCTGCCAAATCGGTTTGTTGCGTTGTAACACCAGTTGGCGTTGTTTGCGGCACAGTCGGCGTTGATTTTTCTTCGGACACTTTGGTACTTGATGCTTGGGGAGCCGCTGTCTCAGTGCCCTTAGGATTGGTTAAGGTACATCCACTAATAATAAGAATGGTGGCTAGGCCAAGAAATGACCATCGATAGGAATTGGATTTGAATTGTTTGATCATGGTAATTCTCCTTTGTAGTTGACCTTTATTTCCTGAAAGATGGACGTTCCCTGCTACACGCCTAGGTTGAGTGAAATTTTCCAACAGCTTGATGAGCGTATAGCCATAGTCCTGACTTTGTTCAGGGGGTAAGCAGTTGAGGGCGAGAGCATCGCTAGCGATTTCCTGATCTTCCTGCATGCGACGATTGGCATACCAAAGAATTGGATTAAACCAATGAATAATAAGCAGAACATGCATGAGCCAGTTGATGGCGATGTCATTTCGTTTGCTATGGGCAAGTTCGTGCAAGAACACATGCTGCAATTGATCGTCATTTAAACTGTTAAGAATAGATCTCGGCATAATGAGTTTGGGCTTTATAAGGCCAAAAAGAGTAGGTGTCGCTACTTCATCAGATTGTAGAAGCACTATAGGTCTTTGAAACGACATCATGACTTTGGATCGATTGAAAAGTTTACGTATGCGCGCATCGGTGATCATCACCGTTTCACGTTGTATCTTGCGAGCAAATTTACGATTGATCCAGATCGTATAAGTACCTAAAGAACATACACCAATCAGCCAAATTGCGAATAAAATTCGATACATAGATGGGGCTGCAGTTGGTTGAGTGTTAGTAATTTGGCTAATTACTTCTTGATTAACATCTATCGCAGAGTGGACTGAATCTGTATACCCAACCCAATTGTAGATGCTGAATTCACTTTCTAAGCCCCAGGGTAGAATTAATCGGACAATCACCAAAAGCCACATAAGGTAATGCCATCTTGGTTTGAGTCGATGCTTGAGCACTTTCTGCATCCCAATAATCAGCACAACCAAAACACTTGTCATCGTCGAAACAGACCAAACCCAATCAAAGAGCTGAATCAATTGTTCAGTTAACTGTTTCATTTTGTTTTGTCATCCAGAATATTTTTCAATTCTTGAATATCTTCCTGAGAGAGGTGATCCTCTTTCAAAAAGTTGACAAGCAAAGGCTTAAAAGCACCGCCATATATGCGTTTCAGGAAAGATGTGGTTTCGGACTTCACACATTCGTCTTCGGACACCAAGGGGAAATAGGCATATACTTTGTTCTCTTGTGAATAAGAAATGGCTTGCTTGAGGGCCAATCGGTTTAAAAGCGTTCTGATGGTTTTCGGTTTCCAATCCGTTTGATCAGCTAATGCTTCAATGACTTCATTAGCCGTACATGGTGTCTTGGCCCAAAGCACTTTCATAACTTCCCACTCGGCATCTGAAATATGGGGGACACTTGTCACAGGTTTACCTCCTTGTTTATTTGGATTACAGCTGTAATACATTCACTATATTACATGTGTAATCCACGCAAGTCAAGCTGCACATCTAAGACAATGGAAGAGGAGCCTAAGCAGGATTTCTGATGGTTGAAGGGGAATACATCATGACAACTTTATCTGAAGGGGAAGATCCATTTGACCAAAGTACTGATGTGTTATCCTGGGGGACGGCACAAGGCTCTGACTATGAGCTATGATGATGGTAGAAATGCGGATAGAAGGTTGGTAGATATTTCTGGTTAAGTGTTGACGGTCAGCCAGTGGAAGTGAAAAGTGGGGAACAACGGAAGTTTTGAGACCAATACGAGGATGACGAGTTTGTAACGCGTCATTGCCTCTTTTTTTTGAGGAAATGCGGAGTTACTTCAGCTTCCTCGAGTTGCGGTAGGGGAACTACAGTACTATTTTGATTGTTCTGTGGGAATTGGGAATTTTGCAGAAATAAGATACTGTAGTTCCGCTATGACCCTCGCATTCCTGCTAATTGCCACAATAGCGTCCTAGGGTTCTCTTATAAGGTTTGGTCGCTAATTTCAGGCAAATCTTTCTAGCCGGCAAAGCTGTTTTTCTTAACACGCCAGAATTTATATGTTTTTGGGATGAGCGAAGCTTACCTTTTATTTATTGGCTTTACCACAGGCTCTTTGTTTTGGAGGTTTTCGATCTTCTTTGCTTTGAAGGTTTTCGATCTCAAGGGCAGCTAATGAACTGTATGATGCTTATAGACGAGAAAATGGCTACTTTAGAAATTTAATGAACGGAGTTGGCGCTATCCGGTACTTAATTGGCAGAATGATGGTCATTTGCTTGAAATAGAGCATCTGAAATTCATTAGATTTTCAGTATGAGTGATTTTGGCCGAATAAAGGGTATTCAGTTCGTTAAGGGGCTTGGTTTTCCTCAAGGTTCATTGACTTTGTGACTTAGCCGCAGGCTCGGTTTTTCATATTGGTGTTCACCACAGGCTCTTTGTTTTGGAGGTTTTCAATCTTCTTTGCTTTGAAGGTTTTCGATCTAAAGGGCAGCTAATGAACTGTATGATGCTTATAGACGAGAAAATGGCTACTTTAGAAATTTAATGAACGGAGTTGGCGCTATCCGGCACTTTATTGGCAGAATGATGGTCATTTGCTTGAAATAGAGCATCTGAAATTCATTAAATTTTCAGAATGAGCGATTTTGGCCGAATAAAGGGTATTCAGTTCGTTAAGGGGCTTGGTTTTCCTCAAGGTTCATTGACTTTGTGACTTAGCCGCAGGCTCGGTTTTTCATATTGGTGTTCACCACAGGCTCTTTGCTTTGGAGGTTTCCGGTCTTCTTTGCTTTGGAGGTTTTCGATCTCAAGGGCAGCTAATGAACTGTATGATGCTTATAGACGAGAAAATGGCTACTTTAGAAATTTAATGAACGGAGTTGGCGCTATCCGGTACTTAATTGGCAGAATGATGGTCATTTGCTTGAAATAGAGCATCTGAAATTCATTAGATTTTCAGAATGAGTGATTTTGGCCGAATAAAGGGTATTCAGTTCGTTAAGGGGCTTGGTTTTCCTCAAGGTTCATTGACTTTGTGACTTAGCCGCAGGCTCGGTTTTTCTGAGCTTGACAAGAAAGTCATAAATTTGCAAAAAATCCAAGACATTTGATCAGCCGAGCAAAAATGTCCAATTGTGCGTAAACTAATAGTTGTTTACGATGTTTCTGGACGTAAATCATCGCTCTATCTGGAAATTAGCGTGCTAGGAGGATTGCGCATGAGTCAAGTAAACAAGGAACCATTTCTACTAGGGAGCATCGACACCAGGGCGGCAGGTCAGCGCTGCAAAATGCTGCTTGGTGACCTGAACGGAGACGGGCGCATGGAAATATTGTTGGTGCAGCCTGACAATCGACAGGATGTACGGTACATCCCTCATCAGCTACAGTGCCTCACTGCGTTCGATCTTGAAGGACATTTATTGTGGCAGACAGGCAAACCAGATTCAGGAGCAGGGAGTCGCGGCTCAAATTATCAAGCACAAATTGCTGATATTGACGGCGATGGCCATCTGGAGGTTTTGTGCGTCATGGATGGAAGGTTTATGATCCTGAACGGACAAAATGGAACAGTGAAGACTGTTCACGATTTGCCAAGTCCAGAAGCGCATGATTGTAACATTGTAGCTAATCTAACAGGTGGTGACTTCGCCGGAGATATTATTGTGAAAGACCGTTATCATCATTTGTGGGCGCTTGACCGTCATTTGGGTTGGTGATGTAAACGGGGATGGGGAGCCGGAACTCGTTATCGGCGGCAGCGTGAAGGTCATGTATGATCGCCATGGGAAGGAACTGTGGCGTTATGAGGGTTCGATAGAATCGCAGCATATCGCACTTGGTCGTTTCCGTAGCGATTTATCTGGTCTGCAAATTGCGGGTCTGGATCGACTTGTCCGAGAAGATGACGGTAAAGGATTGAAGGGGAAGGATGCTTTATTTCTACTGGACAGCAACGGGCAAGAACTGTGGAAGGAAGACCGGACAACGGATGGTTGGTTGACGATTATTGAACCGCTGCGGAGCTGGCAGGAAGGTTCAGCAGACTATATTTTGGCCTATCGTCGCGGTGGCGGCGTATTTCCAAATTTATATGATGGTGAAATGAAGGTCGTCACGGAATTTCCGTTTATAGGCTACGCGGTACACGGTGCTTTATTGGGTGGGGCAACCGAACAAGTCATCATTTATAACGATGAAAAAGCAGTCATCTATGCGAGCCGTCCTTATGACATCAAGGAAAAACCGTCCGGCGTTCCATTAACTCAGCCAAAAAGACTATCCAGCTCGACCTTATATCCTGGCGGAGAGATTCCGCTGTAACTGATTTAAATCGTGATCCAACAACTCAATCAGATAACAAACGAGGCTGCCTTATAAGGTTGAAAAACCTGACGGGCAGCCTCTTATTTATCATTCAGTCTCCACACGAAACAGGGTGCCATCATCACGAAAATAATAAGCGATCTCATCCTGGATGGTAGTTAACCTTACTGAGTTTTTCGTGAACCTGTCGATGATGCCTCGATCTACTTCGCAATAAACACCGTCTATATCCGTCTGCCACACGGAAACCGAAGATTGTGACAACGCTGCGGCAAATAGGTCCGCATCTGATTCCAGCTTCTTCAGCATTAGCTTCGCCTCACCTTCGGATAGATTCATCCCGACCTGTTTCGTACGAAAGAATACTTGAGTATATGTCAAAGTGTGCAATGTATAACGTTTTATTATGGAATGAGGGAGATCAGGTAGTAGATAAAGATAGTACTGTTCGTATGGAAAGAATCGTTTAGAATAGATATTACAAGATTCGACATTTAGGTTTGGGGAGATTTCACTATGCATAATAGACATATTCGAATAACAGGCACTGGCAAATATTTACCGAAAAAAGTCGTGACCGCCCAAGAGATGGATCTATTGCTTGGCGTCCCCGCTGGCTGGGTCGAAAAGAAAACAAATGTCTTGCGGAGACATTTCGTTGAAGATGAGAGCGCTTCTCAGATGGGAGCATTCGCTGCAGTAGAAGCGCTCAAGCAGGCTAATCTCGACTTTCTTGACATCGATTGCCTAGTTTGTGCCAGCGGTACGATGGAGCAGCCCATTCCAAGTACAGCTTCCTTAATTCAGCGAGCGTTAGGTCAGGAGAAATCTGGGGTACCCTGTTTTGATATCAATGCGACTTGTTTAAGCTTTTTAACCGCTCTTGACGTGATGTCTTATATGGTGACCTCAGGACGTTACCACCGGATACTGCTAGTATCTACGGAGATTGCGTCGATCGGCTTGAATTGGTCGAATAAGGAAAGTGCAGCCTTGTTCGGAGACGGAGCGGCAGCCGTCGTTATTGAGGCTTCCAGCGAGCAAGAGGGCTCGCGTATTCTAAGTTCGGCAATGAAGACTTACAGTCAAGGGGCTCATTTGTCGCAAATTCGCGGCGGCGGCACGAGAATGCCGGCTTTATCCACGAAGGAGGAAGCAGCGTTCCTTTTTGAGATGGACGGACCGGAGATTTACAAGATGGCTTCGCGCTTATTGCCAAGCTTCGTTGCTTTGCTTCTGCAGGAAGCGGGCTGCGCGATGAAAGACATTCAGGTCGTTATTCCACACCAAGGAAGTGCGATGGCTATGCGTCTTATCCGTAGAAAGCTGAGAATTTCGGAAGAGCAATTGATGTTTATTACGCCAACACATGGCAACACGATTGCCGCCTCGATTCCGATGGGACTGCATGAAGCGATTCGCGAAGGGCGCATCACACGGGGATCGCGATTGATGCTGTTGGGAACTTCAGCGGGATTATCCATCGGAGGGATGATTCTTGATTATTAGGAAGCAGGCTCAGTCTAGTTCAGTTGGCAGCAGAATTCTGCTGACTGGCGGGAGAGCTCCGGCAACGCTTGACCTGGCCCGGCAGCTGGCGGCCAACGGACATGAAATCTTCGTGGCAGAGAGCTGCAAGGAACATTTGTGTCAGCACTCACGCGCTGTCAAGCGAAGCTATCTCGTGCAGGAACCTGTTTCCGATCCGCAGGCGTATCTTGATGATGTAAGAAACATTATTCAGACGGAGCAAATAGAGTGGTTAATACCCATGTGTGAGGAACTTTTTTATATTTCTGGAGGTTTAGCGTATTTAGGCGCATACTGCCAAGTTTTCGTTGAGCCGCTCGGGAAACTGAGACGGCTTCACAGCAAGTGGGAGTTCATCCTTCGAGTGCAGGAACTTGGCTTGGCTGTTCCTGGCACCCATCTGCTTTCATCCAAGCAAGAAGGTCTGGCTTTCATGGAAGCAGCGGTGAACAATGCGAAGGCGTCCAGCAAGTGGGTATTCAAGCCGGTCTTCTCCCGATTTTCGAGTAAAGTTCATGTGGCGGAGGTCACGGCGAACGGCTGGACAACGACTTTTCACTTGGGAGACGAGGACCTATCAGCGGCGACACCGTGGGTAGCACAGCAATTCGTAGAGGGAGCAGGATTTTGCAGCTACAGCGTAGTTCATCAAGGCCAGATAACGGCACATGCCGTATATCCCGTCGGGTTCACAGTCGGGCGAGGCGCCTGCATAGCCTTCGAGCCAGCCCAGCATCGTCAGATTGATGCATGGGTTGAACGATTTGTGAGGGAGGAAGACTTCACAGGACAAATTGCCTTTGATTTCATCGTGACAGATGAAGGCGAGATTTATCCGCTGGAATGCAACCCGCGAGCGACTAGCGGGATTCATTTGTTCACCCCTGAAGACCGGCTGGACCGTGCTTTTCTTGTGGAAGCGGATCAACTGCTGCCGACACGGATCGTACCACACCCTTCAAGAAGGGCAATAATTACTATGGCCATGTTAAGTTTTGGGGCTGCCAACTGCCTAAAAGGCCGATCTTGGCAAAAGATCAGAGCTTGGATGCGGTTTCTCATTTCTGGTGAAGATGTCGTATTTCGCGCCCGCGATTTCCGGCCATTCTGGCAGCAGTTCCGGCTCATTCACTGGAATTGGCGGCTTGGCGTGCGGCATCGCATCTCGGTGATGGAAGCTTCTACGATGGATATCGAATGGAATGGGGGTGAAATGTTCTGAACATTTTAGTCACCGGAGGAACGGGCTTTCTAGGCAAAAAGCTGGCCATAGCCTTGCACAATCTTGGACATAACGTCACGGCAACAGGCAGAAATCTGCAGATTGGAGCGCAACTTGCGAAGCAGGGAATCATTTTTTTGCCAGGCCATTTGGAAGATCGGACAGCGACTTTAGAGAGCTGTTCAGGGCAAGACATCGTGTTCCATAGCGGTGCCAAGTCATCTCTATGGGGCAGATATACCGATTTTTATGACAGCAATGTTATTGGAACACGCAATATCATTGATGGATGCTTGGGGAGCAGGGTTCAGCGGCTTATTCATGTCTCGACACCAAGTATTTATTTTGACTATAAGGACAGGCTCAATATTCATGAATCAGATCGCCTTCCACGTCGCTCAGCCAATGCCTACGCAGAGACGAAACGACTTGCTGAGGTGGAAGTGGACAAAGCTTTTCAAGCTGGACTTCCGGTTATTACCATTCGCCCGCGCGCTATCTTTGGCCCAGGTGATCAAGCTATTGTACCGCGTTTGATTGAGGCGAACCGTGCAGGGAAGCTTCCGCTCATTCGAAGCGGACGCGCCATCATTGATTTAACCTATATCGATAATGTGATTCAGGCCTTGCTGTTATGTATGAAGGCTCCGGCCACTACACTAGGGGGCAAGTTCAACATTACGAATGGAGAACCTTCGTCGTTCAGCGAAGTACTTATCCAGTTATTCGATAGATTGGAAGAACCGATTAGGAGTAGAACGGTTCCCTATCAACTGGCTTATTGGATCGCTGGAATGATGGAATTGGCTGCCAAACTATCTGGGAGTGCTGAGGAGCCGCTGCTAACCCGATATAGTGTAGGACTTCTCGGACGCAACCAGACGCTGGATATTTCAGCCGCCAGAGAGCAGTTGGGATACAAGCCGGATATATCCATCAAGAAAGGAATAGACATCTATGCAGCATGGTACAAAAAGCAACATCGTTAAGGTCGATGTCATGTGTTCCTTCATGGCGGCTGGTTATTGCACGCATACTGAAAGAGTTACAATCCGTGACGGCAGCCTGCAGACCGTCAGATTTCCTGCGTTATTCGCACTTATTCAGCATCCGCGCTTAGGGTATATCTTGTTCGATACTGGCTATACGGAACGCTTCTTTCATGAAACAAGCAAATGGCCATTTTCTCTGTATGCAAGGATGACGCCGGTTTTTTATAAGACGGAAGAAAGCGCAGCGTATCAGCTGCGCCAACAGGGGATTGCGCCTGAAGAGATTGGCTATATTATCCTCTCACATTTCCATGCGGACCATGTTGCGGGATTGCAGGATTTTCCGAATGCCCGCTTTCTTTATTCACAGGAAGCCTATGATGCCGTTCGCCACCGCAGCGGCTGGAAAGCGGTGATAGCGGGCTATTTGCCGGGTTTATTGCCGAGCGATTTCGAAGCGAGATCGCAGCCTTTTGACGAAACGCAGCGCATAGATCTGCCTGAGGGATTTCCGTTCAGCAGGGGACTCGATATTCTGGGAGACGGAAGTCTGATCGCTGTTGATGTTCCTGGACATGCAACAGGTCAGATTGGACTCCTGCTGTCCACTGGATCTGAAACTTATTTCTTATGCGCTGACGCGGTGTGGAGCAGCCGCGCATATCGGGAGCATTTGCTTCCGCACAGGTTGGCGGGAATTATCATGGCTGATCGCCATCAATATCAAGAAAGCTTTGCGCGAATTTACCAATTGCATAAGCAATACCCAGATATAAGAATCATTCCATCGCATTGCAGTGAGGTGTGGGAGGAGCTTGTTCCCCGCGGTGGCAGATCATGATGGAGAAATTAATCATGGTTTGGCATTACTTGAAAACCAAATATCGCATGCAGCGAAGAGGGGGAGCACTCGCCGAGCAATGGCAGGAGAAGCGTATTCGCCGCCATATCCGTAATGTTCGCAAGAAGTCACCCTACTACCGAAAGCTTTGGGCGAATCTGCCTGATTCCGATTGGCGACAGTTTCCGACGATCGAAAAATCAGACATGATGACACATTTTAATCAGTTAAATACCGTAGGAATAAAGAAAGAGCAGGCTTTCGAGCTTGCGCTGCGTGCTGAGCAAACCCGTGACTTCACTCCGATGTTAGGTTCAATTACCATTGGCATGTCTTCCGGTACGTCCGGCAACAGGGGGTTATTTCTTGTGAGCCGAAATGAACGGCTGGCATGGGCAGGCACGATTTTAGCAAAAGTGTTGCCGCACTCGCTGCTGCATCCCGAGCGAATTGCTTTCTTTCTCAGAGCCGACAGCAACCTCTATGGCAGTGTTGGAAGCCGCAGGCTGCAGTTCCAATTTTATGATCTGCTCAACTCCCTCCAAGCGCATATAGATCAATTGAACAAGCAACAACCCAGCCTTATTGCAGCGCCGCCATCCATATTGCGGCTGCTGGCGACAGCTTCGCAGGAAGGAACTCTGCATATCCGGCCTATCAAGCTTATCGCGGTTGCAGAGGTGCTCGATCCTCTGGATGGCAAGCATATCGAAGCCGCATTCTGCCTGCCTATTCACCAAATTTATCAATGCACGGAGGGATTTCTGGCAAGTTCATGCGTCCACGGGACTCTGCATATCAACGAAGATATCGTTGCCGTACAGAAAGAGTACTTGGATGCCGACTCTGGAAGGTTCATCCCCATCATTACGGACTTTTCGCGAACGACTCAACCGATTATACGCTACCGTTTGCATGATATTTTGACAGAGCGTACAGAACCCTGTCCTTGTGGTTCGACCCATATGGCCTTGGCGCGAATTGAGGGTCGCTGCGACGATTTGTTTTACTTTCATGCCAAGCAGGGTGAAGCGTTTATTGCTGTATATCCTGATTTTATTAGCCGCTGCATCATCTCAGCAGCCGAAGAAGTGCTGGAGTACCTTGCTGTTCAACACACCGTTGATACCGTACAAATCTCGTTTCGACTTCAGCAGGCAGATGACGATCTAAGAGACAGTGTGTCCAAACGAATCACTGCATCGATACAACGTTTGTGCGATCAAATGGCCTGTGCTGCGCCTAAGTTGCAGTTCACAAGGCTCGAGTATGAGCCTGGTTTACGGAAGTTGAGACGGGTGGAACGTCGGTTCCAGCTCTCGGATACTGTTAAAGCGCATAATGATGTGTTTAAGTGACAGTGATGAAGCGTTTCTTCGCGGTCTTTTCTTAAGTGTTTTGGAGTGATCGAGGAGTTGCCCTAGTTGCCTTGATTGGAGATAAGGGAACCGTCCAACCGCTATTCAAGCAAAAAGTGTCATTATCGTTAGGCAGAGGGAACTACAGTCCGTTATTTTAGTAAAAAGTGTCAATAAAGCGAGTTTGAGGGAACTACAGTACGCTATTTTTACTTTTGAAGGGAGATTCAACGCTTTTCGTGGAAATAAGACCCTGTAGTTCCGCTATTGCCCCAGCACCCCTGCTATTTGCCTAAATAGCGCACTGTAGTTCCCTCCCACTAGAAGTTTGCGAAAAGAGAGCCTCGATATTGTTCAGGAAGGTGAGGCATAAGCAAGGTACGATTTTTATTTTGACATGTCAGCCTGCGGACAGCGGGTCAACAATTTTGCTCGAATAAGCCTCATTGAGTTCGTTAGGCCAAGGAACATTGCCTGCGCACAAAAAGTAACTAAACGCGGAGTTTGCGTCCCTCAGGCAGATGCTCCGGCTGCGCGTTGACGATGGAACCATCCTCCAGATGGAGCCAAGTCTGAAAATCACGGACACCCTCCGTTAACTCAATAACTCTGGCTCCCGTCAGGAAGGGGCGATTCAAATAGGCGTTCCGCGTCGTTCGGCCATAGCAGAGACGAATCCCGTGCAAGGTCCCCCAGAAGTCATTGCCATGATCATGCCCCACGAAAGTCCCCATGACATCACCCATTTCCACCATCGCCGCAAAAAAACCTGTATTTATCCACGGCGTACAACAGCTGTTCTCCAGTTTTTGTCCATAACAGAGGCTGAAATCCCATATATCATTGTATTCCGGTAGAGGAATATGGAAAAAGGCAAGCGCAGGCAAGGGCTGCCCGCCATTCTGGTCGGTTAATCGATAGGATTGATCGACATACCATTGGATTTGGCTTCTGCGAATCCAGTCATAGAATCCTAATCGCGAATACTCAAGCGGAGAGTAACTGCCCGAGTCAAGGAAATAGAGCGCTGCGGCTGGATCATTATGCTTATCTTGAATGGTGATGACGTAATTGCCCACACCGTCAACCAGTGGCGGATCGGGTTTCGCATAACAAAACCGATGAGTCAACTGAAGCGCGTGCAGTTGCTCACGCGTCATGTTGACGGTCTCGGAATCGTGATTCCCGAAAACGACAGCCCACGGAATCTCCATTTGTTCAGGCACCTCCACGGCATTGCGGAATAATTGAGCGACGTCGGAGCTGCCGCCGCTTGCAATCACATCCCCCGTGTACACAACTAGATCGGGCTTCTCAGACTGCAAGATCCGCTGCATCATCGCTTTCATTTTGATTTCATCATCAGCTTGACTGTCGCTGAATTCAACATCGGTGAATTGGACAATTTTGAAGGTACCGTCTGCGCGAAATCGTAGTTGTTTTTTCATAGTGCAACCTCATTTCTATCTTGTGGGTGACAATTGGCCGAAATGGCTTCGAGCAATCGACGATAAACGTCCTCGAAGTTGACAGTATCCGTATTCACTTCCGTGAAGCTTGTCATGCAAGCTTGAACAATCTCATCGGCCAAAGGCTTATTGACTTCAGCAAGCAATTGAAAAAGCTCGTAATCTTCCACTCCAGCGCGCATTGCTTCTAGCCGCATGCTTAGAAGGGGACCGTCTGAACCTGGATAGACGATGTGCGTATCTCCGGCAGGAACTCTTTTGGCATGCACGCCTGGCGCGAGGAATGGGCAGGTCAATTCAAATGGATTTTGATCGTCCAAATACATGTTGAAACCCCAATGGAGATAGCCTTGCAAGCCATATTTGTAATTGCCCCAATGCAAATAACGCGTTTTGAGGAGAGCCAGATCCAAGAAACGATTTAAGTAATGACCTCCGGGATTCCAGCACGTATAGAACCAGATGGTTTCTCCGAGCTGCTTAAGGTGTTCGAAATGTTCTTGATGCTTGTCGAATCCTTCATTCGTTGGCACCCAGATATCGATAGAGCCTTCGATATGAGGATAGATCATAGCTTCAATGAGTTTAACCCCTGGCATGAACTTGCGTACGATGCTGGATAGTATACGGAAATCGCTCGCAGATTCTTGAATCGGTTCATCAGCCACATGTTGAATGGTTAGCTCCAACCAATCATTGATCTGGAGAAATTGGTGCCATGCCGGTAGAAATTGAGCAAGGAACGCATAGCCTTCTGGTGAGGTAGCTTGGATTTCCGGCTTGTAGCTGAGCACGTAAGCGGGATCATCCCAGCCAAGCCTGCTTGCCAGATGTCCAGCCTCAATGCCGGAGAAGCCAAGGGACAGGAAGAGCTCGATGTATCTTTGGATTTTAGCAAAATCAAATGTGTATGTTCCCTCATAATCATGCACATCAACAAGCGCTAAATCAACTAAAAAATGGGTTTGGCGTGTTCTTCGCATGGCTTCCCCATACTGGCGGATCATCTGCCAGTGATCTTCCGACCAAAGCTCTAGACCATGATAGGTGGCTGCATTTATATTGGAAAACCAGTTCGTGATGGCAAGTGTTTCTCGTTCAGGTACGGTTGCCAGGAAAACTTCGAGCGCGACTTGTATGATGATCTGATGTTCGTCGATTTGGAGATGCAGTTCTCCCGGATAAACGGCAGGCGTGATCCGAGAGGGAATATGCCATGAGACATATAGAGCCTCCGTTGAACTATCAACTATCAAGGCTTGATCGATTCGTTGTAAAGCGTCATATACGCGAAAAGGGGCCAGACGAGTTACATAGTCAGCGGGCGTCCCTACTGGAATGGTCGAGTATTGCGGACCTGTGTTCTCATTGACGAGTACGTCTTTCATTCGAAATACTTCAATGTTGTCTTGATATGAGGCAGTCTTCGTACTAGGATGAAAGCTCCATGCCAGATTGGCACCAATTGCCAAGCCTTGTATCAGGATTTGACAGCCTACACGGGTTCCTCTTGCCGCAGCGAGAGAAATTCGTTGATTGCAGGAATCGTTAATAACCTGATCTGGATAGAGCCATTCATTCGCGCTAAAAATTTGATAGATCATGTTGTCGTCACCTCTTTCTAGATTGGCCAATCAAGGATTCTGGCAGCTGCGCATCCCAAGTTGAGGGAGCTGCCAAGCCTAGTGCGAAGGCAGCTATTGCCGCTGTGTCCATGATCGACAAGGCTGGAAGCACCGCAGCAGCTTCAATGCCCGGCCCCACGCATCCCCAGAATACTTGTTTATCCATCGGATGGTCGCTGCCGTGATTATAGGCATCAGCGCCGCCGCCGCCATGATCGGTTAACACAATAACTAGACTATCTGCTAGTAAGTTCAAACTCTCTAGTGAAGCAAGAACCCTTCCCATTAAGCGGTCACAGTTGGTAATCGCTTGCAAATAGTCAGGAGAATTAGGCCCATAGCCATGTCTATGTCCAGAGCCGTCTGGTTCATCCAATTGCAGGAAGAGTAGTTTGACATCTTGATTATGAATCAAATATTGCTCAATCGCACTAACAAGCTGTTCATCCGGCAGAGACACTTTATGTATTGCAAGACCTTCTTCAATGATTCCTTCATTAATGGGCGACCACCCGACAAAGGAGGCTAATTTGGCTTCCGGCCAAGCTTCTCTAGCCAAGCGAAAGATGGAAGGGTAGGGCGAATCCGCGGAATAACGCTCGCTGGCTGCAATGTCATTAGTCAGTAAATGTTTCTCTGGATGCACGCCATGCAGGACGGATCCCCAGCATTGCGCGCTAATCGTAGGCGATTCTGCTTGAGCTTCAAATGTGAAAGCTCCTTGAGCCAGAAAAGAATCCAGGTGTGGCGTAGCCGTGTGTTGAATAAACGAACCAGCACCGTCCATACCTAGGATAAAAACACGCCTAACAGGATGAATAAACATTGTGCAAAACCTCCTTATTTTGAAAGCGAAAGCAGCATTATTACTTATAGAAAGAACATTTCGTTTTTAGCATAAAGAGTCCTATTTCCACTGTCAATATCGCTATGGCGGTTTCAATTAACAAGTCACCATTGTCGTATTACGAAGTCATGATCCTAGTGGTCGAGGCGATTTTGGATGTACTATAATGGCACTGTAAGCGATCGTTGGACAGAAAGGGTGGGCTCATGAAAGGAATTGAAACCGTTTCAATACAACCGAAATATGAAACATCAGCGAAGAGAAAAATGCAAGTCAGGCTAAGAAAACTAAATAAGTTCAAATGGCTGCTGCTGATGACGGTGCCGGGCGTACTGTACTTATTCATCAACAATTACATACCGATGTACGGTTTAGTGCTTGCCTTCAAAAATTATAATTTTGCTAAAGGCATGTGGGGCAGTGAATGGGTGGGATTGGATAATTTCAAATTTCTGTTTAATTCGCCAGATGCTTATATCATCACACGCAACACGATTCTATATAATGTGGTTTTCATTATTCTCAATTTGATCTTGGCCTTGTTAGCCGCACTTCTCATCAATGAAATCAAAGACAAAGTCATCTCACGCTTTTATCAAAGTACGTTTCTGTTGCCGCATATCATTTCGATGGTTGTCGTTGCCTATTTGGTATACAGCTTCCTAAATATGGAGAATGGTCTCGTCAACCGACTGATGGGCAAATGGTTTCAGAAAGAAGCTATTTCCTGGTACAGTGAAGCAGGTTATTGGCCGTATATTCTCGTTATCGTAAATGCCTGGAAACATGTAGGTTACTTATCCATCATTTATTTTGCTGCGATGCTAGGCATCGATAAAGAGTACTATGAAGCTGCCACGATCGATGGCGCGAATAAGTGGAAACAGATGACACGAATCACGATACCGCTGATTACGCCCATCATCACAACGATGACCCTATTAGCGGTCAGTGGCATTCTGAGGTCCGACTTTGGCTTGTTCTATCAAGTTCCGATGAATACAGGCGCTTTGATCTCGACTACCAATACGATTGATACGTTCGTGTATCGAGCTATGGGACAATTAGGGGATATCGGCATGTCATCCGCAGCAGGGCTCTATCAGTCTCTCGTATGTTTCTTCCTCATCCTGGCAGCCAATTATGCTGTGCGTCGAGTGAATAAACAAGAAGCTTTATTCTAGGAAAGGGTGTACCTTGATGATTAAGACGAACAAGCTCAGTCAAGCAAGTATTCATGTCTTCTTCTGGTTATTCACCATTGGTTCCTTACTGCCGTTTCTCCTTATTTTCATGGTGTCCATCTCGGACGAATCGTCTATTGAATCTAACGGCTATTCCTTAATTCCAAGCAAAATCAGCTTCGCCGCCTATGAATTTCTATTTTTTAATTTCTCTGAAATTACCAAGGCTTATGGGATTACAATCTTTTGCACGATTATCGGGACTATGTTAAGTTTACTTATTACTACGCTAATGGCGTATCCGTTATCACGCGTAAATTTGCCGTTCCGGAGAAGTTTAGCGTTCTACATCTTCTTCACTATGTTGTTTAGTGGGGGGATGGTGCCATGGTATATGACATTCGTGAATCTATTGCCTATGAAAAATTCGATGCTCGCTATGATCATCCCTGGTATGCTGTTAAGTGCCTTTAACATTCTGTTAATGCGTACTTTTTTCACAAATTCCATCCCGGAATCGGTGATTGAGTCAGCAACGATTGATGGCGCCAGCGAAATTCAAATTTTCTCGAAAATTGTTATTCCACTTTCGTTGCCCATAATGGCAACCATCGGATTGTTTACAACGTTAGCCTACTGGAATGATTGGTATAATTGCATGCTGTTTATAGATAAACCGGCACTTTATAATATTCAATATTTAATGACGAAGACGCTTACAAATATTCAATATCTCATCATGAAATCCAATTCATCCGCACAAGCCGGTGAACTGCTAGCCAAAATGCCAAGAGAAACCGTGCGTATGGCGTTAGCTATCGTCGGAATTGGCCCGCTGCTACTGGCGTATCCGTTCTTTCAGAAATATTACATAAGTGGAATCACCAGCGGAGCCGTAAAAGGGTAAGGCTGACTGCAAGCAGGAAAGGTCATTCACAAGGCAGTTACATTGAGAGGGGATAAAAGATCCATGAAGAAGACTTTCAAAATCACAGCAGCACTCTTGATCGGCAGCACATTCACACTGTCGGCCTGCAGCAAAGAAACGAACAAAGCGGAACCGTCAACATCAGCAGCTCCAATTGCGAGTACGGCAGCAGATTCTGGTTCCAAAACGTTAGCTCCATACAAAATTACGCTTGTGTATCCGGCTTCCGCTCCGAAAGATTTAGCTTTAGTCCAAGCGGAAATGAGCAAATATTTAACGGAGAAAATTAACGCAACGATTGAATTGAAACCTATCGAGTGGGGTTCTTGGGATGACAAAACGAATTTAATGAAAATATCCAATGAACCATTTGACCTCATGTTTACGGCTAGTTGGTACTATTATCCAAGGGATGCTGCCAAAGGTCAGTACCTTGAATTGGATGATCTCATGTCGAAATACGGCAAAGATATTCCGGGCGTTCTGGGACCAGACTTCATCAAAGGTTCACGCATTGGCGGCAAGCTCTTCGCACTGCCTACGAATAAGGAATTCGGTCAAGGCTTTGGTTTCTTGTTGAACAAAAAATTAGTTGATAAATACAATATGGATACCAAAGGTATCAAATCTATGGACGAGTTGGAAGCGATGTTCAAAAACATCAAAGACAATGAACCCGGTGTAACGCCAATCATAAGCAGTAAATTTTCTAATATCTGGAATGCGGCTAACTATGACGGTCTCGTGGCCGGCCTAGCCATTCCTCGCGGAAGCAAAGAGCTTAAAGTTGTAGATACGCTAGAGGATCCGAATGTCCTTAATTTTTATAAACGTATGAATCAATGGTACAAAAATGGCTGGTTTGATAAAGACGTCCTCACCTCGGATTCGGATCAGGCGATGAATATGATTAAAGCCGGCAAAGGCTTTGCCGTCGCGCAATCCTTGAAGCCTGGCAAAGATAAAGAGATGAGTCTTACATCAGGCACCGAAGTTGTTCAAATCGAAACGGCTGCGCCATTTACAACAACTGGCGATGCGCAAGGCGCTATGCTAGGAATTTCGCGAACGTCCAAGGATCCAGCGAGAGTCATGATGTTCCTCAACATGCTATATACGGATGCCAAACTGGTGAATATGCTGGATTGGGGTCTTGAGAACAAGCATTATGTGAAAAAATCCGATACGATTATCGACTATCCGGCAGGCATGACGGCAGATACAGAAACATACCCGAATCCAGGCGGCTGGATGTTCGGAAATCAATTCAATTCCTATCTATTTGCCAATGAAGATCCGAACAAATGGAAGCTGTTCAAAGAGTTCAATGCCCGTTCGGAACGCTCGATTGCGCTTGGCTTTACGTTCAATCAAGAGCCTGTGAAGTCGGAGATGGCCTCCATTACGAATGTCGAAAACGAATTTAAATCCCTCTATACCGGGGCCGTAGATGCTGAGAAGACGATCGCCAAATGGAAAGAGAAGAGGGCTGCTGCTGGTTATGCTCGTGTGAAAGAAGAAGTCGAGAAACAATTGAAAGAATGGTCAGCTTCACAAAAATAGTTCGCATAGCTTCCTTGCAAACCCTGCCTCTATGTAATCGCCATAGGGGTGGGGATTCCTTATTTTCACTAAACTAACTATAATGATTGTATTCCCACTGGTTAGGAGAGACCTGAATAGATGATGAGTTCTCTTCGATTCAAGCTGATTATTGGATTTATTACCATTGCTATTCCTTTGTTAATTTTACTGCTTTTCAATAACTTATTCGCATTGAGCACAGTCCGAGAGCAGGTGGCTGAATCGAACAAGAATGCGATTATACTGTACTCTAATCAAATACAGGCAGAACTAAATCGAGAAACGAATTTCTTATATAATTTGGCTTACGAAGACCCCAATATCTCACTATTGTCCCGTGTTATCCATGATCCAACCGAGTATATCCTCACCAAGGAGCGGATTATTAATGAGCTGAATCGCTATCACCGCTTTGACAGCAGCGTCGATTTCCAGTTTATTTATTCCGTTCAAAATAAAGATATTTTTAATACAGCGATCAAAGCCAAATCCTATGAAGAGTTAATTACGATTCAAACGACGCTGGAAGAATTGTTAAGAGAAGCAAAGCCTGGGAGCATCTATTTTCAAAAATGGAAAGCGGTTAAATACGGGGATCAGTACGCTTTAGTCCGCTTGGTAGATACAGGAGAAGGCTATTATTTGGGTGCTTCCGTTCAATTAAAGAACTTGATGATTCCTTTGGACTTAATTCAATTAGGTTCCGATGGATTTGCTTCGTTCATCTCCGACGAAGGGAAGATTATTTCGAATAAAGAGATGTCAACAGCGCTTGCCATAGAGCCAGAGGGCAGTCAAGATACCTACCAATTAGTCCTTATGGGCGATAAAAAGTATATCGTTGTTTCCAATCCGATTAAGGGTACAGACACGATGTTAAGCGCTTTTATTCCGGAAGAAAAGTTGGTTCAGAAATTAACCTATTTTCGCGGCTTTATTTTCATGCTGCCATTTCTGGCGGCCATCGTCTTGATTTTTTATGTATTTTATTTGAATAAAATGATTTTGAGGCCGATTTCCAATCTCATTCGGGGGATGCGGAAGATTAAGCATGGCGACTGGAGCACGCGTCTTGCACGTTCGCAAACCAAAGAATTCACGATTATTAATGAAACGTTCAACGAAATGGCAGCACAAATCCATGATTTGAAAATTCACGTGTACGAAGAGCAAATTAAACTGCATAAAGCAGAAGTGAAGCATTTGCAGCTTCAAATGAACCCTCATTTTTTGTTGAATTCAATCAATATTATCTATAATCTGGCGCAAATTCAGAAATACGATATCATTCAATTGATGAGCTTAAATTTAGTCAAATATTTTCGCTTTACCACCCAAACTCATCGCAACGTCGTGTCGATTGCTGAAGAGCTGGAGCATATGGAAAGTTACATCAAAATCCAACAATTGCGTTTCCCAGATCGCATAACCTATAACTTTGAAGTTGAAAACTCGCTGCAATCCAGGTGTATTCCCCCGCTGATTATTCAGCCATTCATCGAAAATAGTATGAAATATGGCTTCGACTTCATGGAGCATCCCTTTCATCTGGATATTCAGATTGCATCGGAGAAACACTCGCACATCATGGAGATTGTGATCTCTGACAATGGGAGCGGCTTCAACCCTGACATTCTAGCTCACTTGCGATCGGGGCAATATTTCCTATCACAGAGTGATGAACATTTGGGCATATGGAATGTCTATCATCGTCTCCAGTATATTTTCGGACAGGAGGCAAGTCTTCAATTCACCAATTTGCCAGATTCAGGTGCCTGTATCACAATTCGCATGCCAATTCGTAACTTGGATTCATTTGTCTAGTCGAAACGGCTTTGAAGGAGGATATCCATGAACAGAACAGCACTTATTGTGGATGATGAGATCTATGCAGTACTGGGCATTAAAAGTGGTCTGAATTGGCAAGAACTGAATATTTCTGAAGTATATGAAGCTTATAACATTCGTGAGGCGATGAAAGTATTTGAGCAAACGAACATAGATATTCTGATCTGCGATATTGAAATGCCCAAGGGAACAGGGATTGAGCTGCTGGAATGGGTTAACGCGCATTCCCCGGCAACAGAGACTATCTTCCTTACCGCACATGCTGATTTCAATTTCGTCCAGCGAGCCATTCAGCTCGATAGCTTCGATTATATGCTCAAGCCGATCGAGTTTAGTGTCTTGCAAGCAACCATCGCCAAAGCGTTGCAATCTATTGCACATGACCAAGAACTCCACCAATTGAGGGAGCAATACAAGCCTTACTATGAGCTCTGGATAAAGAATAAATCGGTGTTAAGCGATACGTTCTGGAATCAATTATTCGCGAGAAAAATGGTTTGCAGACCACATGAGGTGTCACAGTTTATTGCGGATCATCATTTGCCCCTCACCGCGCAGTCGCGCATCTTGCCCATCGTGATTAGTGTCGAGTCCTGGGATCGCGATTTGGACACAGGCGACGAGGAACTGTTGGAATATGCGCTTCGCAACGCAGCTTCCGAGGTCCTGCTAAGCGGTTTTCAAGGGGAAGTGATCCAGACCAAACAAGGCGTAAATGTCGTTCTATTCTTTGTGGAACAGGAAGAGCAGATGGACTATGCGAGCATTAATGACAAATGCTTAACGTACATAGCATCATGCAAGCAGTATTTTAGCTGCAGCATTTCCTGCTATATAGGCGAGCCTTCAGATTTAGTGGGGATACGTGAAACCTATATCAAACTGCTCGATATGGAATATAATAATTTGCAGAAATCGAACAAGATCTACTGGCAGCACGAGTATCAAGCTAACCAACTGATGCCGAAGCTTCCTGAATTCTCCGCCTGGACGATTCTGATTGAGCAGGGTAAACGGGGAGAGATGGAGAGAGAGATTGCCCGCAATCTGAAGGAGATTCGCGAAGATCCGCGATATGGAGCCAATGCGCTGCATGCCTTCTATCATGGTTTTCTTCAAATGATTCATTACATCTTGCATAAAAATGGTTTATCCGCCCATGAACTTCTCCAGGATCATCAGGATATTTTCAACGGCAAATTACCACGTTCGTTAGAACAGCTTCAATCATGGGCGTTGCAATTAATCGCTGTGGTCTGCGACTATTTGCATCAAAATGACTCCGTTATTCAACGAATTCAATGCTACATCGCAGATCATCTCAATGAAATAATTACAAGGGAGCAACTGGCTGAATATGTCCATTTGAATCCAGCCTATTTATCTCGTTTGTTCAAAAAAGAGGTGGGTGAATCGATAACGGACTATATTTTGATCGAACGCATGAAGTTGGCTCAAGAACTGATTCGAAATTCAACCATTCCAATCTCAGATATCGCCAAATCGCTTGGCTATAGTAATTTTTCCTATTTCTCGAAAATGTTTAAAAAGCTGTATCACTGTACACCCCAACATTACCGGAAACAAGTGGAGGTTATCGGCTAACACGACATCAATTGTGTTTTTTTCACGAATAGGATACAGTTTGAGACTTCTTCCAACTATTTTCCATTTAATCATGTATAATAGATCAAGTCTCGACATAAATCCAAAAAGATGGTGAAAAAATGACGAAAAATGCAGTATCCATATTCCTACTCGTTATGTTTTCTTTTCAAATTTTTATGGTTAATGCGTCTTCAGAAGAAATTGCCAACCCCAGAACGTACAACCTAGAGCTTACCCGATGGCACATATATAACGATGGCACTCATCCTGTCGAAACGACGACTGGGATCAATAAAGCGCTGCAATGGTCGCATGAACAAGGATATCAAGTTTTCAAAGTACCAGCGGGTACTTATTTAATCAGTAAAGGAACTGGTCCGAATGACTCGCAAGCTCAAATCAACATGGTTAGTCAGATGACTTTCTTACTGGATGATGCAGCGGTTATTCAAAAAGAATCGAATGGTTTTGAGAATTATAGAACCTTCTATGTGGGCTATGGCGTGAACAACGCAACTATCAAAGGCGGAACATTGAAAGGAGACAAAGATACTCATAACTATAGCAAGAAAGATAACTCCTCGAGTTATGGGACTCATGAATTTGGCAGCGGAATCTCCTCGGAAGGAGCGTACCAATTAACCATAGACGGCGTTCGAACCACTCATTTTACTGGGGATGGCATATCGATCAACGGATCTATCGTTGGCATTGAAGGTACTTACGGGAAGAGCTACCTTAGAGGAGATATTGATCCGTTGGGCAAGTTTATTCCTTCCACATCGAAGATAAGAAGTAAAACGGCCGTGGACCTCACTAATCCATTATTTAAAGGGAGACAATATTTTGCTTACGAGCAGCCTCAAGCTGCTTCAAGCAACCAATATGATGTCTATTTCTATAATAAAGATGGCAAATATGTTTCTGCCGTTAAACAAATCAGATTTGGCATTGATCTCGTTCAAATCCCCTCTAATGCGAGCAGCTTTTACCCTGTTTTCAGTTCAACGGATCTGGCTAATTTTTTTGTGAAATTGTTCAGTAATGATGTTTCAAGAAATGTAACGATTAAAAACTCGGAATCCGCATTTAACAGAAGACAAGGCATCTCACTTGTAGGCGTAGATGGGATTGAGATCACGAATAATAAAATTCATGATATCCAAGGTACAGCGCCTCAATATGGCATTGATTCAGAGGCGGGGGGGTTTTTCCCCAACAAGAACATCACGATAAACAATAATCGCTTTTACGATAATAAAGGTGGAGACATTGTATTCGCTGATGGAGACACGGCGACAATAAGCAATAATCTATTCGAGAGCAATATAAATGTGTACATTTACAAGGCATTTCCAAATACTGTCGTTAAAAACAACACTTTTCATCAAGGCGGACTGACAATGGCGGGTACAGGAGTTGCAGATCAAAACACTTTTCATAACGCCGAAGTGAATCTATTGGCAACAAGCAATACGTTAACTAATGCAACTTTTATTAATAGTAATTTGAATTTGAATAATACAGACCCTTTTGGCTCGAAAGTAGATCAAATTACGATGACCAATACGGATACCTCCGTTTCTACTTCCTTAAATGTTGGCAACCGTCCAGTTCGACTATCCAATGTTACCATAAAGGGTTTAACCAAACTTTCTGCGTTGGGCGGCAAAGGAACGGACCAAAACATCTATGACCAAGTAGTTGTGCAAGATTATAATGCCTACAACGGGACGACACTTCCAGCGGGCACTTACAATAAATGCAAGTTCACATCGACAACCAATGAGTCTGTTGGATTGGGTATTAATCAAGCTGGCAAATATGTTTTCAATGACTGTTCGTTCCACTCCTTAGGCAAGATCTTCACGATTAATGAAATGTATGGGGAACCTGATATCATTTTTAATAATGCTGACTTTAAGATTTCCAATGATGTTGGTTACGCGGCAGCCATTTATATTCAAGGGGTGAAGCAGCTATCCATTCTAGGCAGCATTTTTAATGCTACAAATCTCACGGCAACCAAAACACCGTTAATAAAAGTGGGTTCAATTGCAGGGGCAACAAAACCTTCCAAAGTGAAGGGATTTACCATTAAGAATAGCCAAATAATAACGAATAAACCACTGCATGGGATAGATACAACAGATGCAGGTACCGGGGCTCCAGCGTATACAATTGCCTATAATACCCTTCAGGTAGCAATCATGAAGCTGAAAACGAATGATATGAAAACAAGCAATAATGAGTTGACTAATTAAATAAAATTTAAGGAGGGGCGTTGCTCGGTGAATAGGATAAGGTGCTGAGAAATTAGGGGAGAAGCCCTAGCAGCTATCGTATTCATCACGCTCATAAATGACCTAGCTGCTGGCTGGGATTTTTCGTCGGAATTTATATGTTTTTGGGTTTGGGGTGAGCGAAGCTTACCCCTTCTTGGCGTCTACCGCAGTCTTCTTTGCTTTGAGGGTTTTCGGTTTAAAGGGCATCTAATGAACTGTACGATGCTTATATAGGTGAAAATGGCTACTTTGGAGATTTATTGAACTGAGTTGGCGCTAACGAGCACTTTATTGGCTGAATGGTGAGCATTTGCTTGAAATAGCGCATCTGGAGTTCATTAGATTTTCAGAATGAGCGATTTTGGCCGAATAAAGGGTATTGAGTTCGTTAGGGGGGCTTGAGGTTTGCCTCAAGGTACACGGAATTGGTGACCTAGCTCCGGGCTAGGTTTTTTGTAATGGTTTGGAGTGATCGAGTGGTTGCCCCGGCTCTTTACGAACAATGTTCGTATGGTATAAATAGATCAAGGCATTCAAAATCTAACTCCGAGGTGTAAATTCATATGACAACAACAATAGCAAATACAAAACAACAACAACGCATCGCTATCGTAGGGGCAGGCCCTGGAGGGTTAACATTGGCGCGTATTTTACAGCAGCATGGTGTGGCGAGCGTCGTCTATGAACGAGAACAATCTCCGAGCAGGGCGGGTCATTAGGAATTCATCACGATTCTGGCCAAAAGGCACTCCGAGAGGCGGGGTTAATCGACCAATTCGAAGCGCTGGCCAGGTATGAGGGACAGGACTTCCGCCTGTTCGATAAAACCGGCAAAATTTATCTGGATGAGGTGGCAGAGCCCCAGGAAGGGGATCGACCTGAGATCGACCGCGGCGTTCTTCGTGTGCTGTTAATACAATCGCTTGATATGTGAGAGGCTGTATCATCTTCACTTCAACTGGATAAACTATCCTCTAATACATGTACGCTTGAGGATAGCGTCCAATTGGAGAAGGGATGTAACTAGCATGACGATACAAGATGGAATTAATCAAGTCGAACAAGCACAGCAGGAAATCGTTGAAGCCAATACAATGATTAATGATGCTATTATTCATAGCTTTATATTTACATGGAGATGGTGGCTGGGCATTGCCTTGTTTATTGTTCCATGGCTTATTTGGTTGAAATATAAGAAGAAGGATAGCACATTTAGACTGCTTTTAGCTGGTATTTGTTCGATTCTACTCGGTCAAATCATCGATATGTTTGCCTTATCCATGGGGAAATGGTCGTATCCGATCAAGTTTATTCCTTGTTCGGGAACGACATTTCTTCCTTATCACTTTTCAATGCTTCCAGTAGGCGTTATGTTTGCCATTCAAATAAAACCGAAAATAAATCCAATTATTAAAGGGATTGTTTTAGGACTTGTTTGCGCGTATGTGATGGAACCTTTCTTCACGAAGACGGGTTTCTATAACCCGAAAAATTGGAAATATATATATGACGTCGGTATCTATTTCTTAATCTTCAACATAGCTCACTTATTAACTAGATTGAAACATTTCGATCCAATTGAATCGAAGGACCAGTAACCAGGCTCGGCTCATGCGCACTTGATGCGAATTGAGCCGTTTTTTATGTGTAAACTGAGGTTTGTGCCAAAAAAATCATGAGGTTTCTCCATTGCTAAGAAATGCAAATTTTATTATGCTTATCAACGATAATGATTATCATTATCTTCATAAATTAACTATTGGGGGAAAAAGAGCGAGATGAGAACTGCACGTAGATTTTTCGTCCTATTAGCAATAACAACTTTGATGATCGCTTTGGTTGCAGCTTGTGGAACTAAAGTTCAGGAATCAGCACCAACGGTTGCCACAGAGCAACCTAAAGGAGAAGCAACTACTAAAATGATTACAGATTCCAAAGGTCATACAGTTGTGATCCCAACGCAAGCCAGAAAAATCGTATACACAGGCAGTGACTTGGGAGATTTGTTGGCATTAGGCATTAAACCAGCAGGTGCCGCGCTTGGAGTTATTGCCAAACAGGTTGCTTATCCGGATTTGTTGGTGGGTATTCAAGATATTGGTGACGTGTCAGCGAATCTGGAGAAGGTTCTTTCACTTGAACCTGATCTAATCCTGATGGACAGTGGAGGCACTTATTATAAATCTACAGATTATGACGCGCTGAATAAGATTGCTCCAACGGTTACGTATGACAGGCTGCCTACTTTTGAACGATTGCTTGTCATCGGTGATATTCTAGGAAAGAAACAAGCAGCAGAGAAATGGATACAAGATTTCAAAGGGAAAGTTGCTGGAATGAAAGGGAAGTTAACTGTCAAAGAGGGTGAAACAGCCACTGTTTTCATTCGCTTAGGGAAAGAATTCTATGTGATGGGGAATAGCGGGTTCTCCACCATCCTTTATGATACACTCGGTTACAAGCCTGCTCCCAAGGTTAAACAAACTTTAATTGATAAGAATGAAAGATTCAGTGATGTAAGCAACGAGGTAATGCCTGAATTTGCAGGGGACTATCTGTTTGTATTAACGGATGATAATGAAGCAGCCAGAGCTGCGTCAGATTCTTTTACCAATGATTCGGTTTATAAATCCATTAAAGCTGTTGCCAACAAACAAGTGTACTACATCCCAACGAAATGGAACTTCGATGATCCGATTACCAAGGACCGATTATTAGATGAACTTCCGAAATTAATGAAATAATTGGTGATATAAGTTATCGATAGGTAGGAAGCTCTCAACTTCGAGTTGATAAGCTTCTTTTTTTTCGGTACAATAAACCTATAATTGATAACCATTCTCAAATAGTTTTGCAGGAGGATCACCATTGAATCAAGATGTCAGGGAAGCACAAATCCTTCATGATTTATTATTTTCCATAGGTACCGTTGGTTCGATGAATTGCACTGGCGGATTGATAGATGTAAGCCCAATAGAAGGGCGACATGCAATCATTGCTTTTACCGAAGGCCGCGGTTCTCTCCTTATTGACGGAGTTGCTGTACCTATTAAGCCGGGAGTAAGCTTGATTGCACACCCTGAAACTAAATTAGTATTTAATACTCGAGAAGGTGATGACTTAGCTGGATTGTGGGTTACTTTCAGTATTCATCGCTTGGGTAATATTAGTCCTCTTTCTATACACCCGCACTTGCCCTATGGGCATCCAATAACCCCAACACCATTCATCAAATGCGTAGACCTGATGGAGCAAATCATCACTAAAGGGGAAGATGGGGGGCTATTTGAGAGTTTCAAGCAGCAAATTCGTTTGCAAGAATTGCTGCTGTTTTTGCTGGAAAGCCATCAAGGCAAGCGCACTCCTACAGATTCCATACAGGCAGTTGAGCAGTCTGTTGCTTATTTGGAAGAGCACTTTATTGAACATATTACGGTTGAACAGCTTGTACAGCAAACGGGTGTCAGGCGCTGGGAATATAGTTCTATTTTTCAAGCTATCACAGGTTATAAACCTTTGGATTATTTAACTGAAGTACGTATGAAGCGTGCTTCAGAGTTGTTGCTGCTCTCTAATGCGCCCCTCAGAGACATCGCGCACCGGGTAGGATTTAAGGATGAGTATTATTTTAACCGTAGATTTCGGCAATCTATGGGAATTTCCCCCAAGCAATATGCGCGTACAGATCCGAGGCATGTAATGATTCAGAAGGAGCTAGGATCTAAGATTGAGCTGCCCTTGCAGAATTCAAGGATTGTTGTGATTGGTTATGCCTTGGGGAATTTGCTTACGCTTGGCGTGAGGCCAGTCGGCGCTGATTTGACGGTAATCGGCAAACAGGTTGTTTATCGCAATGAACTCCAACATATTATGGATATTGGACCCAAGAGGATTTGGAGCGAATAAAAGCACTCGCGCCCGATTTTATTTTCCACTGCAACACGGTTGAAACCGGAGCAACGCCCATTTCCCAGATTGCGCCGACCCTGGTTCTTGACAGAGAAGATGCCAACTTCGAGCAGCTTAGATTAATGGCGGCCGTATTGGGCAAGAGAGCTCATGCTGAGAAGTGGATCAAGAATTATAAGTCCAAATCCAAGGCATTATGGAACCAATATCGGCTAGATATCAAAGCGAATGAAACGGTAACTGTCATTGTTGTCGTAGATGGGCGGCTTTACGTCATGGGGAACCATGGACTCTCTTTCACACTTCATCATCCTCTGGCCTTTAAACCTTCAGAGAAAGTCAGAGCCATGATGGACATGGGGGTTAAATATCAGGAGATTTCGGCTGAAATGATAGAGGCCTATGCCGGGGATCGGTTATTTTTACTCGTGGGCGAAGACCAGTGCTCCTTGGATTCAGCCAAGTTGTTAGTCAATAGTCCATTATGGCGAGAACTTTCACCTGTGCAAAATAACCTTGTTTATCTCATGGATGCCAAATGGAATTATGATGATTCAATTACGCTGGAACGGCTGTTGAACGTGCTGCCGGATGTTCTTCGCAAGAGCGTTTAGATTAGGTCATATTGCCAGCGGGGCTCATCAAGGTTTATTTCCCTTGATGCAGCCCTCCTGCTATTTTGCAAAGGGAGGGTCATTAGCAGTGATGAAACATAACCTAGCGTGAAAAGGAACTACGATCCGCTAATTGGCGGGAACTGGGGTGAAAGTTGCCTGAAAGGGAACTGAGATACGTTATTTAAGCGGAAATGCTGATTCCGACCAGGAAATGGCGAAATAACGGATCGTAGTTCCCACTGGAGTGAAATTAGGCGGTTTTCAGCATTATAACGGATCGTAGTTCCCTTTGGGCTTTGCGATGATAGAGAACCTAGTGTGATAAGGAACTATGATCCGCTATTTGGCGGGAACGGGGTAAAACCAGCATGAAAGGCAGCTGATGTCACATTAGCTCCGAGTTTGAAAACGCATAAGAGAAAGGAGAAATTGAGTTAAGGGTAAGAATAAAAACTTTTCTCATTTAATTTTAATAATAGTCGGGTATAGTAGTCCTATCTTAATTGAAGGGGGAACTTAGCACATGACAACAAGGGAAACCAACACCATAAAATCTTCTTGGATCCCCCGAAGAGAACGGATATGGGTATTTAGTGCCATTATTATTTCAATTTTGTTTGTTCTATGGGAAATCTGGAGTCTGATACATCTACCCGCTGCAACTTTGCACAACCGTCGATTCGAACAAACGTTTAAGAATTATGGATCTAATGCAAGACTTGCTTTATTTTTCGTTCTTGCCAACTATGTGCTTATGTATATAATCAAACTGCGTATTTGGGATCAAATGGCTAATGTCAAAAAAGCGATCGTTTTTTTACTGCGATTCGTGAGAAGGTGGCACACGCCAATTGCGATTATCGCAATCGCACTAATTATACTGCATGCCGCTGCCGTCTTTATGTACGGTTTCAAATTGGATTTCAATAATTTAAGTGGACTGCTTGCGCTTGTGGTATTACTTCCGGTTCCGGTTTCGGGCTTGTTCAGATATAGGCGGTTAGATCGGAAATGGCATTTGCGTTCTGGGCTGGCATTTGCAGGTTTATTTGTAATACACGCTTTTCTATAATCGAAGTGCAAGCTGACTAAGCCAGTCAACTTGCACTTTTTGAGTTGCCAGAACCTCCTAGAATTATCCATTCTATGAGTCTATGAATCTACTATCCTCTGGTATATAATGGAATCTATTGCGTCCATTTGTTGTATCAACTTTACAGGGGGATTTACATGAAAGTTTCTTTTAGAAAACGAATAGTTCATATGGTGGCAGCCGTTTGGATTGCCGCTATTGTGCTGCCAACTGGTGTTCAGGCCAACAGCGACTCAACCGCCTATCCGGATGTGCCCACAGACTATTATGCAAGTCAAGAAATCACGGTGCTAAAGCAGAAAGGAATCGTTAGTGCAGCTGAGGATGGAAGCTTTCATCCAGATGACGCTGTTACACGGGGAGATGCGGCCTTATGGCTGAGCAAGGCGCTCAAGCTGAATAAACCGAAATCGTTAAACGCGTTTACGGATGTGAAAGTGACGAGTCCTTATGCCGAGGCGGTCAATTCTTTGAAAGAGCAGAACATTGTGCAGGGCAATGAGGGGCTGTACCAGCCAGATTCTCCCCTAACCCGTGAACAAATGGCGAGTTTGCTCGTTCGCGCTTTTCAACTCCAAGATAACGGCATTCAAGCATGGCTCAAAGATGAAACAACGATCGGCAAAGTCCATCACGACGACGTCATGAAGTTAAAACAAAACTTCATCACGGAGCAATTGGAATTTATGCCGCAAAACCAGGTGACCCGTGCACAGCTTGTCTTATTTATTTATCGTACCCTTTCTCAAAAGGAAGAAACAGCGCAAGGTCTTGTTTCTTTGGATGACTTTGTGCGGATGCCGGATAAGGTTTCAATGAGGCTTTCGCCTGACAGCAAAACACTGGCTTACTTGCAGCCATGGGAGAATCGGATGAATGTCCATATCCAAAAGGTTGGGGAGACGCAAAGCACGCGAATCACCAGCTCGAAGGATGAGAACATTCACAGTTTAATATGGATTACCGACAAAATTCTCATCTATACAGTCGATAGCGGCGGAACGGAAAATCAGCATATCCGCGCTGTTCACATTGACGGTTCGGGAGATATGGACCTAACTCCCTATACCAACGTAAAGTCAGATTTGCTTGACATCCTGCCAGCTAAGGAAGAAAGCGACTTTGAGCTTTTGCTTACAATGAACAAACGTGATCCCAAAGTTATGGATGTATATCGGGTTAAGCTGAGTACCGGAGATACCAAGTTGCAGATACAGAACCCCGGGAACGTCGTGTACTGGCAGACTGATAATTGGGGTGAAATTCGGACTGCGATTGCCAGAGACGGCGATACGACCAGCCTGCTTTATAGAGAAGACGAGGACAAAGCTTTTGACAAAATTACTACTTTTGACGCAAAAGATACCTTTATTCCAGTCATGTTCTCCTTTAATAATGAACAAATCTATGCTGCTTCAAACGTTGGACGGGATAAGCAAGCTTTAGTGAAATTTGATCCGATTACGAAGAAAGAGACAGAAGTCATCTATGAGAATGACGAAGTCGATATCGATAATTTTATCGTTTCCTACAAGAAGAAAGCGATGCTTGCCGTATCCTATGAGACGGATGATATGAAAATGCATTACTTGGACAAAGAATTTGAAGAGCTGTCGCACAAAATTGAGGCCAAGCTGAATACTCGCCATTGGAATCTAGTCGGATCGCCGGATAAGAATCTACTGCTTTTGTATTCGGGTAGTGATAAATCATATGGCACTTATTATTTATATGACCGCAAGGCGGATAAGCTGGATAAAATAGATGACATTCATCCGAAAATCGATGAGTCTAAGCTGGCCGACATGAAGCCGATTTCTTTTAAAAGTAGGGATGGCTTAATTATTCACGGTTACTTAACGCTTCCCAAAGGCGTTGCTCCTAACAAACTTCCTGTAGTTATCAATCCACATGGAGGACCTTGGGCTCGGGATTCATGGGGGTATCAGATGGAAGTTCAGCTGTTGGCCAGCCAAGGGTATGCCGTGCTTCAATTGAATTTCCGCGGTTCTACAGGCTATGGGAAAGCGTTCTTGCATGCCGGTGACAAACAATGGGGCAAAGCGATGCAGAATGATATTACCGACGGTGTAAACTGGCTGATCAAGAGGGGGACAGCTGACCCTGAACGCATCGCGATATATGGAACTTCTTATGGTGGATATGCGACACTAGCCGGCATGGCTTTCACGCCTGATTTGTACGCAGCAGGTATTGATTACGTAGGGCCTTCGAATCTCCTAACCTTCATGAACACGATTCCACCATATTGGGAACTTAATCGCTCACAGATGGTTCAACAGGTAGGTGACCCCATTAAAGATAAGAAGCAGCTCGAAATGGTATCCCCTTTGCTGCACGCGAGTCAAATCAAATCACCGCTGATGATTGTGCAAGGCGTGAATGATCCAAGGGTGAATAGGGCGGAATCCGATCAAATGGTTGAAGCGCTGCGCAAGCTGGATGTAGACGTTCCTTATATGCTCAAGCGGAATGAGGGTCATGGTTTTCAAAAGGTGGAAAACGAACGCGATTTCTATCAAGCACTCATCCATTTTCTCAATCAAAACGTGAAAAATAAGAAAAAACCAGCGTAATCGAATTGTCATTCTTTCGTTATCTTGCTCATCCATTCGAGAATGCGTACAAAAACTTAATGCTGCGGTTATACTGATCCCAGAAGTAAATAAGCAGCTCATAAACTGGGGGGTACGCAACATGCCTAAGCAACTGCAACAAAGTTTAGAAAATCTGAATTGGCACTCTATCCAGCAATCGCTGGATGAACAGGGGTATGCCAAATTGCCTGGTTTGTTAAATAAACAGGATTGTGAGGATGTCATCAGCGGATATGAGGAAGAGGATTGCTTTCGAACGACCATCGATATGGCAAGGTACCGTTTTGGGATTGGAGAGTACAAATATTACAATACACCGCTGCCACCATTGCTGCTGCAGCTTCGAGAGGGTTTATACCCTGAACTTGCGATAACAGCTAACCGTTGGCTGGGGCAATTGGGCCAACCTGCTACGTATCCGGCAACATTAGCAGAATTCCTTGATCTATGTCATCTAGAAGGACAGAATCGGCCAACCCCGTTGATCCTGAAATATGAAACAGGCGGATACAATTGTTTGCATCAGGATTTATACGGGAATGTGTGCTTTCCCTTTCAGGTGGTGTTCGCTCTGAATCAAAGAGAAGAAGATTTCTCAGGCGGGGAATTCTTACTGGTGGAGCAAAGGCCGAGGGCGCAAAGTCGGGGCCATGTCATCACATTGGATCAAGGAGAGGGGCTGGTCTTCCCTACGAATCATCGTCCCCAATCAGGAACGCGCGGGTATTACAAAACTACACTCCGACATGGTGTAAGTACTGTGACAACAGGTACGAGATACAGTTTAGGGATTATTTTTCATGATGCGAAATAGCAACTTTAGATGGAGAATCGCTGCACAATTGAATACATGTTGATTGGCTATCCGACGAGCTGGTTTGCTCAATGGATGGCTTTTTTTTGAATACATATAGAAACAAACCATACATATATGAAGGTATATGTATGGTTTAACTTAATTATAAAAATTATCTAAGCGTATTTTCCTTTGAAAATATCATTAAATTTTTCGATTATTTTTCCAGTTATAAATAAAAAAATCGATTAGACCGCAACGAAGAGGCGGTGCTAAGATAGGCAAAGCGTTATTCCTATTATTAACATAGGATAAGTAAGTTTATTGGCGAGAAATAGTTAGATCTGTCATATCAACTAGGAGCGTGGGAACAAATGTCCAAGAAGAAAATGCTCAAATTCGGTGCCCTGATACAAGGTGTTGGCGCCCATATTGGCTTATGGCGGCATCCGGACGCACAGGTGGATGCCAGCGTCAGTCTGGAATTCTATAAGCGTCAAGTTCAAATTGCGGAAAAAGGTAAATTTGATTTGGTCTTCATCGCTGACGGCCTCTATACTAACGAACAGTCGATTCCCCACTTCCTGAATCGCTTCGAGCCGATTACGATTCTTTCAGAACTGGAAGCTGTGACGAACCGAATCGGACTGGTCGGCACGCTGTCAACCGATGCTGTATTAACTGAACATGAGGACATCGAGAAAGCGAAGGAGTTCTACCGTGATGTAAAAGCTCGAGCCAAGGCTTATGGCCGCTCAGAAGATGACATTGCTACTATGCATGGCATTGGTCTGATTGTAGGTCGAACCCAGGAAGAAGCAGAACGTAAACGCGAGGAAACTGCGAATCTGGTTACGATTGAAGGCGCAATTGCCGACACACTGCGAGGCAACTTGGAGCTTGCGATTCCAACCAACAGCTACCTAAGCCGAGATGAGGGGGTGCACCTATGAATCTTTCACAAAGTTTGAAAGCGCATTTGGACAATTGGGACAACGAAATGATTACGGTACGGCGCGACTTGCATCGTAATCCGGAGAGCATGTTCGATGTGGAACGAACCGCATCACTTGTCGCACAACAGTTGGAGGAATGGGGACTTGAGGTAAGACGCAATGTTGGCAAGCGCTTCAAGGCCGGGGTTGTCGGCATCCTCCGAGGCGGACAGCCCGGACGCACGATTATGCTGCGAGCGGATATGGACGCTCTGCCTATCCAGGAGCAAACGGAGACGCCGTACCGCTCGCTGAGGGACGGCTTCATGCATGCTTGCGGACATGACGCGCATACAGCGATGCTTCTCGGCGCCGCGTATGCGCTTAGCAGGGAAGCGGAGAGCTTGAGCGGAACTGTGCTTTTCGTATTCCAGCCTGCCGAAGAAGGCGCACGGCCCTGTCCCGAAGACG
Source organism: Paenibacillus marchantiophytorum (assembly GCF_014640555.1). GTDB lineage: Bacteria > Bacillota > Bacilli > Paenibacillales > NBRC-103111 > Paenibacillus_E > Paenibacillus_E marchantiophytorum. Next base: position 245,518 of record NZ_BMHE01000003.1, on the reverse strand, counting down.
GTAGCCTCATCAGCGGCAGCCGGGATCTCATCGACGACGGCGTATTGGACGAAGCTGAGCTAGGTTTTGCTTTACATGTCTGGCCCGACCTTCCCACTGGGACAATCGGGCTTAAGGAGGGCTACATCATGGCCGCCTCTTCGCATTTTACATACGAGTTCCACGGACTCTCGGGTCATCATGCTACACCGCATCTGGCGGTGGATGCTTTGGTGATGACAGCACAGTTCGTCATTGAAGCCAAGACAGCAGCAGCCACACAATGGAATCCGCTGGTCCCAGCCGTGCTTTCCTTCGGCACGATGCAAGCGGGAACGGTGCTGAATGCGATTGCTGACGCGGGGAAAGTGACGGGCAGTTTCCGTACGTTTGGCAATGAAGCCGTTCAGCGAATGAAAAGTTTGCTTGAAACGCGTGCCGAGTCCGTCGCTCAATCCTTCGGAGGGACATATAACTCCCGCTACCGCCTAGGCACGGCACTCCTGAATAATGCGGAAATCGTACAGATGGCAGCAAGCGCAGCGGTGAACGGAGACGTAGAAGTTGAGTGGCTGGAGGCTCCAAGTCTCGCGGGGGAAGATTTCGCGCTCTATGCAGAGCGAATCCCGTGTGCCTTCGCTTTCCTAGGAATACGCAATGAAGAACTTGGCATTGTTCATCCGCTGCATCATCCTCGCTTTGATGTGGACGAGTCGGCCCTGATCATTGGCGCAGGCATGCATATCCGATTCGTGTTAGAGGCGCTTGGGCATAGTTAATTCGACGACTGTCGGTACAGAAAAGAAACTGTGGCATTAACGCTGCAAATCATCGTTAAAGTTGTGTAAGAGAGGGTTTTCTCATTTATAAGACTGAAAAACAACCTTAATGGGAAATATTGCATCATGATTTCATTGTTTTCACGTGTTACAATTTATAGGATCCATTTTGGATCAAAAAAAACTTAGAAGGCCGAAGCTTTAGTATGAAGCACGGGGGAACCATTCTTTGGGGTGAAGTCGCGTGAGCGACCGGGTGATTACTCTTTGATCCGAATCCGACAGCTAACCTCGCAGGCCGTAAAAAGGAGAGATTTATGTTGAAACGTTACAAAAAATTTATGGTAACCGGCGCATTAGGATTAAGCCTCCTAGTGGGTTCGACCGCGGCGATGGCCGCATCATCGACTTATCAGGTATCCGGCAATGATACGATGTGGTTAATCTCCCAAAAGTATGGGATCAGTCTTACATCACTGATTCAGGCTAACCCTCAAGTGACCAATCCCAATGTGATCTGGTCAGGCATGAAATTGAATATACCTGGAAGCCCGAGCGCAACGCCTGTTCCCAAAACACCGGTTGCCACAGCACCATCGCAAGCAACATTTGCTAGCCAGGTCGTTACAATTGTGAATCAGGAGCGTGCGAAGGCGGGGCTTAGTCCTTTGACCAGCAATAGCGCACTTACAACGATGGCTTTGGATAAAGCGAAAGATATGTACAATAATGGCTATTTTGATCATACCTCGCCTACGTATGGCTCTCCTTTTGATATGATGAGCACTTATGGCATACGTTATTCCTATGCAGGTGAAAATATCGCAAAAGGGCAACAAACGCCTGAAGCCGTTATGAAAGCATGGATGAACAGCACGGGTCACCGTCAAAACATCCTAAGCCCCAACTTTACCCAAATAGGCGTTGCTTATTACAATGGTGAGTGGGTTCAGGAATTTATCAGTAATTAATTATGTTGAAATAGTGCCAGCAAACCCAAAGGTTTGCTGGTTTTTCTGTCTTACAGGCTTTGTGTATGTGATTTTCTCATTTGAGAATGGCTAACTTCAAGATATAATAATTATGTGCTTATTTTCCACTATTAATAAAGTCTTATCTGGAGTTGAAATTCATGTACTTGAGAAGCATTAAGATACTAAAAAATGAACACGCGGATTCGAAAACATATCCATTTTCCATACCTGCCATAAAATCTTTGAATACACTAACATTTCGAACAAATGTTACCTTTCTTGTTGGGGAAAATGGGTCGGGTAAATCAACGCTCCTTGAAGCAATCGCCTATCAAAGCGGCTTTAATACGGCTGGCGGCGGGAAGAACAACTACTATGATGTGGATGCTGCCCATTCCATTCTGGGGGATCACATTCGACTTTCGTGGATGCCTAAGATCACAAATGGCTTTTTCCTAAGAGCTGAAACCTTTTACCATTTTGCCTCTCATTTGGATACTTTGCCCGAAAGCCTGAAGTATTATGGCGGCCGTTCTTTGCATGAGCAATCGCATGGTGAAGCATTTCTTTCGCTTTTTAAACATCGTTTTTGGAAAAAGGCGATTTACTTGCTCGATGAACCGGAAGCGGCATTATCACCTGCCAGGCAATTGGCATTAATGCGGGTAATTAAGGATTTAGAGAAAGAAGCTCAGTTCATCATTGCGACGCATTCCCCGATACTTCTTGGATTTCCGGATGCACAGATTATTAACTTTGATGTAGATCCTATTGCTGAAATACGCTATGAGGACACGTTGCATTACATCCTAACAAGACGGTTTCTCGAAAATAGAAAATCGGTCCTGGATGATTTGTTCAGCGATGCAGATGATGAGATGTGAAAAATGATGAATGTAACTATACGTAAATATGACATTTCCGACGCCGAGTCCATCGTCAATATGATTAATCGAGATGAATATAATTTACAAAAGGGCATGACCATCCAAGAATTTGAACGATATTTAGATGATCCAGGAGCCAGGAGTCGAGACCATACATTTGTAGCTGTCAGCTATGAACAAATTATTGGGTACATCTCGCTTTGTTTTGTAGAAACAGCAAATGGCAGTAAAGTCGATAGTTTTGTAGCTATTGAAGCCGATTGGCATGGAAAGGGTATAGGCACAATCCTGATCCAGTTTATACTGGAACATTTAAAAGAATGTGCCGGCAAAGAAAATAGCATGCTAAATTTCGTTCTTAGGGTGGATTCAAGAGCAGATGAGATGCTTGAAACTGCACTTTTGCATGATATGCAGAAGCGGCATGTAGTACTGTTACTCAGTAATAAAGAACTCACTAGTCCTAATATTACTCATTTAATGAATGGCTGTTACATTAGTTCACCTACAATTAAGGATGCAGCGGCATGGGCAGCAATTTATAATGATGCATTTAATGGCAAAAAAACGGCTGAAAGTGTGGTTCATGAGTTTAATAGTTCTGAATTTAATTCTGAATTGTATGTGTTGGCATGTAACATGAAGGGGGAGCCTGTGGCGTTCATTTCTGCGAAGTTAGTTGGCGAAGTTGGTCAAATTCCAACGCTTGCTGTTAGACGAGATGCTCAAAGTCAAGGTATAGGAACATATTTACTTTTGGAAATCATAGATAGGTTACAAATGGCAGGTGCTAAAGAAGTAACCCTAAGTGTCAGTTCGACTAACACTAAAGCGATTAATTTGTATGAGAAAAATGGATTTACCCCCTATGCCAAACGAAGTTATTACTTCAAAAAAATATCTGCTAACGATTGACATTCACCTTACGTCATAGTTTAACCTCCTATTATCAATCCTATTAGGAGGTTTTTTTATGAAAATATTAATTAAGAATGTAATCATCCTTACGATGGTCGGCGAGGAGCAACCAATCACAGGCGACATTCTCGTTGAAGATGACAAGATTAGAAAGTTAGGGAATGTAATTACGGATGAGGTAGATGAAGTGATCCAGGGCCAAGGCATGATTGCGATGCCTGGCTTGATTAATGCTCATCAACATTCTCCTATGAGCTTGCTCAAAGGCTTTTCGGATGATCTGAAATTAATGGATTGGCTGGAGAAAAAAATGCTGCCGACAGAAGCCAGAATGACGCCTGAAGATATATATTGGGGTGCCAAACTATCGATGGCAGAAATGATCAAGTCAGGAACAACGGCTTTTGCTGATATGTATATCCAGATGAATGAAATTGCTTTAGCTGTACAAGAAGTTGGTATGCGTGCTTCATTAACGCGAGGATTGGTTTTTCTTCAAGATGATGGTGGTAAACGGTTAACAGAAGCGCTGGAACTGGTTGAACGTTGGAATGGAAAAGCGGATGGTAGAATCACAACCATGTTGGGACCCCACTCGCCATACACTTGTCCGCCAGAAGCATTAAGAAATATTGTGAATATTGCGGAAGAACGCAAGCTTCCAATACATATCCATCTGGCAGAAACAAAAGAAGAAGTAATAAAAATTCAGGAAAAATATAACCAAACGCCGACAGAGTATTTATATAATGAAGGTCTTTTTGCAAGATTACATGTTCTGTTAGCTCATAGTGTGCATCTAAACCGTCGGGATATTAGACTCTTGAAAGGCATGCGTGGAGGTGTTTCTCATAACCCAGTAAGTAACTTAAAGTTAGGGTGCGGGATAGCACCAGTGCTTGAAATGATGAATCAGGGAATTACGGTTGGTCTGGGAACGGACGGCGCAGGAAGTGCCACAACGATCGATATGTTTGAGGAGATTAAGGCAGCTACTTGGTTGCAGAAATTAGATTGTGGAAGTCCAACCGTGCTGCCTGCCAGACAAGTTTTGCAAATGGCGACAACAGGAAGTGCTTCGTTGTTAAACATGGAAGATGAAGTCGGCACACTAGAAATTGGAAAAAGAGCGGATATCATACTCGTAGATATGAACAAACCACATTTGCAGCCTATTCATAATGTTGAATCGCTCCTTGCCTACAGTGTTAATGGAGCTGATGTTGATACAACGATAGTTAATGGAAAAGTGCTTATGAGAAACCGGAAATTAATGACGATCGATGAAGATGAGCTTTTAAAGCAAGTAGCTGTTCGCGCGAAACGAATCGTAGAGGGAGTCTGAAATAGAACTAAACGTCATTGCTGAAAAGATGCTATTATATTCTGATGAAATTGAGTTTGCTAAACAGATCCATACTGTGTTTTATGAGAAAATGGTAATAAGTCAAAGATGAATGCTGGGTTGAATGATGCTGGTGAGTGCTCTGAAATTAGCATAATTCGACCGTACCTGCAATCTCGGTGATGCCTTTTGAATCCCCTACTAGAATTGTTAAGAAAACTGGCTTCGCTTCCCTGAGAGATCAGCCACTTGTTTGCGACCAAACCTAGTAAGGGAACTATAGGGTGCTATTTAGGCAAAAAGCAGGGAAGCGAGGTCATAGCGGAACTACAGGGTCTTATTTCCACGAAAAACGCTGAATTTCCCGCGAAAAAGCAAAATAGCGTACTGTAGTTCCCTTTAACCCCTGATAATACCACTTTTGGCTACAATAGCACCCTGTAGTTCCCTCTGCGCTAGGCAGTTGGAGTAACTCCGCTTTCACCCCAAAATATACCTTGTTCCGGGCGCTTCGGACCACTTTTTCTCCCAATCTTTCCTATCGATCAACTCTTATATTTCCCTATGCCATACGCGGCATCGCCGACAGACTGCTCGTGTTGTCTTAGAAGCGGCCTGGACTTATCAATTCGGAATTTATTGATGCGATCGAGCAACCCTTCTCCGACATAATCTTTGAAGAGCTTGGATAAGCCTCTTCGCGTCAACAATCATGCAGTCCCTGTTAAACGACTTCTTCTACTTTGACCTTGCTTTGATTGAATGATTGAAGCAGCTTCATGCCGATGTAATAAGATAAACCAGTGGCTAGGATAGCATTGACCGACGGAATACCAGCGTCAATGTAGTATCCTGCCAGGATGCCAATCCCCCAAGCCACGAGCATAATCGGATGGAAGTTCTCAGATTCTGAAGGCAATGTGCCTAGACGGCGACTCTCGTCCAGAATTTTGCGGCTGCGTTTCAGAATATAATAGTCGACTATTATGATTCCAGGAATGGGGGGGACACATATACCTAGCAGGATTAAGAAGCCGATAAATTGATCCAAGATTCCCATGATAGATAAAGCGGTTCCAAATATTCCCACGACTAATGTGACGATGGCTCGGTTGGTTTTAACTTTAAACAAGGTATGGATGGCATTGGTGAAGCCGAGCGAAGAGGAGTAAAGGTTAATGTCATTAATTTTGATGGTTGCAAAAGTAACCAGAACGGCGCCGAACAAGCCGGTTAGCTGGAGAACGATTGTCATAATGTCATTGCTTTTTATCGCATGGGCCATGAGTACGGCAATCATATTGACACCCAGTTCACCGAGGAAGATGCCAATCACGGTCATTCCGAATACATCTTTACTGGAACGGCAATATCTGCTTATATCGGGAGTGATGACGCAGCCTACGATGAAGCCGCCAGCAACGATCGTTGTAGCTGCGCTAATCGACAGTGCGGGACCTGGAGCTGGCGAGGATATTAGGCTTGAAAGCGAGTGGTTTTCCAAAACTTTGTAAATGCCGTAAGCCATCACGAGCAGAAATCCCGGGACGGCAATTTTCGCTGTCCAGCTGAGCCATTTGAAGCCGAAAATAACGATGATGGTTACAAATAGCCCAGTTAGGGCAGCGGATAAAGGAAATCCCAGCTTGCCTCCGAGGGCTTGATCGACGCCTTGGGCAAATACGGAGTTCTGAATGCCGAACCAACCTGCGAGGCTAATAGCAAATATAGCGCCTATTAAACCCGAGCCGTATTTTCCGAATCCAGCCCACCGGGCTAACATGCTGGTTGACAATCCTTCGCGGGCTCCTGCAATCCCAAGCAGCACGCTAACGACCTGCAGGATGATACTGCCAAACATAGTCGCCCAGAAAGCTTGCCAAAATGTCATACCATAACCAAGGGCAGCACCAAGCATGAATTGAGAGATACAAGTTAGCGCGCCAATTCGAACAAGCAGAACTTCCCACATCGGTAGTCTGGCATGGGCAGGTACCCTTACAAGAGAGAAGTCATCTGATTTAGGGGCATGTTGGGTCATTACAATCATCCTCCAGCGTTTGTATTTTCCTCTGAATTATAAAATTTGTGTGAACAATTTAATATATTGTAACGAACAAACGTAGCCACGTTCACTTGTGCGGGTGCACAGTTTCCAGGCTCTGGGTCATTGTGGGGACGCCTAAAAAGGAGGTCTTGCATTTGGGAGGCTTTCCATAGGAAGGAAAGTTGGCTTTTGATATAGTTTGGTTGTAAATATCGTTTAGATGTACATACAGTCGCGGGTTTCCAAAAAAATAAAGGTAAGTAGGGAATACAAATGGCGAAGACATATTTGGATGAACGGATGATGGAATTCGCTGTATATGGCGGCGCTATTCTTGGCGGAGGCGGAGGCGGGTGGATCGAAGACGGTCTGAAACTGGGAAGATTGGCACTGGAAGTAGGCTCACCCCAACTTTTCTCAGTAGATGAGCTGATGGAGGACGACATGGTCCTTACGACATCACTTGTCGGAGCGCCAGCTGCGAAGGAGAAATTTGTGAAACCTATTCACTATGTCAGAGCTATGGAACTGATGTCAGACAGGGTCAAAAAGCCGATCAACGGCATCATCACCAACGAAAATGGCGCTAACACGACGGTGAATGGTTGGTTTCAGGCGGTCGTGACAGGGCTTCCAGTTGTCGATTTGGCATGTAATGGCCGCGCTCATCCTACATCGATCATGGGAGCAATGAACCTTCACGAAAGACTTGGATATGTTTCTCATCAAGCGGCTGTAGGTGGGCAGGCTAACCGATATACGGAGGTTGTCGTGTCAGGAACGATCGAGCAAGCCTCAACATTAGTGAGGAGAGTTTCTATCGACGCGGGTGGGCTAGTTGCTGTCGCGCGTAATCCGGTGACGGTTGGTTATGCGACAGCAAACGGTGCGCCAGGAGCAATCAGTCAGGCGATAGAACTGGGTGAAACACTTTTGAGCCATAAGGGCGAATCTGCCATTGAGGCTGTTTGTGCTAAACTGGGCGGAACGGTTATCATGTCCGGTGTTGTTACTGCGTTCACACTGAAGACCGACGGAGGCTTCGATGTTGGGCATGTGACGATCGAGGAACATTGGGAACTCACATTTTGGAACGAATATATGACGTTGGAACATAAGGGGCAGCGGCTAGCGACTTTTCCCGATTTAATCATGACGCTTGATGCGAATACGGCAAGACCCCTCGTTTCCGCAGCCATTACCAAGGGCCAAGCCGTCGCCATCATTTATTTGCCCAAAAGTAAGCTGCTGCTAAGCACTACAATGAGTAGATCTGACTTGCTGCAATCGATTGAAGAGGTTATTGGCAAACCCATAAATGCTTATCATTCGGAAGGAAGATCAACTCGTTGACCAATCCGCTCACCCACCACTAGGATCAATCTAGCTTTCTATTGAAATTGTGGTAACATCGAGTTAACCATTTACTTGAGGTGAGCGTATGGAGAACACCCCTTTTACTGTGCAGCATTTGCTGCAAATGCCCTTGTTTCGAGATGCCAAAATTATCGGTGGGCAAGCCGGCGTAACGAATGAAATTTATTATATCGATAGCATGGAGATGCCGGATCTGACAGGTTGGCTGCGACCCAATGAACTTATCCTCACGACAGGATATTCTTTCCGTCACGAGCCTACCATGCTGTGCGGTTTGCTTGATGAGATGCATAGGGTCGGCGGCTCTGCGGTTGGCATTAAGACGAGGCGGTTTCTTCAAGAGGTGCCTGAGGAAGCTATTTACAAAAGTAATTTGTATAACATTCCTTTATTTGATATTCCACTTGAAGTTCCTTTCATGGACATGACTCGATCCATTCTAGATCAGATTCTTCAGCGACAAGCTTATATGCTTCGCGAACTGCGTGAAGTGAATCAGCAGTTTACGAATTTAGTATTGAACCGAAGGACGACTGAACTTGTTATATTGATTGGTCAGCTCCTGCAATGCGAAGCCGCGGTAGTCAACAGCCAGGGAGAAATAGAAAGCGGCACGATCAATTTCGCCAAAGCGAACATAGCAGAGAAGCACGACGTTCGCGTAGGCAGTCGTAAGTTTGGTTATTTGGCCATCACGCGCAAGCTGGGAGAGCAGGATCATTTCGAGATAAGCTGTCTGGAACATGCGATTACCGTATTAGCTCTGGAATTTACAATTCGGCAATCCCAGCAGCTGCATCTGGAGCGGGAACAGGAAGCTTTTCTAGTCGAGCTGTTGTCGGGTTCCAACCATCAGGAAGAGCTGCTGAATTATCGGGCCAAACGCCTGGGTATCCCACTCGGCTCCTTTCCTTATGTCATTGTCATGAAGAATTCAAGCTCAGTAGCAATGGACAATGAAAAGATCAATAATTTGAATCATTGGCTGCTGCGCGAGATTAACAACCCCGGAAGCTTTGCGCGCAAAGGGGTAGAGATTAACGGGCAGCTCCTGATCTTATGCCACTTGGCTCAAAAGGACATAGATAACCAGCGCAAAGAAACCGAACAGTTCGTCAGGGACCTTTTGACCAAAGCGAATCATTATGGCTTCAATGAAGATATACGTTTCGTTTGCGGAGTAGGGAGTTTCCGGGAGCGGATTAGCGGAATTGCTGACAGTTGTCGAGAGGCTCAGAAGGCTTTGACCATCGGAGAGATCAGTTTGCCTAAGCAAACGGTTGTTCATATCAAGGATGTTTTAGTCGAACAATTGCTCATGGACACCTCTGATCACCACGTATTAAACGTATTGTATGAAGAGTTCATTGCACCATTGGAAGGGTATGATCAGGAATTCGGAGCGAATTTATTAATTACTTTGGAAGCCTACTTAAGATTGGGAAGTAATACGAAACAAGTGGCCGAAGAGCTATTTATCCATCGGAATTCCGTCTTATACCGTTTGGAGCGCATTAGAGAGATTTTGCAAAAAGAATTGAATGACGCCGAGGTTCATTTGAGGCTTGTATTAGCGATTCGGTTTTGGAAGTTGAAACGGGTAAGAGGGAAGTAACACGCTGCTTTTGTGACGCTGCCCAAATGGAGGCTATCTATTTTGGGTCCCACTCCATAGGAGGGCAGGGCCCTTCTTGCTATATTTGAAGTATAGTTTGAGAGCATATAAGTGAGGGAGAAGATCATAATGACACTGAAAGACAAACGCGTAATTATTATCGGCGGAAGCACAGGCATCGGTTTGGCGACCGCTAAGGCAGCTATAGAGCAAGGCGCCAGTGTTGTCATTGCTGGACGATCGTTAGAGAAATTGGAGAAAGCCAAAGCAGAAATCAATAGTGATGCCCTTCAAGTGATTCAAGTGGATAACAAGAATGAGGAAGCACTCAAAGCTTTTTTTGAAAAGGTGGGTCATTTCGATCATCTGTTCACACCTGGAGCCGCTTATGTACTCGGACCTATATCGGCAGATTCGGACATTGCTGAGAGCAGTTTCAATGGAAAGTTCTGGCCGCAGTATTATGCTGCCAAGCATGCGGTTCCCTATATCTCACAGAGTGGTTCTATTGTGCTGATGTCAGGCGCAGCCGGGCAAAGACCCATTCCTGGCGCTGCTTCATATGCAGCTTGTAATGGCGCCATTGAAAGCTTGGGCAAAGCGCTGGCCATTGAGCTGGCTCCAGTGCGCGTTAATGTGGTTGCTCCTGGCACCATCCGAACAGAGAAAGAACGGACGGAAGCTTACGAGGCCTATAAAGGGATGTGTCTGTTGAAGCGAGTGGGGGATGTCGAAGACGTTGCGCATTCCGTAGTTTACTTAATGACAAATCGCTATACGACGGGGAGTACGCTCTTTCCCGATGGCGGTTATGTTTTAAGCTGATTGCTAAATTAACAGAAATAAGCACGTCGCATCTAATGAACTAAATGATGCTTATAGCTGAGAAAATGGCTACTTTGGCGATTTAATGAACGGAGTTGGCGCTATCGAGCAGCTTTTAGGCGGAAAGGTGTTCTTTTGTTTGAGATAGCGCTTCTGGCATTCATTAGATTTTCAGAAAGAGCGATTTGGAGCGAATAAAGGGCGTTGAGTTCGTAAGGAGACCTGGGCTTGCCTCAAGGTTCATTGACTTGGTATTTGGGAGAATAAGATCCTCTAGTTGTGCTATCGCGCGGAGATAAGGGAACGTGAAGCCGCGTTTATAGCAATAAGTGTCATGATCGCGAGTTGGAGGGAACTACAGTACGCTATAATTCTGAAAACCGCCATATTCTACGCCAGAGGGAACTACGATCCGCTATGTCACCATTTCCCAGTTGGAATCGGTAGGTTCCGCTTAAATAGCGGATCTCAGTTCCCTTTCAGGCTACGTTTACCCCAGTTCCCGCCATATAGAGGATCATAGTTCCTTTTCACACGACACTCTCTGTCATTGCAAAGCCCAAAGGGAACTAGGTTCCGCTAGTTTGTTGAAAACCGTTATTTGGCAACGAATTGTCCGGGAAGGGAATCCGGTATTTAGGCTAAATGTCTTAATCAAGAAAAATTGATTAAGTAATTGCATTAGAATGCAGAGTGGGTTATAATGTATCTAGATCAAAAAATATTGATGAATGAATTGGGTGAGAATAATGAAAACCGTCATTCCTTTAAATCAGGTAACAGCCAAGACTGCTCCAAGTGAGGCATTTTTCGAAACCTTTGAAGCAAAGTTTAAAGCGTTAGCAGACCGCAAGAGACTGCAGATTATGTATGAGCTAACGCAACGTGGAAAAACATGTGTTTGTGATCTATGCGATATCGTAGAAATGGCTCAATCCAAATTATCGTATCACTTAAAAATCTTGTTGGATGCCAATCTTATTACAAAAGAAATCATCGGCACCTGGAGTTACTATGAAATCCATTCGAGTGAAGTTAATGCACTGCTTTCAGAACAATTGTGCTGCATTTTTAAACCGAGCGGATCTTAATTTTTTTGTTTAATAAATCAAATTTTCTTGATTAATAGAACTGAATTATAACCTGGAGGTCGTATGATGAATCAATATTCCAGTTTGTCCAAAGCACAACTGCCAGTAGCCATTATAGGTGCTGGACCTGTAGGTCTTGCCGCTGCAGCCCATCTAGTTACTCGTGGGGAATCGTTTGTACTATTTGATGTTGGTCATGCGGTGGGAGCTAGCATCCTTCAATGGGCTCATGTACGCCTCTTTTCACCATGGGAATACAATATCGATAAAGCAGCTAAACAATTGCTTATTTCACACGGTTGGAATGCTCCGAATCCGTTAGATATTCCCACAGGATTAGAAATGGTTAAAGACTATTTGACACCTTTCGCTGAATTGCCCGAAATTAAACCATTCCTATACTTGAGTGCCAAAGTGGTTGCTGTGAGCCGTGAAGGCTTAAATAAAGTTAAAACGCATGGCCGGGAGGATCTTCCGTTTGTTTTGCACGTTGAAATGAATGGTGAACGTAGCATCGTAAAGGCTAAAGCCGTCATTGATGCCTCCGGGACCTGGACGAATCCCAATCCAATCCGATCTGAAGGTGTATGGACAACAGAAGAACAAGCTTTCAGTAAGCAAATATCCTACGGAATACCTGATATTCTTCATAAGCATAAAGATCGTTATAGTGGAAAGAAAGTGCTTGTTGTGGGCAGTGGTCATTCTGCGATTAATACATTATTGGAACTTGGAGAACTCAAGGGGATAGTACCGGAAACTGAAATTGTTTGGGTCTTGAGAAAATCTAACTTGGAAGATGTTTACGGAGGAAGGGAGCAAGATCAACTTGCGGCAAGAGGAGAGCTCGGAAAACGGATTCAAAAACTTGTCGAATCAGGCAATGTGAAAATAATAACGCCATTTTTTGTGCAAGAGGTAAAAAAGAATAAAGATAAAATTCAAGTCATCGGAACTTTGAATGGTGAATTTCAACGGATCGATGGGATTGATGAAATTGTTGCCAATACTGGTTCTCGCCCAGATTTCTCCTTTCTAAGAGAAGTTAGGGTTTTGGCAGATCCTAGTCTAGAAAGTGCAATGGAACTGGCACCTTTGATCGATCCGAATGTTCATAGTTGTGGTACTGTGAGACCACATGGAGAGAAGGAACTACGTCAACCAGAAAAGGACCTCTACATTGTCGGAGCAAAGAGCTATGGCAGAGCACCAACTTTTTTGATGGCCACAGGGTATGAACAAGTGCGTTCCGTTGTCTCCTATCTTGCAGGAGATCGCGAAGCAGCAGAGAGAGTGGAACTTAGACTGCCGGAAGCAGGGGTATGCAGTATTAGAGCCGATGTCACAAGTTGTTGTTCACCAGCCCCCCAATTAAAGACGTCAAAATCTTCATGCTGTAACGGTTCGAGCAAGCACGAATGATGAAACGTCCATAAAGGCGTACAAACTGACAACAGTTTGTACGCCTTTTTTTACAGGTTAGAGAAAGCTTTTTAACGAAAAAGGAACCTTTTGGGTGTTGTTCGGTCTATTTATAGAGGTGAGCGCATTGTCGAACGATTTGGAATACTTAAAGCATTTGGTTAAGGGCTATGACCGAGACCTGGTATTGAGAGACTTAATGAATAAGTTCGGGGATGATGTGTGGAACTTTGCTTTCTTTTTGACACACCGACCAGATGTCGCGGACGATTTATCGCAAGAAGTGTTTCTAGCTGCGTATAAGGGAATGTATGCGTTTCGTGGGGAATGTTCAGTAAAAAGTTGGTTACTTACCATAACGAGAAATAAAGCGCTTCATTATTTACAAGGAGCATTTCTTCGGAAAGTTACTTTAACTGATCGTTTGTATTCAAAAAGTGTCTCCCCGGCAGCTGAACAGGTGTTATTTGATCGAATTGAAAACCTCAACTTATGGGGAACAGTGATGACATTGCCACGGAAATATAGGGAAGTGTTAGTGCTGGATTACCATTATGGGCTTAAATTGAATGAGATAGCGAAGTTATTAGGGGTTTCCGTAGGTACTGTCAAATCAAGATCTTATCGTGCAAAGAAGAAAATGAATGAACTGTTGGCCCCAAATCAGGAGGAGGAATAGCTATGAGCGGTAAAAAACCTGTCTGGGCGGAAGAAATGGCAGAATCACCTTTTACAGATCGACATTTTACAATGAAATTGAAGAATAAAGTCATTCATCGTGTTAGTGAAACACGTCGTGATAATAGGCGCATTTACAAAGTGGTTGCTGCTGCGTTAACATTAGCGATTGTACTGCTCATAGGTGGTTTGTCAGGGAAAATAGAGGAAGCTTTTACAGTAGGTACTGGTTTTCTGAATACACATAAGGCCAAGGTAAGTTTGAGCGAGCGGAAAGAATACTATGATCACGGACGTTTGTTATTTTCAATCGCTCCTCAGCCAAATGCAAGAGCAGGCGAAACAAACGGATATATCCTTCACTTTGAGGCTCCGATGGAGACCTTTATTGGGAAAATAATGGTGATTCAAGCCGTACACCTCCAATCTGGAAGTCAAGAGACGATCTCATCCGATAAAATTGCAACTCCTAGTAATGGTTATCCTGGGCTTGACAGGTATGCTCTGCGATTCGCACTTCCGCTTGAAGGGATGTGGCGAATAGATGTGTTACTGGACGAGAAGATGTATGGTAATGTGACAGTGTATTTGGATAGTCCTTTATGGGAGATCAGCCCGCAGTTCGTGTCAGACAATTACTTCATGCGGGGGACAGAGCAGAAGATTGGCTTTATTGATGCTGGATTTATTGCTGGTAACGAACAAAAATATATGTGGCATTTCTGGGGAAATGAAGATCAACTAAACGGCCCCTTCCAGATAAAAGCGGTGAAAGAAGGTTCAGATAACATTATCGATGTTTTCTCTTCAAATCCGTTGGCTTCATCGAATGCCTTGGCCGGAGAACTAAATGGAGCCGATCGTCATGCGCCTACGTTGATGATGCTGCCAGAAGTTGGACGTTGGCGTTTGCTGCCATATGTACATGGCCGATTGCTTGATCCGATTGTTGTAGAAGTTAAATAGGTTCCTATCGCGCAAGGATTTTGGATGCTCAATATTTATCTGTTTTTCCAAGTGAAAAATAGGTTTACAAACCATAACTTTCAGCTTATAGTTAAATTACATTGTTTCCTTTGGTAAACTTTTTGTCCCATTGGAAACAAATTTTTTTATGCTAAATGTTTCCCTAGGTCAAAAGAATTGCGAACAAGCAATAATTGTTGGGAGGGCCAAAGATGTTTCAGAAACAAGATAAAAAGGTATCGCGACGCAATCTTCTGAAGATGGGAACGGCAGGGGCTTTTGCTGTCATTGGCAGTACGTTATTGAATCCGTCATCTTTGTTTGGTAAATCAACATTAGCGGCGGATAAGCATGACATTCATGAGGCTATGAAGGGACAATTGCACAAGGGTATGAAGCACGGTTATGTACCCAGTGGTGAAGTGACGGAGGGGTTTAAAGCAGCGCAGAAAGCACTCACCACATTTGATTATGGGAAGGTGAGCAAGCAGCCGGACGGAAGAACCTTGCGGGAATATGAGATTACTGCCTATGAAGCAAACGTTGAGATCGCGAAAGGGATCAAATTCCCCGGCTGGACTTTTAATGGCACAATACCTGGCCCAACGATTCGATGTACAGAAGGGGATGTCCTTCGCGTGAATTTTTCCAATGCAACGAGCCATCCGCATTCCATCCATTTTCATGGCATGCACCCTACGAATATGGATGGGCTGGAAGCGGTCAATTCAGGGGACTCTTTTACATATGAATTCGAAGCCAAACCAGCAGGCATGCATGTCTATCATTGTCATGTAGCGCCTCTTGCCAGACATATTCATAAAGGACTATACGGCAACTTCATCATTGATCCTAAGAAGCCAAGAGCTGTTGCCAAGGAATTCAATATGCTTATGAATGGCTATGATCTTGACCTCGATGGGGAAAATGAAATTTATACCGTGAATGGGTATGCCTTTGCTTATCAGCAAGAGCCGATCAAAGTGAAAGTCGGAGAACTTGTCCGTATTTATCTAAGTAATTTAACGGAGTTTGATCTCATTAATTCATTTCATCTGCATGCCAATTTCTTTAACTATTATGCAACTGGAGCAGATCCAGAGGCTCGCCCCAATTTCACGGATACGATTATGCAGTGTCAAGGTGAACGTGGCATTCTAGAAATTGTTTTCCCCGCCCCAGGACGATATATGTTTCACGCCCATCAAAGTGAATTTGCCGAGCTCGGATGGATGGGATTCTTCATTGCAGAATAAGAAAGGAGGCGAACGATTGCTATGCGTTCTTCTAACAAGTTAAAAGCGATTCTTTGGGGCATTCTTCCATTGGTATTATTAATTGCAATTATCATAACGATAGCTAAAGTAGGGACTGGAATTGAAAGTGAGCCTGCTGCTCCAATTGAAGTCTTGAATGTTGAAAAAATTACACTCAATGATGAAGGCATTCAAGTTAGAGTTTTAAACTCAGGACCTGAGGCAATAACTATTGCTCAAGTTGTTGTTGATGGAGCCTTCTGGAACGCTAGTTTTTCGCCAAGTGATACCTTAAAGAGATTTGAACAAGGAACTGTGAAAATTCCATACCCTTGGGTACAAGGGGATCCTCATGAAATTAAATTTATTACCTCGAACGGTTTAATCTTCACGGGGGAAGTGGCTGCAGCGGCCGCAACGCCGGAACCGAGTGGCAAACTCTTTTGGCAGTATGCTTTAATTGGGTTCTATGTTGGGGTTATTCCTGTTGGACTTGGTCTATTATGGTATCCATTCTTACGTAGATTTTCTGTTAAAGGGATGCATGCTATTCTCGCAATGACGATTGGCCTGTTATTCTTTTTAGTTATTGATACCTTTCAAGAAGGGTTTGAAATGGCAACGGAAGCGCCAAGCGTATTTCAAGGGACCGGATTAGTTTGGTTCGGTGCACTCCTTAGTTGTCTTTTCTTGATTGCTGTGGATCAGTCCAATGAACGCAAGTTGAGCAATAAAAGCGATGGAAGAAGGGTGGCTACCAAAATTGCCACAGGCATTGGCCTGCATAATTTAGGCGAAGGTCTTGCAATCGGATCTGCGTTTGCTGTTGGAGAGGCAGCTTTAGGCACATTTCTCATCATTGGATTTACCCTGCACAATATCACAGAAGGCGTCGGAATTGCGTCTCCACTTCTTAAAGAACGTCCAAATTGGAAGATATTTGTTAAGTTAGCTTTGATAGCTGGCGGACCTGCCATTATTGGAACTTGGGCCGGAGGATTCCTATTTAACGATACACTGGCTGCGTTATTCTTTGGCATAGGTGCTGGTGCTATTTTACAGGTCATTTATGTGATTTCTAAAATGATTCTTAAAGAATCGGAGAAGAAGGGACTTTCTCCCGTTTCTTGGTTGAATTTTGGAGGCTTAACAGCTGGAATTCTCATTATGTATGTGACGGCCCTAATGGTGAAATTCTAAAAAACATGAAAGGTAGATGATGAACATGTTTTCTGGCATTGGTGTATCAGGAGTTATCATCCTATTAGCTGTTGCGCTGCTGTTATTTGGTCCTACGAAGCTTCCGCAATTAGGCCGTGCTCTCGGGACAACGATTAAAGAGTTTAGACAGGGAACGAAGGATTTGTTAGAAGAGGACAAGAAAGAGAGGTACAAAGAATAGGGGATAAGGGTAGGAATAGACGAGGGAAGATTAGGGGGGGGCGAGAAATACGAGATAAGACGAGATAAGACGAGGGATGATGAGGGAAGACGAAAAAACGAGATAAGACGAGGAAGATGAGCAATGACGAAAAAAGCGAGATAAGACGAGTGAAGATGAGAAAGATAAGAAATACCGAGAAAAGCCGGTTAATACGAGAAATACGGCTTTGCCGACCTGAGGAATCGGTCTCTAAATTAGCGGAAGAACCGATTAAAAGGAACTCTGGTACGTTATTTAGGAAAATAGAGGGATGCGAGGGGCATAGCGGAACTACAGGGTCTTATTTCCACTAAAACGCTGAAATTGCCCTTGAAACAGCAGAATAGCGTACTATAGTTCCCCCAGCCTCGCGATAATGCCACTTTTTGCTAAAATAGCGCACTGTAGTTCCCACTCGGCTCGAGGCAGCTAGAGTGACTCCCCGATAACCCTCCGCCAGCTTATGGGTACCCAGCAGCATTAAAATTGAGGTCGAGAATCCAATCTCTTCCTCCATTGGTTAGGCGCGATCACGCAATACAAATGCGCGAACGGCGCGGATACCGCGTGGCGATACGGATTTGTCGCTTGAGAGAATGTGCTACGGTAAGGATAGGACGTTAAGTCCCTAACCTATCTCAAGGCAAAGGAGATCCCTATGTACATTCGCTCAGCTTTCCCCGCTTCCAAGATCCGCAAATCGCTTTTGGCTTTGTTGATTGCCACTTTGTTCAACGCAGCTCTGTTCATCCCGCCAGCCAGTTATGCGACCGAGACGAAGGTGCCTCAAGGCGGACCTTCCGATCCGAAGGAGACGGAATCGTTCATCGATGGCTTCTTCAACCGGGCGGACATTCAAGCAAAACTCGCGGGCGCCGTTATTGCCGTCGTCAAGGACGATCAGACGCTGCTGGCCAAAGGATACGGCTACGCCGACGCGGAGCGTCAGATACCGGTCGATCCAGACAAAACACTGTTCCGTCTGGCCTCCCTTTCCAAAACGTTTACCGCCACCGCCGTCATGCAATTGGCCGAGCAGCACAAAGTCGATCTGGACCGCGATATCGGCGGCTATTTGAACGGGCTCCGGATTCCGAACAATACGGGCGCTCCGTTGACACTTAAGCAGCTGATGACGCATACGAGTGGATTCGACCAAACGGAGGCGGACACGGACGAGGGCGCCCCGCAGGATGTGTACCCGCTGGAAGCCTTTGTCAAAGATAACCTTCCTACCGTTATCCGAAAGCCGGGAGAAGCGTTCCGTTACGACAACTACGCATACGATCTGCTGGGTTATATCGTACAAAATGTCTCTGCTAAACCGTTCGATGAAATCGTCGCTGATCACATATTCACGCCGCTCGGTATGACCGACAGCTATTTAATCCTCACACCGGACGTGCAAAAACGACTTGCCGTCCCGCATGACGGAGCCGGCGAACCGCTTGCGCAGTACGCCACGTATCCGAATAATTCGCCAGACGGAGGCTTGATGTCGACAGCTGCCGATATGGCCCGGTTCATGAGGGCTGAGCTGAACGGCGGCAAACTAGGAGAAGCATCGATCCTGAGTGCGCAGTCCATTCGGGACATGCAGCGGCTTGATGTATCGATTCATCCCGACATTCCTGGCGTGGGCTACGGCTTCGAATCCTCGTTCCCGGAGTACGCGAACGGGCAAACCGTCATCGACAAGGCCGGCGTTTCCTCAGGCTTTCAAGCACAAATGTGGCTGCTGCCCGAACGCAAAACAGGGCTGTTCATCGCATTGAACAGTGCGCAGCAAGCGAGAACGATCCGTTCTCAGCTGTTCAAATCGTTCATGGATCATTATTTTCCGAAATCGCCAATTCCGCCGCAAGAAACAGCGCCCCCCATAAGCCAAACGAAAGATCAGCTTAGGCGTCTGGAAGGCTTTTACCGCGATTTAAGGCTTCCAATGTGGCATTACGATGTAGTTGCTCAAGACGGCGGACTGCTCGTCACCGATTCTTACGGGACGCATCGCTTGAAGCAAATCAAGGAGCTGCTGTTCGAGGATGAAGCCGGCAGAAAAGCGGCATTTAAGGATGGCGGCGAAGGCAAGCTGTACTTTTCCTATAATAAAGCGGACAGTTGGTCGGAAAAGCTGCCAGGCCCGAAACCCTTCTCCGATGTGCCAGACAACCACCCCTATGCGAGATTCATCTACTATGTTCAGCAGCAGGGCATGCTCGGGAAAGAAGACAGCCTGGCGTTTAGCCCTGACCAGCCGATCACCCGCGCCCAATTCGTCGGGCAGTTGTTGAAACTATCGGATATCCCTTTGTCCCCGGAACCAGTGTCGTTCGCCGACACCGCGCAAAGTCCGTATGCGGCCGAAATCCAGACGGCTCTTGCGTTAGGCCTCGTCAACGGCACGACCGGCGACGCTTTCGAGCCGGACCGGCCGATCACCCGCCAGGAAGCGGCCGTCATCTTGTCGCGTGCGCTGCTGCTTGGCTTCGGCTCGGCCGGAGCCGTTCCGCTTGAAGCTGCGCTGCAAGGAGAGACCGACGACTGGGCGTTGGAAGGCGTGCAAACCGTCGTCGCCAGAGGCTATTACGGCCCGGAGGTCGTTCCGGACGCAACCGGCGCGGTTGACTACCGGTCGAAACAGCCGATGCTGCGCAAAGAAGCCGCCGCTATGTTTTATCGTTTTCCGTAAAGCAGTCGTTGTTGACATAGAGCAAATCTCCCTTAGGCGGCGAGGTTTGCTCTATTCTTGCGGCATGCATGTTATACTTGAAACGGGTGATCGCATACAATGAACGGACTTAAACGTTTGCAGTCAAAACAAAAAAATGGCCGATGGATTGCCGCATCCGTCGTTTGTTACCTCATACTTGCCTTTTATATACATATCCTTTCTTTCAATGCGCCTTACCTCGGCATCGAGCTTGGGCAATCGTCCAGTGCCGGATGGAAGGTCGAATCGATTGACGAAAGCGGTAAGGCGGCGGTTTGGGATATTCGGCCAGGCGACAAGATTATAGCCATGGACGGCAGTCCCCGTCCGAAACTGGTAGCGACCGTTTCCGGGACCATCTTGACCAGAGCGGCTTATATCGCCGTGGAGAAGCAGGACGGAACGCGGCTCGAGTTCCGAAGCTCGCCACGCCCGAGCGACATCGTCCTGATGATAATCTCGGCCGCCTTGGAAGTGACGCTGCTCGCCATCGGCATCTTTGCCGTCCGGACGAAGCCGGAGTCATGCATTATCCGCCAGTTTTATATGCTGAACGGGATGATGGCACTATGCGTGCTGAGTCAGTTTTCAGACGAGAAAACGGTGTCCGAACTGATCATTATTTTATGCTCGATTTGGCTGCCGCATCTGCTTCTTTCTTTTTATTTGCTGTTGGTATTCCGAACTGTCCATACCCGGTTCAAGAAGCTGCTTGCAGGCTATTTGGTTTATTCGATCGTCCTCTCGCTATCGCTTGTTTCCTTTATCGCTGTGGGTCAAGATGTGTACAATTGGGTCGTGGACATACTCAATTTGACGGTTGTCGGCACACTCCTGCTGCTGGCGGGCATCACCTTCGCTTACTGGAAAACGTTCGGCCAGCGGGAGCAAAACCAACTGCTCGTCCTGTTCGCCGGGCTGTTCTTAAGCCTGTTGCCGTATACGTTTCTATTCGCCATTCCGATACTCGTCGGGGAGGAGCCTATCCTCCCTGTCAAATATACGCTCATCGGCCTCATACCATTTTCCGGTGCGATCACGTATCTGCTTATCGACAGGAGCATGCTCGATATCCGGCTTTATTTTCCCCGGCTGCTTATTCACGGCATTTACTTTGGTAGTTCGTTCGCGTTGTTCACTCTGGCTGCCAAAGGGCCAATGATTGCGACCTACCTGCTTTTTGGGCTGTTTGTCCTGCTAACTTTCATTTATCACAAATGCTTGCACCGTTTTCAGCGCAAATCCGAGCGGCAGGCAGAATGGCTGGAACGGCAAAAGCTGCAGCTGTATAAGCAATTGGCGGAGAATGGGAACAAGTCGCATGCACAAGGCAGTATGATCCCATACAACCGAATCCTTCTTGAGGCGCAGCAATCCGAACGCATTCGCACCACCTATTATTTGCATGATCATTTGCTGCAAAATTTGATCTTTTTGTCGCGGGACCTAGAGGAGCTGCACGATACGGGGATAGCGGACAAAGAGCAAATCGCCGTTTGGCTGAAATGCGTCTACGACTCGCAGCGGGAGATTCGAACACTTTGCGACGACTTATATCCGCCTATCATCGACAAAGGCGATTTGAAAGAGGCGCTGCAATGGCTCATGCGCACGATGCGGGAAAAAGGAGATATCCGAATCGAACTCGCTTATGGGCTCCCTCCCGGAGAACTGGCAAATGAGCTTATCAAAACGAATTTGTTCCGAGCTACACGCGAAATCGTCCATAACGCCTTCAAGCATGCTGAAGCGACTGACGTGACCATCCGATTATGGAAGGACCGGCAAACAATCTGCTGTGAAATTGCCGATAACGGCAAAGGATTCGACATCGCGTCGGTTTTGTATCCTGCTCCTGAGAGGGAAAGAAGTTTCGGCCTTCTGTCCGTGCACAGCCAAATTAGCCATCTCGGCGGGTGTATGGACATCGACTCCTCCCCAGGAAACGGAACGGTCGTCACGATCAAATTGCCAGACGGAACGGAGGCGCATGCCCATGCCTGACCCAATAAGAGTCGTGCTGCTAGACGACCATCCCCTTGTGCTCGAAGGGTTGAAAAACCGGCTCGATAAGGAGCCGGACATCGAGGTGCTGCGAACGTTCGGCGATCCTCGCGAGCTGTTGGAAGAAATTGGCGAATGCCGGCCGGACGTGCTCGTCATGGACATCTCGATGCCGTATATGAACGGATTCGAGTTGGGGAAAACGTTGAAAGAACGCTTCGGCCATTCTCTGAAAATCATCCTGCTGTCCGGCTATACGTATGATGAGTTTTACGCCAAAGCCTATGAAATCGGGGCGCATACTTACTTGTCCAAGCAGAGCACCTATGCCCAGATTATTAATGCCATTAAACAAAGTGTGATGGGCTATGCACTCGTTTCGGAAAAAATGATGTCCCGGTCCCCGGACCATCTTACCCCGAAGGAACGAGAGGTGTTGGAACTGGTCGCTGTGGAGTTGACGAACAAAGAGATCGCCCTGCAGTTGGCTATCAGCCAGCGCACGGTCGAATACCATCTCACGTCGATCAATCAGAAGCTCGGCGTCAAAACACGCATCGGTGCGGTGGCCAAAGGATACAAGTCAGGTTTGCTCGGTTCTTATGACCAATAAAATGAGCTCGCTAGCTTAGCTATCGCGTGGAGATAAGAGAACGTCAAGCCGCGAAACTAGCAAAATGTGTCCAGGATAGCGAGTTCGAGGGAACTACAGTGCGCTATATTTCTGAAAACCGCCATATTCCAAGCCAGAGGGAACTGAAATCCGCTATTCCACCTTTTCCCGGTTGGAATCAGCAGGTTCCGCTTAAATAGCGGATCTCAGTTCCCTTTCATGCTACATTTATCCCAGTTTCCGCCAGTTAGCGGATCATAGTTCCTTTTCATCGACGCTCTCTGTCATTGCAAAGCCCAAAGGGAACTACGATCCGCTAATTTGTCGAAAACCGTTATGAATACACTCATCTCTTGGGGTGGCAAAGCCGCTTTTTTTGCTGTGGAGTCGTAAGAGGCTGGAAGAGTATGGGTTAATATTTTGAATTTGATAATGACTAGATCGACATAATGTGTTACTATTTTATAAAATCGTGTTACTGCACACGTGAACATTAAGGGGTGTAATGAATTTGAGGCATCGTTTATCCATTATTTTGATTTTGTTGTCAGTACTAATTTGTGTATCTGCATGTAAAGCAGAGAAGCCTCAGCGAGTGGCTGAGACTGAGAGAACAGAAATTGTTCTAGCTATCGGTGGCGAACCCGAGGCAGGTTTTGATCCGACAACAGGTTGGGGGCGTTATGGTTCGCCGTTATTTCAAAGCA
Organism: Paenibacillus marchantiophytorum; assembly: GCF_014640555.1. Classification (GTDB taxonomy): domain Bacteria; phylum Bacillota; class Bacilli; order Paenibacillales; family NBRC-103111; genus Paenibacillus_E; species Paenibacillus_E marchantiophytorum. Next base: position 221,902 of record NZ_BMHE01000003.1, on the reverse strand, counting down.
CGCTGCTCAAACGCGACAAAGATTTGAATATTGTTAATGATCTGGCTACTGAGTATGAGGTAAGTCAGGATGGAACGATTTGGACAGTAGAGCTGCGCAAGGAAGTTAAGTTCAGCGATGGACATCCGTTAACGGCAATTGATGTTCAGTATACCTATGAAACCGCAGCAGCCAGCGGCTCATCGATTGATCTAAACAACCTAAGAAGTGTGCAAATCTCAGATGATACAAAGGTAAAGTTTATTTTAAAAGAACCGCAATCAACGTTTGCCCAAATGCTTGTGTCTACAGGCATTGTTCCTAAACATGCCCATGGAAAAGATTATGCTCTTAAACCGATTGGCTCTGGTCCGTACAAGTTGGTTCAATGGGATAAAGGACAGCAATTAATGGTTGAAGCTAATCAAGATTATTACGGAAATAAGCCTTTTTTCCAAAAGATCACCTTCCTTTTCCTAGGTGAGGATGCTGCATTTGCTTCTGCTAAGGCAGGGACAGTTGATATGGCTGCGATTCCTGCAGCATTCAGCAAACAGGCGGTGAACGAGATGGACTTGATAGGCGTCCAGACGGTTGACAATCGAGGCATCATGTTTCCTTATGTGAAATCTGGAAGTAAAACGAAGGAAGGTTATCCGATCGGAAACGATGTTACAGCGGATGCTGCCATTCGTAAGGCGATTAATATAGCGCTGGACAGGAAAGCTTTGGTAAAAGGTATTCTAGAAGGTCATGGCACACCCGCATACACTTTGAATGACGGACTTCCTTGGTTCAACGAAGAAGCAATTTTCGTGGATGCAGACATGCATGCAGCGAAGAAGCTGCTGGCCGATAACGGATGGAAAGACATAGATCACGATGGAATAGTTGAAAAAGAGACATTAAAAGCAGAATTAAATCTGCTTTACCCCGCCAGTGATGTGACGCGTCAGTCGCTTGCTATCGCAGCAGCGGATATGTTGAAACCGTTAGGCATCCAGGTTAAAGCGGAAGGGAAGAGCTGGGATGACATTGAGAAGCAAATGCATGCCAATCCTGTTCTTTTGGGTTGGGGGAGCCATGATCCGCTCGAAATGTACAATGTTTACAGCAATAAATTTGGCGGAATTGAATATTACAATCCTGGATATTACAGCAATCCCAAGGTTGAGGACTACATGACGCAAGCCTTGCGGGCAACGAATGAAAAGGATGCCTGGGCATTCTGGAGAAAAGCCCAATGGGATGGTGAAACCGGGTTAAGCGCAAAAGGGGATGCGCCATGGGCGTGGCTGGTTAATCTCGATCATCTCTATTTAGTTAAATCACGACTCGACATTGGTAAGCAAAACATACATCCACATGGACATGGTTGGCCGGTAACCGCGAACATCGAGGAATGGCGATGGAAATCTTAGTACGCAAAGGAATAGGTCTGATCCTACTGCTGTTTGCCGTAAGCGCTATTTCATTTATGCTGGTTCATTTATCGCCAATAGATCCCATTCAAGCCTATGTTGGCGCGGATATGATCAGGGTTAGTGTGGAACAGCGAGAAGCAATTATGCAATATTGGGGGTTAAATGACCCACCATTCTTGCGATACTGGAGTTGGTTGAGCGCACTGGTGAGTGGAGACTTAGGAACTTCTATGATCTACCGCCGTCCTGTGTTGGAAGTGATCGGTGAACGTTTCGCCGCATCTCTATTCCTTATGGGGGCTGCCTGGGTTTTGTCAGGGTTGATTGGATTCATTTCTGGCGTATTCGCTGCGATGAATCGGAACACTTGGATCGATAAATTAGTCCGTTGGTATTGCTACACCCTTTCTTCAACGCCGACTTTCTGGATAGGCTTGCTTTTCATGCTTGTTTTTGCTGTATGGCTCGGCATCCTGCCAGTAGGGCTTGCGACCCCGGCAGGCATTGCCTCAGATCAGGTTCAATGGATGGATCGAGTCCGGCATATGCTGTTGCCAGTACTGACGCTTAGTGTGACAGGGATCGCAGCAATCGCGCTGCATACGAGAGAAAAGCTAATTGAAGTGATGGATAAGGACTATTGGTTGTTTGCAAGAGCACGTGGCGAACGAGGATTCACAATCTTTTGGAGACACGGGCTGCGCAATGTGGCATTGCCAGCTATCACCCTGCAATTTGCTTCATTCAGCGAGCTGTTCGGCGGAGTCGTTCTGGCTGAGCAAGTATTTTCGTATCCGGGTTTGGGACAAGCGGCTGTTGAAGCTGGACTTCGTGGCGACATTCCTCTGTTATTGGGAATTGTGTTGTTTAGTGCAGTATTCGTGTATACAGGAAATGCGATGGCTGAGCTAAGCTATCGTCTAATCGACCCTAGGATGAAGAAGGGCAGGCGATCATGAAGCATCTTATGCGCGTCGGTATGACGCTTCCCCAATTTCATTATCGACTGAGAATTTGGATTTCATCCATGGCCGCATTGTTCGTATTACTAACTATTATCGCGATGTCCGTGTGGTTCGATGCCTCCGGTCTAGCTACGAACTTGGAACAGCGTAATTTAGGCCCTTCCATCCGACATCTTTTTGGGACAGATTGGCTTGGGAGGGATATGCTCACGCGGACGATCAAAGGTCTTGGACGCAGTCTTCAAGTTGGCCTGATCGCGGGATCTTCAAGTGTGATAATCGCCAGCATGATGGGGATTGCGGCTGCCGTTATGGGTAGTATGGTCAATCGTTTCATAAGCTGGGTGACTGATTTATTTCTTAGTGTGCCACATTTAGTGACGCTGCTCTTGATTTCATTTGTGCTTGGTGGAGGGGCGCAAGGCATTATCATCGGTGTCGCATTGACCCATTGGCCAAGTTTGTCGAGGGTCATTCGCGCGGAAGTCATGCAGATTCAAACAGCGCCCTATCTAGCCATTTCACGCAATTTCGGTAAATCCAGCTGGTGGATCGTGACCAGGCACATCATTCCTCACCTGATTCCGCAACTGTTGGTCGGACTCATACTTATCGTCCCGCATGCTATTCTACATGAAGCATCGATTACCTTTATCGGCATGGGGCTATCGCCTCATGAACCAGCAGTTGGTATTATTTTATCGGAATCCATGCGCTATTTATCTTCCGGGCTCTGGTGGCTGGCCTTGTTTCCTGGGTTGTGTTTGTTATTCATGGTAATGGCCTTTGCTAGATTGGGAGAAAACTTGAAACAAGGGGTGGATCCACGGCATGCTCATGATAAATAAAGTCAGAAATTTGGAAGAAAGGGGCCACTTATGCTGGAAGTAAGTAAGCTTTCTATTCGTTTCAAGCGGTTTGATCGCCGTCTGCGATCGGTGCAGACAGAAATCATTCATAACCTTCAACTATCCATAGCTTCAGGTGAAATTTTGGCGGTGGTAGGATCCAGCGGTTCAGGCAAAAGTCTGCTCGCTCACGCAATACTCGGCATTCTTCCTGGGAATGCTGAAGTTGCAGGCGACATTTATTTCAAGGGAGAAGCATTGACGCCGGACAGGCAAAGACAGTTGCGTGGACAAGAAATGGCGCTCATCCCGCAATCTGTTCAGTATTTGGATCCTTTAATGCGCGTTGGCGAGCAAGTACGGCAATCCGTTCGCCAGGGCGATCCTGCGGAGCTGCAACGGAAAGCTTTTTACAAATATAACCTTGCCGGCATGGTTGCAAAATGGTTTCCATTTCAATTATCCGGCGGAATGGCGCGGAAAATTCTCATTTCGACGGCAACGGTAAGCGGAGCTCGCTTGCTGATCGCTGATGAACCGACGCCTGGTCTTGATGGCTCAGCAATGACGGAGACTCTGAGTCGCTTTCGACAGTTGGCGGAAGAGGGGTGCGCCGTTATGCTGATTACGCATGATATCGAGGCGGCCTTAACAGTAGCGGATCGAATCGCCGTTCTTTATGCAGGAACCGTAGTAGAAATCGCTCTTCGCAGCGACTTCACTGGAGCAGGAGCACTGCTGAGGCACCCTTATACCAAGGCTCTTTGGCAAGCGCTGCCTGGGCAACAATTTGCAGCTTTACCCGGCTCTCAACCGTTGCCTGATAACTTGCCCAGAGGGTGCTTGTTTGCTCCGCGATGCTCATTGGCTACTTCCGAATGTGCTGAGGCTCTTCCAGAAATTCGTACTGTGAGGAACGGCGAAGTGAGGTGCTTGCATGCGACTTGAGGGGAAGTCTCTCGGATATCGTTATCACAAAGCATCATGGGTTTTTCAACATACGGACATCCATATTGAGGCGGGGGAGATCGTAGGCCTGGTTGGACCTAGCGGTTGTGGGAAATCCACGCTTGGAAAATTGCTTGCCGGTCATCTTCATCCCGATCAAGGACAAGTTATTCAAGATGGGAGGCCTATCGCCGCAGGTCAACGGAATCCGGTACAATTGGTATTCCAGCATCCCGAGCTAGCGGTGAACCCAAGATGGAAACTGAAGCGCACTCTTCAGGAGTCAGGAGTGCCCGACGATAATTGGATGACAGAACTCGCCATCGAAGACCATTGGTTGAATCGTTATCCGAACGAGCTGTCTGGTGGCGAGTTACAACGAATTTGTGTAGCGCGCGCGCTTGGAGCAGAGACCCGATATCTGATTGCAGATGAAATGACAACTATGCTGGATGCGATTACGCAGGCACAAATCTGGCATTCTGTGCTGAAATGGTCGAAACGAAATGCTGCGGGTATATTGCTCATCAGTCATGAGCGTCAATTAGTCAACAGGTTATGTGATAGGATAATGGATTGGGAGAATATGACCGGATAAAAAAGGGATTTTCCTATCGGAGACGAATTATCCTAGAAACACTGTTGAATTAGGGGATGTTTACTCATGCGTCTGAAAGAACATCTAATTGATTCCTTAATGAATTTAACCTCTGACGGGATCGTGATTGTTGATACACATGGCACTGTGTTAGAGGTTAACAAGAAATTTGAAGAGTTGCATGGCTGGACAAGGGAAGAAGTTATCGGAAAAGTACTGCCGATGACTCCTGATATTCATAAAGCAGAAGCTCTACGTTTATATCAGACTTTAATAAACGGCGGGCAAGTCAATGATTTCGAAGCGCTTAAACTTAGAAAAGATGGCTCTACCTTTTACGCCAATGTGACGGTTTCACCTGTGAAGAATAATGAGGGAGTCGTTATCGGGTTTGTCGGTGTGGAAAGGGACATTAGTGAAAAGAAAAGAGCGGAAGAAGAGCTGCTGGAAAGAGAAAAACAGTTCAGAAGATTAATCAAGCTTAGCCCTGAACCAATAGTTCTGCATAAAGATGGATACGTGAACTTTGTGAACGATGCTTGCTGCAAACTTTTTGGCGGCGCTACAACAGATGACTTCAAGGGAAGATCAATCTATGATTTTTTCAGTTCAAATGACAAGGATCTCATTTCAGCGCAGCTTGAGCAGGTTATGCAGTCGGATAACTACACGGATTTTATGGAGAGAAAACTTCAGAAATTAGACGGAACTTTTTTTGATGCAGAAATATCTTCTATTTATGTCCACAAAAATTTGGGGTTTCCAGTCGTACAAACCGTGATTCGTGATCTGACAGAGCGCAAAAAGTCGGAAGAAGCGATCATTAGATCTGAAAAACTATCACTAATTGGTCAATTGGCGGCTGGTATCGCGCACGATATACGTAATCCCTTAACTTCTTTAAAAGGGTTTGTTCATTTACTAAAGGCTAAGAAGGCAGACTATGTTGATGTCATGATGGAAGAATTAGAACATATCAATTATGTAGTCAACGAATTTATGACGCTGGCCAAACCACATCTTCATTTTTACATGGAGAGTAAGACGCAAGAGCTTGTGCAAAGTGTAGTTGGTTTTCTGCAACCCCATACTCATCTATATAACGTTCAAATACAATTGAACATGCAGCAAGACGTTCCTGCCATTTATTGCAACCCGGACCAAATCAAACAAGTTTTGCTTAATGTATTAAAGAATGCAATAGAGTCTATGACTGGCGGAGGGTTCATACGCATATCATCCCGAAAGTTAAATCATAGCTTGGTTATCTGCGTCGAAGATCAAGGGGTAGGCATCACGGAAGAAAGATTATCCCAATTAGGGGAACCATTCTTCACTACAAAGGTTAATGGCAACGGTCTAGGTTTAATGGTTTGCAAACGGATCATCGAAGGACATGGAGGCAAATTGTCTATTCGAAGCCAAATTAATCTGGGAACTACCGTTGAAATTGAATTGCCTTTCAAAAAAATAATGGCATAGATTCTTATCCGCCGAAATGGGCGGATTTTTATTTTTCACAGAAATGACTGACTGCCTTGTCTTTTATTCAAATAACTGTTGCAATTATAGCTCTAAGGAGTCATATAAATTATTCATCTTCCAGGTATACTTTAAGACAGATAATTCGATTGTAGAAGAAAAGGAGTAGAGAAACGGAAGTTCATAGATCTGCAACAAGATATTCAAAACCTTGCCACATTCTTTGTGAAAAAAATCACATATCAACTCGCGTTTCGTTTATAATGCCAGTATATCGTTATTTAACGCTAGCTAATATGCCATGGAGGGATGGGTGGCTATGAATCCTAATGAAGAAAACAAACGAATTGTTAAGCAAGAAAAGCGCCTAATTATTCTGTGCATCACCGTAGCAGGCATTATGCTGCTGTCTTTATCCAAGTATCTCTTTAAATAATAATTGTTAGTTAGCCAAGCTTTAGGAGGGGGAATCATCATGTTATTAGCTAGCTACGATCCAGTCATGTATAGCCGAATGCTAACAGGGCTAACGCTTGCATTCCACATTATATTCGCTACCATCGGGGTAGGCGTTCCACTTATGATTGCTCTTGCGGAGTGGATCGGTATTAGACGCAATGATGAGCATTATCTGCTTATGGCAAGGAGGTGGGCTCGCGGCTTTGTCATTACCGTGGCCGTCGGTGTCGTAACGGGAACCGCAATTGGGTTGCAACTCAGCCTGCTATGGCCCAGCTTTATGAAAGTAGCCGGACAATCGATCGCTATCCCGCTCTTCCTGGAGACTTTCGCCTTCTTCTTTGAAGCGATTTTCCTCGGCATTTATCTGTATACCTGGGATCGCTTCAAGAATAAAATGACACACTTCTGGATGCTCATTCCAGTCGTCATTGGATCATCCGCATCCGCGTTCTTTATTACGGTTGTCAATGCCTTCATGAATGCGCCAGCGGGTGTAACTGTGGTAGACGGCAAAATTACCGATATTTCTCCCTTCGGCGCCATGCTGAGTCCGGCGATGCCGACCAAGGTTTCACATGTCCTCATCACTGCTTACCTGACCTGTGCTTTCATTCTAGCCGCTATTTCAGCATGGTCCTTGCTCAAGGGCCGCAATCATGTGTACTACAAAAAAGCCCTCAAGCTCACCATGATTTCTGCTTGTGTATTCCTTCTTTCAAGCGCGATTATAGGAGACTTATCGGGTAAATACTTGGCGAACTATCAACCCGAGAAGCTGGCCGCGATGGAATGGCATTTCGAAACGACCAAACAAGCCCCACTGGTCTTCGGAGGTATTTTGACAGAGGATAACGAGATCAAATACGGCATTAAAATCCCGTACGCACTCAGTATTCTCGCTCATGGACTTCCCAATGCGGAAGTCACAGGACTTAATGATATTCCGGCTGATGAAACGCCGCCGCTCTGGATTCATTATCTGTTCGATTTGAAAATGAGCTTCGTTGCCATGATGGTAGTGGTCGCATTGGCGTTCTTATACTTATTATGGCGCAAACGCTCGCTTGTTTATTCAAATAAATGGCTGCTGCGCGGCATCATTCTTGCCGCTCCGCTCGCGATGCTGACGATTGAGCACGGCTGGATCTTCGCCGAAGTTGGACGCCAACCATGGATTCTTCATGGCATCATGAGAACTTCTGAAGGAGCAACCGTCTCGGATCACGTGGATACGATGCTTATCGTCTTCGCACTTCTCTATATTGTACTTGGATTAACGGCCGTTCGGGTACTGATCCGCATGTTCCGCAACAATCGGGCTGAGGATGAAATCGCGGCGAGAGGGATAGAAGGGGGCGGCCAGCAATGAGCTATGAAGTAATTGGAATTACTGTGTTATGGATATTCCTGTTCGGCTATTTAATCGTAGCTTCCATTGACTTCGGCGCCGGCTTCTTTAGCTATTACAGCACGATAACCGGTAAACGGCACCTGATCAATAAAGTGATCGAGCGTTATCTTTCCCCGGTATGGGAAGTCACCAATGTGTTTCTTGTTTTTTTCTTCGTCGGCTTTGTCGGATTTTTCCCAGATACGGCGTACTATTACGGCACTGCGTTATTGCTTCCAGGCAGTGTGGCTATCATTTTGCTCGCCATTAGGGGATCGTACTATGCCTTTAGCAACTATGGAAGCAAGAAAGACAGTCGGTTTTACTTGTTCTTATATGGGGCAAGCGGACTACTTATTCCGGCTTCGCTATCAACCGTCTTGACCATTTCCGAAGGCGGCTACATTGCCGTAGACAATAACAATCAGATAACTTTCCTGTTCAGCAAGCTGTTCACGAGCGCATACTCTTGGGCCGTAGTTCTTCTTGCGATTGTGAGCGTGCTCTACATCTCAGCCATGTTCTTGTGTTACTACGCCAATCGGGCAAATGATCGAGGAGCGTTCGAGGTCGTACGGAAATATGCGATTGCCTGGAGCGGCCCGACCATTCTGAGCAGTCTGCTTGTATTCTTCGCGATCCGCGGGCATAATGCCGGACATTTCCAGCGGATGGAGGACTATGCTTGGATGTTCGTTCTATCCTTTGTCTGCTTCGTCGTGGCCATTTATCTGGTATGGGCGCGCAAACGGCTAGGGCTGTCATTCATCTTCGTCTTGCTGCAGTTTGGATTCGCCTTCTTCGGCTATGGGGCAGGGCATTTACCATACATTCTATATCCTTATTTAACAATCTATGATAATTTCACCAGCGAACCAATGGCGATTGCGTTAATCTCTGTGTTCGTATTGGGGTTGCTGCTGCTTATTCCATCTTTGTATCTTCTAATGCGCCTTTTCTTGTTCGATGCCAATTATGTGCAGGGCAAGCGCAACAAATGATATCTGATAATTATGCCATGACGGAAAGAAGGGGGTTCATCTATGCTGGAAAATTTTCTTATCTTCGTCGCACCTTTCCTCGTTGTTATTGGCGCCATTGGATTGTTGTTCTGGTTAGGAGGGCGTAAAAGAAGCAGTAATGAGCCACTATAATGAAACGGAAAGGTGGTTCCTATGAGGAATATGACAAAGTTCAGGGCAATTGGGATTATGGCGGGCATCCTTTTTACATGCCTCTTCATCTTGGCTTTATTTTATTTCCAGAACACAGAGTCATCGGCCAATGAACCTGTCATGACGGAAAGCGACGGCTATCAAATTGCGACAATTCAAGTGAAGGACGATGGCTTTTATCCAGCCAATATTGAAGTTAAGGCAGGCGTTCCAACAAAGCTGAATTTCAAAAAGCCAAGCGGCTTTACCTGCATAAGAAGTGTGGCTTCTCGGGACATAGGACTTGATCTCTATCTGGAAAAAGGGGATAATTTCACAACCTTGCAAGATTTAAAGCCGGGAACCTATAAGTTGCACTGCGGTATGTATATGTACTATGTCACACTTACAGTGAAATGAGCAGCAGCCGGCTTCAAATAACCAAAAAGCCATATCCAACGATGTTGGATTATGGCTTTTTGGTCTATGGCTGACTAGGTTGTCGCTTCTTCCATCCGATACCCGATACCCCATATGCTTCTAATCATAGAGGCGGCAGCTGGTGAATAGAGGTGCAATTCTTTCTCAGTATTCATTTTTCATACCAAGCTTTACTGAAAGCGAAGTTGTTGTATGAACGATCTTTTGAATGAGTGTTTCATCTATACTCTCGCGAGAGACAGGACCTGCAATGGTAAGAGAAGCAATAACCTGATTGCGGTAGTCGAATACGGGCGCAGCGATGGCAATAACATCGGGGTAGATTTCGCCGGAGGAGATGGAGTAGCCGTCTATTCTTATTTTGGTTAGACTCTGGATGAGTTCAATCGTGTCAGAATCCTTGATTCCACTTAGGAATTGATCGACTACTTTACTAGGCTCGAATGCAAGCAAAACTTTCCCAGACGCACCTAAATGCAAGGGGAACGCTTTTCCAATTTCAGCTTTTAATCGAATAGGTCTGCTGCTTTCAACGTAATGAATACAAATTACGCTCCCTCCCGATCTTAAGGCGAGGATTGAGGTTTCACCTGTCTCTTTGGTGAGGTCCTCCATGAAAGGGATCGCGAGTTCAATCAATTGCTTGTTAATTTGGTGGTGCACATTGCGGGCAAGATCGAGAATTCGCAGACCCAAAGTAATTTGTCCTTTGCCTTTTCGTTCAATAAGGCCGTGTTGTTCCAAGGTTTGAAGGAAACGGTAGGCTGTACTATCAGGGATTCCAACATTATCTGCGATTTGACTAACCGTTAACATTTCCTGTGTTTCTGCCAAAGCGAACAAAATTTCTAAAGCTCTGTCCAATGTTTGAGTCCCGTTCATAAACTGTACTCATCCTCATCTCATTAAAGTAGGCACAATTTGGGGCGTAATCGTTAAAAAAATCGAATTATCATATATTGATAATAATCTAATGGTTACTAATAATCAATTTAGAATAAGACATCATGTTATTGATGTGACATAACTTGACATTTTAGATTAATTGGTGTTAAAGTCTGCATGTATAATGATAATTCATTATCATATTATGATAATTATGGCGGTGATAAGAATCGAATGACTGCAAACGGGGATCTCGATTTTTGCGAGAAAACTGTGATTACATTACTCCATAGGAGGCAGAACAATGAAAGTCGATCTTGCAATTAGAGGGAATATTGTGCTTCCAGACTGCGTATTGAACAATAGCATTATTGGGATCGAGAATGGTGTTGTCGTATACATCGGGGATCGCAATGACACCTTAGAAGCTGGAGAATATCTTGACGCATCTGGGAAGTTAGTCTTACCTGGGGCCATTGATGCACATGTTCATTGTTACTCATCGATGGAAGAGGGGGTGAGCAACCTCACACGCGCTGCCGCTGCAGGAGGTGTAACTACCATCATTGAAATGCCCTACAATGCAAGTGGGATCATATGTACAGCACAGTTGCTTTCAGAGAAGAAAGAATGGATGGAACAAGAAGCCGTTGTAGATTTTGCTTTATTGGCTACGATACAGAAGGAAGGATCACTGGACGAAATCTATGCAATGGCAGAGGCTGGTGCCTGCGGCTTTCATGTTTCCATGTTTAATAATGACTCCACTAGCATTCCTCGTATAGATGATGGCAGATTGTTGGACGCATTTAGCATCATTGCTGAAACCGAATTACCTGTTGGCGTCCACTGCGAAGTTGATGAAATTATTAGAGCTGCAACTGTCAGTATGGCGCCACTGGGGGGCGATCCTCGAGCTCACTGCTGGAGCAGGCCTAAGATTGCAGAATCCATTGCTGTGAATACGGTGATGGAATTAGCACTGCTGACAGGCGTCAAATTGCATCTGCTTCAATGCACCTTCCCCGAAATCTTCGATTCTGTTCAACATTATGCGAAGTTGGGAGCAGACGTAACGGCAGAAACTTGTACGCATTATCTGGTTTTTCATGAAGACGACATGCTTCAATTAGGGGCTAAAGGGAAAATAAATCCTCCACTCCGGCAGGCAATAGACGCCGAGGGATTGTGGACGTACCTGGCTTCAGGACGTATCTCAATGGTCACTTCGGATCACGCGTCATGGAAACTGGATCGCAAGAGCTCACGAGATATTTTTCAGAATGCCTCGGGCGCACCTGGTGTTGAGTCATTATTGTCTATCCTTTATAGCAGTGGTGTAGCTACGGGCGTTATTAATTTGCATGACTTCGTTCGAGTTATTAGTCAGAACCCAGCGGATAGATTTGGCATGGGGAAATCAAAAGGGAGACTGACTGTGGGATATGATGCGGATATCGTCATCTTTGATCCGGAAGCGCAGTGGAGGATAGATGAGTCCGAAGAGTATTCATCCGCGGGATGGAGCTTATATCACGACATGATCGTCAAAGGAAGAATTGAAAGAACTTATGTGAGAGGACAACTCGTTTATGATGGCAAGGAAGTGTTAGCAAGCGCTTACGGACGATTTGTTAAAGGATCTTATCAGGCAAAGGAATGGAATATGTTGTGATCATACAAATCTATTAGCCGAAAGGGGATCCTGTAACCGAGATGCACAATGAAGACTATACGCGACTGATTGGGAAGAGACTAGTACATAGCATCTGGAACCCGCATGGGGTTTTGATGATTTCTTCCAATGTTATTCTCACTGAATTACATATTAGCCAATTGAAGAAATTAAACATTAATATGCAAGATATTCATGTAAAAGAAGCTATTCTTGATCCTTCCTATGAACAAATCAAGCAAGCGGAGTCCGGATTTCAGGAAATTCAGGATTTTGTTTATCACAATGGAAAGCTGCCTGATAAAACTGCACAGGATAAGGTGCTTCCATCCATTATTGCAGCTACGAAAAAGCGAAACCTGTTTAGCTTGCTTGAACAAATGCGCTCCCAAGAGGATTTCAGATATAAGCATAGTCTCGCTGTAGCAATCGTTGCCATTAAGTTGGGGAAATGGCTTCATCTTCCTGAGGCAGAATTAGAACTCCTCTCTCTAGCTGCTAGCCTCTTTGATATCGGTTCCGTCAAACTTCCCTCTACGATGCTGGATAGCAACGGGCGTTACCAAGCACACGAGAAGGATATAGTCAAGCAACATACGATTTTCGGTTATGAAATTCTAATGAATTCTGACGTGAATCCCCGTGTCGCACTGGCTGCGCTTCAACATCATGAACGGATCGACGGAAGCGGATATCCTAGCGGTTTAATTGGAGATGAGATTGATCCAATAAGTCAAATCATAGCTGTCGCTGATGTGTATGTTGCCATGATTTCAGAGCGTCCACATCGAAAGGCATTGCCATTCCATGAAGTTATCCAAACCATGCAGAATGATGTATTCCAAGGTAAATTCGATTCGAAAATTGGCTTAACCTTTCTGAATATGCTTATGTCTATGCAAGTTGGCAAAGAGGTTCGGTTATTGGATGGCCGACTTGGAACTATTGTACTAACGAATGTGAATTATCCTACACGTCCTGTTGTAGAGATCGAAGGGAAATTGTTAGATTTAAGAGTTTTAGAATTGGAGATAAAGGAAGTACTGGGTTGATAAAGAAATGCAGTCTTCGTTATGGAACCAGCCAAACAGGCTGCCAAATGTCCAAATGGACGATGGCAGCCTTGTTCATATAGCTAGACGCAGATATTCGGTAGATGATGATGAAATACGGGAGCTGGTGCAAGACACACATTCCTTGAATTAAAGCCTATTCTTTGGTACGATGTGAGGAGTTTATTAGTATCAAGTCACTATTGCAGATCGAAGGGAGCAGATTAACATTGAAAAAGTCCAAGCAAAGTCCCCCTTCAAATAACAAAGCTTTTGGATTAGCCTTGCAGGCTCTGGCTGTCATGTCCATGAATCCGAATCGTTTCGCAAGCAGTAATATTGCTAATCACTTATGTTCTGAAGCATCGCTTATGCGCCGTATTATGGCTAAGCTTGCTCATGAACATATATTGGAAGTAAGAGAGGGACGTGACGGAGGCTATTGGATTAAAAAGCCGCCCGAGTCCATAACATTTGCAGATGTGTATACGGCGCTTCAGGTAGGGGAGTCACTGTGCTCTGGGTTGTTAGATTCTACAGGAGACCACCCATTAGGGCTTCAAATGAATGATGTTTTTGCCGATATGGCGGAAGAATTACAACAAGGCATTTTGGATGTACTGAAGAAACGCACGATTGCAGATTTGGCGAACGAAGCCATCATTAAAAGTAATTGACACGTATCTTAAAACAAATTATACTGTGCATAATATCACGCAGTTAACTTTCAGTTTTTTTTAGTGTAAACTGTGTGTATTTTTACTCAGTTTGAATTTGGTTTTATAGAAAAGAATCGGAGGCGCAGAAAGATGGAGACGAACACGAAACAAGGGCAGGACTTTTTTGAGGTAATTAAGGAAAGACGCTCGGTACGCCATTATGACCCTACTGTTCGCATTTCAGAGCAGGAACTGAAAGATATAGTGACAGAAGCGACCCTTGCACCGTCAGGCGCTAACTTGCAACCATGGAAATTTATTGTATTCAATGATCAAGCTGTCCAAGAGAAGCTGCTTCCGATTGCCAATAATCAGAGGCAAGTTGTTGATGCATCAGCGGTAATTGCGGTTTTAGGAGATTTGGAGAGCTATAGTTATTCGGAGAAAATATATGCCGCTGCCGTAGAGGCAGGCTACATGACGGAGGAAATAAAAAACACGATAGTAGCTAATATTAATGGTGTATTGTCCCAAATAGACTCGAATGATCTTAAAAATAGTGTGCTGATTGATTGCGGATTAGTTTCGATGCAGCTTATGCTTGTTGCCAAAGCTCGTGGTTATGATACTGTTCCCATGGCTGGATACGACACAGTTAAATTCAAAGCAGAGTTTGGCATATCCGAGCGTTATGTTCCTGTGATGCTTATCGCGATAGGCAAGGCAGCACAAGCAGGGCACCCAACCGTGCGTTTACCGATAGATGATGTCTTGTTCTGGAATGGTAACCTGTAGTAAGAGAGTGGAAGTGAACCGATGAAAATAGTTCGGGTATATCCTCGGAATCGTAACAGAATCCGCAGGATATACCTTTTTTGTGTTTGAGTGAGTAAGCAAAATTATGGACATATTACAAAAGATGCCATCTGTAATGGGCCAAGCTCCTGTTATCCACAATGCGATCAAAATTATTTTAAAACCTAAAGGTATACTTTAGCTCTGTAACAGGAGCTCCTGTCACACCATCCCCCTGTTTGACGGAGTTCCGATGTGCTGCTCTGACGTTTTGGATACTCTGTTTGGCTTGCCATACATATCAGGATTAGCTGTACGGACGCCAGAGCCCCCGTATAAGGCTACCATTGCTTGTTTGTTTTTTGTTTGACAAGGTTAACTATATTCATTATTTCCATTGACATCCCCTAAGTTAAAAAATAATATTACGTTATAAAAGCTGGGGGTGGAGTGATGATCGTTTATGAGCATAAGGGCACTTTGCGATTCTATGAGCAACATCAGCATGCTCAATTGGCGGGGAAGATAGCGGCTGCCTGGAAAAAGGATTATTTTATTGGAGCGGAGTACTGGGATGATGTGATGTATGCAGTGAAAGAGCATGATCGAGGTTGGATTGATCTGGATGACAGCCCGATGTGGGAAGTTGGTCAACGGTTGCCCTATGGCTTCTGGAACTATCCGCTTGCTATCAAAAAGCATTTTTACCACTTGGGCGTAAATGAAGTAGAGGACGTAAATCTTTATGCTGCTCTTCTTTGCAGCCTTCAATTCTGCAAGCTCTTGCAAATGCTACCTGAAGACCCTCACGCTATTGATTTTCTTAAATTGGAAAAGAAACGTCAGGAAAGGCTCGAGGAACGACTTCATCTCCAGAGCCAAGATGCCAAGGAAAGACTTGCGTTTCACCTAGCCTTGCTCCGTTTCTGCGATGATTTGAGTATATATATGTGTATCCATCCTCCGGGCACTGTGAAGTCGAAGGAGACTTGGTTTCGTGATGGATTGACGGAAACCTTTGATTTTCTCGGGGGGAATCCGGTGATCCCTAGTTGGGACGGAGAAGCGATTGTCCGGCTTACCGCGTTCCCTTTTCAATCCGATTTGCAGCTGGAAGTTCCATATCGTGAAGTTGAGACAGCCGAAGTTTCACTGCTTGGATTAACTGGCGCCTATAAGCAAGCCAAGCTTTCCAAGCTATGCCTTACGCTGACAAAAGCTTAAACGATAAAGGAACTATGGATGGATGAGCAGCCGCGGCGTTGGAATGAACAAGCAATAAAGACGATGAAATGGGGCTGTTCAAGGGTGTATTTTACCATTAGACAAGAACTTTCTGAGGATTATAGCAGGACTGAAAAAATCGTAAAGCAAGCATTTGCTGAAATGGAGCACATTGACAAAAAAGAACATGAATTAGTTTCCCGAATTCGAAAATCCAACATATTCATCCCTGAATTGTCACTGGTGGCAACGAATGATGAGCAGTCTGCGGAATCATTGGCTCTTGCTCCTATTTCCGTTGTACCAGAATATCAAAACCTAGGAGTAGGAAAGCTATTAATGAACGAAGCCCTACAAAAAGCCGCTGAGCTTGGATATGATTCGATTGGTATTGGGGCATCCCGATTATTATCCCAAATTTGGCTTTGATAAAGCCTCCAAGTGGGGGATAAAGGCCCCATTCGAAGTAGCAGATGAGGTATTTATGGCATTAGAATTACGAGAGAACTCTCTTGATCATGTTTCAGGGGTTGTAGAGTATCCGAGCGTGTTTTTTGATTAAAAGTCTATCCCTAATCTGCAGGGTTTGAATATTGTCTTGTATAAAAAAGTCCTTGAAATCATTGATTTCAAGGACTTTTTCGGTATTTGGGGAGGTAAGCGTTCATTCGCAAGCTTTATTTATAGTAAGAAGTTGTTAAAGGTACGAAAATGCCTGATTTATCGTCATTTTCATAAGAATAGAAAACGGTGACATCACTTAATCCCGCTATATTGACTTCAATTGTTTTTAATCCGTCAGCGATACTCACGGTATCTTGTTTAAGCAAAACGCTGTTCTTGTCTTGAATTTTAAGTTGAACATCAGAACCGATAGCAGCAACTTGCAAATAAAGTTTTTGGTACTTGCCTTTTGGCTCTAAGGTGAAGTTGGATCCTGAGCTTTTAGTATCTTTAATGACTTCCGTATAATCTTTGCTTTTATATTTCGTCAAATTAGGATCTTTAATAGCTTCATAGAAAGTTTGTCCAGCATTAACGGGAGTGCCATCAACCTTTTCACCAAATAATACGCTGTTTGAAGCGGCATCATAGTCTACGGCTACGTTTAAAGAATTCGCTATAGCACGTGCTGGCAAGTAGGTGCTTCCATCATATGAAATCGGAGTTACTACATTCCCTTGTGCATCCAATAGCTGAACTGTCGCCCCGTTTACTTTTACCTTTATATCGTTGTTCAGATAAGCCTTAATTTCTTGTAAATTAGCTCCTGCATAAACGCCGCCTGCTGCGCCCAAAAGCAATGACAACCCGACGATAGAAACTATCGTTTTTTTCATCCGTATCTCTCCTCGTATCTGTATTAGTTCCAACTCACCTTTTACACTATATATAACAAATAAAGGAAATACAAGGGTCAAAAGGAGGAATATCCTTGTGCTTGAGATCAAGTCCTGCAAGGTGAAATATTCAATTGGACTGCTTGGAATCGACTAAATTCGAATGTTGAACTCCAGAGGGAACTGTGTTCCCTTATTTAGCCTCGAAACGACCATTTGGCTTGTCAAAGGGAACTATGGTACGCTAATTGGCCTAATTTGCCGGGATATCATCAGAGGTGAAATAAGGGATCCTACTTCCCTTTCAGCTGCAAAATAGAAGGTTCTGGGGCAAATAGGGGATCATAGTTCCTTTTCGCGCGGGAGTGCAGACGATTTGCAATTTGCTATATAAGGTAAGTCTTGTCCATCCTATGACTTAACGCAAGGACGGCTCAAAGCGTCTCTAGAAGAACAAGCGCAGCAAAGAAGCATGATAATTGGAAAAATCGACGGATGCTCCAAGGAAGTAACCGATTGAAATAAAAATAGCACACCAGACCATGGCTCCCATGCCCGAATAGAGCAAATATTTCCGGGGGCTCATAGCGCTTACCCCTGCCAGGTAACAAGTAAGATGGCGGAGACCTGGGATGTAGTAGCCGATGCATATGGCCCAGGGGCCGTAGCGCTCGAACCAAGTCTCTGTTTTCTCCAGCCTTTTTGACGTAAGCTTGATCCATTTGCCGTATTTCCAGAGCAGCGGCTTGCCGAATTTCCGCCCGAGAGCGTAGCTGCACAGCATGCCTGTCATGGCCCCGAAGAAGCTGACCGCAAGGGATAGCGGGAAAAGGAGCAGCCCCATCGAGGAGAGGTAGCCGACAATCGTCATTAGGATTTCATCAGGGACGGGCAAGCCGATAATACCAAGAGCCAAACAGAAGAAAATGGCGATGTATCCGTATTGTATAATGATGTCTTGTAGGAAAGCTATGGCGGCCACGCTCCTTTTCTACTGGAAGTCTGCTGATTTATCGGCGGTTGCCTCAGAAGCTTTTTTTGTGGATAAGATGGGGTTTGCTGATTTTAGGTATTTTGATTCGGCTAACCATCAGGCCGCACAATGCGATTACCAGGATCACCGTTAATTCCATATGATTCAGGATCGGTGACCAAAGCGTAAGCACGGCTAACAGGCATCCTGCAATATGGATAGGCAAACCTGTATGATGACGATGAACACAGGTTGCAATGTTAAACCGAGCCAGGCGAAGTGCTCCGCAAATGATGAAAAGGGAAGCAAGCAGCAGCCCTGAAACGGGCAATTTGTGCAAGCTGATTAGATAAACGATCAAGGCTGGGGCTGCGCCGAAGGAAATCAGCTCTGCGAGCGAACGGAACTCTTTGCCGAATTCGGTGGCAAGGTTCAGTCTACTGACGATATACTCGTCAAATCCGGCCAATACAGCCGCTAGTACAATGCAAAGCACCGCTTGGGATGGTTTATCGTGAAACGAGAAAAACATGGACATCATGCCCCCACTGAGAACAGCCATTTTGAGCAAAGTGGGAATGGTTTGAACTGACATGGGATCACTCCTTTTCTAGGTGTTGGAAAGTTTGGTTTTTTCCGTTTTTTGAATATCCAGAATATCAAGTAAGAAAACAAAGGTTGGGATGCCGATGATCAATCCCCAAATGCCGAAGAAATGCTCGGAAAAGAGCAAAACAAGAAAGGTGTAGAAGACGGGCAAATGCGTTTTGGATGCCATCAGCCGGGGATTGAGCATGTAAGCCTCCACCGCATGAATAATCGTTACAGCAACAACTAGGTAGATAATATAAGTGAATCCGCCCAAACTAAAAGCAATCATACTTAATGGAATCAGTGATAGAAAGACGCCAGCCACCGGGACAAGCCCAAGGACATAAATAAGCAAGGCCAAACCGATCAGATTGGGAAAGCCCATCAGCCATAGCGCGAAGGTTGTCAGCAAGGAGTTGATCAAGGCGATCAGCAGTTGGGCTTCGATGACTTTGCCGAACGTCTGAACGAGCTTTTTGCCGAAAAACTCAACTTCCCTGGAGAACCAGCCCAGCTTGCTGGTGTGGAATTGCGCGGTAAATCGAATGACGTTTTCTTTGCCTAGCAGCAGGAACAGGCTGAGCATCAAGGCCAAAAAGGCTTGAAATCCGAGGTTGCCGATTTTGATCATAAAATCGAAGCCTGGCTTCACCATGCTTGGAAGGTCGAGACTGTCCAACCATGTGGTTATGTAGCCCGCCACTTCGTTTTGAGGATTGTCATAGAGCTGCCTGACAAGCTCGAACAGCTGGGCGATTTGTCGGACCAGAGCAGGGAAGAATTTTGTGCCTGCAACAATCAACAGCGTTAGAAGGGCACCATATATGAGCGCAAGCAGAAATTTGGAGTTGACGGGAACAATTTTTTCGATCCATCGCTTACTGTATTGGTGCAGCCGATTCATTAAAAAAGTCAGCAAGAACGTCAGTAGAACAAGATTCAGCATGCTGCGAATAAAATAGAGAACAAGGCAAAACAATGCTAATACGGCAAAGCGCTGCACTTCTTTTTTTTGCAAAATAGCCTTGATATTCATAAACGACTTCCTTTCAGGACCTCAATTTCTATCTGCTCCATCCTGATTATAGCGGCGTGTTGTGTCCTTCATGTGTTTTATCGGGAGTAATTTTGTATAATAGCTCTATCTGAGAACACATAGAAAACACCAGAATCCGCTATTCTTGTCTTATAACGTACGAGCGTAGAGGAGGCAGCTGCAGCATGGATCGCAAGGTTTTGCTTATTGAAGATGAAAGTTTGATCCGCGAAATCGTAGGCGATTATTTCAAAAGGGAGCAATGGATCGTCTATGAGGCGGAGAATGGCTTGCAAGCGCTAGAAATGCTGGAAAAGCTGGATGCCGATCTGGTTGCTCGTAGCTCGAGCCATCAGTCTGATGAAGCGTGTCGAAGGAACCGTAGGGAAAGACGAGCACCTTCTGAATTTTTGGCAGATTTCCATTAATTGAAGGTCGCATCGGGTCGAAGTGAATAGACAGGAAATCGACCTGACGCCCAAGGAATACGAACTCCTGCTATATTTGTCCAAAAATGAGGGCATTGTGCTCTCCCGCGAAACGATTCTCGATCACGTATGGGGGTTTGATTATTTCGGTGACCTGCGCGTCGTAGACACGCACATCAAAAAGCTGCGCGGAAAGCTCGGAGACGAAGCCCACCATATTCGCACAGTCATTCGATCCGGGTATAAATTCGAGGAGGAACGATGAGAAGAATAGGGGTTACGATGAAGCAGTTTGCATTCACAGCCTTCTTTTTTCTGTTGTTCTACGCGATCATTTTGGTGGGGCAGCTTAATTTATTTGAAACCTTTTATCAGCACCAGAAAACCGCTTCATTAGAAAAACAGCTTAAGACTTTTAGTGACACTTACGAGAAAAAGCGTTGGGATGATCGCCGTATCTCTCGCGAAATGGCGCTGTTCATCAACCAAAATAAAGCGCAGCTTGCCATTCTGGGACCTGAAGGCAATATGAAGTATGATAACTTGTTTCGTATCGTCATTAAGGATGATAATGGAAACTCAATTCGCATCTCCCTCTCCTTTCTACTGAATTCCAACTTGAGGAAGCTGCTGGATGCGAACCTTCAGCGCGGAGATAAGATCGAGGTGCAGGGATACTTTGAGGAACAGAGCACGAAAGATTTCTTCTACCCGGTAATGATTCATCGAGAGGATGGCCCCAAGGATATAGGCAATTTAGATACGGTAACGAACGAGCCATTGGTTAAAATTTCGGGCGTTATCACCGACGGTGTACTGCCTTCGACTAATCAATGGAATTCGCGGCAAGGCATTTTGTTTCTTGCCCTTGAAGAATGGTTCCCGCTGACAGAAGAACGGAAAAGCATTTTAGATAACGGGAAAATGATTGAAGAGGAATGGACAGATACGATTAGTGGGACACGCAGCGTTGTTTTCATTCGACCCCTTATGCGCGATGGGAAGGTGAGTGAGCTGATCATTGTGCTGGCTTCCCTTCAGCAAATCAGTGAAGCTTTTGTAGCTTTTCTGCCGCCGCTGTGAAAAGACATTTTGTCATGTTGATACCTTGCAAGGAGTGGAATTATGGAATTCAGAACGATTGATGTTAAGAATGATAGAGAAACGATTATCTCTTTCCGCAAAGATTCCTATAGGGTGAGCTTTGGAAGCGATGAAGGTTTTGGCGATGAAGATGACTATGTAAAACGCATTGAAGAACGAATCAAATCCTTTCCTGATGGATTAGTTCTTGTTGAAGATAACGGCAAACCGATTGGCCAAATTGAGCTTCAAATCGTTCCCTATGAGGGGAGTGATATTGGTTACGTAAATCTGTTTTACCTAACACCTGAGTATCGCGGCAAGAGGATTGGGCGGCACTTGTTGGCATATGCAGAAAGCTTTTTCAATAGGCATCAGGTGAAGGCGTATCATTTGAGAGTTTCTCCGACCAATCAATTTGCTGTTAAATTTTATGAGAAATGCGGCTTGAGGCTGCTGGAAGAAGAGACAAGCAAATATGTGGTTTGGAGGATGATCAAGGAGCTAGACTGACGGATTATCCACGAGTATCGGTGAGTATATTGGGAAACAAGGGGAGGAAATGATTTGAGCAGCAGCAACATCTATTTGAAACTTCTCGAAATGAAGGACGCCGAGGCTATTCTTGATATAAAGCGAAGAAATCGCGATTTTTTCCAACCCTTTGAACCGATCAGGGACGAATCACATTTTACCTTAGAAGGACAAGAAAATGAGATTGCCAATGGTATTCAAGGGGCGAAAAACGATCAATCTTATTTTTTTGGAATCTTTCTTAAAGAAAATGATGAGTTGGTCGGAAGAATTGCATTAACAGGCATTGCTCGCGGCGTTTTTCAAAACGCATTTATGGGTTATTATATAGACCAAAAGTACAACGGCAAAGGGTATGCAACCGCGGCAGTTTCATTATGTGTAGAAATTGCGTTTAGCGAGCTTAATTTGCACCGTGTTGAAGCTTCGGTCATGCCAAGAAACTTACCGTCTGTTCGAGTGTTATCAAAGGCAGGCTTTAGACACGAGGGCTTAGCTAAAACGTATTTGAAAATTAACGGGGCGTGGGAAGATCACAACATATTTGCAATTACGGCGGAGTAGTATGACGCTGGCAGGGCAGATGGAGGAGAGCCAATGCATATACGTATCTTGCACGAACGAGATGCCCACTTGTATCAAGAGCTGCGGTTGAGTTCGTTAAAAGTCAGCCCTGATGCATTCGGGTCAACGTATGAGAGAGAAGTGGAATTTTCATTAGAGACGGTAGCGGAACGTTTAAAGCCGACCTCTGGCAAATTTGTTTTAGGGGCTTTTGATGGCAGTGTAAGCCGAATTAAGTAGGAAAGCGTCGATAGATGATGGGGTTGATTACTTCCATGTGGGATGAAGGGGTTTCCAGACCAGATCCGTTCACCCAAGTGTAAAAGCCTGTAAAAATATTCCAAGTGGATTCGGTTAAAAAGTGGAAATGCCTGCAATTGGAGCAAACGCAGGAATTTAATCGTTGCGGCTATACCAAGAGCAAAAAAGATGTATAATTGCAGGTTTAGAGAAAGTCGAACCTCTCCGAATCCCAATAGAAAAAGCAAAAAGCTGTCCCTCAAGTAGGTTTATCTACTTATGGGACAGCCCCTCTTTTGTTAGTTGCTTAGGCTTTCTAGAAGTGCTCGCAAGCGTACAGGTATTTCTGCTTTAAGCTCGTCCCATGTCACAAACATGTCGGCTGTCCATTCATAAGGTGTATAGATGAAGCTGGGCTGGAAGCTGAAGGTGCGGAGATGATCTTCGGCGAGCTTGTCGATGTTAACGCCGAATTTGAACTGCCCCTGGAACATCTCGTTTTCCAATACTCCGCCGTTTCCGGCAAATTCGTTGTTGACTGCTTCTACATCCGGAAGTAAGCGGAACAGCTCATCAAGCGCGGCCATCGCATGCTTCCCAGGCTGCACATACACCTGAACGCGGCCATCTTCCTGTATATTGCTGCGATCGCTTAATAAACCAATCATATATTTCCCGTGGAAGCTTACTTCGCAAGAAATGATCTCATCGTTATGTCCAATGTACACCCAAACATGCTCTAAATCGTAAATATGCTGAATGTCGTAGTCCCAATAAATAGCATACATCCATGTAAAGTGCGGGAGCTAAACGAAGCGCAAGCTCCCATAGTTTAGGCTGCTCTTGGCGCATGAAATCGGCAGTTAACATCGGCGGGATCTCCTTTATGTGTAGTACCGATATTATATAAGAAAAATCATCCAGGAAGGTCAAATGAATAATAAAATGAATGTAAAGAAATGAGAATTGTGCATGATTCTTCGAATTGCGTATTGACTTGGCGAACCGTCTCGTTGTACTTTGTACGAATAAAGGGGCTGTGCACATGAGGAAAAAGTGGAGAAATCGCCTTGTATTTGCTTATTTACCCGTCTTCATTCTCGTTATTGTTGTGCTGCTGTGGATTTTTTTCGTCACGATGAGCGAGTTGTCCAAGCAGCAGGCGCTGAAGGCAAACGAGATCTACGCAGAAAATACGATGCAATATGTGGATTCTAAACTGCGAACCGTCGAACAATATATCGTGCAGACCTTTCTCGATGACCAATCTGTGATTGATTTTTACAATGTATCTCCGTTAGCGCAGAATCGTTATTTGAATGACCGCGACGTATATAAGAAATTGATTTTGCTCCGAGACAGCTTCAGTGAAATTGATTCCGTTTATTTATATCGCACCCGCGACCAAATCGTTTTAAGTGACTCGTCTATGGTGGGGCTTGAACAATTCGCCAACAGCTCTTATTTGCATACTTTACTAGCCGCTCCTTCTGCTAATCGCTGGAGCATTGGTCGCGAGTATCTCGACAATTCCGGTGTAACGACACCCGTGGTGTCTCTCATCATGCGAATGCCTTTGCCGCTGGGAACGGATGGCGTACTGGTTGCCAATATCAAATTGCATACGCTCTCAAAACTCATCGACAATGTGTCGCGTTCTAAATTTAGTTATCTGCATCTCCTTGATGCCCGTGGCGAATACCTTATAGGTGACGACACGATAAGCGGAGCAGCAAGCACGAATCGGGAAGATGTTACCGTCATAAAATCGGAATACACGGGTTGGACGATTCGTAGCGGATTTGTTGACGGCGTCGTTTTTCGCTTTCTGTCGAACCTCAATGCATTCTGGATGGTGATCGGCATCTTAACGGTTCTCGCAGGTGCTGTATGGATCGTATACGTGAGCCGGCAAAACTATAAGCCGATAGAGTCGCTACTAGAGCGGCTCTCTTCCGTTCCCTTGCAGAAACCGCATATTCTGGGCCAAGTGAAGCACGATGAATTCAAAATTATTGACAATCTGCTGGATCATCTACTGGAGCAATTCGGTAAGTATCGACTGGAAAACGATGAGAATTTCAGCTATAGACGGCGATATTTGTTCGAAGAATTGCTGACTGGAACGCTGCTAAAGCTGGAAGATGGCTGGGACAAGGAGCTATCGCGTTTCGGCTTTCAAGAGACTAGCGATACATACAGGGTAGCTATTCTTGAGATTGACAAGTATTTGAATTTCACCTCAACTTACACGAATAAGGATCAATATTTGATTAAATTTATCATTGATAACGTCGTTCAAGAGCTGAGTCAGAATGCAGGCATCCTGATTTGCCCGGAATGGATCGAGAAACATCGTCTTTGTGTCGTCTGTCAGATGCCGAACGAGCAAGTATCCAGTGATCTGCTTCATGAGATTATGCGCAAAACGGTGGATTGGGTCCGAACCAATGCAGCAATTACGATTACCTGCGGTCTTGGAACGAAAGTATCAGGCCTGCAACGAGTATCCAGCTCGTATGAAGAAGCTTTGGAAGCGCTCAGCTATAAGACGACGTTCGGAATCAGCAGCGTAATTGATTTCAAGGATATTACTACCAAGTCGGGGGAAGAAATATTCCGATCGCTTCCATCTATACGTGAGCTGGTTCAACTATTCAGGATCGGTGATGCTCAGTGGGAACAGCACTATAAGACCTTGTTTGGAGAAATTCGCATCCAATTGTTTTCACGGGAACAAGTTGTTAATCTGATGAATTATTTATTATTTCATTTTTACAAGGAAATGTCAGGGTTGTCCCCGGAATATTTGGAATGCTGGCGAGAATATGCGCTGAATCCAATTAATGAATGGATAGCGAGCTTCGATACTGTAGATGAATTGGAGCATGAACTGCACGCTATTCTGCAGGATGCCTGCCATCGGCTCGATAACCTTCGCGCGCAGCGAAGCCAACATGATCTGATCGATCAAGTAAAAGCTTATATCGAAGATGAATTTAACAATCCCGATTTCTCGCTTGTTATGCTGAGTGATCGATTTAAGTTGACACCGAATTATTTAAGCCGTTTGTTTAAAGAAGAATTCGGTGAGAAATTTATTGATTATTTGGCTGGGTTGCGGATTGAACAGGCCAAACATTTGCTGGTAACAACATCTACTGCAATCCAGGAAATCGCCGTGAAGGTTGGATATACACATACCTTTTCATTCATCCGTGTATTCAAGAAACTCGTGGGCCGGACACCTGGCGATTATCGCAAGGAGTTTCATTAGACGAAAACGATCTCTTCAAGGATTGCTTCACAAAGTCCTTGAAGGGGTCGTTTTTTGTTGATAAAACCCTTATGCACTGCGGATTATTGAAGTTGTGCATCGCGTCTAAATGTGTGAATTGCCGTATCGATAGACTTCCGTGTACTGTTGTGTTGTGAGCGGAATAGAAACGATCACAACCATGCGATATCACGCTCCGCAGGGCGACATAGGAGGTAAAGTCTCATGCAAGTATCTTCGAAGCACATAGCTATGGATAGGGAAACAGAAACTTGGAGTCAAACGAAAGATAAGAAAAAGAGGAGCAGCAAGTATATAAAGCAAAATATTCCGCTATATATCATGCTAACTCCAGCCCTTGTTTGTTTTATCCTATTCAAGTATGCGCCGATGGGCGGGATCATCCTTGCCTTCAAGGACTACAACTTCTGGGAAGGCATTTGGGGCAGTCCTTGGGTTGGACTCAAGCATTTTGATTATTTATTTACGAATCCGCAAGGATGGAAGATCATTCGAAATACATTCATGCTGAGTTTGCTTAGCTTTATTGGATTTCCAGTTCCGATATTGGTTGCTTTGATGCTGAATGAAGTACGGAAAATGTGGTTTAAGAAAATCGTGCAAACGCTATTGTATTTGCCTCATTTCCTATCCTGGGTCATTGTTGGCGGTATCTTTATTACGCTGTTTTCACAGGATACCGGCATGGTGAACGACGTTCTGGAGAAGCTTGGGTTTGAACGGTTTGCCTTTCTGTATCAACCGTTTTCCTGGATTACTGTATTTATAAGTTCAGGTATTTGGAAAGAAGCCGGCTTCTCTGCGATTATTTATTTGGCGGCGCTTACGACGATTGATCCAAGCTTGTACGAATCGACCGCCATGGATGGTGCTGGCAAATGGCGTCAGATGTGGCACGTGTCGCTTCCGGGCATTCGCCCGACCATCATTTTGATGCTGATTCTTGGCATAGGACGTGTGATGGAGGTTGGCTTCGACCACATCTATGTGATGCAGAATCGCGTAGTCGCCGATATTTCGGAGGTTATCAGCACGTACACATTCAAGATAGGCATTCAGGGGGGCGAGTTCGGCGTTCCCGCAGCGATGGGATTATTTGAATCCCTAGTAGGCTTCACACTGGTACTAACAGCCAACCAAATTGCCCGTAAATTTAACCAGAGTCTATGGTAACTCAGCTTGAAAGGAAGTGAGAACATGAGAGAAAATACCGCAGGGAAATGGTTCCATGCATCGGTGCATACCATTCTGCTGCTCGCAGCCGTCAGCTGCCTGATACCGCTGATCAATATTATCGCTGTTTCGTTCAGCGACTCAGCGGACATTGATTCCGGGTTCGTCTGGCTTTGGCCGATTCATTTCAATCTGGAAGCGTATAAAACCCTTTTTATCGGTTCGAGAGTCATCCCTTCCTTCATGAATAGCTTGTACATCACAGTAATAGGAACGGGGTTAAGCTTGCTCTGTACGACTCTTGCGGCTTACGCATTGTCCCGTAAATACTGCTATGGGCGTAAATTTATGACGCTGGCTATGGTGTTTACGATGATGTTCAGCGGCGGACTGATTCCCTTTTTTCTTCTGATGAAAAGCTTAGGGCTCATTAACACCTATTGGTCCCTATGGCTCCCAGGGTTGGTTGGCGCCTATAATTTGCTGCTCATGCGAAGCTATTTCGAAGGAATTCCCGCCGAAATCGAAGAGTCTGCGCGCATCGACGGCTGTGGGGAATGGCGGCTTCTTGTGCAAATATTTCTGCCTTTGTCCATGCCTGTGATTGCTACGATTTGCTTATTCCTGGCGGTTGGCTACTGGAACTCCTTCCTAAATGTGCTTATCTTCATCAATGATGCAGAAAAAATGAATTTGACCGTATTCGTGCAGCAAATGGTGCAAAGTCAGAGCATGCTGATTCAGACGATTGCCTTGCAGCCGGAAGATCTGGAGAATATGTCGCCTGAAGCTGTCAAAGCCGGAGGCATTGTGGTCATGACCTTGCCGATGCTGATTGTTTATCCACTTCTGCAAAAGTATTTTGTAAAGGGTGTGATGCTTGGCGCTATTAAAGGGTAACCGAGAAATCGTGATAGGATAATGGGATTAGAAATCAGTTGATACATACAAAAGGGGATGAACGAATTGGGAGACTATAAGAAGAAAAGTACGTTATTGACAGTGGTGGCTTTGTTAACAGTAGGGACGGTAGCTGCTGGTTGCAGTAAACCGCAAGAAGAGAGCGCCGTTTCCCCAACCAAAGCGGGGGCATCGACATCCGCACCTGAGAAACGGGGCAAAATCAAAGTGTCCCTTTACGACCGTGGCAATACGCCAGCGGCGGAAGGCTCGATTACGAACAATCGCTGGACGAAATGGATTAATGAAAACGGGCCAGCAGATGTGGAATTTGTTGCCGTTCCAAGATTTGAATCCAAACAGAAATTTAATACGTTGTTTGCTTCCGGAGAAGCGCCAGACGTGATCAATGAGTTTGAGACGGGCTATCGGGATCAGCTCTACAGTCAGAAGCAGCTAATGCCACTGGATGATCTGGTCAAGCAATATGCGCCCAACTACACCGCTATGCTGGAAAAGTATCCGATTTTGCGCAAAATAGGTACGAAGCCTGACGGTAAAATGTATGAAATGGGACGTGTGATTCCCAGCTCCGTGCAAGTAGCTGTCTTCATCCGCACCGACTGGCTGAAAAAACTTTCGCTGCCCATCCCCCAAACACCGGATGAACTGCTTAAAGTTGCGAAAGCGTTCACAGAGCAGGATCCCGACGGTAATGGGAAAAAGGATACATACGGCTATTCGCTCGCTTATTTAGGCGATGAGGCGATTGATGCTATGCATGGCAATACGATGTTTATTAAAGATAACAAGCTGGTCGAAGATGAGGCTAGAATGAAAGCGGCCGTTTCCTTCAAGAAACGCCTGTTTGACGAAGGGGTCGTAGATCGTGATTATTTGACGGATAAAAACGGCGAGAAGGCGAAGAAAGATTTTCTGTCCGGCAAGCTTGGCATCTATGTGGCTGACAACGCGAACGTTGATTTTCTGACGACGCTTCGCAGCACGAATAAAGAGGCAGCGATAGCCCCTATGCTCATGCCGAAGACAGAATTCGGACAATACACGATCAGAATGCTGAATCCGCTTCAGATGACGACAGTCGTGTATGCGGGCTCCAAAAATCCGGCCGCTGCCATGAAAGAGATGGACTTCATGCTGGCTGAGAAGACCTGGAAAACGCTCAAGTTCGGCACGGAAAACGTCCATTGGAAAAATGATGAACTCGGATGTCCGAGAGCGATTAATCCGGATTTGCGCAAAATTGAAATTGGGTATAACACGGATTTGTATATGTCAGCGACAACGATTGATTCCAAAGAGATTTGCAATATTCCAGTTGTTAACAAGGAGATTCCGAATGCCGAGGAATGGAGTAAAATCAAAAATGAAACCCGCGATCTATACGAAAATCCTGCCGTTCCGCTGTATACGCTAACTCATCTTGAGCATATGCCAACGCTTCCGGCTGATTTGCTCAAAATTAACAACGATTGGACGCAGCAAAGCAAGGACTTGATCGCCAAGACAGTCGTTAGCGGAGGCAGTTATACGGTTGATCAAGCAATGAACGACCTGAAAAGCTTAAAACAGAAGATTGGACAAAATCAGACGTTGGATTGGTACGCGAAGTGGTATGAGCAAAATAAAAAGAATGCGTTCCTGACCAAAGACATTTACCAATTCCTAGCCAAAAAATAATAAGGTGAGATAATATGGATTTCATTCAATTGTCCGATGATGCAGAGCTTCTGGCAACCAAGGCCATCATGAGCTTCGCAGAAAGAAGCGCCTACTTGCTCGATAAGCAAATCCAGCAGGATTTGTCCAAGGATCTATACGGAGGCATCGCCATAGCAAACCTAAGCAAAGCCATGTATGTAGAGGCAAGCAATCAGAGTTTAGTGCGATCCGCTGAGTGGTTTCAGCATCCGCATCTGTATGGCCGCGATCCGCAAGGAGAATCCGATTTTGCCGCGATAAAGCTTATACGGGCCCTGTACCAATTTGAATCGGTTGGGCTCTTGGAGGAACAAACCCGCAGCGCCATCCGAAATTTTTATCTGAATGATGATTTTGAAAGCAAATACAAGTCAGAGAATCATATGCTGCTTTTCCATACGTCGCGCTATCTAGCTGCACAGAAGTTTCCGCTAGAGTGCTTCAAGGCGTATGGAAAAGAAGGCAGGGAGCTTCTGGAGGAGGAAGGAAACTTCCTCCGGGAATACCTTGTTTTTCGCGCCAAGCGGGGATGGGCAGAGTTTGATTCCTCCAGCTACATGCCGGAGGTCATGGAGTGTCTGCTGTGTCTTTATGATTATGCCAATGATCCGGAACTGGTTAAGCTTGCCCGGATGATGCTGGATATATTGCTGCTGGACATGGTATGCGATAGCCTCGACGGTTTGTACGGCGGCGCTCATGGCCGCATCTATGCGCCTGTCGCCTTGGATCATGCCCGCAGCGGTACATTCCCTATATACGAGCTGTATTTCGGGCATGGATACAGAGAGATGATTCAGGCTCCCTGCCTGATTGCTGCCATTTGTTCCAGTTATCGGCCTTCTGAGCATATTTATGAGATTGCACTAGGGCGAACGAAGGCCTATGTGCATCAAGAAAGCAAGCATTTACACTGCATCACCTGTGAAACGCCGCACAAGCAGCTGCCGCAGGAGGATGGAAGCATCAACAAATATACGTATTACACACCCCGCTTTATCATGGGGGCCGTGAATTATCAAGATGCCTACGCTCAGGGCAGCGAAGCGGGCTGGTATGCCCATCATCAGCAGCACCAGTGGGATTTGAGTCTTCCAGAGGCAACCAACTTGAAAATATTCAGTCATCATCCAGGGCATCACGGCACAGAAGGAAGCGAGCATGGCTACTGGACGGGAGATTTGGGCTGCGGCTGCGGCCACTTTTTTGGCGAAAAAAATGTCGTAATGGCCATGTATCAGATTCCAGAGGCACAAGCGCTGCATTGGATTCACGTCCATGTTCCGAGGGATGGTTTTGATGAGGTGGAGGAAGAAGGCAACTACCTATTCCTGCGAAAATCAGGAGTCTACATCTCCTTATTTATCCACAATGGCTATAACTGGACAACAGAAGGTGAATTCGCCGGAAGGGAAGTCATCAGCCATGGAAGGCGCAATGCGGTTATTTGCGAAGTGGGAGATGATCGGACCTATGCGGATTTTGCGTCGTTTCGCAGGATGATTTTGGAGAACCGCCTAGATTTCGATTCTGTCCGAATGCAGATAACGTACCGTTCCTCCCAAGTGGGGGAGCTGTTCATGAACCAATCCATGCGAACGGTAGAAGGAGAAACGGTGATCTTTCCGTATCCAACCTATAACGGTCCTTATATGATTTCCGCTTTTAACAGTGGAGTGATTGAAGTGAGGTCGAATGGAAATAAGGCTATTTACGATTTTAACCAAATAACGGTCAAACATGAATAACCGGAGGTGTGTAAAGTGAAAGGAATATTGGAGCAAGTGGTGCAAGCAACGATGAGGATGGATTTTAATGTAGACAAGAAGGGCGATTGGGACTG
This sequence comes from Paenibacillus marchantiophytorum, assembly GCF_014640555.1. Classification (GTDB taxonomy): domain Bacteria; phylum Bacillota; class Bacilli; order Paenibacillales; family NBRC-103111; genus Paenibacillus_E; species Paenibacillus_E marchantiophytorum. The sequence continues at coordinate 190,196 of NZ_BMHE01000003.1, read as the reverse complement.
GGGGGCAGGCGTCGCATTGTACGGATTGCGGAAAGTTTATGAGACGACAGGAAGCCAGGAGATTTATCACTTCATCAAGACGTTCATCGACGCTAACATGGCGCAAAGCCAGAAGATTTCGTATAACATCAATACCACTGCACCGCTGCTTTCCGTTTTGCTGCTATATCGAAAAACAGGAGAACCTCATTATCTTGATTTTGCCGAAAAATTCGCTAATTGGCTGATGAAGGAAGCTCCAAGGCTGTCCAATGGGGCTCTTGAGCATACCGTCATTAACGATAAGTTTGCCGGAGAAATGTGGGTCGATACCGTATTTATGGCCGGGGTATTCCTAACCGAGTTGGGACAGTTGGTGAGTAATGCTGCTTATATAGAGGAAGGGCTGCTGCAGGCAAGGCTTCATATCGAATGCCTGCAAACCGGGGACAATGGCTTGCTATTCCATGGTTACAGCTTTTCAGGCAACGATCATCTCAGCGGTTGTCTCTGGGCCAGAGGAAACAGCTGGGTCACGATCAGCATACCAGAAATATTCACAACCTTGAAAGGTTATGAGCAGGAGAAGGAATGGTTTTTCGGAAGAATTCAGCGGCAAGTCGAAGCACTGGCGGCTGTTCAGAATGACTCGGGCCTGTGGCCTACTATTCTAACTGACGCCTCCTCCTATGAGGAAACCTCCGCCACGGCGGGCTTTGTATATGGCATATGGAAAAGTGTGCAGATAGGGCAACTGGATCGCAAATACTTGCGCTGCGCGGAGAAAGGCTATAAGGCTGTACTTCGGCATATTACGGAGGAAGGGACGGTGACGAGTGTTTCGGCAGGAACGGGTATTCAACCAAGCATACAGGAATACAATACGATTCCTCGGGACTTGATCATGCCATGGGGCCAAGGGATTGCCTTGTTGATGTTATGCCAGGAGATGCACGAGCATGTTGAATCGTGAAGGGGGCAGGTGATATGGGGCCAAGGCGCAGGTACATAGCGATCCTTATGTTGGTATGTATGTTGTCCACGTTAATCGTAAATCCTTGGGAAGCTTCCACGGTTTATGCCGATCCGACAGCTTCTCCGGACAAAGCGGAATATATCTTGGATGAAGATTTTTCTAACCTTGCCACTTCCTATGAGCCTACGGACATTGTACCCAGTGGTTGGGATGTGAAAAGAGCGGGGGGCTCCATTTCCTACAGCTTCAACAATTGGTTCAAAATCAGTGATACCAGTGATGTGCTTCCCGTTTCCATGAATAAAAAAATCCGCTCCCAGGCTAGCGGGACCCTTACTCTGGAGTACCGCTTTAAGATGCCAGCTGTCGTAAACGGCGTAAAATGGCAGCTTCGAAGCGGAGTCACCGAAGGGGTTAGCCTCGAGGTGAAGAATGGCAATCTAGTTCTTGAATCCAGCGATGCCAGCTACAACCTCCAAACGATCAATGCGAACACGGAATATGGGGTCAAAGCGATCGTTAATCTGGACACCAAAAAAGTTCAGGTTTATGTAAACGGTTTATTGAAAGCATCGGCGAAGAACTTTACTCATGATGTGGCATTGCTAGATAACTTTCTCGTTACTACAGGTGATGTTACGACGGGAGAGCTGTTTTTCGCTCCGGTAAAAATTCACAAGGGGTATGCCATTAATGAAAGGTTTCTTTCAACGGTTCAAGGTCCCTTGCCTGCGGATTGGCAGTCACAGACGAACGGCGGTGTGATCGCCGTGGAGAAGATGGATAATGCCAAGCCGCCGGATGTGTTTAGTCTGAAAATGAACGCAGCCCAAGCTGCCTCGGCTATGCGTATAGAGAAATCTATCCCTGCTCAGAATGGAAATCTGATTTTTGAGTATAAAATATTTATTCCAGTCAAAACGGACGATTTCTCAGCAGCGCTAAAAAATGAAAACACAACAGTCTTCCAGTGGCTTACCAAAGACGGCAAATTCGCTTATAAAAACACAAGCGGTCAAACGGTGGGTTTTTACGACTATATTCCTAACCTGTGGTATCATGTGAAGCTTAAACTGAATACAGAGACAGGCAAAGCAGATCTTTATTTGAACGGCAAATTGAAAGTAGAGCAAATCGATGTCCCATTAAGCCCAGTTAACCGTGTTGATTTTTCAATCGAAGGCGCCAATAAAGGGAGTATGTCCTTGGATGATATTCTCCTGTATCACGAGGCGGCAGAGCCTCAGGATTATGTGCCCGCACCTGTTCCGGTGCCTTCGGATGGCGAATTAGTAGGGACTCAGGCTTGTTCCTTATGGAGAGAGGGGCAGCATCTTGGTTGGGATCGGATCAATCCGTATCCAGAAAGGGTGCCCTATCTTGGATTCTATGATGAAGGCAACCCGGAGGTCGCCGATTGGGAAATCAAATGGATGGCTGAGCATGGCATTGACTTCCAGATGTATTGCTGGTACAGACCAACAGGCACGGAAGGGAAGCCGATCAAGGAGCCTCGCTTGGGAGCGGCGCTTCATGATGGTTATTTTAATGCCAAATACAGCAATAAAGCTGATTTTATGATCATGTGGGAGGCTTCTTCGTCCAAAGTTAGCGGGAGCGCTGATTTCCGGAACAATGTCGTGCCGTATTGGATGGAATATTACTTCAAAGATCCCAGATATGTCGTCATCGACAATAAGCCTGTTATTGGCATTTTCAGTTATTCCGGTTTGAAGCGGAATTTTGGCGGCACGGCTGCGGGAGTTAAAGCTGAAGTGGAATATTTAAGACAGGCATGCAGAGATGCCGGCTTCGATGATGTCATTATTTTGATCTCCAATTCAAGCGCTGACCCTGCTGTTATCGAAGAAATGAAGACCGAAGCGGGACTGGATGCGATGTTTTCCTACTCATGGGGAGCTTATGCAGGCAAGGAAGAATTGCAGAAGACAAAGCTCGAGCAGCAAAGAGATGCTGGTTCCATGGATGTCGTTCCCGTTGTCAGCATGGGCAGGGACGATCGCGCCTGGGATGGTCCTGCGGGATATTATGCATCGCCAGCCGAGTTTCAGTCAACAGGGCAATGGGTGAAGGACACTTTTGTGCCATCTTTGCCAGCAAATAGCGTGGGCCGGAAGATGGTTCTCTTGGACAACTGGAATGAGTATGGAGAAGGTCATTTTATTATGCCAGCTGGACTTAGCGGTTTCAATTACTTGAATGCGGTTCGTAACGTGTTTACGGAAGGCGGAGAACATTCGGATGCGATGCCTACTGAGGCGCAGAAGGAAAGACTCCGTGGCTTGTATACCGAGGGGCGGATTGTGCCTCCCAAAACGGTAGAAGTTCCGCCGATTACGGAGACCAGCCCGATAATTTACAGCAAGTTGTGGGATTTTAACACCGCTGGGGACAGTCAGGGCTGGACGGTTGCGAAGCAAGTGTATCATGTGAGCGTTGCGGGAGGCCACTATTCCGGTACATCGACAGGCAGTGATCCAGGCATCCATTCGCCGGCTGGCTTGGGCCTATCCGCAGAAGACAATCCGTATATCCATATCCGCATGAAAAATAGCTCCAGTGATACAGCCGGGCAGATTTATTTCATTACGGAAACCGATAAAACATGGAATGAAGCCAAAGGAATTGGTTTATTTATAAAACCAAATGACAGCGGTTACACGGACTATTATGTTCCCATGTGGAGCAATAAGAAATGGACGGGAAGCATTGAAGCCATCCGGTTCGATCCCCTGACAACGACAGGTGATTTCAGCATTGACCAGATCGGAATCATCAACGTTCCCCTAACGGGTGTGAAAATGTACCTGAATGGGCAAACCATGAAAACGGTAACACCGCTGGAAATGAGGGACGGCAGCGTCATGCTGCCGCTGGCCGAAGTTCTGGCGAAGGAAGGGATTCCCACAGAACGGGATGATACAGGCGCCATCCTTGCTGTCAAGAATGGCAGCGTTATTCGGGTCGTACCAGATCAGCTTACCGCTTATAAAGGAAATACGGCTGTAACTTTGCAGCATTTTCCTGTAGCGTCCAGCTATGATGTGCTTGTTTCATCTGATGCGCTCAAAGAATTGTTTGGATACAACATAGCATGGGATGCGCTTGCGGAAACCTTGTATGTTTCAGGCCCCTTCAAACTGACAGGAGATAATCTGTTGACAGACCCGGGGATGGAAATGAGCACGCTTGCCTACTCCGGCGAAAGAGTCGCCATGGAGCTAAGCACCACGGAGTCTCATTCCGGTCATCAGTCTGTGAAAATCACCAAGGATTATGCATATGGGAAAATACTTTTCCCCGGCGTAGAGAATGGCAAAGAATACTATTACTCGGCTTGGGGCAAGCTGGCTGCCGGCTCCACAGCGGGGGAGAAGCTCCGAATTTGCCTGCAGTACAAAGTGAACGGAGAAACCAAACAAGTGGTCATGGTTACGGGGCCAGCCATGGATGCCTCCACCTGGAAAAAGGCTGAAGGGTATTTTAAGCTTAATGAAACCGGTAATATTACGAATTTGACGATGTATATCTATACGGATTTTCCGGCAACCGCAGACAGCTATTATTTGGATGACGTGGAGATCCGTCCAGTGACGTATGCCAATGATCCAATTCCAGCTAAAGTGTCGGGGGTCAGTTTGAATAAAACGGCGATAGAGATGAATCCTGGAACGATCACAAGGCTAAAGGCGGCAATACTGCCACTAAATGCGGTGGAAAGATCAGTCATTTGGAGCTCGAGCAATCCAGAAGTGGCCATCGTAGACGTGAATGGTGCTGTTTATGGGAAAAAAGAGGGAATCGCTCAAATCACGGTTACAACCGTGAATGGCGGGAAAACGGCTGCTTCCTCTGTCACCGTTCGGGAAGGCGTTCATGAAACGGTTACTTTGACCGTTAAGCCTGACGGAACCGGCGATTTCCTTTCTCCTAAACTAGCTAATGACAGCATCCAGGATAGCAGATCTGCGAAGCCGTATGTCATTCAAATCTATCCAGGCGTATATACGGAGAAAAATTGGGTGGTGAAGCCATTTACCACGCTGCGAGGAACCGACAGGGATCAAGTTATCCTGAAGGGAGAGAATGCGGCCTCGGCCACGAACAGTGAAATTACCAATCAATCGACACTATGGTTGAAGGCGACAGCCAATCTGGAGAATCTCACAGTCACCGCCAAAAACATGCGTTATCCGATTCACAGCGAAGACAATGGCAATAATAAGGATGCGATCCATATCGTGAAAAATGCTCATATCGAACATTACGGCAATCTGGAAGCAGTCGATTATCGAAAGAGCTGGGTGGCTGCGCATCCGGGAATTACGCCACCGGACGACTTAGATCCGGCTAAAGTATGGGGAGGGATCAGCGGGGTTGGTTCCCACGCTTGGGGTTATGGCTCCGCCAGCGGCGTAACGGAAATCGTGTATGGCAGTACTTTTGTATCCAAAGCTGATGGCTGGTATGTGCATAATCGGGAGGATTTCACCAAACCTCAGATCAATGTCATCAACAACAGTAGGATAGTTTCTACGGAAACTTTGAAGCCAATTATGATCGAGTCGTTAGGCAGCGGGACCCGAGATGAGGTTATCTTCAATAACACGGAGATTATAGGCACGTATATGGTTCAAGATGATTTGCCGTGGATTACCCAAAAGCCGGAAAATCAATATGCCAACCATGCGGATTATCGGGTTACTTTGAACAACAGCACGCCTATTGGCTATTCGGATGAGCACCGGGGAAGAGCGCTGGCCATATTCAGCAAGTCGACTGGCAGCAGTTCCAGTGTAAGGGTCAGCGGCAGTGCTGTGCCTGCTCTTCTGGGGTCGTATGAAACCCGGGACGGAGGCGGTGGGCTGAGCGGTTATTTATACGGGTATTGGGATATTTCCGGGATCAAAGTAGGTCTAAACGCCAATATTGATGTTACTAATACGCTTGGCAGAAGGCTGGGGGATTGCACGTACTTGAACCAAACACTGCAAGTGACCTTTGAAGATGGAACAACCAAAACAATCCTATTTAATGAGAATTATACGAATCAGTCCAATGCCTATATTGTGGCGCAAATGAATAGCGTTCTGGGAGCATCAGGAAGAACGGCGGAGTATAACGTCACAGGGACGGAATACTATCCACAGGTGCCAGATAAGCAGTTAACCTTGCAAAATCATACAGCGGTGGGCATTCCCCGATTTGCGGCCGTGCGTTATGATACGGACACTAACACGCTGCGGCTCATGAGCGCCGGTGATTCTGCTGAGAGCTTTGTAGGCATCACGCTGGAGCGGATTATACCTGGGAAGTCGGGAAGAGTGCTGACAGAGGGGATTATGAAAAAAAGCCAATTGAATGGATTTACGGGAACCTTGGCGAAAGACTCGCCGATTTCCATCGGCACGCAAGCTGGGAGCTTCGTGATTGGAAGTTCCATTCAACCTGTACTTCTTGTGGGCATACAAACAGATTGGGCTTATTTTAAAGGGAATAGAGATCCGAATTAAGTAAACGTAGACGCATCTTCTCTTTCGGGGGAAGAGCGTCTTTTTTAGAATAATAAAGTATAGATTTTGCGTGGATTTAAGGGGTTCTACCTTTTTAGTTTTTGGGTCCATTTCGAATATGAAACAGGACATCCTACACCGAATGTTCTTTGATGAGAATCGGCACTGGGAAGCCTTTAAAAGCAAGCATGGCAAAAAGATACGTCCCGTAGTGCTGAAAGAAATCCGGACATTTCGAGATTGTGGAGACCCGAATAAGAGTTTAAGCTGCTCGCATGTGAAGGGTGCCATGATCTTAAGGTGATGTCCTGTCGGTGCCAGTGACTTTTCTGCACGATGTGTTCATGCGGAGAAACGGAAGAGAGGAGCCGGGTCTTGTCTGGGGACGTATGTCCAGTCAACCATCGACAGGTTATCTTGACCGTCGACGAAGGTTTAAGAGACATGTTGTTGGGTTGGGGGGAGTGAAGCTTGCCCAGAATTTAAATGTTGGAGATTGACGCGAGTCTCCAGGCTTGGGTTGTAGGCTACCCCAGCACGATGGAGTGGTTCGATGAGATGGGATGCGATGCAATGAAAACAAGTTAACTGTGAACGTACTTATGTGTTCGAATTGCTGCTGGTGTGGAGGTATAAACAAGCTATTTGGCAGAATGAGATCCTCTAGCTTTGCAATCGTGCGGAGGTAAGAGAACGTGAAGCCGCGATACTAGCAAAATGTGTCATGATAGCAAGTTAGAGGGAACTACAGTACGCTATAATTCTGAAAACCGCTATATTCCACGCCAAAGGGAACTACGATCCGTTATTGCACCATTTCCCGGTTGGAATCAGCAGGTTCCGCTTAAATAGCGGATCTCAGTTCCCTTTCATGCTACGTTTACCCCAATTCTCGCCATTTAGCGGATCATAGTTCCTTTTCACACGACGCACTCTGTCATTGCAAAGCCCAAAGGGAACTAGGATCGGCTATATGGTAGAAAATCGTTCTGAAGACGCTCATCTCTTAGGGATGAAAAGGCGCTTTTCTTATTGCAGGAAGACCTCGTATAATAAGTATAGTACCCAACATAGTCACCAAAATAATGGAGGAAGAACCCTCATGTTTTTAAAGAAAAGTAGTTTTACAAGAAATGGAAAGTCCTATCTCTATTATAAAATTGTCAGCACCTATAAAGATGATACTGGAAAAAATAAGCACCGTGTCGTAAAGCATCTGGGCAAGCTAACGGACGAAGAAGCAGCCGAGGTGCGTCAGGCATTGAAGGAACAAGGTCAGTGGCAAGCTGGGCAGAAGGTTGGATCAGTGGAAAGTGAAGTCAGTCATTTGGCTGAGGTGCGTCAGGATATCCCCGTATTTGTCTTATTGGATACGAAGCAGTTGAGCTACGAACCTTTCGCTCAGAAGGAATGGAATGTGACAGAAGTGGATATGCTGCTGCTCGTTCGTGAGGGAACTGGCGAGTTGTTCATGGATGGGAAGAAGGTCGTACTCAGGTACGGGATGGTTGTATATGCTCCTTCCGGCAGCGGGATGCATGTCGTCAATACGAGCAGCAGCCTGCTGCAGCTTGATAGGATTGCCTTCGATGTGGTGCAGCGAAGCAGCACAACTGCAGATCGGGTCGCCTATCTTCCGCATAAGATGCAGCGTTTGTTTCAAGAGCCGATTCAACTGCAAACGCCATATTGGGCGCTGCAGGTATCCAAAGAATTGGATGCGATGCAAGTGAGTGGACAACCGCAAGGAATGTTCAAGCGGCAACTATTATTTTATACAATGATGGATCGGATTGTTCGCAATACAAGTGAAGAGCGACCACTGGAAACGCACAATGTCATTACACATGCGGTTTCCCTCATCGATCAGCATTATCGGGATGATTTGACACGCGATCAGATCGCTGAGCAGCTTGGCATTAGCCCGGAACATTTCTCCCGATTGTTCAAAAAAGAGAAAGGCATGAGCTTTATCGACTATTTGCTGCATCTTCGCATTGAGAAATCGCGGGAGCTGCTGCTGCTCTCCAAATTCAATCTGCAAGAAATTGCCGAGGAAGTAGGCTTTCAAAGTCAATATTATTTCAGCCGGAAATTTAAACAATTAGTCGGTGTTTCACCTAGCGCATACCTGCTGCAGCCCAAGAAATATGTGTCGCTGGATGCTTGCATGACATCAAGCTTGCTTACCTTGGGTGTCGTTCCGCGTGTTGGTATCATGAACCCGTGGATGTCGGAGCATTACCAGAGCTTGCTCAGTCAGGCGGAGTTCAAGCCGATTGAGGGCTTGGACGAGCAAAGCGCAGAAACGGTCACGGAGCTGCAACCTGATCTTATTTTCTGTAATATCCATAAGCAGGATATGAATTGGATACGCAGTTTAGGCCCAGTCGCGTCGGTCGATATGGAAAATATGGATTGGCGAGCCCAGCTCCGCTTCATTGCGGATGTTGTGGGCAAGCAGCAGGAAGCGGAAGTATGGCTGCAAGCGTTCGACCAGCAACTTGCAGCGGCTAGAGAGCAGCTAGGATGTCATCTATCTGCACAGGATACCTTTATCATCATGAAAATTGTATCCGGCAAAATATATATTTACGGTGATTTGAGAAGCATGGGCGGGCCCATGCTCTATCAAGGGTTGCAACTGTCTCCACCGCCAATCGTCAAGGAGCAGATTATCGATGCGAAGCTGCTGAACCGCTGCATATCGCTGTCTGAACTAGGCGAGTACTCCGCCGATCATGTTTTCCTAATTAATTATGAATCTAATTGGCTGGAAAGCGGGGAATCCTTCAAAGCGCATCCGAACTGGAAGAAATTAGCAGCCGTTCGCAAAAATCAGGTCTATGAAGTCAATCGTGATGTCTTCTATAGCTTCGACCCGCTTTCCTTAAAGCTTCAATTGCAGGAAATGATTGAGCGGCTTTCATCACAATTGTAGGGAATAATCGTCATGAATGTGTATGGACGGCAGGAGGAACAGATTGTTATGATTCCGGTGAGAACTATTATCATTATCAAAGGGAGAGATACACAGCATGATCGTCAAGAAAACATGGTTATCCGCAGGGATGACAGCTTTGCTGCTCGTTTTGAGCGCTTGCGGCAACGGTACAGATACAACAAGCTCAACCAAGACAGGCTCGCAAGCAACAACAACCCCTGCGGCAACTGCGCAAGCAGAAGCGACGGCTTCACAGCCGAAAACATATGCAGCGAAAACTGCGAAGGGAGATGTGACAATTCCGGCTGCCCCCAAGCGTGTCGTAGCTGCTTATTATCATGGGACATTGGCCGCACTAGGCATTACGCCTATCGGCGCCAGCAAGGAATGGTGGATGGGCAGCCCGTTCCTGAAGGAGCAAGAAGCGAAAATGGCGGATATTGGTTCTCCTGCTTCTTTGGAAAAAGTGACGTCCATGGACCCCGATTTGATTGTCATCAACGGATTCTCGGAAGAGAATTACGATAAGTTTGCTAAAATCGCTCCAACCGTATTTATTCCTTATACCGCTTATAAAAATGTCAGAGAAGAAATGAAGCTGCTCGGCGATACCTTCGGTCGACAAAAGGAAGCCGCAGATTGGTTGGCTAAATATGAGCAGAAAGCTAAGGAGAGCCGCGAGAAGATTAAAGCTTCGGTCAAAGAAGGCGAATCGGCTGTCATTATCAATGTCCGCGAGAAAAAGATTTCGCTGCTCGGTGATAATTATGGGCGAGGCGGCGAAGTCATCTATAATATGTTGAAGCTGAAGGTGCCTGATTTTGTACAAAAGCAAGCCATTGACAGCGGTAAGCAGCTAGTCGAAATCTCGATGGAAACACTGCCAACTTATGCTAATACGGATCATATTTTCATCTGCATGAATGCCGGCACAACGGAAGAGCAGGTGAAAGCTGTTCTGGATAGTCCCGTCTGGAAGACGCTGCCCGCTGTGAAGAACAATAAAGTGCATATCTTGGACTATAATACGTACCTATATTACGATCCGATCTCCATACTTGGCCAAGCGGATTTGATCACAGATATGCTCGTTAAGAGCGGCTCTTAAGATTATTTCCGTGCAAACAGCGTTAACACATTCCTTTATGTAGGGTGGGTTAGCGCTGTTCGCGTTACCTAGCTTGCAAAGATATGATAAAATCAACGAATAACAGCTTTGAAAGGAGTGCGAAGATATGGAGAATAATCGGAATTGGGCTGGGAATTACACGTATAGCGCTACTCAACTTCATGTTCCAGCAAACGTGGAACAAGTACAAGAATTAGTAGCTCGCAGCAAACAAATCAAGGTGCTGGGCACGAGGCACTCTTTTAATAGCATCGCCGACTGTGCGGAGGGGCTTCTCTCCCTTCAGAATTTGAACCAAGTCATCGCCTTAGATCGCGCGAACCATACAGTAACGGTAGAGGGCGGAATAAGATACGGAGAGCTCGGTCAATATCTTCACAATGAGGGCTATGCGCTTCACAATTTGGCGTCGCTGCCGCATATTACCGTCGCAGGTGCATGCGCAACGGCAACGCATGGTTCAGGTGATCGGAATGGCAATTTGGCTACCGCAGTAGCTGCTATGGAGATTGTCCAAGCTGATGGGAGCATAAATGTGTTCTCTCGTGGGCAGCAGGACGGAGATTTCTTAGGCGCAGTCGTTGGGCTTGGAGCATTGGGCGTAGTCACGAAAATCACACTGGATGTAATTCCGGATTTTCAGATGAGCCAGCATGTTTACGACAACCTGCCTCTGGCACAGCTTGAAGAACACTTCGATGAAATTTTCTCCAGTGGCTACAGTGTCAGTCTGTTCACCGATTGGAAGATGGCTAATTTCAATCAAGTCTGGCTGAAGCGTCAACTGGTTAATCAGACTTCTGATCAAGTTGAACCTGAATTTTTCGGCGCGAGACTTGCCGACTCGCCGCGGCATCCGGTACCTGGACATACGGCTGAGAATTGCAGTCAACAGTTGGGTGTACCGGGGCCTTGGCATGAACGATTGCCGCACTTTCGCATGGACTTCACCCCGAGTGCTGGTGAGGAACTCCAAAGTGAGTACTTCGTGCCGCGAAGCGATGCCTATGCTGCCTTGTGCGCGCTTGATCGCATTCGGGAACATATTGCGCCGCTGCTTTATGTCTCTGAGGTTCGTACCATTGCAGCAGACAACTTATGGATGAGTCCCTGTTACAATCAGGAGTCAATTGCTATACATTTTACTTGGAAACCGAACTGGGAAGCCGTCCGGCAAGTGCTGCCGATGATCGAAAAGGAGCTTGCGCCTTTCCAAGCACGTCCACATTGGGGGAAGCTGTTTACCATGCCGCCCGCTCAGGTACAATTACGCTATGAGAAGCTGCCAGACTTTCACAAGCTGCTTCTGCGTTGTGATCCGCAAGGTAAGTTTCGCAATGACTTTTTAGATACATATGTGATGGGAAATGAAAGATAATGAATGATGCACGGATTTTGCTTGTTGATGATGAGCAATCGATTTTGGAACTCTTACAGACGGTATTGCGCAAGGAGGGCTTCCTGCATTTGGATACAGCGAAAACTGGTGAAATGGCAGTTGCCGCGTGTGAAGCCCAGAAATATGATTTAATCGTCTTGGATGTGATGCTGCCTGGGCGCAGCGGCATTGAGGTGTGTCCATTTATTAAGCAAACGACAGATGCACCCATTTTGTTCCTGACTGCGCGATCGTCCGATTTGGACAAGCTGACCGGTTTTGTTATTGGCGGTGACGATTATATAACCAAACCTTTTAATCCGCTTGAAGTCGTTGCCCGCATACGGGCGCAATTGCGGCGATATTATGGCTTGAAAGGACTAGCGGCAGAAAAACGGTCAGAAGTACCCGGTCAAAGATCCGCAAACGTTTTTGATTACGGTCGATTTAAGCTAGATGAGCTAGCAGGGGAACTGGTCGTAGAGGGTCAGGCCGTATCCTGTCCGGCACTTGTGTTCCAATTGCTGCTTTACCTATGCAAGAACCCTAATCGCATTTTCAGCAAAAGCGAATTATATGAGAAAGTTTGGGGCGAAGAAGCTCTCAGTGATGATAATACCGTGATGGTGCATATTCACCGTGCAAGAGAGCGTATCGAAGCAGATCCGTCCAATCCTAAGTACCTCATTAACGTCAGAGGACTAGGCTATAAACTTGTGAAAAATGAGCAGCAGGAACCAGCCACTCCATGAAAATCAAACGCAGGTTAACATTAAAGTTCGTTTTCCAACTTACTGTCGCGGGTATGGTCGTCCTGCTGATTGCCGGGATAACACTCTACTGGATGAAGCAGCGCTTTGTCGAAATCAGCGTCACGCGTGATTTTGCCAGTGTAGGATTGGAAAGGCTGGTAGAATCCTCTGTGCTTGAAAAAGAGGGGATTCGGTTTGCGCCTAACTTGCTGGAACAAGTGAAGCAAAATAAAGGCTGGTTGCAGAGTCTAGATGAGAACGGTGATGAAGAAAGCAGCTATTATACACCAAATGACGTGCCCAAGCATTATAGACCAGGCGAGTTGGTAGCCTACTGGACAGGAGTCAAGCCATTTCCCTATCAACTGGCGCTGTTGATTCAACAGAAGAATGGAAGGCTGTATACGCTGGTGTATGGAGCCCCTAATCTATTAGATCCGTTATTAAAGCAGGTGAGCGAGGGAACATTCCCAGTTGCGGATAAACAGTTTGTGCTGCCTGATGCCATAGCTGGGGAAATCAAAGCAGCTCATGCTTATTTCCAATTGCTTGATCCGGAAGGTTTGGAACTGGCCTCCTATAACAAACCTAATGGGGTACCATCGCAATATACCGTTCAGGAGATGGCGCTTCGCACATTATATAGCGAACGATACGGCTTTCATATGAGAACATTATACGACGAGCAGACGGGACGCACATGGTTGGTAGGAGAGCCGAATAAAGGAGTAGATTCGGATTCAGGCACAAAACCCTGGATTCCGGAGGAGTATCAGGTTGTCTTCCTTGGTTTAGCTGTCATGTTTACCGTCTTAGTGGTCTTGTTTGTACTGCTCTCATTATGGCAGGCCCATCGCTTTGGGGCACCGATGCTCCACATGCTGGTATGGCTTGACTCCATCGGCAATGCCGTGTATCAAGAGCCTGTTGATCGGCGTGGATTTCAGCGCAGCCGAACACCTGCTGGCAAATGGCGGCGGAGGTACCGTGTTTATGCCGACATGATGGTTTCTATCGCCAAATTATCTGCTACATTGCAGAAAGATCAAGCTATGCGAGAGCAGTCGGAGAGCATGCGGGAGGAATGGCTTGCAGGCATTACGCATGATTTGAAAACACCGTTGTCTTCGATAACGGGCTATGCCCATTTGCTGGTTGAGCCTTCCTATGACTGGTCGCAGGAGGAGGTACGCAAGTTCTCAGCGCTCATGCTGGACAAATCGGGCCATATGGATAATTTGATCAACGATCTGGCTATGACGTACCGACTGAAGACAGGAATCCTTCCTCCAGAGACTACGGAGGTTGAATTGAACGCTTGGCTCCAGCAAACGCTTGTGCTGGCTGCTGCTGATCCTGCTTACGGGAAGCAGCGAATTGTATTTCATGCTGCGCAAACCGATGTCATGGTTCGAATGTACACCCCTTGGCTGGAACGCGTCGTCAATAATTTAACGGCTAATTCGCTGCTGCATAACCCGCCTGATACGATTTTGACTGTCTCGCTCTTGGCGAGTGAAGACCGCAGCTTTACTATTCGATTCGCCGACGATGGCGATGGCATGGATGAAACTACATTGAGCCGGCTGTTCGAGCGTTATTACCGCGGTACGGATACGGCGTCCACGTCCAACGGCTCCGGTCTCGGCATGGCTATATCCAAGGGACTGATTGAAGCCATGGGTGGACGGATTTCTGTTGAGACCCAACCTGGTCAAGGAACCATTATTTTGTTGATATGGAACGGATAGCCGCAAGTGAGGACAGCAGCAGATAAGCATGGTAGGAGGGACATCTTCAAATGATGATTGAAAAGAGCTAAGCGTCTGCTTAGCTCTTTTGTATGTGTCGTCATCGCCACGTTAGGGGCAAGCGCTAGTCCGAACCAAGCCCGAACCAAGCCCGAGCCGAGCTCGAGCCTTGGTCCCCTAGGCCTTACTGCCCGCGCTGCCGAGTTGAGCTCCAACTGAGTCCACTAGGCCTACTCCCGCACTGCCGAGTTGAGCTCCAACTGAGTTCCTAGGCCTACTCCCGCACTGCCGAGCTTAGCTCCAACTGAGTCCCTAGGCCTGCCCCTGCGCTGCCGAACCGTCGCCGTTTCGGCCCCCGCCCACCGAGCCCTCCGCATCATTAATCTGTCAATCTAATGAACCGCATGATGCTTATAGACGAGAAATTGACTAGTTTGTGCGATCTAATGAATTGTATTGGTGTTATCGACTAGTTTTCAGGCGGAATGGTGATCATTTGCTTGAAATAAGGCATTGGGAATTCATTAGATTTTTCAAATGACCCATTTTGATTAAATAAGGGTTATTGAGTTCGTCAGGGGGCATGCCTCACAGTTCAATGACTGTTTGGAAAGCCACTATTTCAGTTATCGTTGTCACATCATAAATAATTAAGCTGGAATTAAGATACTGTTTTTTCTTGCGTAAGATTGGGCATGTATACTTAAGGGACTACAAGGGAGTGTGAGAGATGAATAAATGGCTTAGAAGATTATGGAAGACTGTTGTTGTCGGGTTGGCAGCTATTCTTGTTCTACTGGGATCAGGTGCGATATATGAGCAGGTGAGCGTCCGAAAGGATCTCAAATCATATACCCCTAGCGGAAAATTGTACAAAGTGGATGGGAAAAACATGCATTTATATTCCGGCGGTCAAGGGGATGTTACGGTAGTATTCGCATCTGGTTGGGGTACAGCCAATCCGTATGTTGATTTCTCTCCTTTATATGAGAAGCTTATGCCACATGTTAAATTCGCCGTCTATGATCGGTTCGGATATGGGTACAGTGATACGACGGACAAGAAGCGCGACATCGATACGATCACGAACGAAATACACGAAGTACTGCAGCTATCCGGCCAGAAGCCGCCATATCTATTCGTGGGGCATTCTCTAGGTTCCCTTGAAACGCTGCGGTTTGCGCAGAAATACCCGGGCGAAGTAAAAGGCATCGTGATGCTGGATAGCGGAAGTCCCGAATATTATTACAACGACACGGATCCAGTAAGCGACGGCTTTATGAAAAAGCTGCTCATAAAAACAGGCGTGATTCGGTTGCTTTTTCAATCTGACAGTGTTGTCGCTAGCTCGCGTTCAATTCGTAACGACTTGAAGTTCGTGCCAGAGGAACTGAAAGGGATTGACCTGACAGCCTCATTGCTGAAGCTTGAAAATGCCAATATAGCGGACGAGCTGCAGCAATTCAAGGTTAATGCGAAGGTCGTATTGGATAACAAAAAGCCATTCCCATTCCCACTTACCATACTGACATCGGATTACTTAGGGGTTACCAATGACGTTTGGAACAAATACGAGGCGGAATTTACTTCCTGGTCCTTGCAAGGGAAGCAGCTAGTGGTCAAGGATACGGAACATTATATCCATCAATACCGCCCTGATCTCGTAGCAGATGAAATATTGGCCTTGGCCAAAAAATAGACCATTGGCGTCAACGAAATGTGATTGGACCGGCCATACAGCCAGAATAAAATCCTGCCCACAAACGATTGAATTCTCGTTTGTGGGCAGGGTTTTTACTTTGAATAATAGAAAGTATAAGTTTTTTCGGTGGATTTAAGGGATTCTCCCTTTTTAGTTTTTTGGTACATGTAGAGTATGAAACAGGACATCCTACACCGAATTTTTCTTTGATGAGAATCGGCACTGCTCGCATGTGAAGGGTGCCACGATCTTAAGGTGGTGCCTTTTTGGTGCAAAGGAGTGTTTCTGCACGACGTGTTCATGCTGAGAAACGGAAGAGTGGAGCCGTGTCTTGTCTGAGGACGTATGTCAAGTCAACCATCGACGAAGGTCTAAGAGACATGTTTTTGGGTTGGGGTGAGTGAAGCTGGCCCAGAATTTAAATGTTGGAGATTGACGCCAGTCTCCAGGCTTGGGTTGTAGGCGGCCCCATCACGATGGAGGGGTTCGATGCGGTGCGATGTGTTGAGAAGAAAAGAGAAGAGTTGTAATAAGATGCGATGATACGAGACGAGATGCGGTGCGATGAGAACAAGGTAGCTGTGAACGTACTTGTTTGTTCCAATTGCTGCTGGTTTGGAGGTATAAACAAGCTATTTGGCAGAATGAGATCCTCTAGCTTTGAAATCGCGCGGAGATAAGGGAACGTCAAGCCGCGATTGTAGGAAAATGTGTCATGATAAGGATCCAGAGGGAACTACAGTCCGCTATAATTCCGAAAACCGCCATATTCCACGCCAGAGGGAACTACGATCCGCTATTGCACCATTTCCCGGTTGGAATCAGCAGGTTCCGCTTAAATAGCGGATCTCAGTTCCTTTTCATGCTACTTTTACCCCAGTTCCCGCCATTTAGCGGATCATAGTTCCTTTTCACACGACGCTCTCTGTCATTGCAAAGCCCAAGGGAAATAGGATCCGCTATATTGGTGAAAACCGTTATGAAGATGCTCATCCCTCAGGGCGGCAAAGCCGCTTTACTTTTTCAAAAAAATGTTGTAATTCAGCAACGCTGGCAGGAAAGTGTAGTTGAGGAGAAGATCCTTGATCTCGTTCATAACAGAGCTTCGCAAATGAATGGCCGCGGCCCAACCCCAACCCTGTTCCCGAATTCCACTGGAAAAACTCCAGTGTTATCGTGTTTTGGAGGTGGAAATGCAACTTTGACTGGAGTTTCTCCAGTGAAAAGCTAAAAACGGCCATCCTAGTGGCTGAAATCCGAATTCCACTGGAAAAACTCCAGTGTTATCGTGTTTTGGAGGTGGAAATGCAACTTTGACTGGAGTTTCTCCAGTGAAAAGCAAAAAACAGCCATCCTAGTGGCTGAAATCCGAATTCCACTGGAAAAACTCCAGTGTTATCGTGTTCAGGAGACGAATAAGCTAATTTGACTGGAGTAAATCCAGTCAAAAGCATAAACCCGCCCACCTAGAGGCCAATATATTTCGTTAGCAAAGCAAGTATGGTTGCAAGGGTCAAGAAGTGGAAAAAATTTCTTTAGACGATTGACAATGTAAAACAGGTGACGTATACTCGCTACTAATAGTAAAATTTACTATTAACGAAATTCCAAGGAGGTATCCCATGGCACATCTTTTAATGATAGAGAGCTGGGTAGGAGCAAGCGGTATTCTGTTGCCGGCTTTGCTCAAGTCGCAAGGGCATACGTACACGTTTGTAACTCGAAAGCTGGAGCATTATCAGCATGCACATAGCCCAGAAAAGCATCCAGTGATCAGAAATGCCGATTCAGTTTATGTAACAGAAACGAATGATATCCCTCATCTAATTGCATTTTTGCGCCCCATGTCATTCGATGGTGTCATTACTGTTTGTGATTACTACATTGAGGTGGTGAGGGAGGTAGCAGACGCTTTGAATCTCCCATGTCCGTTCCCTAAAGCAGTGAAAACCGTCCGTCATAAACATCTTATGCGCCGCGCACTTGATAGAGCGGGTCTTGCCAACCCTAAGTATCGTCTTGCGCATCATCTCGCAGAGGTCGAAGAAGCTGCTCAAGACATCGGCTTTCCGCTAGTTATCAAACCGGTAGATCTGGCATCCAGCGCATTTGTTAGGCTCATTCAGAATGCAGATGAGCTAAAGGACGCTTATCAGGCATTGGAGGACTTCCCGCTTAATTTTCGAGACCAGGCAAGGGACTGTACCTATCTTCTCGAAGAATTCATGACAGGGGAAGAAGTGAGTGTAGAGAGCGTCACCTATCAGGGTGAAACAACCATAATCGGCATTACAGACAAATCCGTAACCGGCTCCCCCTATTTTATTGAGAATGGGCACATGTTTCCTGCAAAGTTAAGCGAAGAAACGCGAATGGTAGTGACCCAGTTTGTTCTAGACGCGCTGAAAGCCGTAGATTTTAATCATGGGATTGCCCATACAGAAGTGAAAATTACCGCAGATGGGCCGCGTATCGTCGAGATCAATCCAAGGACGGCAGGGAACTATATTGTTGAACTTATACAAAATGTTACGGATATACATTTGCTTCAAGCATTTGTAGATATCTCATTAGGCTCCAAACCGTACATCGCTCCCCAAAATAACGGGATTACAAGCAGCGCTGTGATGTTCCTCGTTCCTCCGCATGGTGGCAAGCTTACTCGCATTCAAGATATTGATTTACTAGCGTCGGATGACCATATTACCCGCTTCAACGTCGAAGACTGTGAGTGCACAACAATTGCCACTCCGATAGATAACGCCTGCTACTTAGGCTATGTCATCACCCATGATAAGGAAGGTTTAAATGCTAGAGCTTATGCAGAAGAAGCGGTTAAGCGTATGATCTTTCATTATGATCTTCATGAGGCATCCGAATGAGACCACCCCTGACAGATTCACCGCATACAATTGCGGAATTGCTAGAAGCCGTACTGGAAGGCAAGCTTGGACCAAAACCAGAAACGTTAACAGTTACGGGATCATCTTACATTTATCAAACGACGCAGTTTCCAGCCTCCATTACCAAGTATCACAATTACTATTTACTAGTTAGAGTGGAAGCGGCTTTCGGCGCTTGTTCACATACTTCGGAGCAAGTGGAAATGGAAGCGGCAGCGCAGCTTTCTGGAATGCCGTTGCATATTGCGCTGCAGGATAAGAGGTTGCCAGTGCAGATCGCGGCTTTGGATGCTTACCTAGGCAGTGTCTACCCGCATGAAGCGTTAAGCGACAGGATAACGCGAATCCCCGCTGGAACGCCTATTCAGAAAGCGAAGCTGCGTGATGCCCTTATTGCGGATATGGCGAATATTCAACCCTCGCAGAAAGTGGCGCTCATCGGCGTGGTCAATCCACTAATTGAAGCGATTCGAGCACATGGCGGGATTTGTTTGCCTTGTGATTTGCAGCTCGCGGAAACCCAGTGGGGAGATATTGTGGAGAAGGACATGGATAACGTGCTGAATGATGCGGATAGTGTGATCTGCACAGGTATGACGCTAAGCAATGGAACGTTTGATCATATTTTGGAAAGAGTCCGGGCAAGGCAAATTCCTTTAACCGTATATGCACAAACAGGAAGTGCTGTTATTGCTCAATTTATCAATCAGGGCGTCACAGCGCTAGTTGCTGAGCCGTTCCCATTCACCCAGTTCAGTGCAGGCGAATCACTTCTCTACGGCTACACAAGTGAAAAGGAAGGAAGATGACGCGAATGAACCTCAAGTTGGATACAGATAATTTCTTGCATACGAACCCATCGCTTTACTTGGCATTCAGTGGCGAACATGATCTAAGCATGGCGCATTTCATACATAAGCTTTTGAGCGAATATAAGGTAGGCAAAAAAGTGCTGGATATCGGCTGCGGACCTGGTCGTGAAGTAGCTTATCTGAATCGTATGGGATACGAGGCTGTCGGGCTTGACAACTCGGAAGAGATGCTCTTCTGGGCAAAAGAACATTATCCCGAATTGTCATTCGTATACGGTGATCAAGCTAATTTCTCGCTTCACCAGCAGTTTGATGCGCTCTTTTGTGTGGGAAGCACCTTTCTATACAACTTCTCCAATGATGCTGTTCTCTCAAGCTTGCAGTGTTTCCGCAGGCATCTTCATACAGATGGGCTGCTGTACCTTGATATGCGAAACGCCGCTTTTTTTCTGACGAAAGAAGGGCAGCGTTGGCTTACAGATGAACTGGTTGAACAGAGGCAGGTGAAAGAAAAGGTTGTTTCTCTGCAAACACGATTCAGCATAGACTTGGCAAACCAAATACTGGAGCGTGATTATTGCTGGACAGTTGATGGCTTTAAGCCGATTGTAGAGCATCTCAAACATCGTCTCTTATTTCCGCAAGAATTGGTGCAGTATCTCGCTTCTTCTGGTTTCCGCCTCGTGCAGCTCTTTGATAAACCAGCGCCTCATATTAACAATTACGACCTGCAAGGCCCGCTTACTTATAGCAATGAAATGGTAGGCAGACGAATGCAAATCATTGCGCAAGCGATATAAAATTTTGCATTTCTTAGGCAACGAATCATAAGGAGGCTCACATGAAGAAAGTTTTTCTTTCAATATCGTTATTATTCGTAATTATTACAGTAATGGGATGCGGCAGTAACAACGATAACAGCACTAGCAAGAGCAGCATTACGGCATCACCAAGTGCTCAGTCAGCCAAAGCAGAAGTTAAAGACTTGGTTATTGTCGGTCAGGAGATCGCAGCCAGCTTGGACCCTGTGCAACCATTGACTTCCAGCTATTTGAGAAACATTGGCGCAGCAGAGGCTTTATTTAAAGTGAATTCATCCGGGAAAGTTGAACCGTCTCTGGCCGAGAATTCCCAAGAAGTGGACGCTCTGACTTGGGAAATTAAATTAAGATCCAATGCCCATTTCTGGAGTGGGAAAGCTATCGATGCTGCTGCTGTAATCGCCTCTTTGGAGCGTTCCAAGGCCAAGGACCTACAAGCACTGCCATTTCTGGCTGATCTAACGCTCACGAGACTTGATGACTACACCATACAAGTGAAAACGACCAGTCCGCATGTGCCGGTGCCTTTGAACCTTTCCTACTACCAAACGGTTATTCATAACACGGAAGCGAAGCAAGCCGCTGTAGATTCCATGGATTTATCAGGGATGTATAAAATCGTTGAGTTCATCCCTAAGCAGAAAATGGTGGCAGTGCTGAATGAAAACTATTGGGGGAAGAAGCCAACGATCAAAAGAGTGATATATGAAGAAATCACGGATGGCCAAACTAGAGTGCTTTCTGTATTAAGCGGGAAAAGCCAACTGGCATTGAATATACCAGTAACCAGCTTGGCACAATTCAAAGACAATAAAGACGTAAGAATTTCCACTGCTCCGGCAGCCAATACGCAAACCATCTATTTAAATGTAAGCAAACCGCAATTGGCGGATATCCGAGTAAGGCAAGCACTTTCCTGGTCGTTAGATCGCAAGGAGCTGGTTGTTCTTGGTGCAGAAGGGCAGAGTATTCCAGTATCCACATGGCTAAGCTCCAACCCAGAATTTGCAGAAGCAAGAAACGCTGTTTACCCCAAATCTGATTCCGCTAAAGCCAACCAATTACTGGATGAAGCGGGATGGTTGAAAGGTGCTGATGGCATAAGAATGAAGGACGGCAACCCCTTATCGATTCGCTTGATGACGTGGGGCGGCGATAAAGCGCTTGGGGAAGCCTTGCAGAACCAATGGACCAAGCTTGGTGTGAAAGCAGACGTACAGCACGGTGACTACAGTCTAATCCAGGCTGCTCGTGACAAAGGCGATTGGGATGCTTCTATTGAAGCATGGAGCACCTTTGGCAATACGCACACTCTGCTAAGCGGGCAGTTTTCACCCAAAGGCAAAGGAAACTATGGCGGTTACAACGATGCTCAAACGAATGCCTTGCTCGATCAATTGAAAGCCGCTGGAGATGCGGCTGCACGTCACGAGATCGCTCTGCAAATGAATGAACGAGTCGCTCAGCAAGCTCCGATTATTGCTTTATTCCCGCGTCCACAACTGACAGCCGTAAGCACAAATCTCGCAGGATTCGAAGAACATTTCATGCAATTCGAGAATGCCGTGAATGCCAACCTTTCCTTCGGTTCTGGCATCGGTAAATAAGGGACTTTATGAGCAAAGCATTGTTCGCAAAGGGATTACAAGGCTTCATTACGCTATTTTGTGCAACGCTGCTTATATTCATTTTGACTCATTTGGCTCCAGGAGACCCTGTGAGTTTGCTGTTGAACCAACCGGCGCAAGTCGCGGGCAGCCACACGGAGGCGTATGAGCAGAAAGCGGCGGAGCTGCGCGCGGAGTGGGGTCTCGATCAGAACATCCTTGTTCAGTATGCGACATGGATGGGGCATCTAGCCCGGTTGGATTTGGGTACGTCCATGCATACGGGGAGAGATGTTGGCATGGAAATAGCAGGAAGACTCCCGGCAACTATGCTGCTTTCCCTATCAGCTTTGTTTATACAAGTCGGCCTGGGGCTGTTGTTTGGCATCGTTTCAGCCCTTCATGCAGGCAGGTCCTTGGATACCATTATTCGCTTTATTTGTGTGGCGCTCGCCTCGCTCCCGGCATTTGTCATCGGCTTGATGTTATTATCCCTCTTTGCCGTGACGTGGCACATGTACGAAATAAGCAGCGACGCCAGCCTGAGCAGGTTAAGTCTACCAGCCATTACCTTAGGCCTAATTGGCGCGCCACAATTGATTCGCTTAGTGAGAGCAAACATGCTATCCGAGTTTGGTCAGAGTTATGTCCTTTCAGCCCTTTCAAGAGGATTGTCAAGAAAGTTGGTCGTCGGGCATGCCTTAAGAAATGCTTATCTGCCTATCGTAACGATGGTTGCTTTATCACTTACAACACTTATAAGCGGAGCAGTCGTCATTGAAAGCATCTTTTCATGGCCTGGCATTGGCAAATATGCGCTTGATAGTATCCTTGTCAAAGACTATCCAGTCATTCAAGGCTATGCATTTGTCATGGTTACGATCGTGGTACTTATCCATGTACTTGTTGATGTGGTCTATCTCCTCATAGATCCTCGAATCTCATACAAAGGAGGGGCAGATGCCAAAGCGAAAGCGTAAATTCAAATTTCCGATCAGCTTCGTTGCAGGCTGCGTATTACTTGGTTTAATCGGCATTCTTGTTATAGGAGCTCCCTTGTTTACGCCATATGACCCCTTGGAGCAGCATGTCTTGGAACGGCTGGAGAAACCAGCTATGGCTCACCCTTTAGGCACAGACCGATTTGGCAGAGA
This sequence comes from Paenibacillus marchantiophytorum, assembly GCF_014640555.1. Taxonomy (GTDB): domain Bacteria; phylum Bacillota; class Bacilli; order Paenibacillales; family NBRC-103111; genus Paenibacillus_E; species Paenibacillus_E marchantiophytorum. Next base: position 166,754 of record NZ_BMHE01000003.1, on the reverse strand, counting down.
TGTTCTTTCACGAACACTTCACGGTGGGCAAACGACGCTGGTATCAACCATCCTCGCGCTTGGAGCAGCACTTCTTATTGGACTGCTCGTGGGATTAGTTGCCGGCATGTTCCACGGAACGATCATCGATATCCTATTGATGCGGCTGATTGATGTGCTGCTGGCTTTTCCCTTCATGGTGCTTGTAATGGTCATCGCGGCGCTGTTCGGCACAAGCTATATTCACTTGCTAATTGCTGTCGTATCTGTATGGTGGGTATCTTTTGCCCGATTAACGCGCAGTGTTGTTCTGTATGCCAAGAGTGAAACTGCTTTTGCTGCAGCCCAAGTACTCGGGGCCAAGAACGAGGTCATCATCCTGCGAGAATTATTCCCAAAAGCTTTAAGTCCAGTGCTGATTTTGGCGACTTTTGAGTTAGGGAGCTTGATTCTTGCCATCTCAGCCCTTTCATTCTTAGGGCTAGGCGCACAACCGCCGACGCCTGAATGGGGCAGCATGTTAGCAGATGGACGTGATCACTTTCTGCAAGCGCCCTATATTTTACTAGGACCAACACTTTTTATCATTCTTACTGTTTTAGCTTTCAATTTAATTGGCGAGGGACTGCGAGACCGGCTTGATCCATATGAAATAACCAGGCTATAGGAGAATCGTACATGGCAATCAAACAGCGCGAGGCCATCCTGCAAGTAAAGAATCTACATGTGGCTTATAAGCAAAGTTCTCAAGAAGTGAACATCCTGAATCAGCTTTCTTTCGAGCTTAGAGAAGGGGAAATCCTGTCGCTGTTGGGCGAAAGCGGTTCGGGGAAGTCAACGATTGCCAAGGCGCTCACGGGACTGCTTCCTGCTTCTGCCCATATCCAAAGCGGGATGCTGCATATTGGCACTCAAGTTGTTGCCGAACTTGCCAGCACAACAGTGAATTGGAAAGCTATCAGGGGAAGACAGATCGCTATGCTTTTTCAGGATGCTCGGCAAGCCCTTAATCCGGTTCTTAAGATCAGAGACCATTTCAAAGAAACACTGCTTTTCCACCGCGCGGCCGCATCTGATCAAGTCATACCGATTACAATTCAATTGCTGAGGAAGCTTCATTTTGAGGATGAATTAAGGATACTGGATTGTTACCCGTTTCAGCTCAGCGGCGGCATGTGTCAACGTATTTGTCTTGCACTGGCGTTGTGCCTCAAACCATTAGTGCTAATAGCCGATGAGCCAACGTCATCTTTGGATATCGTGAGTCAGAAAGAAGTGCTCGATTTGCTCAAAAGTATGCAGGAAGAATTCGGCTTATCCGTTCTCCTTATTACACATGATATAGCCGTAGCTAACGCAGTGAGTGATAGAGTCCTTGTTTTACATAAAGGTGTCATTGAAGAAGAAGGGGATGCCCGAAGTGTTTTCACCAACCCGCAGACTGCCTATATGCGCCATTTGCTCAATTCTCGCTATCACATAGCAAGTCCTTCCCAAGTACTCGGGATGCGGGATGAGCATGAACTGATTCTCGAAATTAGCCAACTGGAGAAGAGGTATGATCAGAAGCCTGTTCTGCATGATGTCAATTTGCAGCTTCACAAGGGCGACATCGTAGGGATTCTAGGAGAGAGTGGATGCGGTAAATCAACTTTGGCTAGATGTCTAACCGGTTTGGAACCTCTGAGTCGAGGGAGTATCCTTTATCGCGGCAGAGAGATTAGCCGCCTGAAAGGCAAGGAAAAGCGTGAGATGTGCCAGCATATTCAAATGGTATTTCAAGATGCCAGAGCAAGTCTCAATCCTGGACGTACGGCTTGGCAATTGGTGCAAGAACCACTGAGATACTTGCATATTGGTCAGAAAAAAGAATGGAAAACGATGGCCAAATTGGTTTTGGAAGAGGTAGGGATCTGTGGAGATGCACGGAATAGGAGACCTCCTCAATTAAGTTCAGGTCAATGTCAACGTGTTGCCATTGCAAGAGCGCTGGTGCTTGGCCCGGACATCCTGATTTGTGATGAGGCGGTATCATCACTGGATATGAGCGTACGAGCACAAATATTAGAATTGCTGCAGCGTATGCAACAACAACTTGGTTTCTCGATCATCATGATTTCACACGATATTCGTGTGCTTGAGTCTTTTTGTCATCATATTGCGGTGATGAATCAGGGGAAGTTTTGTGAGACGAGACCGGCAGATCAACTCCGCGCAAGTACGCATGCTTATACCCAGTTGCTGCTCAACTGTGCTGGCGATTTGGAAGATGGCTTTTATGCAAAAGGAGGGAACAGGACATATGATTTGCAGTATTCTTGAGACCATTGGCAACACGCCGCTGCTAACGATAGCAGGTAGCAATAAGGCGAATGAAGGCCAAGTTTTGTTCAAATACGAACGATATAATCCTGGAGGAAGCATCAAAGATCGCGCAGCCATGTATATCATTAACGAAGCCGAACGAAGAGGTTTACTCAAGCCTGGAGGCACGATTATTGAATCTTCAAGCGGCAATTTCGGTATTTCCCTGGCGATGATTGGTGCGGCCAAAGGCTACCGTGTCATCATCCTGGTAGATCCCAAAACGACCAAGTCTAATCTTGCGCTCCTAAAATGCTTTGGGGCAGAGGTCATTGTCGTCACGGAACAAGATGATACGGGCAGTTATCATAAAACAAGAATTTCACTTGCCAATAAACTGGCCAAAGAAATTGATAAGGCCTACAGGCCTGATCAGTGCTTTAATCTTCTTAACAGTGAAGCCCATTACAAGAGCACAGCTCGTGAAATTATGGATGACTGCTCCAATCAGATCACTGCTTTCATAACAGCGGTTAGCACAGGAGGGCAATTAGGCGGCATTTCCAAGTATCTCAAGACATTCGCTCCTCATGTGCAAATCATTGGCGTGGATGCTGTTGGTTCTTCCATATTTGGAGGCGACACCCATTCCTATCGAATACCAGGTGTAGGCCTCGGTTGGACGCCTATGAATTTGAACATGGACAACATCGATTGCACGTATAAAATTACAGATGAACAAGCCTTCCTGACAGCCCGCGCTTTTGCTCGCAATGAAGGCATATTGATGGGACCTTCCAGCGGGGCTTGTGCGTTAGTTGCCCTCAAAGTTGCCCAGGAGCTTACACCCCAAGATCGTGTTGTCTGCATGATTGCAGATGGAGGGGAGCGTTACATCCATACGTTATTCAATGACGAATGGATAGAGCAGCAAGGGTTCGCAGCCAAAGTTAAGATGGAAACAATACGTGCGATGGCACAAGAACTTCAGCCTTGGAGTCAAAGCCCTGCCGCTAGCGCAAATTATAGGCTGGACTTAACTCAAAGCCTGGATGTTCCAGAATCTACCCTGCACATGAACTCAGAGTTGTTAAGGCGAGACTGTGATACGCATGATAGCTGCATTTATATTGATTAAATCTACCCTAGCTGTTGGAGGAGTTTGGCATTGAGTACTCAACTGGCCACTTCGTGGCCGTATCTGCGCCTTTATGCGCTCGCCTTCCTCTTTTTCAGTGCAAATGCGATCTTGAATGTGATTGTTCCGATAAGGAGTGAATCCATGGGCGCGAGCAACACGATGATTGGAATCATCATGGGCACGTATATGCTGACGTGCATGCTATTTCGCCCGTGGGCAGGTCATTTTGTACACAAGTATGGACCAGCTAAGGTGCTGCGTGTGCTATTGATTATCAATGGAGGCGCGCTCATTTTATATACGGTGACCGGACTTGATGGCTTTATTGTGGCACGATTTCTGCAAGGCGCCTCTACTGCTTTTTTTTCCATGGCGCTGCAAATAGCTATTATAGAATCCCTCTCGGACGAGCAGCGATCTCAGGGAGTTTCCTTATATTCTCTCTTTACTTATATGCCTACCATCGTGGGACCTTTGATTGCTTTAGGGATTTGGGGATGGGGAGGCATGCAGGCATTCACCGCTACAATGATTGCTATTGCGGTCATTACAGGTTTATTTGGATACCGTACACGCATCGATCATGTTTCCAGTGGGAGGGAGGAAGAGAAGACAGGTCAAGGCGTGCTGAAAGCAGTTAGCCAATTAGTTCGGCAGCCGGATTTGCTCATTTGCAGTGTTTTGATGCTCGCGGCTTCGGTCGTTTTCGGATCGGTTGCTTTTTTTATTCCACTTTATGTGAGCCAAGTTGAATACGGCAATGCTGGTATTTACTTCATGTTGCAGGCGGGGGTCATCGTTCTGTCACGCTTTATGTTTCGCAAGCGCGTACCTTCCGACGGGAAGTGGCATGCCCGTTTCGTCAGCGGAATTATGCTGCTGGCTGCTGTCGCTGCACTGTTGTTATCGATATCGGCGACCGCTGGACCGCTGTTTCTCTATTCGGCTGCTATCCTTATGGGCATCGCGCAAGCCATGCTATACCCAACGTTAACGACCTATTTGACGTTCGTGCTGCCAACTTCCTCGCGAAACGTCATGCTCGGTATATTCATTGCTTCGGCGGATCTCGGAATATCGCTCGGAGGTGTTGCGATGGGACCCATTGCGGACTTGATGTCCTTTTCTGCTGTGTATGTGCTCTGCTCCTGCTTAGTGTTAATTACTGCCAGTCTGGCAGTTGTTTATAAAAAGAGATTGAATCGTTATGTATAATTGTAAAAGTTGAGAAGTAAGAAAGAAAGTTCTCAAATTGGAAAAGATTAGTTCAACATTAACAGCGGCAGTCTACGACTTTTTTAAGTCCTAGACCGCCGCTGTTTCATTTTTGGGTTTAGTTGTCGTTCCTTCCTGATTTTTCGGAAAAGGTTCACACAATTGTAAGTATTATTTGGAAATTCATTAAACATTTGTTCTATATTATAGTGATTGAACTTATAAGCGTGGACTTTCACGCTATTCCGATTCTCCGATAAGGCTTGTCGTATAGCTTATAACTATCATATAATAGTATATAAATATGTAATCGATAGGGTAATAATTGAACCAGAAAAGGTGTGTAACTAGGTCGCGCCATGGCTTGCTGTAGCGCCTACATCCTTTCTGCAAATTTTAGGATATAAGGATGGTAAAGATGAGCAACAGAGAAACGAAAACAGACGTAATCTTAATTGGTGCCGGAATCATGAGTGCGACTTTAGGGACACTTCTGAAAGAACTAAAACCGGAATGGAAAATTACAGTGTTTGAGAAGCTCGAGAATGCAGGTGAGGAAAGCTCAAATGAGTGGAATAATGCAGGAACAGGGCATGCAGCACTTTGTGAGCTTAACTACACTGACGAAAAATCAGACGGATCTATAGATATTAGCAAAGCGATCAAAATTAATGAACAGTTTCAGCTTTCCATGCAGTTTTGGTCTTATTTAGTAAATAGCAAGCTGATACGGAATCCGCAGGACTTTATCATACCATTGCCTCATATGAGTTTGGTACAAGGGGAACAGAATGTAACGTTTTTGAAGAAGCGTTTTGAAGCAATGTCAACGAATCCTTTGTTTCAAGGGATGGAATTTTCCGATGACCCTGCAAAACTGATGGAATGGATTCCACTTATTATACAAGATCGACCTACGAATGAACCTATAGCAGCAACGAAAATTGACTCGGGTACGGATGTGAACTTTGGTGCTTTAACGCGCATTTTGTTTGATCACCTCAAGAGTAAAAAAGTCGATATTAAATACAAGCATAGCGTAGATAATATCAAACGTGCGGAAGACGGCTCATGGGAATTGAAAGTAAGAAACAACAGCGATAAAGTTGAACGCCACACGGCTAAGTTCGTTTTCATCGGAGGCGGGGGAGGAAGCCTGCATTTACTGCAGAAATCCGGTATTCCTGAAGGGAAACATATTGGCGGCTTCCCGGTAAGCGGCATTTTCATGGTGTGTAATAATCCGGATGTTGTAGCGCAGCATCATGCCAAAGTATACGGTAAAGCCAAGGTCGGAGCTCCTCCAATGTCTGTTCCGCATCTTGACACCAGATTTATCGATAATAAGAAATCATTGTTGTTTGGACCGTTTGCCGGCTTCTCGCCAAAGTTTTTAAAAACAGGTTCCATGTTTGATTTGGTAACTTCCGTAAAACCGGACAATCTTGTTACGATGTTGTCGGCAGGTGCCAAAAACATGTCACTAACCAAATACTTGATCGAGCAAGTTATGTTATCGAAAGAAAAGCGCATGGATGAATTGCGCGAGTTTATCCCGACCGCCAAAAGCGAGGATTGGGATTTAGAAGTAGCAGGCCAACGTGTACAAGTTATCAAAGATACAGAAGCAGGCGGCAAAGGTACGCTTCAATTTGGAACGGAAGTTATTAGCGCAGCGGATGGCTCGATTGCAGCATTGCTAGGTGCTTCTCCAGGTGCTTCCACGGCTGTTCACGTTATGCTTGAGGTCATTACCAAATGCTTCCCAGAGCATATCAAAGAATGGGAATCGAAAATTAAAGAAATGATTCCTTCTTATGGCGTGTCACTCTTGGAAAATCCAGAGCTTCTGCAGGAAATTCATACTTCAACAGCAGAGACCCTTGGTCTAAACGGAAACTTACCGTTACAATTAGCACGTCGAACCGTATCATAAAAACCTTCGGAGTCTGCCTCGCGGCAGAGCTCCTTTTTTTTTATTGGAAGGGTCGATGCGCTGAGAATAAGGCAGCTAGAAGTGCTTACTTGTTTGAATGGCTGCTAGCTGGGGCAGTCCAGAGAGGGGCTGTCCAATACGTCGATGAACCTGGGGGCACGCACCCCGCGTACCCCGCGCATCCCTACAGAATCCCCTTGGCCGGCTACCGAACTTTCCCCATGCCCCCTAACGAACCCTCTCCCCACGCTTCCTAACGAAGCCTCCCCCCCATGCTCCCTAACGAACCCAATACCCGTTATTTAACAAAAATGGGGCATTTGAAAAATCTAACGAATTCCAGATGCGTTATGTCATGTAAAATGACCACAATTCCGCCTAAAAACTGCTCGTAACGCCTATTCAGTTCATTAGATCTCAGAAGTAGCCAATTTTTCGTCAATAAGCATCATTCAGTTCGTTAGATGTCAGATTGATTGTGCAGGGGTTCGGGAGCGTTGCGCGGGATGCTAGTGCTCGGAGGGCAGTGCACTGCTGTCCAATAAGTCGATGAACCAGAGGGCCCGCCCGCTGCTGGGGGCACGCACCCTGCGTACCCCGCGCATCCCTACAGAATCCCCTTGGCCGGCAATCGAACTCTCCCCATGCCCCCTAACGAACCCTCTCCCCACGCTCCCTAACGAACCCAATACCCGTTATTTAACAAAAATGGGGCATTTGAAAAATCTAACGAATTCCAGATGCGTTATGTCATGTAAAATGACCACAATTCCGCCTAAAAACTGCTCGTAACGCCAACTCAGTTCATTAGATCTCAAAAGTAGCCAATTTTTCGTCAATAAGCATCGTACAGTTCGTTAGAATGTCAGTTTGATGTGCAGGGGTTTGGGAGCGTTGCGCGGGGATGCTAGTGCTCGGAGGGCAGTGCCCTGCTGTCCAATGAGGGAGCTAGGAGCAGAGGCTAGTCTGGCTAATCTGGCTAATCTGGTTAATCTAGTTAGTCTAGTTAATCAATCAAAGCCGGAATAATATGCTCCTTAATGAGAGTCCACCTATCACGAGGATTAAGAATGAACTCCGATGCAATAGCTACAACCAAGTCCTTGTCTGGTAAGCAACAAATAACATGACCACCGTCACCTAAAGCGAGGTATGCCAGAAGCCCGTCCTCTTCGCGTAACCACCATAAATAACCGTAGTTATTGGGGTTCATAGCTGTTGATTTATCAATCCACGAACTAGAAATAATTTCCTTGTTGTCCCAAATCCCTTGGTTCACATACAGCAAGCCAAAACGAGCCATTTCACGGGGGGTTAGCGTAAGTCCCCACCCGCCAGTGGAGTTACCAGCTGGGTCATTCACCCATCCTTTCACCTTTTTCCCGAATAAGTCCTCAAACTCGAATGATTTCATTTCATAATGCGGAATTTCTTTGATGCCGATGGGTTTAAATAATCGTTCATTGGCAAACTCCCTAGCACTTTTACCTGAACTGCGGGTAATAATAGATGAGAGCAAGTGTGCACCAGCAGTGGAATACTTGAAATCCCCGATAGTACCATTTTCCCCCAGCATATCCAGCGTATACGTCACCCAATCCGGTTGCATACACATCTTATCCAGGGGTTCATGCCAGTTCACGAATGGATAGGGGACTGTCATCGTGAGAAGATGGCGTATCGTGATTTCACGTTTCGTGCCATTCGAAATCTTGGGTACATATTCAGGGAAAAAATCCAGCACCTTCTGGTCTAGATGTTTAATAAATCCTGCATCTATGGCAATGCCAATGAGTGCTGATAAAATACTTTTCGTTACAGATGCCACGTGATGCGTATCATCCAGGCCATACCCATTATAATAATTCTCATAAGCAATATATCCATTTCGCACAATAACAACAGCGTTTATATTGCTATACTCGGATTTTATCAAAGGTTCAAGCTCGGAAAGTTTATCAGAGTTCATTCTCAGGGATTCCGTAGCTAAGGTTTGCCATTCTTTCGTCGGCCAGTAGTTTCTTTGCATGACATATGCCTCCTGAACTTATTTTTTCTTCACTGGAAAATATACCTCGGTTATTATTTCCTCGGGGTCGGTGGCATGATTTGGGTCAGTCACATAGATTTCATAAGGAGAATTGACCAATTCATATCCTTCCACTTCAACCCATTCACGGAGCTTAGCATATACCGATGTCAATTGTGAGTACGATCCTTTCAAAACAGACATCGCACAAAGGCCCCCGGATAAATCTCTCGTTCCTTTTACGGTTTCCTTGATGGAAATAGCAAACTCAGTATCATTACCAGCTGGATTGTATTCAGCCCTGTGATAAATCGTCATTGGCGTGCCAAGCAAAGTGAGTTTCTCTCTAGCAATAATTTCATATAGCCTGCTAAAATACTTGCCATATCCGGCAGCATGGTCATCACTAGTCAACATCTGACGCATACAAAGAATATTCAATGGCTGGGTTTCAACAAGTTTCACTTCTAATTCGTCAATGTAAGATAAAACAGATAATCCTTTCTCCATAGCCAAAATATCAGCGCTCATTTGGTTTAGGGTATATTCAAAAGCATTTAGCTTTGACTGAATTTCCCTTCTTTTGCTGTGAAGAGCCGAGTAAAGATGATCTTCGGATTGATTCTTATCCAATTCGAGAATAGCTTTGATTTCATCCAAAGAGAAATGATAGGATTTCAAGCGGTTGATGAAGAGCATCTTTTTAAGCTGCTTGATGGAATAGTACCTGTACCCGTTCTCAGGATTAATTTGATCAGGAGTAATTAAGCCAATTTCATCATAGTAGCGAAGCGTTTTGGTTGATACTTCGCATATCTTTGAGAATTCCCCTATCGATAGCATGCGGTTATCTCCTTTCTTCAGGACTTGGTTCAGTTCCAGTATCCACCTTACCCTAAGGGCAAAGTCAACTGCCAAGTCGTAAGGTTTCCATAAAAAACACAGAAAACCTTTAAGTTTCACCATGGTGTGCAGGGTTCCACAACGGTATGATGTAATTCTATAAATTTGAATCATACGGAGGCAATAATGGAAATCGTTAGAACATGGTTGGAACATCCAACTCTCGTCATGGAACTCGGTCAACCAGCCCATCTCCAGCTTGGTGACGTATTTCCGAGTGTACGTATTCAATCATACACAGAGTTGACGATATGCGCATCCGTACATACGGAGGCAGGAGAGGACATCCATACTCCGTACCAAATGTTTCAACCGGGAGATGAGCAAACAATCACTTTTTCAGGAGTCGTTAAGAGGTTTGGTACGCACAGTATACAGCTAACACTCTCTCGTCCTGGTTATCCGAATTTGCACGATGCCTTTTACTATTATGTAGAAGATCCATTGCTAGATAGAATCGATCAATTGAACCTGGAGAAGGGGATGCTATATCGCGCATTCAGGAAGCCATTGATATGTGTTTCTCGATTGCAAGTCCAGCATGGACTATAACACAAGTGAACCGCATCATCGCTGTCGGTAGGCGGATTGTACGACAACGTGAAGGCGCCCATCGCTATTCAAGACCGCATTTGGCTTGGCAGTGGACACGGTTGGGCTGGAGCCAACTATGTCACATGGAACACGGAGGGAGATTTAACACTACAGCCGCCGCCGACTGCGCAGAATTATGCGGTTGGTCACGTTGGTGAAAGGATGAAAGGGCGGGCACCGAATGAACATTGGAGGACCGACTCAACAGGTAAACGAAAATGTGGAGGATCTAATGCTTATAATGAGATAAATAGTCAACCGTTGATGAACCGGTAACCACTTAGGGGGGCATTTTTTTCCTATTTGTTTGCCGGATCACATGTTGATGAAGGGGGAATGAATTGCAAGAATTTTGTGAAAATAACAATTGACAAGTACTATATCTGATACGTTATAATACGTGTATAAGGTTAGTTAGTTTTTCTAACTAACTAAATGGTTAAAATTACTACATCAGCTGACTAAGAGGGCAAATGACATGAAACAGATGAAAATGATCAGTAAAAATGACATGAAAGAAACGAACCGCATGAGTATTTTGCGCACAGTCAGAAGGGGAATTTGCTCGCGAGCAGAAATTTCTACGGAGCTTGGTTTAAGTAAGCCTGCTGTATCCGCGCTGGTTGATGAATTGATCAAAGAGGGTTTGATTTACGAAACAGGTCGAGGTGATTCTACAGAGGCTGGGGGAAAAAGGCCGATATTGCTTGATTTAAATGCGGATGCTGCCTACATTGTGGCGGTATCTTTCAACAATGAGCGCTATGAAGTTGCTTTATGCAATCTGGTTGGTAAAGCTTTGTTTTATGTCAAAAAGAAGATCGAGATCTATGAAGATTATAAACAAACGCTAAACATGATTGTGGACGACATTCACCAGATTATTGAGGAGTCACGAGTACAAGGAAATAAGCAGCCTGTTATCGGAGTTGGCATGGCTGTTCGCGGTTTGGTTGAAACAAGATCTGGCATCTTTCTCCATTCTTCGGCATTACCTTGGAGGAGCGCACCGATCGGAGATTATATGAAGGAACGTTTAAACATCCCAATTGTTATTGAAAATGATGCTCGAGCAGGGACTTATGTGGAACTTCTGAATAGCAACGGCGAATATAAGGAAACGCTTGTCTGCGTGAGTGTTGGATTGGGAATAGGCACTGGGGTGGTCATTCACAACGAAGTTTACAGGGGGGCTTTTGACGCCGCAGTTAATATTGCGCATGCCACGATCAACCATGACGGACCACTATGCCGCTGCGGTAATTATGGGTGTTGGGATGCTCTCGCTTCGATTACGGCTCTAGGTGAAGAATTATCACGAAGGGATGGGAAGTACAACGCGCTCGATTTCGAGTCGATCCAAAGCTTGTATCATGAAGGTGATCAGGTAGTCGTAGATGTACTGCTGAATTATACTGGCTATTGGTTAGGCGTTGGGATTGCCAATATACTGAATATTTTCAATCCAGAAGAACTGATCATTCAAGGTGATATTACGAAAGTCGGGCAGGAGTTGGAGCGTAAAATCATCGAAGTTGTTCAAAAAAGAGCACCGTCCGCTGTCTCCAAAAACGTCAAAATCAGATTCTCCAAAGATTCAGAAAAACTTCAAGTTAGGGGAGCAGCCGCCGTTATCAGCAATCATTTTTTCTCTGATACCTTGCACCGCATCTTTTGGAACTAACCCAATATACCATGGAGGGAGGGATGGGTTGATGCAATTGGAGAATAGAAAGCCTGCAATTTTATTTCTCCTGCTGTCTGTAATGGGAATCGTCACTAATATTTTTGCATTGACAAGCAACATAGATCCTGCAGCGAAATTTAGCATCATCGGCGTAACGATTGTATTCATCTTCTTATGGTCATTGTTTTTTTTCGGAGATAAGTTTATACGTTACACACTCACGATCCCGTCCTTCATTATTCTTTTCTGTGTAACGTCAATACCGGCCATATTCCTCCTGTATCTCAGTGTTTTTGATGTATCGTTGTTGAATTTCAAGGGAGATTGGTCGTTCGTCGGGCTGACGAATTATATCTACTTTTTTACCAAAGACAAGCTGTTCTATGCGGCTGTAATCCGGACCGTTGAATATATGGTTATTGTGCTAATGCTGCAAATCGTGATCGGGATGTGTCTGGCGCTGCTGCTGCAGCGGGAATTCCGAGGTCGCTCATTGGTATCGACGATTCTTGTTATTCCGGTTATGACATGTCCAATCGTGATTGCGATGCTATGGAAATATATGTACAGCAGCTATAACGGATTTATCAATTTAGTGCTGAATAAACTAGGTTTCGCCGAGGTGCCATGGCTGACCAATCAACCATTACCCTTCATAGATTCTATCCCGGTCATCGGAGATTTTCTGATTAAGCATCTGAATGCCAATATCGGATTTGTATCGGCGATTATCGTGAATATTTGGCAGTGGACGCCGTTTGTATACTTGATGTTTCTAGCAGGTCTAAGCTCCTTGCCAAGAGAGCCGTTTGAAGCTGCCAAAGTTGACGGAGCCAGCAGTTGGCGTACATTCTGGCATCTAACGTTTCCAATGCTTCGCCCAGTGATTGGGGTTGTCATCTTGATCCGAATCATCGATTTAATGAAAGTATACGATCAGATCTGGGCATTATTCGGTGATTCGGTAGCGATGCGAACGCTTAACATTCATATATTCTCCGTTGGTTTGACGGGTCAGGATTACAGCAAAGGTGCAGCATTATCGATCATCGTACTTCTTTTCATCATTGCAGTTAGTTTCGTGTTTTCCGGGATTGGAAAATGGGTTTCTACAAGGGGGCATAGCCAATGAACCTTTCGATAAAAGTAGCTGCCGCAAAAATAGCGCTCGCCTGTGTTATTGCTCTTATTCTATTCATTTGGGCTGTGCCTATTCTCTGGATGCTGTTAAGCAGTTTCAAACCCACTCAGGTCATCATTGAGCCTAAACTTGTCCTATGGTTTAAACCTACTTTGGATAATTATAAATTTATTTTTGAATCGCAAAATTTTCTCCAGTATTTAGTGAATAGCTTGATCGTCGCTATATGCGCTACCTTCATATGTACCACTGCAGGAACACTCGCTGCCTATAGTATTGCCCGATGGCGAACCGGAGGCAACGCTTTTGCGAACTGGATCATTATTACGAAAATGGCGCCTCCCGCGATCCTCATTATCCCCTTTTTCCTTATGTTCAAAAGCATTGGCTTAATTAACACCGTATGGGCGCTTGTCATTGCCAACATTACGTTCAATATTCCTTTTGTTATCTGGACGATGCGCGGTTTCTTCGATGAACTGCCAGCCGAAATGGAAGAATCAGCACTCATTGACGGATGTTCAAGGCTTGAAGCATTTTGGCGCATTTCCCTTCCAGTTGCCCGTTCCGGGCTCGTGACCACCTGCATTTTCTGCTTCTTATTTGTCTGGAATGAATACCTGTTTGGATTAACGTTGGCGCTTTCTGAGAAAAGCAAAACACTGCCTGTGGCAACAGGCGACTTCATTACAGGTTATTCGATTAATTGGGGACCGGTTTTCGGCTCGGGCAGTTTAATTCTATTACCTGCTTTTATTATGGTTTTGTTCTTGCAGCGCTATATTGTGCAAGGCCTAACCGTAGGTGCAGTTAAATAGATCAAACAAAAATGAGCAATGGAGGGGTAAGTCATGATGAATTGGAAAGGGAACAAAGGGATGGCTGTACTATTAGGAACATCGCTGGCCGTTGTAAGTGCTTGTTCAGCAGACAGCGGTAAGCAGCCCGATCAGGGAAGTACACCAAGTGGTGGAGTGGCGACACAAACCGTACAAAAAACACGAGAAATTACTGTCTTTACACGTACAGGTCCTGACACAAGCGACTATGTTAAAGAGCAGGCGAAGGAGTTTACAAAGCTAACGGGTGTTAAAGTAAACTTCACCGAACAAGGCGCGAGCAACTACTTTACTAACTTGACGAATCAATTGGTCGGCGGAACCGATGCGTTCGACTTAGCGACTACCAATAACACGTATGTCGCCCCGCTGGCTGAAGCTGGAGCAATTGAGCCATTCGACGAGTACATCAAAAAGTTTGACCCGAATTACGACTGGAAGGACATGGCTTTCCAGTATAAGTACAAAGACAAGATTGTTGCGATACCGTACAACTTGAGCATTCATTTGTTTTATTACCGTTCAGATCTGATTCCGACACCGCCTCAAACATGGGATGACTTTGTGGCGGAGTCAAGAAAATGGACGAAATCCAAAAACCCGAATTCGCCGACGCCATATGGCGCTTCGTGGACCGCTTTATCCGGCTCGGAACAGCCTAAAGTGTTTTATTCGATGATGTGGTCTTACGGCGGAGAGATTTCCAAAGATAACAAAGCTGGCGTTGGATCTCCAGGAGCGATCAAGGCAGGCGAACTTTGGCAATCGATGATGAAAGAAGGAGTGATTCCTAAAGATACGCCGAACTGGGGGTTTACGAATGTATTTGATGCTTTGAAAACAGGTACGATTGCAATGGCAGCCCCAATGTGGAGCGCTGCGTATACGGAGCTAAAGAAAAGTGATAGTCCGTTCAAGGACAAAATTAAAATTGCTGTCGTTCCAGGCGTGAAGCAGGCTGATGGGAAGATATTGAGGACGCCATTGTTCCATTCATGGTCGCTGATTATGAATAAAAAAGCGAAGAACAAGGAAGACGCGGCCCAATTTGTTGAGTTCATGACAAGTAAGGATGGGGCCATGCGCGAAGCCAAGCTCGGAGGACTGCCGATTCGTTACTCGGTTCTAAATGATCCTACGCTGCAGCCGAGAGAGTTTTACGACACTGTGATGGAATCGTTAAAGGTGGGCAGGGATGAGCCGCTAGTGCCTTATTATCTGAAGCAGCATGAGCTTATGAACACTGCTCTTTCCAGTATAATGACCGGAACCAATACGCCTGATGCGGCGCTTAAGAGTGCTGAGAAGGATTTGCAGACGATTATTGACAACAACAAAAAGTAAAAGTTGTACGTATGAAGGAGTGAGATCATGCGGAATTCTTCCTATCCTACAGATAAGCAGCGCCTACTCGGCTATGTCGGCGATATACGTCAATTAGCAGGATTCCAGCGAATGGAACTGCTTCAGGGAAAGGGCAAGGGCAATGAGATCATCCAAGTTCGCAACGGGTCCGGGCTGCAGTTTCAAATTGCGGTAAGCCGTGGCTTCGATATCGGAATTTGTGAGCTCTATGGCGTCCCGCTGGCCTGGATGTCGCAAAATGGCCCGGTTTCTCCCTATGCCTACGAGAAAGACGATTGGAACCGAAGCTTCGAAGGCGGCTTGTTAGCCACATGCGGATTGACGACGATGGGGAAGCCAAGCATGGAGGAGGGGAAGGCGTTCGGTCCGCATGGACGCCTTTCTTCTACCCCTGCCGAGCTGCTGCAGGCAGAAGGACGCTGGAACAGCAACGGCCAGTATGAGCTGATTTTCCGTGGCATTGTTCGAGAAAGTACAGTGGCCGGTGAGAACATTACACTTGAGCGGACGATCATTACCCGATTCGGCGAAAACCAAATCGTCATGACTGATATCGTGACGAATGAATCGTTCCAGCCTGTTGAGCATCTCATGCTGCACCATTTTAATCTCGGCTTTCCGCTCATTGGAGAGCACTGCTTAATAGACATTCCGAATGGACCCAAAAGGTGGATTAATGGTGAAGGAACTACGGACGAATGGAGCAGGTTTCCTCAACCAAAGGAGAATGGACAGCCAACGGTTATGGTCCATGAGGATGTGTTTGCCGAAAAAGGCGATGACATTCGAATTAACATAAGCAATAACCTGGTTCACAATGGTCAAGAAAGAAAACTTTCCTTCTATCTCACCTATGACAAAACTGCGAGTCCTTATCTAATGCAGTGGAAGCATCCTGGAAAAGGTGTGTATGTATTAGGCATTGAACCAGGCAATGCAACAACGGAAGGACGCGCTGTTCACCGTGAACGGGGAACTCTGCCCATGCTGGCACCTTGGGAGCGAAAGGCTTATACATTTTGCATGGATATGCAGTTGGAATAAATATAGATGAACGGGAGTGAATGGTGGATGAAATTGTACTGGGGAGATTTGCATAATCACTGTGGAATTACTTACGGATTTGGCAGTTTGGAGAATGCCTTGGCGGCGGCGAAGGAACAATTAGATTTTTGCGCGATTATTGGTCATGCCATGTGGCCGGATATGCCGGAGCGAACAGAGGAACTCCATTTTTTGGTTGATTTTCATACCAAAGGGTTTGCCAAGCTGCAGAGCAACTGGGAACATGTACGTGATACAGTGAAACACTGGAACGTATCCCATCAGTTTGTAACGTTCCAAGGCTACGAAATTCATTCCAGTGAATTCGGTGATCATCATGTACTCTCGCCATCTGATGAACTTCCGCTAGTTGAAGCAGGTTCTCCAGCCGAATTGGTGGCGATGCTTTCACCGCTGCCGGTGATCGCAGTTCCCCACCATGTTGGGTATACGCCTGGCTATCGCGGGGCCAATTGGGAGGCTTTCTCAGAGGACAACAGTCCAGTTGTGGAGGTGTTTTCCAAACACGGTTGCAGCATGTCAGATACCAGTGCGTATCCTTATTTGCATACGATGGGCCCTCGAGATTCACGAAATACGATTGTAAATGCGATTCAGCGCGGGAAGAAATTCAGCTTCGCCGGCTCGACGGATCATCATGCCGGTTACCCAGGGTCATATGGAGATGGCAGAGTGGCTGTGCTGGCTGCCGAGAAAACGAGGGAAGCGATCTGGGAAGCTTTACTGGCACGGCGGACTTATGCCATTACGGGGGATAAAATCGAATGTCATTTTACTGTAAACGGGGCAGTATTCGGAAGCGAAGTTAAGGATAATGGACGCAGACACCTTTGTCTAGACGTTAAGGCCTGTGATGGCATAGAAAAAGTTACCGTTTATAAAAATGGGAAACCATGGATGATTCAGCACGGGATTGGCAGTGATCCTTCTCAACAGCTTGGGAATAAGCATGGTAAGTATAAAGTACGTGTAGAAATGGGATGGGGAGACCTCACGGAAGGCTATGATTGGAAGGGAAGCGCATGTATAGACAATGGAAAATTAGTAACTGTAGAAACGTGCTTCAGGGGGCGAAGCGTACTTGCGCCAACACCGGATATGCAGGACAGCCCGGAAATCAACGCGCTTGGGAATAAGCTGATTTCGACTACAGAAACGGAAGCCCAATGGACATGCACCACATTTAAAAATCACTCCACACTTCATCCGCAAACCGCTGCTCTTATTTTCGAAATGGATGGTGATTTAACCAGTGTCTTGACGGTTACAGCGAACGGCCGGACAATCGTGTATTCCATTGGTGAACTGTTGGAAGGCAGTCGTTCTGTCCATATGAAACCGCACAATTCAGAAGCTGTGTTAATTCATCGGGCTATCCCTGAAAGCGAATACAATTTTGTCGGGGAATGGACTGACGATACCAAAGAATTCGAATGCGATGCGTACCATGTGGAAGTCAAGCAATGGAATGGACAATATGCATGGATATCTCCGGTATTCGTTATAGGTGACTGAGAATAGGAGAAATCTTTCAAAGGGTGTGGCACAATCATGGCAAAGGAATTAAGAGTCGGCATCATCGGCTGTGGAGGTATTGCATGGGCAAAGCATATGCCTAGTCTTGCCAAGCTTCCTCAAGTAAGCATGACCGCTTTCGTTAATCGAACGATAGATAAAGCCCGTCAGGCGGCCCAATCCTTCGGATCTGCCGATGCCAACGTGTATTCTGATTATCGTGAGCTGCTGGAAGACCAATCGATTGATGTTGTCCATATCTGCACCAGCAACGACTCTCATGCAGAGATTGCCATTGCTGCGTTAGAAGCCGGCAAACATGTCATGTGCGAAAAACCGATGGCAACAAGATCGGATGAAGCCCGACGAATGGTAGAAGCTGCCAAACAATCGAACCGAAAGCTGACCATTAGCTACAATAACCGTTTCCGACCGGATTCTCAATTTTTGTATCAGATGTGTAGAGCCGGTGACTTGGGTCACATTTATTTGGCTAAAGCACATGCACTTCGAAGAAGAGGTGTTCCGACTTGGGGTGATTTCCTTCATAAAGAGAAACAGGGTGGAGGACCACTGATCGATATCGGCACCCATGCGCTGGATTTAGCCTTATGGTTGATGGATAATTACAAGCCGCATACAGTACTCGGGACAGCGTTTCATCAATTGGGAAAGCAGTCGAATGCAGCCAATCCTTATGGCTCCTGGCAACCTGAACAATTCACTGTGGAGGACTCTGCCATAGCTATGATTACCATGGAAAATGGGGCCTCTTTGACGTTGGAAGCGAGTTGGGCGCTGAATATTGTCCGCGAAGGAACGGGGAAAGTGACCTTGTGCGGAACAGCTGCAGGTGCAGATATGTGGGATGGATTAACGATTAATGGGGAAAAGTACGGCAAGCTATACACAACACGGGTACATCTGGAGGACAATGGAATCAACTTCTATGAAACGCAGCAAGAAAATCCGGCTGAGCTAGAGGCACGTTTATGGATTGAGGCTATCATGAATGATAGCGAACCGGTGGTCAAGCCAGAGCAAGCGGTCGTTGTTCAGGAAATTCTCGAAGCCATCTATGTTTCTTCAGAAACGGGAAAAGCTGTTCAGTTGATGAAGGGTATCCAGTCTGTTTAGTTTCTATTGGATAGGAGGCTATTTATGATTCAGGCAGCAATTATCGGAGCGGGTTGCGTTGGTCAGCGATATGCGAAGCATCTATTGAAAACAGAGCTTTCAGAAATTGTCGGCGTGTACGACGCGGATGTCGAGGCAGCCTCCCAGTTGGGCATGGCATCTAATTGTCAGTCGTTTACTAAATTTGAAGCGTTGACAGCAGCAATACCAGCAAATACGGTATTCGTATGTATGGAGTCTGCGATTGGCAGCCGGAAGCAGCACATCTTACTGGCTTTACTTCATGGACGTCATGTGATAACACCGTTGACAGCTGAGTTGAGTCTAACGGATATTAAAATTTTGATGGAGGCTTCCTATAAATACAATACCCGTTTATTGTTTCTCCATCCGGAGAAGTTTACTGCCCATAATAGGGATATCCAAAAAAATATTGACGATGGCGCTATTGGCCAAATCGGCATGATCAATGTCAAGCGATACAGTATGAAGCCGTTGTTCAGCGCATGGCATGATCTGGCGATTCTTGATATTGATCTGCTGCGGTGGATCGTTGGCGATGTCGCAACCGTGTATGCCATGCGTACTTCTTCGGAAAATGTGGATTATACGTTGATTACATTAAAGTTCACGAATGGCGCGATTGCCAATATTGAAGATTTCCTCGGGTACCCAGGGGAATATACATCCGCAGTAGAATACGCTGGTTCCAAAGGGGTTATCCGGTACGATAGCCGTAAAACCAACGCGTTGTATGTTCATAAAACGGCAGTTCCAGCATCTCAGCCCGCGAAAACTGGATTCTGTCCGTCCTTCCGGGATCCTGAATATGAGGAGCTTGTGTATTTGTTGAACTGTTTCCAAGATAATCACTTTTCAGTTAGCACTGTGGAGGATGCCTTCGAAACTCGAAAGGTGATAGCGGCAGTTGCACAATCCATAAAGACTGGGAAGCCTGTAAGGCCAGCAGACGCGATATGGAAGGATGATCTTTATGCAAATGCTGAAGATGGAGGGCAACAGCATGCATAAAGTGAAGGTTGGATTGATCAGTTTCGCCCATCTCCATGCGGTCAGTTATTTGCAAGCATTGCTGAAGCGTCAAGACGTTGAAGTCGTTGGGATTGCTGATGAAGATAGGGAACGAGTAGAACCATATATTCAGACGTATTCAATACCCTATTATGCAGATTATCACGATCTGCTGAACAGCAGCGTCGATGCTGTGATCATTAGTTCTGAAAACTCCCGTCACGCGGAGATGACGATACAGGCAGCTCAGCATAGAAAACACGTATTATGCGAGAAGCCACTCGGTATTTCCAAGGATGAAATGCAGCGAATGATTACAGTATGTAAAGAAAACGGTGTACAACTGATGACTTCTTTTCCAAACCGTTACATCCCGATGGTTGTGCAAGCCAAAGATGTGATCAGTCGCGGAGAGATCGGTCGGATTGTAGCCGTTAAAGCAACGAACAAAGGGGAAATGATTGGCGGCTGGTTCAATGATCGTACACGTTCCGGAGGCGGTTCGGTGATAGATCACACGGTGCATGTCATGGACTTATTGAACTGGATATTTGGTTCCCCTGCGGTGGAGGTTTATGCGGAAGCGTCTAACATTTTCCATGACATCGAGGTTGAAGATACGGGAATGGTTCATGTGAAATATGCGAACGGAGTCATCGCTGCACTCGATGCAAGTTGGTCGCGAACACGGGCGTTCCCTTACAAACGTGATTTGACAATGGAGCTAATTGGGACTGAAGGCGTTATATCCATTGATTATTTCGCGCAGATTAATGAGGTATATAGCGAAACTATGGGTCATGCGGAGTGGAGCTACTGGGGTGACGACAAAGATCAGATGTTGATCGAAGATTTTATCACCTGCCTGAAAGAAAAAAGACCTGTCTCAATTACAGGAGAGGATGGTTACAATTCCACTATCATTGCGTTAGCCGCTTATGAATCCATCCGTCTAAAACGTCCAGTCAACCTTTGACTGGACGTTTTTTAGAAGAATAGAAAGTGTAAGTTTTTGGGTACATAAGGGCACGTCAAGCCGCGATACTAGCAAAATGTGTCAGGATCGCGAGTTGGAGGGAACTACAGTGCGCTATAATTCTGAAAACCGCCATATTCCTAGCCAGAGGGAACTACGATCCGCTATTTCACCATTTCTCCGTCGGAATCGGCAGGTTCCGCTTAAATAGCGGATCTCAGTTTCCTTTCATGCTACGTTTACCCCAGTTCCCGCCATTTAGCGGATCATAGTTCCTTTTCACACGACGCTCACTGTCATTGCAAAGCCCAAAGGGAATTAGGACCCGCTAGATTGCTGAAAAGCGCTATGAAGACGCTCATCTCTTTTGGGCAGCAAAGCCGCTTTTCTTAACTAGAATTTATAGTGGGCCTAGGACGCTTCCAATTGTCCTGACTCCCGGCGCCGCCAACTCATGAATACCAAGGACAAGGCAATTACCGAGAGGATTGCCCCCAACATTCGGAATCCACCGAAGCTGAACATATCTCCCATTACGATACTTATCAATAAGGAGGAGAGAATGGCTCCCAAGTTTCTTGATGTGCTAAATAATCCAGAGGCTACTCCAATTATTTCTTTTGGAGAGCTTTTGAACAAGGCTGCTTGCATGCCGACACTGTTTAACCCGTTGCTAATACCAAAGGCAGCTAACGCTAAGCACACGCTAATAACCGGTGAAGTTGGATTCCATGTCACGATCCACACGGACCCCAAAGTCATCAGGATTGCGGACAAGAGCAGTGCTGGCCTAGGTCCTGATTTATCGATCCAGCGTCCTGCTAGCGGAGAGGCGATGAGGGAGCATAAACCTAAGCTGAGCATGAGTATCCCTGTGTGGAACTCGCTGACATGACGAACCATTTGCAAATAGGAAGGAATCCCGAAGAAGAGTGCGTAAAAGAGTACGTTAACGACGATGAATTGGACGTTAACCCAAGTTAAAGCTGGATATTTGGCGAAAGTGCGCAAAGGGATGAACGGTGACTTGGTTTGCAACTCATGACGCACGAAAATCCCCAATGCAACTAGGCCTGTTAGCCCGATAATGACATTCATGAAGGAGACATGCCCAGATGATTTTGCTGACAGTAAGCCAACGAATAAGGCGACGAGACCCACTGTGAAGAGCAGGATCCCCGATGCATCAATGAGATCCAACCATTTGCGAAAAGACAGTCCCCGTGCGATGGGTGTTGGCGCTTCATCTTTAGGAATAGTCCTCCAAGAAAGAAGAAAACTCACTACTACGAACGGGATATTGACGAAAAAGATAGCTGGCCAACCCCACCAGTGAATCAAAAGCCCGCCAATAAAGGGGCCGATGGCTGCCGCTCCGGATTGGAAGATGGTCAGAACGGACAGCGCAGTCGCTTGTTTCTCCGTAATATGAATTCGAATAATGGCCATTCCTACTGAAAGCATCATACTTGTTCCAACAGATTGCACAATACGGAACACGATGAGCCAGCCAAAGTTTGGTGATAGCGGCGCTAATAATGATGACACGAAAGCTACAACTAGCCCGGCAAGAAATATCTTCTTGCGTCCGAATAAATCGCTGGCCTTTCCCATGACAGGATTAGAGACAGCACTTGCAATGTAGAACGAGAAAATAATCCAGGCAACTACGGTAAAGTCAAGTTGGAACGCATGTTGCAGCCTTGGAATAGCAACAGCGACCATCGAAGAGTTCAATGGGTTCAAGAGCATCCCAAGTCCAACAGAAATCATCAACCACCTACTGCTAGTATTCATCTTTGAATTCCCCCTTCGTGTTGTAATGATATCGTACTTGAAATCGATTATTTACTCCAACGCATTCTATGTTATGATCTCATTGACTAGGAGGAATGAAAGGAGGGTGAGAAGTGGAGCTTCTTCAATTGCAATATTTTCTCGCGGTAGCTCGATTGGAACATGTGACAGATGCCGCTCGAAGTCTGCACGTCACTCAATCGTCACTAAGTAAAACGATTCAACGCCTGGAGGAGGATCTTGGAGTCCCCTTATTCGATCGAACAGGAAGGAAGCTGCGATTGAATGAGTTCGGAAGCAGGTTCCTGCACCGAGCGGAACGGGCTTTATTTGAATTGGAACAAGGGAAGCAGGAGCTTAGCGATTTGTCCAGCCCCCAATATGGCACCATTGAATTAGCAGTGACCAATGCAAGCACGCTGCCTAATATCCTTCGAATATTTCAGAAAAAGCATCCCCATATCCAGTTTCATGTGCAAATGCTGACCACACAAGAAATGATTACGCTTCTTTACCGGGGAGAGGTTGATTTCTGTTTGTCCTCACCCCCGATAAATGAGGATGGAATTGAATGTCAAATCGTGTTTGCCGACCCCATCCTTGTAGCTGTTCCATTGGGGCATCGGCTGGCAGACCGAAGCCGCATATCTTTAACAGAACTCAAGGACGAAAGGTTCGTCGGTGTCAAAAGAGGCTATCTTACTCGCGATTTAGTAGACTCTGTATGCAGTTCGGCTGGATTTGTGCCTAGATATGTGTATGAGGGAAATGAGCCAACGAGGCTAAGCGCTCTCGTGGAAGCGGGAATTGGGATTGCCTTCATACCAAGCACGGCAGTGAATTCACGGGAACAGATCCATTATCTCCAAGTAGAGGATCATGAATTGGTCAGGGAGATTGCTTTATTAAGCAATAGGAGTCGTTACCTTTCGCGGGCTGCGCTGGAATTCCGTGAGGTTGTTGTAGACTATTTCGGGGCGATCTCCCAAGAGACAAGCTAATTCAACAATAAACAAGCTGACACGGGTAGAGTCACGGCGTCAGCTTGTTTATAGAACTTTTTTATGACACGGGTTTCTTGATTTTATTCGGAGACTTAAGATAAAGACTATTCAGTATGGTAACGTCTACGGTAATGTCATGTTCCATATTCATAAACCAATGTTGTTTCCAAGATTTAATCTGCTCTTCGTTCATCTTTTTTCGAAAGAGTTGTCCTATGCCAAGAGCGTCTGCGCGATCATTTTTGAGCTGATTTAGTAATTTATCGGCTCTTTTTTCAATGGTTTCTTTGAGTTTCGTTGCAATCTTCTCCTCGGATTCTTCGTTTTTATTCTCCAAGATTTCTACTTTCAATTTAATGCGACTTTTTATTTGAGGTCCTGTTGCAAGCCATTTGATGTCATGTTTGATACTTGCTTTTTTAATTTTAACACTGCTTTGATCGGCAACCTCAATGGTACCGCCGGTATACTTTTCCTGGAAAACATTATAAATCAAAACTTCATCAGAAGTGATTTCATCTACCATTTTATCCTCACGGATGATGGCTGATCCTTCAAATTGATAAAGCGTGTCCGTTCCTTTAGTAAGAATTGGAATGGACATGTCTTGCGTATAAGACTTCATATCCCGGTATGCTTCCCATAGGCGTATGATCGTCGTTTCGGGCGTCCAGCCAGCCTGCTCACTGAAAAAATCATAAGAAGAAAGCTCTGGGTTCGCATTTATCTGGTGATGGATAACTTCGCCGAAATTTCCTCTAACAATTGCCAGCAATCCTTTAATGGAGATATCGTTGGCCTGCACCGCGTAATCGATGATATCACCAAGATCTTCTTTGGCCGTTTTCTCACAGACAAGAAACAGCCGGATATGTAGAAGATCGATACCTTTTTCTGATTTTGTCCGAATGTTGTCAATCGCATTGGTGATTGTCGCTGAGCTGCTTTCCATAAATTGCGAGCCTTGCTTTTCTGGACTAGGTATTTGCAAGATAATTCGGTAATCCTGATTTTTCTCCTTGCATATTCCCATAACAACGGGCATGAGTCGCTTATTAATATCTTTCGTGTCCCAACAGCCTGTAAGGAGCGCGCTTAAGGTACATAACAGAAGTATAACCGATACGAATGAGCGACGGATCAAGCAGGATTCCTCCTATACCTCAGACTCATGAGAATGACGGCAAGCGGTATACCAATAATACTGTAGAAGCAGAGGTAGGTACGCACGATAGTAAATTTCTCCAACGTATCAATATTATCCAAATAACAGCTGAAGATATAGGATAATACACCAACGATGAGGACTGCGATCCCCCTTTTCTTTTTCAAAAATAGCTTTTCAATCAACGTTGCCATCATCCAGAAAGTCACTGCCGTTTCTATCATAGAGATGGCGATCATTGCTATAACAAAAAAAGTAGGGAGCCAATCAAATACAACCCACTCACTATCAACCGTATCTGATGTCAACACATTCGGATAGCGAAAATAGATAATCGATTCCTGACCGAAAATGAGCATCGGCACATAAACAGAGGATAAAGCAAAAATAAAAAGTATGCCTAAAATAGGAATGACATAGCGCAAAGGCAACTTGTGTCTCAGCTTAACCATACCTAAGAATAAGAAACCGGCATGCACAAAAAAGGCAGAATAAAACATCGGCCTCTTGAAGAAATTCAACCGAGTATCATAGAGCGGAAAGATGTTATCGAAATCGAAATTACTCACCGCGCTTATCAAAGAGAATACGACCAAAGGCAGCACGCAGATGAATAACAAAATCCCCCCTCTTGAAATCGCTCCGTAGCCTTTCCAAGCAATGTAAAGGGGAATGACATAGAGTAATACAATGAAATACGTTGGGGTATTAGGCAGCAGAAGGATGCTGACCGATTCCATCTCATAGCTGTGGGTAATGTTGGAATTCAAGAATAAAAAGGCCAACAAAGGAATAAGCAGAAGGCGCGCCATCCAATTCCCCGCCACCATTTTACATATATCCACAATATCCTTACCAGGAAAAGCAGAGAGCCCCTTCACATATACCCAAACACAACACAATTCTATAAGAAAACCAACAATAATAGGTTCCCAATGCCCTGTGGACGTTGCTTCAATCATTTTGACAGGATAGATATAAAAATACAGCGAGAGATGAACGATGACAAACATGGTTAATAAGGCTCTATTGCTCATTTGGATTTCCCTCTTTTAGTGGAGAGGCTCAAATAAGGTACCTCAAACGTTGTAATCGTCCCAAGGTAAAAACAAAATAAGGCGATGGACGACATAAGTCCGAGTATGCCATACAATGCACAAAACAAGATTACGACATACTTGTACAACCGAATGGAGACAGTGTTCATATACGTGCCCATCGTAAAATGCGCAATCGTCGAGCCGGCCACGACAATAATAAGAAAGTAACTGACTAACCGGGCTGAAACGACAGCTTGTCCCAGAATAATACCTCCGACCATCGTGATGGTTGGGCCAATACTTTTGGGAAGACGAATACTCGCTTCGATAACCATTTCAATGATAAACAGCATCATCAACAATTCAACAAGAACAGGATAGGGAACGCCCTCCCTGGAGTTTGTGATCGATACAGCCAACTGGATACGCAAAAGTTCAGGGTTGACTGAATTGAGAACCACATATAACCCTGGCAACGTAATGGCGATGATTAAACTCGTGATACGAACTATCCTGTACAAATACATATACAGCGTAGGTTGATCTTTATCCGTTTTCACATCCCAGAAGTCCGATATAATCGAGGGGAATGAAAGTGAGAAAGGAAAATGATCCAAGAAGATGACCACGCGGCCGTCCATTAAATTGTGTTTGGTTGTAGAAGGAAGCTCAGAAGTTAGATAAGTAGGAACAATACTGTAACTTGGCTGTTTAAGAGCTTTCATCAGTCCTTGCACATCTGAAATATCCATGCTGGCGTTATCATTCAAACAGGTATGGATGAGTTGAATGACATTCGGATCGGCTTGCCCTTCCACATAGAGGACAGCCACTTCACGAGGGAGTTCTGCCCCAAGGGTGTAAGTCTGGACGTGTAAATCTTTGACCCGCATTTTTCTGCGAATGAGACTTATATTTGCATACATGTCTTCCGTAAAGGCATCTAATGAAGTCTGAATCGGATTCTCCGTTTGAGCTTCCATAATACTGCGACTGCTGTTGATCGAAGAGGGCTCAATCACGATATTTTCGTATCCATCTTGGGGGAAAATAATCAGCATTCCTTGTAAAATAGAATTCACGAGCTCGGTTAAGGGAACATTCACTCTAGTTGAAGGGGATAGGGCGATCTGTTCGATCAGGTTATCCTTAACATCCAAATGTGCCAATCTGGCTACTAGTGTGTCATAAGAATCTTCATAATGAACGAGTGTCCCCAAATAGCAGACTTGGACCTGGACCTGATAAATATAGGCTTCCTTATTAATAAAATCAGAATTACGCTCAAAAACTTGATCGATATAGGTTAGTTTTGCTTCCCTTGTCGAGGTGTTCATCTCTCATCTCGCCTTTTGCATATAATTTCCGCTGGACTTAATATCCGCCATTTGTGTTTCAATTACTCTTTATTTGAAAAAATAGTTAATATACTTTTTTGAACAACTTCCCCTTGAACAAACGAAAAACGATGGTTATAGTAAGAGTGTGAAATAAAACCCAACCAAGGGAGGATGTTTATTCGTGGCAAAACTTACACCCTATATTATCTCTGAGGACGCAAGAGCTCAAGCAGCGTTCTACATCAGCGCTCTCGACGGAGAAGTTGTGTCCGTTATGACACATGGCCAAATGGGGGATACCTCGGAAGCAAACAAAGACAAGGTCATGCACATGTGCATAGCTGTCGCGGGATGTAACCTGTTTATGAGTGATTTCGATGGACATACTCACGGGAATGGCATTAGCTTGAATCTTGAATTCGCTTCGGAAGGCGAAGGCCGCGATGCTTACATCAAGTTATCGGAAGGCGGTAATGTGCTATTTCCATTCGGACAAGCACCTTGGGGCGGCTTTTTCGGACAGTTCGTGGATAAGTTTGGTGTGTCCTGGATGTTTACGGCTTCCTAGGCTAATCAATAGACCTGATTCTTGTTTTTAACAAGCTCAAAGAGGCTGTGTCACAAGGTTGAAAACCTTGCGAGCAGCCTCTTTGAGCTTGTTATTTTACTTCTTGCTGAGGGAGATGGAGCAATTCTGAAAGCTGTGCAGCCAAATAAATAGGCGTATAGGGTAAATCATTGCGAAGCCAGAAAACAATCGTACCAATAATGGCGGAGGAGCCGTACCAAATTGCAATATCTTTTTGAACTTTCAATGTTGAGGATTCCTCTAACTTGTTCATTCGAGTGGTAATAAATTCAGCGAACAGCTTCATGAGTCGTTCCGTAAATACGGGTATACGTTTGGAAGCGAGCAGAACCTTATAATATTTCGAATTTTCCGCGATATGTTCAAGTATTTTGATGATCATTTGCATATTTGAATCGGAATGGTTAGGAAATTCCTTCAAGATGGCATGGATTTCATTAATCATATCATCAGCCAATCTATCGATCATATCTGGAATATCTCGATAATGAAGATAGAAGGTGACACGATTGATCGTCGCTCGCTCCGAGATACGATTCACAGTTATTTTCTCAAGTTCAAGCTCGTAAAGCAATTCAATAAAGGCATCTCGAATCAATTGGCGTGTGCGAAGTACACGCGGGTCTATGCGTTGTGGCTTTGTTGACATGGACATTCACTTCCATTCTCCTCAAGGGTATTATGCGACAAATTCAGCGAGAGTTGTGGATTATGTATTAGTTAGACGACATATCCGTTGGAAATGTCATTTAATATACATTTATAAAAAAGCTGTAGCTTGTGAACAGTAAGATAGATGACTATAATACTATTTACATCAATTAATTATACTACACAATGTAAATTAGTTTGAAATTGAATTTGAAAGGAATAAGTGAAATGAGTAAAATTGCAGCATTTGACAGTAGTTCCATTAAGAAAGGACCCTTATTGTTTGTAATGATTTTGGGAGCGTTCATTGCCGTTCTGAATCAGACGATTATGAGTGTTGCCTTACCTAAGCTCATGGTTGAATTTGATATTGCCGCTTCGACAGGGCAATGGCTGACCACGGGTTATATGCTGGTTAACGGTGTCTTAATTCCGATCACAGCGTTCCTGATGCAACGCTTTACAACGCGGGAGCTGTTCCAAGCTTCCATGATTATTTTCCTCATTGGTACTATTGTTTCAGCCGTGGCACCTGGCTTTGAATTATTATTGGTTGGCCGTCTGATTCAAGCGGCTGGGGCTGGTATTATCATGCCGCTTCTCATGAATGTCATCTTGACGATCTATCCACCAGATAAGCGTGGCGCAGCTATGGGAATGGTTGGGTTGGCGATCATTTTTGCCCCTGCTGTTGGACCTGCCATAGCTGGTTATATTTTGGAGCATTATTCATGGCGTACCCTTTTCTATGGCATCATCCCATTTGTTGTCATCGTTATTATCGTTGCTTCTATCTATCTGAAAAATGTCGCAGAACGCACCTATCCCAAAATTGATGCGTGGGGTGCTGTTCTCTCGACAATCGGATTCGGTTTCCTGCTTTACGGTTTCAGCAGCGCTGGCGGTAAAGGTTGGTCGAGTGCGGAAGTTATCCTATCTATCATTGTAGGTGTTGTCGCTTTAATATTGTTTACATGGCGTCAACTGGTTATTAAAGACCCACTCTTAGACCTTAGAGCGTTCAAATACAACATGTTTACCCTGACAACACTGATCAACATTGCGGTTACAATGGTTATGTATGCGGATATGATGCTGCTTCCATTATATTTGCAAAATGCCCGCGGATATACGGCGCTAGAATCAGGTATCCTTATGCTCCCAGGAGCCCTGCTCATGGGACTCATGATGCCAATAGCTGGTAAGTTGTTCGATAAGTTCGGAGCAAAATGGTTGTCCGTAGTCGGAATGATCATTACCATCGTAACCACACTTGGATTCATCAATTTGACGGATTCTACCAGTTACACGTATTTAGTTCTCATGTCCACAGGACGACGCTTTGGGATGGCGCTCTTCTTAATGCCAATCACGACAGCGGGCCTGAATCAATTGCCTTCAAGACTGAATGCGCATGGGACAGCAATCTCCAATACCATTAAGCAAGTAGCAGGTGGCGTCGGAACAGCATTACTGATCACGGTTATGACGACAAGAACCAAATCTCATTTGATAGAGATGATGACAGCAAGCAAAACAGCGACTGCGACCAAGGAACTTATCAAAGAAGCATCAATTCAAGGGATCAATGATTCTTATCTTGTCATTATTGGCATTGGCGTTGTTGGCTTGCTGCTTTCCTTCTTTATTAAACGTGTAGGTCAGGCCGAAGAAGAACCGGAATTCAAAACAGCACCGAAACCCGTTAATGCAACTTAGAAATAACAGATAAAAAGGTATGCGGAAAGGGCTTCTCCTTGAAAAGGGAGAGGCCCTTTCTTAGAATACACGCCAGAAAATATAAGTTTTTGCGTGGATATAGAGTATGAAACAGGACATCCGACACCGAATTTTCTTTGATGAGAATCGGCACAGGGAAGCCTTTAAAAGCAAGCATGGCAAAAAGATATGTCCCGTAGTGCTGAAAGAAATCCGGAAATTTCGAGATTGTGGAAACCCGAAAAAGGGTTTAAGCTGCTCGCATGTGAAGGGTGCCACGATCTTAAGGTGGTGCCCTTTTCGGTGCAAGGGGCGTTTCTGCACGACGTGTTCATGCGCAGAAACGGAAGAGTGGAGCCGGGTCTTGTCTGAGGACATATGTCAAGTTACCCATCGACGAAGGTCTAAGAGACATGTTTTTGGGATGGGGTGAGTGAAGCTGGCCCAGAATTTAAATGTTGGAGATTGACGCCAGTCTCCAGGGTTGGGTTGTAGGCGGCCCAACACGTTGGAGTGGTTCGATGCGGCACTATGGGAAGAGAAGAGAAGAGAAGAGCTGTGATGAGATACGATGAGATGATGATGAGACGAGGCGAGATGTGATGAGAACAAGGTAGCTGTGAACGTACTTATGTGTTCGAATTGCTGCTGGTTTGGAGGTAATAAACAAGCTATTTGGCAGAATGAGATCCGCTAGCTTAGCTATCGCGCCGAGAAAAGGGAACGTTAAGCCGCGTTTATAGCAAAATGTGTCATCATCGCGAGTTGGAGGGAACTACAGTACGCTATAATTCTGAAAACCGCCATATTCCGCGCCAGAGGGAACTACGATCCGCTATGTCACCATTTCTACGTCGGAATCAGCAGGTTCCGCTGAAATAGCGGACCTCAGTTCCCTTTCATGCTAGGTTTGCCCCAGTTCCCGCCATATAGAGGATCATAGTTCCTTTTCACACGACGCACTCTGTCATTGCAAAGCCCTAAGTCGCGGTGTTGTTAAAAAGCGCTATGAAGACGCTCATCTCTTAGGGCGGCAAATTTCTTTATTGCTATCATCCTTAATCCTCATATTCTGTAAAAAAAACATCATTAAGAATCGCTTTCGCTTTCCTTAAGTTGCGGGAATCCAGTTTGTTGAGCATCGCCATGACTTCGTTCATCTCCTCAGCAACTGTTACAGAAGGAAGGAGCTTGTCAGTGTCTTGCACAGAGTTTGACTCCGAATGAATCCAAGATGCATGCAAAGTTTCGTGAAGGGTTGTGACTAGAAATTGCAATTCATCTTCGTTATACCGTTGCAAGAATTTATTGACCCCAAGATCAATTTGCTGATGCAAGGCTAGATGCAAACGATAAATTTCCTTGCCAAGTGATGTGGTACGAAACAGAATTTCCTTTTTGTTATCGGGAAGGTATTCAATAACGATGATTTGTTTGTCCAGCAGTTTCCTCGTGATTTTAGAGACATTCCCTTTGGAAAAGCCGAATTGCTTAGAAATCGTTATACCGTTTACGGGCTCAAGCTTACCAATTGCATCCAGCACATGCAGCATCATAACAGTCAATTCTTTCAGCAATTCAGCAATAACAGGAGTAGGGCTATTCTGGACTAGCCACTCTTTCTCTTCGTCATCTTCCGCCTGGTATTTATGTTGTATCCCCTTCACAGCTTCCAATACTTCCTTGATTAAGCGATCTTTCTTTTGTTTGTCCGCATGGTTGATCATGGATATCTCCTCCGATAGTTAACCTAATTCCAGTATAGCAAGGGGAGGTCCACAAATAAAGTTTCTTGGAAACCATATTGACAAAGAAAAGGGGGATGTTTTATTATTGTTTCAAAGGAAACTTTAAGTTTCTAAGGAAATTAAATTACTGAGATAAGCTACTCGAGAAAAAGCAGCGTATCCAATCAATTGCGCAACAAGAACATAGGAGGTTGATTCAATTGACAGAACATAACGATATCGATGTACTCGTGGCCGGAGCTGGCCCGACAGGCTCTACGCTGGCGGCGGATCTGCTGCGGCGCGGCCTTCGCGTCCGACTGGTTGATAAGGCGCCGCACGCCTTTAGGGGCTCCCGCGCGAAGGGAGTCCAGCCGCGCACCCTGGAGGTTTTGGAAGATCTCGGCTTACTGGACGAGGCTCTCGCAGAGGGCGGCCCTTACCCGCTCGCGGGCTTCCATCTTGGACCGTTCATAGTGCCGTGGCGGATGCAGCAGCAGAACAGACCGACGCTGAGCGTGCCGTATCCGAACATTGTCATGCTGCCTCAACACCGTACCGACGCCATCTTGCACCGCCTGCTCGACCGACTCGGGCTGCGCATCGAGTTCGGCACGGCGGTGGATGGTTTCGAACAAGATGCTGGTGGTGTGACGACGACGCTCTCATCGGGAGAGAAGGTCCGCAGCCGGTATCTGGTTGGGGCCGACGGAGGCTCGAGCGCCGTCCGCAAGGCTTCGGGTATTCGGTTTGTCGGAGAGACCAACGAGTCCGACCGAATGCTCATCATCGACGGGTCGATCGATGGTCTATCACGCAATCGGTGGCACATATGGCCACGCACGCACGGCAAAACGGTCGGAGCCTGTCCGCTGCCCCACACCGACCAATTCCAAGTCATGATCCGGCTTACACCGGACGAGACGCCTGATCTGGACGAAGCCCATCTGGCCTCCCAGTTCCGCACGCTCACTGGTTCCCGGCTCCGCGACATCACTTGGACCTCGGTGTTCCGGCCCAACGTCCGACTAGCCGAGCACTACAGGGCGGGCAGCGTCTTCCTGGCGGGGGATGCCGCCCACGTCCACACGCCTGCCGGCGGGCAGGGCCTCAACACCGGTGTGCAAGACGCCTACAACCTTGGTTGGAAACTCGGCCAGGTCATCGCAGGCGCACCCGATAGCCTCCTCGACAGCTACGAGGCCGAACGACAACCGATTGCCGCGCGGGTCCTCGGCAAGTCGAGCGAGCTTTACGCCAGTCTCAGCAAGCACCGTATCTCCGGTCTTAAGCGCGGAGACGAGGAGCGACAGCTCAAACTCTCGTACCACGGCGGTTTACTCGCTCCCGCCGACGCGCCATCCACGAAGACCCTGCATGTGGGCGACCGCGCACCTGATGCGCCGTGCACCGGACCCAGCGGGGAACGACGCTTGTTCAACGTGTACCAGGGGCCGCACTTCACGCTGCTGGCTTTCGGTGGCAACGCCGCTGCCATACTCCCCAAGCTGAACTGGCCGACTGGCGGCGCAGAACTGCACCGATACGCTGTCGGTACGGGGTACAGCGTCGAGCTCAATTGCCTCAATGACACCGCGGGCAGTTTGACCAGCATTTACGGTATCACCGGTGACACGTTGGTCCTGATCCGACCAGACGGTTACATCGGAAGTATCATCACTTCTGACTGGTTGGGAGCATTCGACAACGTGGCTAGGAGCTTAACCCCGCATAAATCCCATGCTGCCCATTCGATTTAGGGATGATGAGGACTACCAGAGAACTATAGTTGAGTAGGGAGTTGCCTCTTCTGAGGCAGCTCCCTTTTTGAGAAGAGAGTATAAGTTTTTGGGTGGATTTAAGGGGTTCTCCCTTTTTAGTTGACGTCCACCGCAGGCCTCTTTGCTTTGGGGTTTTTCGGTCTTAAGTGGCATCTAATGAACTGTAGGATGCTTATAGACGAGAAAATGGCTACTTTGGAGATTTAATGAACTGGATTGGCGCTACCTGGCACTTTATTGGCAGAATGGTGATCATTTTCTTGAAATAGCGCATCTGGCATTCATTAGATTTTCAGAGTGAGCGATTTTGCCCAAATAAAGGGTATTGAGTTCGTCAGGGAGCTTGGTTTTCCTCAAGGTTCATTGACTATTTGACCTAGCCGCAGGCTAGGTTTTTAGTGTTGAAATGACAGGCTGAGTTGCTCTAACGTGCTTTAGAATGTAGGTGGGACGAGAACAGATACCGAAAACAAGAAATAATAAACGAAAAAGCTTCTCTTTTTCATTAGGCACTGTTCCTCTATTCTTGATCTAACTGAATATGGAAGGAGAAAGCTTCATTGAGACCAATCATTCAACTATTGCATTTTGGCTATCATCAGTCGATGAGCTGTATATTCCCTGTTGCGATCTTTGGAACTTTAGCCCTCTCTAACGTAATAGCGGTACCTTTCCTTCATCGTTATGATGCTATTCTACTTATATTGCTTGGCGTGCAATATTTCATGTACCGCAGCGGATTAGAGACGATTGATGAAATTAAAGTAATCTGTGTATTTCACTTCATTGGATTGATGCTGGAAATATATAAGGTAGGGATGGGATCATGGTCTTATCCTGAGCCAGGGTATACGAAGTTGTTCGGTGTCCCGCTCTACAGCGGATTTATGTATGCAAGTGTAGCAAGCTTCATGTGTCAAGTGTGGCGGAGACTACGGATGGACATGACTGGCTGGCCTGGTCTTAAGTCTTCAGCTCTATTGGGCGGTGCGATCTATTTCAACTTTTTTACCCATCATTTTATTCCAGATTTTCGTTGGTGGTTGACGGCACTTGTCTTTATTATCTTCCGGAAAACACAGATCATCTATCGGGTAAGGACGATCACATATCGAATGCCTTTAGCGCTTGCTTTTATTATTGTAGGTTTCTTTATTTGGTTAGCAGAAAATATCGCTACATTTTTTGATGCGTGGAAATATCCTGATCAGCACCAAACTTGGCATTTGGTTAGTTTCAGCAAGATCAGCTCATGGTTCCTTCTGGTTATCATTAGTGTTATCCTTGTTGCCCAACTTAAAAAGGTTAAAGCTAATCGGACACGGAGTGATTCCTTCTAATCTCGAGCTTCGTTAATTGGTACAATAATAATAGTTAGAATCGGTACTTCTTTGAATTCAGCGCTATGGTTATGATGTTAAATAGCTAATATGTGAATTTGATAGGAGGTAACCATCCTTGTATATTCCGTCCCATTTTGAAATGACAGATGTAACTGTCGCTTGCAAAATGATAAGAGAAAATAGCTTCGCAACTTTGTTTTCTCAACATGAGGGTGCGCCATACGCGACTCATTTACCATTGATTTTAGATAAAGAAACCAAGTACTTATACGGACATTTTGCTCGTCTAAATCCGCAATGGAAAGATATTGATAAACAAGTTGTATTGGCAGTATTTCATGGTCCTCATTGCTACATCTCACCCTCATGGTATGAGACCAATAAAGCCGTTCCGACTTGGAACTACGTCACCGTTCATGT
The DNA here is from genome assembly GCF_014640555.1 of Paenibacillus marchantiophytorum. Lineage (GTDB taxonomy): Bacteria > Bacillota > Bacilli > Paenibacillales > NBRC-103111 > Paenibacillus_E > Paenibacillus_E marchantiophytorum. The sequence goes on along the minus strand of NZ_BMHE01000003.1, from coordinate 131,320 downwards.
TTATGGCGAAATAGAACTCATAGAGGATGAGAATGAACTCATGAATTGCCTGCATGACATGGTAGCAAAGTATGAAGCGCCTAACAGCTCATATAGCTTGCAGCATTTAGACGAAGAATTTCTGAGTGGGTTGAACAAAGGCGTTCAAGGATTTAAATTGAAGATCAAGAAGATCGAAGGGAAAGCAAAGTTAAGTCAGAATCATTCCTTGCATCGGCAAGAACTAGTTATTCAGCAACTGGAGCAAATTCCTAAAACGGATGAGCGAGAAATTTCTTCTTTAATGAAAGAAAATCTGAAAGTTAGCAAAGAGGTATAAGTTAACTCGCGACTTCGAGTACAACGGACAAAGTGAAGCACCTAGACAAGGTGACGGTCACTCTGTCCGTTTTTTCATGCCGATTACATTGAAATAATCCAAGGCAGGAGTAACTTAATATCTTATAAGAAATTCTCGAAATTACAGAAATTTATCCGTTTGGGCGATGCTATTATACAAATATAAACATAGACGAGGTGATGAAATGCAAGCGAAATTGGCAGCCGACGCCATTCCCTTCCCCAAAAAGCGGAATTCATGGATAAGGACGATACAAAAGTATAAAGTGATGTATGCTCTTTTGTTCCCGGCATTAGTTTACTTTGCTGTATTCAAATACATTCCTATGGCGGGAATCATTATTGCTTTTAAAAACTATAATCTGGCTTTGGGACTATGGGACAGTCCGTGGGTTGGATTGAAAAATTTTAAGGATTTTATTAACGGCGTTTATTTCTGGGACATCATGAGAAATACGATTCTCATATCGCTGTATAAGCTATTGTTCGGTTTCTCTGCTCCTATCGTACTAGCTTTGCTGCTCAATGAAGTTTATACCCATTGGTTTAAGAAAATCGTACAAACGATTACATATTTACCCCATTTTCTGTCATGGGTCATTGTGTATGGACTGATGGTGGCCTTATTAGCCCCCGGAGATGGCCTGTTTAATATGATTTTGAAGGAAAATGGTGTGGGGCCGATCTCGTTTCTAACGGAACCTGCCTGGGGCCGACTGCTGGTCATCTTATCTGAAATATGGAAGGATATTGGATGGGGAGCGATATTGTACCTTGCCGCATTAGCAGGAATCGATCCAAGCCAATATGAAGCGGCTCGAATTGATGGCGCTTCCAAGTGGAGACAGCTCTGGCATGTCACCTTACCCGGCATTCGAGGCGTCATTATTCTGATGCTGATCCTTAAGTTGAGCCACATTCTGGACGCAGGCTTTGATCAAATATTCATGTTTGCCAACAGCTTTAATCAGGAGAAGATCGATATTATCGACACATGGGTATACCGTGAAGGGTTGGAGCGGCTGAAGATTGGCTTGGCTACTGCAGTGGGTTTGTTTAAAGCTGTCATCGGATTTATATTGGTTCTGGCTGCAAACAAGCTCGCCAAAAAATTCGATGGGCAAATTTGGTGAGGTGGTTTTCGTATGATTAATCTGACAATCGGGGAAAAAGTCTGGCAAGCAGCCGTTTATTGTATTCTTATCGTGTTATCCCTAGTTTGCTTACTTCCCTTTCTATATGTGGTTGCTGTTTCCGTGACGCCAGAATCGGAAGTGTTAAGAAGAGGAATTGTTATCATACCGGAATCCTTTACTTTTACAGCCTATAAAGAAGTATTCATCTCTCATGGTATAGGGCAGGCGTATAAAATTACGTTGTTTCGAACAATTGTAGGCACTGCGCTTAATGTGTTTTTTACAATCATAGCAGCTTATCCATTATCCAAGAAATATTTACCTGGCCGCAAACCATTTTTACTATTCATTGTGTTTACCATGATGTTTAGCGGAGGGTTAATTCCGTCGTATTTGTTAATTCGCTCTCTGGGATTGCTAGACAGTCCGTGGGTATTGATTATACCTCAGCTCATTAGTGCATTTAATCTGGTGATCATTAAAGGCTTTTTCGAGCAATTGCCTGCTGAAATTGAGGAATCGGCGAGGGTTGACGGCGCAAGTGAACTTCAGTCGCTATGGCGGATCATTCTCCCGCTGTCCTTGCCCGTTCTTGCTACCGTTTCCTTGTTTTACGCAGTGGGGCATTGGAATAGTTATTTCGATGCGATCGTTTACTTAAATGATTCGAACTTAATGCCGCTTCAAGTCGTCTTGCGCAACATTCTGCTTAACGTTGCCACGCAAAGCGCTGATTCAATTGCCAATTCCGGAGCGGTTAGCAAGTTCGCTGTGCAAATGGCGGCTGTTGTCGTGACGACGGTTCCGATATTAATCGTTTATCCCTTTATGCAGAAGCATTTTACGAAAGGTGTGCTCATGGGATCGATTAAAGGTTAAAAGGCAATTTCTACCTAGGTTGTTACGGGGACACCGTGATAATATATATACAAGCAAAAGGAGAGGTCAATATGCAACGTAAAAAGATTTCACTTACCGTTCTGGCAACTATCGTAGGATTGGGAACGCTATTGTCAGGATGCGGAGACCAAGAAAAAGTGAAGCCAGCAGCTTCGAGCAGCCCTCAATCCGGGGCTAACAAATTTGCGAACAAAATGAAAGTCACGATGTTCAACCAAGGTACTTTCAACGCTGCTGCTCCGATACCTCCACGTGAAGAAGATATTCAACGTCAAATGTTGGAAAAGGCAGTGAACATCGACCTGGATATGATGATTCCTCAAGCAGGGCAAGCAACGACCAAACTGAATACGCTCATTGCAGGCGGGGATATTCCAGATTTGCTCTTCTTGAAAAGTCGTTCCGATCTAGCGCAATACTATGACCAAGGTGTTCTTGCGGATCTGACTCCGTACTTGGACCAATTTCCTGAATTAAAGAAGCGTTTCGGTAATGACTCCTGGGATGCAACGTCCTATATGGGAAAAACCATTGGAGTACCGGGTTATGATAATGTGAACGGTATCAGTCGAAGCTTCTTCATCCGCAACGATTGGCTCAAGAAGCTGAATATGAAAGTGCCGACAACCCCTGACGAGCTGTTCGAAGTGATGAAAGCCTTTACGGAGAAAGACCCGGACGGTAACGGCAAAAACGATACGTACGGATTCATCGGCGGTATGAATAAAGAAGGCAATCTGCAAACCTACGGCTTCGATAGCTTGATGTGGATGTTCGGCGTCAATCCTCCTTCAGCCATTGAAGTGAAAGACAATAAACCGGTGTTCCTGTTTATCGATCCCAAAATGAAGGAAGCGCTCGCTTACATCAATAAAATGATGACAGCCAAAGTGGTGGACCCCGACTGGGTGACGATGAATACGCCTGATTTGTTGGACCAAAAGTTATTTAAAGGTAAAGTTGGCTTCATGATTAGAGATGCTCGCAGACTGGAACCGGATTATCAGCAGAAAATGAAAGAAATCGGCGGAGAAGTACCGGAATGGATCGTCATTCCTCCTATGAAAGGGCCTTACGGCGATCAAATCGTGGAGAGAAAATCGTTCCAAGGCAATTCATGGGCCATTTCCAAAAAAGCAGACAAGGACAAAATTATTCGGATATTGTCTATGCTGGAATATCTATTTACGGACAAAGAGGCCTATCCGAATTTCGCATACGGCATTAAAGGGATTCATTGGGATATCGTAGATGGCAAGGTCAAAAATAAAACCTCTGAGTTATCGAAGGAAGTGAAAGAAAAGTATCTATGGGTTGATCATTATCGAATGCCGCGCCGTGGCGATGATGCCGAGTATTTCAGCTTCCAGAATCCGAAGACGGCAGAGGCTTTCACGAACAATCAGAAATATGTGGGGCTTACTTTGCCCGGAAATTTATTGACTGCAGACCCAAGTGATACTTTGGCAGCAGATCGCACACGTTTCATTAATGAAAGTTTAGTCAAATTTATGACGGGCAAAGACCCTCTGACCAACTGGGATAATTTCCTCAAAACGTTGGATACCAAGTTTGATATGCAGAAATATAAGGATACAGCGATCAAGCAATTTAAAGATGCAGGCCTAATCAAGTAAATAAACGAAGAGAGTGGCGATAAATTGCCCCTCTCTTTGTTGTCCTATGCTATTCTTAGGTTAATCCAGATGTAAAAGGAAGATGACCGATGCGAAGAAGAATCAGCTTGCCTTTAAAACTATTTTTTATCGTGTTCGCCTTTGTATTAAGCTGCATTATCTTGATAAGCCAATTGTCCTATCGCTATGTCCAAAAGGAAATAAGGACCAATGACATGTATTACACAAATCAAATATTGGACAAAGTTGACCAGTATTTGACGGTTAATTTTTCCTCTTTCCAGACGATCCTGTTCTCGGTTGAAACGTCGGTGAAAGCAAATATTAACAATACGGAAGTGATTATGAAGCAATTAAGAGAGCTGTATGAGCTCAATAGTAATTACGTCAGTAACATTTACTTGATCAAAAGCGATTTATCTATTCTAGGTGGAAGTACGCCCACGCGAATTTTCGATGGACCTTTGGCAGACAGAAAACCTTTGTTTGATGCAGCCGACAAGAACAGAAGGACTACATTTGTCAGTGATCCTTATAAATCCAAGTATTCCGGCTGGACCGTTACGATGGTTCGCTATCTGAACGGATCTCCGTTTCCTATGGCCATCGCGGTAGATTTGGATCTCAATGCTATTGAAGAAACCTTGTTCAAGATTAATAAGAAAGAGCAAATGAATCTGGCCCTGATCACCACAACGGGTAAAATTATTGCCGGATTTTCAGAAAATAGAGGACCGCTGAATATTCAAGATCATACGTTTGCAATCGGGGAAACGTCGGCGAGAGAAATTCTAGATACTACGGGAACAAGCCTTCAACTACATACCAAGGATGGCATGCCTGTCTCAATTCTGAAGAAACAGACAGAGAAATTCAATTGGTCCATCATCTCGATCAACGATGAATCTCGCTTGGAGGCTGCGTTATCCAGATTGGAAACCTATTATATCTGGCTTCTAGTCGCAGGTCTTCTATTAAGTCTGTTCATTTCCTTTTTTATTGCCAAATATATAAGAAATCCGCTCTATGCGCTCAAAACAAAAATGAAGCGGGTGGAGCAAGGCGACCTGACAACGACAATGACGATAAACCGCAACGATGAATTCGGCGATCTTTCCCGAGCTTCCGACCGTATGCTGCAGCAAATTGTGGAACTAATTCGGCGAGCGGAGCTTCATAACGAACTTGAGCGAAAGCTGGAAATTCAAGTACTGCAATCGCAAATAAACCCTCATTTTCTGTATAATACGCTTGGCTCTATCAGCAATGTCATACGTCTTGGACAAATAGAGAAAGTAGATGTGGTGATCGGATCTCTCATTTCATTATTGGAATACGGCATAGCCGACGCTTCGGAGAAAGTATCACTGCGTCAAGAATTGCAAAATGTATCGGACTATATCGAGATCCAAAACATCCGATATAACAGGCACTTTGACTTGATTGAGAATGTTGAAGAGGGGTTAATGGATTTCCCGGTTTTTCGAATGCTATTGCAGCCCATTGTGGAGAATAGCATCTTCCATGGCTATAACGGAGGGGGAATCGAAGGTTCGATTACTATTCATGCCTACAGGGAGGGCGGTATCGTCATGATTGAAGTCGTTGATCAAGGCGAGGGAATTCCAGCGGATCGCATAAAGCATATTCTAGATTCAGAACCGAGTGATGTAGCGGTAAAAAGGAAAAGAATCGGGCTGAACAATATTCATGGACGAATAAGACTTCACTATGGCGAACAATTCGGGCTCCAAATCATAAGCATACCGCATGAAATCACCCGTGTTCGCGCCATATTCCCGGCAGGTATGTTTAAAGGAGATGCATGATGGCGAGAGAGTACACCTGCTTCATCGTTGATGATGAAGACCTAATCATCCAAAGATTGGAACTATTTTTTAGCGAGCTCTCCGAGAAGGAAAGACGGTTCCATTTGGTAGGCAAAGCGAATAACGGGTTGAAGGGGATCGAGGAGATTCTACGGCTTAAACCAGATATCGTGATCTCTGATATCGTCATGCCAAAGATGGATGGAATCTCCATGATTGAGCAGTTAAAGCAGGAGCTGCCCAACACCCAATACATTCTTTTGACCGCCTATTCGTCTTTTGAATACGCGCAGCGAGCTATCCATGCCAACGTATTGGAGTACATCGTTAAGGTTCCTTTGCGCGAAGCGGATTTGGATCGAGCTTTGGATAAGGCAGCCGGAATTTGGGATGAGATTAAGAAGAAAGAAGAGGAATTTCAATCATTAAATGTATCCGTTCTGGAAAATAAATATAGAGTCCGCAAGCAATTTTTTAACGAGCTGATTCGAGGCGAAATCCCGTCATATCGGGCATCCGATTTTGCCAATCGTATGCAGTTCCATTTCTTTCAAGCTAATTATTGCTGTTTTATTGTTGAAATGAATTTGTATGAGAGTTTCCGTCATGAATATTCAGCGGTTGACCAGAACATCTTGAAATATGCGATCACGAATGTAATCGAAGAAACGGTGATGAATTGCGGCAGGGGGGTAGCTGTGGATCTATCCGATAATCGTTTTATCGGCTTTCTTTCCTGGGAAAATAGTCGCAGTGATATGGATACGGAATACGCTTGCCAGACTTTGGGGAGTCAGATCGTGTCCCATTTGCAGCAATATTTGAATCAAAGGGTATCTGTCGCTTTTGGCGGTCCGCACCGAGGCTGGGAAGCCATTAAACAAGCTTACACGGAAGCTCATATTGTGAGCGAGGATTTCTATTATCATACAGAGAAAGCAGTGAAGACACCTGCGCATCGGTTCCATTACCGCAATGACAAAAAGGAGGACTTTCAGCAGAAACTGGCTGATTTACTAGCCTGGCTGCAAAGAAAGGTTTCCAAGGACGAGCTGGAGAAAGAATTTGCTGCTCTAAATCAATTTGTTACGGAACATAAAATCCATAAGTCTATCATGGCACCCATGCTTCGAGACTTGTACAGAGCCATTACGGCGAAATTTAAATCGGGAAACACGTTGACCACTGATGTGGCTGAGTTTCCCCTAGAATTTATGGCATTTCGGGAACAGCTTGCGTATATTGGCGACTTTACATTCGAATATGTGCACGCAGGCCAACTCATTCATCGGGTAGAAATCATGAGTGCTATGCGATTTATCGAGAAAAATTTGAAGCAGCGTTTAACGTTGGAGGCTATTGCGGAGGAAGTGAATTTAGCTCCGTCGTATTTCAGCAGTCTTTTCAAAAAGACAATGAACGAAGGCGTTATCAGTTACATCAATCGTAAAAAAATTCAATTGGCTCTTGAGCTGTTAAACGTTCAGGATTATTCTTTATTGGAACTGTGCGAGGAAGTAGGGATTGTTAACGAAGGTTATTTTTGTAAATTATTTAAAGAATATACAGGTGATACACCTAAGCAATATCGGATAAAAATGACGCGCTATGAAACCAAATAAGGTTGCGAAAAAATGTGTGAGTTTTTCTCGAAATCCTGTAAAAAAACGGGGATCAAAAGGACTACCATGATACTTGTATCTAATCATGGAGGTTATCACAATGGAGCTTATTAAATCGGATGTAACGGTCGTAGGCGGAGGTATTGCGGGTCTATGCGCCGCTATAGCTGCGGCACGGCAAGGGTTGCAAGTTTCACTTATTAATGATCGTCCGGTTCTTGGGGGCAATGCCAGCAGCGAGGTCAGGGTTCATATTAATGGCTCGGCGTATCTCGGAAACAGTCCATCCTATTATGCGCGTGAGGGCGGGTTAGTGGAAGAACTTAAGTTGAAGATTTTCCACTATAATCCTTTATACAACAAGAAACTTATGCTTTCGCTTTCGGATACGGTCTTGTTGGATATGATCTATGATGAGCCTAACATTGCTCTATTTCTGAATACCTGTGTGCATGAAACGGGCATGGAGAACGGCAGAATCAAATGGGTAGAAGGTCTTCAATTGGCGTCTGAAAAGAAATTCCGCTTTGAAAGCCGTACCTACATTGATTGCTCTGGTGACGGGGTTGTCGGATATCAAGCAGGTGCTCTCTTTAGGCGGGGTAGAGAAGCAAGTCATGAATTCAAGGAAGATTTGGCTCCTGAAGTGGCGGATCATTACACCATGGGAGACACGATCCTGTTTCAAGCCCGTGACGTCGAATATTCCGTTCCGTACAAGCGACCTGGCTTTGCGTATGATATTACGAAGTTGGAATTTTTTGATAGTATCCGAATAGGCTTGAACCATCGGGCTTTTCCTAGAAAAATCAACGGGCTCGGCGGATTGTGGTGGCTGGAATATGGCGGACATATGGATGTTATCGCAAACAATGAAGACATCGCATTGGAACTGCGGAAATTGGTTTATGGGATTTGGGATTATATCAAAAATAGCGGCGAATTCGATGATGTGGACAATCTTATCTTGGATTATGTATGCCCGATTCCGGGAAAAAGGGAGTCAAGACGGTTTATTGGGAATCACATGTTGTCCCAGAACGATCTTACCACAAAGCCGCATTTCGAAGATGCGGTATCCGTCGGGGGATGGTATATGGACTTGCATGCTGCTAAGGGCATCTATGATGAGGGACCAGCTACAGCATGGAATTTCGTCCCTGGCTTGTACAATATTCCGTTCCGCAGTTTATTTTCCCAAAATATTCCCAATCTTATGTTCGCTGGTCGCAATATAAGTGCTACTCATGTTGCATTCGGATCTACAAGAGTAATGGCTACCTGCGGTTGTATGGGGCAGGCGGTTGGAACGGCTGCTTCATTATGCCTGAAATATGAGGCAGACCCAGCAGCGATCGTCGAAGCTCATATGGGAGAACTGCAAGCGCTGCTGCTTCGAGACGGACAAACGATTGTTGGGCTGCAAGAGAAATTGGATCCTTATTTCGCTGACGGATTACAGATTCGCGCATCATCTCAGCGCAGCTATGCCAATCCTCATTCAACCGAAGCGATTCCCTTGGAGAAAGGGTTATGTTTGGTCCTTCCGATTGAGACGTCCGCAGCAGAAAGCGTGCGGATTAAAATTAAAAATGTTTCCGAGTATTCAGAAATGCTGCATGTGAAGCTGTTTGGCGGGGACAGGAAGGAAAATTACATTCCTTCTTGCGAGCTGAAAGACTACGGCTTGGCTATTGAAGCCGGACATGACGACTGGATTACACTGGACTTGGGCTGCGAGAAGCCGGCAGACGACAAAATCTACATCGTGCTAGAAGGTACGGCTAGGTTAGCCGTTTATGTCAACGAAGAGAAGATTACAGGCGCGGTTAGCTTCCATTATAAGCCGGAAGTGCCGTCCAAGCTGAAGAAATTCAATCAAAGCATTTGTTTTAAGGACCTGCTGCCATCTCAGATTATGTATAATCCCGAGAATGTCGTCAACGGCTACTCCAGACCCTATGGTCTGCCGAACGGTTGGATTTCCGAACGTACGGAAGGAGGGGAATGGTTGGAACTCACCTTTGAAAGCCCCAAAAATCTGGAAGAAATCCATCTGGTTTTCAATTCGCAGTTGGATTTGGAGCATTTCGACGATCCCATCGAGTCCCTTATCCAAGATTATGATATGACCTTGACTTTCGAAGACGGAACGGAGAGGGAAATCGTAATCAGTGGCAATTATCTCACGCTGAATAAACATAAAGTGGATGCGCAAGGTGTAACCCGAATCCGCTTCGATTTCTCCGCGACTTTCGGTTCGCCTTATCATGAAGTGTTTGCTGTAAAATTGTTTGCTCCTACAACGATAAGCAAGGGTCAGGTGAAGTTGCAATGAACGAATTATTCCCTCGAAGAGGACTGCCTAATGTCATTCAGAAGTTGGAGAATGGGGAAAGCGTGACAATCGTCTACTTTGGCGGCAGCAATACGCGTTCCGAAGGATACAGGGTCATGACGGCGGATTGGCTTCGTGGGCAGTATCCCAAGTCGGATATCCGCTGTGTGAATGCAGGCATTGACGGAACTGGATCGGATTTGGGCTGCGCCCGTTTGGAGAGGGATGTGCTGCGTCATCAGCCTGACCTCGTGTTTGTTGAATTTGTTGGCAACGATGGCGGAGTGCCGGAGTCCAAGGCGCGCATCGAAGGGATTGTCCGACAAATCCGCAAGATGAGCCGCTTTACCGATATCCTGTTCGTTTATACGCTGAAGGAGCGCGATTTGGCCTTATTTCAGTCCGGCGAATACCAGAAGGGCGCGCTTATGCAGGAGGAAGTGGCCGATTACTACGGTATTCCTTCGATTCATCTGGGCGTAGCAGTCAGTCATTTGGTATCCGAAGGAAAGCTCATTTTTACTTCAGGGCCCGATAAGTCGATTCCCGGAGCTATTGTTTTTACGCATGATTCGGTTCATCCGACCATTCCCGAAGGACACCAGATTTACACGGATACGATCACCCGCTCGTTTGAGAAAATAAGTGAGCTTCGAGATCCCTCTGGACGTTTCGAACATAACTTACCTAAGGCTTCTTTGGTCCTAGCGAATCCTTGGGAGTACGCGACGATGCTGCCGCTGGATGGTCATGCCCATGTATCAGCGGGATGGTCCTACGTAACTCCTGATGATTCAGCTTTGGCCCGCAAGTACGACTGGTTGTTCTCCGGACTATGGCGAGCAGTCGATCCGGGGGAGGCTGTCACAGTGCAGTTCGAAGGCACACATATTGGACTGTTCGATATCGGGGGGCCAGATTCCGGCAGATTGAAAGTGACGGTGGACGGCGGAGACCCCTTCGTTGTGGATCGATTCACCCTGTATAACGATCATAATCGGAATCAGTATGTATTCTTGCCAGAGCTCCCGAATGGGAAACATACCGTTCGCTTCGAAATCGATACCGAGAAGACAGACAAAGCGGCCGTGTTTGAGGCATGCGGTAATGAACGAAGCCTTGCGCATGTTCGGCAGCATCCGGATTGGTACGATCAAACAGTGATCCAGCTTGGCAAGTTGTTGTTCGTAAAGCCGCCATTCGTGTAGTTTAAAGTCGGTTTGTTCCAAATGTAAAACTTGCAACGTTTCTGACTGCTGTTAAGCAGACGAAAATGTTGCAAGTTTATTTTTTACTTAAAATCTTATAAGAAATTCTAGAAATTAAAGAAATTTCACGGTTAAGCGACATGCTATGATATCAAAGACGAAGGGGGGGATTAGCCGGTAGGATGCGGATAATTGCTTCTTTGCGGACATGGGAATAAAGGAGGTTGCGGATTTTTGAAAGCGTTACCAAAATAAGGAAAGGGATGAGTTGTATGAGGAAAAGAGAGTTGTTTTTCTTAATTTTATTTATCATGACGATATTAGTTCCATTAAGTCTATTCGGAATAAGGACGGCTAGTGCGGAAACTGTACCGTTCAAGACCATCATCATCGATGACGGCAGCCTCACGATCGATGGGGTTGTGACCCCTGACACGGATAATGCGGATAACGGATACTCGGCTCCGAATTGGACCACAAGCACAGGAGTGAAGGGGTATAATAATTCAAGTTCCAAATATACAAGCACAGCAGGCAGAGCCATATCGTGGAGTCCGCGATTGAAAGCTGGAACGGCGAGAATATCGTTCTATAAGCTGAATTGGGAGGACAAAGCCGATAGTAATGTGAAAATCGAAATCGTTCATAATGGGCTGACGGATGTTGTCTATATGGATCTGAGACCTTCCGTTGGCGCTCCTGCGGGATGGGTTGATTTGGGCGAGTATTATTTCTCTGGGTCTGGCGAGGAATTCGTTAAATTGACTCGGTCTGCCAGCAGTAGCAGTACGGTTCTAACACGTGCTGATGCGGTCAAGTTCGAAGGGAACATTCAGCAGAAAGAGCCTTATAAGACGATCATTATTGATGATGGAAGCCTCACGATTAATGGTGTCGTCACCACCGATGTGGAGAACAAGAATAACGGATATTCGGCTCCTTATTGGAGCACAAGCACAGGAGTGAAAGGCTTTAATAATTCCAGTTCCAGCTTTACAGATGCGGTGGGAAGAAGCATCACATGGAATCCGCGATTGGAAGCAGGAACGGCGAGAATATCGTTCAACAAGCTTAATTGGGCGGATAAAGCCGATAGTAATGTCAAAATCGAAATTGTGCATAATGGGATAACGGATGTTAAGTTTATGGATCTGAGGCCCTCGTCGGGCCCATCTGCTGGATGGGTTGATTTGGGAGCGTATTATTTCAGCGGCAATGATACCGAATTTGTCAGGCTGACTCGAACGCAGCCAACGACGGGCACTATCATTACGCGGGCGGATAGCGTCAAGTTCGAAGGAAATATTCGGCAGCAGGCTCCACCGCTGCCTCCGCTGCGCAGCCGCACATTGGCGAATCTCAGTTATACGAACAAAGGCAGCATCGAGAACGCTAACTATAAGGCAACTTTCTATGAAGCTGCTTGGGATGGAGGTAAATCCATCGTTCGTGATCTGTTCTACAAGGACGCGGTTACGGGCAACTGGGTGGCAATCAATAATGTGGCGGAAAGACTTGAAGAACAATGGGTCTTGTTGGATGGGAATGCGGGAAGTCGTACCAATTACTACGATACGATGAACAAACGCTGGATTACATTCGACGCGATTAATTTCCCAGATAGCCACACGGCGGTATTAACAGATTCTTCCCATGGAAGCGATTACGATTTACAAGTGAACTGGTCCTTGTCAGGGGACAAACCAGATGTTTCCTTCGCCTTTACACCTCGCCGGGATGGCAATTATGTGATTGGCTATCAGTCTTTCACGACAGAACAAATCTCTGGCATTAATGAAGTGTTAAATGGTTTCAGATCGCATGCCAAAATGGTAGGTTCTGTGGAATCAACAAGCTTAAGAGAGTTGAGCGCTCCGATAAGTTTGATTGAAAAGAATGATGGCGCGGGTAAAGTTTTGACCTATGGTGTATTTGTACCGTCGGAAGAACTTCCGGTCGAATTTGAGCCGACAGGAGGCGTTACGAAACAACGGCTGGGCATGAGTCTTGTCAACAACGAAGGCAGCGTGCAGCCGATCCTGTACGCTCCTCAACTAGGGACTTATTCACAAATGACTGCGGAAAGCACGTATCAATTTCATATGGGGCTAATCGCTCAAAGCAGTAGTCTCTATAAAGCATACGGGGATATTCTCCGTAATGAATACGGCTATTCGGCCTACAGGGAAAATGTCGCGGAACAGTCACTTACGGATGCGATGTTCAATATGATCGATCTGCTCAAGATTGAGCCTCAGGGTGACGACTCTGTTAACTATGTTCCGTCGCCTAGCGGGTGGTGGAACCGAGCCAAGGGCTTCATTGATATTGAGAACGAGGATAGCGTTCGAACAACATCGAATGGGGTTCTTCTGGGAGCCTACTATTTGACAGGAGACAACCAACTTTATGATACGAGGGCGCTGCCGTCCATCCAATACGGTGTATCGCGAAATGGTATCGGGTGGTCACCGACACAGAAGCCCGTATATGGCGTGCCGTCGTTATGGAAAATGGCAACTTTGCCGTTCGATGTTTCAAGCGTAGCCGCTGTCAATCAGATGATGGGCACTTCGGCTGGAATTAAAGCGTTAGGAAAGCAAGAGTACCTTGTGCGCAATCCGGATCAGAAAGATCGCGGGCCAGTTATTCAGCCCCTGATGATGTATCGTATGACGGGGGATGCGCAGTATTTACAGGCTGCCAAGGATGCAGCCGACAGTTATATCGTTCAAAATATCGATACTCCTGAGACAGTAAATGTAAGTAAAAATGAGTTTATTTATTATTATGGCAAACTGTGGATGGAGATCTTGGAGCTCTACGAGGAAACGAAGGACCCCAAATACTTGAATGCCGCTTACAAGGAAGCCAAACAGTATGCGACCATGTTCGTTGCTCGTCCGGTTCCCGGAGGCACCGTTACGATTCCGCAGCCGGAGACGTATAATTACGCGGAGTCTTTCCATTGGCCGGCAAGCGGTAAGTACAATTATCCCAGGACTAAGCTCCCTGAAGACGTAGCTGGTGGTGTTCAAGCCGACAGTTGGCTTGTTTCACCTAACGGGTTGACGTTTGAGGCGGGAAGTACAACCGGCTATTATCGGATGAATGCGCAGGAAGCCCCTTTCATGCTGAGATTGTCACTCTATACAGGTGACAAATTGCTGCAAGATATCGCTCATAATGCGGTTATCGGAAGGTATTCCAGTTATCCAGGTTATTACTATAAGGGCTTCGCCGTTAGTCAACTGGAACCGGATTTTGCTTTGAAAGGTCCCAGCGGGGCTACATCCATCTATTATCATCATATGCCAGCACAGCTCGGCCAAACGATGGATTATCTAATCAGCGAACAATCGCTGAAATCCAATGGGAACATTACATTTCCTTCTGTATTCGAAACTAATTTTCTATGGTTCAAATATCATCTCTATGGGAATAAACCAGGTCAATTCTACGGCAATTCGAACGTTTGGCTCTGGATGCCCAAAGGGATTATCCAGACGAACAATCCTCAGTTGAACTGGATAACGGGGGAAAGTGGAAATAAGTTCTACATTGGACTAAGCAACGAATCGACTGCTGAAGTGCAGACTCCAATCAAATTGAATGCGCAGCTCATTGGGTTCAACCCAGCACAAGATTATAACGTAACCATCATCCGTGATAATGGCACACCAGAGCAAGCGGTTATGAGCGGCGGAATCATTCAGGCCACGGTTTCAAGCAAGGGAATGACAGCGATCATTGTGGAAGGACTTAACATTCATGTGCCGCTGCATCAGGTTAGAACGGCTGATACATCGGATGCAAGCTATTTCTTCGATGTTCACAGTCCAATAGATGCTGTTAAAGGCATGCTAATCGTCAAACCCGACAAAACGTCTTACGATGCTTATGTAGAGGCCAAAACGACGAAACCAGCAACGATCCATTACTCATTGGACGGCGGGGCCACGTACACGACCGTTCCGGATACGATCTATCCGATGGAATGGTCGATACGGGTAAACGATCTATCACAAACCTTCACTTATTACGTGGAATCGGATGGGAAACAGACCCGCAAGCGTACGCTATATCTGCCTGATCAAGTAACGGAGACGCCGGTCCAACCCGATTGGCAGGCAGGGTCATCCATCATTGTGGATAATACGGAGGCGGAGACAGAAGGCGTCTGGATACGGGATACAACGGCTAATGACTATTACTACGATAACTATGTATATGCCAAATCAACTTCGACTACAGCAACTAGCAAGATTGTCTGGCGGCCCGAGCTGCCGGAAAGTGTCACTTATAGCGTGTATTACAAGCTCCCGCAAATAACCGCCACGAGTGAAAATTGGGCAACCAATGCCGCTTTCACCGTTTATTACAGCGGTGGTTCACAGACGGTTACCGTTGATGAGACAACGGCCAATGGGACTTGGGTGTTCCTGGGAGCTTACCCTTTTGCAGCAGGCGATCGTGGATACGTTGAATTAACCAACAAGGCCAATAAGTCACGGGTAGTTGCCGATGCGATGATGTGGGTGGATCCGAATCGGATGCCGCTGCTGGAATCGGTGGCCATCCTGTCGAATCAGGATGAGCTGCAGATGACGCGAGCTGCTCAACTGAGCATAACCGGTTATTTGGACAACGGTCTGATCGGTGATCTGGCACATGCCAATGTGCAGTATTTTGTTGATAGAACCGATCTGGCTATAGTGAACAGCAGCGGTTTGTTGACCCTTCAAAGCCTTGATGGAGCCACAGATCATATCACGGTGTGGGCCACTGTAACGATGGACGGAGTGACCTTAACAACACCGCCTTTGGCAATAACGATTAAGGACCTGACAGTTATTGTCGATAGCACGAATACGACTGGCTTATACACGACTGAAGGGTCTTGGAGCCAAAGCAATTTAGCCGGCTACAAAATTGGTGTTAAGTCTCGGTACTCTACCGTACAAGGATCATCCGCTACGTGGAAGGCTCAATTTCCTGAGGGAAGATATACAGTCTCCATCTACAAGCTCGTCCACACGACGGCAAACGATAATCATGTCAAAGTGGAAGTGAAGCATCAGTCGGTTACCGAGACTACGTATATCGACGCGACAGTCGGCTCTTCGGGTTGGGTTAATCTGGGAACATTCGACTTTGCAGGAGATGGCAGCGAGTATGTTCGTTTAACCAGAGAGACTCAGACAACGGTAGATCCGCCAACCCTTCCTGCCGATATGATTTATACGAGGGCTGATGCCATCAAATTCGAACGGCATTCTGAAGGCACGGCATTTCTTGGCAAGTATAACATTAATGCTAATGTATGGCGGGGAACACAAACACTAGGTACCCAATCGGCAATTACACTTTTTCGAGAAATGCAAAATGATTGAACATGGAACGATAACTTAATTTACTACTAAATGAGGCTGCCGCGAAGTTATTCGGCAGTCTCATTTAGCTTAAGGGCATCCTACCGCAAGACGTCAGTGGAGCAGCATCTAGACATTCAAAACTAAGCATTGACAGGAAAAGGAAGGTTAAGATAATATATTGGTAACGTTACCGGAAACGTTACCAATATTATAATCTGGGAAGAGGGTATTCGACTTGTGCACCAATAAAGAGCATTTGAACGGTCAAGTGAAGGCAGAGCCTCGTTGTCTGATTGATGTGAATAACATCGATCAATTGCCTAAACGGTTTCGCATGACAGCAGCGCCTGTGCAAGCGGGAGGAATGGATCAACCTAATTTAGCGGGATTAGCTGAATTGCAGGCGTCGGGGAGCGGAATGTTTTCAGAAAAGGGGCTTCATTGTATGAATGAAACGATTGGTCATAAGCCTCTAATGATCATTGACCTGCGTCAGGAAAGCCATGGCTTCGTTAATGGGATGGCGGTAAGCTGGTACGGTTTGAATAATAACGCAAATAAGAACTTGCGTGATGAAGAAGTGAGAGCGGAGGAGCGACGTCTGCTAGATGCACTAGCAGTAACTCCGGCAATTACTTTTGACGTGTTGGAAGGGAAATCAATTCAATTGGAAGGTCCTGTGACCGATCCCAAGCAGGTATTGACAGAGGAAGAACTGGTTACTGGGGAAGGCTTTGGCTATCAGCGATTTTTTGTCTCTGATCATCACCGTCCTCTGGATGTCGTTGTCGATCAATTTATCACATTCGTGAAAGCGCTCTCTCCAGGAGTGTGGCTGCACTTTCACTGCCGTGGAGGCGTAGGCAGGACGACTTCCTTCCTGCTCATGTACGATATGCTGCGCAATGTTGGTATTGTTACCAAGGAAGATATTATGCGCAGGCATATTCAAATTGGCGGTAAAGATATGACGGATGCCGATCCGAATGATGCTCTCAAGTATGGTCCAGCCATGGAGCGGCTTGCCTTTATTCATACGTTCTACGAGTATTGCATCCATAACTATCGGGATGGCTATTCAACCTGTTGGTCCGATTGGCAAGCGATCGCTGAATCGGCATCTTGAACGGATGAGCGCGACATCAGCCCTGCTGCCTAATGTTTCAGTTGACATGACAAGGGACGATGTCATACAATTTTGGTAACGTTACCGGAATCGTTACCAAAGGAGATTTACAACTATGCCAACAATCAAAGATGTAGCCAAACATTTGGGTGTATCCGTATCCACTGTCTCAAGAGCATTAAATAATCATCCTGATATTAAGCAGGATACGAAGAATGAAGTGCTGGAAGCGATGAAGCGAATTAATTACACACCGAACGCGGTGGCCAGAAGCTTGATTAGCCGTAAGTCGAATACGATAGGATTAATGATTCCTGATATTACTGATCCCTTTTTCTCGGCCATGGCGCACGATGTTGAGGAGGTCCTATCGGACAATGGCTATCAAGTCGTGTATGTGAATACCTCAAGAAGGCTAGAGAAAGAGAAGAGATTTCTAACCAGTGTAATGGAACGGAAGATGGATGGCATCATTGTAACGCCAGATTTTTTGGATGAAGAAGCTTTAGAAATTATGCGTCGCTTGGAAATTCCTGTTGTATTCCTGCGCAGGAGACCTCCGCAAGATTTGGATATGCCGTTTGTCGACGTTGATCATTATGAGGGTGCTTGTAACGCGATGGATTATTTGCTCTCACTGGGACATTCTCGAATCGGGTTTATGGGGATGCCGCCGTATTCGTTTACCGGTCAGGAACGATATCGTGGTTATGTGGATTGTCTGAAGAAACGTGGATTGGAGCCTGATCCCAGTGGCATCGTATGGGACGGACGAACCATCGCATGCGGGTACAGAGCTATGGGCAAGTTGATGGAAGATTACCCGTCCATGACAGCTGTATTTGCGGCAAACGACTTGCTTGGTATTGGCGCCTTAGAATGGTTAGCGGAACACAAACTATCTGTGCCAGAGCGTATGAGTGTAATTGGCTTTGATAATTTGGAAGTGTCGGATCTTCACTGGATTAAACTAACGACTGTTGCTCAGCCGAGGAAGGAAATGGGCCGTAAGGCGGCTGAAGTACTTCTACAGATGTTAACAGAGAACAAATTGACTGCGCAATCGATATTGTTGCCTACGAAGCTTATCATTAGGGAAACCTGCACCTCAGTAATAAAATAAGTAATTTAACTACGAGAGGGAGACTGCGGTATCCTCTTGTTGAAAGAAATGTTAACGCTTACTTTCTTGTTTAAGGATAAAAGGTGGAACGATTTTACGGATCGTTTTGGTTGAAGATGCAGTCATTCAGTAATAAATCCAGGAAGAGGTGTTTTATGAAAAGAGTGAGGAATTTTTCCGCATTATTACTAACCTTCACCATGGTACTTGCAGCATGCAGCAATTCAACTTCAAACGTGAAGAACACAACAACGGGATCTAAGGGAGAGACTAAGAAATCCGAGTGGGCCGAGCGTGTCGGACTTTACAAAACAGAGACTGCTGACGAACTCTACCAAAAAGCAAAAAAGGAAGGTAAAGTCACGGTTTATTCCACATCGGGAAGAATCAATGATGTTGAGAAGACGTTCGAGAAGAAATATCCGGGTATCCAAGTAGAAACGTTCGACCTCAAGTCTAACGCCATTATGGATAAGGTGATCCGTGAACAGGACGCTGGTATCTTTAACGCAGATCTCATCTTGACGAAGGAAGTTGGCGGCGGCATCGAAGAGGAGCTTGTCAAAAAAGGCCGTGTATTCAAATATTTGCCGACCGATATTGCGGAGAAAATATATGAGCCTTGGAGAAGCAAGAGCATTGCATTCGTGCCTTACCTGGAATTTCGCACATTGTTCTATAACACAGAGCAGAATAAGACTCCTCCACTTTCGAATTGGTGGGATTTGACCACGCCGGAGTGGAAGAATCGGGTATTAATGGTCGATCCCCTGCAATCGCCCGCACAGATGGATATGTTCGTCGCTTTTGTCGCTAATTCCGATGATATGGCGAAAGCCTATAAGGAGAAGTTTGGCAAAGATATCGTGCTGAATGGCACGAAAAACGCCGGTTATGAATTTTTACAGCAATTTTATAAAAATGTGATTTTGGTGAAAAGCAGCACCGACGGCCAAGATGCGGTGGGCAAGGCGTCCCCGAATAAACCGGCTCCCGTATTTATCGGTGTTTCTGGCGATATTCGTAAAATGGCGCAAAATAATTTGAAGGCGGACATCGTCTGGGATCTTAAACCTAAGCTTTCTGTTGTCGATGAGGGATTGCTGTTCGTGGCCAACCAAGCACCGCATCCGAATGCGGCGAAGCTGCTGATGCGATGGATGGCAGGGGAAGCCGACGGTAAAGGGGAAGGAACGGTGCCATTTAGTGAAGTTGGGTCTTGGATGACTCGCTCGGATTTACCTACCAAGAATGCCAAAAAAATAAATGAGATTAACGTTTGGCAGTACGATAGTGAGAAATTTTACCCGATTTATCAGGATGTTGTGAATTTCTGGATTAAAAATCAATAAGAACTTGGGAATGGAGTGTGGAGCATGCTAGGTTTCTCAATACAAGCACCCGTATTTCTAGGCAAGCCGAGTAAAGACAGCGCGAATGATTTGATTGCACACTACGACAATGAGGAGCTTATTCTGCACGCTTTAAAGTCGGCGGGCGTCGAATCTATAGAGATCCGAATCCTTCCTCGAGGGGCAGAAGAACGAGCATATCGGGATTTGATTCAACGTATCTGGGATGCCGGTTTGCAAGTTACGATTCACGGTCATGTGGCGGGGGAGTTTCCAGGCTCCCGCTTTGCCGACATTTATCCTTCGATGAGCTATATTTTACAGCATTTCCACCAATATCAAAGCAGCTTGACGATGGCGCTGCACGCATATGATGCAAAGACGGGCTCGGAGGAAGAACTTCACCAACAGACGGTCCGACTGCTGCATGAATGGGTTGCAATCACTGATGCAGAGCAACTGCCTCTGAAGATTGCGGTAGAGAACAATCGCAAGAAATCAATTAAGGTGGATCCGGGAGATTCCATTGAAGGTGTGCTTCGAATCGTGAACGAGGTTAATAGTCCTAGCGTAGGCATTACGTGGGATATGGGACACTATTATTCGAACCTTATGGATGAACGGAGCTTGAAATCAGCACCTGAAACACATCTGCTTGATCTTCCGCCTGCTGCGTTTCTAGACAAAGTTTATCATACTCATATTCACGGGCTAGGTCTGACGGGTACGCATAATCCTTTGACGCAAGCAAGAAGCTTGCCCTTGGAACATTATGTTTCCGCTCTGCAACGTTCCGGCTACCAAGGCATTTATAATTTAGAACTTACGATGAACAAATTTGATACGGACCGAACGCTCAGTGAGCATGTGCTGGCTTCCATTCAAAGATTGAAAGAGGCTTCGTTATGAGCAAAATGGAATTAGCGAAACGGCCTGTTTCTAAATTTACGATGAGTCGGGCGAAGAATATGCTGAAAAGCATGGTTACGAATCCGCTGCATGTGATTAGTCTGATTGCCATCCTTTTCTTAGGATATACCATCGTTATTCCAATGTGGGAAATCGTTTCGAATACCTTAACGTGGCATCCGGAGGACCTCCGGGCCAATCGCGATGCTATTCCTGGCAATTTAACCTTGTATCATTGGGCACATGTGATGTACAGCGACATTAGCTCGTCGATCTTTTATAAGCCGTTGTTGAACTCTTTCAACATTGCTTTATTTGTTTCTATCTTTTCGCTAATTGTTGGCGGCGGGTTGGCGTGGTTGGTAACACGGACAGATTTGCCTTTTAAAAAGACGTTTGCTTTTCTGGCTATTATTCCTTACATGCTTCCTTCCTGGATCAAATCATTTGCGTGGCTTATTGTATTTAAGAACGATCGCGTCGGCGGCACACAAGGCATGTTGCAATATGTATTCGGAATCAATCCGCCAGATTGGGTTTCCTATGGCTTTTTCCCGATTTCGATTGTACTTGTCGGTCACTACTATACCTTCTTTTATTTGTTGATTGCCGTTTCACTCAGTTCGATTAACGCTAGTTTAGAGGAAACGGCCGATATCCTGGGAGCAAGCCGATTTACGATTCTTAGGAGAATTACGTTCCCGCTTGTGCTGCCGGCCATCTTATCCGCATTAATTCTGACATTTTCCAAGAGCATGGGTACGTTCGGCGCAGCAGCCTTCCTTGGTCTTCCTGTCAAATACTATACGATCGCCACGATGTTATACGGCAGTATGAAAAACAGAATGATTTCAGATGCTTATGTGCTTAGTCTTATTCTAATCATCATCTCGTCATTAACCATTTACATCAACCAGCGAGCCATTGGCAAACGCAAAAGTTATGCGACCATCGGTGGCAAAGATTCGCGTAAAAATTTGAATCCGCTTGGCATTTGGAAAGCGCCTTCTGTTGTCCTGGTATTTCTGTTCATGTTTAGTGCGGGGATATTCCCCATGCTGCTGCTGCTGTGGCAGACATTTATGCTGCAAGACGGCAACTACAGCTTAAGCAATCTGACCACGCATTACTGGTTCGGGGATTCATATTTCTCGATTGCCTCCGGCGAGGTGGGCATTTTGAAGAGCGAAACCATTTTGCTGGGATTGAAAAATTCACTCTCCATTGCTTTTGTAGCTGCTTCGGTCGCAGCGGTGATGGGTCTGATTTTCGGATATGTGATCTCCAAAAGCAGAAAGACGCTTTCCGGCAAGCTGGTTGAGCAGCTTTCATTCATGCCTTATCTGATTCCCGGCATTTCCTTTGCTGCGATCTACTTATCGATGTTCGCTCAGCCCAAGCTCTTGCTGCCTGCTTTGTATGGGACGCTCGCACTTGTCATTCTGATTACGATCGTCAAGGAATTGCCGTTTGCGACGAGATCCGGAACAAGCACCATGCTGCAGATCAGCGGGGAGTTGGAGGAGGCAGCCAAGCTGCATGGCGCTTCATGGCCGCGCAGATTTCTCAGAATTATGATGCCGCTTAGCCGCAAGGGCTTGATTAGCGCATTCCTGCTTCTGTTTATTAGCGCCATGAAAGAGCTCGATTTAATCATCTTGCTCGTTACCCCCAAAACAAGCACACTGACGACGCTTACCTTCCGATATGCGGAGAAGGGCTACCAGCAGTATGCCAACGCCATCGTTGTCATTATTATTGCCTTAATCATGATTACTCATTTCATCGCAACGAAGTATGGAAAAGCGGATCTTTCAAAGGGCATAGGAGGCTAGGCGTACATGAGCGGTATTAAACTTACCAAAGTAAACAAGTACTTTGACAACAATCATATTCTGAAAGATCTGGATCTATACATTGAGGACGGCGACTTTATGACGCTTCTTGGACCGTCCGGCTGTGGGAAAACAACAACGCTCAGGGTTATTACAGGTTTGGAGAACCCAGAAGAAGGTATTCTGACGATCAATGGCAAGGAAATGGTGAACGGTGCCAAAAATTATACTCGCCTCCTTCCAAACGCGGGCTGAACCTGGTATTCCAGAGTTATGCGCTTTGGCCGCACATGACAGTATTTGATAATGTGGCGTTCGGTCTTTCCATTCATAAGATGCCTAAGTTAGAGATTCGTTCCAAAGTCGAAAGTGCTTTGGAGAAAATGCGCATTAGCAAATACAAGGATCGCTATCCCTCGGAGCTTTCTGGGGGCCAGCAGCAGCGTGTCGCGATTGCTCGGGCAATCGTTACGGAGCCTAAGATATTACTGCTTGACGAGCCTCTATCCAACCTGGATGCCAAGCTAAGGCTGGAGATGAGAGCAGAACTCAAGAGGCTGCATCGCGAACTGAAAACGACGATCGTCTATGTAACGCACGATCAGGTTGAGGCGCTGACCATGTCCACGAAGATTGCCGTTTTCTTCGAGGGCAACCTTGTGCAGGTGGATACACCGCGCAACATTTATCGACATCCGGTAGATTTGCGTGTAGCCGATTTTATCGGAAACCCCAAGATCAATTTCATTGATGCAGCCTGTACCTATGAAGGGGGAACCGCATTAGCCGAATCGGAGCTGGGCAGACTCGTCATTCCGTGCGCAAATCCAGCATCAAGCAAGGTCGTTATGTCGATCTATCCGGAGGATATCCGGATTTCAGCAGAGAGCGTGGAGGGAGCGATTCCACTTATCGTGTATTCCGTTATGCCAGCAGGTTCGGAAACCTTGATTCAATTGACGACAAGTCCCGAAAATTTATTGCTTGTGAAAGTCATCGGTGAACTTGACTATCCGGTAGGCAAAACGGTGTGGATCACATTACGCCTGGATAGGATCAATCTATACGATAAAGAAACAGGCAGGCTAATCAATCTGGGATGATCGCCGAAATTCTAAGTGGGCGGGAGATTAAGAAATGGGAGATATTCATGGAAATATTTGGGAAATAACGCACCTGGAACTCGTATTCCGCATGATATTAGCCGTTGTACTTGGCGGATCCATTGGGATCGAAAGAGAATGGAGCAACCATGCGGCTGGCTTCCGAACGCATATTCTGGTTTGCCTGGGTTCTGCAACAATCATGCTGCTATCGATTTACGGATTCTCACAATTCGTTAATGAAACGAATGTCAGGGTGGATCCAGCGCGCTTGGCGGCGCAAGTGATTAGCGGCATTGGTTTTCTAGGAGCTGGCGCGATTATGCGCAATGGGAACATGGTGAAAGGTTTAACGACGGCGGCTTCCGTTTGGGTAGTGGCAGGGATCGGCTTGTGCGTTGGTTCCGGCTTTTATATGGGGGCGTTCCTTTCTACTTGCCTAGTGTTAATTAGTCTCTATGTCCTGAATAAGTGGGAGAAGCATATGCTCCTGCACAGAAGACCGCAAGAGGTCGAACTAGAAATAGTGGATTATCCTGGTGCGCTTGGCCGAATTGCTTCTACCTTAGGTGAGCATGAGATTCAAATTGCCAATGTGAAAATGCGCCAAGGCGAAGAGAGTGCTGGAGAAAATAACATCCCAACGATGCATATCTGTTTTAGCCTCAAAATCAATAAACAAGAAAAACTTCTAATTGCCTGTGAACGCATTTCCGAGATGGAGTTCGTGTTGGCGATGGAGGCTAGCAATTTTCAAATGCAGAAAAAACAGATCATGAACAGCCAAGGCGGTTCAATCGTTATATAAACAGATATAAGATGGATAGGTGGCGAAAGACTGGTGAATCAAACATTATTCGTTTCAGACCTTGACGGGACTCTGCTGAATAAGGATCAGCAAATTAGCCAGCAAAATTTGGCGGCAATTCGAATTTTCCGCGAGCTTGGCGGAATCTTTACTTTAGCGACGGGAAGAATGGAAGCGGCTGTTACGCCATTTATTAAAGAGCTGAACCTAGACGTACCCGTAATTCTTTACAATGGCGCTAGAATTTACAATCCAATCACAGAAGAAGTTCTTTACGATAAGCATCTCCCCTTACTCCAGGAGCTGTGGCAGCAAATTGTAAGCAGTTTGACTGATGATGTAGGTTTATTCGTTTATCGAGACGGCCAAGTATATACCCCTAATCGGAATGAGATTGTAAAGAAGCATGAAGAGAAGGATCAAGTTAAGTGTTCTCTGCTTACTGAGAATACGGTCATGGATAGGGTTACAAAGCTGCTGCTAATTTCCTCCGATCTTGGCTTGCTGAAGGCTGTAGAGCAGCTCGTTCAAGACCATGGTATGCCGAATGAAATCGTATATTCGGAGTGGAACTATCTAGAGATATTGCCTCCCGATGTGTCAAAGGGAAATGCCTTGCAAGAACTTATGCGTATTCTGTCTATAGAAAATGCTTATACGATGGCCGTTGGCGATAATTTAAACGACATCTCTCTTATGCAAAGCGCGGATATGGGGTACGCCGTTGAGAATGCGCATCCCGATTTGAAAAAGATGGCTGATGATATCACCATTCATCATGAGCAGCATGCGATTGCTGCCATCATCAAAAAATATTTGATCGAGCAGGGGGTAACTATGGATGAATCATTTGGAGATTGCGCAAACGATGGCGAGACTAGCAGGCGAGTTGATTAAGTCAAAGATGGGGAGCGGTTTTATTACGGAGGACAAAAGCTCCAGCTTCGATGTTGTGACAGAAGTAGATAAAGCTTCTGAACTATTCATCAGAAACGGAATTCTTGAGCAGTTCCCACTGCATAAATTCCTAGGAGAAGAAGAGTCATTCCTCAATGAGAAGCCTCTGGAGGAAGTGTTGAAGGGAGCAGCAGAAGAGCCGTACTTATGGATCGTTGATCCGATTGATGGAACCAGCAATTATGTGCAAGGCATCCCTGGCTTTACGGTGTCAATTGCCTTGGCCTGTTATGGGCAACTTCAACTGGGCGTCATTTACGATCCATGTGCAGATGAAATGTTCTGGGCGGAGAAGGGGATGGGAGCGTTTCTTAATGGTCGTTCCATTCACGTATCCCCTACGAATGAGTTAGGGCGCAGTGTTGTTGCAACAGGTTTTCCATCCAATATGGAGGCGCGGAGAGCCGTTTATGAAGGGCTTGGACGGTTGATTGAGAAATGCCGGACGATTCGCTCCCTCGGTTCTGCAGCTCGTCATTTGGCCTACGTTGCGTCGGGAAGATTACATGCATTTTGGGAAAATGGCTTAAACGCGTGGGATATTGCTGCTGGAGTACTGATCATACAAGAAGCCGGAGGCAAGGTGACTGACACGAAAGGGAACGCCTATAACTTGCTAACTACCAACGTTGTTGGAAGCAATGGGCATCTTCACGAACCCGTACTTCATTGTTTATAAGGTTAACTATGCTAAATCTTCGGAGAGATGGCACGTTTACAATCGTACAGCTCACGGATTTACATTGGAAAGATGGAGGCGCTTACGATTATTTGCGCAGCCAAGATCTCATTCGTGAAATACTCCGTGCGGAGAAGCCGGACCTTGTCATTATTACGGGTGATGTCGTGGACAAGAAGGAATGCCCCGATCCGTTGCTTTCAATCGAGCAGGCGGTTGTAGGACTTAGATTTATAAAAGCTCGCGTGTGATCGTGATCGTTACGGAGGTGTTAGCTTGTCTCAGATATGGCATATTCATGCGGGTGGTATTGGGTTAAGATTACTGCTGTCTGTGGTTTTTGGGGGGGCCATCGGGTTGGAGAGAGGTTGGCGAAATCGCGATGCTGGATTCCGAACTCATATCTTGGTGTGCATGGGATCGGCACTCTTCATGATGATATCCATATTCGGATTCGGGGATCAGCATGTCGATGCTTCCACCCATCCTGTGGACCCTCTTGTAGAACCAAATCTGCTCGCAGATCCCTCACGTTTAGCGGCTCAGGTAATAAGTGGAGTCGGGTTTCTGGGAGCGGGGATGATCATGCAAAATGGCAAAACTGTATTTGGACTCAGCACGGCTGCCTCAATCTGGGTCGTGGCAGCCATAGGTTTATGTATGGGAGCAGGTTTTTTCTTCTGCGGTGTAACTGCTGCATGTTTAGTACTTATTGTTCAGATGATCTTCTCCGTCAAAGGATGACTGGCGCAGTCTGATTGAATGGAGTAACGGTTATGAGGTAACCTCGCTAAATATGCTGCTTCAAGCAACTGGTCTCAGTAAAAGCAGCTTTTATGATTCTTTTGGCAGTAAGCACGGAGCTATTTTTGGCAACGTTTAATCTCTATCATAAAGATCGCATGCACTTTAAGAAGAATTTTGTAACATATAAGTAAAGTTAGTCTGTTTGTGAGTGATCGCGGAGTTAACCTCGCTGCCTCGCGCAGAGGGAACTACAGTGCGTTATTATAGCAAAAAGGAGCATTTTCTCGAGCGAGAGGGAACTATGGTGCGCTATTTTGCTGTTTGATGGGAAATTGAGCTCATTTCGTCGAAATAAGGGACTGTGGTTCCGCTATGACCTTGGCATCTCCGATATTTGCCAAAATAGCTTACTTGAGTTCCCTTTCAAAAATTTGTCGCTTGGAAGTAGTTCCTCTTCGCCAGGTAGAGAGTGCCGGATTTCTTAGAACCTTATTAAGGGTTCGACCATGGAAAATAAAGCAGCTGAAAGTACATTTTAGCTCGAATGGCGTCTTCTACGGAGAGAGGAGCACACAAGCTTGCGTGGGAACGCTGGCCTACAACCGATGCTATAAACGTGCTTCTTCCTGTTCAAAATCGAGTAGGTTCACGTGTGCCAGTGATAGGTGTTGGGGGGCTTTCGTCCCCTTAAGATATAATCGCTGCGTTGGATACAGGCGTGCCATTAGTATCACTGGGACATGCGTTAGTCATGGAGCCTCAATGGGTGGAAAAGGTTGCAAATGATCAAGAAAATGACATTAGAATAACATTGCCTAGATCAGAGAATTAGCCATTCCTAAATAAATTATGGAGGATTTAGATGAGTTTCCATGATGTTATTTTCAGCAGAGGCAGAGGATATGTGGCATAAACCAACTATCAGAGGTGGAAGAAGAATGAGCTTAACATTATCCTTGGATTATCAGTACACATCATCGATTGAGAAAGTTTGGGCCGCTTTAACCGATTCCAACTCGTTTATCCTATACGTTTGCCAGCGGTGAGGAGCACACAGTCACATGGACGTTGCAGGATATAGGGACGGAAAGGTATAATCTTCATCTCGAACAAACTGGAAACTCCAAGCCTCAAGCACTGGGTGAGGCAAAGCCTAGTTAGACTAACTGGTTAGGTGAGCCAGAAAAGATGCTCGTACAATAATCGAAATCAATAGACCTGAATCACCATAAACCGGCTGCATGTAGTTTGCAGCCGGTTTATTAATGGTACAATAGGAATATTAGTTGAAATTAACACGATCGGAAGGAAGTTGAATATGAGCGAATCTAATCAGGAATATATTGTAATCTCGGGTGCGAGGGAAAACAATCTCAAGAATGTATCCTTGCGCATTCCCAAGCGGAAAATCACAATTTTCACCGGGGTATCCGGATCCGGCAAGTCATCGATCGTCTTCGATACGATCGCCGCAGAGTCTACGCGATTGCTGAATGAGAATTTCAGCTTATTCGTGCGCAATTTCCTGCCACGCTATCCCCAGCCGGATACGGACGCGATCGAGAACCTGAGTATGGCTGTCATTGTAGACCAGAAGCGGTTGGGCGGCGGTTCTCATTCCACGATGGGTACGATTACCGATATCTCTCCGATTCTCCGGCTTCTCTTCTCCCGAGTAGGTCAGCCCTATGTTGGACAAGCGAACATGTTCTCATTCAACGATCCGCAAGGTATGTGTCCCGAGTGCAACGGGATCGGTCGCAGACTGTCCGTCGACATGAGCAAGGCGGTGGATACGTCAATGTCGCTGAATGAAGGGGCCCTCCTGCTGCCGGGCTATGCGGTGAACAGCATGGATTGGTCGATGATCGTGCAATCGGGATTCTTCGATCCTGACAAGAAGTTGAACGATTATTCAGATGATGAGCTAGAACAATTGTTGTACGGCAAAGCTAGGAAAGTGGAGATGCAGTTCGCCGGGAAGGCAGTGAATATCACAATAGAAGGCATCATCGAGAAATTCACGAACAAGTACATCAAGCAGGATGTGAAGACCAAGTCTGAGCGTACGCAACAAGCTGTTGCGCCGTACATCTGCGAGGGGCCCTGCTCAAGTTGCCGGGGTGCGAGACTCAGTCAGGCTGCGCTGGGCTGCAGGATCAATGGACGCAACATTGCGGAGTTAGCATCGATGGAGGTCGGGCAGCTCATCCGCGTTATTCGGGAGGTCGACGATTCTATCGCCGGGCCGGTCATCAAGTCGCTGACAGAACGGCTGCAACATTTGGTGGATATAGGACTTGATTATTTGACGTTGGATCGTGAGACGGATACTTTGTCCGGCGGCGAGTCGCAGCGCGTCAAGATGGTGAAGCATCTAAGCGGCAGTCTGGTGGATGTTACGTATATCTTCGATGAGCCGAGTGTTGGCTTGCACCCCCGTGATGTACACCGCTTAAATGGCTTGCTGCAGAAGCTGCGCGACAAGGGCAATACCGTGATTGTCGTCGAGCATGATCCCGATGTGATCAAGCTGGCGGATCATATTGTCGATGTCGGGCCTCACGCTGGCAGCCGCGGCGGTACGATCATGTATGAAGGCAGTTACCAAGGCTTGCTGGAAGCAGGCACACTGACTGGCACTCATATGAAGCGGCCGCTCCAGTTGAAGCATGATTGCAGGCAGCCATCTGGCAAACTGTCGATCAGGGATGCCAAACTTCACAACCTGCGGAACGTGAGTGTAGATATTCCAACCGGCGTGCTGACCGTAGTTGCGGGTGTCGCTGGCTCAGGCAAGAGTACGCTGATTAACGACGTATTCCTTAGCAAACATCCGGATGCAATCGTCATCGACCAATCGGCGGTAGGCGTGTCAACCCGATCGAATCCTGCGACTTACACAGGCATTATGGATGATGTGCGCAAGGCGTTTGCCGCTGCGAACAAGGTCAATCAAGGCTTGTTCAGCTTCAACTCCAAGGGGGCATGCGAGAACTGCCAAGGGCTGGGAGTTGTGTACACTGATCTTGCATTCCTCGACAGCGTGAAGCTGCCATGCGAAGTATGCGGAGGCAGACGCTTTAAGGAAGAGGTGCTTGCGTACAAGCTGAACGGCAAGTCAATTGCAGAAGTGCTGGAGATGACTGTGGAGCAGGCATTGAATTTTTTTGAACTAAAAGAAGTTGTTCGCAAGCTTCAGGCGATGAGTGATGTGGGACTGAACTATATTACACTCGGCCAGCCGCTTAGCACACTCTCCGGTGGTGAATGCCAGCGCATCAAGCTGGCAAGCGAGCTGCATAAGAAAGGCAGCATCTATGTGATGGACGAGCCGACGACCGGGCTGCATATGTCAGATATCGGTCATCTTCTGGAGATCATGAACCGCCTCGTGGATGCCGGCAATACGGTGATCGTCATCGAGCACAACCTCGATGTGATCAGCCAAGCGGATTGGATCATCGATATGGGACCAGATGGAGGCAGCAAGGGCGGCCAAGTCGTGTTCGAGGGCACCCCCCCGCAAATCATCCATTCGGAACAGTCGATTACGGGAAAATACTTGAAATAATTATTTGAAATAAGTGACAAGCAAAAAGGGGGGGCTTTGATGACAACTAGTCATTTGAATCCTAAGGTTGATGGTTTTTTAAATAAGGCTAAAACCTGGAAGGAAGAATATGAGAAGTTGAGAAATATCGTTCTTGACTGTGAGCTGACCGAAGAATTTAAGTGGATGCATCCTTGTTACACGTTTCAGGATAAAAACATTGTTTTAATACATGGATTTAAACAATACTGTGCTCTATTGTTTCACAAAGGTGCCTTGTTGAAAGATGCCCATGGCATCCTAATCCAACAAACGGAGAATGTACAGGCGGCGCGCCAGATTCGGTTCACGGATGTTCGAGAAATAGCAGCAATGGAAACCACCCTAAAAGACTATATATATGAAGCTATTGAAGTTGAAAAAGCCGGTTTGGAAGTCAATTTTAAAAAGAGTACAGAATTCACAATGCCTGATGAATTTCAAAATAAGCTCGATGAAATCCCGGCTTTGAAAACGGCTTTTGAAGCATTGACGCCCGGACGGCAAAGAGCCTACCTTCTTCATTTTTCTGCTCCCAAACAATCCAAAACGCGAGAATCTAGGGTTGAAAAATGTATCTCGCAAATACTCGATGGAAAGGGATTAAATGATTAGGGTGTGTGCAAACCCAACGTAAGTTGTCAGTTTAGCGAATATCGGGTGACAAATAAGTTTTGAAGTAGACAATAAAGTTTTGAAGTGACAAATATAGTTTTGAAGTAACAAACAAAGTTTCGAAATATAGAAAGTAACCCATTTGGCAAGATTGTATAGTACCAAGATGTTTAGGACATTTGTCCTTAGTTAGCAGCTGCGTTCACTCCTTTGGGTGAACGCCTATTTTATTTTAGGGGGGAAAGAATGATGAATAGAGGTAGTACTATACTCAAAACGCAGATGAATAGACTTAAGGACGGTAGAGGTCAAGGATATGGAAAGGATTATAAGCCTTTCATACAAGTAAGTGACAATAAAGCACCTTCTGAAGGATATCTTATTAGGGAGTTGGGATGGAAAACTGATAGAATACACCACACTCTTTCTAAAGGAGAATGCTGTTGCCGCTATCTTATGGTGTTAAGCTGGTCGGATGCTGTTGTTGATATAAGAGAACAATACCCTCTTACCCCGATTGAACGGAGCATTGAAATTGCAGACCAATTGAATATTAAGCACGCACATCAAGATAATGTTCCTGTTATTGCAACGACCGATTTTAATATCACAATTGAGACGGAGAAAGGATTAGAAGATATTGTTAGAACCGTTAAGCCACCTAGTGATTTAACCCCGAGGACCATAGAACTTTTTCAAATAGAGAAAACCTTTTTTGAGGAGCAAGGCATCAACTGAGGTATTATTCTTTCTACACATTTGCCTATGAATCTAGTGAATAATGTGGAATGGATGTATGATGGTAAGTTTTTGGATAGTAGAAATGGATTAGACGCAGAAGTGGTCGAGAATATCTCAGAGGCATTCCTTCACTTACTTATAAAAAATAACGGTCAAAGCACTATTCAAAAACTATATCAGCAAGCGGATAAACAATTTGGGCTAGAGGAAGGATCGTGCATGTTCATTCTAAAACACCAATTAGCTAACAAACGGTGGCATACTGACATGATGAATCAACAAATTAGAATGTCGAAACCATTAATCATCACAGGAGGAGCAATGGTTTGATCCCATGCCACAAATTTCTTAGAATCGGGGGCACAAGAAGTTGTTCCCTCACCCCATATTTCCTGCATTCGTACTTTGAAAATAGCATTTACTACTTCGGAAATCGCGTTGCGAAGGTTATCCTTGTGAATGAATTTACGCCGGACGTAAAGAAGGTCTTTGTAGCTTTCACCATGATCACCGGCGCTGACACGCTTTAAACCGGTATTCGTTCCCAAACCGTAAAGAGATAGGATCAATCGCTTTTGCAGCGTATTCCGGTCTAATATCTCTCGATGACCCACCGTCTTGAACATTTCTGTAAACGAAATACGTAGATCAGTTTCCTTCAAAATATCTAGCAAGCTGGTCATTGGCCAGCGGCGCGTAATTTCACCTTTGATCCGGATTAAATTAACCGGCTCTTCTTGCGGTTCCAACGGAGAAACCGAGATCCAGCCTTTACCTTTATCAGTAATTCGTACTTTAGGGTTCTTCGGCATTCCCTCGTTTAATTTTTCAAGACCTTGAATCATTTCCTGTTTTAGCTTATTGATGAATTTGTCTCATGGAATGATATACATGTATATAGGGAGTGCAATGACATTTGTGCTGCTTGCTTTATGGCACCGACCGAATGGACCCACAAGTGATCTGCAGGATGACCGTGTAGCCCCAAATATATAAACCGCAATTAAGCTTAAAACCTAATCAATAAACGATCAAATGTTCCCCATCGGTCGTTCATTAATCCACTTCATAAATTGGTTAACGTGAAGCTTAATCTTATAGAACTTCTAAGAATATCACTGTATTTTTAAAGTTTATTCCATTTTTTAAGGTTTGCTTTTCAATTATACTGAGATTATATGAATGAAAGGGGAACTACCTATTATGACAACCCATTCTTTAGCAGCAGAAAGTGTCTATGAATGTGAAAGCGAAGCGTTATTAGGACTATATCAGGTGGTGCGTTGGCAAATAATACAGATGTGAACTGACTGTAGAAATAGCTAATCTAGAAACATAAATAATTAATAGAAAGTGAAGGATAATAGTATGTTTAAGCCAACTTTTGAGTCATTGTATCAGTATGAGAGTCCAGAATGGTTTAGAGACGCCAAGTTTGGGATTTGGAGTCATTGGGGACCGCAAAGTGTTCCTATGTTTGGAGACTGGTATGCAAGATATATGTATGAACAAGGAACGGCTCAATATAATTACCATTTAAGACATTATGGTCATCCATCAAAATTTGGTTATAAGGACATTTGCAAGCTATGGAAAGCAGAAAACTTTGATCCAGAGGGGTTAATGGAACTGTATTATAAAGCTGGCGCAAGGTATTTTGTGGCACTGGCAACGCACCATGATAACTTCTTTAATTATGACTCCAAAGTCAATCGATTTAATTCCACTCAAATTGGTCCAATGAAAGATATATGCAGGCTTTGGCAAACAGCAGCTAAAAAGTATAATCTTCCATTTGGGTTGACAGAGCATTTAGGCGCATCTTTCAGTTGGTGGAAAACAAACAAAGGCAGCGATAACTATGGTCCCTACAAAGGTCTACCCTACGATGGAAATGATCCCGACTATGCTGATTTTTATTATAATAATTATGAACATGCTCAAGATAGGATCGATACAATTGGACCATGGTATACGTTAAACGAGAACTTCCATCAATATTGGGTAGATGCAATCAAGGAAATGATAGATGAATTTCAACCGGATTTACTATATAGTGATGGAGTTTTGCCTTTTGGATCGCATCACAACAGCTGGGAGCATGAACAAGGTTATAGAGATGTCGTTTCACCGGGAGATCCATCTTATAGGCCTGGGCTTGAAGTATTGGCTTACCATTATAATAAATCAATTGAAAAGAACGGCAGCAACCAAGCGGTTTACTTGCAAAAGGATAAAAGACCGGAAATTTATAATGTTGGAATACTTGATATTGAGAAGAGTCAAATGCCGAGAGTTACAGAAAAACCTTGGCATACAGATACATGCATAGGAAATTGGTTTTATGATGCCAAACAGACCTATAAGAAAACTGACCAGATTTTAGAAATGCTAGTTGACATCGTTTCTAAAAATGGCAATATGCTATTGAATATTCTTCAAAGACCTGATGGTACAATTGATGAGGAAGCAAAATATTTATTAGATGAGCTTGCAAAATGGTTCGTTGTATGCGGAGAAGGAATTTATGGAACACGCCCATGGAAGGTTTCTGGTGAAGGAAATACATTAGTGAAAATCGTTCCTTACGTTGAAGAGAAGACAAGTTGGAATAGCTCGGATTATCGTTTTACTAGTAAGGGTAATCATGTCTACTCATTTATCATGTGTCCTCCTGCAAATGGTGTTTGTGTGCTAAAAAGCTTTAATGATGAAACCGTCAAAAGCGTACAAATTCTTGGAGGAGGCAAATTGGAGTTTACGCAAGACAGTGGCGTACTTGCCGTAAAACTTCCACAAGAACTTCCTGCAACCTATTTTAATTGCTTGAAGACAGAACTAGAATAAAAACAAACTCTATGAAGAGAGCCCTGCAAAACATCAAACTCTCGCTTGATCCACTCCGCCACGCGCTGCTAATGGCTAGATCTCTTCAATCTTCATGGATTATCGCCTCATTTGTTAATTGTGTTCTATAAAGATGATTCCTGTCATGCATATTGCATAGGGGTCATCTTTTTTTAATTCTTCATTCTTGATTTATGTAAAATTAATTAAACATGTACGATATGACTGGAAATAGTGGAGGGAGATCTCGTGAATCCTGTTCACTCGGAGATCGATATTCATACGAAGGAGCAAGAGTTAAAAGAAATTTTCAGGAATTGTTCAGATATTACATTTCGTCAAGTTCAAATAGATGGCGAGATCGTCATCATGATGGTTTACATTGACGGACTTGTAAATACCGACATTCTGGATAACGCCTTGCTTAAGCTCAGTTTTGAAGGTGTTCCAGAAGGTTTAGGTAATGTTGAAACTAGCGGCGAAGCTCTCATGCAACAGATTTTGGCTGTAATGGAGACGCAGGTGACGCTATTCTTGCCAAATTACAGGGTTTCGATAAACGGACTATTCAAGAACCGAGTATTGAGTATTCGATTCGCGGACCTAAAGAAAGCTTTACGGAAACCTTGAATACGAATACAAGTTTATTGCGGAGGAGAATCCGGAGTTCCAAGCTTAAATTACAATCGTTTACGGTGGGGGAACTCACACGAACAGGGGACTCACTCGGTGTTAATTGTGCCAATGACGCTGTGGTCAGGATTACAGAGTCCAGATGTCTATTATGAAAAATTTATTTATATGAGCTGTATTCGCATGCTTCGCTTACTCATGGTTCTAGTCTCGTTGTTCCTTCCTGCATTTTACGTTGCGGTTTCCACCTTCAATCCGCAATTAATCCCGTCCAATTTATTATTCAGCATTATTAGCGCCAGAGAGGGAATTCCTTTTTCAGCCGTTGGTGAAGCGCTGATTATGGAAGTTATGTTTGAAGTATTGCGTGAAGCAAGTCACAGACTCCCCAAACAGATCGGTTCAGCCGTTAGTATTGTAGGTGCGTTAGTCATTGGACAAGCTTCTGTGCAAGCTGGTATCGTGTCTGCTCCAATGGTTATCGTTGTTGCAACAACAGGCATCTCGCTTCCTTTACCATTCCTCGCTATATCATGGGTTTTGCTTTTAGGCTGCTTCGTTTCCCGATATTAATTTTGGGAAGCATATTCGGCCTATATGGCGTAGTCTTGGCAGCACTCGCGATGGTTATTCATTTGGTTACCCTTGAATCCTTTGGGGTTCCCTACCTAACTCCCGTTGCACCGCAAGTGTTATCTGGTTTGAAAGATACGCTGGTTCGTGCGCCCCGCTGGTCAATGAGCAAGAGATTGCCGTTCATTTCAAGCAGGAATAATACCCGCATACCTAAAGACGAGAAAACGGGGCGTATAAAAAATGATTAAAAAAATTAGATGTTTTTTAGTCCTCTCTGTGTGTATAGCTCTTACGACCGGATGCTGGGACCGCTTGGAATTAAATGATGTTGCCTTTGCAGTAGGTTCAGGTCTTGACCTATCAAAGGATGGTAATATCATATTAACGAGCCAATTTAAACTGCCGAAAAGAAGCATATCAGGGGAATCAGGTCAGAATTATTTCACGGCAAGGGCAAGCGGAAAGGATTTGGAAGTTTCAGTTATTCCGGTACCCATATGAGGAGTAAAATTCAACCCGAACTGATCGGGGATCACTTACAATTTCATTTAACATTAGAGGGGAAAGGTTCAATTTTAGAATCGTCTACGACACTCGATCTCTTGTAAACCAGTAATCTTAACTTGATCGAAGCTATTCTCAACAAGGAGACCGAAACACAAGTTCTGAAGACGATTAGAAAAGTACAGAAACGATATGGGATGGATATTTTTGGTTTCGGTGAGGCGTTTCATAAAAATACCCGAAAGATTGGCAAGCCTTAAAAAGTGACTGGGAGCGTAAATTTGCTACTGCGGAGGTTGACGTGAAGGTGAAGCTAAACGTGGAACAAGTGGGACAACCGGACCATCTTTATATTTGAAAAAAAATGAGATCCAAAAATGAAAAAAATGAACTTGACAGGGATTCAAATGTTCTGGATCGTCTTTTCATTCCAATGCGGCAATACGCTCCCCCTTACATTATCCGCCAATATTAAAGAGGGACAGCAGGATGCCTGCATAGGAGGCATAATCGCCGGGATCATATATATTACTTATATGGGGGGGGCGAAGGCATGGGGCTTTGTCTCCTTTATCATTCTTTGGGGAGATTTGTATGCTGTCCATGCTTATTTCCTTTATGAAACAGCCCTTGGAAGCCCCCGTTCGAGCCATGCTAGGACTTGGTGTAGTTTGCTTCCTATTCATTGTATCCACTCTTTTTGTCATTATGGTATTTGGGCCGGGGTTATCCGCGCATATGATACATCCGTTTTTTGATATGGTTAGATTTATATCCTTTGGTGGTTTTATCGAAAATATCGATGTGGTTATCGTGTTAATTTGGATCATTAGTGTATTCATCAAAATGTCTCTCTATTTCTTTATAAGCTGCTATGGGACTGCGCAGTGGCTCCATATCAAAGATTGGAGGGGGCTGATTTGGTTTATCGCACCGATCATACTCGTTCAAGCATGGTTGTATCCGAATATAACGGTGTCGGATATCGAATATGTGACTAGATATTGGATTCCTATCGTATTACCAGTTAACATGATTGGAATTCCATTGTTGCTATGGATTGTGGCAAATATTCGTAAGAAATATGTGACGGTGTGATAAAGAAATTGCGACAGGGGAGAAGTTCAAAGGATTTCCCTGTTTCTTCTCTGTTTTACCCATGTATTCTAGTGCTCTTTTCAATTAAATTGGAAATACATATAAGGGAAGAGTGGTGATTGAATGCTTATTGACAGTGTCAGAAGGAAGAGGAACAGCCTGGTATTGATTGTCATTCTGTTACTTGTTTCTTTTTCTGACGGAAAGTATGCAAGCGCTTCCGATACGTCGGCAGAAACTATCTATGAATGTGAAAGCGTTACCAGAATTGTATCAGGCGGTACGTTGGCTAATTATCCAGATTCGAATAGCGTAAGCATCAAACAGCCCCCGCATTGTCACCAAGTTGAGGGCTGTTTTAGGTTGTAACTACGATTTGAAGACCCTGCAAGATATTGGAATCTTGGGTGACCAAGGCAATAAATGGTCTAGCGCCTCCGGACGGTAAAGAGCCAGAATCCTGCGTGATCCCATTGCAGAATTTTGAATTTGTCTCGCCGTTTGTTGCAAAAAACGAAGAGGCTTGTGCAGGAATCTCCCCCGTGACCGCGATCGGCAACCGCGTTTCCGTGATAGGACAAGTTTCGCATGTTCTTTGAAGTGTGCACAGGTGGGATGTATTTGACGCTTACCTTGTTTTTGATGTTTACATGTAAAAGTAGATGGAATATGTTGGAGCAGGGAGGTGATTGTAAGGGTTTACAATATCCTATAGAAACGTACCTGCTGTACTTCGTGGAGTAAGACGGAAACATCATGCTCTATGGAAATGATACGGGATGGTTCATGTCCTAAATGAAAATGGAGGAAATTATCAATGGCAGAAATCAGGAAAAGGAAAAGTAGGCTGTTTGCTGCCGGTATTGCGGCAAGTTTGTTGTGTGCGTTGGTTTCCCCATTATTCGGAGCGGCGGAAACAGCGAACGCCGCCACGGCTGGCATTATCTCTGGAGAGACCTACACCATTACTGCCAAACATAGCGGCTTAGCCGTAGGCGTATCAGGGGTAAACAATACCCAGGAAGGTTCTTCGGTTATTCAAGGATCGGATGCCAGCATGGACGAAGCGAAATGGGAAATCACGAATTTGAACGGCAACTATTATAAAATTATTAACAAGAACAGCGGCAAAGCGTTAAGCGTTAACAACGCTGCCATTTCGAACAATGCCACCGTTGTTCAAAATACGTACACATCCGGGAATGTTGCAAATGATGAGTGGTTGCTAACAGACGCGGGAGCGGGATATTATGGGCTAATTAACCGAAACAGTGGGAAAGCGCTTAATATCCCAGGGGAGAGTCAAAAAGCTGGGACTGCGTTGACTCAAACGACAATTGAATCTAGCGATACGCAGAAATTTATGATCAAACAAGTGCCTGCTTCAACTTATAAATTTGTTGTTGCCCATTCGGGAATGGCGATGGATGTAGAGGGAAACAGTGTGAGCGAGCGTGGGTTATTCAAAATCCTTATAACGGCTCGTCCAGTCAGCTATGGAACGTAGTTAAATTAGACGGAGAATATGTCAAGATTATTAACCGAAACAGCGGTAAAGCCCTTGCCGTTTATGGCTATTCTACCTCCGATGGAGCCAGAATTATCCAAAGGTCTTACTCGGCGGGGCCTACGGGGGATGATGAATGGAAATTGGTTGATCTGGGCGGCGGAAAGTATCAGGTCTTGAACCGCAATAGCGGCAAGGAGCTCAGTATATTCGGCTCATCGACAAACAATTCAGCCCCATTTATTCAGTCAATCGTAAATAACGGAGATAACTCCAAACTTCAAGTCATCCTGGTTCCCAATGGCGAAACAGGGATTACACTGCCTAATTTCTTCACGACTGATATGGTCCTGCAAAGCAACAAAAACCATGTCATTTGGGGGAAAGGAGTTGCCGGGGTAACACTTAACGTTAGCTTGACCAATGGAAGTTCTCTATCGCAACAGGACACAGTCGTTGACGCAGGCGGGAATTGGACCGCTTCATTATCCCCGCTGCCTGCAGGAGGGCCCTACACGCTTAAAATTCAAGGCGGCGGCTATGAGAAGACGATTTCTGGCGTATATGTAGGCGATGTATTCGTGCTTGCAGGTCAATCCAACATGGAGTTGAGATATCCCACTACCGGCACGTATGCGTCAGTAATCCCTACCCTTCCCACAAACCCAATGATTAAACACTTCTCGCTAGCTCAAATCGATGCCAATGAGGCTCGTTTCAATGTTCCGCTTAGAGACAGCAGCAACTCGTGGTTAACCTTATCCGAGGGTAATAACAAGACAGTGTCTTTGATCGGCCTCTTTTTTGCAGAACAAATGCTGCAAGCAAATCCGAATGTCCCCATCGGGCTTATGTCGGTTGCCTGGGGAAACACCGTTATAGCGAGATGGATTCGCAGCGCACCGGAAAACAACTCGCCGAACTTCACGGCAGATAATGGAAACATTTATAATACCCATGTAGCTCCGATAACCAAGTATAAAATAGCCGGAGTTTTGTGGTATCAAGGGGAGAGTGACGCCTCCCGAGGAACCAATTATACGGAAGCCTTCCCTACGTTGATCAATGATTGGCGGAACCAATGGGGCCAAGCGGATCTGCCCTTCTTCTATGCGCAGTTGGCACGTAATAAAAACTCGGATTTCACTGCTGTACGTGAATCCCAACGTCTTACGTTGACGAATGTAACGAATCCATCTCAAATCGGTATGGTCGTTACATTAGACACTGACTTAGGTTTTTCTAACGACATTCATCCACCCGGCAAAGATGTGATCGGCAAGAGGATGTCTTTGTTGGCAAAAAATATGGTCCTGGGTCAGTCATCGGTCGTGTTCACAGGTCCGTTATTCAAGAACGCAACCATAAACGGCAACAAAATGATTGTTGAATTTGAAGCTAAATCGATCGGCGGCGGCCTCATGATCAAGGACGTATATGGACACACGAGCGGCGGAACCCTAAAAGAATTCGAGATTGCGGGTTCGAATGGGATCTTTACACCCGCCACAGCGGTGATCAATCCTTCAAACAACACCGTCGAAGTAACTGCTGCTTCCGTTCCATCTCCCGTCTATGTGCGTTACGCGTACAGTATGGATCCTCAAAATCCTAATTTGTTCAATCAGGCGGGACTTCCAGCCAGCCCGTTTACAACGAAGCATTAACGACCGAAAGCCTTACTGATCGTGTAAGGAAATTAATAACTTATTGTTAAATATTGCATCAATGGCAGAAGGAACACTCCCATCCCGAGCAAAAAAAATTTGATGCTTGAGATGGGAGTTCACATCAAAGTAATAGCAGGTTAACAATTGGTCGGATATTTAAATTTAGATGAGAGCGGGATCTTGAACTGGATTAAGCGTCAATTATGTAACTTCCCTAGTGGCGCCAGGGCGAAGTTCAAAGGACATCACTGTTTTTTCACTGTTTTACCCATGTATTCGGGTACTCTTTTCAATTAAAGTGGAAATACATATAAGGGAAGAGTGGTGAATGAATGCTTATGGACAGTGTCAGAAGGAAGAGGAACAGCCTGATTTTGATTGTCATTCTGTTACTTGTTTCTTTTATTGACGGAAAGTATGCGAGCGCTTCCGAAACGTCGGCAGAAGCTATCTATGAATGTGAAAGCGTTACCAGAATTGTATCAGGTGGTACGTTGGTTAATTATCTAGATTCAAATAGCAGTGCCGGCGCTTGGAATATGCTGTCAACATCTACTGTCGGAGCATACGTCGAATACACGGTGAATGTCCCTGCTCCAGGTGAATACACCATATATGTGAAAAACAAAAAGGTGAACACAAGAGGTTCTTACCAGTTATCTATCAGTGGCATCAACCAGGGCGGTATCGTGGATCTTTATTCAAGTACTCCTCTATATACAGAAGTTAATCATGGTACAGTCAACTTTACTTCTGCTGGAAGCCAAACATTTAGATTCTCGGTAACTGGCAAGAATTTCAGCAGCACTGGGTATACGCTTGGCTTGGACGCTATAAGACTGGTGAACCAACGTCAATCATTGCGCCTATGGTACTCCGCACCTGCTGCTAACTGGGAAACCGAAGCACTCCCGATAGGTAACGGCAAGCTTGGGGGAATGGTTTTCGGCGGCACCGGCGTTGACAGAGTCCAGGTGAATGAAGCAACTATATTTAGCGGGCAAAAGGTACAGACTACACCAACCAACTACACAGAATATTCACAGATAAAAACGGCCCTGAACAACAATGATTTTGCTTCTGCCAATACGCATGTTAAAAATTGGCTTAAAGATACGCCAGAGGATTTTGGAGAATACCAGAACCTTGGCGATATCAATCTGATATTTGCAGGACATGAATCAGGTATAAGTAATTATGTTCGTGAATTGAACCTTAATACTGGAGTTGCCAAAGTTTCGTATGTAAAGGATGGTAGAACGTTTACAAGAGAGTATTTTTCCAGCTACCCTGACAACGTGATGGTCATAAGGCTCACCAGCAGTTCTCCGCAGTCCATTACGACCCAGGTGTCAATGGCTAGTCCCCAATATAATATCGTACAATCTTCAAGCGGAAACAATACGTTGATTGTCGATGGGCAAAACAATACCGGTGCCCTTAGTTTCCAGACCAGGATTAAGATACTGCCAAGCGGCGGTTCCCAGTCCATAGCTTCCAATGTTGCGAGTGTGACCAATGCGGACAGCGTTACCATACTCATGTCCACTTCTACCACATAC
Organism: Paenibacillus marchantiophytorum; assembly: GCF_014640555.1. Classification (GTDB taxonomy): domain Bacteria; phylum Bacillota; class Bacilli; order Paenibacillales; family NBRC-103111; genus Paenibacillus_E; species Paenibacillus_E marchantiophytorum. Next base: position 88,952 of record NZ_BMHE01000003.1, on the reverse strand, counting down.
ACCAATAATTGGCTGGACTATGCCGGAAATACGGATTATGCAGAGGATGTAACAAGTGCTGTAAATAACGCCGGAAACAAGACATATGAACAGCTCAAGTCAACACATACCTCGAATTATAAAAATCTATTCGACAGGGTCAGCCTTGATTTGAAGGGGACCAATATGGACGCCGTCCCTACCGACACACGATTGACCAATTATAAGAACGGTTCCGCTGATCCAGGGCTGGAAAGTTTGTTATTCCAGTATGGACGTTACCTGTTGATCAGCAGTTCCAGACAAGGCGGTCAGCCTGCCAACCTTCAGGGAATATGGAACAACAGTAATACGCCACAATGGGGCAGCATGTATTGTTTCAATATCAACTTTAACATGAATTACTGGCCTGCAGAGGTTACCAATCTGACCGAAACCCATATGCCAATGATAGATTTCATTGACAGTATGAGACCTAGTGGCAGGGAAACGGCCAAAAATTATTTTAATATCTCGACAGGCTGGTTTGCATCCAAGAAGATAGATGTTTGGGGCTTCACAATGCCTTACACTCCGGCTGTGAGCGGGCTTTTCATGGGTGGTTCCGGATGGCTTAGCCAGGATGTATGGGAATACTACAGCTTCACTAGGGATATCAACTACCTAGCAACCAAAGGATATCCGATTCTGAAGGAAGCAGCACAATTTTATCTTAATTTCCTTACGCCATCGGGCAATTTTTTAATCTCAACGCCTACAACATCTCCTGAGAACTCATTTAAATATAACGGTGCTTCCTATCAGATTTCTGCAGGTACGGAGATGGACCACAGGATCATTGAAGAACTTTTCAATAATACCATAACGGCAAGTACGATCCTTGGTGTGGATAGCACGTTTAGAGCGCAGCTTCAAACCGCTGTTGCTAAAATACCGCAGCCGCAAATTGGCAGCTTAGGGCAAATCAGGGAGTGGTATCAGGGTGATTATACAGAGCAAGAAGTAACTCACAGGCATATTTCCCAGTTGTACGGCCTATTCCCCGGCAATTCGATTTCACCGCTTACAACTCCGGCATTGGCTGAGGCAGCTAAAGTATCCCTCAATAGACGCGGGGATTCAGGCGTTGGTTGGAGTATAGCGTGGAAGATAAACGCATGGGCTAACCTTTTGGATGGACAACGTGCCTATACGCTTCTGAACATGCAGATTAAAAATAAGATATATAAAAATTTATTTGACTTTCATCCACCTTTCCAGATTGATGGTAATTTAGGCTTTACCTCGGGTATTGCTGAAATGCTCATTCAAAGCACTTACGCTAAGGAAATACATCTTTTACCGGCGTTGCCGTCAAATTGGCCCAGTGGCAGTGTGAAAGGACTTAAAGCCAGAGGAAATTTCACTGTTAATATGGACTGGACTAGCGGGAGCCTCACGAAAGCTGTAATTAAGGGTTCTCCAAACGATACAGGAACTATAAGGTATGGAACGTCGGTTATCCCATTTACGTTGGATAGCAGCGGTGTTTATACCTATATGCCATAGGGAAAAGTTATAAATAAAATTGTTTTGATTTGCTGGAAACAATTTACTTGTTTCCAGCTACTATAAATCAAAAAAAAAATACGAAGGAGTTGAAGGTTTATGTTAAAAAGAGGAATTTCAGGTGTAATGGTGGTGTTGCTTTTATTCTTCGGTACTGTTTTTGGAATGCCTATGGCGACGCAGGCGGCAGGAAACACCTACTACGTAGCCACAACCGGCAACGACAGCAATCCAGGCACATTAAGCAGTCCGTTCAAGACCATCGCCAAGGCTACAAGTGTAATGGCTGCAGGTGATACATGTATCATCAGAGGAGGTACATACAAGGAAGTCATTCAGCCTACAACATCTGGTACAGCAGGGAACCCAATCACTTATAAGTCTTATACCGGCGAAACGGTAACGATAAGCGCCACTGAAAAGGTTACCGGGTGGACGCTTCATTCCGGAAACATATACAAAGCGCCGATGAATTGGAATCTGGGAATGGAGAACCAGGTGTTAGTTGATGGTGAGTTGATGCAAATAGCCCGGTACCCCAACCGGACGGACACCAACCTCTACAATCTGAACAAGGTACAAATGGATAGTGGCAGCGACTTTACAATTAAAGATTCAGTTCTTAACAAACCTACAAATTACTGGATGGGTGGATACGTTTGGCTTAAGGGCACATGGGTGGCTCAAACGACTTCTATTACCGCTTCAAGCGGAGATGAAATTACATTAGGACAGATTCCGTCTTACTCTTACGGCTCCAATCTAAGTCCATATGCCGGCAGGGAATTCTTTGTATTCAATTTATTCAGCGAGCTTGATGCCGAAAGGGAATGGTTCTATGACAGCAGTACCCAGACCATGTATTTGTGGGCGCCTGGAGGCGTAAACCCCTCTACCTTGGATGTGCAAATCAAAAAAAGAAATGATTGTATAGTCCTTAATGGGGTTTCTTATGTCAATATCGAAGGCCTGAGCACTTTCGGAGGCACAATAAGAATGGAGGACAATTCATCCAACAATATAGTGAAGGGGATAGACGCAAAATACTTATCCCATAGGATGCTTCTTCAAAATGCATATTACAAGGATGACACGGGGGTTTATGTCGGTGGCAGCAACAATACCTTGAGGGATTCCAGCCTAGCTTACAGCTCCGGAAATCTTGTAGTCGTTACTGGTACAGACAATAAGATTATTAACAATCTTTTGCATGATGCCAACTATATGGGAACTTACAACGGAAGCATATTTATAAAGGGCAAAGGACATTTGATAAGCTATAATACCGTATACAATGCAGGCCGGGATATCATTCAGGTATCCAACATTGATGCGGTTATTATCGAGTATAACGACTTCGGCCATTATGGACTTATAAACAAGGATGTCGGTGCAATTTACGTTGTAAAAGAAGATGGCGGAGGTACAGAAATCAGGTATAACCGTATACATGACGTTACGGCTGACGTCTCTTCCGGCATATATTTAGACCAGCACAGCCACAATTTTGTTATCCACCACAATACGGTCTGGAATACTTCTTACATTGGAATTAAAGCCAGCCAGCCGTCTAATTTTGTACTCATGTATGATAATATGGTGAATGGCACGATGGGAGGTACTTTTGGCGTTGCACATGATGATGATGGATATGGAACCCGGATGTACAATAATGTCGCAACTGAGGGCTACAAGATAGACGGAGATGCCCTCCGGTATAACAATACAACGGTAGGGTATAACCAGAATCTCTATCCTCCGACAGGACAAAACTTAGCTAATCCACCTAATCCTACCTATATGTTGTCAACTAACCCATACAAAAATAGGGTTACAAATGCCTTCTTTGACTTTAGCATGGATTCATGGACAAAAACTGGTGCAGCAACGGCAGTTTGGTATAGATCAACTTTCGATGTTATGGGAATCGATAATAGAGAAGTAAGGTCAACTGTTGGAAGTTTAAAGCTTGGCAGCGGGCAGAATGGGGTAGAACAGTTGATAACCGGTTTGCAGCCCAATACAACCTACGAATATTCCGCTTGGGCAAGGGTACCTTCCGGTGAAACTGTACAGATCGGTGTTAAGGAATATGGCGATGCTCCAATTTATAAAGAAGTAACTGGAAATTATCCTTACTGGACAAGGCAGAAGGTGCAGTTTAGAACGGGTTTAAGCCATACAAGCGCAAAGGTTTATATTTGGCAGAGTTCTTCGGGCGCAGCTGTCTCCTATGCAGATGATGCGGGGTTGATTCCGGTTGATACAGTAACCAGGATCGTGGATAATGATGACCCTAATTACAGCGAGCTTAGCGGTTCATGGCTTAACAGCAGCTTTACTGGTTATAATGGAAGCGCTACTAGGTACGCCGGCTTAGGTGCTTCGGCGAAATGGATCGCTCCAATTCCATTAGCCAACACTTATGATGTCTATATCTATAAGGTGATTAATAGCACCTCTGATAGTAATACCAAGGTAGAGGTGGTTCATAACGGTGTTACGAGTGCAGTTTATGAGGATTATTCCACCGGTACTTCTGGCTGGAAGTATTTGGGTACTTATGCGATGACACCGGGGCAATCCAACTATGTACAAATCACCAGAGGTAATAACGCTCTCAGGGCAGATGCTGTAAAGTTTGTAGCTTCAAATAATACGTTTGACCCTGCGGTATATTATAAAATTGTCAACAAGAAGAGCGGGAAACTACTGGATGTTGCTAATAGTTCAATGAATATTGGCGCAAAGGCAGTACAGTTGGGGAATATAGGCGGAGAAAGCAAGCGGTGGCAGATTATTTATAACGGCAGCAATTATAGCCTAGTAAATAAGAACAGTGGTATGGCGGTTGATGTTGCAGGAAGCGCGGCAGTAAGCGGTGCGGGAGTTATTCAATCTTCATACGGTGGAATTGTCAGTCAAGGGTGGCAGATTGCCGATACTGGCAATGGTTATTATAGGATCATCAATGCGAACAGCGGTATGGCTGCTGCCGTTAAAGACAGTTCCCTAGCAGATGGTGCAGAGGTCATTCAGTCACCATACGTTGGAGACGACAATCAACTGTGGAGCATCGTATTAGACACAGGTGGAGATACCTCGGTAGTGGATAATGGAGATGCCAACTACACTGAAGTAAGCGGGTCATGGACAAACAGCAGCCTAACCGGCTATAAAGGAAGCACGGTCAGGAACAGCGGCAGCAGCGGTGCCTCAGCGCAATGGACCGCTCCCATGACTGTAGGTGGAACTTATGAAGTCTTTATCTATAAGCCCATTCATAGCACCTCCGATACCAATACGAAGGTAGAGGTGGTTCATAACGGTACTACCAGTACAAGCTATGAGGATTATTCCACTGGTACTTCAGGCTGGAAGTATATGGGTACTTACACGATGACGCCTGGGCAATCCAACTATGTGAAGATCACCCGGGGCAATAAAAGTCTCAGGGCAGATGCCGTAAAGTTTGTTAGAGCTGATTGAGAATAATAGTTAGTTGAATAAGCGAAAAGTCCCGCTGTCTTTTAACAGACACGGGACTTTTGTTCGTATTTTTGATGAAAAGATCAAAGGATTTCACTGTTTCTACATGGTTTATCCCATTCATGCAAGCCCGCTATTCAATTATACTGGGCAAATAAAGAGAAAGAGAGGTAGCGTTTATGAGACTCAAAGAGAAAACGAGAGAGAACGTAGCTGGATATTTATTTATCCTTCCGAATTTGCTAGGCTTTATTACTTTTATTTTGTTTCCCTTACTATTCAGCTTTGTCTTAATTTTTACGGATTGGGATTATTTACAGGGGTTTAAAGGTTTGGTATTTGTAGGGCTGGATAATATTAAGAGGCTGTTTCATGATGAGGCGGTGTTGCTTTCCTTGAAGCATAACGTAGTCTTTTCCATTATGACAGTCCCCACGGCGATGGGAATCGGCTTGCTATTAGCTTCGATATTGAACAATAAAGTTTATTTGAAAGAAATGATCCGTACGCTCATTTTTATTCCATATATGAGCAGTATAGTTGCCGTCGCTGTTGTTTGGAGAATTATGTACAATTCTTCTGAAGGGCCTATTAATGCCGTGCTTCGAGCAATCGGCATATCGCATCCGCCAGGTTGGCTAGCCAGTCCAGATTCGGCTTTGATCGCAATTAGCATCATGACAGTTTGGACTTACATTGGATATGTGATGATCTTGTATATGGCGGGAATTCAAGGTATCTCCAAGGATCTTTACGAGGCAGCTTCTATCGATGGAGCTTCTGCAATCAAGCAGTTTACTAATATTACTGTGCAGATGCTGAAGCCTACTACCTTCTTGATCGCCGTCACCTTAATTAATGGATCGCTCCAGATATTCGGATCCGTCCAGGTGATGACGAATGGGGGGCCGCTTGAGTCAACGAAAGTCATGGGGCTTCATATTTATGAACTGGCATTTAAAATGAACCAAATGAGCTATGCATCAACGGTTTCCTGGCTATTGTTCTTGGTCATTTTCCTCGTAACGCTTGTTCAATGGAGAACTCAAAAGAAATGGCAGGATCAGTTTTAGGAGGGAAAACAGATGCAAACCCAAAGCCAAACTCAAAGCAATACCCGAATCAATACGATTCACAACAGCATAATTATACGAAATAGGACACGGAGGAATAAGCTTATCAAAAGCGTTATGACACTTTTGATGCTAGGTTTCGCAGTGATGATGGTGTTTCCTTTTCTATGGACCTTGTCCTCTTCGTTTAAGAACACCGCAGATATTTTCGAGATTCCGATTCGAATAATTCCGAAAAAGTTCGATTGGTCCAATTATAAGAAGGTTTGGACGGGGTCGGCACCATTCTATGTGTTCTATCTCAATTCGGTGAAGATCACGTTTCTTCAAGTACTAGGGTCCCTTGTTACAAGCTCATTAGCCGGTTTCGCATTCGCCAAGCTGAGATTCAAGTATAAAGATACGATATTCTTGGCTTACTTGGCTACGATGATTATTCCGGCTCAAGTTTTGTTTGTTCCGAGATTTATTTTGTTCGATCGATTGCATCTCGTTAACACGCATGAAGCTATTATTCTACCCGGCATGTTTACCGTCTTGGGGACATTCCTGATGAGGCAATTTTTCAGTACGCTGCCTAATGAGTTGTTCGAGTCCAGCAAAATAGACGGGGCCGGATATTGGAGGATGTTCTGGCAAATTTCAGTGCCTTTGGTCAAACCGGCTATAGTGACATTGTTGATTCTAACGTTCACCTGGCATTGGAATGAATACGAAAATCCGCTTATTTTACTTAGAGATCGCGACTTGTTTACGATCCCGTTAGGATTGACGAGCTACACGGACGAGAATGGTACAGACTATCCGCTGATCATGGCGGCCTCCGTCTCTGCCTTTGCTCCTCTCGTCATTATTGTCGCAATTTGTCAGCGCTGGTTTGTGGAGGGAATTGCCGGCACGGGGATAAAAGGCTGACTTGATAATAGAAATAATAAAACTATTGCCCTACACACTTGAAACAAAGGAGACACACAAAATGAAAATTAAATCGGAAGTTTACCAAGTCGTCGTTTGTGGTGGGGGATTAGCTGGATTTTGTGCTGCGGTTGCGGCTGCCCGTCAAGGAGCGCGCACGGTTCTAATTCACGATCGTCCGGTATTTGGCGGCAATGCCTCTTCCGAAATTCGGGTAACGCCGCATGGAGCGGCTGCCTTCCATGCCTACGCTAGAGAAACCGGAATCATCTCGGAAATCACCATTGAAGAGAGAGCACGCAATCATGAAACCATAGGTGAAAACGGGAAAATTAATAGTGTTTCAGACATGGTGATGTACGATATGGCTGTTCGTACGCCGAATCTTACTTTTTATTTGAACACAATGGTGACAGAAGTAGAGAAGTCAGACGAAAGAACGATAAAGTCGATCAAGGCCATTGTCGCTAATGCGGAAACGGTGCTTCATATCCAAGGCGATATCTTCATCGACTGTACAGGAGATGCGATCGTTGCAGATAAGGCTGGTTGCGAGTGGCGTTGGGGAAGCGAAGGCTTCGATGAATTCCAAGAACCGCATGCGCCTCTAGAGGCAAGCAGTGATACAATGGGCAGCTCTATTCATTTCCGTGCTGTCAATATGGGACGACCTATTCCTTTTGAAGCGCCGGAGTGGGCAATTAAGCATGAGAATCCTGATTATTTCTATAAACAAGGACGTACTTTCTACGAACTTGAATCGGGTTATTGGTGGATCGAAATCGGTGTTCCTTGGAATACCATTTATGACAATGAGACGATCCGGCACGAGCTTACCCGACATACGCTCGGTATATGGGACTGGATGAAAAATAAAGATCCCGAGTTGAAGGAGAAGGCTGCTAACTATGCGCTCGATTGGATTGGCCAGGTGCCGGGCAAAAGAGAAAGTCGCAGAGTCATTGGCCAATATTTTATGACCGAACATGATCCAGCTAATAATGTGGTATTCCCGGATGAAGTGGCATACGGTGGTTGGTTTATAGATCTGCATACGCCTGGAGGTTTGCTAGCTCCTACATCAGAACCTGCAAGCGCGGAAGGATATGCGGAAACGTCGGAATACGCTCGGAAAAGTTATTGTGGCCCATACGGAATTCCATTCCGAATGTTGGTTGCGAAAGACGTTAATAATCTGATGATGGCGGGGCGCAACGTAAGCGTTACGCATGCGGCACTAGGTACGGTACGTGTAATGGCTACCACCGCGTTGATGGGGCAAGCTGTAGGCATAGGTGCCGCAATCGCTCTAGATAAAGGGATTGCCGTTCATGATATTTATAAGGATGCTATTCATGATGTTCAACAAACGCTTCTTCGAGACGGTTGCTTCCTACCGAATATCCGCAATGAAGAAGTACGCGATGTAGCATCTTCAGCTAAGGTATCCGCAAGTAGTTCGGCGCTAGTTTACGGAGCAGGACCGGAAACTGAAGACTTTACGTTCGGACTTCGTACGCAGCGTGAGAAGAATATCAGGACTACTGAAACTGAGCCTCTGGCACATCGAAGGGGTCAATGGATTGCAGTGGGTACGGAAACCATTGAATCGCTTTCTTTCTGCCTAACCAATCTGACGAATACGCAGCAAATCGTGAAAGCGTACGTGTCTGCAATCAACCATATTTGGGATTACAGGACGATTCCGGGAGAGCCTCTTGCCGAAGTTGAATTGAGTGTGCATGCGAATGCGCAAAGCGTATGGGTGAATTGGCCGCTGCAATTAACGCACGGTCGTAAGGCGGGTACATATATCCGTTTAGATCTTGATAGTAATCCTAACGTCATTTGGCACTCAGCTGGTACGGCTATCCCTGGTCATACAGCTGCCAACGATATGGGTGCAGGCAGAATGCGACGTTATAAGAGAGATGGCGGGACATTAAGCTTTCGAATTTCACCACCGCAACCTGCGTTTGAGCCAGATCAAGTCATCACTGGCGTTACTCGTCCTCACGGCTCGACGAATGTATGGCGCTCCGATCCGAATCAACCGCTTAGTCAATGGCTAGCTTTGGAGTGGGAGAGTCTACAAACCTTATCGGAAGTACACTTAACGTTCCCAGGGCATGTGTACAGAGAACTTCATAATTACGGCCCATTCTACCGTGATCCGCAGTGTCCTAAACAGTACAAAGTCGAGGCATGGGTTGGAGGGAGATGGATGAACTTGGCTAATGTGGTAAACAATTACCATCGATTGCAAAAGCACGTTCTCGATCAGCCAATTGCAACGACTCAGATTCGCATCGTCGTGGAAGCGACGAATGGGGATCCTTCAGCGGCGATTTGCGAAGTCCGTTGTTACACGTAGTGTACAGGAAAAAATATGGAAGGTGTGGAACGAATGATGGGTAATTCTTCGATTATTAATGAAAGAACAGAGCGTACGCAGTGGTTTTTGCAAGATAGGTTCGGTATGTTTATTCATTGGGGGTTGTACGCAATTCCGGCTAGAGGTGAGTGGGTACAAAGTGTAGAACGTATTTCCAATGAGGATTATAAGACGTATTTTGACGAGTTTGATCCCATTCGTTATGACCCTTCGGCATGGGCGCGTGCTGCTAAACAAGCAGGTATGAAATATGCCGTATTGACGGCGAAGCATCATGACGGATTCTGCCTTTTCGATAGCGCGCTCACCGACTATAAGTCGACAAATACGAGAGCACGACGCGATTTGGTCTGGGAATTCCTTGAGGCGTTTCGCGCAGAGGGGTTGAAAGTAGGTCTTTATTACTCTCTGGTTGATTGGCACCACGAGGATTATCCAGCCTTTCGCGACAATCACCATCCAATGCGAGATAATGAGAATGAGAAAAGAAACCCTGAAACTTTCAGCCAATATCTTTCCTATATGCATGGTCAAGTTAGGGAACTGCTGACGAACTATGGTAAGTTGGATATTATGTGGTTCGATTTCTCTTATGGCGAAATGGTAGGAGAGAAATGGAAAGCAACAGAGCTTATGGCCATGATTCGTTCTTTGCAGCCCCATATCATCGTAGACAACCGTTTGGAATCAGGCGGAGAAGGTGGCGGGAGCATCTATACGAACAATCCGCTCAGCTATTCGGGCGACTTTGCTTCGCCTGAGCAGATCATTCCTCCGCATGGCGTTAAGGATCAAGATGGCAACTCGATTCCATGGGAGGCTAATATTACTCTGAACAATAACTGGGGGTACACAGCACATGATCTGCAATACAAGTCAATCACAACCGTCATCAGGAAACTGGTTGAATGTGTAAGTAAAAATGGGAACTTACTGCTGAATGTAGGACCCAATGCCATGGGGGAGATTCCCCGAGATTCCTTAGATATTTTGGCGGGAGTTGGGAACTGGATGGCGCAAAATAGCGCCAGTATCTACGAGTGCGGGCAAGCGGATTTATCGAAACCTGAGTGGGGGCGATACACACAAAAAGGAAATAGACTGTATGCCCATATTTTTGAAGAGAATATAGGTTCAATCAATTTGAATGGCCTTGCCGGCAGGATTAAAAAAGCCAGATTGCTCGCGGATGGTTCGGAAGTTTTCCTTAACCGTCCATGGAATGCTATACTATTTATGGAGGATGCATTCTTGAGTTTTGCCAAACCGGAGGCTCTGACCTATCCTCTGCCGGATAAGCGCAACACGGTTGTCGAGTTAGAGTTATTAGAATGATGGTGAGCATTCCGTCAGATAGCATTTTTTTTAAAAATGGGGGGGGCCAAACGGCCCCCTGTTCGATTTCTATCATTGATGCGATATAATAAAGGTGTCATTTATTTGTGCATGAGGAGGCAGCGGTGATTGATCATCAACTGGAACCCTTTGAACTCGATTAGGGGCAAATTTATAATAAACTTTATGCTGATTGTAGTCGTTCCTACGCTTGTTATTTTCTTTTTTTATTCCTATCTATCGAAGTCGGTAATCGAAAAAGAAATATATGAAACTAATCAGGAATTGGTTGAAAGATCTGCCGCTGCGATGAATGATATGGCGGGAAGAATGATCAAAGCAACTGTATTCGTCGAATCGGACTTTAACCAGTTCAATAGAGTTGATCTTTCGAAATGGAACAGTGATTATGATTCGTTTAGCATTGTGAAACAGTTGCAATCCAGGCTGACAATCACTCGCGACTTGCTTCTCGACAGCGATGCTTTTCTCCATGTTGTTGACGACCGGAAGTTTGCTATTTCAACTATTCTTGAGTTTAATAGGCAGAATGCCTATGAACAATTGACTGGTGAGAAATGGTATGCAGAAGCGAGACAAGACAAAGGTAGTCCGTTTTGGTCGCTTTCTTATCGCTTGAAATCGAATCTGGGATATACGCGCCAGGGGATCGATTCCTTCGTCATGATGTCGCGTTCTCTCTTCGAGGCTGACGGTGGCATGCTTGTTGCTGCGGTTGGAGTTCCGAGCGAGATGTTTTTCGGCAAACAGGTGATGCAGGAGGGCCAAGTTTCCAGACTATTGATCAGATCAAGCGAAGGGCAAGTGACGGACACGGAGGGAAACGCTTACGATCTTCATTTTGATGAAAAGCGAACAGTGAATAAGAGTGGATCAATCGTGAATACAAGCGTTATGATTAAAGGAAACCGTTATCTCGTGAATATATCGGATGTTCCGCAAGTCGGTTTTTCTCTTCTGTATCTTATGCCTTACGATCAATTAATGAAGCAGCTTGACCAGACCCAGAATCGCTCATTAATCGGGATTTTGCTCATTTTTCTCATTGGCACGATTGTTTTTGTGTTTATTATGATCCATATGACAAGGCCGATTTATTCACTTCTCGACTCGATGCGGCAAGTTGGCAAAGGAGATTTCCAAACAGTCATCCAGTTGAAAGGGAGAGATGAGATCTCGCTGCTCGGACGCAATTTTAACCAAATGGTTAGGCGACTGGAGCAATTGATCTTGCATTTAGAGGAGGAGCAGAGAAATAAGGAGGAAGCGCGATTTCAAGCGCTGCAAGCACAAATCAATCCTCACTTTCTATTCAATACGCTCAATTCCATTAAGTTGATGGCTATGCTTTCGGGTACGAATCCGAATGTGAGCGACATGATTACAGCGCTTGGCAAGTTGCTCGAATTCTCCATGAAACAAACGGAGCAATTTGTGACGCTTCGCCAAGAGCTTGAATATTTAGAGCTATACATGTCGCTGCAAAAAATACGTTATCACGACAATATTCAGATTCATATGAATGTCCCTGATGAACTGTTGGAGATGCAGGTTTTGAAATTTAGCTTGCAGCCTCTGGTGGAAAATAGCCTTATTCATGGCGGACAGTTTCCGTTAACTGTGTGGATTAAAGCGGCGTATACGGAGGATCGGACAGGGATGGTCGTTTCCGTGCTTGATAACGGAATTGGCATTAAGGAGAGCGAATTACTGCAGATTTTGGAAGAAATGACCAATAACAACCATGCGAAGTACAGCGGAATCGGAGTATCGAATGTAGATAAGAGGATTAAGATGCTTTTCGGAGCTACGTATGGAATTTCATTTGGCATCCTGGAATACGGGGGGCTTCAAGTCAATATCAGATTGCCTATTCGAAAGGCGGGGTCCGAATGACGCGCGTGTTAATTGTAGATGATGAAATATTAGTACGAATATCACTCAAAACGTTGATTCCTTGGCAAGCAAATGGTTTTGAATTGGTCGGAGAAGCGGAAAACGGGAGACAAGCCCTTGCCATGTTGGAGACGTGTCCGTGTGATATTGTGCTAACCGATATACGCATGCCTGAAATGGACGGCATCGAATTAATGAGCGCGATTCGAGCCAAATGGCCAGGGACAAGAATCATCGTATTGTCCAACCACAATGATTTCGAATACGTTCAGCGGGCCCTTCGGATGGGTGCGAACGACTATATTCTGAAGTTGGCATGGGTGCCTGCGGAATTATTGGAAAAGTGCATGGACATACGTAATGACATGGAAGATGAGCTTATAAAGCATGACGAGGAACGTCAGCTTGCCTTTAAAATAGAACAGTTAGAGATAGAGACAAAAGAAAAGCAACTAAGAAAGTTACTGCTTAAGCAAGGGACAAGTGTTGAGACTGACAATGTATTGCGTGAATTTCAATTTAATAACAAAGAACAAGTGTACAGGTTTATCTGTGTTTCCATCGACAATTATCAGCAAATCGCTGAAGAAAGCAGATTTAAGAGCGAACAGCTTTTTGGGTTTACTATCGCAAACATTTTAAACGAAATTCTAAAGAAATATGGGGGCGGCGAATTAATCGAAGTCAAGAACGGAAGATTTGCTATCTTGGTGGAGAGGTTATCCGAAGACATGTTAATTGATATGCGTTCCGCGGCTGCAACGTTTGCCCAAGTATCTTTAAGTTTCGGAATCGTCAGGGATGCAATGAAACTGTACGACCTTCACGATGCTTTCGTTAAGGCGGAAAACGCACTGAATGCCCGGTTCTATGATAAGGAAGCGCATTTCATGTACGATTTCGAAAAAAGCGGCACAGACAGCAGAATGGAATGCTTTCAAGAAGACTATTGGAGCGAGTTGATCGACGGAGGTCACTCTGAACGCTTGCATACAGCCCTTCTGCAATGGTACGAAAAACAGAAACAAACCGATGTGTCTCCAAAGGTGATACGGGAGAAATGGCTTCAATTATTGTTTTTGTTTGAAAAAAAACTGGCGTATATCGGCAAAGATCTCTATGCTGTTCCCTCCTACAATGGACAGTATCCGTTTGATGTCATCCGAAATGCGGAAACATTACAAGAAATTGTAGCTTGGTTTGGCGGGTGGGCTGTTCTAACTATCGATTATATGCGACAATCTGCGAAGCTCAGGTATCGCTCTGAGATTGTCGAGGTTATGAATTTGATTCAGAAAGAATACCAAACTTCGTTGAAGGTTGCGGATATCGCGAAACGCGTAGGCTTTGCGGAAAGCTATTTAAGCGTGTTGTTCAAAAAGGAGACCGGAGAGAAGATCATCGAATACTTGACGAAAGTAAGAATGAAAAAAGCCCGTGAGCTGTTAAAAGATCCATCTTATAAAATTTATGAAATCTCGGAGATGATCGGTTATGGCGATCCGACACATTTCAGCAAGTATTTCAAGAAAATCGAAGGCGTTTTTCCGTTAGAATATAGGAAGTCAGCCCTAAACTCCTTAGAAAATCACGATAACATATAAGATTATACCATTCGGATATTCCCCCATTGTCTGTATAATTCGAAATGTAAATAAATTAATTTTGTAGGGGGACAGAACAATGAAAAAAATAATGATGATGGGTGCTGTATGTGTCGTATCCGTATCACTATTGGTAAGCGCTTGCGGTAAGACCGAAAATCCATCGAGCACTCCGACGTCATTAGCAACCAGCACGCCAGCAGCGCAACAAGTGGTGAAACTGAAGTGGTGGGGAGGCACTCCTCCGGAGAACGGGCCACAATCTGTAGTAGATAAATGGAACGCGGCGAATAAAGACATTCAAGTGGAATATGTGCGATTCGTCAACGACGAATCCGGAAACACGAAACTGGACACAGCGCTTCTCTCGAACAATGATGCACCTGACCTGTTCATCAGCTATGCGGATTCGTATTTGGACCGTAGAACTCGAGCGGGAATGGCCGAACCGTTAGATGACTTAATTAAAAAAACCGGATTTGATCTAGATGGTGTAATCGGATCCGAAAATGCGAAGAAAAAAGATGGCAAAATCTATTCCTTGCCAGGTGCCAAAAATTTGGTACTCATGATGATTAACAAATCATCTTTAGACGCCGTAGGTGAAAAAGTCCCATTCGATTGGACCTGGGACGATTATGCTGCTCTTGCGAAGAAGCTAACCAAGCCTGGTCAATTCGGAGCTTTCACAGAGCCAGGTTGGGCGCCGCTCGCTACTTACGTTATGATGTCCGCACAACCGAAGAATACTTATTACGCGGCCGATGGCACATCCGATTTCAATCATCCCGCATTCAAGAAAGGGCTTGAAATTCAGAAGGATATGCTGGATGCCAAAGCATTACCACCTTATGCAGAAAGTGTAGCCAATAAAATTACTGGACAAGACCAACTACTTACAGGAAAGGTGGCCATGGCTTTAACTGGAACGTACTTAATTCGTTATGTGAAAGATGATAGTGCGTATCCTAACCGCAAGTACCAGATTGCTTTTGCTCCTGTTCCGCAACTAGAAAAAGGTAAAAATGTGAATAGCGGCGGATTTACTGATGAAATTTCGATAAACGCCAAGAGCCCGAACAAGGAGACGGCTATGAAGTTCTTGTCTTGGTATTTGAATGAAGGCAATATGAATATGGTTCCTGGCGGGCGAATTCCTTCCAACAAGAAAGCAGATGTCAATAAGCTTTCCGATATGTTGATTGGCGATAAAGGACAATATTTTGATAAAGATTCGTTTATGAAAGTATTAAAAGGAAATTATACTTTTGCATTTAACACGAATACCACAGCTGCAAATGAAATCGGCAAAGCCGTACAAGAAGAGTCTGAAAAGTACTTCATGAACAAACAAACCAGCGATCAAACTGTCGAAGCTTTGAAGAAAAAAGCCGATCAAGCGATTAAAGCAGCTAAATAACAGTTAGAGGATGCCGTCCGGCATCCTCTTCCTTTTGGTTCATAATGGATATTCGTATCCTGTTGGTTTCTAACCATTGTAGGGACGTGCTGGTGAAACTGGTTAAGGGCCTAGCACCAAGGTAGTTTTTGGAAGCACCTACGGAATGTGCTGCTTCTGTTAATGCAGATTTTAGATATTTATTTCCTTTCTTGCCTTTAGAAGACTTCCTTTTGCCTGCGCTTTCATTATGTCCAGGTACTAGTGCTGCCCATGAACACAAGTGTGCCGCGCTTGGAAACTGGTTTTCAATATTTCTTCCAATTTCAGCTAAGATTTGTTCAGCCATTCGAGTGGCGATCCCTGGTATAGAATCTAATCGCTCGATGTCTTCCAGATCGGAGATAACTCTTTCAGCAACTTCTTGATCTAACAACGTAATTTGTTCGGTGAGGAAATCGATGTGGGCTAAGATGGTTTTAAGCATCATTCGTTGATGTGGGTTAACGTAACCTCGAAGAGAGAGCTCGAGTTCATCTTTTTTCTTTTTCATTGATCGCCGAGCGAGGCTGGCTAGTTCTTCTATGATGCTTCGGCTGTACAGAGAAAATAAAGTTATAGACTGCTGTTTTATTGAACTGTCGTACCAGTTAGCCACGAAAGCAGCGCTGCACCACAGAGGATGAAAATGGGTGCAGCTGGCCGTATCCTGGTGTGCGAGCGGTGCCAATAAACGGCATTCAACAATTTGTTTCAATACAACATCTGTTGTTTGAACAACAGATGTTGTATTTGTATGTTATAATAACAACCGAATGGTACGCAATCATCAATAACCATAAACCGTTGTATAGACAACACGATTTCTATAATGTCGTTTTACTGGGGAGATCTTAACCATGACAATTAAAAAGAATGAAGCTGATCCTCGTGTGATTCGTACACGTCGACTCCTTCAAGACGCTTTTGCTTCATTAATTCAAGAAAAAGACTTTGAATCGATAACCGTTAGGGATATTGCAGAGCGGGCTACTGTTAACAGAGCGACTTTTTATGCTCACTTTGTAGATAAATTCGAAATTCTTGAGGCCAGACTAATGGAATCGTTTATGACAATCATAAATCGTAGAATAAGCGGTCACGAAGTATTGAATGAAGAAACAATTCAGAGCATTTTTCTGGGAGTATGCGAATTTCACAAGGGACTAAGCACTATGTGCAAAAGAAGAAATACATCGCTTGTACCTGTATTCGAAATTCAAATAAAGGGAAAAATTCAAACGATACTTCTTTCCTTTATAGACAAAGACATGATGCTATCGACTCCAAACGCGCAATTCTTAATAAATACAGCTTCTATCATGTTAAGTTGGGGGATGTATGGGGCGGCTTACGTTTGGAACAATGAGGGGTGTCTAATAAGTGAGGAATCATTCGTTAAACAGTCTTTGCCCTTAGTGATGAACGGAGCCAAAGAATTGCTGGGATAGGTCCTTTCGCTATTGCTGTGCCCTGCCCGTTCAGATGAAACCATTAACTTGAATCACCAGTTGTTGTGTATCACAATGAATCATCCCGCTATCCTTGGTATGCTGTACGACGACAAGGCCCTAATCTCGTGATCATCCTACCCGATCGTCGACTTGCACAGCATCGTTGTCTTGCCAATTTTGGATATGACCATCTGGGTGGATTAGAACATCCACCCTTCAGATGTTCTATAAAAAGCCTGCTGAGCATTTTCATAGAGTCCAGAATGTCCACTCCTGCAGGATTGCGGTTAACCGAAGAAGTTTATCATGGGCAATGGCATTCACTAGGAAAACATCGGATGGATGAAATTCGTTCTGATCAAGTTAGAATTCCTATTCGTTGGCTATCTGGTATAAATACGATACGAGCAGAAGTAATGAGTAAAGAGGGAATGTTTGGTTGGGGGGCTTAGTTTAAAAATCGGTCTGTAGGAAGTAATAAGTTTACCGTAGTTAAGCGGGTAACGATAGTTTAATAAACAAAGTGGGCTGCCGCTGGTACTGTCAATTTAGGAAAAACCCTCCTCTTCGGAATATTTCTCCATTTATATCCATTCGTTTGCACCAGGTGTCAGCTACGCTGGTATTGGGCCAAATTATATATTCGTATACCAAAGACTAATACAAGACGGGATCCCCAAGTTCGTTCGCTCGGACCTATCAAGCAAACAAGCGGTACTAAGCCCGGTTATGCTTAGCCAAGTCTCGTTATGTTGCATTGGACGTCTATCCTCACTTGTAACTAAGTAAAATTTACAAATGTCTTTGGGCAATTGGGGTTTTTACTTTGTTATAGGAAAGCTCATCAACGCATTTTCTGAAGATATGCTTAAAAGGCAGTACACATTGAGCAATGATAGTGATAATGAATGCGCTCATAGCTTGTACATTACAATGATAGAGGCTTCATTGACCAAAGGAATAAATATCGACTATGAGGTAATTCGCAGGGCATTCGATAGATTCGATCCATTTTTTAACAGCATGGCATTCACGAATAGTAATCAATTTTGTTTGATGTGCATAAGTGCATTTGATCAGACAGGTAATATGGAGTTGCAAGAGACAGCCGAGTATATCTACCAGAAATATAATTATCAAAGAGCTGCGAGAAATTCCGAGGAAACTGCCATTGTTACAATCAAACTCATCCAGATAAAGATACGTAAAAATGGCAATATTGAAGCAGAAGATTCCGAGACACTCATTTTAATGAAGAGAGATTTTCCGTATAAAGACCAACCTGAATTACACTTTTGCGCAATTGTATTACTTATGAATAAAACCGAAGCAGCATACACATTTAGAGAATTTCAAATGCAAAGACAAGAGTATTACCGGAAGCTACCGATTTATCACTTATATTCACAGTTACAGTAATGAAAATAACACGAATCGGATTCCGTAATCGGGTTATTTTTTAGAAACAACTTTAGGTGGTTTTCTCTTTCTCAACACATCGAGAAACAATTGACGAAAATGCAAAAGCAGGATGAAAATTAGTACAGGTCATACCGACAAACTATAATGGCAATCGTAAACCTACAGCATATTGAGATTATTTTTGAACAACCAATTCAAAAATAATAATATGAGTAATAATGTGTTGGCCGCATCAGAAATTAAACTATCTGGATAACTTTTGTTGAAGGGGATAACTTTATTAATTGTTTGTAAGAAGTACTTCAAAACTTAATTTGTAAATCACTTTTATAAGAAAAACCAGCAAACCCTTGAATTTGCTGGCTTCTTGTACTTCAGAACTTATTTGTCACCCTACAGCGAAGCGAGTCGCCAAGTGGGAACTACAAGCCGCTATTTTAGCAAAAAGTGAGATTAAAGTGGGCTTAAGGGAACTACAGAGGCTGTCGATTCACCCTGGATATAATGAAGTCCTTTCCTCATTTTCAGTGTTTACGTGGCTTTGAATCTCGAACGATCTCATTTTCTTTCGCAAAAAGAGGAATGGCAGGCTTACTTTCTTGGTAACTTAGGCGGTACGGTTATGGCGAATAAACCCAGGGCTGGGGTTAAATAACCGCCTCACCGTGTGTTTTAAATTGAGGACTATTCCGGCAAGCGTGGCTTTAATGGAGATTGCCTTCTTGCTTCGGGTTTCGACTTTTCCTAATCCGCAATCGTTTTTCAACTCTTGGTTTTTGCGCTCAACGTGGTACCTTAGTTTGTAATTCCGGATACCTTCTTCACTTGCGTTATAGGCCTTTGCTAGTTCGTAGATCTCGTAATGATCACTGTGAAACACGCTTCTACCATTTTGGTTGCTTGTACATTCCGTACGGAAGGGGCAATCCTTACAGTCCTTTTTTGCAAAAAAATATTGCCATCCTTCAATTTTTGTGTTGTGGTTTTTCCAGACAGTCGTCTTGTTGCCAGGACACCGATACAAATCGTTTTCGCAATCATAGGAAAAGTGGGAGATATCATACAAGCCAGTAGGATTCTGAGTTGTAATCACAGGAGCTATAACGGAAATACCTAGCGATGCCAAGGCTTTTCGCTGTTCACCATGTCCGTACGCTGTATCACCTAAAACGGCACTCGGAGTGATCCGAAAGAAGCTTTAAATACCTTGAACCATTTCAAACATCGCATCTCTATCATGTTCCATAGCCGGAATCATCTTCGTGTCCAGAATCACTCCGCTGGCCGTACACAAATTCTGTGTTTTGTAACCTCTCGTTGTTTTATGATTCTTTTTGCCAACTCGAGCGTCTGGATCCGTTACGCTAATAATGGCGTTCTTTGGGCGTTCTTTGTAAGGAATTTTTTCATACGTTATCTCAGTGGATTGCTGCTCTTCAGGATCGTCAACAGAGCCGTCATCGCTTGGAGGCGTGACGCGGCTATTTTCTTCCAGAATGCGTTTCAGAATTTCTTGTAATTCCAGAGATTTTTGCTGTGCGTTCTGGTTTGGCCAGGCTTGAAAGTGAGCAGCTACGTCATCCAGCTGGAACCATTGCAGCAAACCATACGCCTCAGCCACTAATTTACTGAAGGCCAGCATCTGCTCGCTGGTAGATGACTCCGAAGAGCAACGAATTAGCATGGCATCCCGCGCAACAGATTGTTCAGCAAGTCGGAACAATCTACGATGGCTTCGTTTTAAATGTTGAAAAATGCGAATCATACCCTGCTGAATCAAGCGATACGCTCCCGATCTCGACATAGCGATGTTGAACGGGAAGGAGTCAATAATCCACTGCTCATCCTGGTCTCCCCATAAACCAAGGCTATGCATTTGAGCAAGAATATACAGATGGCAAGCTTGGAACATAGCGGTCCCCATGCGTGAACGATCTAAACCAATGGTGCTGTGATCGAAGCCAAAGAAGTCTACAGGCAAGCCCAAAAAGCGCTTAACGAACAAATCGCCGATGATCTTTTCTTCTACGAGTCGATCGGAAAGGGCGTAGTAAGCCTGAATGTGATGGATTTTGAGTTTAAGCGAGGGAGCATAGGGATGCTGACCACGTCCAGAGTACAAAACAGAGCACAACGAGTCTGCAAAAGAGAAATCAATCTTTTTTTCAACGTTACTCCAAAAAGAATGAAGTGGCAGTTTAGAGTAGACCATCATATCCGCAAATGAGATTTGATCAAATGTTTTGTAACGAACTCTATTTTACATCCAAAAGACCCCCGATATGAGTATAGTGTAATTATACCAAGAAATCGGGAGTAAATGGGAGAAAACCAGCTAAAGTATTGAATTTTTCGTAGTATTTGATCAATTCGCAATAGTAATTTTGGGGACTGAGATATCTACAATGAATCGACAGCCTCCTACAGTGCGCTAATTTGCGGTTTGGCGGGAAATTCTGCGTTTTTTTTGGGAATAAGACCCTGTGGTGGTTCCGCTATTACCCTGAAATATCAGATTTATGCCTAAATAACGTACTACAGTTCCCAACAGGAACAATAACTAGAAAACATCGTCGACACCTGAGTAAATATAAACAAAAGGCTGCCCCCCGTAATTAGTTCAGCCAATTGCGGGGGGGCTTATTTCATCTTGACCCTAACGCTAACGTCAGGGTTTAGAATAAGATAAGAAGTTACAAGTGAATATTTGACCGTATAATCTATCGGGAAAGGAAGAGATGCTTTATGGATCTTACACCACAAGAAGAATCCATGATTAAAGCTTTCCGCGAGACGGAATTACCAACCTAAATACTCAGACCCACAGCATGTGCTGTGGGTTAATTAACTAAAAAGGAGCGTGTAACTTATGCTCGAAACCTGTGTTCCGACTGGCGTGGAATTAAAAGATACTGGTTTTGGATATACGTTGTCTTTGATAGGCGGTAAATATAAAATGATCATTATGTATAAGCTGTCTGATAATAAGGTTATGCGGCATAATGAGCTGAAGCGAAGTATCGGTATTATTTCCTTTAAAACGCTAAGTATTATGCTAAAGGAGCTGGAGGCAGATGGGCTTATTATACGTAAGGAATTCCCCCAGATACCTCCAAAAGTTGAATATTCGTTATCAGAGCGTGGTCTTTCTCTCCTTCCTTTGTTAAATATGATGTGCGAATGGGGAGAGAAAAACAGTTCGCGAACTCTGGAAGTTTTAGAGTGTAAGGCATAGCTAAGCTGTTTAAATAAAGTTACCTGTTAGAGGTTGTCAACAAAATTCAAATAATCTTGTGTGCTTTTTTCTAATTCGCTTGCAGGTTGCTCATTTTCTGTACCAGGCACATTCTCACCAGGCTCATTCTCCGTACCATAAAACGCAAAGAACGAACGGAAATTTGCATTGCAGTACAGGAAGGTAGATTCATAAGGTGACAATAAATGAGCAAGTGTATGGCGATATTTTCCCTCTTGACTATAATTTTCTTCCTTAATTCCGGCAGAAACAGCTAAGGCAACTTTGCGATTCTTTAATTTATCGCCTCCATGTGACCCATATGCCCAACCATAAGTTAAAACATCGTCAAGCCATTTTTTAAGGAGTGGTGGACAATTAAACCAAAATATAGGGAACTGCAAAACAAGATTTCCGTGTGATTCAATCAAGTTTTGTTCCTTTTCCACGTCTATGTGTCCGTCAGGGTATACCTCATGCAGTTGATGAACCGTATACTTTTCCGGATATTTCTTGAGTTCTTCTACCCATCGCTTATTAATTACGGAAGTTTCTATGCTTGGGTGTGTTACCACAACAAGAGTTTTCAAGGGTTGTTCCTCCTTAGTTCTTATATATTTCCTTTTTTGAGTATAAAGATGTTACTGCGAATATGTAAGTATGCACTTTTAGTACAGGTACTTACATAAAGGTGAGTGTTTATCCGATCCAGCCGGTAAAGACGCTGCCCCCTTGGCTGCGATTCTCTGCCACAAGATCACCGTAGTGCGCCCTCACAATTCGTCGAGCAATTGTAAGTCCAAGCCCGCTGCCGCCGTACTCTAGGTTTCTCGAGTCGTCACCCCGGTAGAACGCATCAAAAATATGGGGTAGTTGTTGCTCGGGAATTCCGGGTCCGGTATCTTCGACGGTAAAGTGGGCTCGTGATTCCTCCCTTCGCAAGCGGATCATCAAATTGCTGCTTGCTGGAGAATAGTGAAGGGCGTTATCGATCAGGTTTCCGATCGCACGCCGCAGCAGATGGGCGTCACCCTGAATCACGATGTTCTCCGCCGGAGCCTCGTACGTCAATTTAATTTCTTTGTCCCAAGCCAGGGGCAAATAATCCGCTGTGATATCCTCGAACAATTCGCCGATGTCCAGCGGCTTCAGCCGCAGCAATTGCTCTAAGGAAGACATCTGTCCGTATGAAAAAAGATCGGATACGAGACGTTCCAATTGCTCGGCTTTTTTGCTGCATATGGCGGTATATCTCGCTGCCTTTTCCGGATTGGCACCGCTTTCCAGTCTCGTCAAAAACCCACGCAACGCGAATAACGGGGTCCTTAAGTCATGCGCGATTGAACTGATGAAGAACCGTCGCTCCGCTTCCAGTTCGGATTGGCGAATGAGCGATTCCCGGAGGCTTGTGCCCATCACTTGAAAAGCGTCGCGCACGTCTGCTACCTCCTTAACCGTAGAATCAGGAAGTTGGAATTCCAAATCTCCGCTGGCGATTCGTCTGGCCGCGTGGCCCATGGCTTCCAAAGGCTTCACGACGACGCGGGCCATCTGGAAGCCAATGAACAGAATGGCGAATACTCCCGCGAATAAGGCGAACGCCGTCGCTAGTTCGCTCCTTTGTTTGGGCGCGTAGAACAGAGCTTTTCCCCGCAGTTGACCTTGGTCCATTACGCTTAATTCTCGCTGAGCAGTCGACTCTGACCGCGAGGGGACGGAACGGTAAATTTCACGGCCTGAAGCATCGAGCAAGACGATCCCCGAATCTGAAGCAGCGGTCTTTTTTTCGATTTCAGCCTGCCAGTCTGGATTGCGCCAGCGAATGACATCCGCTTCGCCGACTTCGCGCATCAAGCTATTTATGGCTTCCTGCTGGCGCGAAAATTTGGCATTTTCTAATACATACTTATCGAATAGGCCTGGGATTTCATAAAACAATTGTGGAAGGATGAGTACGATAAGCATGCCAATTACCATCCACTGACGGATGCGGAGCGGTTTCATCGCTTGCCCCCTTCGAAACGATAGCCTACGCCCCAGACGTTGGCGATGTACACTGGTTTCTTCGGGTCTTCTTCGATTTTTTCACGGATTCTACCGATATGAACGGTCACAGAATGCTTGTCTCCGATCCCTTCCCAGAAGCGCTGCAGCAATTGCTCGTAGGTGAAAACTTGGCGGGGGTACTCGGCGAACAAGCAAAGAATATCGAACTCCTTGGGCGTCATCGATACTGGAACCCCTTCAATTCTTACTTCATGAGCCATGACGTCTAGGATGAGCCGGCCGAAGTCCAGTTCGAGCTTGGGATTCTTATCCTGTCTGCCGTAACGGCGGAGCACGGCTTTAATGCGGGCAACAACTTCTTCGGGCGTCGCAGATTTCACGATATAATCGTCGCTACCCAAGCTGAGTCCTCTGATTTTGTCCATGTCATCACCGCGCGCACTAAGGAATAGGATCGGTGTATCTTGCGTTTTCCGAATTTGCCTGCAAAGATCCAGCCCGCTCTGGCCAGGCATCATTACGTCCAGTAAAATACAGTCGACGCGGTTGCGCTCTATTGCTTCAATCGCTTG
Source organism: Paenibacillus marchantiophytorum (assembly GCF_014640555.1). Classification (GTDB taxonomy): domain Bacteria; phylum Bacillota; class Bacilli; order Paenibacillales; family NBRC-103111; genus Paenibacillus_E; species Paenibacillus_E marchantiophytorum. Next base: position 64,569 of record NZ_BMHE01000003.1, on the reverse strand, counting down.
AACAGCGTTATATGCTTCCACCACTTCGAACTGTTCGTCTTCGAGATAATCCCTCATTAATTCCGCGATTTCTTTATCGTCATCGACAATCATTATCGTTTGTTTCATATGGATGCTGTTTCCTCCAAATTGGCCCAGAAAGCCCTGAATTGGCACCATTATAGCATATCCCCTCAGGCTCGTGTCTCAATTGAGCGGAATGATACCAGATGTTGAGCGTTTTGTGACTTATTCGCTCGGTGTTTGGTGATAATCATCCGTTATCGTTAACTATGTCAATATGCTAATCACAGTAGGAGGGAGGAAAAGCGCATGCCAGTCTGGGGATTCATATTCAAAGTAATGGCTTGGACATTTCTGGTCTGTATCGTGGCACAAGTCTTTATCGCCGGAATAGCCACTTTCTCGGATACTTCCAGTTGGGAGACGCATAAGTCGTTCGTCAAAATTTTCGCTTTGGCTCCCTTGCTTATGTTCCTGCTGACATTCGTCGGTAGAATTAAGGGTCCTAAACGTTGGGTGAGTCTTGGACTGTTCGTGCTTGTCGTGTTTCAGTTTCTGTCTATCCAAGTTTTCTCGTCGACCGGGATAATTGCGGCGTTGCATCCGGTAATCGCATTGCTGCTGTTCTGGGGTTCGGTCAAAACGGTATAATTAATTGCAAAAGGAGAATCGAATACCATGGAAACGCATTTGAATCCGCAATGGGTTAAACTGATTCAATCGCAGCACCCCGAGAAAGTATTGACTTATGCGCGCTACCTGGACGACAAGGTTTTGGCAGCAATTTACGGCATGGACCTGGATAAGTACCTGCTCGTTAAAGCACAATTGATTCAACAAGCGAAAGAGGTGGCAGAGCATCTGCTTGAAAATCCCGATTTTGCTGCTCTCGTCGATAATTTGCCGTTCAAAGCTGGCGAAACTGTTATCGGAGTGGGAGAGAGCACGACAGACGACTTGCTTTCGTGGTTCGAAATTCTTCGCCACCTGCTTGAACTACAAAGGCCGCGGGATGGAATTCGTCTGATCAACGAAGGAATCTCTGGGAATACATCCACCCAAGTACTTAGCCGAATTAACGGGATCGTTAGTAAACAACCGAATTGGATCCTTTGTTTGATCGGAGGTAATGATGCCATGAGGGTCGGTCCAGAATCTGCCAAAACGCAAGTGAGCGCCGAGGAAACGGCCAAAAATCTGCATGAGATTCGGCGAATTGCTGCGGCGAGAAGCCAATCCCGCTGGGTATGGTTGACGCCATCGACTTTCGATGATGCGCGAGCAGCTGCGTATCCGTATTTCCAGATGGGGCACCTCAGCTGGAGAAACGAAGACATCATCGCCATTGGCGAAATGATGCGCGGCATGTCCGATCCTGTCGTAGACACGCAAGCGGTTTTCGGGCAACAAGCGCAGCCGAAATTTATAGGCCCGGATGGTGTCCATCCCTCGATCGATGGACACATTGCGATCGTTCGTTGTGTTGTCGAATGCCTTAGCGGGGGCAAAGAGAGATGAAAATCGTCGTATTCGGAGCTACGGGAGGAACCGGCCGCCAAGTCGTGACTCAGGCTATTGAGTTGGGCCACGAAGTCACCGTCATCGCGAGGAAACCCGAAGCCGTCGATATTGCAAGCGAAAGGTTGGAAGTTATCCAGGGGGACGTACTCGACTTATCGTCGTTCAGCAAGCGGATCATTGGTCAAGATGCTGTGATATCCGCGCTCGGCGTCAATCATCGCAAGCCGACGACCGTTTACTCTGAAGGAACGGAAAATATCATTAAAGCGATGGGGGAGGCGGGAGTGCTCCGATTCATCGGCTTGTCCTCCTCCGGTTTGAAGATACCTGATGATATGCCGTGGATGGTGCGGCAAACGATCCGTTTCGTCATTCAACCGATGTTTAAATACGCTTACGAGGATATGGCTCGGATGGAAGAGAAATTGCGGAAATCCGGGCTAATCTGGACCGTCATTCGCCCTCCGCGACTAACGAATGGACCGTGGTCGGGGGTGTACCGGACGGCGTTTAATCAACATTTGACGAAGGCGCAGGGCATTTCGCGGGCGGATTTGGCGTCCTACATGATCAAATCCGTTCAGGATTCGGCGTCCTATCAAGCCATCGTCGAAATATCTAATTAAATGTCTTACGGCTGGAATGCAACAGGGAATTATAGATGAACATACGTAAAGGAGGCTGCCATTACAAATGGCAGCCTCCTTTATGCTAATAGTTAGGTTCGTTAAGATTTCTTTATGGTGTAAAACCCAAATTGTTCGATTTCATCAAGAGCCTTACGTCCAAAAGATTCTATTAGCTCATCGGCGCGGATCTTGGTTCCCCCTAAAATTAGTCCATCCCAGCGTACAATTCTACCGTCTTTAACCAAAAAATAATCATCCATATTATAACCTCCCAAATTAAATTTTTTGGAAATCTCTGTGCGCTAGCATTGGCAGATAATCAGCCTGCCTATCCTTATTTTAGCACATTCTTCAAGGGAAACATAAAGTACCTAACACGTTAGCTTGAGATTTCTCCAGATTTGCTTTATTGCCTGCTTTCAGCCGTAATAGCCTTGCAATTTTATCCTTTTTTGTGTGAAAATTAGTTTACAAGCAGTGTATGAAAGAAGGGAGGGATGGTGTCGATGCTAAAGTTCAGGTCCATTCAATTCAAGCTATTCGTAACGTATTCCATCCTCATCACAGCCATCGTAGCCATTGCAGCTATTTCATTTTATTACTATGTCTCGGATATTTTAAGCAAAAGAGATTCGGAATCTATTTTTCAATCGACGACTTATATTTCCACACAGCTCGATTCGCTCATTCAAAATATCGACAACGCTGCTGTCAAGGTCATTTTCTCGGACGACATCAAGCAATTATTTTTTGAAGAAGATAATCCGGTCGATCCAACGATTTCCTCTTACAATGTTAGAAAAATGAACGATTATATTTTTTCGATTATGGGTCCAATTCAATTGGATTGGCAAATTAATCTTTTTGATATGAATGGGCGCTTTTTTGGAACTGGTAATAATTCTGTCAGCAAACTTTTCCCGGGCGGGAAAATGAACAATATGGCATGGGTCAAAGATACGCTTGCTGCCGATGGTGCGAAGGTGATTTCACCCCCTCATTCAGATGATTGGGACAGCTCGGGCAAGACGGTTATTTCTTTGGCTCGCGTCTTCTCATGGGCTTTGGGCGGTAAGCAGCAGGGTATCCTGGAAATTCAACAAAGCTACAGCGTTATGGCTAATTTGATCGGAAAGCTTATGGCTGAGCCTAATGGGGGGGCCAGTGTAAATAAATCGATTTATATTTATAATCAGGCGGGGAATCTGATCTATCCATATAGCAATCAGCCCAACGCTTATCCGGAGTTATATTGGAAGCAGCTGCAAAGGGAGCATTTGGCGACTGGCACATCAACGATTAACAATCCGCTTAATAAGCAGCGTGAAATTATGGCTTACACGCATTCGGATTATTCGAATTGGATTGTTGTGGCCGAAGAGTCGGAAAATGTGCTGCTGCAGCCTGTGGTGACGTTTCGCAATTCGATGTTTATCGCTGTGCTTGGCTTGCTGCTCATAACCTTAATCGTCTCGTTCTTCGTTGCGAGGGGGTTGACGCTGCCTATTAAGGAAATGCACAAATCCATTCGCGCGCTGCGGGTCGATACACTGCTGCCGTCATCACAGATTGAAAGCAACACCAGTTTGAATGAACTGGATATTCTGAATACATCGTTCAAGCGAATGTGCATCCGATTACAAGATTCTATTGAAGAAGTCATCCAATCGCGTTCACAGGAAATGCAGGCCCGAATGGTTGCCTTGCAGTCGCAGATGAATCCTCACTTTCTCTATAACACGATTACGCTGATTAGCATCATGGCCGAGGAGAAGGAGGATTACGATATCGTAAAGGTATGCAAGCATCTTTCGAAAATGCTGCGCTACATCTTATCCAATCACGCGAGGAACGTAACCATGTCGGATGAACTGGCGTATGCCGCGAGCTATTTGACTTTGATGCAAATTCGATATGGGGAGAAGCTAAGATTTCAAATTGATGTCGATCCAGCCATGATGGAAGTTGCCGTACCGATTCTAATCATTCAACCGATCGTGGAAAACTGTATGAAATACGGCATTCATGTTGCGCCGCCTTGGAAGATCGAACTGACAGGGAGAACGGATGGAGAGAAGTGGACGATCCATATCCGCGATAACGGCGGAGGCTTTACCCCTGAAGCGCTGCAAGCCTTGTCCCAGCCAAAGCTGAATTTGTATGCCCAGGAATCGCAGGGAAAAGGGTTGGGACTCAAGAACATCGCCGAAAGATTACAGCTTTTGTATGGAGAAGAAGCCATTTTCGAAGCCTCCAACCACCCGGAAGGCGGGGCATGGATTGTGATAGGCGGCCTGATCCGCCAATCCGAACAGGATTCTAAACCATCAGAGGAGGAACTGGCAGGATGATAGCAAATACGAAGGGTTCCTACCGAATTCTTATAGCGGAGGATGAACCTCTGATCATGAGAAATATCGCTACGAAAATTGAAAATGCCACGAATAAGTTTGAAATCCTCTACGCTGAGAACGGAAAAGAAGCTTTGGATGTGATTGAAGCCTTGCAGCCGCAGGTGCTTTTTACGGACATTCAAATGCCGCAGATGAACGGAATTGAATTGATTGAGCAGGTTTCCCGCAAATATCCACGCATTCAGATTGTTGTCATCAGCGGGCATGATGAATTCGATTACGCCCAGCAGGCGCTCCGCTGCGGAGCCAGAGACTTCCTGCTTAAGCCGCTCGATACCGATGATATTAGAAAAACCTTATCCCGCATATTCGCTCAGCTAGATCAAGAAAAGGCTTCTTTCGAAAAGGAGCAAGTGCATTCCGCTCTTCAAACAGGAGAGATTGTTCAACAGAATATAGCTTTGCAAGACAGTGTTTTTCAGCTTTTTCTAATTCAAATCGGGCATTTGGCGAATGCTTCGTATTCATCTGGACTAGCCGGATTTTTTGACAATCTATGGCTGCAGGTGAATAGAAGCAAGGCGATTCCAACCTTGCTTGGAGATGTAGAGGACTGGTGGCTGGTGGACCAATTACCCTTCCACGGCAAGTATCTTGTGATCAAAACAGAGGAAGCGGTCATCCAGCAGCCTCTTGTTTGTGCTGATGCTTTACTGGCAGCGGTTCGCGAGCAAGTAGAGCCTTATTCCGTCACCATCGTTCATGCAGCGGAGCCTGCAAAACTGGATAGATTGTGGAGCACCTCACAAGGATTGAAAGTCGCCATGGAAAAAGGGGTCGCTCTCGGTAGGTCGGCTATCTTAACAAACACTGGAAAAGCAAGGGATTTACCGTCGGCATGGATCGATCCGAACACCCAACACAAGCTGGTCTCTTTCATCCAAGGAAATAAAAGAGTGAACTTCAACAAGGAGCTGCGCAGCTTATTCGAGCATTGGACCGAACAAGCGTACCCGCAAAAATGGATCGAGAAAAAATTGCAGCATCTCATTCAAATTGTCCATCAACAGGCGATTCATTTCTCCGATGAGGAAATATTCCATCTAGAATACGATATGCTGAATACCCTCTATACCGCTGCCGATTTCCCGAGCATTTTCGAGAGAGTTCTGACCCTTTTAGAAAACACAGCCTTTCTAAATGAGGAGCATCTTTCGGAAGGCGCTGAAGAGTTGACCCATTCAATCGAGAGCTACTTGAAGACAAACTTTGCCCATCCGATCACGCTGGAGGATATTGCGGCAAAATTCAATTTCGACTCCTCCTATTTAACGAAAATTTTCAAAAAATACAAGCAAATGACACCAATTAAATATTTAATCTCGCTGCGTATGGACGAGGCTAAGCGCTTGATACAGCAGCATCCAGAGCTAAGCTTTAAAGAAATTGGGGCGATCGTTGGTTACCCGGATTCACATTATTTCAGCCGCATCTTCAAGAATATGACTGGACAAAATCTATCGGACTACAGTGAGGGAATGAAGCTGCAAGGTGAATAATAAGGTGAAAAAAGTCCATCGCAACTAGCGCATTTTGTGCATCGAAGATAAAATGAAAACGCTTTATAATTCAGAGGCAGACGAGAAATAGTCTGAAAAAAGCTTAGGGGGAATGAACATTGAGAAAATCTCTTCTAGTGATGCTTACCTGTATATCGACATTTTCACTTGTGATCTCAGGCTGCGGCAGCAGCTCCAAAGATGCAGCAAGCTCAGTGAAACCAGCAGAAAGTACAGCAGCAACGCAAGCTCCAACGGCAAAACCAGATGCAGCCAAAAAGGATGTCACGATTACAGTCGGTGCTTCTCAAAACTGGATTAAAGACATTGACCGTAAGCTTGCTAATCAATTCACACAAAAAACAGGCATAAAAATTGATTTTCAGGTGAATCCGGATGATCAGTATATCAATATTCTCAAAACCAAGATTGCGACGAAGGAAGCGCCGGACATCCTCTATATGGCGAGCGGCATCGGAATTGACAGCTTCCAGCCGGAAAAGAATTTTATGGACTTGTCGAACGAGCCTTGGGCAGCCAATTATACAGATTGGGCCAAAGCGGGAGCAAGCATTGGCGGCAAGATCTACGGATTCAACACATGGTCTGTTGATGGATGGGGCCTGCTTTACAATACGGATATTTTTGCCAAGTACAACTTGCAACCGCCAAAAACATATGCAGAGTTTACGCAAATTTGCGATACGCTTCTAAAGAATGGCATCACACCGATTTTTGAAAATGCCAAAGATGAGTGGCATCTGCCTATCTGGCTGCAGGAATTGGCTGGAGCAGCGATCAAAGAAGATCCAGGATTCATCGATAAATTGAATAACAATACGGGGAAATTTGCCGACAGCAAAGTGCTGGCAACGGCTCTGGGTCAATACAATGAAATGAACAAAAAGGGGTACTTTGGCAAAGACGCCTTATCGAACGAATGGACCAAAGGTTATGAAGCTATGGGTTCCGGAAAATACGCGATGGATCTCGTCTATACGACCTACCAACAGGAAGTATTAGCGAAGTTCCCAAATTCGGGTGCGGATAAATGGAAGATGTTCCCGGTTCCAATGGGGGACAATACAACATTCGGCCACTCTGCCGGAGGAATTATCCGCGTTGTGAATAAAGAAACGAAAAACATCGAATCCATTCGTCAATATTTCGCTTTCCTATCTAGTCAGGACAATTTAAAAGCATACTACATGGAGCGAAAAGATTTAGGCCCAATTTCTTTTAAAGGCATAGAAGTTGCACCTGCAACGCAAGCTCTGCAAAGCGTACAGTCCATTGCCAGCTCTCAGCTTATTGATTTAAACGATTCCGTCAAATTCTACGGGGATTCAGGGGCAATCATCGCCAAGGCGATGCAAGATATGTTGTTTGGTAAATTAACGCCATTAGATGTCTTGAAAAAATTGGACGACAACAGAGAAAAATCTTTCAAGGCAACTGCCAAATAATTGGATGTACATTAAAACGGCTTCACCGGTGAGCAAAATGTGTATGTTCTATCGTTCACCGGCGCCGTTGTCCTTCAGACTTTAAAGACATATGGCTAATAGGAAGTAGGGGCGATATGAATACGAAGAGGATTTACCCTTTTTATTTTCTAATATTACCGGTAGGCATTTATACACTTCTGTACTTTACCCCGAGTTTATTCAGCTTTTATTACGCTCTGACCGACTGGAATACGTATAACGAAAAAATGCGCTTTATTGGGCTGGATAATTTCAGGGATATGTTGAAAGATCGCGCGCTTTACTGGGAATACATTACACACACTTTCGAATTTGCACTGTCGACTACACTGTTGAAAAATTTGTTGGGCTTATCTTTAGCTCTGCTGTTGAACGAAGGTCTGCGCACGAAAAATGTGCTCCGATCGATCTTTTATTTACCCGTCACGATCTCTCCCTTGATAATTGGGTTAATTTTTTCCTCGGTATTCGATCCGAGCCACGGCTTAATCAACAATTTCCTAGGTTATATCGGACTGGAGAGTTGGAAGCATGCTTGGCTGGTAGATGTAAAATTCGCCATGCTTTCCGTTGTTTCGGTAGAAACATGGAAATTTATCGGCTTTAATATGATTATTTATTTGGCCGGCTTGCAAACCATCTCGCGCTCTTATTACGAGGCGGCTTCCATAGACGGTTCAAGCAAATGGCAGCAGCTCATTCATATTACACTGCCTCTTATCATGCCTGCAATTACGATTAATCTGATATTGAATCTCATCAACGGCTTTAAGGTATTTGATCTCATCTTTGTCCTTACCAAAGGCGGTCCCGGCAATACGACGGAGGTTCTGAACACCGCTGTTTTCAGAGAGTTTTCTTCCGGGCGTTACGGCTCAGCGACGGCTATCGGTATTCTCCTGTTTTTAATGACCACCTTGATTGCGCTTTCCACGCTAAGCCTGTTGTCCAGGCGGTCGGAGGTTAGCGAATGAAAATTGTCAAGGAAGTTTCGGTATGGTTGCTCACGTTGGTCATTTTAATTCCATTATTTTTGGTCGTTATCAATTCAGTGAAAACATCGGCGGAAGCAGATTCAATGAATCTCAGCTTTCCCAAACACATTCAATTTAATAATTACGCGACAGTTATAAAAGAAGGGAAAATGATCCGCGCTTTTAAAAATAGTATGATCATTACCGCCGGTTCGGTATTGCTTACGAATATCGCGTCCGCGATGGGGGCTTTTGTTCTATCCAGAAGAAGAACACAGCTAAATAAAATGTTGTATTACTATTTTATCGTCGGCTTAATCGCACCTATCAATATGATACCTACGATTAAGATTATGCAGACCTTGCACATTATGAACACGTTTCAAGGAATCATCTTACTCTATTCGGCATTAATGATGCCGTTTACCGTCTTTCTCTATTACGGTTTCATAAATTCCGTCCCCCGAGAAATGGATGAATCGGCGGTGATTGATGGCAGCAACGCGTGGCAGCTTTTTTTTCGGATTCAATATCCGCTGCTTATGCCGGTGACGATTACTTCGCTGCTGATTAATTTCATGAATGCTTGGAATGACTTTATCCTGCCACTGTACGTATTTAACAAATCGACGAATAACCCGATGACACTGGCCGTTTATAACTTTTATGGCACCTACATATCCAGCTGGAATCTAGTATGCGCGGCAATTGTGCTGACGACACTGCCGATTGTCATCGTGTATTTATTTGGGCAGCGCTATATTGTGTCAGGCATGCTTTCGGGTGCGGTGAAAGGTTGACTTAAACTGTCCATAGGAGGAAAATCAATGGAATTAATGGATGCAAGGGAGCGCCTCAGTTTAAATCAAATCACAACGGAGCGCTGGAGCTTGAAGGAAGCGGTAGAGGGAAGCGTCCGACGTTTTGCCAAACATGTCTAATGATTCAGGAGGAACGCCGCAATGAGCAATCGTAGAGTGATCGATCTCTCCATCCAAGGAATTCATTTGTATGAAGTCAAACATGAAGAAGGGGATGTGATTATGGAGCATGACCATCCTTTCCATGAAATTCTATATGCGTTGGATGGCGAGGGTCAAATTACACTTGACGGAAAGCAGTTGGATTTCAACAAGGACCATGGCGTTGTTATCGTCCCGTTCTCTCCGCATGCGGTAGTATCCGATTCCAATCTGACGATTCTCGTGCTTGCCTTTGATGCACAATTGCTGGACATCTCTGTACAAAAAGAGCTGCTCGCCGTTTTTTTCAACGTTTCCAGCTTGATCCGTTTGAATCCGTTTCTCGGCAGTGAGCTTCGGCAGCTGCTGCGGAAAATGCTGTTCGAGCTGTCTCACGGAAATCCGCTGAATTTTCTCTCCATGAAGCTTAAATTGTCTGAGCTGCTGCTCGTGCTTGCAAGGGCGCAGCAGCCTTCGCACGTTATTGATGCGGACAGCCTGCGTGCGGAGAAGCTGCGTCTTTATATTGATACGCATTACTTTGAAATTCTGCATTCGAACGATATTTCCGTCAAATTGGGCATGAGTACCAGGCATGTTAACAATATTTTCAAAAAACAGTATTCAATTACACCGATTCAATATTTGACCGAGGTCAGAATCGAAATGGCCAAAAAAATGCTTGTCGAAACGGACAAGGAAATTGTCTGCATTTGCTTTGAGGTGGGTTTTGAGACCTTATCCAGCTTCTACAGAATGTTCAAAAATTATATCCAGATGTCGCCAAACCAATATCGGGTCGTTCATCGGGTACGGTCCAGAAATGAACAGGTCTTAGTATGAATGGTGATCGATAAAACGTGCGCTATTTTTAATAACAAATTTCTGATTTTAGGAAGCTTAAATTTATTATTTAACCTATTGTTAAATAAGGGAGTTCTTATCCCGTTCAATCTGCAAAAGCTATCTTAGAGGAACTTCCCAAAAATTAATTAGGAGGTGCTTAAGAATGTCAACGTTCAAATCAAGTCAAAAAGGCTATGTCTGGGGGTTATTGTTGGTGTTTGTGTTGTCGGTTGCAATACCGACAGGATTAAGTGGTCCGACTACAGCATTTGCTTCCGAGCAAGCGGATGACTGGGCGGCGATTCAGAGCCTGCTCTCTGGCATTTCACCAACCGTTACTACACCGATTAGCGGCGTGCAAACGAAAAATTACTCGCCGGGTCAGCTTCTAGGTAACGGCAATATCGGTGTGGTGGCTGGAGATACCGTCAGCAGCCAGAAATTTTATTTTGGCAAGAACGATTTCTGGGGGAATGCCATTAAGAATCCGACGGATACGTCCAATTCTCCATCATGGCAGCCGTCTATCTTGTCCGCCGGCGGATTAACGATCAATTCTCCTACTGCAGGCACGAATCCAGCTTCGGTCTATAGCATGAAACAGGATATTCAAAACGCACAAGTCATCACGAACATGCAGTTCGGCAGTACGACCGTAACGATGACCTCATGGACGGCGGATTCGGACGACGTGTTCGTTACCGAGTTATCAAGTCCAGCTGGAAGCAGCGCTGTCACGATAAACGCGGATTTATGGGTGCCGGATAAAATTACGATATCCAACGTCTCACAGGACAATAACAGCACGTATCCCTATTCAAGCGGGATTACGAGCGGAGTACTTTGGGTCTCGCGCGAGAACAATTTGAATGGCGCAACCGACTATAAGTCGCGAATTGCCGTAGCTACCAAGCTGTTGGGCGCCTCCTTCAGCGGTACGACGGACGGCTCAGCGGATGCCAAAGGAACGTTTACTTTGAGTCCCGGGACGACGGTGCAGCTTATTACGACTATCAAAAGCGGAATCGGCATCGGCAGCGCGGCCCCATCTTTAACTACCGTGAAGAATAATGCGATCAATGGCGTGAATGCCTTAACCGCAGCAAATATCACAACGCTGAAAGCCCAACACCAAACCTGGTGGAAGGACTTCTGGATGAAATCCTATGTGAATCTGAATGACAGCGTCATGAATAAGTTTTATTTTGGCGCACTTTATGTATTGGGGGCTTCCAGCAGAGCGAACAGCGTTGCGCCGCCGTCGATTTGGGGCAACTGGATAACCAACGATATACCTAATTGGGGCGGTAGATATTTCTTGAATTACAATGCGGAGGCGCTGTATTATGGAGCTTTTTCCAGCAACCGCTCGGATTCGGTCTTGCCTTACAGCAACGTGATTGTGAAAGAATCGCCATTTCAGCAAAATAAAACGGCATCGGCGGGCTATAAAGGTATTTTGTATCAAAGGAGCCTTGCTCCTTACAATTTAATTACAACTCCGCCATCCATTAATACGCCCGCTTCATCCAAGGATTGGACGAAGCTTCAAGACCAGAAGTCCGACGGCAGTTTCGCGGTGATGCCGCTAATCTGGTATTACGAGTACACTGGGGATAAAACCTATTTGCAAAATACGTTATATCCGCTTGCCAAAAATATTGAAGCGTTCTTTCTCGATTATGTAACGAAAGTGGATCTGGGCGGCGGGAATTATAAATATGATATCCAGCATAGCTCGGCACATGAAGGCGGAGACGATTTGAATCCTGCCATCGACATTGGCTTTATCAAAAGATATTCCCAATTCCTGATTGATGCGAGTCAAACGTTGGGTGTGGACGCTAACCTTGTAGCTAAATGGCAGGACTTACGCGATCATATCGCTTCTTACCCTACCCAGAATTTCACGGTGAACGGGGTGGCGAATACACCGGTTTATGTGTTAATGGAAGTTATGGGACCTAACGATGCTGCTCCTGCATACATCTACGTTGATGGACAGCCGGTTCAATTGGAAGGCTCTGTTTTTCCGGGAGAATCCTACGTCAGCACTGATACGGCTTACAAACAAACCGCTACAAATACACTAAGCTATATGCATCCTTGGACTTTAACGGGATACAGCAACCATAACGGCTTCCCGAAGGTTTGGCCGATTGCGGCAAGGTTAGGCTGGCCTGCGGCGGATTTGTTGAGTAAGTTCAAGGCTTCTCTGACGAACACGACTTCAACCAAGCTGTGGAGAGAAAGCAATGTAACAGCTTTTGAAGGCGGAGGCGGTATCGAGACATCTGGAGCCATTGAGGGTGTGAATTCGATGCTGATGCAAACGGAGAACGGCGTCATCAAACTGTTTCCCGACTGGCCGACGAGCAATGACGCTACCTTTAAACGGCTCCTAGCCAAAGGCGGCTTCGAGGTATCGAGCGCATTATCAGGCGGAGCCATAAGCAGTATTCAAATTAATAATGTGAATAAGCAGCAAATCACTTTGCCTGTCACGATTAAAAATCCGTGGAGCAGCGGTACACCAAGTGTACAACCGCTTGACTCTAGTGGAAATCCCAACGGAAGCGCATTTACGCCGACAGTAAGTGGAGGTAATATTACATTCAGCGCGGATTACAATCAAAAATACCAGATTACCATTGGCACATCTACACCAACACCGACGCCAACAGCAACAGCAACGCCAACTGCGACACCAACGCCAACACCGACTCCTACCCCAACACCAACACCAACACCAACACCAACACCAACACCAACAAATTATGAGGCGGAAGCGGCAACCTTGAGCGGTACGGTAGGGATTGCCAGTTGTTCTTATTGCTCCGCAGGCAATGCGGTCAATAATATTGGAAACGGCACGACGAATTATGTTACCTTTGCCAATGTCAATGTGGCAACGGCAGGGACTTACACGATGAAAATTAATTATTTAACCAACAACACCAAGACCTATTATATAAGCATTAACGGCGGTGCTGGAACAGCTTACCCGTTAACGGGCACCTCTTGGAGCACGACTTACAATTCGACGATCTCCATTCAGCTGAATGCAGGGAATAATACGATTAAATTCTATAATAATACAGGCAGCGCTCCGAATCTGGATAGTATCGTCATTCAGTAGGTATTGCCAGGAACAGAACACTATTCAGTCATAAAGATCGCTTGCTCCATTGGCCTACTCGGCTGAGTGGAGGGCGATCTTTTTTTGCCATTTTGGAAACATTCCGGTCTATTAGAGGTGCTTTACAAATGCCTAATAAAATTTTTGTTGAACATTATTTCTTTTTTGGAACTATTTGAGAGTATCGTCGTACTAGTTTCATAAGTGATTGATTCCCTAGAAAGGAGGTGACCTAGACAATGAGTATTAATCTCGTAAAGGGTCAGAAAATAGACTTAACTAAGGGCACTACTGGCCTTTCTAAACTTGTAGTTGGCCTTGGATGGGATCCAGCGACAGAATTTGGCCAAAAAAAGCAAACGACTCCAGAAATTGATTGTGATTCTTCTGCACTTCTTCTTAATGAACATGGCAAGTTAGTGAAAGACGAGAATGTAGTATGTTTTCATAACCTTGCCAGTGACTGTGGATCTGTCATGCATTCTGGTGATAATTTGACAGGCGATGGACATGGCGACGATGAACAAATTGCAATTGATCTTGCCAGAGTTCCATCAGATGTTCATAAGATTCTTGTAGTTGTGAACATTTATGAAGCTGATGAAAGAGACCAGCATTTTGGCATGATTAAATCGGCTTATATCCGAGTAGTCAACGCTGCCAATAATCAAGAGTTGATTCGCTTTAATTTAACTGACAATTACTCTACTATGACGGCGCTGATTACGGGAGAATTATATCGTAATAATGGCGAGTGGAAATTTAATGCAATTGGCGAAGGAGCTCATGCAGCTCATATTGATTACTTAGCTGAACGTTACCAATAAAAATCGTAGGCGAGTTATATAGGAATTCATGTGAGTGGAAGTTCTCAGCGGTAGGCAGTGGATATAAAGATGGTCTTGGTGGTTTAGCGAAAGATTATGGTTTAGCTTAGTATCAATGTCGGTCAGCCGTATGTACCTAAGAAATTCTCCGAGTTGTGTAAAACTCGGGGAATTTTTTTTGAGGAAAAAGGGTCTTGGTTTCAAACCGTCTAGCATTAATGTTAAAAAATCTTGTGTTTAATTACTTCCGCCTTTTAACAAGGGCAAATACTGTAGCAACCGACAATAACAAAATAGCCAAAGACCATCCTATTGTTGGAGCGAAGGTAGTGATACCTTTTCCAGCAATACTAAACAATATAGATGCGCTAGCAAGAAGACAAAGAAATACAACAATTTTATTCACAATCATCACCTCGGATTGATTTTTTTATTGTACAAGTTCAAACATACGCTTAACATCCAAAAAATTTATTTTTATTTCACCCACTGTTTTTATTTTACCTAATTTATAGGAATTTTGAATGATTTATTTTCCAATTAAGGAATTTATTATAATGGGTTTAGAGTCACCATAACGTTAAAAAGCTAACTTTGGTTGCATTCGACCAATCACTCACAGTTTTAATTAACCCCATTAACTATTAATCATGCTAATCACTGTTAACTGACATCTGAGCTCCTACAGAAAAAAGGGGGAATTGCATGATCGGCCGTCTGAAAACGGGATAAAATCAACTTCCATTATAAAGAATGCAGTTCCTATATGCATAAGACGTATTCGCTTTAGCTGACTTATGATAAGAATATTCCTTTGCTTGTAGGCAATGAAAGGGGAACTACACATGGCAGAATATACAATCGGCATCATCATGAATGGAGTAACTGGCCGGATGGGAACCAATCAACACCTGATCCGTTCAATTATTCCAATCCGCAATCAGGGCGGCGTGAAGCTTGCCAGTGGGGATGTGCTAATGCCTGATCCAATTTTGGTTGGACGGCAAGAGCATAAGCTGCAAGCGCTGGCGAAGACGTACGGCATTTCGCGTTGGAGCACGAACCTTGACGAATGCTTGGCAGATGAGCGTGACCAGATTTATTTTGATTCGCAAATGACGAGCTTCCGTGTAGATAGCATTCGCAAGGCAATTGCGGTAGGCAAGCATATTTATTGTGAAAAGCCTACAGCCCCTACCTTGGAGGAATCCTTGGAGCTGGCACGGCTGGCCAAGGATGCCGGCGTGAAAAACGGCGTTGTGCAGGATAAGCTCTTTCTACCAGGGCTGTTGAAGCTGAAAAGGCTTATCGAAGCCGGATTTTTCGGTCACATTTTATCTGTACGGATGGAGTTTGGCTACTGGGTGTTCGAGGGGGACTGGCAGCCAGGGCAGCGTCCATCATGGAATTACCGGAAGGAGGATGGCGGCGGAATTATCGTGGACATGTTCGCGCACTGGCGCTATGTGATCGATGCGCATTTCGGGTAGCCGAGCAGATCGAAGTCGGATTAACCTGGGTCAACACGTGGTTTCTCCGTGATCCAAGAACGCCTTACGGCGGTGTCAAAGAGAGTGGGATTGGACGGCAGGGCGGCATGTACAGCATCGATTTCTATAGCGACATCTCGACGATTTGCATGAAGTATTAGAGCTGACGGAATGGAGTGAGACGTTTGGAGAAAATAAAGGTGATTCAAATCGGACTTGGCGGCTTTGGAAAGTTTTGGCTAGGTGCCGTCTTGAATGTGGAAGAAGTAGAATTGGTCGCCGTAGTGGATATGGAAGAGAATAATTTAGCGGTGGCGGCCCAGAGGTTAGAAGGGAAAAATATTCCATTATACCAGGACCACAAAAAAGCGCTGCGCGAAGTGAAGGCAGATCTCGTACTGCTCATTACACCGCCACATACGCATAGGGCTTTAACAATTGATGCGGTGGAAGCCGGCATGCATGTGATCATGGAGAAGCCGGTCTCCAGCAGTTACGAAGATGCTGTTGAAATATATAAGTTCGCCCAAACCTGCGGCAAATACGTCATGGTCAATCAAAATTACCGCCGCAGACCCGTCATTCAAGCGCTCAAAGCATGCGTGGATTCGGGTAAAGTGGGCACAATCGAAAACGTCGAATGGCGGTTTTCCTTGGATCACAAGAATATTGAACTTACCGGCTGGCGCCGGGCTTTCGATGACATCATGCTGAAAGAAATGAGCATTCATCATTTTGACTCCGTCCGTTATATTCTCGGGAAAAATCCGATTTCGGTCTATGCAGAAAGCATGAATCCTACTTGGAGTCCAATCAATGGGGAGTCGGTGACCGCAGCTGTGTTTAACTTTGAAGGCGGCGTATTCATGACTTATTTTGGAAGCTGGGTGAATAAGGGGAAGTGCACTTCATGGAACGGTGATATTATTCTTACGGGCAGTCAAGGAGCTATTGAACTGAAGGACGATGTACCTCAGATCGTTTGGTCGGATGGTACACGGGAAATTATTCCGATTCCTGCTTTTGAATGCAATGATTCGGATTACCTGGAATATTCAATCGGAGATATGGTCGATGCGATTCGGGAACGTAGATTGCCTGCCACGCATATTGGAGACAATCTGATCAGCTGGTCGATGGCATGCAGTGCGGCGGATTCGGCGAAAAGCGGCATGAAAATAAAAATAGAGCCACCAAAGGAGATTTAAACATGGAAGCAACGATTAACGTTACCGTCTGGAATGAGTTTAGACACGAATTGAACTATGAGCCAGCGATGAAAATATATCCGCAAGGCATTCATCGCGTCATTGGAGATTATTTGAGCAAACAGCGATTAAACGTTACTACAGCAACCTTGGACGAACCGGAGCACGGGCTGACCGATGAAGTGTTAAACCGCACCGATGTGCTTGTCTGGTGGGGACATATCGCAGGCGATGAAGTACGGGATGATATTGTTGAAAAAATACACGATCGAATCCTTGGTGGGATGGGACTCATCGTACTGCATTCAGCTTCCCAATCGAAAATATTCAAAAAGTTGATGGGCACCTCGTGCAATATCAAATGGCGGGAAGCCAACGAGAAGGAGCGCATCTGGATTCTCCAACCGAACCACCCTATCACCGAAGGACTTGGGGAGTATATCGAGCTGGCGGAGGAGGAGATGTACGGCGAGTTTTTTGATGTCCCGGCACCGGATGAGCTCATTATGGTGAGCTGGTTCCAGGGCGGAGAAATTTTCCGCAGCGGTATGACTTATACGCGTGGCAAAGGGAAGATTTTCGTCTTTAGACCTGGACACGAAACCTCGCCTACGTACCATAATCAGGAAATCCTGAAGGTGATTTCGAATTCCGTCCACTGGGCCGCACCGGTCAAGGGTACGACAGTCCCAGTCTTCGGCAACGTCAAGCCGCTGGAGAAGCTGTAAACGCTGCAAATGAATTGTGATTTTGGTAAAAAGCTTTCCAAGAGCCGTTGCTCTGGAAGGCTTTTTGACCACAATAGAAAGTATAAGTTTTCGGTTCCCGAAAACGTCTTTCTATTCGGCGATAAAACCTACCTCTAAACGCGGTCGCTCATCTTTGAATGGCCTCGCTAGAAATTTTCTCAGAATATAAGAATTTATATGTTTTGGGGTGAGCGAAGCTTACCCGAACAAAGGGTTTAAGCTGATCGCATGTGAAGGGTGCCACGATCTTAAGGTGGTGCCCTTTTCGGTGCAAGGGACGTTTCTGCACGACGTGTGCTTGCGGGGAAACGGAAGAGTAGAGCCGAGTCTTGTCTGAGGACGTATGTCAAGTCAACCATCGGCATGATATTTTGACCATCGACGAAGGTCTAAGAGACATGTTTTTGGGTTGGGGTGAGTGAAGCTAGCCCAGAAATTAAATGTTGGAGATTGACGCCAGTCTCCAGGCTTTGGTTGTAGGCGGCCCCATCACGATGGAGTGGTTCGATGCGGTGCGAAGAGAAGAGAAGAGAAAAGAAGAGAAGAGAAGAGTTGTAATGAGATGAGATGCGATGATACGAGACGAGATGCGATGATACGAGACGAGATGCGATGAGAACAAGGTAGCTGTGAACGTACTTATTTGTTCGACTTGCTGCTGGTTTGGAGGTATAAACAAGCTATTTGGCAGAATGAGATCCTCTTGCTTTGCAATCGCGCGGAGATAAGGGAACGTCAAGCCGCGATTGTAGGAAAATGTGTCATGATAGGGATCCAGAGGGAACTACAGTGCGCTATAATTCCGAAAACCGCCATATTCCACGCCAGAGGGAACTACGATCCGCTATTGCACAATTTCCCGGTTAGAATCAGCAGTTTCCGCTTACATAGCGGATCTCAGTTCCTTTTCATGCTACGTTTACCCCAGTTCCCGCCATTTAGCGGATCATAGTTCCTTTTCACACGACGATCTCTGTCATTGCAAAGCCCAAAGGGAACTAGGATCCGCTAGATTGCTGAAAACCGTTATGAAGATGCTCATCTCTCAGGGCGGTAAAGCCGCTCCTGGCATGCACATGGAAGCCAAGGTGACAAGTGAGGCCGAGTTGGAGTATTACTCCATCTTTTATAGCTTGGATAAGATGTCTGTTGAAAATAGCAATCATGAGTGTAATTCTCATTTCAAGCTTGAGGTTGAAACCATCCCAAAAGTCATTGAAATGTTGACAATGCTTCATCAGAATGCCCATACTCCTGGGGGAATCGGTAAGCTTCGTGAGAAATTACATGAATCTGGTGACACTTGAAGAGTTAGCAGACATAAATGCCATGAATAGCAAACGCTTCTCGTACTACTTTTATAAATATACGGGTTTCCGTCCTATCAACTTTTTTATTCAGTATCGAATGGAGAGAGCTAGTGAGCTGCTTAAAATTGGTGATTTTCCTATTAGTTACATTGCGGTTAGTGTCGGCTACGCGAATCCGCTCTATTTCAGCAGGGCTTCGTTATTATTCATAGCTGAAAGGATGTTAGCAACCAGTGAATACAGAAAGACAATTATGCATCGGGTTTTCTTTATCGGCAACTTGGATGAAAAGGGCACAGCTGGCGGGAACAGGATAGCGGTGTCGAGAAGCTGGCGTCAATCGATTATTATATCCACTTGGCCCAATTGGCAGAGAAGGCCAAGCTCGATTTTCTTTTCCGAGCAGATTATCTTTATATTAGCCCGCAGATGGTGGCCAAGAACGATTACAGACGCAACTAACCGCAAAGTGGTGCTCAAGGAACGTCCGAAACGCGTAGCCGTGCTCCATCCGTTGTATCTGGATTATTTCTTCGGAAAAGCGGAGATAGCGGACTTAGGCGCCGGAAAAGACTTGAATATGGAAGCGATTATTGAGGCAATGCCGGATGTCATTGCGCCCGCATTATTAGCAAAGAGGATAAGGCGGAGCAGTTGATCAAAGAAACTCAAGGAATTATCAATAATACCAAAGATCAGTTGGGTGACTTGAAAAATAAAAGCTTCGCTTTGTTAAGGGTTGACAGCAAATCCAATTTTACCGCTCAGGGGATCAAAAATATCACGTACTATAACGAAACGACGGGCTTTGGGCTAATGAAGCCCGATCGATATCCGGAAGATAGCGTCATCCTTACTCTGGAGGCTTTGTCGGAGATGAATCCTGATTATCTTATCATCCAGCATACGCTTGAGGTGGCTAAGCAAGCCATTCTGGAAAAGGAAGGTTTGGCCGTGTGGAAATCATTGAAAGCCGTAAAGAACAATCATGTCGTCTTGTTTGATAATTCACTCAACACGGGAAGCGTCCTGGCTATCCGCTTGGCTGCCGAGAATCTCTTGAAATTAGCGCAGTAAGCGCTTGGCTTTGACTATTCCGCAATAGTAAAATAGAATAATTTCTAACTAACTCCTAAGTTGTATTTCAACTTAGGAGTTTATGATTATTATTACATGCCATGTAAGAAAATTGTTTAGTACAATTTTTATTGTTTGGCTAAAGGGTGGGAAGAGATTGGAGAACCCCGTTTATATAGGTTTGCCGAAAGGGACTCAATTCGGCCATCCAGTGAGGATGAGTTCGGTGGAATGGCTGCAGCAGGGTGAGGATTGGATGGTTTCTGGAAGCTTATTGCTTGCTGTTTGGCAGGGGACCCTCATTTGCGAGGTTGAAGATAAAGACAAGTTAGTACTTGAGGCAGGAGATGTGCTGCTGTGCGGATCGAAGCTAAGATTGAGATTGCAGCATGCGGATGAGATCCAACATGGACGGAATATCGAAGTGCCGGCGGAAGGTATGCTCCTTGAGCTGGACCTGCGGCTGCCTGGGGGGAAGACGGTGACTCCAAAATGTCAGTATCTGAAGCAGGCGGGATCTGAATTACTATCAGCGGCCAAAAATTTGGCGCGCAATTGGGTCGGGGAGCAGGGAAATCCTTGGGCGCTGCAAACGCAATTTCTGGAGCTGATGAGCCAGTTAAGCGAGGAAGAGCAGAGGCGGGAAAGACAGCAGGAAGGTTGGATGGAGGAGAGTATAATTTACCTGCATACTCATTACGGCGAAGAACTGACTCGTGAGGATATGGCAAGGCGGGCCGGGATTAGTCCGGAGCATTATTCGCGATGCTTCCGGCGTCATACCGGCACTACTTTTTCGGCTTATCTGACTTTGTTGCGGGTGAGGCGTGCCCAGGAACTGCTGCTGTCAGGCCAAACCACGAGTCTGAATGACACAGCCCACCAGGTCGGTTACCGGGAGGGGCTGTATTTGAGCCGCAGATTTAAGCAGGTTATAGGTGTATCCCCATCCGCTTATATCAAGTCTACTCTGCGCCCGGCAGCTCTTAACATCAATCATAGCGCTTCCTTATGGGCGCTTGGCATCCAACCTGAATGGGGAATGTACGCGAGTTGGTTTGCTGCAAGTCAGGGCGCAAAGGCGCATTATTCTCCGGAGCGACTGTTGGACGGTTGGAACAGGAAGGGCCGGGCGGTGCCAAGACCGGATGTGATACTGGATTATGAACTGCCGCATCGATATGAAAAGTTGCTTGAGTTAGCGCCCTTGGTGCAGTTGTCTCCTATGCGAATGAGCTGGCGCGGCCAGTTCAAGTTGATTGCGAATATGGTTGGCCGCCAGCGGCAGGCCGATGAACTGCTGGAGCAGATCGGCGAGGAAGCCGAGCGCTTGCGCGATGGTCTGAAGCGGAGGTATGGCGCACCTGGCAGCGCAATCGTATGGGAGATTGGAGACCACATGGCTTATGGAATCGCGGCGAGTCATGGCCGTGGTGCGCAGTTAGTATATGGCGAACTCGGATATCGGCTGCCTGGGCAGTTCAAGGAACAGAACATTGAACACAAAGGATATGTTGAGGTGGATATCGGAGATCTGGCGAAGCACAAGGCGGATTACATTTTTATTACAGGCTGCCCAAATCAACCGCAGGCGTCAGATCGATTGAAGTTGGTGCTGGCCTCAGAGGAATGGAAGTGCCTAGAGGCTGTACGCGCTGGACGTGTGTTCATGCTGGGGCAGTCAGAGCTGTTTTACGGGTATGATCCAATATCATGCCGTGCGCAGCTGCAGGAGTTGGAACGAATGATGCTTAACGGCGGCATCGTGTCGACTTTGTTGACATCACAAAAATCCATGCCTTCTTATCATGCCAAGGCATAGCCAAAGATTGTCCAGTTGTGTACTGTTAATTGAGAATCAATATCAATTAGGAACGGGGAGAGAACATGACAAACATATTTGGGCAATCGATGGTCCCGATAGAGGTCGAACACAGCACAATAATCGGAAGGAAAACGGAGAGAACTGCCATTGGTCGTGCGATTGGCTGGCTGGCGCCAGCTATACTGATGGTTGCGCTGACGGCATGCAGCAGCGTCGGGAATGGCACAGCGAATAGGAACGGTGCTCAAGGCGCAGAGGGCGCAAGCATTTCCGGGACTGCGAAGACAGCGGCAACCGTTTCCCCCGTCGCAGAGCAGAGGACGGAAGTAAAGACGGTAAAGACAATGAACGGCGATATCAGAATTCCTCTGCAGCCGCAGCGGATCGTCGCCGAGGAATATCTCGGGAGCCTGATTCCGCTTGGCGTTATTCCGGTTGGTGCTCCAAGCTTGATTCTGAAAAATCTTTATTTCAAAGAAGCACTCCAAAAGGTTGCGGATACGGGAGACTACGGGAAAATGAATCTTGAGAAAATCGCTCAGCTTAACCCGGACCTCATCTTGTCCTCCAATAGCGACAACTACGCGCAGCTGAGCAAGATTGCTCCAACCGTTATTGTGCCTTACGGGGAACTGAAAAATGCTCATGAGGAGTTGACCTACTTCGGGCAACTGCTTGGCAAGCAAAAAGAAGCAGCAGCATGGCTAAACGATTATGACAGGCGTATAGCCTTAGCCAAAGCCCGCGTGGACAAAGCTGTGCCGGCGGAGGCAACTTTCTCGATCCTGGAGGTAACGGAAAAGACGATATATACTTATGGAGACAACTTCGGACGAGGCGGCCAGCCTGTGTATCAATCGCTTGGACGCAAGCCTCCTGCGAAGGTTGCCAGCACGATTATGGAAAAGCAATGGGCGGAGCTCAGCCCGGAAATGATGGTGGAATATGCCGGGGATTATTTGGTCATAACCTCCAACAGCAAAACACTTGAAGACTTTCAGAAGGATCCGCTGTGGAATTCACTGCCTGCTTTCAAGAACAACCATGTCTATGTCTGGAAAGAAGAGCACTCTTGGTATTACGATCCCATCGCCGTACTGTCCCAAACGGAAGAATTGGCGAAATGGCTGGCTCCAATTTCATCTAAGTAAAGTAAGTTGCAAGAGATGATCCGTTTACAAGCGACAAATTCTGGTAAGGTAGGGAACTACAAGACGCAATTTAGGCAACCAAAATGAAGGCATCAAATCAAAAATGGAGATATTTTATTATAGTTGTACGCACGATAAAGTGTAGAGGAGGAAAAGAAAACGCTATCATCTAGGGATAGGTAGATGAGGCTTGAATAAGGGAGAATTGAGCAAATGACGACTGATTTCAAAGATACTCGTACAGCAGGGAATCATGCAGCAAGAAAAAATCGGCAAAAGAAGGAGAGGTACGATGTTGTTGTTTGTGGAGGCGGGCTGGCAGGTTTCTGTGCGGCTGTTGCTTCAGCTAGACAAGGGGCGAAGACATGTCTGGTCCAGGATCGCCCCGTCTTCGGAGGGAATAGCTCGTCCGAGGTCAGAGTGACACCGCATGGTGCTGCAGCGTTTCACGTTTACGCCAAGGAAACCGGCATCATATCGGAGTTGTTGATTGAGGAACGCGCGCGCAATCACGAGACGGTATTCGAGAACGGCTGGACGAACAGCGTTTGGGATATGACGATGTATGATCTGGCACAACGAACAGAGAATTTGACCTTCTATTTGAATACGTCCATTCTGGATGTTCGGATGAGCAATGAGCGAAAGATCGCGTCGGTCGTGGGTTATGTGGCAAACGCTGAGATTGAACTTGAATTAGAAGCGGATGTATTCGTCGATTGCACAGGGGACGGCATCGTTGCCGACCGGGCCGGCTGTGAATGGCGGATGGGTTCCGAAGGACGCCAGGAGTTTGGCGAACCGCATGCGCCACTTGAGGCCAGCGGAGATGTCATGGGGAGTTCGATTCATTTTAAAACGAAGGATATTGGTTACCCGGTTCCGTTCACCGCTCCTGATTGGGTGGCGAAGCTCGATAATCCGGACTTTTTCTATAAACAGGGACGTAACCCGAACGATCTGCGTGGGGGTTACTGGTGGATCGAGATTGGTGTGCCTTGGCATACGATTTATGAAAGTGAAGATATTCGTCATGAGCTGACGCGCTATGTCTTGGGCATTTGGGATTGGATCAAGAACAAAGATCCGCTTACCAAAGAACTGGCTGTCAATCATGCGATGGATTGGATCGGTCAAGTGCCGGGCAAACGAGAAAGCCGCAGAATTATGGGGCAGTATTTAATGACCGAGCATGATCCTTTAAACAACACCGTCTTTGAAGACGAAATTGCTTACGGAGGCTGGTTCCTTGATTTGCACACGCCGGGTGGATTACTTGCGCCTACGAGCGAGCATGCCAGCTCTGAAGGTTACGATGAGACGTCCGCCTATATGGTCAAAAGCTACTGTGGGCCTTATGGCATTCCACTCAGGTCGACGATTGCCAAGGATGTCGATAACTTGATGATGGCCGGCAGGAACATTTCTGTGACACATGCAGCATTAGGAACGGTGCGTGTTATGGCGACGACCGCGCTTGTTGGGCAAGCGGTTGGAACAGCCGCAGCGATTGCTTTGCGGAAAGGACTGGCACTTGCCGATGTGCCAAGCCAGGCCATTCAGGAAGTGAAACAAACGCTGCTTCGCGATGGCTGCTTCCTGCTGAATACAACGAACGAAGACGAGTTGGATCTTGCGCGCTGCGCGCAAGTGACAGCAAGCAGCCAAGCGGCGTGCCATGGCGCTGAAGTAAGGGCGGATCTGCAAGCGTCTGGCGAACGGGGGCCCCAGGATGATTTTCTTCGCCAACGGAAAGGGCAATGGATGGCGATTTCGGAGGGAGTTCTGAACCGGGTTTCGGTTTGTTTGAGCAATTGGAGCGACTCCCCGCAAATTGTGGAAGCCAGAATCATTCCTGTCGATCATATCTGGGATTACCGCTCGGAAGCGAATCCTGCGATTGCCTCAGTGGAGCTGCGCATCATGCCGGGCAAGTATCAATGGATCGATTGGGATGTCCATCTGGACGAGACCACTGGCTTGAAGTCTGGCAGCTACGTTCGCTTGGATTTGCTTGCGAATCCCCACATCGTTTGGCATTGTTCAGATGGCATTGTGCCAGGGCAAACGTGTGCATATGAAATGGGTGAAGGGAAGATGCGCCGGGATTGGAATGGGCCGACCCGCAGCTTCCGCGTGGAGCCTCCGCAATATGCCTACCGTCCTGAGCATATCATTAATGGTGTGACTAGACCCTATCGATATACGAACCTGTGGCGCTCGGATCCGCGCGAGTCGCTCCCGCAATGGGTTGAGCTGCGTTGGGAAGATCTTCAATCAATCCAACAAATTGAGATTACGTTCCCCGGCAGCCTTCTATGGGAATACCGTGGGTATGCGCCGTTATATCGCGATCCGCAATGTCCGAAGGATTATCGGATTGAAGCCTTCGTTGGCGGTGACTGGCAGCAGCTCCTTGAGGTAAAGGAGAACTACCAGCGTCATTGCCGATATACGCTTGAGCAGCCAGTTCAAACAGCTAAGCTGCGTGTTGTCATCGAGGCAACCAACGGTGACCCGTCGGCTGCAATCTATGAAATTCGTTGTTATCAAGAATAGAAGTTACTTCGTTTTCCGATGTTCCTTTGGCGATACGCCAAAGTAGTTTTTGAAAGCACGAGAGAAATGATAGAGATTGCCATACCCCACCTTTTCCGAGATCTCATTGATCCGTAAGGTGGGGTCTTTGAGCAGCTTCTGGGCTTCTTCCATGCGGACTTTGATTAAGTAGGCTGTGAACGTTAAACCGGTTCGCTCCTTAAAAAGCTTGCTGAAGTAAGAATAATTCATCGATACCCGATTAGCCACCTCGGCTAGCTGCAGCTCGCGGTTGTAATGCTCACGAACAATGGATTCGGCTACCGTAATGACCGTTTCATTGAGAGTAGACTGCTCGGTGATAAGTTTCTTCGTATCGGTGGCGTAGCTTTTTAAATAATGGCGAAGCTCGCCTAACGAATGGAACGAATCGAAAGCTGCTGCTTGCTCACCTTCATCAAACAGGAAGCGATCATGCACATGCCGATAAATCTCTGTAAGCACTAGATCATAGATCGCTTTGAGCTGTTCTAAGAACATTTGGGTTCGTAGCGAATCGCTAAAATGGTGGTCAATCCAGAGGTGGATACGTTCCAATTGCAGTGTCTCTACAATTTGCTTGAGTTCCTCCACATCCTTTTTGGCAGGCAGCCAAGTTTCTGTCCTTCCAAGGGATTCAACTGTCTGAAGGACATCACACGATTCCCGAAGAATTCTCTCTGACATCGCATGATACGCTTGCTTATACAAGCGAGATAAATCATCCAAACCCTCTCCGAATTGGCTGATTGAGGCCGTAGATATTCGGTCATTTCCTCTTCTCAGCACATGCACAGCTTTGCGAAGAAGGCTGGTAATCCTATCAAAAGACAAAGACCTAGAGAAGTTGAACACAAGGCAGACACTGCCTTGCCTATCATGAAAAGCTAGGAAGCGCAGACCAGCAGCCAAATCATCGGTTCGAATGAGGTTCTCCATACAATCCTCTACCGTTTCCAAGTGCTCCTTACTGAAGGTAACATCGTCAAAAGATAGTATGGAAATTGCATACAAGTGATGAAGAAAGTAAGCTTCAAGCGAATGATGCGAATCCGATTCTTTCATGCCCGCAGACACATCCTGTTCAGAAACAGATATTGCAGAGGCAGAACTGCGCTTTGTCCCATGAACGACTTGGGGTAATTGAGCAGCAAGCATCGCTCTTGCAACTGTTTCATTTTTTTCGGCGAGTTGGTCGTTCAGGTTGTCTTTCTCAATACGGGCAATTGCAGACTGCACTTGCTTGCCAAGCTCATCGGAAGCAGCTGGCTTCAACAAGTAATCCTGCGCACCGTACTTGAAAGCTTCGCGGACGTAGGGGTAATCCGCATATCCGCTCAGCATAATAAATTTCGTGCGTGGCAGAACCTGCGAAAGCTCCTGAATGACTTGAATGCCATCGATATCAGGCATACGAATGTCCGTAATAATGATGTTTGGTCTTAAGTTTGTTGCCATCTCAAGCCCCTGCGGGCCACCGATCGCGACATCAATAAGACGAATACCGGCAACATTCGCCCGTTCCAGCTTAGCCTTCACGCCTTGCCCAATCCATTCCTCGTCATCAATGATTAATATGGTGTACATGTTCATCCTCCTTAATTTTCCTCGTGGGATTTGGAAGGGTCAATATCGTTTCGGTGAATTGACCTTCGATACTATTTAGCTGTAAGGGATAATTCTCTCCATAAAATAACTTCAATCGTTCATTTATGTTGCCCAGTCCGATACTTTCACGATCCCGATCGCCTTTGGCGAGATAGACGGACGTGCGGAACTGCTCGTTGATTTCTCGAAGCCGAGCAGCTTCGATGCCAGAGCCGTTATCCTTTACATGTAATCGAATACTGCAATCCTTCTCTTGGCTAACGTAAATGTCAATATCGAGTGTGTCTTGCTTAGCGAAGCCATGTTTCACACTATTCTCGATAATCGGCTGCAGGATGAACTTCAACACCTGAATAGAAAGGATCTCACTTGGCGCGTGGATCTGAAAATGAATGCTATCTCTAAACTTAATCTTCTGCAGATTCAGATACTGTTCCAAAAAGCGAAGCTCATCCGCTAATGTGGCAAATTTGGATTGTCCGTCGATGTGATAGCGCATCATTTTACCAAAGTCGGCCATGGCATCGGACACGTCATATTGACCGGCCAGCTCCATTTTTGCACTGAAAATATCCAGCGTATTATAGATAAAATGCGGGTTAATCTGCGATTGCAGCGCGATGAGCTGCGCATCCTTATGCAGGGTTTCTTTCTTGATCATATCGCTTAACAGATGGGATATTTTATTAAGCAAAATATTGAATTTCTCCGTGATGACACCGAACTCGTCCTTTCGTGTAATAGGAATGGGCTGAAACCCTGTTTCAATGGCGAGATCCATCTGTTTAATGCTTGTTTTCATTTTACTTAGCGTCATTTTAAGGATGAAGTAGAAAGCGAACAATAAGACGATATAAGTAAGAATAAAAACCAGGTTAGCCGCAACCTGCAAGGAACCAATTAGCGGTGGGAGCGGTATGGCCATGACGATGACATGTTGGACCCCTTTTAACGTATCTGTGACATATAAAAATCCAGATTGCTTTGCATAGCCTTGCGAGAAGAGGGCAGGAGAAATATCTGCTACATTTTCCGTAGCGTCCTTACGTCCCTGGGAAATGATCTTATGATTTTCATCTAATATAAAAATAGGCTGATTCGCAAGATTGGGGCTTTCAGCGGGTTCAAGCAGATCGCTTGAGCTTACATCAACAATCGTCATGCCTCGATACTGACCTTCAATAGAGATCATTTTTTGAATATATAGGAAACTATTGCTTCTGTCTGCTTGGTTCGTATTCAGCACCCAGAGGGATTTGTGATCCGAGGCCATGAAGGCATCATACCAGGTCTCTTTCTTGATTTTCTGCTCCGAGTAAAAGGAACCAAATCCTTCTGGGATGGAATTATTATTCATATAAATAGAAATCTTTTGGATATTAATTTTTTGAAATAACATCGCGTAGCTAACAAGCGGAGCGGCGTAGTTGAAATAAGTATCTAAAGAATCTTTCTCCAAGGAATAAGGCTCGCCTAGAAATTGCTGCAAGCGAAAGTTGTAGGTAATATTATTGCTAACGCTCTCAATAAGGTCGATTTTATTCTCGATCGTATATTTGATCTGCTTAATGGTTGTTTGCGAATTCATCAGCAATTGCGCTTGAATGTACTGCTGCGACTGATTATAAGTATAAAGTCCAAGCACACTGAAGGGAATTAAAATGAAAAAAATAAAGGCAAGCGTCACTTTATTTTTGATGCTCATGGCATGAAACATACGCTGCAATTGCACACTCCTTCTTTCTCCAAAAGATGTTGTAGGGAGGTATTCGACAGAAGGTATGATAAACCTTTCGTGGGAAGGAGAGAGACCAAATAAAGGTATCAAAACTAAAATGGTGATATTTTTATAAGCGCTTTCAAAATGTATAGTGAGGATAGGATTCCGAAGTTGCTTTGCTATAGCAGAAGTTGAGTTGAAATTAAAGAGAACGCTGTCATCTAGTCATCTCGACTTGGGACAGTGAATCGGGGGGAAAGTCTAGTGGATGGAGCTGTAAATGCGAAACAACGTGTTCGAGCGCCACGATTATCAGCGTCTGGCAGATGGTTGCGCTTCAAGAGCCAGTTCGCGCTGCAAAGCATGGTATGGCCGGGGATTTTGTTTCTGCTTCTGTTCTCGTATGTTCCGATGTATGGCATTCTGATTGCGTTCAAGAACTATGATCTTTTCTTGGGTGTGATGAATTCTCCGTGGGTAGGATTCACGCATTTTCAGGAATTTGTGAGTGATCCGAATTTCTTGAATGTCCTTCGGAATACGCTGGCTATGAATCTGTTGGGATTAGTTCTTGGATTTCCTGCACCCATCGTCTTTGCACTTTTTCTAAATGAGCTGAACAAGAAACGATTCAAGAGCTTCGTGCAAACGATTTCTTACTTGCCTCATTTTGTTTCGTGGGTCATTTTTGGTGGATTAGTTCTGACGGTGCTATCGCCTTCGAACGGAATTCTCAATCTCTTACTTACGAGTATGCATATCATCGATGAACCGATTAATTTCGTTGCTAAACCGCATCTTTTCTGGATGATAATGGTTAGCGCTGAAATTTTGAAAGGTATTGGCTGGGGAGCGATCATCTATATCGCCGCGATTGCCGGTGTGGATCAGGAAATGTATGATGCCGCCAAAATTGATGGTGCAGGTAGATTTCAACGAATGTGGTATGTGACATTGCCAGCCATTATGGGGACTGTAGTAATTATGCTCATATTTGCAATTAGCTCCATATTGAACACAGGTTTTGAGCAAATTATGGTCATGCAGAATCCGCTGAATCTAGATGTGAGTGAAACGATCGATACGTATGTCTACAAGGTAGGCCTAAGGCAAATGAGGTATTCCTATTCGACTGCGGTTGGTTTAGCGAAATCAGTCGTCGCCCTGATTCTGCTGTTCGCTGCGAATTATATATCCCGTAAAGTGACAGACAACAGTTTATTCTAACAGGATGCCTGCGTGCAAGGAGGAACACATTATGAATATCCGTTCCAGTAGGGACAAATGGTTTGACAACTTTAATATCATCTTCATGTCGGCAATTGTATTCGTCACGCTGGCTCCGTTCTGGTTTGCTTTGGTAGGTTCATTAAGTGATGGGTTGGACTATCTGCGAGGAGGCGTATATTTATGGCCACGGGAATTTACGATCGCCAATTATAAAGCTGTCTTCTCGGATACGACGATTTATCACGCGTATTTCATTACGATTTGCAGAACGCTGCTCGGTATGACCACGCATATCGCATTCACAGCGCTCGTTGCCTACGGCATGTCGCGAAAAGGACTCGGCGGTCGCAACGTATATCTCGTTATTATGCTAACGACGATGTTCTTCTATGGCGGACTGATTCCGACATACTTGCTGTATAAGCAAATCGGCTTGCTAAACAATTTCATGGTCTATATTATTCCCACTTTGTTCAGTGTATGGGATATGATTATTATCATGTCCTTCTTCCGAACGATCCCTGAACAAATTATCGAATCTGCCAAGATCGATGGGGCAGGGGAATATAGGATTTTACTGCAATTAGTCATGCCCTTGACGAAGCCCGTGTTAGCAGCAATTGCTTTGTTTAATGGCGTGTATCATTGGAACTCTTATATGGATGCGTTGATGTTTACGACGAAATCATCCCTAGAGCCTGTTCAACTGGTTCTGATGCGTATGGTGACGGATGCTTCCTATGGGGAATCATTCAGTCAGCAGGCGATGAGCTTTATGCCAGAAGAAGCGAAGAATGTGAGTTCAGCTACGTTGAAGCTTGCAATGATGGTTGCCACAACAGCGCCAATTGTCGCCATCTATCCCTTTCTGCAGAAGTATTTTGTAAAAGGCGTGCTGATTGGTTCTGTGAAAGGTTAATGTATGAATATCAAGGGGGGAAAGCAAATGAAAAAGAGTTTAGTTAGTTTAGGGCTTGTCACCACACTGTTCGGAACTTTGCTTGCAGGTTGTTCGGCAGATAAGGGGACAGAGGTGTCGAGTTCGCCCAAGGCTTCACAGGATACCGCAGCTTCAGCAAAACCTGATGATAAGTCCCCAATCAAGATTACTTGGTTCGTTGATCAAGAGTCCTATAAGAAGAATTGGGATCCGATTAATAACCTGCTGGATAAGAAAATTACAGAAGATACGGGTGTTTCAATTGAATTTACTTCAGGTAATGATGATAAATTAAGCGCTCTTATCGCATCAGGAGATATCCCGGATATGATTACCGTGGATAAATGGGTGCCGCAGCGAGGTGTGCTTGAGAAGTCCGGCTTGGTCGCTCCACTGGATGAGCTGATTAAGAAGTACGATCCTTCCTTTAATGTGGCGAAGTCCATGCAGAACTGGTTCCGTAATGCGGATGGCCATTTCTACGGGTATGCCAATTATTTCTGGGCCAAAGAATCGTTCAAACCTGGGGACACCATTTACAGCAACCAAGGCTTATATGCACGTAAAGATATCATGGATCAGCTTGGAATCAAACCAGAGGACTTCAGTACCAAAGAAGGATTGGTCACAGCTCTGCGTAAAGTGAAGGATTCGAAAACGAAATATAATGGCTTCGATGTGATTCCTGCTTATTTCGAAAGCTGGATAATCGCAAACTTCTTCGGTAGTCCGCGTGAAGATGCGCAAGGTAATCTTGTCGATCGTGAACGAACACCAGAATCATTGGAAGCTTATCAATTCCTCAATCGTTTGTATCGGGAAGGGCTGCTGCCAGAAGATAGTCAAACGTTAAATCAGACACAGCTTACCGAGAAAGTGAATAATGGCGCTGTCTTTGCGCTTACAAACAAGGGCATTAAATCGGATGCTTTATATGCCAAAGATCCGAAGGCGATCTTCGTTTCCGTTGGACCGGTACTTGGTGACAAAGGCAAACAGCCGGTGATTGATCCAGTTCCAGCCTCCGGTTGGACAATGACGATGGTTAGCAACAAAGCCAAAAATCAGGATCGCATTATTAAGCTCATGCATTATCTTTCCTCCGATGAAATGAGTTTGAATGTGACCTATGGTCCTAAAGGCATTACGTGGGATTACGATGCGAATGGCAAGGTGAAATTATCAGATGAGTTTATTAAGGCCAGAAGCGAGGATGCAGCGAAAACGAAATTAAAATACGGAAATTCAACGTTAGATTGGCTGATTAACTACGTGCCCGTTCAACACACATTGCCGATGAACGGTGAACAAGAGGCCGAAAAAACAAAAGCGAATATTTATTTTAGCAAATACACCTACGATATGCTTGCTTTCGAATCCATTGCTCCGCTTGGCGGCACAGAAGAAGCTGGGATCAATGCGAAACGTGAAGAAGTTCGTGTCAAAACAAGAGCGAAAATGATTCTGGCCAAAGCGCCGGAAGACGTCGAGAAACTCTACAAAGAAGGCATTGAGCAAGAAGAAAAGCTGGGTTCTCAAAAGCTGGTGGAATATCAAAATAAGAAATTCCAAGAAGCAAAGAAAGCATTAGGCGTCCAGTTCGTCTGGCCGACGAATATCAAGAAATAAGCTTGTGATCTATTAAGGAAGAACAATGGCATATGCAACGTTCGTGAGTGGATAGCTTTCATCACACGCTTGCATATGCTTTTTAGCGCGATTTAATAGGGGTAAGACTGCTTAAAAAGAAAGGGATTAAGTCTATGAGACATAATCATTTCGAAGAGGTTCAACTACCACATACGAATAAACTCGTACCCCATCACTATTTTAGCGAAACGGACTATCAGTTTATTTCCTGGTAACGCCGTCACTTTGAGATTCCTGCGGATTGGACGGGGAAAAGTTTGCTTGTGGAGTTCGATGGTGTGATGTCTGTTGCGGAGGTTTATGTCAATGGCTTTTTCGTCGGTGAGCATCAAGGGGGATATACTTCCTTTTCATTCGAGATAAGTGAATGGATTGTGATTGGGGAATCCAATGTGATTGCTGTCAGAGTTGATTCGACACGTAGACCAGAGCAGTAAAGGGGGTGATAGCTGCCGAGGTGGTACTTCGAACGGTGGCGCTGCAAGCGCCAATTGTTCCGGGACCACGTCTGACGACGCAATGGAAGTAGAGAGCACAGGCGCGTATTGCCTAGAATTGTGCCTATGGATCGTGGAGGAGTCATCTGTAAATCGGAGTTAAAGGAGCTAAGTAGCGATGTACAAAGCGATTCGTAAACGATTGACTTCCTTACTTATTTTCACCACGGTAGTTTCTGTAATCGGCAGTGGCGGTATTCTCGGCTATGCCCCGACTGCTCAAGCAGCCGATGTGTGGAAGCCCATCGACACAGAGCCGATGATCGTAACCGGCAGTGCTTTGGATGTATCCGGCATGAATGATGCGCCAGCAGGTAAATATGGCTTCATCCAACAAGGGGCTGACGGTGACTACACGTTCGAGCAAGCGCCGCAAAAGAAAGTGAAGTTATACGGCGCCAATTTAACTTGGAATATGCTCTACGACTCGCATGAAAGTGTGGATAAAACCGTAGATCGCCTGGCGCGGTTAGGCTATAATGTGGTTCGGCTTCATACGGTAGATGCCATGGCCGAGTGGTCCCAAGGTATTTTTGTCCAAAATAAATCCACGACGCCACAATTGAAAACAGATCGTCTAGATTCCTTAGAGTATTTGATTGCAAAGCTGAAGTCCAAAGGCATTTATATTACGATCGATATTTTTCACCTCTACGATTTTAATGGAATCAGCGGGCTTGGCAACTATGCGAGTGGGACCAAATCCGCTTATTTGCTGCCACTTCTACCACAAGCGCTTGATATGTGGAAAGCGATTGCATCCACGTGGTTAACCCATGAAAACCCTTATACAGGGCTCAGCTTGCAGGATGATCCCGTTCTAATCGGGGTTAGTCCTTGGAATGAATCCTTGCTCCTGAATATGAATTTTAGCTCGATGACAGGAGATCTTCGCGAATACATGCTTACTGATTTTGACACGTATCAGATGGAGCATAGCAAGCCGAGGTTCACGAGTTTCCCCAGTAATTATTGGGATGCACCCGGGGAAATTAAGGATCAGCTTAGTGCTTATTATTCCGAGAGAACCATCCATGTCTCGAATCAGATGAGAACTTATTTGAAGGATGAGCTTCACATTAAAGCGCCAATCGGGGGCTTAAATTACATCTTTAGTCCGAATGTGAACTACTGGCGTGATCAAGCGTCGGATGTGTATGAAACGCATGCCTATAATCAATTCGTCGATTTTCGCATTAGTGACGGCTATGAGTATAATCCACTCAAATTTCCGCGATTAAGTATGGCGTTCAATAGCGCGACAGCTGCCAATTATCCAAAGTCCTGGGCGACGGATACCCATTTTGGGAGTTACTATCCGGGTCTGTCACTGAGGCAGCCTTATAATAAACCATTCTTGCTTACCGAGTTTCAGGATACCCAGCCTGTCAAAGGGCGGGAAGACATCGGGATTTTCATTGGAGCAGTCGGGGCTTACCAAGGCTGGGATATGATGAATCGCTATTCGTTTGGTGTGAATCAAGGAGATGGTTATAAGAATTTGAAGCTGGGCACTCCGGAGCAGTTCTCCATTGCGGGAGATCCGCTTGCAATCGTGTCGGAGACCGAAGCGGCGCTCTTATTCCGAAATGAGACGATTCAGGCCGCTAGCCCGAAATTCGTGCTCGTATGGGATCGCACTTGGTCGTCCGATAAGGCGGCAGCTTCAGAACTTGAGGCCAATCTGACGAATCTGAGGTACATTCCGCATTTATTCAAGACCGTTTCCGTGTATGCAGATAAACCGAATGAACCGTTCTCTGTGTACAAAATTACACCGGATTTGACCTCGCAGCAGATTGCGAGCGGCAATCTGCCAGCAGCGAATAAGTTAGCGATTTCGTCTTCCATGTCGAATCGCCAGGTGGCTGAATTGTTTATTAATGCGCTCGATGATGCGAACAAAAAGGGAGAAATGCTCACTGCCTTGAACCAGAATAAGCTGCTTTCGGACACAGGGGAGCTTGTGTTTGATCTTAATCTGGACACTTACACGGTGAACACGCCGAAAGCCGTAGCATTAGCTGGAACAATGAATAATCATACATTCGCACTGGGGCAAGCGACGGTGACAGGCGATGTCTATAAAGGGACGTTTTTCGCCTCTTCTCTAGACGGGAAATCGCTGTCAGATAGTGAACGCATGCTGCTCGCCTACACAACAGATGTAGCTGCTACAGGGGAGCAGTATGTGACTTTACCTTCTGGCTTGGTTGATTATCACAAGGGCACGCTGCCGACACTAGCGAAGCAGCAAACGGCTCAATTTACGCTAACAACCAACAAACCGACCGGTGGGTATAAAGCGTTTAAAATTGCGCTGAATGGGGCGCGCCTTCAGGAAATTCCTGTGACCGTGAACGGCCAAGTGTTGTCCCTCACCCTGGATACCAACAAAGGATTTACGTTTGAACTTGTGTTCGAACCCCTGTATGCCACTGGTTTTGAGTCAGGTGCAGCAGAGTGGACGGCAGTCAATGGGAGCTTTGGGATTCAGTCGGAGAGCAATGGCAATCATGTGTACGCGTCGTCTATGCCATCAACCTCCGTGCTTTCTCAGACGTATGGGACGGACTACTATGTTGAATCCGATGTTCGGATGACAAGTCTTACAAATACGTTTGGACTTGTTGCGAGATATGTGAATCCAGATCAGTATTATAGCTTTACCTATGATGCGCTTCAAGGTAAGGCTTACATCCAGAGGAAAGGCAGCGGTCAATCGGTCGTTCTTCAATCTGCATCCGGGCTGACGATGCCGATGGGGAATTGGAACAAACTGCGGTTTGAAGTGGTTGGGAACAGCTTATCTGGTTATATGAATGGTCAATTGGTGGTGACAGCATCAGATAACACCATGGCAAGCGGTTCGGTAGGAATAACTACGACGGATCAAGGGAGTTCAACTTCCGCAGCTTACGATAACTTCCTCGTTGCTAATCGCGATGTAACGCTGCCCTCGGTACCTACGAGTGTGACCACAACGCCACTTTCCTCTTCTGAAATCTCGTTGAACTGGGCACCATCTGCGGATATGGGCGGTATAGGGGCTTACATTATTTATCGGGATGGGCAAGAAATTGCTGAAATTGTGACTGTAAATAATGCGAGCACAACCTACAAAGACACAGGGTTAAGTTTTGCTACGACCTATCATTACAGGGTCAAGGCCGTTGACATTGCGAATAATCGATCTGCAGCAAGTGAAGAAGTGATGGGTACAACGACGAACAAACTGCTTGAGGAGAATTTTGAAACGGGAAGCGCAAGCGGGTGGACGCCCGTATGGGGAACGTTTGCCGTGGTACAGGACGGCGGTACAAAAGCTTATCTTTCGAATAATGCGAATGACGGTGGGACTCGATCTGTTGCAGGGTCTTCGGATTGGGCGGATTATCGTGTAGAAGCCAAGGGGAAAATGGAGGGAACGAGCGGCCGAATGGGGTTAGTGGCCAGGTACGTGGATTATAAAAATTATTACAGTATGACTTATGATAACTATACCAAGAGAGTTTATATCAGCAAGGTGCAAAACGAAAAGCTAGCCGACCTTACGGTTTCAGCTCCGATCACACCGCTTGCCGCAGGTATTTACCACACGTTTGGATTCAATGTAACTGGAAATATCCTGCAAGCTTATGTGAATGGGCAGCTGATTGCCATGGCGACGGATAGTAGTTTCACCAAAGGCAAGATAGGCGTCTATACGCACATGCTTAAAGGTTATTTTGATGACGTTGTGGTGAAGCTTGATCTCTCGGAGCCGACCACGCCGACCGGTTTGACGGCTTCAGCACTTTCGTCTTCCGAAGTTGCGTTGTCATGGGCGCAATCTACCGATGATACGGGGGTAATCGGCTATGAGATTTATCGAGACGGCCAGTTGATCGCTATCGTGAATGGAATGGTCAATACGTACAAAGACACAGGCTTGAATGTGACCACGACGTATCATTACACCGTCAAGGCCAAGGATGGGGCGAACCGCCTCTCTGAACCTAGCAGTGAAACTGTCGTAACGACGAAAAGTACGCTGTTCGAAGATCATTTCGAGTCCGGCAGCGCGAGCGGATGGACGGTCGTTGGTAATTGGGGAACATTCTCCGTCGTGACAGACGTCTACGGCTCCAAAGCGTACTTATCCGATAATGCTAACAACGGTGCAACAAAGTCAGTCACAGGAGTCTTGTGGAATAATTATAGTGTTGAGACAAAGGTGAAAATGGAGGGAACGAGCGGCCGAATGGGGTTGGTAGCCAGGTATGTAGACTATAAAAATTATTACAGTATGACTTATGATAACTATACCAAGAGAGTTTATATCAGCAAGGTGCAAAACGAAATGCTAACCGATCTTGCGATTTCAGAGGCGATACCATCGCTTGCCGCAGGCACTTATCATACGCTTCGATTCACCGTGAATGGAAATACGCTGCAAGCTTATGTAAATGGGAAGCTCATCGTTACAGCGACAGACAGTGCTTTCACAGCTGGGAAAATCGGTGTATACACGCATTTGTTAAAAGCTTATTTTGATGACGTTGTGGTGAGTGCAGCTCCATAACTTGCCGCAATAACAACAAACGGCGGAATCGCAGAGGATGCGTTCCGCCGTTTCTTATTTATAACCCTAGAGGCGAACTTCCCGGCCTGTTGCAGCAGATTCATAAATGGCTGACAAAATTTTAATCATTTCCACGCCATGCTCCGGACTAATGATCGGCTCTGATCGGCCTGCAACGCAATCGAGGAAGTGATTGATATTGGCATGATGCATCTTGACTGGCTTCCGATTCGAACGGGAAGGTTTCATATCCATTAATTGGCCGTTGTTCTCCGCAAATAAGCTTAGCTCGTAGTTTCGGTAACTGGCGCCGGCTTTTGTGCCGCGAAGTTCAACAAAGTACGTCTCTTCTTCAATATTGGAAGCCCAGCTGAACTCAATTTGCAGGGTGGCTCCGTTGTCGAAGCGAATGAAGCCTACAGCCAAATCCTCCACGTCGAACGTACCGTCCGATTGTGCCTCTCCGAAGCTGCTATGTTTGGAATCGGAAACATCGTTGTCGGCAAATTTACGGTAGGTAGCTCCGCTGACTGCGACTGGCTTCGGATTTCCCATCACCCACACCGCAATATCGATAAAATGGACACCCAAATCAATTAACGGTCCGCCTCCTGACAGTTCTTTCGTTGTAAACCAACCGCCTTTGCCGGGGATGCCCCTTCGTCGAATCCAGCCACAACGTCCGGTATAAATCTCGCCGAGGCCGCCTTCTTTAGCATACTGCTGCAAGAATTGTGCATGCGGATGAAAGCGATTGTTGCGGATCGTCATGAGTACCTTGCCGCTTTGGGCAGCTGCGTCTGCCATTTTCTGCGCTTCGATTGGAGAGACCGCGTCCGGCTTCTCACAAATGACATGGATTCCCGCTTGCAAGGCGGCAATCGCAATTTCCGAGTGATACAGATTCGGCGTGCAAATGTCAACGATATCCACATTTGCCTCAGCCAGCAGTTGCTTATAATCGGTGTAGACGAGTTGCGCTCCTGCCAGCACCGCTATTTCGTGTGCGCGTACTTCATTCACATCGCAGATGGCGACGATTTCAATCTCTTGATTTTCCAACCATGCCGATAAATGCGACTCTTTGAAAATGCCGCCTGCGCCGACGATGCCAATCCGATATTTTGCTCCCATTGTTCGATCCTCCTCATAGTAGGTAACACATGCAAATGCTAGTTAACTTATTCTGCAAATTCTAGTTATTGCTAATATCGCATTTATTATAATAAATATACGTAAGAAGAAGAATATCCGATCTTGTAACGATTGACTTATCTTGCAATATTTTTTATGCTGACAAGTAGAAGGGGGACGTCATGGAAAGTTATGGATTTCGTTATGTGCATGTGGGTTATGCCCACCATCGAATGCCGCACCGCAACCAGTTGGAGCGTAGACAGGACGGTGTCCTGCTGCGGTTGCAGGTGAATGGTGTTTGCCGCGTTGATCTCAACGGAATTCCCTATCAGGTTCGGCCCGGCGATCTGGCTATCTCCAAATCTGGTGGTACCTATCATCTGATGATTGGCGAAGAGAACAGGCAGGGTGGACAGAGCCATGTCGATAGTACGGATTACTATTTGGTATGCGGGGGCGAATGGGTAGATCATTGGCTCGCCAGTCAGACATTACCCGATGTCGTTCCCATTGAGGTCAATGAGGAGTTGCTTAGCCTGTGGCGAAGGCTCATCTATGAAAAGCGGAATTTGCATGAGAACAACGCAGAAATCATTATTTGCTGTGCTAAGCTGCTCTGCTTGACACTTGAACGGTCCATTGCCAAATCATTGTCCGCCGACGGCCGCAAGGAACATTTCATTGCCTATAAGCTCAAGCAATATATTGAAAAGCATGCGACAGAACCGTTCACGCTGGATGAGCTAGCAGCTCGCAATGGCGTCAGTTCCTCAACCGCCTCCCATTTGTTCAAGCTGGCCTTTGGCTTGCCGCCTATCCGTTATGCTGTTGAGGTTCGTTTGGCAATTGCCTGCGACCGTATCCTGTACAGTGATATTCGGCTTGAGGACGCTGCTGAAGCTTCCGGTTTCCGCAGCTATCCTTACTTCTGCCGTGCCTTTCGCTCAAAATATGGCCATAGCCCTAGTGAATATCGGTCGCGATACCGGAACGTATAGTGCTTGTGGTAAAATAAGTCTGATGGCAGATTCTCGTATTTGTGGGAGCAGCAAGCGAGAGATTTAGGAAAGGCGGGCATATAACATGAAGATTATGTTACTACACGTTAATACAGAGGAAGACATCGCAGAAGTTGCTCGATTGGCGGCTGAAATATGGCGCGAATATTATGTATCCCTCATTACAATCGAGCAGATCGAATACATGATTGGTAAATTCCAAGCGGTTCCAGCGATTACGGATCAAATCTACCATCAAGGCTACGAATATTACTTAATCCATCACGATGGCTTCGCAATCGGATATATGTCATCCAGACAAGAGGAGGGGAAGCTCTTCCTGAGCAAGTTTTATATCGGCAAGAAGCACCGGGGGCGCAGCTATGCCAGCCAAGCGATGGCATTTCTGGAGCAGCTGCGTAAAGACCGCAATCTAAGCCATATTTGGCTGACGGTCAATCGTGATAATGAATCGAGTATTGCGATTTATGAGAGAAAAGGTTTCCGGACAGTACGGGAACAAATTGCAGATATCGGGAATGGGTTTGTGATGGATGATTTTATTATGGAAAAAGAGATGGAATTAGGAAACGGCAGTTTACTCGAATAAAAACCTGCGAATATGTTAAAAATAATTTTGGGTGAAATCACGAACTAATTGTGTATAAGGATGGAAGTAGAGGTATGAATAATAAAAAAATAAAAAGCACTAACAATTTTGATGAAGCCTCTATCATTCAGGGGTTTGACATTGAGCTTAGTGAAAAAAATGCGCAACGTATAGACAGATTAGTTGATGATTTCGAAAAAAGTATTTTAAATCGAGTGGATGAAGAGTATTCGGTAAATACAACATTTTCTGAACGTGTTGCAGATAGAATTGCCAAGTTCGGTGGAAGCTGGACTTTCATAGGTTACTTTGGCGCAGTACTGCTGGCTTGGACGGTATGGAATATGCTTCCTTTTATCAAGCCTTATCACTTTGACGAACCTCCATTTATTCTTCTAAACTTGTGCTTATCTTTTCTCGCAGCCTTTCAAGCACCAATCATTATGATGAGCCAAAATCGACAAAATGCCAGAGATAAACATGAGTCGGTTATCGATTTTGCCATTAATTATAAAGCAGAACAAGAAATTGATGATATTCAAAAGCACTTACATCGTATTGAAGAAAATAGTTTGCACAACCAAGAACAGTTTAACAACGAGTTGATGCAGATTAAACAGCTTCTTGCTTCCATTGAATCTAAACTTGAGCATAAGAAATTGGATGAATGAGGTACGGATAGCGGTAATTACTTGTAGTCGAAACCCCAAAAAAGGCTGATTCGTTTCATCAACGAACAGCCTTTTTGGGTATTGTGAAAGTATACGTTTTTAGTTGGAAGGGTTTAAACTGCTCGCATGTGAAGGGTGCCACGATCTTAAGGTGGTGCCCTATTGGTGTAAGGGACGTTTCTGCACGAGGTGTTCATGCGCAGAAACGGAAGATTGACTCCAGTCTCCAGGCTTGGGTTGTAAGACACCCCATTTTCCGATGGAGTGGTTCGATGAGATGAGATGAGATGAGAACAAGGTAGCTGTGAGCGCACTTATTTGTTCGAGTTGCTGCTGCTTTGGAGGTATAAACAAACTATTTGGCAGAATGAAATCCTTTAGCTTTGCAATCGCGCGGAGATAAGGGAACGTCAAGTCACGAAACTAGCAAAATGTGTCAGGATAGGGATCCAGAGGGAACTACAGTGCACTATAATTCTGAAAACCGCGATATTCCACGCCAGAGGGAACTACGGTCCGCTATTTCGCCATTTCTCGCTCATAATCAGCAGGTTCCGCTTAATTAGCGGATCTCAGTTCCCTTTCATGCTACGTTTACCCCAGTTCCCGCCATATAGCGGATCATAGTTCCGTTTCACCGACGCTCTCTGTCACTGCAAAGCCCAAAGGGAACTAGGACCCTCTTTATTGTTGAAAACCGTTATAAAGACACTCATCTCTCAGGGCAGCAAAGCCGCTTTTCTTAATGCAGCGGCTTAATTTCCCGGCGCGATCACTTCCCAATCTCGCTGCATAAGGATGCGTTCCCCAGCCTTGAATTGGATGGAGAGGTGATTTATCCCCGGTTTCAACTTAACGTCAAGTCCAATATCCGATAAGCCGAATTGATAACCCAATTTGTAGAGGTGCTGTATTTGAGCCAGTTGAATAGGGGACTGGTTGTCAACAGTTTCACGGTTGTTGACAATGATTTGCAATTGCGGTTTAATCGCCTTTTCATCCTTGTACAAGTCCTCATAAAGCAGCCCCGTGAGATGAAGCTTTGCTGCGACGTCTGCCTTCTCCGGCAGGTCAATGTCGGAAATCTCATACTCCGTGGTGCTGAGCGTCACATTTCTATCTCCATAGGAAACCTTGTCATTGTAGGCTGTTGTCACGCCGAACAAAATCCTAAGGTGGGTTAAGCTTAGAAGAGGAGCCCCTTGTTTCGAATCCGAATCCGTAGCC
Organism: Paenibacillus marchantiophytorum; assembly: GCF_014640555.1. Taxonomy (GTDB): domain Bacteria; phylum Bacillota; class Bacilli; order Paenibacillales; family NBRC-103111; genus Paenibacillus_E; species Paenibacillus_E marchantiophytorum. The sequence continues at coordinate 22,029 of NZ_BMHE01000003.1, read as the reverse complement.
GGCGCTTCCGTGAGTTTCACGACATTAGCCAGCTTGCCGTTCCAGAATGTCTTGGCAGCAGACTCGCCAGCTTTAAGTTGTACCGCATAGCCGTCCGCGTTCTTAAAGGTCCACCAGCCCGCGGAGTCAGGCCCAGATAGCTCATAGTGATATAGGCTGGCCAAAAATGCTGAACGAAAAGCCGGTTCACCCTTCTGCATACCGCCAATCGTATCAAGACCATACGTAAATACACCGGATTCGTTCTGATAAAATACCCCTTGATAGGAGGTTTTCGAACGCATTTGGATGTCATTCTCATGGTCTTTCAGTACAACACGATCTTGATATGGATTCATTTGAATCCAACCTTGGCCCACAAAGGAGTTAATTTTGAACCAGCGTGTGCCGTCAGGTGCGGTCCAAGCAGCGAGAGGGGAGATCGTTTGAGCCCCGATTTGACCATTATCCAGCGGTATTCTTGTATTCGGGAATCGGTAGATCGCTGTGCTGTACGCCTTGAGCTCGATGGTAGACGTATCGTCCATGGTGTCTTCGGGTTCGGCATAACTCTGGCTGAACCAGCCTTCGGCTTGATCGTTTTTGACATGATACCAGTTCTCAGGGTTCCATAGCGCATCCAAATTGGTAGTGGTCTCTATTACGTTCAGATCACCTGAAGGAAGCGTTGCTGTAATCTTCGCGTTCGCATCTGGATACGCGAATAAAGAACTTTGATGCTTTCGTTTGAGGGTTTGCTTTTCGGGCACAATCCGCATGCCTGGTCCGAACGCCCATTTCAAGCCTTGTTTCGTTTCAAATTGATAGGCGCTTCCAAGTTGAGAATGGAATTGGGCTGTTTGATGAACGAAAAGTGACGTCAGGTACCCCTCAAATTGATACGAAATGTAATCCATTTGCGGTTTGCTATTGTAATAAGTACTCGCATAGAAAACTTGCTGATCCAGCGGCTGCAAATTCCCGATCTCATCCAAATGCAAATGAATCCACTGATCCCCTAGCCACGTTGTGTGGATTTTGATCCACCGCTTCGGATTATAATTCCCTTCAGCTTGGCGAAACCAGGTCTTCTCCGCATCGACGACAGTGACTTCCTGCGGCGACAGCGCCGCGGTTGGAGCTCCGGCTTCCGATGGCCGTGCGTATAGCGGCGTTTCGGACATTAAGCGCAGGGTCTGAGGAGGAGCGACTTCAATTTGCCATGGCGCGGTTTTGATCCAACGGTCGCCGATGTCCGTATGTATTTTCCACCAATTGCCGCCTGACGCCCAATGGACCTCGGCTTCAATGACTTCAACCGACTGCGGCGCGAAGGTGCCTTCTGGCTGATTGCGCAGCGTATTCGGGATGACATAGTAGGGCATGTTTTCAATAAATGTGAGCTGCTTCGGAATAAAAATGCCGTCTGCCGGCTCTGTTGGCGTATCGGCATATTCATAGGCGATTCCTGTTGCTGTTAACAGACCGAGCTGCATGCTGACTCCGAACAGTACGAGGAATGAAACTTTTTTCCACATAAGGCCATCTCCTTCATTCCTATATTTTCAATGTCTAGTATATTCTACTAGGAAAAAGATCAGAAGTTGTGCTCATGAATCAGTGACATTCACCTATTTCCTGAATGGTTTAATGTAAGATAGGGAGAATTCATTTAGGAGTGAGCATATGAATAAGATCATCAATCTTTGGAAACCTGCATCCACGAGTAAGCTTAAAATTAACAAACCCATCGGCGATTTACCCCGCGGCCCGTTTAATTTATTCGCTCGTTTCATCAGTCCGAATCCAATTACATCTTTCAACCCCGTTCAACGTTTCCCTAACACGGATTAGTTCACGAATATGTTTGGGTAGGTAACCAACAGTACTCGATTTATATCGATAAAAGCGTCCATTGCTCACGGCTCATTCATATCGATGGATGCCGTAATTTCCGAAGGCATAAGAATTGCACCCAATCGATTCGTTCCGTCTGGCGCGCATATAGTTCCTGCGGTGTAGCGTACGAGCAAGGACGTTTATTGAAAAAATGATACCAAGTAGTAGAGAAATTCCTTTTGGGGAACCCATGGGGATGAGCTGTTTTTAAGATAGTTGGTATTATTTTGCGATATCTTGAATAAACAAAACATTTGTAGGTTTTTGTTTATATACGCCCTTCCAAAAGAACTCTAAAATAGGTGCAGCGGAGAGTTGAGCAACATAGATCTCCTGATTCAGTTTAACAACGGAGGTCATAGGAATGAAAAGGAAAGAACCAACCGATTACGAGCTTCTAAGAGAAAAATTTAGGACGCCTCCGATGGAACATCGCTCCGTACCGTTCTGGTCATGGAACGGTTTGCTGGAGCAGAACGAATTGGACGCACAGATTGAAGGATTCAAGAAACAGGGAATGGGCGGCTTTATGATCCACGTAAGGGAAGGTCTGGAAACGCCGTACTTAGGTGATGAATTTATAGAACGTATCAAAGAAACAGTTGCCAAAGCGAAGAAGGAAGGCGTTTCTGCGTGGTTATATGATGAAGACCGCTATTCTTCAGGAATGGGGGGAGGCAGGGTCCCCCGGTTAGGCGGCGACGCTGTGCGGGCTAAAGCATTATCATTAACGATTTGCCGCAATTATGAAGAGGACGATACGATCCAGGCCGTCTATCAGGCGAGTATTCTCGGTAACGAGTTGTATAGCTGCAAACGTATACACGATTGGAGAAATCCGAATCATTTGCAAGCGGGAGAAGAAGTTTACTTGGTTATGCGCCGTCATATCGCATCGCCGAATGAGTGGTGTCACGGTGATACCTATCCAGACAACATGAATCCCCAGTCGGCTAACTTATTTATTGAGACGACATATGAATGCTATAAGGAAGCTGTGGGAGAGGAGTTTGGGCGCACGGTTCCAGGGATTTTTACGGATGAACCATCGATTCGAGGATTTCAGGAGCAGCTTCATGAGCCGGAGTTGACTTGGATATCTTGGTCCGATCTCTTACCCCAAACTTTCTTAGATAGGAACGGTTATGAGATTTGGGATACACTCCCTTACTTTTTTTTCCTGGGCCCGTTCTCCTCGAAGATTCGCCATGATTACTGGAAGACCGTCACGGAAATGTTCTGTGATGCCTACACGAAGCAGATCGGCAACTGGTGTGGAGTAAATGGTATCTCTTTTGCTGGGCATTTCTGTGAGGAAGGAGATATCGTCGGCGCAGTCCGACACTGCGGAGCTGTCATGCCTCATTATCGGTATATGGATATCCCCGGAATCGATACGTTGTGCGAGCAAACGGATGAAAGCCTGACGATTAAGCAGGTGTCCAGCGTAGCGAATCAATATGGAAAGAAAAAGGTCATTACGGAAACATATGGTGTCACAGGATGGGGCCTGACGTTCGAAAGCCGCAAATGGATTGGGGACTGGCAGTTTGCGCTTGGCGTTAACTTTGTGACCCATCATCTTGCCATGTATTCTCTTCGTGGATGCCGCAAGCGCGATTATCCGCCTTCCTTCAATTATCATGTGAACTGGTGGGAGCATAATCGTGTCATGGAAGATTATTTCGCACGGCTTGGGGGAGTGCTTAGTGAAGGCACCGTGGTCAGGGATATATTGGTGATTCACCCGGCGACCTCGGTTTGGACGAAACTAGGCCAGGATGTTTGCTCAACCGAATGGCTCAATCAAGCCGGAAATATGGAAGAGCTGAAGGAATACAACAGAGCATTCAACGATCTCATCCAACAACTCCTTGGCGAACACTATGATTTTGATCTGGGAGACGAATTGATTCTGGAGGAGATAGGTCGCGTACATCAAGACACGCTACTTGTAGGACAAGCAAGTTACCAGGTTGTCGTACTGCCTGGACTCCATAACTTGCTCAGAACGACGTACGAACTGCTGATCACTTATCTGGATGCGGGAGGAAGCGTACTATCTTGCGGAGAAGTGCCATTGTGCATAGATGGAGAACAAACGCACGAATTGCAATCCTTGCTGGGTCACCCACGATTTCATCGGCTTCACACCCAACATGAGCTTTTGAAAGAACTTGCATTTTATGCAGGCCGTACGATTCGTTTAATAGACCACAACGGACAAGAGGCCGACCAACTAATGTGCATGCGTCGAGAGCTGTCGGACTGCACGGTTTTATTTGTCGTCAATAATGACCGAGAATCCGGATGTGAGGTAGAAGTTCGAATCAAAGGTAGTGGACGGATAGAAGAATGGAACCCGCTTACAGGTGAAAGTTGGGAGAAGCTTGTCCATTCTCACAATGGGGATATCATTTTCCAAGAGCATTTCGGTCAAGCAGATTCCAAATTGTATATCTTATCCCATTCTGAAGAGACAACGTTGCCCGCAGAACGGAAATGGGGTAATTCACAGCCATTGACCAGCCTAGGGCCAGTTACCCGGTTCACGAAAGCAGCTCCTAACGCCGTTGTCCTTGATTCCTGCCAATACCGGATCAAAGATGAACCATGGTCTGAGATGATGAGTGTTTGGCAGGCTCAACAACTCGTTCGCGAGAAGCTGCAGATGAGACAAGTTTTTGCCAATGGCAATCTTCAGAGACATTTTTGGATCCACGATTCTCATGTGAATAATGGCACGCCAATGACGATAAGGTTCGTTTTCCACGTGAAGGACATCCCGCTAACCGATACGTTTATTGTTTTCGAGCAAGCGCATCGCTTTCAATTTCGATGCAATGGACAACTCATTTCAGATCATCCAGACGAATGGTATTTGGATCGCAGCATGTCAAAGCTTAAGCTTCCATTACTGCTTCAAGGAGAGAATAGCCTCGAGATCAGTTGTGAATATACACATGACATGGAGATCGAGGATGCATTTCTAATCGGCGACTTCGCTCTTGACAACAATTGGAGTCTGGTTAAGGAACCAACGAGTCTGCAATTTGGAGACTGGTGCTTGCAAGGTTACCCGCACTATTGCGGAAGTATGGTCTACCACTTCGAGCTTGATGTGAAGCTTGAGGAAGGCAATCGAATCGTGTTGGAACTTGGTCCTTATGAGGCAGTCACATTATCTATGACTATAAATGGACAGCATAAGCTGCCAATCCCATGGCGTCCTGCGAGGGGAGTAGAACTGACGGGCTCACTCATAAATGGTGTCAACTCCCTTGATATCGAGGTTGTTGGCAGTCCGCGAAATTTACTTGGTCCTTTGCATGAGGCCGGGCCAGATCCAAATTGGGTTGATTGGTGGTCTTTTCGTCCTACAGGACAGGCGTATTCGCCCGAATATGTCCTTCGTCCATATGGTTTGATGGGGCAAATTCATATTTACCAGATCGCCCCCAAAGCAAATACTTAGAGGAACTGAGCCCGCGTTAGCGCGGGTTTTCATATTTTTAAGCCGAGCGAAAAACCGCCTTTACATGCCAGTACTTCCTCTGATTAAATGGTAGTATCAAGAAAGGCGGAGCTGCATGAGAAAACTTCATCCATTCTTTTATATCAAGAATAGATCCACCTCTTTGTTTCTTCGACTTCTCTCAGGCTTTCTGTGCATTACTTTGCTTTTGAGTACCCTTACGTTGTATTCTTTCACTGTTTCCAAACAAAATGTCCGAAAGGAAATCGTTAAGTATAATACCCTTATGCTGCATAATACGATGGAGAGCTACGAGAAGCATTTTGACATGATCAAAAGGCAAATGCTGCTTTATTTCATCAGTGAGAAAGTGCAAAAGTTTCACTCGAATCCGAAATACATTGATTTTCCCGGCATCCAACAGGATATAAATTCATGGGTCTCCAATAATCAGTTGTTTATCAACAATATTGTTCTATACTCGAAGCGCAATGAGATGATCTTGGAAAAGGGAACGAGCACAAAAGTAGATACGATGTTCCAGGTTTTCTATGAGAACGACGCGTATTTGCCTGATTTCTGGCGCGGGCAGTTTAACCAGGTTTATAACATTCGCATTTTTCCTTCCGCCATTTTTCATAACCAGATGTATCGGGATCAGACAGGGGACGAAGAGCTGATTCCCGTCATTATCAAAACGGCAGGTAATAGCGATTTCATGATGATCGTATTCCTTGATGCGAGCAAGATGTATGAAGCTTTTCATCGTACGATCAACGAAGATTTTATGATTCATAACGGACAGGGGCTAGCCCTCTTCCGAAGTAAGGGTCAGGATCCGCCCATTGATTTAGAAGAGCTGGGCAAGCACAGTACCACAGAGTACCAGAGGGAAGCTGCCTATTATTTTCAGTCTACGGGAGCAGAAAGCGGTTTCACATATGTCCAGCGTGTCCCGATTGAAAGAATCGCCTCCCAAACCCGTTTAAACATTACCTTAATCATCGCCATTGCGATCTCAATCGCGGCAAGTATCGTCATTTCCTGGTTGTTCGCTGCTGGCATTAACAATCCGCTTCAGAAGGTCATCGCAACGATTCGAGGGGAGAATGACGGAAGCGTCTTCCGTTCCTCCATTCGAGAATTTAATATTATCCGCCATCAATTACAGGACAAGAACAAGATGCATAAGCAGTTATCCTTTCTCCACCAGCTAAGAGCGATACAAGGCCAGGACGCAGCCCCCATCGCATTTGTAAACAAGCCATTTATGGTCGTTTTGTTCCACGCGATGATCAGAGGAGAGGGAGAGAAGGAGCAATCTTCTTTTCAAACTTGGCTTAGCTACATGAATGTGTATATGGAAAATAGACTTAGTAAGGCATTTCCAGGTTCCTTAACTTTTCAAGTCGAGCATAATCAGATCCTTAGTCTTGTTTTTTCGGACAGGAGGGAGGAATTAGCGAGTCAACTTGCCCGAATGGAAGCTTTATTCGAGCAGGATAGAGCATTCGGCACGATTACGATGGGGGTTTCCTCCGTGCATCGTCACTCCGAAGAGATTGCTGTTGCTTACCGAGAAGTTCAGATTTTGATTCAGGAACGCAGAATGATTGACACAACACAGATCATAATGGAACGAAGGGAACAGGCAGATTTGATCGCCTTCGCATCGGATCAATGGAAGGAGTTCCAGGTTAACCTGCGCGAAGGAAATGAGTTGCAGTTGACGAAATTAGTGGAACGAACGTTCATCAGATGGCTAGGGAAGGAACCGACTGCTGCCACGATGGTTGAATTCGGAGGAAGCTTGGTTGGCAAAATAAAAAGCGAGGCGTCCCCGCTGGATATTTCTCTAGGCCGGCTGCAGTCCATCTTCCAACATGCCGAAAGCCAACTGCAGGCTTGCATTACGATGAAAGAACTGGAGCAGTTGCTTCTCAATTGGGTTACGCAGGCTGCGGAGGCATTCCGCGAGAAGAAACAGCTTCGGGATCCAATCACATCGTTCGTTGTCGATTATGTAACCGACCATCTTGAGGAAGAGATCTATCTGGACCTCCTTGCGGAACGTCTGAATTTAAGTGGAAGTTATTTGTCCTACTACTTCAAAGAGAAGACGGGGATGAATATTGTAGACTTTATTAACGAAAAAAGAATTATGCAGGCAACTACACTGCTCGCCGACAACAAATTGAAAATCCACGACGTTGCAGCAGCTGTAGGGTACCGGAATATTACGTCATTTAATCGTATGTTTAAGAAGTATGTCGGGCTTACACCTAGCGAATTTCGCAAGAAACCCGAATTTGATTCCTAACCGTAAGCTCCGCAGTGCGGAGCTTTTCCTTTTACAACGCAAGTTGTGCACTTTTTTGGCTTTTTGAAATTTTCTTTGGATATACCAAAAAAGTAGAAGAATGAATGGCTTTCGTTCATTTACGGATCGTTCATTGGTTTCTATGATAAGGATTGAAAGGAGTTATTTAATGATACAAGTATCAACGAGAAGTTATTTGGTTTCGATGATCGTTTTGGCATCCGCAGTGTTTGCAGGCTGCAGCAGCTCCACCGATCATTCAGCAGAACCTAATCGTACAGGAACGGTGAGTCCGACCAACAATGCCGTATCGAGCTCAGCAGCTTTGGCTCCCGCGACGATTCGTGTGTTTACCGAGTACAATACCGCTTGGCCTCCGAAAAAGGATTGGGGTGTATGGAAGTGGGTGAAAGAAGAGACGAACATTACGGTCAATCAGAAAACGGCGACCTCACCAGAGTCGCTCTCGCTGGAAGTCGCCTCCGGCAGCATGCCGGATGTCATGTCCGTGTTCCCAGGTGATGTTCAGAAATTCGGCGCACAGGGAGCTTTCCTCGATTTGTCCAAGTATATGGACAAAATGGCCAACGTGAAAGCTTATCTGGATGCTAAGCCGGATATTCGTGCCAGAGTTACACAGCCCGATGGAAAGATTTACAACATCATTAACGATGGAGCGGGTACAGGCAACCAGTTAGTCTGGTTCTATCGCGACGATGTTTTCCAAAAAAACAACTTGAAAGCGCCGTCGACCTGGGATGAGCTGTATCTTACAGCGAAGAAGTTGAAAGAGCTTTATCCGGAAAGTTATCCTCTAGTATTCCGCCATGGCATTAATACTCTGTTTGCATTTGCTCCTACGTTCGGGGTGTATCCGGAATTCCATAAAGATCCGGTTACTGGCAAGATGAAATACGGTGTGAACGATCCTAATTTCAAGAAGATGATCGGGTATCTGAATAAGTTCTATACAGAGGGGTTGTTCCCTCCCGATTGGCTCTCCATGGATTATAAAGCTTGGTCCCAATTCATGGCGACGAACAAATCGTTTATCACCGTGCAATACATTGGTCAAATTGAAATCATGAACAATCAGATGAAGGAAGGACATTTGAAATTTATGGCGCCTCCGCTAGGAGCAGGCAGCAAAGCGTTTCTGCCAAGAGGCAATTATGAAGATTACGGCTTTGCTGTTGCCTCCAAGACGACAAACCTGGATGCATCGCTGCGTTACCTGAATTTCATCTATTCGCAGAAAGGCCGCGATGTGCTCAGTTGGGGGAAAGAAGGAGAGACGTACACCGTCGAGAACGGCAAGCGCAAATTTAAACCGATCTTTAAGGAAGCGAATGATTTGCGCAAAGAAGCTGGCATTCAGACAGCAGGAACGTACGGTTGGTTTGACTTTGACGCTTGGCTCTCCCTTGTAAAAGATAGCGAACAAGAGGCTTATGTTGAAGCGCAGAAATACCAATTCCCAGTCAACAACATGTTACCTATTTTGACGAAAGAAGAGATCGACTCCATCGTGACGCAAGCTGATCAACTCAATAAATACTACACGACTTCCGTTAGCAAGTTCATCATGGGCGAAACGCCGTTGGCACAGTGGGATACATTCATCTCCTCCTTGAATCAGTATGGACTTCCTAAGCTGCTAGAAACGTACCAAACCGCTCTAGAACGTCAGAAAGCGGGCAAATAATGCTTTGCAGGAAGTTTTTTACTTTAGTGTAGGGGTAATGCCGATATCATGAGAAAGGGGAATGAATAATGCGTTTAAGAATAAAAAGATTCATAGCATTCTGGCTTTCCTTGCTGTTGCTAGGGGGACTATATCCTGCTTCGCTGCCACAGTACGCCAGTGCTGAAAGTACTGCACTGCAGTGGCCGGTATTCGCCAATGGCGAGCATATGCCTTATCGGCCGGAGGATTCGCTCGTCACCTCGCAAAGTCCGCCCGATTTCAGCTGGCCGCCCGCACCAGGGGCGGAATCGTACCAGCTTCAAGTATCGCGAACGTCGGATTTTGCGGTAGTTTCACACGAAGTGAGCGCTTTGGCGACCAATTTCTACAACTTTGCTGATGCGTTCGCAGCGGGTTCTTGGTATTGGAGGGTACGCTATTTCCAAAGCGGAACGGCTTCGGAATGGACGACAATTCGGCGGTTTCGAATCGAGGAGAACGCTATACCTTTTCCTGTACCCACTGTAGATACAATGATCAGCAAGGTGCCAGCAGCCCATCCACGCATATGGACGACACCCGACACGCTTCCGCAGTTCCGCAGCTACGCGTTGACGAGCGGTAAAACGTTCTATGATGCCAAATATGCGCAAGCTGTCAGCAATTTGAACGCATCAATACCTGCGGAGCCAACCACCCAGGGGAAATCATATACCGATGATGTTTTGAACAATTTAATGACTGCTGCTTTTGTTTACCTGATTTCAGGCGAGGAACGATTCGGACAAAGTGCAAAGGCGCAGCTGCTCAACGTGGCTAGTTGGAATACGAATGGCACAACGAGTTACGTGAAAGTTGACCAGGTGCACCGCGCAATCACTTATCAATCAGCAATGGCCTATGACTGGGTGTATAGTTTGCTCAGTCCAAGCGATAAAACGAAGATTCAGACGATGATTGTAAGCCGTATGACTGCCATGTATGATGATCTTCTCGTCCAACATCCGATTACGAAGAATCCGTATGATTCACATGGCTGGACCGCCTTAGGGTTCATGGGGATTGTCTCCATTGCTCTCCTGCGTGATATCCCAAATGCGGAGCCGTGGTTTAAAGCAATTGTTCCGACCTATATCAATTTGATGCCCAACTGGGGCGGTGAAGATGGAGGCTGGTCGCAAGGAACCGGGTATTGGCAATGGTCAAATTTGACGAACAAAGAATTTATGGACGTTCTGCTAAGCGCTACAGGCATGAATCTATATGAGAAAGCGTTTTCACGTAATGAAGGATTGTTCCCCCTATATGCATTTCCGCATGGATCGCCCAAAGGGATCATCGGCGATGGGACACATGACGCTCCGGGAGCGCCAAACGTTACCACTTTTCAAAGACTGGCTCAAATGTTTCAAGACCCGCGGATGCAATGGGGCGCGCAGGCAGTAGGCTCGCCTTCGTTAGATCAATTGAGCAAGTATTTCTACGGTGACAACAGCGTAGAGGCTCGCCCTCCGGTCGATTTGCCAACATCCAAATGGTTTAAAGACATTGGCCTGGTGGCCATGCATTCCGATCTTCTGAACCCGGAACGCATTTCCATGTATTTCAAATCAAGTCCGTATGGGAGCTATATCCATAGCCAAGCGGATCAGAACAGCTTTGTCATCAATGCGTACGGCGAATCGCTTGCGGCGAAGACCGGCTATTACGATGACTTTAACAGCGCCCATCGTACGAATTATACGGCTCAGACATTATCAAGCAATGCGATCACGATTGACGGGAAAAAGGGGCAGCCCATCAACAATATCGATGCAGATGGAAACATTCTCGGTTTTGTAACGCATCCTGATTTCGATGCGACCAGCGGCGATGCCACAGCAGCCTATCAGGGAAGTCTGACAAAGGCCGTCCGGCATATGATTTACGTGAAGCCGTCCATGTTCGTTGTGGTAGATCAACTGAAGTCTGCGAATCCAGCCGGTTCTGAATTCGAATGGAGACTGCATGCCGAGGACCAGCTAATACTAGATGCGGATCAGGCTGGTGCGACCATTCTCAAAGGAAAGGCGGGGCTCAAGACGCGAATCCAGTATCCTGCGAACATGCGAGCGACGCTGGAAGATAAATTCATAAGCATGGATGGGCAAGAGGTACCGCCGAAAGGCGATTATGCCAATATACCGAGTCAGAAACATGCTGCATTCATTACGCCCAAGTCTAACAATTCGACGATCGTTGCAACCATGGGGGTCTACGAGTCAGGAACAGCAGCACCGAATGTCGTCTCGGAAAACCTTGGGAATTATATGAAGTTGAGTTTTGAAGATGGGAGTACGGTGTACGTCAGGCTAACGGAAAGCGGAGAAGTCGATGCCGGAGCGATTCGCTTCGACGGCGCAGCAGCTTCAGTCCGTGGTGATTCTGTCATGCTCGTATCGGGGACGAGGCTTGTGAAGGACGGCGTCACACTGCTGACCAGCGATAAGCCGGCAACCATCGCATACGGCAAGCAGGAATTGTCTATTTCAGGAACGGAAGAAACGAACGTGACGATCCGTACGAATGGTATTGTTCGAGTGAGAGATGCGCAGGGGACGGATATTCCGAATACGGGAAGTGCGAGCGAATCTATGGGACTCCGTGGAGTGTTTTGGCAAGCTTCGTCCACGGCGCTTACGTTGCGTGTCGAGAAGGGCTCGCAGTCGTTTAAATTGAATAACGCCCCGAGTTCGGAACCATTAGGCAACGTTACGCTTCAAACTAACGTCAACGGCTCGAATCAATCCGTCGTGCTGCATGCGCAGAGCGATCTGGAAGGTAATAGCGTAGCTTGGGGCAAATTGGTTAATTCCGAAGGGCTTTATGAGGTCGTTGAGGCACCGACTGGCTTTCTATTCGAACACAGCGGAAGTCAGAAAACCCTCTATTTGGAACAGGATGCGTCTATTATTTTACATGGAGCTGCAGATCATCCGCTAACGCTTCACAAATTGGGGTCAAATATTCCAATCGACACGCAGGTTCGAGCTGATTATGACAATGTGAGAAATTTGCTTAGCGTCCAACAGGAAGCAGAAAGGTTCGATTCTTCAAGAGGAGGGACGTTCACCCGGTATGCGACGCGGGAATTCTTGTCTAATAAAATTGGAGTCGGCAACTGGATTACAAAAGGGCAATGGCTTAGCTATTCTCTTGATGTACCGAAACGAGGCAACTATGACCTGGTTCTAAAGTATGTGTCCGGACCAGCCGCTGGAACGGCAAGGTACTTGCAAATCGGAAACAACATTCCCGTCTATTTCCAAGTTCCTCCTACGCTGGATTTCGGGCAAGTCGAGGCAAATTGGCGATCGCTGCGGGTCAAAACGGGTACAATGCTAGAGCCCGGACCCGTTAGATTGACCATGTGGAACTCGAACGGTCTGATGAATTTGGATTGGATCGGCCTTATGGAAGTGAAGGATGACGAAGTTCCTCCGACGATCCCTGCCAACCTTCGTCTGGTAACGACCACGGATACGACGGCGACGATTCGTTGGGATGCCTCCAGCGATAATGCGGGCATTAAGGAATACCGAATTTATGTGAACGATGTACTTCAAGCGACCGTTCCAGGGAACGTGACGGAGGCGATCGTTCCTGGGCTCACTTCTGGAATCGGCTACCGGATTAAGATGAGAGCAATCGATACGAGCGATAACCCGTCGTTTGACAGCTTGCCACTCGATATCGTGACGGCAGATTCCGTTGCACCCGACTGGAGTGGTGATGCTGCCTTGCGTACGACGCTTATTTTCGCCGAGACGGCAAGGCTGTCTTGGAGTGAGGCGACTGATAACTCCGGTCAACCAGTTGCTTACAACCTTTATCTTATCAACGGATCCGCCGTAGACAAGATTGCGACTGTCAGCGGGACAACATATGATGTGCAAGGATTGCAGCCTAGCAGTATGTATCGGTTCAAGGTGGAGGCTGTTGACTTGCGAGGCAATCAATCCATGGACGGACCATCCGTCTTCGTGAAGACTCTGGCTCCAGGCTTAAGTGGAGGATTTTATGAATCATTTACGAATATGCCTATGGGAGCGCTTGCTTCCGGAAACGGCTGGATAGTCGATACGAATCACGGAACGTCAGTGAGCGTAACATCGTCGACTTACGCATCCGATAAGACGGTCAGTCTCAAGGATACGTATTATGACCTAGCGGATGAATACCGAAGAGCTCCCGTCTTGGCAAGGAACATTCCAGCTATGAGCGGAAGAGTTGTCTTCGAAACAAAATACAAGTTCAACCCGATCAGCAATCCATATGGCAATTATGAAATTGAGCTTCACAAGAGCGGAGCGATCGCGGCTCGTCTGTCAGGCTTTTCGGGAGGAGCCTTTGGTTATTGGGTCCTGATAAATGGCGCTTTGAAAACGATGTCGATACCGTCCAATACAGGAGGTTTCAAAATTCCTGTCGGCGATTGGATCAAATTAAAGGTCGTTGTTGACACGAATACGAAAGCCTATGATTTTGAGTTCGCCACAGCTAGTCTGAAGAACTACACCGGTATTATAGATTCTCCTGGCACATTAGACAAGACGAACGGTATTTATCGAATATTCGGTGTGCCCTTCTATAACGGGAACACGACGATCAATGCTATAGATACTTTCAATTTTAGCCCGACCCGGTACACGGGGGAATATACATTGGATGATCTGGCACTCTACAAGGAAACCGTCCTGCCTGAGGCTGCGCTTACAGCGCCTGACCGTGCAGGAATAGCTGAATTAGTTCCTATTGATTTCAGTTTGCGTAATGTAACAAATATTGCCTCTGAGAAAGTCGCTTTTCACTACAATACTCAATTATTTGACTTTGTCGGCGTGAACAGCACTCAAACCGGTATTACGGTTACGAATACGGTGTACGATCAAGCTAACGGAACGGTTACCGTCAATGTCAGCAACAGCGGCTATGGAAGCGGAACGATCAGCGGTAATCAAAAGCTGCTCCGATTGATGCTTCGTGCCAAATCGGCAACAGGCATCGGCAGCGTTGAGGTCACCTCGGCACAAATAACCAATTCGACCGGGACGGTGACAGATATCAACGGTTTGCCGGGTAGAACGATCAGTGTGCATACCGTCACGGATGTGTATTAACCATGATAGACTCAAAATGAGTGCAGAACCTAGCCGCAGGCTAGGTTCTCTTTTTTGCTCAAAGGCAGGCGTAAAATAATAATAGCCATAAACGGCTCTGCCGCCTTCTCAGAGATTGGTCAGGAGAGTTTAACCTTGACTCTTATAAATGGTGTGGGTATTATTACCATAACATTGATGGATTGGGGAGAAGTGAATGGGTTAACGCTGTTCGCGCTTCCCAACCTGCGATATATAACGCGTAGAACCAAGGGTCTAGCACGTTTTTTGTTTCTATAAACCAAAGATTTCTTTGGAGTCTAACACGATAACGAAGAGAGGTATTTTTTGATAAAAATCTTACATGGACGTACGTGCACACCCATGAATCAATGTGCGGACCATACTTTTATAAGAATGTTTAGGAAGAGAGAATCGCATGCGGAAAAATTGTAAATTGATTTTGGTTGAAGGGTTGTGCGGCACAGGCAAATCAACTTTAGCAGAACGATTGCATGGCCACCTGACACAGCAAGGCATTTCCTCCCGTTTCTATGACGAGGGATCAAAGGGGCATCCAACGAGTTTGAATTGGCACGCTTTCTTCCGCGAAGAGGAATATAAGGAACTTCTGATACGGTATCCAGATGCCGCTAATGAAATCCGTTCAAGGGCCATAAAAAATGGCAGCAATTATCTGATTCCTTATCGTGAAGTCAAGGAATTTCACGAGTTGGATGCACTCTATTCCGAGCTGAAGTCTCGTGAGCTATGTTGGACGGATTCGCCCGTAGCCGCGTTGTCAGAGTTTACATTTTCGATTCAGCGGCATTGGGCACGTTTCGCTGAGCTTGCCGGCGCCTCGGAGGAATTATATGTGCTCGAAGCTGTGTTTTTCCAACATCAGATCCATGATTTGTTGGGTCATTATCAAGCTGTTGATCGCCAAATCGAGCAGCATATTCAGGAAATCGCCAATCAGATTGCTGCTTTGCATCCTGTGGTGATTTATTTAACTCAGCCGAGTGTGCGGGAGCAGCAGGTTTGGATTTCTTCCATCCGTTCAAAACCCCACGTCGCAACGGAACAAAATATTAGGTTTATGGAAAACCGCAAGCGGATCGAATTGAGACTGCTGGATAGGCTGCCATTTCCAACCTATACAATTGAAAATGAAAACCTTGACTGGGAAGAAGTTTTTAGTAATATTGTAGGGACCATTGGTCGATACATAAAGTAGGCGCGTTGCGTCATAACAAACGCAATTGAAACAGGTTACGTTAGTGGTTACTCGGACGCAACGTTCAAACCGGATGTATGCGTAACGGAAGAAGAGATAAGTTGATTACTATGGTATCAAGGAGGGATAAGATGA
Organism: Paenibacillus marchantiophytorum; assembly: GCF_014640555.1. GTDB lineage: Bacteria > Bacillota > Bacilli > Paenibacillales > NBRC-103111 > Paenibacillus_E > Paenibacillus_E marchantiophytorum. The sequence goes on along the minus strand of NZ_BMHE01000003.1, from coordinate 6,156 downwards.
AGATAGTTGTCGCAACTGATTCAGACTTTGATTACATATTTCAACATGATCATCATATTTTAGAGAACTTGATATTACCCAAAATTATGTATAAACAAATATATATACTAAGGAACCAAGATGGAAGTAATATTGGATGGATGAGGTACGGATATTTCTGGGATAATACGCCTTTCATGAATATGATTTGGATCGAAGAACAATATCGAGGCAAGGGTGTAGGCAAGCAAGCTGTCTTATTATGGGAAGATGAAATGAAACAAAAAGGCTTTAAGATAGTAATGACGTCTACCCAGGCTAATGAAGAAGCACAGCACTTCTACAGAAAGTTAAGCTATCGGGATGCTGGATGTTTATTACTCGAAAATGAACCGATGGAAATCATTCTGACTAAAAAATTAATTTAAATGAGGAACGATTGCTACATAATATTTTGTAGTATCAAGGCAATCAATAAAGCAGCGGCTATATGCTAGCAGGGGTATAGAAAGCAACCAATTCAGGACGGTTGTTGGTGAAGCAGGCAATTACTTGCTGGCGCTGCTGAAGTCGCTTCCTAAAATGTAAAAAGAGATACAACGGTAGTCGGTTCATCACATGAGAAGCCATCTATCGTGAAGACGAAGCAAGAATCACAGGTGGCATGCGATTATGTTGTGGTTTCTTCTCATTTTCCGTTTAATGACCTTCAAGGTTTATACTTCTCAAGTCTTGTGTGTTGGTTGCCCGAACCGAGTAAGCATATCCAGGTGGACACTTAAGAATGGAATGAAGCAGAACGAACTTGGGACTGTCCTTGCCATGGATCGAGATATTCATTCCAAGGGGATGTGATTGAGGGACCAGCAAAGAAGGCGCTTGATAAGATACAATGGCCTTGATTTTTTTGTGAACGGGAGCACTTTTGCCACGGCAGCTAGGGGAGCTTCGCGATCACTCTATATATTCAAAAAAGAACCTGGATAGTTTTATCCGGTTCTTAATATTGCATATAAACAGACACAATGATATAATCAGATCACGACTAGATTAACCTTCATGGACATAAATCATCCATCCTACGATTTAAATATACCATGTCGGTAAGCTCTTGTCAAATGATTTTCTCAATTTAATCGTTAGGAGAGATACGGAATGAATTCTTTGGTTCTTGGTTTTCAGGAAATAGAAAAAACGCAGCTTATGCTCGTTGGCGGAAAAGGATTGAATTTAGGGGAATTATCAAAAATTGAAGGCATACAAGTACCAGAAGGATTTTGTGTTACAACACGGGGATATCCTAAAGCTATCGAACAAAACGAAACGTATCAGGATTTGTTGGATCGATTAACCGTGCTAAAAGCAGAAGATCGAAATCAAATTGGTGAAATCAGCAGGAAGATTCGAGAAATCATTATGGAAGTAGAAATTCCTTCCGATGTTGTGAAAGCAGTTACTCACTATCTCTCCCAGCTTGGTGATCAACAACCTTATGCAGTACGCTCTAGTGCGACTGCTGAAGATTTACCGCATGCCTCTTTTGCTGGTCAACAAGATAGCTATTTGAATATCATCGGCATAGAAGCAATCTTGCAGCATATCAGCCAATGTTGGGCTTCCCTGTTTACGGACCGCGCGGTAATCTACCGTATGCAAAATGGATTCGACCACAGCCAAGTTTATTTATCCGTTATCGTTCAAAGAATGGTTTTCCCAGAGGCTTCGGGGATTTTATTTACCGCTGATCCCATTACTTGCAATCGTAAGTCGCTATCCATTGATGCCAGTTTCGGACTTGGAGAAGCGCTGGTCTCTGGCTTGGTATCTGCTGATAGTTATCAAGTGCAGGAAGGGGAAATCGTCAATAAACGGATAGCTACCAAAAAATTGGCTATCTATGGACGACAAGAAGGCGGAACAGAGACAAAACAGGTCGAGCTTGATCAGCAAAAGACTCAAACACTTACTGAACAACAAATTCTTGAACTGGCAGGCATTGGAAGACAGATCGAAGCTTATTTTGGTTGCCCGCAAGATATCGAGTGGTGTTTGTTTGATGATACATTTTATATTGTTCAGAGCCGGCCAATCACGACTGTATACCCGATCCCTGAGGTGAATGATCAAGAAAATCACGTCTATGTATCTGTTGGTCATCAACAAATGATGACCGATCCCATAAAACCACTGGGATTGTCTTTTTACCTGTTACTAACTCCTGCGCCCATGCGTAAAGCCGGCGGAAGGTTGTTTGTGGATGTTTCTCTTATGCTGGCTTCACCTTCTGGCAGGGAAACTTTAATAAATGTCCTGGGAAAAAACGATCCGCTCATAAAAGATGCATTGACGACCGTCATCGAGCGGGGGAATTTTATAAAATCGCTACCGGATGATAAGAAAGAACCGAGTTACGGTAAAAGCAATCAAGGTCCGGCGCCTGCGAATTATCAAACATTAAACGATTACGATCCGACAGTCGTTTCTGATTTGATTAAACGAAGTGAATCATCGATCGAAGAGTTAAAACATAAGATCCAAACGAAATCAGGAACGGATCTATTTGATTTTATTCTGGAAGATATCAAGGAATTAAGGGAGAGGAAGAACATATCTGATCCACAAAGTTTTGGTGTGATTATGACTGCTATGAATGCTTCATCATGGATCAATGAAAAAATGATGGAGTGGTTGGGTGAAAAAAACGCAGCAGATAAGCTGTCTCAATCTGTACCAAACAATATCACTTCGGAAATGGGTCTGGTTCTAATGGATGTCGCAGATGTGATACGTCCTTATCCTGAAGTCATTAATTATTTGCAACATGTAAAAGATGATCACTTCTTGGATGAACTGGTTAAATTGGATGGCGGTCAGGAAACCCAGGACGCGATCTGTGCTTATCTTAACAAATACGGAATGCGGTGCGCCGGAGAAATCGATATTACCAGAACCCGTTGGAGCGAAAAACCAATTACACTTGTCCCCATGATTCTAGGGAACATCAAAAACTTTGAGCCTAATGCTGGAAAGCGGAAATTTGAGCAAGGGCGACAGGAAGCTTTGAAAAAAGAACAAGAGTTATTAGATCGACTGAAGCAATTACCGAATGGCGAACAAAAAGCCAAAGAGACAAAACGAATGATCGACCTAGTCCGGAATCTCATTGGATATCGAGAATATCCAAAATATGGATATATTAATCGCTTCTTCGTTTATAAGAAGGCTTTACTGAAAGAAGCAGAACAACTCGTACAAGCGGGTGTTGTTCGTGAAAAAGAAGATATCTATTACCTCACTTTTGAAGAGCTTCACGAAGCAGTACGCACCAATAAATTGGATTACAAGATCATCGGCAAACGAAAAGACGAGTACAAGTTATATGAGAAACTAACTCCGCCACGTGTTATCACGTCTGATGGCGAAATCATTGCAGGCAAGTACAAACGAGAAAATCTCCCAGCTGAAGCTATTGTAGGTCTGCCTGTTTCTTCCGGAGTGATCGAGGGGCGAGCACGTGTCATCTTAAACATGGAAGATGCTGATCTAGAAGATGGAGACATACTAGTCACCTCCTTTACTGACCCTAGCTGGACACCATTGTTTGTATCCATTAAAGGACTAGTCACCGAAGTTGGAGGACTGATGACCCATGGAGCAGTTATCGCTCGTGAATATGGCTTGCCAGCAGTTGTTGGAGTGGAAAATGCTACCAAACTGATAAAAGATGGGCAACGGATCCGCGTTCATGGAACAGAAGGGTATATTGAAATATTGTAATCGCTGAAGGGGTTCTTCCCAAAAGGATTATTTAAGCAAATAGTAAATTGAAAAAGCAGCCGATCAAGGCTGCTTTTTCCTTTTCAAGTAAACTTACCATGGAATCGAAAATCGGTGACGCGTACTTTTCCAATTCAATGTACCCGTCAATAGGAGTGCAGCGAAATAGAGAAGCAAGGAACTGACGATTGAAGTGACTACACACCACAACTGCGACATACCGCGGCTGGCAACATAGTCATAGGTCCAGTGACCGCATATCACCATCAGCATCATGCAGATCACAACCTTGGCATAAGGGCGAATATTCCAATAGAATCCAATCGAGCTTGAGATGGAAAAGAAGTTCAGCAGCGTTTGTATCACAATGCCGATACCGATGCCGTACGCAACGCCAATAATACCAAATTGGCTGCCGAACACGAAGATCGAGACACCCTTGAAAACGGTAGCTATTACATAATTCCACAACGTAGTCTTCGCACGCCCGAGCCCGAGTAAAATCGCATGAAGCGGAGCGTCGAAATAATGCAGGAAAAACATCGGCGCCAGGATTTTCAGAAGCAATCCTGCTTCCGGTGCATGATAGACAAGTATCATTAGTGGAGTTGCCCACTCATACAGGATAACGGTCGCTGGCGCGCCGATCAAGAGTCCCAAGATCATAGCTTGATTCATCCGCTCATGTATGAGCAGACTATTCTTGTTCGCCGCTGCCTCGCCAATTGCAGGAATGAGAGCGGTGGACAATGACTGCGTGATAAAGCTAGGCATGAACAGCAACGGAAACGCATAGCCGGCTAGCTGGCCGAATTGCTTCGTTGCTAACGCTGTGCCTATGCCGGCCAGTGCTAAGCTGGTTGTAATAAGTAGCGGTTGAAAAGTGCTATATAACGAATGAATGACACCGTGCACGGTCGTCGGCAGTCCAATCTGCAGTAGCTCGCCAAGTGTGCTTCTTCCTTGTTTCAAGTGGCTTGCCCAAGTTTCGCCGGGCAGCTTCGACTCACCGTATAGCTTGTAGCTTATCACAAGGAATAGGAGGCTGATTGCTTCGCTGACAACAGAGGCAGTCATTGCTCCGGCAGCTGCGTATGCAACGCCATATGGCAGCAATAGGTGGACCAGTGCAAGTACACAGGCGATTTGTACCGTATGCTCCAACACATCGGAAGCGGCAATAGTCTTCATCTGCTGCATGCCGCGGAAATATCCCTTTAATACGGCGGAGACAGCGACGATAGGCGCGATAGGCGTAATCGCCAGCATCGCGTAGTAAGCGCGTTGGTCGCTTAGAAGAATGGATGCAATCCACTCAGATCCAAGTAACGTTACGGTCGTGAGCGCTACGCTCAAGACACCTGTAACAGCAAGTGAGACGTGCAGGATGCGCCTGACTTTCATTCGTTCGCCGCGAGCGTGGGCCTCTGCAACCAACTTTGAAATTGCCACCGGCAATCCAAGCTCCGTAATCGTAATGACGAGCGGGACGAGCGGATGCGCCATCATCAAGATACCGATTCCCTCTGCGCCCAGTACGCGAGCGATATACATACCGCTGATAAAACCGAGAATACGGTTGATGAAAGCAGCGACAGACAAGACCAGCGTACCTCTCATGAACGATTGCCCGTGTTGTGACATGTCATGTGTCCTCCTGTTTATCGAATACTTAAATGTATTCAATAATTGGGAAAGCATGCGAACGAGCTGCTCGTGATGTCATTTGGGGACGAATAGGTGAAGGAAATTGAAGCTCTTTTACAGAATTAAGCAATTACAACTTTCACACAAAGCGGTGATCTATCTGAATAGGAATAATCCGAACAAAATACATATAATAGGCTCAGTCGGAAGCGGAAAAACTACACTTGCTAGAAATTTATCCCGAAAGATCAACGTTCCTTATTATGAATTAGACAATGTGGTTTGGAAAAGGCATAAATCTGAAGATATTAGAAGATCTGACGAAGAAAGAGATGAGTACTTAAATACTATTATTCGTACTGATCGATGGATTATAGAAGGTGCTCATAACCATGAATGGGTTTTCAAAAGCTTCCAGAATGCTGATTTAATCATTTTCTTGGATACCCCGTATGCAATAAGAATAATTAGGATTACAAAAAGATTTATTTTGCAAAAACTAGGGATCGAAAAAGCGAACTATAAACCAACATTCACTATTTTCAAGAAAATGTTTGAATGGAATGCTGGATTCGAAAAAAAACTACGACAGTATAATTAACTAACCGTTCAATAAATCCCATTTTCGCTCTAAATCATTGAGGTAACCTTCGGTATTGCGATTAAATTTCTTGCGTAATATAACGCTGGTTAAACGCTGATTCCACAGTGCTTTTCGGGATTTGTAGCGACTAAAGGAAACCGATCGAAGTC
>NZ_BMHE01000002.1:325575-364121 GCF_014640555.1 Paenibacillus marchantiophytorum | reverse complement strand
TTTAGCCAAGAAAACCATTGACGAATGGTCGATTGATCTGATATGTTACCCATGGACTCTCCTTTGGTCGGGGTAACATGTCTGTAACTCGACCTTAGGGGTTTTTTTGTGTTTTGTCCAGAAAAACACATCATTTAATTACATATTTAGGAATATATTCTAACGAAATATTCATGTTAGGTTTTTTGCAAAGCTTCTGCTGAATTACCGTTCATGGTGCTCATCTCTACCCGTTAACACTGTTTTCCGATGTTTCCGCGTAATATTAGCAGCAATCCAGAAATATAAAGTTTAACTATAACCAAATAAGACCATGAGCTTAATAATGGAATGGTTTACGATGAAATTATAAGAACGAGAAGGAATTAACATGAAAAAAATGATGAATTCTACCATGCAAACGTATAAGGGGAAACACTTTCTTAATTCATAAACGGCATATCCCTTATATGTGTTTTTTAAATAACACAAAGAAGGGGGAAATTCGATGCGTCCTTCAGTTCATAAATTTTTCTCATATTACAAACCGTATTTACGCATTTTTATTTTAGTATTAGCCTGCTCCTTTATCACATCAGTTGTGACCTTGGTATTTCCATTGCTCGTTCGGTATATTACGAAAAATGTTCTGGAAGGAAATTCATCAACTGCTCTGGGTGAAGTGTATGAAGTTGGAGGGTTGATGCTCGTTTTAGTCGCGATCCAGAATATCGGTAATTACTTTGTGGACTACAAAGGTCATGAAATAGGCGCTCGCATGGAAAGCGTCTTGCGCAGTGAACTATTCGCTCACATACAGAAGCTGCCCCTTAGCTTTTACGATAAGGAAAAGACAGGCCGGCTCAACACTCAATTCGTCGGCGATTTCTCGCAAATCCGATTCTGCCAGCTCAGTGATAACTAAATGATATTTAAGGCTCAGTCCGGAGTTCTCTTCTCGATATCTGCAAATGCCTCATGAAAAGATCGTACCTTTTGTATTTTCAATGCATCCATATCTTCATCCAGCAGCTTATATAGTTCGAACTTTCCAACCATTTATTCGTACGTTTCAATACTCATTACAGCCAGATCATCGTGGCCATTCTTAGTCATATAGACAGGTTCATCATATATATGGCAAAAATCAAATATCTCGTTGTAATGATTTCTTAGATCTGAGCTTGGTCGAATAGTGGGCTTGTCAACTCATTTATGTAGCGATTCGCCTACTATTACAAAAAGGGCAGTCCCCAAGTCCGATGGACCTTGAGCAGTTCCCTTACGAACTCAATAACCTTTATTTGCTCAAAATGGGACATTTTAAAAATCCAACGAATTCCCGAGGCTTTATTTCATGCAAATGATCGCCATTCCGCCTATAAATGACTCGATAACGCCAATACAGTTCATTAGATCACCAAAGTAGCCATTTTCTCGTCTATAAGCATCCTCCAGTTCATTAGAATGACAGATGGATTGTGAGGCGGCTTTTCTCTAACTAGTTAACGCTGTTTTTAGAGCATTACTCATCCGTTCCGTCCGCGCGGGAGAACCCGCCGGGGTTCTCTCCCCTGGACTCCTAGAACGAAAAAAAAGAACATGTCCAATGACATGTTCTTTTTTTCCGTTCTATATGGAGCCTAGGGGGATCGAACCCCTGACCTCATCACTGCCAGCGATGCGCTCTCCCAGCTGAGCTAAGGCCCCGTAATGTCGTTTAATTCATGTCGACTTTTCGTATTATACATGAAATATAGGCCTCAGGCAAGTCCTTGGCGGAGATATTTTTGAAACCTTTTTATTTGCGTTGGTCATTTGACGTTTCTGTTGCAAAGTGGGGCAAACGTTGTTTTCAGCCTCTTATTCATGCTAACCTAGTAAAATAAACTAGTTGATCGTGTAGGAGTGACGGAACGTGTCGAATGCAGTGTTATATTGGGTGTTCTTAGGAATTGCTTTTGTAATCCCATTCGCGATTGGCGTGTGGTTAATGAGGAGAACGAATCGCTTAGGATTCTCTTTCTGGATAACGACGGCTTTGAATATTGTGTTGACGCTTGCCGCGGCATTGTGGTGGAAATCCGTGACTCCGGAGGGATTCTACATGATGTTCGGAATGGCCTTCTATGGCGTTTCTGCGGTGAATTTGATGGTTATTGAATTTTTTGCTTTGTTCAGTATTCGTAAGAAATTGAATCCATAAAGGGGAATTTTCACCTGTGAAGCTGTCATCTTCCAAGACCTATTTTTATTTATTTTTAGCTGCAGCCGTCCTTTGGATGGCCTTTATTTTTTTCAAGTCAGCAGAATCGTATGAGCAGCAGAGTATGCGGCCGCTTTTGGAATCCAAGTTCTCAAACGATTATTTACAAAAGAGTTTGCCTCATTTTGAATTTACCTATGACCACCAAAAGATTTCATGGCAGGACCCTGTCGGCGTTATCGAATTCTTCATAAGAAAAGCAGGGCATGTCAGCGAATACGCTATCCTAGCCCTGCTCTGGTCCTTAGCGCTTATGGCGAAGCAAGTTAAAGTCGTCATCGCACTGCTCACCTCCTCCTCCATTTCAATCCTTTATGCGGCATCCGATGAATGGCATCAAACGTTTGTTGCTGGTCGAACCGGACATGCGATTGATGTAGCCATTGATTCCATCGGTGTTGTTCTCGCAGTTCTCATCATCCTGATTGGCTTCGGAATCCGTCGATGGATTAAACGAAGAAGAATAAGCTAGTCAGCAGCATATAGACTTTTCTTTTTTTGACCGATTTGAATTTCCAAAGCTCGCGAGCTTCGATTTCCAAACCCTGTTGTTGCCATTGCATCAATTTCTCTGATGCGTAGAAGTCTGTTGATTGCATAATGATCACCTTCCTTTCTTTTCCTGATAGGTCTAGTTTACCTCTGGAATAAGGGGAACAAAAAGTGTATAATTCGATTTAACTATTTCCCCTTTTAAGGAAAGGATTGAATCGATGCAGCTTTTAAGCCATTTTTTCGAGCTCAGGGCCAGTTTTCCTCATGGCGTTGAGCAGGAACCACAGCCGATTACATTGGATGAACTCGCAGATCGTTTGTACTGTTCGACGCGGAACGTAAAAATTTTGCTGAAGAAGATGTGTGAGCAAGAGTGGATTTCTTGGAAGCCCGGCAGAGGCCGCGGGAATGTCTCGGAGTTAACTTTTCTCGTATCCGCTGAGGATATGATCTCGAAACAAGCGATGGCCTTGGCCAGTCAAGGCGATTATAAAGGGACTATTGAGTTGATTCACCAATTGGGCAAGGGAGAAGCGCTGCAAGATTCCTTCATCGATTGGTTATTCAGCTTCTTTGGCTATCGTGCTGTCGAATATGAAGAGCGTTATAAGGATACGCTGCGATTCCCCGTTTATAAGTGGCTGGTGTCGTTGGACCCGGCATTTTCTTTTTTCGCCTTCGACAGTCATCTGATCAATCAAATATTTGATACATTGGTTCAAAATAACTCGCAAACGATGGTGATTGAGCCCCATTTGGCCCATTACTGGGAGATAAGTGAAGATGGCCTGCATTACACCTTTTATTTGAGAAAAGGCGTTTTGTTCCATCACGGTCGAGAAATGACAGCCCACGATGTTCATTATTCGATCTCCAGGCTCAAGGATTTGGGTCTATCTGCGAGCCAGGGCTGGATGACGGAAACGATTGAGAATATGACGGTTTTGAACCGCAGCGCGATCGCTATAGAGTTGAAACAGCCGAATGTGCTCTTCCTTCAACAATTAGCTCACTCTTCGCTAGCTATTCTACCTGAGGAAATTTGCCGCGATAATGAGGACATTTTTGGGCGTATGCCCATCGGTACGGGGCCTTTTCGTTTGGAACGCAACGATGATTATATATGCAAACTTCGTGCTTTTGACAGTTATTTTGGTGTCAGACCCCATCTCGATCAAGTGGAAATTTGGCTGCTGCCGCCGGATTTATCTGAAGTGGGTCCGAGCTGGGATACGGTTCAGGTGCTGTGCGATCACAATAACTCCCGCAAACCCGTCGGTGCGGTTGGGAAAGATTCGGAGTGGCATCAGATCGAGCAGTCCATTCTCGGCTGCAGCTTGCTTACGTTCAACAGGAGCAAAAAAGGTCCTCAGCAGCACCCTAATTTTCGCAAAGCAATCGACTTAATTATTGATCGCGAGCGGATGATTGAGGAGCTTGGCGGCTTTCGTGAAGCCCCGGCGAGCAGCTTCTTGCCATCGTTGAATCAAAGTGGATCCGAAGCGCCCTATCGGACAGATTTTGCGGAAGCCAGGCGGTTGCTTGAAGAGATGGGCTATCGCGGGGAAGTTCTTCACATGTACATCTATAGCAACCACAACGAAGATGCCGTATGGATTTGTGAGCAATGTGCTCGAGCAGGCATAACCATTGAACTGATTACTCGCAGCAAGTCAGACATGATGAACCTGTCAACGATCATGGAATCGGACTTGATTTTCTATCACATTTGTATGGAGAGTGAATATGATCTTCATATTATCCAAACGTTGAAACAAAGCAACAGCTACGTCCGTGCCCATTTAGGCGAGCAGCGCATGGCTTGGGTAGACCTAGAAATAGATCAAATCCTCCAAAATCCAAATCGCGAGGAACGCATATGCAAGCTTCATCAATTGGTTGAAATTCTACAGGAAGAAAAATCCTTTCTTTTCGTGCTTCATCGTTCCCAGCAAACGACTTATCATAACTCGATCAAAGGCGTGAGTCTTAACGATCTGGGCTGGGTCGATTTTCGCAAAATATGGTTCGCGCCAGGCGGTTGATAAAACCTGTAAAACGGGAAATACTCTCTCTATGATTAAATTATTCGGAGGGTATGAACATGAAGAAAATCAAACAAGCCAATATCGTGCGTTACACTGAACGAAATGATGTTCGTTGCGTCGATATTGAAGTCAAAGCTGACGGTGTGCATGGTGTTTTACTCGCTGAATTCGCTGCGACGCTGGACCATGATTTTGATTTGAGACACGTTTACCGCAAAGATGCTTCAAGTGAAATCGACTGGTATGACAACAATTTACATGAAGCTTTTCAGGATGTGTCGGACGAATTGTTTCACAGCAAGTGGGTGGAACGCGAAGAATTCAAAGATGCTATTTTGGCGATTGGCACCATACGCACAGATTTGGAGGAGCATTTTAAACTGAGCCGTACGGCTTCTCTATTTCATACCGACGATGTCGAAGATCAAACTTTTTTACACTGAGTAAAAGAAAAAACGACCCTTTAAGGTCGTCTAACATAAGGCTCATAACGGGTTTCCATGGCATGCCAACGGGCATTCGCAACGAAGAAACCGATGAAAAAGAAGACGAGCAGGCGAATCGGAATCCAGACTGGGTTGAGTGCTTTGAAACTGATAATTTCGATAATGCTGGTTAAGATTGTAAGTCCAATGCCCCATGGGAGCAAGCCGAACAAAATTAAGTACTTGGATCGGCCTAGTTGTTTTCTTTTTTCCCAAAGCTCTTTGCGTGGATCGCTCATAAAGTAACTCCCTTTTTCTTTTTATTATAGCATAGGAAGTGGCCGGTCGCGATTTCATAGAATAGAGCTGAGCACCAACAGACCATTTTGATCAAATAACGGTTTATTGAGTTCGCAAAGGGACTTGCCTCAAGGTTCATTGACTTTGGGGACAGCCCTTTTTTGCCGTGATTGTTTTGCACGAGCGGCTGAATATTCTCCCTGTTTCGCATGCTTTCGCAGAAAATGGCATTAAATTTGCACAAACTCTTCTCTAAATCTACCCTTTCAATTATGATAGAAACTATACAACAATTTCCAAAACAGAGGAGAACTCAAATGTTATTGTCAAAAGGACAAAAAGTAGACGTTACCAAAGGTACAAACGTGTCTACACTTAGTCTGCGGTTTGGCTGGACCTCCACAGTGCCGGAAATGAATATTGATGCTGCCTGTTTTGTGCTGTCTGCCAGAAACCGTTGTGAACAGGATGAAGACTTCGTTTTCTACGGCAATCCGTCCGTTTATCATGGAGCTATCTCCCATCAGCAAATGGATGGTCATGGTACTGTCAAACAATTAATCCAAATTAACTTATCACAAATACCGCAGAACGCCGCTAAATTAGCATTCACTGTCACCATTCATGAAGCTGAAAAACACGGTTATATCATGAAAAATGTGTCTAATCTTTATGTCACCTTAGTCAATAATGAACGAAATGAAGAAATTTTCCGCTTTGACTATGGAACAGATTTGCACAAGGAGACGGCCATCGTAGCAGGGGAATTATACAGGCATAACGGGGAGTGGAAATTCAACGCTATAGGGAGCGGTTTTTTTGGAGGTTTGGCTGCTTTGTGCACGAGCTTTGGTTTGGAAGTAGAGGAAAATCCTCAAGCTCAGCAAGAACTTCCACTCCCTCTGGAAGAGAAATCGCTCTCAACCATTGATTTGCGCAAGAAGCTTGTACAAATCACATTGGAAAAGAAGCAATTGACTCATTTGACTGCGAGAGTCGGGCTAGTTCTTGATATTTCAGGTTCGATGAGACATCTATACAACAATGGAACTGTTCAAGAGGTCGTCGAGCGTATTTTGGCTGTAGCCTGTAAATTTGACGATAATGCCAGTCTGGATGTGTGGGTTTACGATAGTGAATTCAGCAGATTATCGCCTGCTACTGAAGCAGATTTCCACGATTATGTTCAAAAACAAATTATCAGCAATCGCAGTATTCATAAATTCGGTTATAATAATGAACCTCCTGTCATGAAGGATGTAATAAAGAAGTACACCAAAGAAGAAGTTTCTTCCCTTCCTGTATTCTTAGTATTCATTAATGATGGCGGCGTCTTGAAAAGTATCAAAAAAGTCATAACGGAAGCGGCTGTTCAGCCGATTTTCTGGCAGTTCGTCGGCATAGGCCATTCTGATTTCGAAGTACTCAAGAAGTTGGATACCATGGAAGGCCGCATTGTGGACAATGCTAATTTTATTCATATCGATGATATAGCCGCCATCTCCGATGAAACGTTGTACAATCTGCTTCTCAATGAGTTCCCGCAATGGATTAAAGAAGCAACAGAGCTGAGAATACTAAGGACTTAGTCCAGAACACAAAGAAGTGCACCTGCAAATCGCAGATGCACTTCTTTCTTTTATGCGTGGAAATCCTGTCCTGAGCGTACTTCTCTCACATATCCAGCGCGGATCACAAAGTCACCGAAGTGTTCGCCGTCCTCACGCTCTTTGGCATATTGGTTGATGATCGGTTTCAAGGAATCCAGAATCTCCGTTTCACCGATATTCTCTTTGTACAGTTTGTTCAGACGATTTCCGGTGTGGCCTCCACCCAAATACATATTGTATTTGCCTTGAGCCTTGCCGATGAACGCGATTTCTGCCAACATGGGGCGAGCGCAGCCATTCGGGCAACCCGTCATGCGGATGACAATTTCTTTCTCCCGCAGGCCAGCTTCATCCAGCATGGGTTCAAGCTTATCGATCAAAGACGGCAAGTAACGTTCGGATTCAGCCATAGCCAATCCACACGTTGGGAACGACACGCAAGCCATGGAACTTCTGCGCAGAGCGGAGTAATGAAGCCCGTCGGTAAGTCCATACTCTTTGATCAATTCCTCAATCTTTTTCTTCTTCTGACTGCTAACGTTGCCGATAATGAGGTTCTGATTCGCGGTCAAACGGAAGTCTCCCGTGTGCACTTTGGCAATTTCGCGAAGTCCCGTCATCAAGAAGAAGTTGTCATCGTCTTTCACACGGCCGTTTTGGATAAACAGGTTGAAGTGCCATTTGCCATTGCTTCCTTTTACCCAACCATAACGATCTCCATTGTTGTCAAAATGGTAAGTCCGCGCTGGTTCCAAACTCCAACCCAAACGAGCTGTCAGTTCGCCTATGAACCAATCGATGCCGCGGTCATCAATCGTATATTTGAAACGTGCATGCTTGCGTACAGAACGATCGCCGTAATCACGTTGAATCATAACCGTCTTCTCCGCCAAATCAATCATCTGTTCCGGCTTGATAAATCCGATAACTTGGGCAACTTGCGGATACGTCAACGTATCGCCGTGACTCATCCCCATGCCGCCGCCAACGGAAACGTTGAAGCCTACAAGACGTCCATTTTCAACGATAGCAATGAAGCCCAGATCCTGAGAAAAAACATCCACATCGTTAGAAGGAGGAACAGCAACACCAATTTTAAACTTACGCGGCAAATAGACATGTCCATAGATAGGTTCTTGCTCTACGCCATCCAAGCTGTCTACGACTTTCTCGCCATCAAGCCAAATCTCATGATAGGCTTTGGTGTGGGGGTCGAGATGATTGCTCACGCGGCTGGCCCATTCGTAAACTTCTGCATGAACATCGGATTGAAACGGATTCGGATTACACATGACATTACGGTTTACGTCTCCGCAAGCTGCTAATGTGCTTAACAAAGCATCGTTCACTTCGCGAATTGTTTTCTTCATGTTCCACTTGAGAACGCCATGCAATTGGAAAGATTGACGCGTCGTTAAACGAATTGTACCGTTGGCAAATTTCTGAGCAACGCGATCCATCATAAGCCATTGATCAGGCGTTACGATCCCGCCCGCTGCGCGGACGCGAAGCATGAACTGATAAGCTGGCTCCAGCTTCTGCTTTTGTCTTTCATTGCGCAGGTCGCGATCGTCCTGCATATAGCTGCCGTGAAATTTCATTAAACGATTATCGTCTTCGGGAATCGAGCCTGTGATCGCGTCTTTCAGCGTTTCTTCCAGACTCCCCCGGAGGTAATTACTTCTGATCTTGATTTCCTCTACATCGCTATGCGGTGCGCTATTTGTTGATACTAAATTATTATCTGACATTGTCGGCCTTACTCCTCTCGCGATCTCTGAGACATAGGTTTAGTAAACTTGGCGTTTAGTAAACATCCCTTTGATAACGTTTTTGCTGTTGCATGCGGGTCAAATATTCAGCAGCTTCTTCCGGACTGAAACTTCCTTCTTGTTCAATGATCGCTGCCAAGGTTGCGTGAACATCGTGAGCCATTTTCTTTTCATCGCCACAGACGTAAACACAAGCTCCTTCTTGGAGCCATTTGTAAAGCTCAGCGCTTTTCTCAAGCATTCTATGCTGTACATATACCTTCTGGTCAGTGTCGCGGGAGAATGCAACATCCATACGCGTCAACACCCCATTCTTGAGCCACTTCTGCCATTCAACTTGGTAAAGGAAATCGGTGGAGAAATGTTGATCACCATAGAAGAGCCAGGATTTCCCCTCAGCTCCAAGCTCCTCACGCTCACCCAAGAATGCGCGGAACGGAGCAACGCCCGTACCTGGACCAATCATGATGATCGGCGTTTCTGGATTTTCGGGCAGCTTGAAGTTCGGATTGTTCTGAATATAAACCGGCAGCGCATCGCCAGCTTGAATACGTTCTGCGAGTTGTACGGAGCAAACGCCATAACGTTCTCTGCCCTGCGCCTCATAACGAACCGTGCGAACGGTAACGTGCACTTCGTCTGGGAAGGATTTGAAACTGCTCGCGATGGAGTACAAGCGTGCAGGCATTTTCCGAAGAATTCCAACAAATTCTGCAGATGAGACACCTTTCAGCGCATAATCCTGTACCAAATCAAGCAAATCGCGTCCAACAAGGTACGATTTCAAATCTTGTTCACGTCCTGCCGCTAGCAGTTCTTGCAGCCCGCTGTTGGAAGTAAGTTTGACAACTTGCTCCAGTAACGGTTTCGTCAAGACGGTAATTTCATAATTGCGAAGCAAAGCATCCTGTAGGGAACGCTTTTCACCATTTTTATTTATCGTTACAAGCTCATCGGATTTCCATCCCATAGCTCCAATTAATTCTTCGACAAGACGCGGGTGATTCTCTGGGTAAATACCCAAGCAATCGCCTGGCTCATATTGTAAGTTTGATCCTTCGAGCGAAATCTCAAGGTGACGTGTTTCACGGTCGGAACCACGCCCGTTCAGGTTCAAATTCTCCAGAACTTCTGCCTGAAACGGATTCGTTCTCGAAAATTCGGATTCGGCTGCACTCTCTCCAGCATGATCGACAGCGCTAACTGCAACGGATGCGGATGAAGCTTGGTTAAGAGAACCCAAAACAGCGCTGATCCACTCCCCAGCAGGCTCATCGAAATCAACGTCGCAATCCACTCGAGGAGTTAGAAGTTTACCGCCTAGTTCAGCCAGACGATTGTCGAAATCTTTGCCTGTCTGACAGAAGAACTCATAGGACGTATCTCCAAGGGAAAGCACGGAATAACGCAGATCTTCCAACTGAGGCGCACGTTTGCTATGCAGGAACTCATGGAAAGAAATAGCGTTGTCAGGCGGATCGCCTTCCCCATGCGTGCTCACCAGAACAAGCAGGTTTTGTACTTTTTTGAGATTGTTCGGCTTGAAATCCGCCATCGAGGAAAGCGTTACCTGAAAGCCGCTGTCTTCCAGCTTTTTCGTAACCTTTTTGGCTAAACCTTGAGATTTGCCGGTTTGGGAGCCGAAAAGCACAGTTACTTCCTTGGAAATGACCGGCGCGTTCGCCGCCAAAGTCACAACCGGACTTCCTGTAGCCGCCCCCGCTGTTGCGCTTACTGCTGATCCTTGGGTAGCCGCAAGATACCCGTTCAGCCAGATCCGTTGTGTTTCCGACAATGTCGGTAACAGACGGTTCAGCAATTCTACTTGTTCCTGGTTAAAAGGACTGTTTGTTACTTGAAATTCCAAGAATATCCACCTCTCGTAGCCTGCATTGATAAGAAACCCTTTACATATCTCACTATTCACTCATCTGAACCTACCATGCTTGAGAGATCTGGTCAATTAGAATGAACTTATAAGATCTATCAGTAATCCTGATAAAGAAAAATAACCTTATAAGATCAGGTTTTTCTAACCCCCGCGCCAGCTTATCAAGATCCAACGAAATGTCTGTCTAGGCTATTATAACAGATCGTTACAACTCGCTGAACTACCTCATTTGGCGGACAATTTCGTTTGGCGGCTATGTCTAGGATAGAAGCAATAGATAGCTGCGGTTAATCCTAGCAAAAGCATAATTCCCGCGAACCACGGATGATACAACAGTGTCGAGGTCGAATCCAACAGATATCCGCCTGCTCCCGCTCCGGCTGCCAATCCTAGATGTACGATGGACGTATTCAAACTTAGAACAAGATTGGCGGATTGCGGAGCTTGCTGAATGAAGTAACTTTGCACAGCAGGACCGCTGATAAACATCGACAACACGATAAAACCGATCAATAGCAGGCTAAGCGGCAGCGAACCAACAGCGACGGGCAGCAAGGCTGCAGCTGTAATTTGTACAATTAAACTCATCGAAACCATGCGGGCAGCCCCCCATTGATCAACACCATATCCTCCAAACTTGGAACCGATTGAGCCAACAACGCCAAGAACAAGCATGACCAAGCTAATCGCGGTCGCTTTGAGCTCAAGAATCTCTTGCATAAATGGTGTCATATATGTGAATAGAATGGAGCTTCCGGATTCTTTGAAAAGAGTAATAAATAGCCCGCTTACAATGGCAAAGCTGCCCAATACTTTAAATTGTTTCATAAAAGAAATGGGCGCATCCCCCTCAATTTCCGGTACAAGTCGATAGATGCTATAAGCAATCAACAAGCTAAGCAAACTCAGTATGACAAAAATAGCCTGCCAACTGAGCCATTTCGTTATCAAGATTCCCATGGGCACTCCCAAGATCATTGCTGTGCTAAAGCCAAGAACAATGGTGCCAATCGCACTGCCCAATTTCTCTGGAACGACCAGCTTCGCGACAGCCCCGAATACCGTGACGAAATAGACTCCAGCACTGATCCCAAGCACGATTCGAGATAACATTAGCAGTACGAATGTCGTGCTCAAGGCCGACAATAAGCTTCCCATGATAAAGACGAACAGCGAGCCAAAGAGTACCTTTCTACGACCCATTCGGGCAGTCAGCGAGACCAGGATAGGAGTTCCTACGGCAAAGGATAGGGAATAAGCGGTAATTAATTGCCCAGCAAGGGCTAAGGATACATGCAGATCTTCAGCAATATACGTAAGAATACCAGAGACAATTAATTCAGCTGTAGCTGTTAAAAACACCCCAATTGTAAGCATATAAATCGTCATGCGATTCATTATAATCATCCTCCTCAAGATCTCTTGAGTGTATTATAATGAAGTTGCATACTTTAGGTAAGAAGGCAAAGCAATTGGTCTTTATCCAAATATTTTGACTACCTATACAATAGTAAGTTGGTGAATGAAGCATGGAATCAACGGAAAAAGAAGCACAAAATTCCTCGGCCATTTGTTCGGTGCTGCAAATATTAGGGGCCAAGTGGTCCTTCTTGGTAATTGCTGAATTGGCCAAAGGACCAAGACGTTTCCAGCAGCTGCACAGAGATCTGGCTATCGTTAGGACTCAGTCATTAACAGACGCGCTTCGCCACTTGGAGAAAAATGGCATCGTCCGCCGAGAGGTATTCCCCACTGTTCCTGTGTCCGTTGAATATTCACTAACGGCCAAAGGCGAGGATTTTCAATCCTCTCTGAAAGAGATGGAGAAATGGTCGCTCAAATGGGGTGCCCAAACCACGGAATAAGCGGCTTCGCTGATCAAGTTTCCTGACATCTTGCTACCATAAATTTCTGTGAAAAGGAACTACAATCCGCTAATTGACCCAAAAACCGATATTTGCAGTTGAAAGGGAAATAGGATCCCTTATTTCACCTCTGCAAGGCGAAAATCCTTCAAACTAGGCAAATTAGCGTACCCTAGTTCCCCTTGACTAGCCGAATGCCTGTTTGGATTAGAAATAAGGGAACGTAGTTCCCTTTCGCGGGTTTAGTAGTAGTCGGGGCTGTCGGGGCTGTCGGGGCTGTCGGGGCTCTCGGGGCTCTCGGGGCTCTCGGGGCTGTCGAGGTTGTCGGGAATTCGAACATTAATTCTTCAACCAAAGGCTCCAACCTGGCGCTTCAATGATCTTTCATTTGACATAATAATGTAACAATGTTATAAAATTATTGAATAGCACTCGAAGTAAGAGAGTGCTAACGCAGTCATTCGCAAGAACTTATGAACCCATTACATCGTTCAAATTTGAAAGGAGATCTCCCCGTGGAAAAGAAACAATTTCAGGCTGAATCCAAAAGACTTTTGGAAATGATGATTAACTCCATTTACACACAAAAAGAGATTTTTCTGAGAGAACTCATCTCCAATGCAAGCGATGCCATCGACAAGATTTATTACAAGGCATTGACGGATGATGCGTTGGTCTTTGATAAAGATAGCTATTTCATTAAAGTTGTAGCTGACAAAGCTAACCGTACGTTAACGATTCGCGATACAGGAATTGGGATGACCAAAGAAGACCTGGAGAATAATCTGGGGATCATTGCCAAGAGCGGATCACTGGCCTTCAAGAAGGAAAACGAAGCGAAAGACGGACACAACATCATCGGTCAGTTCGGTGTAGGCTTCTATTCGGCGTTTATGGTCGCAGATGTCGTTACGGTGACCAGTAAGGCTCTGAACAGTGATGTGGCTTACAGATGGCAATCTACGGGCGCTGACGGGTATACGATCGAGGCTTGCGAGAAAGATTCTGTGGGTACCGAAATTGTTTTGACAATCAAAGATAACAGCGAAGATGACAACTATGATGAATATTTGGATGAGTATCGCTTAAAGGCGATTATCAAAAAATACTCTGATTTCATCCGCTATCCGATCAAAATGGACATTGCCGGCAAACGCTTGAAAGAAGGCAGTGAAAGTGAATTCGAGGATTATGAAGAAGAACAGCACGTGAACAGCATGGTGCCGATCTGGCGTAAAAACAAAAGCGAGCTCACACCGGAAGATTACGAAAAGTTCTATCATGAGAAGCACTACGGCTTCGATAAGCCGCTCAAGCACATTCATGTCAGCGCCGATGGTGCTGTGATTTACCAAGCCATTCTCTTTATCCCGGAAAATATGCCTTTTGACTACTACTCCAAAGAGTTCGAAAAAGGTTTGGAGCTCTATGCCAATGGTGTCTTGATCATGGATAAATGTGCTGATTTGCTGCCGGACTACTTCAGCTTCGTGAAGGGTATGGTTGACTCTGAAAGCTTATCACTGAACATTTCCAGAGAAATGCTGCAGCATGACCGTCAATTGAAGCTGATCGCCAAAAATATTCAAAGCAAGATCAAAGGCCAGCTGCAAAGCTTGTTGAAAGACGAAAGAGACAAGTACGAGCAGTTCTATAAAGCCTTCGGCCGTCAATTGAAATTCGGTGTATACAGCGACTACGGCACTCACAAGGACGTCCTTCAGGACCTGCTGATGTTCTACTCCTCCAAGGAGAAAAAGCTCGTCACGTTGGATGAATACATCGCAAGGATGCCGGAAGATCAGAAGTATATCTATTATGCTTCCGGGGAATCCATCGAGCGTATCGATAAGCTTCCACAAACGGAAATTGTCTCTGAAAAAGGCTACGAATACTTGTATTTCACAGACGATATCGATGAGTT
Organism: Paenibacillus marchantiophytorum; assembly: GCF_014640555.1. Lineage (GTDB taxonomy): Bacteria > Bacillota > Bacilli > Paenibacillales > NBRC-103111 > Paenibacillus_E > Paenibacillus_E marchantiophytorum. The sequence continues at coordinate 349,546 of NZ_BMHE01000002.1, read as the reverse complement.
TGCGATCAAAATGATCATGACCTACAAAGAAAAAGAATTTAAATCCGTATCCAGCGGCGATCTGGGCATTGAGGCAGACGACAAGGAAGCGGAAAACGAATCCGACAAGAACGAAAACCAGGAGCTTTTTGACTACATGAAGAACCTGTTATCCGGCAAAGTGTCCAATGTGAAAGCATCCAAGCGGTTGAAAACTCACCCTGTCTGCTTATCCACGGATGGCGATGTAACCATTGAGATGGAAAAAATCTTAAATGCGATGCCGAACAATCCGAATGTGAAAGCTGAGAAGGTATTGGAAATCAATATCAACCATGACGTTTTCGCCTCACTGAAAGACGCCCTTGCCAAAGATAAGGATAAGCTGAACCTGTACACAGCTCTCCTCTACAATCAAGCGCTCTTGATCGAAGGCTTGCCGCTGCAGGATCCGGTTGAATTCACAAACGATATTTGCAAAATCATGGTTTAATGAAAGAAAGATCCTCAATTTCCCGATTTTGTGGAATTGAGGATCTTTTTGCATCCATACCTATGCGAACCGTCAACTCTGATAATCCGGCGATAGCTCCTTGTCATCGGTCTGTTTGGTTGCTTGCACATTTGAGTACACATAAGCCAGTAAGCGCTCTTGATCAATTCCCAGTGAATAAGCAACCTTAACGATATCTAACTCGCAAGAAATATGGGGAATTGGATTAGAATTGACGGACATATGTTTCAACCATCCTTCGAATAAATGTAATTGTTATTAATGCAACCTGATCCTTAAATGTGATATAGTTTTGATACAAGCATGAATCGGTACGATAAAGGCAAAACCATTGAAAAGTGGTGACGCAAAGCTATAGGGACTAAATTGACATGTCACAATGGTCAAGATGTCAGCCAGCTACCGGTATAGCCTCCGTCCGATTCATGTAGAAAGCCTAGGAGGAGATAATAATGATGGGTAAAATCACGTTAGATGGCGCAATGAGTTTGGATGTCAGGCAATTGATTGAACATTTGCATCTTCCTGAGAGCGATATTCTGGACATGTTCTCCTTTAAGTTTGATGACAATCTTTTGACCCCTGAAGAATCCATTCGATTTATACATTTTCTGCGAAGTGAATTGGACAATCGTACTCAATAAAAGAATTATGCAACAACGCAATCAAAAATACAGTCGGTTGGTGTCTATAAAATAATTTTTTTTCAATTCATGATAATTAAGTAATTGCTGAATTTATAAGCTTGCAAAAGAAAAAGACAACGGGAAACCCGCTGTCTTTTTCTACTTTTTTGTCAGATTTCGTAATTGCAAACCACCAGCGCTGCCGCTGTGATTTATTCTTGCGGGTGCAACTTACAGCTATTTATTTATCCCGGAGCAATCCGGAATCATGCTTTCCCAGAATTTGCGTGAGCTCCTTCAAGAACATGTTAATATCTTTAAACTGCCGATAGACGGAAGCGAAGCGAATGTACGCCACTTCATCGACGGGGTACAATTGCTCCATAACGATTTCTCCGATGCCCAGACTTTCGACTTCAGCATGAGCTGTCGTGCGCAGCTGCATTTCGACCTCGGATACGATCATTTCCAATCGCTCCATAGAAACAGGCCGCTTCTCACAGGCGCGAATCAAGCCCCGCAAAATTTTCTCTCGACTAAATTCTTCCCGGCTGCCATCTTTTTTAATCACGATAAGCGGAGTTTCTTCCACCATCTCAAAGGTTGTGAATCTTCTTGTGCATTTTTCACATTCACGACGCCGACGAATCGATTTATTTTCATTCGCAGAACGGGAATCAAGCACTTTCGTACCGGAATAGTCACAAAACGGACATTTCATTCGCTTTTCACTCCTTTCTCTCCTGGTTGAATGGTTGAAGGATTACCATATGTTACAAGTTATGAACTTCGCAGTTTTGCGCACAATACTAGTACCAACCGACAAGGAGGTGAACAGACATGAGCGCAGGACAATCCCGCAGCAGCAACACATTAGTCGTTCCTCAAGCTAACGCAGCGTTGGATCAGTTGAAATACGAAGTAGCTCAAGAGCTAGGTATCTCTATCCCACAAGATGGATACTACGGTAATATGGCTACTCGTGACACTGGTGCCATCGGTGGTCACATTACTCGTCGCCTGGTACAAATCGCAGAACAATCTTTGGCTGGTCAATTCAAGTAATCTTGAAGATTAGCTTCTGAATCTGCCAAACAGGAAGTATTGGACTCTAGGCCCCCACAAGGAGCTAGTCCAATGCTTCTTTGTTTTGGTTGGGGAGAGCTCCCCAGCGCTCGGAATAAAGATTCGTATACTTCTCATAATAATACAAAACTCGCTGAACATAATGACGCGTCTCACCAAACGGAATTTGATTGATGTTCGCTTGGGTGCCGTCCCAAATGTCATTTTGCTTCCACTTATTCACATTACCCTGACCCGCATTATAAGCGGCAATCGCATAAACCAAATTGCCATTGTAATGCTTCTGCAGCCAACTCAGATACCATGACCCCAAATTAATGTTCACATCTACTTCGAGTAAATCCTTTTGTGCATGCGGCTCTAGTTTTGTCGATTCCACAATCCAGTCTGCCGTATCCGGCATGAGCTGCATCAGACCTAACGCGCCTTTTTTGGACTCCAAATGGTGCTTATAGTTCGTCTCGACACGAATGATTGCAGCAATAAGAAAAGGATCTATATGGTGTTTCGCCGCGCTCTGCCTGATTTCCTGCTCAAAGTAGATCGGATACAGCTTTCTCCCGATAAATGAACTGTTCATAAAGAGAACCACGATGAAACAGACGAGTAAAAGGGCAAAAACGCGTTTTTTACGCAAAAACGTCATGAGAGCCCCTTCCTTAACCAAAATCGCTCTACTTCAGATTGGGTCTGTTCCCATGACCCGCTGTTGTCAATCACGATATCAGCCAGTTGGCGTTTCTCTTCAATCGACATCTGAGAGTTAATCCGCTTATTGGCCTCGGACTCGGTTAATCCGTCTCTGTGGATAAGTCGTTCCAACTGAACATGACGCGGCACATAGACGACTAAGACTTCTTCAAACATAAAGCTCAAATTTGATTCTATCAATAAAGGGACATCCACCACAACCAGCCTGTTCGGATACTGCTGCTCGTAGGCTTCCATCTGTTCCCGCATTTGTTTACGTATAGGGGGGTGTAGAATACTTTCCAACTGTTTCCGTGCTTCTGTCTGACCAAAGACGATTTCACCTAGTTTTTTGCGATGAAGAGAACCATCTGGTTGCAGAACTGCTTGTCCAAAGTGGGCTGCAACCTGTTCAAGAACAGGGCTGCCGGGCTCGACAACATCACGGGCGATTTGATCCGCATCTACCAATAGAGCGCCGCGGCTAACCAGCATGGCACTGACCGTGCTTTTGCCGCAGGCGATTCCTCCTGTTAACCCGATATTCATGGGCAGTTCTCTCCTAATTAGACTATAACATTTTCAAAAGACCCATCACGATAAGGACACATCCTGGGAGAATCGACAGCTTCTTCATCCACTTCATCTCTGCATACCGGAAGCCAATCCGCAGTCCCAGAGCAATAAAGGAACCACTCGCAATCGAAATCACAGAAGCCGTCAATAAAGGTACAAAACCAATCAAGGCCGCACCAATCCCTGCGCCGAAAGCATCGAGCGAAAGTGCCAGACCAAGCAGTGTGGCTTCAGACGCTGAAATATTTCCGGACTTGTCGACATCGGCAATTGAGGGTGTGCGCAATATTTGAATCACCAAACCGAATCGTTTCAACTCTATGTTCAAAATTTCCTTGGTTCTTTGCAGCGTGTCATAGGAAGCGAGTTCGTTAGCCCCCAATGCTCTCATGGCTGAATCAGCCTGCATGCCGCTTACCGAAGCTTGCTCCGTCAACTTGCCGGACTCTTCCTGAGACTTCTGCCTCGTTTGCGCCAATGCCCAGGCGCCGATTCCGATCAGAATAAAAGCGCCAATCCGCTGAGCAACGATAGGTGACAAGAAAGAGGACATCAGCACGCCAATTTGCATCGAGCTATAAATAATGATACCAGACCATAGCGATATAATTCCAATGGAGAGGAGCGGAATACGTATTTTGCGCAGCCCATACATCACACCAACACCGAAACCATCCAATGAAACTGCAAAAGCCAGAATAAGTAAAGAAATGACAGGAAGCATAATACCCCTCCTAAGAGTGTTACCCGGCAAACGCGCTAAGGAAGCTGTTTATCTGGGCTAAGTACTCCATATCATATGGGAAGGGTATGTCTCACGTGCCTATTTCTCTAACTTCTTTCGAATACGCTGACGTTTGAGCGGCTGGCAGAGCGGACAGATATGCGTGCCTCTACCGCCAACGACGGTCTTGTAAATTTCTGTCCCGCATGTATTGCAAGCTTGCGACTGTCTGCCATAAATGTTCAATTGATGCTGGAACAAGCCAATTTCCCCTTGTCCGTTCACATACGATTTAATCGAAGAGCCTCCCACTTCCACCGAGTCGCTCAGCGTCTTGATGATGGCTGCATGAAGGAGAACGAGTTCTTTCCTGCTCAGCGACGACGCCTCCCGTTCAGGATGAATGCCCGCCAGAAATAAGGACTCGTCTACATAAATATTCCCGATACCGACAATATATTCTTGGTTCAGCAGGAGCGGTTTAATCTTGGTGGACTTATGAGCAATCCGTTCGCGGAAAGCTTCGAAAGTGAAGGCCTCGTCGAGCGGTTCAAGCCCCAGCTTATGCAGCGGTGGCTGCGTTAATTCTTCGCCTCGCGGGAACAGATGCATCGTTCCAAACTGACGCACATCCTTGTAGCGAAGTTCACTATCGTCCGTGAAACGGAACAATACATGGGTGTGAAGCTCTAAGGGATCATTGGCGTCATATACCCCGTAGCGGCCTTCCATTCGCAAATGGGAGACCATCACATAATCGGTAAGAATGAACCGCAGGAATTTCCCTCTGCGTTCGATGTTTTCGACGGTCTGCCCTTGCAGCAAAACCTCAAAAACTTGGATATCATCAGGTTTCTGAATAATGCGCGGCAATCTGACCTGAACATGTGCAATCGTTTTTCCGGTAATTAAAGTATTCAGCGTCCGTTTGACCGTTTCGACTTCAGGTAGTTCAGGCACGGATGTTCACCTCTTTATGGTGGAATGTGAAGACTTACTTGGCATCGTACCAAGTAAGTCCATAATCAACGTCCGCGCTAAGCGGAACGTCGAGTGGAAGCGCTGATGCCATGACTTCTGGGACGAGACGGCGCATCGTCTCCAGTTCATGTTCCGGCACTTCGAAGACGAGCTCATCATGAACTTGAAGCAGCATGCGGCTCTTCAGCCCATCTTGCTTCAAGCGTTCCGCCATCTGTACCATGGCCAGCTTAATAATATCGGCCGCCGTCCCCTGGATTGGGGTGTTCATCGCCGTGCGCTCCGCAAAGGAGCGCAGATTGAAATTCGATGCCGTAATCTCGGGCAAATAGCGGCGGCGCTGCAGCATGGTGGTCACAAACCCATCTCGGCGAGCATCCTTCACGATATCGTCCATATATTTGCGAACCCCTTGGAAGACAGCAAAATACTGTTCAATGAACTGCTCTGCATCCTTGCGGGAAATGTCCAAGTTCTGAGATAAACCATAGCCGCTGATGCCGTAAACAATACCGAAGTTAACGGCTTTGGCTTGGCGGCGCAAGTTCGAATCGACGGCGCTCTCCTCGACGCCGAAGACATCCATCGCCGTCTTCGTATGAACGTCCATATTCTGAAGGAACGCTTCCTTCAGTTTCTCATCCTGCGAGATGTGCGCAAGCACGCGTAGTTCGATCTGCGAGTAATCCGCGGCAAGAATGTACCATCCAGGCTCGGATGGAACGAAGACCTTGCGGATCTTGCGCCCTTCCTCCAGACGAATCGGAATATTCTGGAGGTTCGGGAACTGGCTGCTGAGCCGGCCTGTGGCGGCAATGGTCTGCCGGTAATAGGTATGCACCTTGCCGGTCTCCGGCCGCACCTCTTTCAGCAGCCCTTCGACGTACGTCGATTGCAGCTTCGCGAGCTGACGGTAGTGCAGGATCTGCCCTACGATTTCATTGTAGGGCGCTAGACGTTCCAGCACCTCGGCATCCGTCGAGTAGCCGGTTTTGGTCTTCTTCCAAGCTGGCAGCCCCAGCTTCTCGAACAGAATCTCGCCAAGCTGCTTCGGCGAGTTGATGTTGAACTCGACGCCAGCGAGCTTGTAGATGCTGGCCATGATCGTGTCGAGCTGCTTCACCAGCTCGACACCAAGCGCTTTAAGGCCCTCAGCGTCCACGAGGATGCCTTGCAGTTCCATCTCGGCAAGAACACCCGCCAGAGGCTGCTCAAGTTCGTAGAAGAGGCTCTGCATGCCGCTCTTCTCCAGTTCTTCGCGCAGCACCGGTACGATGCGCGCAACCGCCATCCCTTTGCGGCCCAGATGGTCGCTAAGCGCTGTCAGTTCCGGCAGGCGAAACTTCGCCCCTTTGCCGAATACTTCTTCGTCGGTTTTAACGCCTGGCAAACCGTACTTATAGGTCAGGCCGCTTAAGCTCAGATTCGACTCTGTCGGATCCAGCAAATAAGAGGCCAAAAGCGCATCGAAATCCACGCCAGCCAGCGTGATGCCTTGCCATGCCAGCACCAAACGAGCACGGTGCAGGTCGAAGAGCTGCTTTTTCTTGGACGCATCGCTGAGCCACGTGCGCAGCGGCTCTCCCGCTTCGCTTTTCAGCAATGAGATAGGCACGTAATAGGATTTATTCTCCGCCCCGTCATCAACAAACCATACCACGCCAACAGGCGCAGCCTGATGTGGATTTTCACCAACCGCTTCCACGTGAATCGCAGCGCTGTCGCTTAATTTCCCGACAAGATCACCTACATTCGTTTCCGTCACAGCAACGGCTTCCAGACTCTCCACAACCTGATCTTCAGCTACGGCGCCAGGACCGAAATCCATCTTCTCTAGGAGCGATTTGAATTCGAGTTTACGAAACATCCCGGATAAAGCTTGTCCATCAAAGCCGTCATAGCGATACGAATTCCACTCGGTTTCCATGGGGACCTCACGGAATATCGTCGCGAGTTCTTTACTCATGATCGCATCTTTGGCATGTTCTTCGACTTTTTCCTTCATTTTGCCTTTGAGACTTGCGGTATTGGCAAGCACTTCTTCAACCGAACCGAATTCATGCAGCATTTTCAGTGCGGTTTTTTCGCCAACGCCGGGAATCCCCGGAATGTTGTCTGAAGTATCGCCCATTAGACCTTTGAGGTCAATGATTTGCGCAGGCGTCAGCCCATACTTATCTTTGATCTCTTGCGGATTGTACAGTTCTACTTCCGTGATGCCTTTGCGCGTAATGGCTACGGTCACATGATCGGAGGCCAACTGCAGCATATCCTTATCTCCCGAAACCAGCAGCACTTTCTTGCCTTTTTCATCAGCTACTTTGGTCAGCGTACCGATGATATCGTCAGCTTCATAGCCTGACAGTTCAAACTGTGTAATTTTGAAAGCCGTCAGAAGTTCTTTGATTAGTGGAAATTGCTCGGAAAGCTCCGTCGGCGTTTTGGCTCGGCCGCCTTTGTACTCCGTATATTCTTTATGTCGAAACGTTATTTTCCCCGCATCGAAAGCAACGAGAAAATGTGTCGGTTTTTCTTCTTCAATGAGCTTGAGCAGCATAGTTGTAAAGCCATATACCGCATTGGTATGCAATCCGCTTGAATTGCTTAGCAGCGGCAAGGCATAGAAAGCTCGATTCGCAATAGAGTTTCCATCAATAATTATAAGCTTATCCATAAGTTCGCACCCCGATTTTTGACATACTTCCTTCATCATAGCATACGAAATTAAAATAAAAAAACGGTTCCGCACATAAACATAAAAGGAAAGCATGATTGGATGGCTAGGACTTCAGAAGGAGGTTCTCCGTATGAGCCCTTTTTTCTCACCAACACGTAAAAAATTCATCTTTTTTGATATGAACAATACGATTCTGGATCGCAGACAATGCTTTGATTCGGCCTTTCTTGAGGTTATGAACGACTACACGGCGAGGTGGGAGCCGGATGAGTCGCAGTTTTCCGTGCAAGATGCTCTGCAGAGCTACAAGATGGAATGGAGCCGTCACCGCAAGGCTCCGATTCGGAGCCCGATTTCACCGGATGAGCTGCGCCATATTTGTTTGCGCAAAGCGCTTCAGACCTTGCCAGTGAATGTGAATCCCATGTTTACGAGGGCTTTTTTTGAACAGGTGGAAGAACAGGAGGATAACTTCGTGGCACTCTTTCCGGGTGTCGAGGATACCCTGGAAGCCTTATCTCAGAACTATCAACTCGCGATCATAAGCAATGGGAATCGAAGGCGACTGCAGAATAACTTGGAGAAAATGAAATTGACACCTTGGATTGACCAGAACCGGCTATTCAGCTCCGAAAAGGATGGTCCGCGCAAACCGCACCCTGCGATCTTCGAAAGTGCTTTAAGGTCCATGAGCGCGGTTCCAAGCCAATGTGTGATGGTCGGTAACTCGTGGCGGAATGACGTTGTAGGGGCCGCCTCAAGCGGCATGGATGCCATCTGGATTCATCCGGGGAATATTAAGAAAATTTCCGAGCGGCGCATCGGTAAGCAGAAAGTCATTATCATTCGTTCTTTTAAACAACTCGTCTATACCTTCTAGGCGTTGTTTGTCAGCCAATATTTTGAAAATAATAAATGCTGCCTTGATGCGCTTTGGCTTTCTTCTTGAGCGTCGCGGCCGTGTGTGAAATATGTTCGAGTGAAATGGGAGTTTCACAGCTGCAAACGACGAGCGAAAGCGATAATGTGACTCCCTCGCTTTTTACCTTATTCCCGCTCCGATCCCAGACATATTCCCATTCTTCCTCTTCATAAAACAGCTTAACGCCTTGTTCAAAGCGACGAATCATCTCCTGACACAACTGCTCAGGTTCCCGCGTGACAGAGATAGCAATGAAATCATCGCCTCCCACATGCCCCACAAAATCGTGCGGGGTTCCACATACGGCAATCGCCTGCTGCATAATATCTGCGGTATATTGAATCAACTGATCCCCTTTTTGGAAACCGAAACGGTCATTGAACCATTTGAAATAATCCAGATCTGCGTACACCACGTGAAATGGCTTGCTCTCATTGATCCGTTTGGTTAATTCCCGATTGATTTGCAAATTGCCTGGCAGTCCTGTTAACGGATTCGCCACACGCGCGGATTCCATCCGTACATTCGTAATACTTTCCAGAATGGTCCTAATAGAAGCTGCTCCCGCCATCTTCCCGTAGCTTGTAATGATGACAAGGTCATACAAATGATGAATGGACCGCGAAGTCGCCATTTGGGACACTTGCTCAACAAACATGAACTCATCCACAATGAGCGGGGCTTCATCCATGATGCCATCAATCGTCCGATTCCAAAATAAGGAGAAGGCGTATTGACCTGCCAAATGCTGGAACAGGCGCTCTCTCATCACGAGTCCTACAGGTACTTCCTCGCTCGTGATAACAACACCCACGGCATCTTGATTCTTTTTGAAATAATCCGCGACCTCCGAAATCAGCACTCTTTTGTCAAATACCTGGACTGGTGTAGCCAAATCGCCAATATTCCACGTCATACTGAGACCTTGCACTTTGCGGTGCTGCCAGATCAGCATGGCCAAATGGTCATGCACCTTGGCGGCGGACACTTCGGGTTTGCCCAGCAAAAACCCTTGCGCGTAATGCACGCCGAGTCTAGTTAGTTTAATCAATTCATCTGCATGTTCGATTCCTTCGGCAATCAGGGAAATGTTCATTTTTTGGGCAAAAGTAACGAAGGTTTCCAGGATGTACTCTTTCACCTTGCTTTTATGGATATGTTCAATGAGCGAACGATCAATTTTTATAAAATCAGGCTGCAGCTCGGCGATCGCTTGAAGGGAGGAATACCCGGCCCCCGCATCATCGATGGCAATCCGATAGCCCTGCTTGCGGTAATGCTCGAGCATTTTTTTGGCCAATGAAAAATCTTCAATTGAACTTCTTTCCGTTATTTCAAATACAACGTTGCTCGGATTCAGGCCATGCCGCTGCAAAATCTCCAGTGTTTTGCCTGGAATAAACCCTGGATCATACAAGACTTGTGAAGAAATATTAATAAAAAGCAATTGCTGAGGATGCTCCAAAATGGATCCTTGAATGGCTTTTTCACGAGCCAACTGTTCAAGCGGGTAAAGTTCACCCTCTTGCTCTGCGAATTGGAACATCGCTAGCGGGGAATGGAACGGGCTCTCTTTGGGCCCGCGAATCAAAGCTTCATACCCCATTACTTGTCCGTCCTGTAAAGATACAATGGGTTGATAAACGGAATATAGGAGCTGCTCCCTGATTATCTTATGAAACTGGTCAAGCATTTCTGACTGAGCCTTCATGTCCATCATCCCTTATTTGTTATTCCGTATATGATCAGTCTATCAAACCAAATAGCTTCCTTTATTATCCTTATGTAAAATCTTTGTAAAGACTTCAAATAAAAAAGAGGGAATTCCATTTTTTCCACGAAAAGAGAAAAGGAGAATCGCAAGGTGCTTAACAGTCTTTACTAGCACGGAAAGGATTTGACATGGAACAACAAGTCAAAATCTTGGCGGTAGATGACCGCTACGAGAACTTGCTAGCTCTAAACAGTATTCTGGCCTCTCCCCATTATGACGTGATTGGCTTGCAATCTGGTGAAGAGGCTCTTCGATATTTATTAAAGGAATCTGCCGATCATATTGCTGTCATTCTAATGGATGTGCAAATGCCGGGACTCAGCGGGTTCGAGACTGTTGAATTGATTAAACAGCGCAAGGCTTGTCAAGATATTCCTATCATCTTCCTGACAGCCCTTAGTACGTCTATTGAACATGTGCTCAAAGGCTATCATGTAGGATCAATTGATTACTTATTTAAACCTGTGCATCCCGAAATGCTTCGCAAAAAAGTCGATGCTTTCGTTAACATGCATTTGAATCACCAGAAAATCAAATTGCAAAGCGAGCTTTTGCAGAAGCGGACACTGGACCTTGAAGAAACGAATCGGAAATTAGCGGAAGCGGAAGAAAAACTGAAACAACAGAATGTGCTTTTGGAAAATTGGGTCGAAGAACGTACATCCGAACTGGTCGACGCCCACCAGAAATTATTGAAATCCCAAGAGCATTTCAAGAAAATGTTTATGCTCTCTCCCTCCCTGATGGCGATCCGGCGCCTGCCTGATCTCACTTATCTGGAGATTAATGAAAGTTGGAAGCAGTATACAGGTTATGGGGACGAAATTATTGGGACCTCGATGGATCTCCTGCGAACGGAGCAGGGAGAGCCGATGAAATGCGATGAGGTCATCCATAACTTGAAAGTGAGATATGAGACCAAATCCAAGGAAATGCGAACAGCGCTCATGTCGACAGAAATCATTGATATCGAGAACGAGAGCTGTATGCTCCAGGTCGCTGTAGATATTACAGAAAGCCTGCGTTTCGAAGCAGAAATGGCCCGTCTGGCCCAGTTAAATCTGGTTGGTGAAATGGCCGCTGGCATCGCGCATGAAATTCGCAACCCCATGACCACCATCCGCGGTTTCCTCCAGTTATTTCGCGAGAACGATGGCCGTATGCAGAAACAGTACATTCCCATCATGCTCGAAGAATTGGATCGTGCCAACGAGATCATCACCGAATATTTATCCCTCGCCAAAAATAAGCAATCCCATCAGCATCCCGATCAGATTAACCGGATCATCGAAATGCTGCTGCCGTTGATTCAAGCTGAGGCTGTGATGTCCGGCAAGCATGTGCAGTATCAGATGATGGACTGTCCGGTTATTCAACTCGACGACAAAGAAATCCGCCAACTCATCTTAAATATGTGCATGAATGGTCTGGAAGCGATGAGCATCGGCGGCAAGCTGCGGATCGAGACCTATCGGGAACCTGAACACGTAGTCCTGCTTATTGGGGATGAGGGGACAGGCATCGATGAGCACCATCTCGAGAAGCTTGGCCGGCCTTTCTTCACCACCAAAGACGAAGGAACTGGACTTGGTCTGGCAATCTGCTACAGTATAGCGGCCAGGCATCAGGCCTCTATTGAAGTTCAATCCAGTCCCAAAGGGACAACCTTTTATATTCGCTTCCCCGTTCTTGTGGATGGCGCCGATTCTTAATAGGATCGGCTTTTTTATTGAGAAACTACAAATTCATTAAGAAAGCGGTCAACTATAACTATCTAGGAGATTAGATCAAATCAGCGATGAATCCTCACTCAATCTTCAAACTAATATTCATATCAACTCCGTCTTAGCCACACTATTAAAATACATAAAAAGGTAAATGTTTACAAATTATTCTTTTTAATTTAATACTCCGATAACACTCTATCTATAATATAAAAAGTGTATTACATACCAATTTAAGGGAGATGTGTTATTATTATGATGAAAATATCAAAGAAAGTAACTCCGATTTTACTAGCTTCATGTGCAGCATTATTACTAGCGGTACCTGCTTTTGCCTCCACAGGTACTAGTTCAGATGTCAATGTTACTGCTCTAGGCCCAAATGATGGAGTTAAAATTGTAAATGTAATTGGGTCAGTCCAAGGTACTGGCGGTGTCTTAACATCAAGTCAAAAAATTGAAGGAAATATGTCTGTATACGTAGGAGGGGTTCTAAAGACTACAGTTCAACTTCGTAATGGTACTGATAACCCAGGACTACTAAATTCAACTTTTACTGCTTCTGTAGGTCAAACAGTTAGCGCAAACCTACAAGGTTGGATAAAAGAAAACTTTAGCGCCATCTACTACACCAGCGACTCAGATTCCCTAACTCTTTAATTTTCGTTTAAACAAATAAGAGTACTCTTCTGGAAATCCAAAAGGGTACTCTTTCTCTATCGTGCCTTCAGTCAGTAATTTCGCTGTTGTATAATCCAAAAGTCTGTGAGGAAAATTGTTATGTTCAAATCCCGTAAATATATCCTTTTATTAGTAATAGCTACAGCTATTGTTACAATTCTTTTAGGGAGTAGCTATTATTTTCATGCCAAAGAGAAAGAAGTAATAAATATTGCTTATGAAAAATATCAAAAAGATCAAGTCAGATTGTGGCTTCTGGATTTACATGCAAATATAATCAAAACTTACCAATTAGATAAGGATGATTACTATTACCATAATCTTCTGAATGAAAAAAAAATATTTGAGCTGTCAGAGAAAGATAGTAGTGATCTCTTATATGTATTATATCAAACTTATAATAAATCAGGATTAGCCAAAAGTGGTGATACGGCTATTGGAGTTTTTTTGAAAAAAGAACAACCTATAAGTGAAGTTTCTTTTGTATATGCCTCTATAGATGATAAAACAAACCATATAATTCAACTAAAAAAAGACTTTCTAGATAAATGGAATATCATTAATATCGACTCACAAGTAGGCGGAATTCCCATAAAAGTCCAAACTTTGAGTAAAGAAGAATTTATTAAGAACTTTAATAACTAGTAGAACATTTCTCTCTCTCTGCAACTTTAGAACTACTGTCTTGACCACATCAAACTTACATAAGAAAAAAGCATATGTATCAAAAAACAGCTTATATCACATCTGTTTTTAAATAGCATATGCTTCTTTTCAATTGATTTAACTATACATTCAAATCCTTACGCTTTCCTGTAACCATATAAATAACGCCTTCACCGATGTTCGTTGTATGGTCAGCGACGCGCTCCAGGAAGTGAGCCACGAACAGCAAGTGTGTCAGTTGGCGATTGCGGTTGTAATCGGAACTCATCAAGCTCATCAGTTCCTGCATCACTGTGCTGTATAGCTTATCTACCCGGTCATCCTTCTCTGCAAGCGATGCCGCGCGGTGGACATCGCGCTCCGTGTAGGAAAGAAGGCTCTCATGGAGCATCTCGATAGCAATCTCCGCCATTTGCGGGATGACTTCAAGCGGCTTCACCAGTTCTTCTCCCGCGAAGCGTATTGTAATCTTGGCGATATCAACGGCATGGTCCGCGATGCGTTCCAAATCTGTGGCAATTTTGAGCGCTGTGCCGATAATCCTCAAATCACTGGCCATAGGCTGCTGCAGAGCGATGAGTCGCAGACACAGTTCGTCGATCGTCGTTAAGTAGTCATCAATCAAATCATCCGTCTTAATGACTTGGACAGCTGCTTTCTCATCCAGTTTAGCCAAGGATTCGACGGATTTGAAGATCAAATCCTCTACGCTTTCTCCCATATCTTGCAGTTCTTTTTGCAGTAGTGCTAACGATTGATGAAACCCTGGTCTTGCATCCATTTGTTTATCCCCTCTCGAAGTGGTTAGCCGAATCTTCCCGTAATGTAATCTTCCGTACGTTGGTCGTTCGGATTAGTGAAGATTTTATCTGTTTTGTCGGTTTCGACTAGATACCCATTTAAGAAAAAGGAAGTCATATCGGAAATTCTCGCTGCTTGCTGCATGTTATGCGTAACGATAATGATCGTATATTTCTCTTTCAAGGTTTGCGTTAACTCTTCCACCTTCAGTGTGGAGATCGGATCTAGTGCCGATGTAGGCTCATCCATCAACAGAACGTCTGGCTCAACGGCAAGCAAACGAGCGATACATAGACGCTGCTGTTGACCGCCGGACAAACCCAGTGCCGATTTATGCAAACGATCCTTCACTTCATCCCAGAGAGCCGCTTGTACAAGACTGCGCTCGACAATTTCATCCAGATGAGCTTTCTTCTTGGTGCCGTGAATGCGCGGTCCATAGGCGATGTTATCATATATGCTCATCGGGAATGGATTAGGACGTTGGAAAACCATGCCCACACGCTTGCGTAAAGAAACCACATCAGAATCAGCCTCATAAATATTGTGCCCGTCAACGGCTACATTCCCTGTAATTCGCACGCTGTCAATGAGATCATTCATCCGGTTCAAGGTACGCAGGAAGGTCGACTTCCCACAGCCTGACGGACCGATTAAGGCAGCAATCGTGCCTGTTTCAATGGCTAATTCAATATCATGAAGCGCATGATTTTCCCCGTAAAACAAATTCAATTTATCCGCTTTGATTTTATGTTTAGTCGCCACGATTATTTCCCCCCGGAAAGTCTTTTTTGTAGGATTCGGCTTGGTATACTAACAAGCAGGTTGAAAATTAAGACGACGATTAGGAGCAGCGCGGCGCTGCCTTTGGCAATATCCTTGGCGTCTGGTACAAGCGCTTCAGCCCCTACATACCAGAGATGGACTGACAGCGTCTCTCCCATCTTGAGCGGGTTGAAGTCCGGGAAGAAACGGGAGACCGATAACCCGGCTGTATAAATGAGAATCGCTGATTCACCTAAGGCACGTCCAGCAATCAAAGTAATTCCGGTTATTAAGCTAGGCAATGCCGCGGGTATAAGCACCTTGCGAATGGCCTGCCATTTGGTCGATCCAAGCGCCAAGCTTGCTTCCCAGTAAGATTCTGGCACCGTACGAATAGATTCTTCTGTAACCCGCACCATAACCGGCAAGTTCAGAAGGGCAACAGTCGCAGCACCGCCGAGAATGGAGAACTTCAGACCAAGCAGATTCGCGAAGAGAAGAAACCCGAACAATCCAAATACGATGGAAGGCACGGATGATAAGGCTTCAACGGAAATACGCACCAGATCGGTGAACCAATTTTTTTGTGCATAGATAGCCAAGTAAATGCCTGAGAATAATCCGATTGGAATGGAAATCAATAAGGATAAAAACAAGACGTAGAAGGAGTTGAACAACTGCGGCCCGACGCCGCCTCCCGCTTTGATTTCTTCCGGTTTGCCGAAGATAAAGTGCCAGGATAGATGAGGAATCCC
This sequence comes from Paenibacillus marchantiophytorum, assembly GCF_014640555.1. GTDB lineage: Bacteria > Bacillota > Bacilli > Paenibacillales > NBRC-103111 > Paenibacillus_E > Paenibacillus_E marchantiophytorum. Next base: position 333,605 of record NZ_BMHE01000002.1, on the reverse strand, counting down.
TTCCCCTAGGATGCGAACAAGGAACCAAGCCAGAATGGCAATAATAATGACACCTGAAGCCCAAAAGTAAAATGTGGCTATACGATCTGTCGTTTTGCTAGTCATTATTTCAGTTCACTCCTTTTAGCCACGATACGAATAATTAGGATTAAAGATAAGGAGATCACAAGTAAAAGCAGAGCCATCATATAAAGGGCATTGTTCCACACAGATCCGTAATTCGTATTCCCCATGTCCTTCACGATCGCTGTTGTTAATACTGTTGTGGAATCCAATAAGGACTTAGGCATTTGGGGAGAGTTCCCAATAACCATGAACACGGCCATTGTTTCTCCGATTGCGCGGCCCATGCCGAGAATAATCGCTGTTAGTATGCCAGGTCTGGCAGCTGGCAGGAGGACCCGCCACATCGTTTGCCACCGCGTTGCGCCTAAGGCTAGCGACGCTTCTTCCAAACGACCTGGAAGAGCTCGGATAGCATCCTCAGAAATGGAGAGAATAGTCGGTAAAATCATAATCGCCAAAATGATCGATGCAGGCAGAATCCCGTAGCCAACTCCGCCTGTGAACTTACCCAAGGCAGGTACAATGACGGTCATCCCGATCAGACCATAGACGACGGAAGGAATACCTACGAACAAATCTGTAGCTGGACGCATGATTTCACGCATCCATTTGGGAGCAATTTTGGCCATGAACAAAGCACCGGATAACGCTAGCGGTACAGAGAACACAACCGAAACCAATGTCATTAATAGTGTGCTGTATAGAAAAGGAAAAGCTCCGAATTTATTTTGGCCTGGCGTCCAATCCGTAGAAAAGAAAAATTCTATCACGCTGACATCCTGAAATGTCTTAATACCTTGCATACCAACGAAGACAATGATAGAGAAAATAATCGCTGACACTAGGACAGCACTGCCTACAAACACCCATCTCATGAAGTTGTCCTGTCTATGTTGTCCTTGGGTCCATTTGGAAGTAAGTGGACGACTTCTTTCCGAATTCGTGCTTGATAGTTTGTCTGCTACTGAATTCAATGGGTTAATCCCCCTTCTATTAATACACGCATGTCTTTCACATACCTTACTTCTAGAATAGGTTACGATTGTCATTGGATCATCAATGAAATGTTAAGGGAATGTAAAAGTTTTATAGCTGAGCATAAAAAAAGAACGCTCAGACTTGCGAGCGCTCTTGGTGGGAAGGCTAATTATTTTTTAAGCAGATCTGCAGGCAAGAATTTCAATTCACGAACTTGTTTGCCTTGGAATTCTTTGCTGGAGATGTAAGCGATGAAAGCTTTAGCTGGATCTTTTGCTTCGCCTTTTGTATACATGTGCTCAACACCAAACAATTTATAAGTACCGTTTTTGATGTTTTCTTCGGAGAAAGATACACCATCAATTTTCAATGCTTTTACAGTGTCATCGATATAAGGCGTATCTACATACCCAATGGAGCTGGATTGACCTACAACTGCTGTTTTCATAGCGCCACTGTTTTCTTGTGTGATACCGTCTTTTGTGAATTCTTTGCCATCAAGAATAATTTGTTTAACAAGCGTACGGGAACCTGAGCTGTCTGGACGGTGAACAAGAACGATTTTCGCGTCATTGCCGCCAACTTCTTTCCAGTTTGTGATTTTACCCATGTAAATATCAGCTGCTTGCGCTTTTGTTACGTTGTCTACTTTCACATCTTTGTTTACGATTAATGCGAAAGGCGCGATTGCTACTTGGTGATCAACTAGACCTTTATCTTTATATTCAGCAGCTGGCTCAACATCGGAGTTACCGATATCGGAAGTGCCGTCAGCTACGTTTTTTATTCCAGTACCTGAACCACCAGCTGAAACTTGAATCGTTACTTTCGGGTTCAAATCCATGAATTCCTTTGCCGCTTGCTTAACTAAAGGAAGCAATGCGCTTGAGCCAGTAGCAGAAATCGTACCGCTAAGCTCTGTTTTTGGAGCATCTGAAGGTTTTGCAGAAGCTGAAGCAGCTGTACTAGCAGCTGGTGTTGCTGAAGCTGCGGGTTTCGTCTCTGTTTTAGTGCCGCAACCAACCAATGACCCCATCATTAATACCGCGGAAAGTGATAATGTAATTCCTTTTTTCGACATGAACTTGAACATGGTTAGCATGTCCTCCTTTGATTTTATGTTACTGGTTTTGTTAGCTCCGCGTCTTCTTATTTGTCCGCCCTGCTAACTACTCTCCTATCGTAACAATCGATTGTAAATTCCAAACCCACGAAACGTAAACGTAATGTAAAACTTTTATTTGGGTCCTAAGCAGCTATATTTATGGATAAATTTACAACTGGTTTACATAATTCGACGCTCTATTTAATACAGAAGACCTATATTAATAAGCAAAAGCAAGAATAAAGTCAGTTCTTGTCTTATTAATGGAGGGATGACAATGCGCAAGATAATGTTGTTCAATATGACCATGCGGAGTCGATTGATTGCTAGCTTTGGTGGAGTGCTTCTCATTTTTCTGGCAGTTGCCTTCTTCAATTTGCATCAGGTTAGTCAAATCAAACAAAATATGAACGATCAGAATGATAAAGTTGAATTGAAAGTTCTTGCTCTGGAGTTAAAGGAAATGGTGCAAGAAATGAACATCATTGCGTCAGGCTTGGAGATTTCCAAGAAACCTGAATTCATTCTGAAATATAACAGCAAACGTCAACCTTTTAATGATTTCATTAAAAAGATTGGCGATACCGCCTCTACACCTGATCAAATCAAATGGCGCAGCCAACTGATTCAAGCTTCGGTAGATTACATCAACAATTTCGATTCCGCAGCACAAATGATTCAAGGCAACGGCACAAATCCCAAAGACCTGGAGATTAATCTGCTCTACTTATATAATGAATCGCAAGAATTAAAGGATAAAATATTCGAACTCGTTGATAAGTTCTATGTGACTTACGCCAATTCGGCTGATCTGGCCATTGCGGATTCCACCAAAGCGCTCGATAGCACGAGCCAAGTCATGATGATTGCTGCGGTTGTCGTGCTCGCCGTGACCATCGCTATTGCCTTCCTCATAATTCGTTCCTTTATCAGACCGATTTCCCGCTTGCAGAAAGCAGTAACGCTCATCGCAGAGGGGGACTTGACCCAGACAATCAATTCCAAATCAACAGATGAGCTTGGCACTCTGAGCAACAGCTTCGATCATATGATTATTCAAGTACGCCATATGCTCAGCGCAACGAAGCATATCGCTTCCTCCCTGTCCGAGCACTCACATGAGTTTCATCGCTTCTCACAGCTGACTGCATCGGCGAACACAGATATTCTGAAAGCCATTCACGAAATCTCCCATGGCGCCGATGAACAAGCTGTTAAGACGGAGCATAGCTCCATCGTCATCGCAGAGCTGGAAGCAGAGATCCGTGACATTACCGCATATACCTATGAAATGAAGCGTGCGAGCGACGAAGCGGCAGCAGGCACGCAGCAAGGCACAAACTCGGTTCGAGAGCTGAAAGCTTCCTCCGAGCATTCGCAAGATTTGCTGCAGCGGGTCGATGCCGCGATGCAGACCGTGGCCGCCAGCTCGAAACAAATTGGCGCCATCATTCACTCCATCACGGAGATTTCGACGCAGACGAACGTGTTGGCCTTGAATGCGGCGATTGAAGCGGCAAGAGCCGGCGCACACGGACGCGGCTTCTCCGTGATCGCGGACGAAGTTCGTCAGCTGTCGCAGCAGACGAACCAATCGTCCAAGACGATCAGCGCCATCATCGGGACGCTGCAACAGCAGATCAAGGAGCTGCAGAGCTCCTTGATCGAAGCCCGCGACTCGGCGCTGGCTCAAGACAGCCGTGTCGCTGACACGCTGGGTTCTTTCGAAAGCATCGATTACTCGATGCAGGGCATTAAACTTCAGATTGAACAAATCCATCTGAAGATCGAACAAGCTCGCTCGAAGAACGACGAGCTCGTTGACTCTGTGCAATTCGTCGCCGCGATTGCCCAGGAAACGGCAGCCGGTGTCGAGGAGGTCAACTCGACCTCCATCCAGCAGGATGTTTCCATTCGCCGCATCGCCGAAGAATCGGATGATATCCTAGATCTCGCGCAGCAGTTGTTCGCCGAAATCAGTAAATTCCGAATCAACGAGGAAGAGGCGGAGAAGTTGGGTGGTTCGGAGAAGAAGCTGGATGGTACGATAGAGAAGCATGATAATTCGGCGGAGAAACTGGATGGTTCGGTAGAGAATGTGGCACCCTTGAATTTTGCAGCGGGAACGTCTCGTACAGCAAATTCGGATGATGTTTCGGATGACATTGCCGATGAAGCTCTCATGCAAACAGAGCAGGGAGCGGAACGCGATGAGGAGCAGGCTGAGGTGCCAAGCTTATCCGACGAGTCTACGAAGAGTAAAACGGAGAATTCGGCGTCAGACACTCCGAAGGGACAGGAGAAAAAAGAGCCAGTGCTGATCGGTTAGCATCGGTCCTCAGATCCGGACTTAACAAAGGCTCAGCTTACCGCTCTCGCGGATCGTAGTGGCCTTTTTCCGGTGAAAACAGCTCATTTTCCTCATCCCGCGGATCGTCATTCCCTTATTTCGCCGTTCCAGCCCCGAATCGCACCATTCTTAACACATAACGCATCTACGATCCGCGCGATGCCACATTGAAGCGCCAATTAACCAAAATAACGAATCGACGTTCCGCCACGAACGTCTTCCCCCAATAAAAATGCCCAATCCCCCATTCCCTCAACGGAATGAGGGATTTTTTTCACCGCTCATGCACGAATCGGCCTTCCTCCGGCACAGCCACACGCTCGAAATTCTCAACCAAATAGTTGAGTTGATTCGTCAGTTCTTCCTCTCGTATCGGCGTGCCATGGCCTGTCACAGCCAAAACTGGCTGGAGGGCTTGAAGCTTTCTGACGGAAGCCTCCGCTGCCTCCCAATCGGTCGTGAAATATTTGGGCGGCCCTTTGATTTCCTTCGTCTGGAGGATCACGTTGTACAACGATTCCTGTTTTACCGTGACAAAAGCATCCCCTGCAAGAAGCGAGCGGTCTCTGGCGCGAAAAAGTGAAATATGCCCTGGCGTATGCCCCGGTGTGTGAATCCATTGCCATTCAGGCAAGCCCGGAATGCTGCCGTCAGCCGGAAGCGAATGGACATGATTTTCCAAATTAATGCCATGGTTAGGAAATAAGGGGGAAAGCTCGCTAATGAGACCTCCGTTTACAGTCGAATCGCCTTTGGGATAATTAGCTTTCCCTGTTAGGTAGGGAATCTCCAATTCATGGGCATAAACAGGCACATCCCAATGCTGCAACAATTCTCCGATAGCCCCAACATGATCAAAATGCCCATGGGTTAATAAAATGCCTTGAGGCTTCGTCATCGAACCAAAATGGTCCTCCGCTAGGCGAATTATGTTGTCTGCCGAGTGCGGCAAGCCTGCATCGACTAAGAACCATTCCTTCGTTTTGCTAGTCGGATTGCCCAACAAACAAATATTGACGAACTGGATGCAGTAGCAATAGATATCGATATTGACTTCTTTACCTTCCCCGCTCGATACGGTTGTTAAGGGGAAGTACACATGCTCAAAGGTGGATTCCAATAAAAACTTCTCCTCTTTCATTCATTTTCACTTATTATCCCCGTTTTCGCAGCGGAATATCTTAGCAGATTAAGAAAGCGGCTTTGCCGCCCTGAGAGATGAGCATCTTCATAACGGTTTTCAGCAATCTAGCGGATCCTAGTTCCCTTTGAGCTTTGAAATGACAGAGATCATCGTGTGAAAAGGAACTATGATCCGCTAAATGGCGGGAACTGGGGTAAACGTAGCATGAAAGGGAACTGAGATCCACTATGTAAGCGGAATCTGCTAATTTCAACCGGATAATGGTGCAATAGCGGATCGTAGTTCCCTCAGGCGTGGAATATGGCGGTTTTCGGAATTATAGCGCACTGTAGTTCCCTCTGGATCTCTATCATGACATATTTTCCTACAATCGCGGCTTGACGTTCCCTTATCTCCGCGCGATTGCAAAGCTAGAGGATCTCATTCTGCCAAATAGCTTGTTTATACCTCCAAACCATCAGCAATTCGAACAAATAAGTACGTTCACAGCTACCTTGTTCTCATCGCATCGCATCGCATCTCGTCTCATCATCATCGCTTCTCATCGCATCGCATCTCGTCTCATCATCATCATCGCTTCTCGTCTCTCTCATCTCATCTGATCACATCGAACCCCTCCATCGTGATTGGCCGCCTACAACCCAAGCCTGGAGACTGGAGTCAATCTCCAACATTTCTGGGCTAGCTTCACTCACCCCAACCCAAAAACATGTCTCTTAGACCTTCTTCGATGGTCAAGATAACATGTCGATGGTTGACTTGACATACGTCCTCAGACAAGACACAGCTCCACTCTTCCGTTTCTCCGCATGAACACGTCGTGCAGAAACACTCCTTTGCACCAAAAAGGCACCACCTTAAGATCGTGGCACCCTACACATGCGAGCAGCTTAAACCCTTTTTTCGGGTCTCCACAAACTCGAAATTTTTGGATTTCTTTCAGCACTACGGGACGTATCTTTTTGCCATGCTTGCTTTTATTGGCTTCATAGTAGCGATTCTCATCAAAGAAAAATTCGGTGTAGGATGTCCTGTTTCATATTGTAAATGTACCAAAAAACTTAAAAGGGAGAATCCCCTAAATCCACTAAAAAACTTGTACTTTCTATTATTCTAAATAAGGGGTAAGCTTCGCTCACCCCAAAACATATAAATTCTTAGTAGAGTAGAAAACTGAAATTTCATTGGAGGGCGAAGGCTCTCTTTTTACTTTTTTAGCTCCCCCTGCATCAAACCGGACGTGAGGTTTTCCCTCATCCGGCTTTCCGATGTTCTTCTTTCTTCCGCTTTACGGTACTTTCCTAACCTACAAGCTTCTTAAGGCCCAGATTGCAGAGCAACAATGCCCGCTAATCTGGAATTACTGTGCTTCATACGACGATTGCATTTCTTGTTCCAAAACAGCATCAATCTCTTTCGAATGTACCAGTCCACTTTATTCAGAAATAAATCGGCAAAGGCGTCCACCGCGTAGTAGTTTCTCCATCCCTGAATCTTCGGATTGAGTTCCTCAACCATTCTGTTCATTGTCCAGAACAATCGGTTTCGGGTTCGGTAACTTCCTTTACCTTCTCTTTCATCTTCTTCATGGCTTTCTTCGATGGGTAGCTCCGCCATATATAATGGGCTACTCCCTTGACCTGTTTGGGGATTTTTCGGTGATGCATGCCCAGAAAGTCAAATCCTGTTTTGTCACCCCATGGGTTGACGAGCTTTGATTTGGATGTGTTTATCTCTGTTTCAAGTTTATTGAATACTGCTTTTAACACATCGATTGCCTTCATAGCCTGCTCTTTGGTTTTGCACAGAATGACGAGATCATCAGCAAATCTGACGAGGGCGCCGAGTTCGGTAAATTTGTTTTCCCAGACCTTATCCAGGTCGTTCAGGTAGATATTTGAAAGTAGCGGACTTATGACTGAGCCTTGTGGGCTTCCGAGTTCGGTTTCATAAAACTGATCATCTTTTACGAATCCTGCCTTTAGCCATTTCCAGATGAGTTTGAATACTCTTCTGTCACTCATTCTTTGCTCCACAAGCTTCATCAGTTTCTCATGCCCAATGTTGTCAAAGTAGCCTTTTTGTCAATGTCTACTACCCAATATACGCCTTTCTTAACCTCTCGCCTGATGTGACGAATGGCACCGTGTTGGCTTCGCTTCGGCCGGAATCCATAGGAGCCATCCTTGAAGTCCGTTTCAAAGATGGGCTCAATCACCATTTTTGTTGCCATTTGCACGACCCGATCAATAATGGTCGGGATTCCTAAGGGGCGAAGCTTTCCGTCTGGTTTGGGTATCTCTTCGCCCCGTATACTTCCACGATGTGCTCGGGTGGATATTCCATCGATTCCTCCACTGCCCTTCTTGCTTTTGACTCGTCTCCAT
>NZ_BMHE01000002.1:107889-325565 GCF_014640555.1 Paenibacillus marchantiophytorum | reverse complement strand
GAGAATATCCTTCCGATAAATCTTGTCGTAGAGTGCATGAAACCTTCGCTTAGGATTTTCCTTGGCGGCAAGATATAGCTTGTCTTGAAGTTCTTGAGCTTTTACTTTGGTGTCGTTAGCAGGTTTCTCCTTACGAAAAAAAACTCGTGCGAGAGAGGATATCCCTAGTTCCAGAAACAACTTTCCCAGCATGCCGATCCCCTTACGCCGGAGAGTTCTTCTGCGCTGCACTTCCAAGAGCTTCACGCATTCCATGCTCTTCGCCCAAAAACACGAGGCTCGACACTCTCTTGTCCTTTTCAGGTCTTCACTTCATGTTACGGCCTGCTGTTTTGCTCGCTCCCCTTGCAGGGATACTTTGTCACAGGGCTTCAGCCTTAGGATCTCTCCACCGGTCGCCTGTCTGCTACGAGGCGACTTGGCTCTTACCCCGGTTGAACTTTCATCAATTAGTTGTGCCTAGCTTGGCTAGGCGCGCTATAGAAAAAAAGCCAAGCGCCTGTCGGCACTTGACCTGTATAATCCTGTATAACATTTACTTGGCAATCTCATCCGTAGCTTTAATATTGCGCAGAATGCTTACTTCAACGCGGCGATTCTTGGCTCTGCCGTCTGTCGTATCATTCGGTGCAATCGGGCGATATTCTCCAAAACCGACTGACGAATAGGATGAAGGATCAATTTTTCCGTTGTTCAAAAGTATTTTCATGAAATTGACGGCACGCTTGGCGCTCAAATCCCAGTTCGTTTCAAAGTCGGCGCGATGAATGGGAATGTTATCCGTATGCCCGCCTACTTCAACTTGATAGCCGGGATAGCTGGCCAACAGGTTGGACATCGTAAGCGCCAGATTCTGTGAATCCTGTTTGATCGTTGCTGATCCGGAGTCAAACAAGGCACGGTCACTGATTGTAATCGTCAATTTTTCATTATCCAGCTTGGTCGTCAACTGCTCGCTCATGCTGTTGTCTTTGATGAAAGCATCCATGCTTTTCTTCAACTCTTCGAGATCTTTCTCTTCTTTTTGCAGCTTAGCAGCTAGTTGGCTCTCTTCTTTACTTTGTTCTTTGGTCGGCGGATTCTGGTTTTTATTATTATTTTTCGTTGAATTCGCCGCATCATCAATCGGGATTAAATTCGACATCGCGAAGGGGGCTTCGCCACCCGAGAAGGCATTGTTCAAAGATCTCATAATTGAATCGTATTTCTTCGAATCCAACTGGCTGGATGCAAATAGAATGATAAAAAGGGCTAGAAGCAAAGTAAGCAAATCCGCATAGGGAATGAGCCAGGATTCATCAACGTGTTCTTCATGGTCCTCATGCTTCTTTTTTTTACTCACTGTGGAGCAGCCTCCCTTGGTGATGCTTCTTCATAAGCCGCTCGATCGCTGTTGGCTACGAAGATCATCATTTTTTGCTTCACAGAATTGGCAGAAACGCCGGATTGAATGGATAGCAAGCCTTCAACTACCATCAACTTGATCTCAACTTCTTTTTTGGACTTCTGTTTCAACTTATTAGCGAACGGATGGAACACAACGTAACCAAGGAAAATCCCGAACATCGTAGCAACGAAGGCTGCTGAAATCAGATGTCCCAGCTTTTCTACTTCACTCAGGTTGCCTAGTGCGGCAATTAGTCCTACTACGGCGCCTAGCACTCCCAATGTTGGTGCATATGTACCTGCTTGCGTAAAAATGCCCGCATATTTTTTATGTCTTGTTTCCATTTCAGCGATATCTTCAAGCAATACGTCACGCACGAAATCAGCGTCATTCCCATCAATGATCAAGCGCATACCGCTTTTCATAAAAGGATCGGAAAGCTCTTCCGCTTGTTTTTCCAAAGAAAGCAATCCTTCACGGCGGGTAATAGATACCCATTCGATGAAGGTTTCGATCAATTCTTTTTTAGGCATTAACTTTTGTTCGGTAAAAATAATTTTCATTAATGTCGGTATCTTCTTCATTTCTTCCAGTGAGAAAGCGATAAAAAGCGCTGAGGCTGTACCGCCGAAAATGATTAAGGCCGCTGCCGGATTCAGCAAAGCTGCTAAACTCGCGCCTTTCAACACCATCCCTACACCGATGGATATAAATGCTAAAACAATGCCAATAACTGATGATTTCTCCATGTGCAAGACACCTCTCCTATGGTCATTTTCATGTTAATTGTTATCTTGAGTTGTTTCATTTCCCAAAGCACGCATCAAGTTTACTAATGTTTCCTGTTCTTCCCCCAACCTAGCAAAAAAGATATTCTCGGCTTCCATGACAATCTCCAGTGCTTGGGCAGTTATCCGTTCCCCTTCCAGCGTTAAGGAGATCGCTTTCGCCCTTGTGTCTGTCGGGTGTTCCTTGCGGATAATAAACCCTTTCTTTTCCAAGTGACGGAGCACTTGCGACGCCATCATCGGATCAACATGCGCATAACTCGCAATTTGTACCTGTGTGATGTCCTCGAGCTGTGACTGTGTGTTTAATCCTTGCGTAGCTGCCAGCAAAATAAATTGAACATGCGTTAGATCCAAGTCATGCAGGGCATGGCGAAGATTTTTTTGCCATTGATTCGTGACCTGCCAGAGATGAAATCCTGGGCTGTCATAAGGCTTTCCATGTTCCGATGTCATTGACCCTCCATGATTTCGACAGAAAGTTGTATATGTACATATAATAAGTTTATTTACTATAAATTACAATCACTTTTTGTCGAATATATAGGACAATAGTCATGAACATTTGTTGAATAAACAAACCTTCTGACGAATGCTGGCATCCTGCTCTTACCTATTTTATACTTAGAGAGGGCAAATTCCTGCTTAATGCGATCTCTAGCTTAAAGTAAGCGATTTCAATTGTGAATGGTGTATGATCTCTTCACCTTTTTGGCAAAGATGAGGATATAAAGGAGTGGATGAAGTGGAGAAACGGCTTTTCGGTTCAACTGGGCAGCAATTTCCAATCCTGAGCTTTGGCGCTCAGCGCATTGTAGATGAACACAACTGCACGGAAGAGGAAGCGATTCATATTGTGAATCGGGCGATTGACGAGGGCATTACCTATTTCGATACAGCACCAAGCTATTCGGACGGGCAATCGGAAGAGCGCTTAGGCAAAGCCTTGGCGCTCCAGAATCGCAGGGATGAAGTCTGGATTGCAACCAAGACACACGATCGCACGCGTGACGGCTCACTGAAGCTGCTGGAAGCAAGTTTGAAGCGCCTGCAGACGGATCATGTGGATGAATGGCGATTACATAACATTATGACAATGGATGAGCTCGACAAGTGCTTCGCCAAAGGCGGCGCGCTGGAGGCGCTCCTCGAAGCGAAGGAACAAGGCTTGATCAAGCATATCTCGATCAGCGGACACACGAATCCACTAGTCCAACTGGAAGCGATCGAACGCTATGCCTTCGACAGCGCTCTGGTTGCCCTATCGGCAGCGGACCATCTCGTGTACAGCTTTGCTCAAGAATTTCTGCCCAAGGCGATTGAGAAGGGTGTGGCCATCATCGGGATGAAAGTCATGGCCCTTGGCAAGCTTGCACCTTGGTATGAGAAGGCGCTGCAATATACGTTCTCGCTCCCTATTTCGACAGCGATTGTCGGGATGGAGTCGATGGCGCAGCTCGAACAAAACCTGGCCATCGCCAAAAGCTTTACACCGATGACCGAACTCGAGCAGCTTGCTTTTCTCAAAGAAATCATGCATTTGGCTACCCCCGATGTCCTGCGTTGGAAATCCACCGATTGGGTTTCCGGCGAGTGGTACGTTCGTTAATACAAACAGGAACAGAGGCTGCTCTCAAGGTATTCAACCTTTCGAGTCAGCCTCTGTTTATTATGAGATACAGCTATTCTTCGAAAATATGAGTAAGCAGCGCCCCAAGTTCTTGCAGCGCCTGCTCCTCTTGCTCGCCGTCCACTTCCAACGTTACTTCATCATTGTGCTGAATGCCCAGTGTAAGCATGCTTAGCGAGCTTTTACCGTTAACCTTCTTCCCGCCTTTGCTTACACTTACTTTGCAGGGAAAGGTGCCGACTTTCTGAACGAACACTTTGGTAGGACGGGCATGAAAACCCGATGGATTTAGAATCGTAAACATTTGCGATCTCATTGCAAGTCACTCCTTGTCTTCTGCTTGACGAATTGTTGGATTTGCTCTTGGCTGCTCATGGCTAGAATCTGCTGCGTATAACCTGCCCACTCTGTTCTCGACACCTCTTTAATCAATGCTCTTGCGGGCAAAATCGAGCTGGCACTCATGCTGAATTCATGAAGGCCCATACCGAGTAGAATTGGAATTGCTGTTACGTCGCCTGCCATCTCCCCGCACATGCCAACCCATTTCCCTTCCCGCTCCGCTGCCCGGATGACCATATGGATCAAACGCAAAACAGCTGGATGGCAAGGCTGATACAAATAGGAGACCGTTTCATTCATGCGATCTGCCGCCATTGTATATTGAATCAAATCATTCGTTCCGATACTGAAGAAGTCGACCTCTTGGGCGAGGAAATCCGCTCCCAGGGCAGCAGCCGGAACTTCGATCATAATGCCTACCTCGATGTTCTCCGATACAGGGACTCCTTCTTGTACCAGCTTCCCTTTTTCCTCTTTGAGCAATTGCTTCGCTTCCCTCAGCTCTTCCATAACAGCAATCATGGGGAACATAATTTTCAATTGCCCATAGGCGCTTGCCCGCAGTAAAGCTCGTAGCTGAGTCCGGAATATCTCCTGTTTGCTTAAACATAGGCGGATCGCACGCAGCCCCAAGAATGGATTGCTCTCTTCCGGAAGCTTCATATAAGGCAATTCTTTATCGCCACCGATATCCAGCGTACGAATGACGACAGGCTTAGGATTCATTCGCTCTAAGACATGCTTATATACTTGAAATTGTTCCTCTTCACTAGGCATCGCGCTGCGTCCCATATACAGGAATTCCGTGCGGAACAGCCCGATCCCTTCCGCTCCGTTCGCGAGCACCTTCTGCAGATCTTCCACACTGCCGATATTGGCAGCAAGCTCAACATGCTGCCCGTCAGCTGAAATCGTTGGCTGATCCAGCAGCTTGCGAAGTTCCTCTCTGCGTTGATCATAGGCAAGCTTGCGTGACTGGTACTCCGCTACTTCTTCTTCGGTCGGGGCGATAAGAACCGTCCCCAGCGACGCATCCATGACAACCATCGTCCCTGTCTGGATTTCTCCAGCCGCCGCGCCGGCCCCAACGATAGCCGGCACTTCAAGCGAGCGAGCCATAATCGCAGAATGCGAAGTACGGCTGCCGATTTCCGTTACAAAGCCGAGCACATAATCCAGATTTAACTGCGCTGTATCCGAAGGGGTTAAGTCTTCCGCGATTAGAATACAAGGTTCATTAATGGCCGCAATCGCTGCGTAGGAGACGCCACGAAGCCTGCTCATGATGCGGCCGGTAACGTCCTTCACATCCGCCGCACGTTCCCTAAGCAGCTCGTTATCCATCGCGCTGAGCACTTCAATGAAGCAGTTCGCTATTTCATGCAGCTTGAATTCGGCGTTCATGCCTTCCTCTTCAATGCCATCGATCACCGCATCTACGTAATCAGGATCTTCCAGCAGCATGAGATGGGCTTCGAAAATCTCCGCCTTGGCAGCTCCCATGCGCTGCTCCGTTAATAATCTGATCTCTTCAAGCTCCTGCCTGGCTTCATCAACAGCCTTGCGAAATCGGTTTACTTCTATTTGAGTATCCGCTGCTTTGTCGGCAACTGGCACGTAATCAGCATTGTTCAGTCGGAAAGCTTTGGCTATGGCAATTCCGGGGGAAGCAGCTATACCAGTCAAGCGTTTGGTCATCATTTTAGCCATCTTGGGAACTCCCCTTTCTTAGGAAACTTCTACCTGTTGAAATTGTTCATACTGCGTCTTAATCATAGCATGGATCGGGTGATCTTCAGGGATCGTTGTATATTCGGTTATCGCTTGCGTGATTCCGCTTGCCGCCAAATCCGCTTGAATCTGAATAGCCTCAGGATCTTCCTTATCCTTAAAAGAGAAGGCTGCCGCCATCGCCATAGCCAAATAAGCCGGCTTCATCCCAAGATCATAAGCCTGTAAAGCAGGCCGAACGAGTCGATCATTGACGGATAACTTGCGAATTGGCGATCTGCCAACTCTGGCAACTTCATCGATCAAATATGGGTTTAAGAATCTGTTCAAAATTTTATCGATATAACTATCATGTTGAGCCTGATCAAAACCATGCTTCTTAATCAGCAAGGAACCTGTCTCCTCCATCACATGGCGCACCAAGGCGGCAATTTGCGGGTTTGCCATTGCTGCTTGAATGGTATCGAAGCCATGCAGATAGCCAAGATAAGCCGCGCTGCAGTGCCCTGTATTCACAGTAAACAGCTTGCGCTCGATGTAGGGCTCGAGTTGTTTCACATAATGAACGCCCTCAATTCGGTGAAAACCCTCCAGCATTTGAGACTCATCAATCACCCACTCATAGAATGGCTCCACCGTCACTTGCAGAGGATCTTCATGATGCTGCAAAGGAACGATCCGATCGACCGCTGCATCGGGGAACGCGATGATGGCATCTGCCTTTTCGCGCATATCCGCGCTCAAATGACTGTACACATGTCCCTTGAGCTGCGTGCTTCCGCCAATCGCATTCTCGCAGGCGATAATATGAAGCGGCGCGGCGCCGCGATTCAAGCGCAGCTCAATCCCTTTGGCGATGCCAGCCGCAATGTGTTTGAGGATATTCACACCAACGGCCGTTGTGACGAGATCAGCCTGTGCAACCGCCTCTGCGACATCGTCTGCCTGTTTCCCATTGATCGCGGACACATTAGAAACGTGGAACGCCTCCTGCGCCTCATTGGCTAAGCGAACCGTGTACGATTTTCTTTCCTTGAGCTGCTCCACCAAGCTGTCGTTCACATCAGAGAACAAGACCTCATAGCCTGCCTGCGACAAAAGGAGACCGATGAATCCGCGTCCGATATTCCCTGCTCCGAAATGAACGGCCTTCATGATTCCATCCCGCTTTCAAAAATGCTGACCATCTCTTCCGGCGTCGTCGCTTTCATAATCATCTCGACATTCTCATCCTCGGAACAAATCATCGCCACATTCGTCAAAATGTCCAAATGTTCATTCCCTGCGGCTGCAATCCCGATCACCAAAGTGGCTAATTCCCCTTCTCCAAAATCAACGCCATCAGGGATTTGTACGATCGACAGCCCTGTCGAAATGATCAGTGATTTGGAATCCTGCGTGCCATGCGGAATGGCAAGGCCATTGCCCATATAGGTGGAGAGGGTTTGCTCTCTTTCCAACATTTTGTCGATATAAGCGGTTGATGCATGACCCGCGTCTACTAACAGTTGACCAGCCATCCGAATCGCCTCGAATTTATCCTTGGGCTTCGCATTCAGCCTAATTTTGTTCGTTGATAAGATACTCATGATTGATCTCTCCATATATCCGATTTATTTTTTATTTTCTAAGAAAGCAGCTAGTTCTTGGGATATAAATTGCTTAATTTCAGTTTGGTTTCCCGATTTAAGCAGTTCAATCATCTCCGGAATTAATAGCAAAGAGCTTATTTCGCTTAGAACTTCCAGACTTTCTTTGGAAAGCTTCTGGGGACCAAGCATCAACAGCAATTGCTTGACTTCGGACGGTATCCCACTTTCCAGAGGCAAATCTTCTTTTAATCGAAATAGTGTAAATGAAGGCCTCAAAACTTGTTCGCTTCGAATGTGAAAAAGGGCAAGCCCCGTATCCGGAATGACTTGACTGCTCAGTCGCTCCCTTTCCAACAAAAGATTGACAATAGGCCCTACTTCCTCAATAACGCCTGCTCGGCTGCTGTAGCCGCAGATAACCTCTAATGCTTGCTGCAGACTATGAAAGCTTTGCTCAATGGCATGCACCTTGAATTGATCAATGATGCTGACGATTTCATTTATATAAAGCTGGATGCGATGCAATCGACCTGTTGAATCTTCCTCTTGATGCGTTTCTATGCGTTCTTCCGGCTGTTTTTGCAAGGTGACATTTTGGATGAAAAGCCTCAGACGTTCTGCTTCTTCCTTCGTAAGCAGCGGACTTAACTTCATGTATTGATTAGGCTCCAAGGGCAAATCAACGGTAGAAATAATCAGATCGTAGTCCTTCTCAGGAATACGCGCTGCCTCAAACCACGAGGCATGCCCAATAATATTGATTTGCGGAAGCTCCTTCGTTAGACGCACAGCAAGCATTTTGGAAGTACCGATACCGCTCGTGCAGACTAATATAGCTCTTACATTTCTCTTAAACTGCTTCTGTCTTTCCATCGAGGCTCCGAAATGCATAACCAGGAACCCAATCTCTTCATCAGGGATCGCCATTTCTTCGATCGTCTGATTGACGGCATGTCGTATCGCATCGAATAAGGACTCATAATCTTTCTTGATTTGCGCCAGCAATGGATTGCGAATGTTCGCTCCTGCCTGAAGCCGCTTGATCGCAGATTCCAGATGTGGCAGAAGGCCATCGCGCAAGGAGCGATCCTCACTGAACGGAATATCCAGACTTTTTTCCATGCAGCGTATCAACTTCCAGACCATCTCCATATAACTCAGTTCATCAATAGGAAGCAGATGATTGGGATGGTTCAAAGACTTTGGCTCCAGTAATTCAGCAATATAGGCGATTTCGGCGGATGATAGTTCCACGGAAAGGACTTTCGTTAAATGCTCAACCGTATGCGTTAGCAGCTTGCTTGCCACAGGTGGACTTGTTTCCAATTGACCTTCCATCGAGCGGCCCTGCTGAATTCTAGCTATGGTGATGGATATATGAATAAGCAGATTCGTATAGCTCTCTTCCGAAAGCTCGCTCAAGCCTTCATCTTCAGCTAGCCACAAGGCAGCTTCAACATGCGTGAAGTTCTCTTTGCCGATAAGCTCGAGCAATTTCTGGACAACCGGAGATTGAGATTGGGGCGTTTCATTCTTGCCAAACAGATCCGATTCATCCAACCCGTTCTTGGCCAATCTGGCAATCATCCTGCGCTTATTGGCTTCTGTGCCGACTAAGCCGACCCCATAGCCTCTTTTGCGCACTAGCGTGAGGTTAGATCGCTTCACCCATCCTTCCAGCTCATCCAGATCATGAGTAATCGTAGGAACCGTTACGCCCAAATCGTGCGATAGCGCGAATAGCTTCACAGGTTCCTCTTCTTCCAGCAAAGTACATAGGATCATCATCCTGCGATCCTCGGCGGAGTACTCCACAGCCATCCTGCCATAGAGCATCTGTCTGAATGCTTCCAGCTGTTCAGGCTCAGCTTGAAGCTGAATGCCCTTGCCTGATTTCTTCTGCAACCCGATGCCATAATCAGCCAAAATCGTCTCGAGTTCAGACAACTCTCGATGAACGGTACGTGTGCTTACATTGATTTCGGCAGCGATTTCTCCTGCTGTAATGTCATCCGCCCGATACATTAACAGCTCTAGGATTTGGCGATGCCTGTTAGACAGGCCCATGTCGATTCTCCTCACGAACAAAATGGAGATAACGCCGGCATTCAGCCAGCGTTAAGTTATTCCGTTTAACTCAATCGCTCCACAAGCTCATCGTAAGCCGGACTTTTCATGAAATTCTCAATAGAAATATGTTCGGCTTGCGGAGCTTTGTTCCGCGCTCGATCCGTTAATGATTTATGCGTAATAACGATATCTGCGTCCATTGGAATCTCACTAATTGCTGTATTAATGACTGTGATGTCAATAGCTGCCTCTTTCATTTTCTTTCTCAAAATCGAGGCGCCCATGGCACTTGAGCCCATGCCAGCATCGCATGAGAAAACAATTTTCTGCACGTTGGTTGTTGGTTTTGCGACCGGAGCAGCTACTTGTTCCGCTGCCGCAGCAGCCGGAGCTTGTTTCATTTCTTTCATTCGTGCAGTAGCTTGATCCAGATCTTCGCTCTCGCTTTGCTTGCTTGTTTTGAGCAGCAGAGAACCTACGGCAAAGGAGACAATCGTTGATGTAATCACACCTGAGAAAATCGGCAGCATGTTACCCTTGGGCGCCATAGCGATATAAGCGAAAATGCTTCCCGGTGAAGGAGGAGCAACCAGCCCTGCGCCGAACAAGGAGAACGTGAACGTCCCTGTCACCCCACCGGCTATAACAGCCAAGATCAGTCGTGGATTCATCAAAATGTAAGGGAAATAAATTTCATGAATACCGCCAAAGAAGTGAATGATGGCAGAACCCGGTGCCGAAAGCTTCGCCGCGCCGCGGCCAACAAACCAATACGCAAGCAGAATGCCAAGACCTGGGCCTGGATTAGACTCCAGCATGAACAAGATGGACTTGCCTGTTTTGGACGCTTGATCCAGAGCGATCGGACTTAACACGCCATGATTAATGGCATTGTTCAGGAACAGCACTTTCCCTGGTTCGATCAGTACGTTAGCCAGAGGCAGCAGGCCGGCATTGACGAGCGCTTGCACGCCTGACGCGAGAGCCTTGCTCACCACTTGAACCGCAGGACCAACTACCGTGTAGGCTAGAACGGCTAAAATAGCTCCGATGATGCCTGACGAGAAGTTGTTCACGAGCATTTCGAAGCCGGATTTAATTTTGCCTTCAATCGACCTATCGAACTGCTTCAGCACCCATGCGGCGAATGGCCCAACAATCATGGCTCCCATGAACATCGGGATATCCGTACCGATCACGACACCCATCGTCGTGACAGCGCCGATGACGCCACCGCGCGTACCGTGTATCATCGTTCCTCCCGTATAGCCAATCAGCAGGGGAAGAAGATAAGTTATCGTTGGGCCGACTAGTTTAGCCAAATACTCATTTGGAATCCAGCCTGTCGGAATAAATAAAGCCGTAATGAGTCCCCAAGCAATAAATGCGCCAATGTTCGGCATCACCATACCACTCAAAAAACGACCGAAATTTTGTACCTTCACCCGGAATCCTCCGGAATTTGCTTGCTTCTGCACAGCAATTGTACTCACTAGGATAACCTCCCTTTGTTTGTTTCATGTTCTTATCGTAAAGCAAAAGCGCTTTCATGTTCAATCAAATCAAAATCCCTTTTCGTCATGAATGATGTTGACATGATTTTAAGCAATTCGATCCTATGGTAATTCCATTGGAGTAAATCCAATCCCATCTGTGCGAGTCATGGAAAGTCGCAGCTAATTGAGAAATGCGAAATCGGTCGAATTGCCACAAATCAGGTATCGTCGTCCCATAACAAAAAAAAGAACCGTAAGAGAAATCATTCTCTTACAGCTCTTGGATTATTCAATAATTAGGGCATACACAATACCAGGGCCATGCACGCCGATCGTCAAATCATTCTCGATATCAGCCGACCGGCTCGGTCCCGAGATGAAGTGAATGCCCGCCGGCCTGTCTTTACGCGCAAGGCCGTCAAACGGGCGAAGCACTTCGCCGAGCTTCGTTCGAATGCGATCCACAGGAATGATCGCAATGAAGGTCGTCGGCAGCAAGCTGACGCTTCGGCCTCGCGTGGCATCGGAGGTGACTACGAGCGACCCTGTGTAGGCCACAGCGTGCTCGACAGCCACGATGCCGATGTCTGCGCCAGCTGCCTTCGCGACCAGCTCATCCTTGGCTGCGGCATCGATACCGCCGGCATTCCAGACGGTGATGTCCGTCTCTGTTTCCGCGGCAAGTCCAGCGCGCAGCTCTGCCAGTTCCGTCTGATCTTGGATGATCAGATGCTTCGCCTGCGTCTTGCCGATGAAATCGGCAATGAACGCTTGCGCCTCTGCCATCCCTTGGAGGCGCTGCGTATGGCCGCCCGCCTTCTGCCAGTTCGACATGAACAGCTGAATCCGCTGCTCCAGCGGAAGATCCACCTGCTCCCAGAATGCAGGAGCCCCTTTCATGCTGTGCGTGGGAGCGCTCTGCATAGGCTTGGATCTCCCCAGCCTTGTAGCAATATTGGCAAAGAAGGCCTCTTGATCCTTAAGGGCTTCCTGATGAAGATTTTGGAGAAAAGCTGGATCTGATTTAGCCATGATGATGTCCTCCTCCGCCTTCTTTGCGATCTGCGACCAGCTTCTCCATACGGGATTTCATCGCGGCATCCAGTTCAGGGAAAGTTCCCTCGAGCCCTTGCTCGATGTCCTTCCACGATTCACGGAACGTTTTCTTCGCTAAGCTTGGCGCAAAACGATGTGAGTTCCATCCCTTGAGCGGTCCTACTTTCGCTTTAATATGACCGTCGCGAACGAGCAGCTTCTGCCCAATGCGGCCAACTTTGATCAAAGCCTTCACACGCTTGGCATCGGACATCAAGAAATTAAACCCTTTCATGCCCAGCTTCTCGCCTAAATCCGTCGAACCTCGTTCGACCTTGCGTTGACGCAAATAGACAAGCATATCATGCAGCGGAATTTTCACCGGACAAGCCTCATAGCAAGCCCCGCACAAACTCGATGCGCTGGCTATATCGTCCCACTGGTCCACATTTTTGTTCAAAGCTGGCGTCAACACAGCGCCTATCGGCCCACTATATACGCCGCCATAAGCGTGGCCGCCAATGTGACGATACACCGGGCATGCGTTCAGACACGCACCGCAGCGAATACAGTTCAGAAGTTCCTGGAACTGCGGATCTCCGAGCTGCAAGGAACGACCATTATCCAAGATAATGATATGCATTTCCTCCGCGCCATCGCCATCCAGCTCCCGCTGCGGTCCGGAGATCACGGACATGTAGACGGTCAGCTTCTGACCTGTAGCAGAACGAGGGAGCAGAGTTGCCATCACTTCGAGATCGTCTAGGGTTGGAATAATGCGTTCCATCCCCATGAACGTAATTTGTGTCTTGGGAATCGTGCTGACCATCCGGGCGTTTCCTTCATTTTCAAATAGAACAATGGAACCTGTCTCCGCAATGGCAAAATTGCAGCCCGTCATGCCAATATCGGCTTCCAGGAATTTCTCGCGTAATTTCCTGCGCACATACCCAGCTAGAATACCGGTATCCGGTTCAAGCTTCTCACCAGCATCTTCGGAAAGCAAATCGGCAATCTGATACCGATTCTTATGAATCGCCGGAATAATGATGTGCGAAGGCGTTTCTCCAGCAAGCTGAATAATATATTCGCCCAGATCCGTTTCGATCGCTTCAACCCCGATGGATTCCAGCGCATGGTTGATATGCAGTTCCTCCGAAACCATGGACTTGGACTTCACGACGCTCTTAGCTTTCTTATGCTCCGCAATTTGCATCGTTAAGCGAACTGCATCCGCTGCATCTGCCGCAAAGTGGACATGCACGCCTTGCGCTCTGGCATTTTCCACAAATTTGCCCAAATAGTAGTCTAAGTGTGCGATGGTATGAAGACGAATTTCGCGTCCTCGTTCACGCCACTCTTCCCAGTTTCCAATCTCTTCTGCCGCAGCAAGCTTGCCGTTCTTCAAGCGTTCCGTCGTGAACTTAACCGCATTTCGTAGAAAATCATTGTTCAAGGCTACCTTCGATCTTTCCTTGACGGTACCGCTTGCTTTATGCTCGCTCATGGGCCAACTTCACTCCCTCAGCCAATAATTCCGCCAGATGCATGACCTTCACAGGTGTCCCGCGGTAGGATAAATTACCGGCAATATTCATCAAGCAGCCCATGTCGAGTCCGACTAGCACTTCGGCATCGGTTTCAAGCACATGGTCGGATTTCTCAGCGACCATCGCCCCGGAAATATCGCACATTTTTATCGCAAAAGTACCCCCGAATCCGCAGCAATCCTCGGCATGAGGGAGTGGAACTAGTTCCATTCCACGGATGTTTTGCATCAACTGCATCGGTTCCGCTTTGACCCCGAGCAGTCTGCTGCCATGGCAGGAAGGATGATACGTCACTTTGTGCGGGAACACAGCGCCCAAATCCGTAACACCCATGACTTGCACAAGAAACTGTGTAAACTCATACGTTTTCTCTACAAGTCGGTTAGCTTTTGCTAGATGGATAGGATCATTTTCAA
Source organism: Paenibacillus marchantiophytorum (assembly GCF_014640555.1). Classification (GTDB taxonomy): domain Bacteria; phylum Bacillota; class Bacilli; order Paenibacillales; family NBRC-103111; genus Paenibacillus_E; species Paenibacillus_E marchantiophytorum. The sequence goes on along the minus strand of NZ_BMHE01000002.1, from coordinate 311,528 downwards.
AAAGCTTAGGATAATAATGATGGATCATACTTGTACAGGAACCCGAAGGAGATATGACAAAATCACTATCATCAAACGCTTCAAGCAGCGTCAAAGCCGCCCCCCTGGCCTCATCCCAGTATCCGCTATTGAAGGCTGGTTGACCGCAGCAAGTTTGCTTGGCAGGGAAGTCCAGCTTAACGCCATATTTGGCTAGTAACTGAACGATAGACTCGCCAACCTTTGGATACACAAGATCGCTCAAGCACGTTATGAACATAGATACTTTCATGATTGCAGCTAACTCCCTTCCTTAATTGTCCCCACCAAAGATGTGTTTGGCTATACAAAAAACCATCCTCAGTACGCAAGAAACATACTGGAGATGGAAGGAACAATAATTTTAACCTTTATCTAATTGAAGCACGTTCACACCAATCTCGCGGATCCGATTCACGTCTTCCATATTGGTTTGTCCATCTGTGATGACATGCTTGATCTCAGGCCAACCTGCAACCTGGGTCAAAGATTGCATCCCGAATTTACTATGATCCGCCAGCAGATAGGTTTCGTCAGCTATGCTGATCATTTTGCGCTTGATAAGCGCCTGCAATTCATTGGATTCACTGATCCCGCGCTGGATGTGCACCCCTTTGCAGGACAGAAAACATTTATGAACATGGTACATATCCAGTGATCTTTCCGCTAGTGGTCCTACGTAAGACAACGATTTGGGCGAGAGGAGTCCGCCTGTGGAAATGACCTGAATCTTCTCCTTGGCGCTTACTTCCAAAGCCACTTTCATCGAATTCGTAATGATTGTCAGCGGCATATCCGGAATCAATCTAGCCATGTACCAAGCCGTTGTACTAGCATCCAGAATGATGCGGTCATGCTCGCGAATATAAGATACCGCTTCCCTCGCAATGCTGATCTTGAAGTCGGCATAAGCCGTTTCCCTCTCCATAAAAGGGACCTCGGTCTGCGCTTCCTTCACACTGACAGCACCGCCGTGGCTGCGCATTAGCTTGCCTTCGCTTTCAAGCCGATCCAGATCACGTCGTATCGTTTCTTCCGTTACTTGGCAGAGTTCGCTGAGCTCCGTAACACGAATACTGCCTCTTTCATTCACTGCCTGAACGATTCTCTGCCATCTTTCCGCTACCAGCATCGTTTTCCCTCATTTCACCGTCGATCGGGACGCCACCTGTTCAAATCTTGCATACGCTTCCTGCCAACCCGCGCTACCCTGTGGGGTATACGTTTTGACCGGGAACGAATTCCGAATCAGCTTCCTGGCTTCGCGCAAATCCGCGATATACCCTAGTGCTATCCATTGTACTACAAGGTTTCCCAAGGCACTACCCTCAACAGGACCAGCCCAAACCTCACGCTGAATCGCACTCGCTGTGAATTGACAGAGCAGTTCATTCTGGATGCCGCCGCCTACAATGTGCAGTCCTTGATACGATTTGCCTGTAAGCTGCTCTGTACGTTCAAAAATATAGCGGTATTTCATCGCCAGACTTTCCAGAATACAGCGAACAATTTCACCCTCTGTTTCGGGGAAAATCTGATTCGTATCGCGGCAATATTGTTGAATTTGCTTGGGCATGTGCGCAGGATTCAAGAACATATCATCGTCCGGATCAATGAAGAATTGGAAAGGCTTCACAGGCTCAGCCAACTTGACCAGCTCAGCAAAACTGATATTTTTGCCCTCTTTGTCCCACGTTCGCTTGCATTCTTGAATCAACCACAGTCCCATGATGTTCTTGAGCAATCGATTCGTGCCATACACGCCGCCTTCATTCGTGAAATTCCAAGCTTGCGCTTGTTCACTAAGAACTGGAGCGTCAGTTTCTGTTCCCAAGAGGGACCACGTGCCGCAGCTAAGGAAAGCAAAATCTTCATCCAACGCTGGAACAGCAACAACGGCGGAAGCGGTATCATGCTCACCAACAGCGATAACAGGAATTGAAGCCACATCAAGCTCTTCGCAAATGTCTGGAGTCAAAGCACCAACTCGCGTTCCTGAAGCAACAGGCTGCAGCAAAATTTCACCTGGCAAGCCTAATTGCTCCAAAAGTTCTGTGTCCCATGCTTTAGTCGTTGCATTCAACAGCTGAGTTGTCGACGCATTAGTAAATTCGCTATGTTTCTCACCGGTCAGGAAATATCGGAGCAGGTCGGGTATCATCAAAAAGGTTTCAGCCCGCTTCAGAAGCTCAGGATTTCTTTGTTGGATAGCGACTAATTGAAAGATAGAATTGAATTGCAGAAATTGCAGACCGGTTGTGGCATACAATTTCTCACGACCAATCGAAGTGATTACCTTGTCCATGACGTTATCTGTCTGATGGTCCCGGTAGTGGTACGGATTGCCGAGAAGCTCGCCACTCGCTGCAAGCAGCCCGAAATCAACCGCCCAAGAATCAATCGCCAAACTCTCAATATCCGTATATCCCAGATGCTTCGTTTGTAAAATACCTTGTTTCAATTCATGAAACAATCTCAGAATATCCCAATGAAGGCGGTCGCCCACCTTCACTGGATCATTGGAGAAGCGATGAACTTCCTCGATCGTAATCCAGCCCGCTTCAGAATCAAGGCGTCCGACGATCGCTCTGCCGCTGCTTGCTCCCAAATCAAAAGCCAGAACGCTCGAAAAGTTACTCACCAGCTGGCACCGCCCTTGCCTCTTGCGTTAATGCTCTCATCGTAGCCGCTTTCCAAATAAGCTTTCATCGGATCAACCGGCACGCCGATTTCTTCACGAACCGCATGCAGCAGTGGGGTTACGTCGAATTCGAATGCTTTGCGAACCGCATCTTCAGCGCCAAGAACGTCTTGACGCTCTTGAGCGTCTCTCACTTCATCCAGGTTGATCAGCAATGCTTTGGCATATTGCGTTTGAACGTTAAGAACGGAACGCAGCATCGCTGGAATTTTACGCTCGATGTTGTGGCTTTGGTCGATCATATAGGCAATATTGTCAGATGCCTGACGAATTTGCGGGTTTTTATCGTTCGCTGCATCGATGATTTGGTAGAAAATCAAGAACAATTCATACGGATTTACAGAACCAACGATCAAATCATCGTCTCCATATTTACGGGAGTTGAAGTGGAAGCCACCGAGTTTATTTTCGTCCAACAAGTACGTCACGATGTGCTCGATGTTCGTTCCTTGCGGGTGATGTCCAGTATCTACAAGCACTTCAGCTTGCGGACCCAATTTGTTCGCCAAATTGAACGCCATTCCCCAGTCAGCCAAATCTGTATGGTAGAAAGCAGGCTCATAAAATTTATATTCGATCAGCATTCTCATGCTTGGCGTCATTGCCTCGTACATTTCCTTAAGCGCTTCGTACATCCAAGTTTTGCGCGCGCGAATGTCCACTTGACCTGGATAGTTCGAGCCATCTGCGAACCAGAGGCTGAATACATCAGAGCCAACGGTTTTCGCGATGTCTACACATTCCAGCAAATGATCCGTCGCTTTGCGGCGAATCGCTGCGTTCGAGTTCGTCACACTGCCGAAGATGTAATCATCTTCTTGGAACAGGTTCGGGTTCACCGCACCGATGGATACGCCCAGATCAGTCGCGTGCTGCTTGAGCTTCGCATAGTCATCCACCTTGTCCCAAGGGATGTGGATCGCAACCGACGGGCAAGCCCCCGTCAATTTGTGAACTTGCGCAGCATCCTCGAATTTCTCGAAAGGAGTGCGTGGCACGCCGTTTTGCTTGTACACCTTGAAGCGTGTGCCTGAATCGCCGTAACCCCATGAAGGAGTTTCGACTTTCAGTGCTTTGATTTTAGCTTTAACGGCAGCCAAATCAATACCTCTATTTGCTTGCTGCTCCTCAAACCATGCATATGCTTTATCGCTCATTGGATTCGTATCCTCCTATTAGGTAAATTAACGTGTGAAGGCTGCTGGAACGCCGCCGTCAACTGTGATCATGCAGCCAGTCGTTTTCTCTGCTTTGGAAGAGGAGAAATACACGATGGCTTCTGCAACGTCTTTTGGGAAAATATTAACAAGCAGCGTCGTTCTTTTGCGGTAGTGCTCTTCCAACTGATCCGGTTCAATCCCGTAAGCTGCTGCACGCTCGTTGCGCCAGCCGGAATTCCAGATCGCTGATCCTTGGAGAATCGCATCCGGCAATACGGAGTTGACGCGAATACCGAATTCGCCGCCTTCAGCTGCAATACAGCGCGCCAAGTGAATCTCAGCTGCTTTAGCCGTCGAATAAGCAGAAGCATTTTTACCGGCAAATACGGAGTTCTTGGAACCGACGAATACCATGCTGCCGCCAATGCTTTGTTTTTTCATAATTTTAAATGCTTCTCTAGCTACGAGGAAGTACCCCGTGGAAAGCACGTTCATATTCAAGTTCCACTCTTTAAGCGATGTTTCATCAAAAGGACTCGAAGTCGCGAGACCCGCATTATTCACGATAATGTCGATTCCGCCATAGCTCAAGATCACTTCGCGGTAAGCTGCTTCTACTTCTTCTTCTTTCGTTACGTCCATTTTAACGGCAATGGCTCTGTTTGCGCCATATTGTTCGTTCAGTTCAGCTGCAAGTTTCTGTGCGCCTTCTAGGTTAAGGTCGGCCAGGACAACATGCGCGCCGTCTCTGAGGAATTGACGAGCTGTTACGCTTCCGATTCCGCCTGCTCCGCCTGTGATGAAAGCAACTTTGCGGGAGAATTCCGCTTCCGCAGGAGCGAGTGTCAATTTGTAAAGTTCAAGAGGCCAGTACTCCACATTGTAAGACTCATTTTCGCTTAGAGAAACGAAAGTTCCGAGCGCTGTAGCGCCTCTCATAACGGAAATCGCACGGTGGTAAAGCGCGCCGCTTACTTGCGCCATCGCCCAGCTCTTGCCTGTGTTGATCATTCCGATACCCGGAATCAAAATAACGCGCGGAGCCGTTTCGAAAATCACGTCGCCTTCATTTTTGTTGCGATCGAAGTAAGCTTGGTATTCTTCTTTATATGCTGCAATCCCTGCATTCAAAGCTTCAATCAAGGAAGCTGCATCGCGGGAATTTGGATTCCAATCAATGTATAATGGCTTCATTTTGGTATGAACCAAGTGATCCGGGCAAGCCGCGCCAACTTGGGAAAGAACGCCTGCATCTTTGCTGTTTACGAATTTCAAAACATCATCTGCACTGTCCGTTGTCAGAATCATTTTCTTTTCTTTGCTTACTGCGCCGCGAACGATTGGCAGCACCTGCGCCAAAATATCGTTTCGATCGGATTCGGGAAGAGACTCGTATTTGGAGCCGCCATACAAGTTGTCTTCATTAATGCGCGCTTCGATGAAGCTTTCTGCTTCTTGAATGATAGCCAGCGTCTTGAGGTAGCTCTCTTCAGACGTTTCGCCCCAAGTTACAAGTCCATGTTTCTCCATCAAAACAAGTTCAGCTTTCGGATTGCTTCTAACGCCTTCGGCGATCATTTTGGAAAGTGTAAAACCAGGACGTACATAAGGAACCCATACGAAACGGTCGCCGTAAATTTCTTTGGCAAGCTCACGGCCATTGTGGGCGCAGCAAAGACCGATAATCGCATCCGGATGCGTGTGATCCACGTGTTTGAATGGCAGAAAGGCATGTAAAAGCGTCTCAATAGAAGCACGCGGGTGTTTGCTGTCGATCATACAGTTCACAAGGTAAGCAACCATTTCGGCATCTGGCATTTCGTCTTTTTCGAACAAAGGACGGATGTCTTCCATACGAAGACCTGTGAAATTCTTTGCTTTCATTGTCGCAAGGTCGGAACCGCTTCCTTTTACCCACATCACTTCTACATCGCGACCACGGAAATCCTTCTCAATCGTTTTGTAGGAAGTGTTGCCGCCGCCCCAGTTAGCTACTGCGCGGTCTGTTCCCAATAAATTGGAACGGTACACCAGTTCCTCTACCCCTTTTGATACAGCATTCGCTTTTGACGCTTCCCACAAATTCGCAACCATAAGTATCCTCCTAATGTTTACTTCCCATGAGTATGTGTTTGTTTTTGATGGATTCATCATATCATATCTTTGTTTATTTTTGAATATTTATTTTAGTCTTTGTTATTGTTTGATTTTGTAAAGAAAAACGGATTTTCTTCAATAAAAATGAACCACAGTCAAAATTGGCCATGATCAGCTCGGTTCTCATCCTCTAACAGCTTTCTTAAGGAAATAAGAGTCTTTGGAGGCTTCTATCCTAGAAAAAAGGGGGAGATTTCTGTTTAATAGAAGTCTTTGGGGACTTCTATCGGGCACATAAAGAGGGATACACCTACTTTTTCATTAAATAAGAGTCTTTGGAGGCTTCTATCTGTGTAAAAAGTGGCATTTGAAGTAAAATAGAAGTCCCAAAAGACTTCTATTCGGTGCAAAACCGTCACCGCCCCTTCATATTCACAACAAAAAAACGACAAGGACTGAATAAACAGTACTTGCCGTTGTGAAAATGCTATCCTACATTCCTGATGGATGGTTTGCCAAATTCGCAGCCGCATGCGACTTCCCCTCCCAATTGACCAAAAAGATACCCAGACAGATAAAAGCCCCGCCCACCGAAACATACCAAGCGATTTGCTCGCCAAGCAGCAGCCAACTGGAAAGGACGCCAAACAACGGAACAAGAAATAAAAAGGCGCTCGTTTTAGCCGGATCCCCGTTCCTAAGCAAGTAAAACCACAGGGAAAATTGCACGATGGACCCCATAATGACCAGCCATAGCACGACTAACACAGAGGTACCCGTAAACGTAAAGTAGGCATGTTCTGTAAAAGCGCTTAATAGAAGTAAAACCATTCCCCCAGCCAGCATTTGATAAGCTGCCAGGACCGTCATGTCAAACTCAGCGCCCCATCGTTTGATAAGAAGAGTAGCTGCAGCGAAACAAACCGCTCCTGCGAAGCCGATGAATGTGCCGATTTGGAATTTCATGTGCAGCCCAAAGGTCATCGCGACACCAACAAAACCAACCGCTACGCCTAGCCATTGACGGCCGCGGTACTTGGCTCCGGTCAAGAAAGTTCCGAGAACAATGACGATCAGCGGGTTCGTACAAGTAATAATCGAAGATTCACTTGAGGTGATCCAATGCATGCTGTAGTAGGCACACCCCATGACACCAGCAGATTGAAAGAGGCCAATTACGGCTGATTTCAGCCACTGTCTGCCGCCTCGCGGGCGCGGTTTTTTGGCAACCAACAGAGCCAACAAGCCTCCTGCGAGCACGAAGCGGATTCCCATCAGAAAGAACGGCGTCGCGTACAACATGCCGATTTTCCCTACCGGAAATGCAACTCCCATTACAAAGGTGGTAACCAGGATAAGGCAGATATATTTGAATTTATTCATCGAGAAAACCCTCCATTTACTAGCGGTACGCTAATTGTAAGGGAGGGCTTCTATTATGTATAATGATTGTTAATGATATTACATATCACAATGAATGATAGCAAGGAATATGCCTACAAGGGGGTTGCGAGATGGAAAGCTCAGATTTGCGTGTTTTTCAAATGGTCGCCCGTGAAGGCTCCGTCACCAAGGCCGCTCAACGGCTCGGTTATGTGCAATCCAACATTACAGCTCGAATCAGACAGCTTGAATCGGAACTGCAAACCGTGCTTTTTTACCGACATAACCGCGGCATGTCATTAACTTCAAGTGGCAAAACATTGCTTACCTATGCGGACAAAATCGTCGGCTTACTGGATGAAGCGTTCATCGCGCTTTCATCTTCTGGAGAACCTAGCGGCCCGCTCCTGATTGGATCTACACAGACAGCCGCAGCCGTTCGACTGCCTAAACTGCTCGCTTGCTACTACGAGCAGCATTCGAATGTTCAGCTCTCTCTAACAACAGGCCACTCGCAATTTTTAATTGAAAAAGTACTCCATTACGAGTTGGATGGCGCATTCATTGGCTGCTCTTGCACGCATCCCGAGCTGGTATCCATTCCTGCCTTCGAAGAGGAATTAGTCATTGCAGCCGGCCCTAATGTGGCCGATCTTGCAGAAGCTTTGGCGAAGCCCATCCTTGTTTTCAGCTCAGGCTGTTCCTATCGGGATGTGCTGGAAGAGTGGCTTCAATCCATCGGCAAGATGCAACCCACCATGATGGAGTTCGGGATGCTAGAAGCCATTATTGGCGGCATATCTGCGGGACTCGGCATCTCCCTAATGCCCAAAGCTGTCGTTAGTAAGCATGAGGCCGATGGTTCAATCCGTACTTTTGAAATGCCCCATCGCTATCGTCATATCCATACGGAATTCATCACCCGCAAAGATGCCTTCGTGAGCAGCTCGCTCAGCACCTTCATGGCCATGCTGCCTGAATCAAGCGGAGCCATCAACTAGCTGGCTACCGCTCAGCCAACTCCCCATCATCACCCGCTGTACGCCGCTTGATTGCTCATACACAAGATTCCCATTGCTCCATGTGGCTGCGACTTTGCAGGAAAAGGTCTTCCCTACATATGGGCTTTGCTTATGCCGATCAAGCAGCTGCTCCTCCGTCAATTCATAAGCCTTATTCAGTTGAATCATGACGAGATCGGCATCAGCCCCGATACGGATTTCGCCTTTGCGCGGATGCAGCCCAAAGCGTTTGGCCGGTGCGTAGGACAACATCGCGGTCAGTTGTGTTAGCGGGATTTTGCGCTTAAGATGACCTTCATCCAGCATCAGTTCCAGTGAGCTTTGCGCCCCAGCTATGCCTCCCCATGCTTCAAAATAATTGTCTGACAATTTCAAATCTCCCGGACAGGGGGAATGATCCGACGATATCATATCAATATAGCCTAGCCGAAGCACATGCCAGAGCATATCCCGCTCTTCCTTGCTCCGCAGCGGAGGCGCGCATTTGGCTTTGGGACCAATCCGTTCCAAATCATCCTCAGTTAACGTCAAATAGTGCGGACACGTTTCCACAGTTACATTAACGCCTCTTTCCTTGGCTTTTGCAATGACCATGACCGCTGCCGGACTGCTAATATGAACGAAATGCAAAGGGCACCCCGTCTGCTCGGCATAAAACAAAGCGCGATTCACAACCTCTAACTCCGCCAGGATCGGTCTTGAAGAGGAGTTATCCTTAGCAGAAACAGCTCCTTCTACTTGGCGAATTCTTCCTAATTGCGAGACGAGCGATTCGCTTTCGGCATGGATAGCAAGCACACGATTCAGGCGGGCAATCCGCTTCATCCCTTCCCACAAGGTGAGATCATCCACCTCACGGAAAGCGTCTTCCCCTGGGTCGCCAGGTGATGACATGAACGCTTTGAACCCGACAACCCCTGCTTCATTCAGGGCTTCCAGATCATCCAAATGGCCTGGAACGAGGCCGCCCCATAGCGCATAGTCCACGTGAGACTGCACCTCCGCCGTTGCCAGCTTTTGCTGCATGGCTGCAAGCGTAACGGTTGGTGGAACGCCATTTAGAGGCATATCCAAATAGGTTGTACAACCTCCCGCCGCCAAAGCTGCCGAACCGGAAGCGAAGCCTTCCCAATCCCCGAGTCCAGGTTCATTCAAATGGACGTGAACATCAATCATACCTGCCATGATCGTCATGCCTCTTGCATCTACAATCGTCTCGGCATCCTCTCCAATTTGTTCACCCAATGCTACGATCTTGCCGCTCTTAACACCTATATCCAGCACACGAACTTCATCTCTGAGAACGATGGAGCCGCCGCGAATGATCAAGTCCAAGTGGTTAGCCATTCCGTTCCCCCCTGTTGTCTTCCATTATATAAAGGCAATTCTTCCACATTCAAGTGAAGCTCCTGCGCCAGATTTCCGATTGCTTCATCGCAATTTGTATGAATTTACTCCGTCGATTTCTTCGGGCCGCTCAAAATCGCTTTACTCGCGTTCGTGCTCCATCGCCTGTTATTCGTATCCTGATCGTAATCTCCATGCGTCATTAGCGTCAATATTTCTGACATACACAGCGCATTATTTGTTTATCGAACCAAATTTTCACGATTAATTTGGATCAAGGAACAAAAAAATCTACACAATATTGAAATTTCTTATTTAAACGTCATTTTATATGACATTAATATTGGCGTACATACTTCTTGCACAGTCTTATGGAATTTTCCGAATTGTATGGAACGGAGAAATGCCCAGATGGCGTGTCCTGCCCCGCAGGAATAAAGAAAACGGGCTTTGCTGCCCGTGGAGATCAACCTTTTCAAAGTGACAAACTCTATTAAGGGAACTGTCGGTTCCTATGTGTCATCGTATAGCTCAAAGGGAACTAGGATCCGCTATAATGCTGAATCCCGCCAAATTCCACTCCAAAAGGAACTACAATCCGCTATTTCACCATTCCCCGGTCGGAATGAGCATGTTCCGCTTAAATAGCATACCTCAGTTCCCTTTCATGCTGCTTTTACTCCAGTTCCCACCAATTAGCGGATCGTAGTTCCTTTTCATACTACGTTCCGTGTCATTACATAGCCCAAAGGGAACTGCGATACGCTGATATGAACAAATAGCAGGGATGTTAGGGCAATAGCGGAACTATAGAATCTTATCCCTAATAAACCTGCGACGTATTTTAATGGAATAAATCCATTCATACATAATAGGGACAACGACAAGCGTGAGCAGTGTTGAAGTACTTAATCCCCCAATAACAACGACGGCCAAACCTTTCGAGACGATCGTCCCCTTGGATAGACTTAGAGCTAATGGCATCAAAGCCATAACGGTCGCCCCTGCGGTCATAATGATCGGCCTCAAGCGTGTCATCCCCGCTTCAATCAACGATTGACGTAATGGATGCCCCTGAAGAACCAGTTGCTGGACCCTGTCGATGAGAACTATGGCATTGGTGACGACGATACCGATTAGCATAAGAAATCCGATCAAGGAAGTGACGTTGAGTGATTCCCCGGTAACGAAGAGGCCCAATAACCCCCCGATTGCAGCAAGCGGCAAGCAGAACAGAATTGCGAATGGTGCACTCGCATTCCCAAATGCGAGCACCATGACCAGATACACGATAAAAATCGACGCTATCATGGCCATGAACATTTCCATGAAACTTTTATTAATATCACCCGATACCCCCTTCACTTCGCGGCTTACGCCCAAAGGGAGCTCAATCTTGGCTAACTCCGCCGATATTTTCTTACTAATTCCGCCTTTATCGGCACTGTCGATTTGAGCCGTCACTGTAAGTACCTGCGACTGCATCTCGCGACTAATGGAAACCGGAGCGTCAACTTGCTTAATTTTGGCGATCTCATTAATCTGAACACGCTTGCCATTGGCTGACTTAAGCATATAGCTGCCTAGCTTATCCATCGAATCTTTGTATTTGTTATCAAGCATCACCTTGGTCGCATAAGTGATGTGATTAAATGTGAGATCACCTAGCTTTTCTTCTTTGATCCAACTGTTCACGTTCTCCAGAACTTGGGCCGCTGTGAAGCCGTACAACATTGCCTTACTTTCATCAACGGTAATTTCGACTTCTGTCTTCGTTTCACTTAGGCTGTTTTTAATCTCAGTAAGCTCGGGGAACTCTCTCAGTTTATTTTCAATCTGCCGAGCAGCCTGCTGCAAATACAGCTGATCATCTCCTGTTAATAAATAAGAGAAGTCTACGCCGCTTCCCGTGCCAGGTCCAAAACTGAATACTTTACCGTTCACTTTGGCATCTTCGGGAAGCCGTTCAGCAATTTTTTCCTTATATTGTTTAAAAGCCATTTTAGCATCTTCATACACACTCGATTCTGTGTAAATATCTGCCCAATCAGCCCCCATGATCGATTCGTTGTAGCTAAAGATGGATTGGCCTGAGGCATTCTTGGCATCTTTCAACAACGTTTCGATGTCTTTGGACTGGGCATTCATCATTTCGAGCGATGTGCCGCGAGGCATCTGAATCGTAAAAACCATTTGCCTCTCCGACGCGTTCGCGGGCATAAACGACGTTGCCAGATGCGGCACCGTAACTACAATGGAAAGCACAAATAACAACGCTGCGAACAACAACGTCTTTATGCGGTTAGTTAAAGACCACTCTAACATTTTTTGATAGCGAAGCATGAACAAAGTCGCTTGCTTCTCATTCTGATGCGGAATGCTATTTCCTTTAAGCACCATCAGCTTCGCCAGCATCGGAATGACGGTTAGGGCAACGAGCAAGGAAGACAGAAGCGCACAAATCAAAGTCAGTGCAAACGGACGGAATACTTCGCCGACAATGCCACTTACGAATCCAATCGGTGCGAAAACACCAACCGTTGTAAGGGTTGAGGAAGTAATCGCCGAGGCTACTTGCTGCGTAGCCAGCTTGATAACCGATTCACTGCGTTCCTGCGCTTTCTCCATCTGGCTGTAAATATTTTCAATAACGACAATGCTGTCATCGACAACCCGTCCAATGGCAATCGCCATCCCTCCGAGCGTCATAATGTTCAATGAAATACCGAGCGGGTTCATAAATAGCAGCGTAATCAGAATTGAAAGCGGGATTGAGACCAGTACAATGAAGGTCATTCTCACATTCCGCAAAAAGATCAAGATCATCAGCGAAGCGAGCAGCGCCCCTAGCCCGCCTTCTTGTACCATCCCGTGAATAGATTCCTTCACAGACGTCGCTCCATTCAGTACAAGATGAAACTTCACTCCGTTCAATGTTTTTTGCCAGGAAGCTATTTGTTTATCCACTTCTCCAGCGAATTCTACGGTATTCGCATCCTTCGTCTTGTATAGCAGCACAGTGATTGCCGGTTTGTCATCCAGTCTGGCTGTATTGGCGGACTCGCTGATCGCTTCAACTTTGGCGATTTGCTTAAGCAGAAGCATCTCACCTTCTGGTGTTCCTATTTTCATATGATCCAGACTATAAATAGAATCCAGCTGTCCTTTTACCCTAAGCATCTGATGATTGCCGTTAAAATCAACCGTACCCGCCGGACTGGAGACGAGAGCTCCTTGAATAAAGCGGGATACCTCCGGCGGCGTAAGGCCGTATCGGTTCATTGCAGCACCGTCCAGCTTAATTGTAAGCACCGCTTCCCGATTGCCAAATGAATCTACATGGTCAATACCTTTAATACCCTCTAGTCCAGGTAAAATCATATCCTTAAAAGCCTGATCCAGCTCCGTTTGATTCGTTCCTTCTTCTGCATAAAGCGCCAAATGATAGATAGGTTCAGAAGCGAACCCTGCCGTTAATACCCTAGGCTTCTCAGAGCCCTGCGGAAGCCGCACATTTGCAATCAAGCTTTCCACATCTTTTTTAACATTCTCAGGTTTCTTGCCTTGTTCTAGTCGGATAACAATTTGCGAGTAGTTATCCTGCGAACTGGAGCTTATATTCAAAAGCCCTTGCATTCCTGCCACTGCTTTCTCCAACGGTTTGGTAACCAACTCCATGACATCTTTTGGCGGAGCTGTATAATCAGTCGAAATAATAACAATCGGATAGGCAATATCCGGCATACTCTCTACCTTCAAGTTCGCAGCAGCGTAGCATCCCCCAGCAATCAACAGCCAAATCACGATACATACAGCCGCGACATTCTTCATCGAAAACTCCGTTAACTTCGTCAATTTTTCTACTCCTCCCCTCACTGAACGCCTAAAAAATCGCATGACAAGAAAGCCGATTCTACCTTAGGGGCAATAATCGGCTGTGTGTGCATATGCGGGTTGCTAACCTTTTTTTACTACAGGTACCGTGTCCTCCTTACCATTCCATTTGATTTGAAGTTTAAAGCTATCTTCCTCAACATAAGGCGTTTCTTTGATAGACTTTCCGGTTATCTTCAAATTTTTCGAGTTCGATTCGCTATTGCCGCTTTGATTAAAATTTCCACTATCCATAAAAGAGTAACTGACATTTTTAACAGACTGACTATCTTTTCCAATATACGTGATCGCATATTCTTTGGCATTAGCGGATGGATTTACCGTACATTCCACCCGCCAATCTTCCGTTTTTCCGGTAAATTCAATAGGCTTTGAGCACCCTATCATTCCTAGTAAGCTTACAAGCATCAGGCATACCATCCATCGTCTCATGGCAGAGCCCCTTTCATCGCCATTTTCCTAATTCTATTAAATAAGCTTTAATTTTACGAAAAAATGAATCTGTCCGCCGCTTTGCTCGGCCCAAATGGCGCCTTCGTGCGACTCCACAATACTTTTGGCGATGGCGAGCCCCAGGCCCGACCCTCCCGTATTGGAAGAACGCGAAGCGTCGACCCGATAGAACCGATCAAATAATTGATGCAAGGCGTCATCGCTAAGCAATTCCGCTTGATTGCTAACTTGCAGGGTGACATACCGATAATCATGGCGCAGGCTGACAGTAATGGCTCCCGGCTTCAAGCTGTACTTCAGTGAATTTCCCAGCAGATTCTCGAAGACACGAATCATTTTATCCACGTCGATGCGAACCAATAGCTTCTCCTTCGGGATCGTGCGAATGATCGTAAGCTGCTGTTCCTCAGCCGGTGTGACAAACTCCTCCAGCAATTGGTCTAACAGCTCGTTGATCGCAATACCTTCTCGGTAAAGAGGCTCATCGCGATTGGATAACTTCGTGTACTCGAACAAGTCATCAATGAGCAGCTTCAGCTTTTCGGACTTATGATAAGCAATACTAATATAACCGGACGCCTGCTCAGGTGTCTCGTAACCCTTATCATGCAGCAGCCGCAAGTAACCCATGATAAGCGTCAGCGGTGTGCGTAAATCATGAGAAACATTAGTAATCAGCTCGCGCTTCAAGCGCTCGTTCCTTCTTTCCTCCTCAATCCTTTTCTGCAAATCTTCTACCATGAAGTTCAGATCCCGGGCCAGAGAACCAAGCTCATCTTGACTGCGTTCAATGACACGATAATCCAAATTCCCCGTTGCAATGATGCGCAGACCACCAGCCAGTTCCTCAATGTGGCGCATTTTCTTCTGTGTCATGAAGTAGAACAAAAGGATAAAAACAGCAACAGCGCTAAGCAAGGACAGCGGGCTCTCACCCTTCTGATACGTAATGTGCGGTTCTGGGATACCGGAGACAATCAGGTATGATTTTTGGCCCAGATAGTTGACTGGGTAAAAACTGGAAAACTCTTTTCGGCCATAATCCTGGTCCGTTCGGGCATTCATCGCGTTGCCTATCACATTGTGAATTTCGACATTCGTTTCCGCAGCGTTTTGGCTTCGAAAGACGACTCTACCTTCCAGATCCGTTACTAGAACCTTGAACTTCTGATCATTCATGCGGTTTACATGATTTTCAAAAAACTCCGGCCTCCCGCCCGAACTTCCGCCACCGGACAAATCTCGTTGGTTTTGGAGGGAGGTTAGTTCATTAACCAGGCTGCGGGCTTCGCTATCTATTCGTTCAATCCCGTACTTATAGTCAATAACAGCCGCCCGCCGCATTTCTCCGAATAGATTAGAACAAATGCCATAAGTCATTGATCCTGCCAACAAACAGATAATGAAGGTTAGCATCAGCTGCATCCGTATGCTTCGCTCAACTTGCCCCATCGTAATCTTATACAGCGTCTGAATCAAAATAATCAGCTTACGAAGCAGGTTAAAAGGAAAAAAGGTAAATGGAAATCGGTTCAGTCTCGAGTAAGGATTGATATCATATCGTTTATTCAACTTTGTAGCCAACCCCCCAAACTGTTTTTATAAATCTCGGGCTTCTTGGATTTGGTTCAATTTTTTCACGAATTTTGCGGATATGCACCATGACCGTATTGTCGGAGTCATAATAGGCTTCCTTCCAAATGGTTTCGTACATTTTTTCCGAACTCCACACCATCCCTCGGTTACGGACAAGCAGCTCAAGAATAGCGAATTCCCTTGGGGTTAGCTTAATTTCTTTGCCTTCCAGCTTGACTTCATGTGTCTGTGTATTAATCGTCAGATCATCCACTTCGAGCTCGTGGTCCTTGTTCACATGCGGCACATTAAGCCTAGTGTAACGGCGCAGCTGCGATTTAATTCGAGCGATTAGCTCCAACGGATTAAATGGTTTGCTCATGTAGTCGTCAGCGCCTGAGCTTAAGCCCCAGATTTTATCCATATCCTGACTCTTGGCAGAGAGCATAATGATCGGCATATTTTTTTGCTCGCGGATTTTAAAGCAAGCCTCGATCCCATCCATTTTCGGCATCATGATGTCGAGAACGATCAGATCTACCTCTTCCTTCTGAAGAACCTGCAGGGCTTCCATGCCATCGGACGCTCGAAGCAACTGATAACCTTCATTTTTCAAATAAATGGCCAGCATATCGATGATTTCTTTCTCGTCGTCAACAAGGAGTATTGTCGTTTGTGCCATGCCGGGTACCCTCCTTTACATGTGTAAGTATGAAATAGTTTTAAGCCTATGTACGGTGCTTTGCGGATATCCATTAACGTATCAAGTTGATCTGATAAATACAATCAAAATGTTGATAGCTATCATGAGACTTAGTATAGACGCTGAATCTTAACAGATTGTGGGGACAATTCTTAAGATTATCTTAACGCACCAGTCATGAAAAAAAGCCAAGTCCGCATCGGACCTGGCTTTCCCTATTTAGATTTCTTCGAAATCTTTATTATCCTTATACGTATCTAGATCTCCCCATTGATCTCCGCTCAAGTCTTCTTCGCCGTGCTGCTCCCCTTGTTCATCTTCCGCTATATTTTGCAAATCATAGGCATTGATAGTCAAGATCGGATAAGCGTGATTGGCCGCCAATTGCGCAGCTTGCTGTTTCATAAATCTTGGGGAACCTTCTGTATCTTCATCATAGACAAGCAAGATGCCATCCGAGTTGCGCAGCAGAAACTTATCGCGTTCCTTAAACTGCCAAGGACCTTCATATTTGGTCTTCGTTATGCTATTCACATAATTAGCACGCTCAATCACACTCGTATAGCAATTCTTCTTATCGTCGCTCCATTTCTCTTCCTGCTCCAGAAAAGGCGTAATAATCGCTAATTTCAGCTCCGGGCATGTACCCGCTCTAAGTTCAAGCACAGCCTCGGCAGCCCATAACTCAACACCCCAACCCCCACTGACGACGACCCATTCCAAACCATCCTCGACAAGAGCAATGAGCTTCTTCTGGATCGCTTTTTTTATAATCGGAATTCCCGGATGCTTTAATGAAAAAATACCCAATTCAGATGCTTTGTACCCTGTAATCAAAATTCGTTTCAAAAAATGACCACCGCCTTGTCGACACTTCTTACAGATTAACATAGTTAGCTCCCTATAGAAAGGAAGGAAACAAGCTGAAAACTGCTTGATTAGCTCATTCGGTGTAATGTTAATGTTCGATAACATGACATATTTCATTCTAATTGATCAAAATAACCAAAATAATGATTGAATTTATTTATATTTTAGGATAATCTGAATTCAACAATAATTATATGTCAGATAATATAACACATTAGAAGGGGTGGAGAGTAAATGAATATCGCATTGGTCGCGCATGACATTCACAAAAACTTAATCGTAGACTTCGTTATTGCTTACAAACATATCTTCCAAAAGCATACGCTTTTTGCAACAGGAACGACAGGGAAAAGAATAAGTGAGGCTGCCAAACTAGAGGTGACCCGTTTGCGTTCAGGTCCGCTTGGTGGAGATCAACAAATCGGGGCTATGATTGCGATGGATGATATTGATTTATTGATCTTTTTTCGCGATCCGCTGTCTGCGCTTGGACACGAACCGGATATTTCCGCCTTGCTTCGCCTATGTGATGTTCAGCGGATTCCTCTGGCTACGAATGTTGCGACGGCAGAAATGCTGATCCGCGCAATGGAGAACGGATTCCTTTCCTGGCGTGAAGAAATCCGCAAATACGACACCTTGAAACTAAACGGAACTGACAACAGCATTTAACTTCGTAACTGTACAAGTGCCTCAACCAGCCAAGGATAAGCCCGGCTCCCATCCACTTCATGAACCCCATCATAGAGATGAACGTGTAATCGGTCTTCCGCACCACTTTGTTTATACAATTTTCTTACATACGCAACAGCAACTTCTACCGTTTCTACAGGAAAAATAGGATCCTGTTTGCCGGATGCGATAAACAAGGGACGGGGAGCTATCAAACCAATTAATTCAGGCAGCTCCGCGTATGTCAGCACGCCCGGCAAATAGTTGTCGATGCAATGGCGAATAGGCATGATGCTGCCTTTGAATGTATTGGCAAAAGCGCACAGAACCGTCGCTTTCACCCGCTCATCGAGAGCTGCTGTATAAGCGGCGATAAGCCCGCCTCCCGAGAAACCGAAACAACCAACGTTGCCGCTGTCCACATCTTCCCGAGACAACACGTAGTCGAGCGCTCGCCTCGCTTCCTGAACGCGCAATGCCGCTAACGATATCCCGTATAAGAGCAAATGTGATGCTAGGGTTTGGCAGGAGGAGTTCCCTACTTTTCCATCTTTCAGATCCTCAGCAAGCCTTCGATCCCCGAAGCCGATAATCTCAGGAGCAATCACGATGAAGCCGCGCCTAACTAGTTCCAGCGCATAATTGCCATGAATGTCCGGCTCACCTGAATGCTCAGTGCCATCCGCATTCAATCCTACGATCTGCCTGCTCCCGAACCCATGACCATGCAAGGCCAGCACAGCAGCTCTCTTTCCCTTCAAACCTAGTGGAATCAATACATAAGCAGGCACTCGAAAGCCCATGTATGTTCCAAATTCAATTCGCTCACGAATATGATCACTGAGCTCTATACGTTCAAGAAGGACAGGATGTAGATTATCCTGCCCTTCTCGAAGCGTCAGCGAGCCAGTCAATTGCTCCTTTAACCGCAGCTTATACGAAGCAGCCGTTTCATGTTCTTGCTTTTGAAGCCGCTTGCCAGCATAAGTGTTATAAAGGTTCTCCATGATTGCATCCGGATTCCACATGCCGCTCGCCTCCAACCTTTATTAGAAAGTGACCAATTTATCTACCGCAACAGGCTGTCCCGTACGTAATGAAATGTTCCCTGCTATGCCGGTCAGAATGGACAACGCTCCATCCACATGGGAGGCTGCTCTGGCAAAGCGGTCGTCGGACGCCTTATCAAAGATATCACGCAGCAAAATCGGATCACCGCCGCCATGTCCCCCAGCAAGCTCTTCAATTTCCACTTCATATGGAGCCGCGAACATCGGGAAAACCTTGATTGATTTGGCTTTCAATGCGCCTTCGTCCGCTTTGTCCCCACCGGAATTGACATACGATTTCTCAACTACCCGCAATTCAATACGGCCCTTGCTGCCATTAATCATGACATTGAAGCCTTCCCATGGCATGTAGGCATTCAGTGAATAAGTGAGAATGGCTTTGTTTTTGTAGCGAACCATAACTCCCATCGTGTCTTCAATGCTAATCCCGTCGCCGAAAACGCTTTGATCGCGCTGGTAGCCATCTTCATGTTCCGCATCCAAATACATTCCTTTTAGATGCTTATTCGTATCCAAAAGCAGCGCAAACGGATCATCCTTGGCATTCTCATTCCCCGTAGCTCGTTGATAGAACTTCGTTTCACCGCGTTTTTCTGCATTTTCTCGGCCATAGAACATGAGGCCGCCCATCGCAAATACCGTGTCAGGACGCGTGCCGAGCCAGAAGTTAACGAGATCGAAATGATGCGTTGACTTGTGCACCAGCAACCCGCCGCCATTGCGCTTATCGCGGTGCCATCTGCGGAAATAATCAGCGCCATGCTCGGTGTTCAGCAGCCACTCGAAATGTACCGAATGAACATCCCCAATGGATCCATCCATAATCAGCTCACGAACTTTCGTATTGTGCGGAGCATAACGGTAATTGAACGTCACGCGAAGCTGGCGTCCGGTACGTTTAATGGCATCGAGAATTTCCTGACATTTCTCTTCATCCACCGTCATCGGTTTTTCTGAGATTACATCACAACCAAGCTCCATCGCTTTGATAATGTAAGTATGATGTGTCCGGTCCACCGATGTCACAATGACATAATCAGGTTTTTCGTTGCGAATCATTTCCTCGAATTGATCTGCTTTATAGGTTGGCACCGCATTGTACTCATATTTATCAACCAATAGTTGGTTGGTATAATTCATTCTCGTTTGATTAATATCACAAATCGCAACCAATTCGGACGTTTCTTGAAAATCCTTCACAATCGCTCCATAGAAAAATTCTGCTCTACCACCTGTGCCGACTACTGCGTAACGTTTTTTCATTGCGTTTGTACCCCTCTCGAATGTGGATATGTCCTACTTCAAGATTAATACAATATTTGCTGTGTTTCTATTCAAATATTACCTTTATAGTTTCATTCCTTGCATATCTTGCTATAATAAAAAGATCCTATTTGATGAAGACAAGAGGTGGTTAACCTTGCAACAATTCGCGATTGAACGACTGCGCAGAGATCATGCTTTCTCTATGAACGTGAATCATTTCCATGATACCTATGAAATTTATTATTTACTCAGCGGGAAACGCCATTATTTTATACAAGATCGCTCTTATTATATTCAAGAGGGCGGCCTCGTCTGCATCGATAAAAATGTGCTCCACAAAACTCGAAATGTTGATGAGGCGCCGCACGAACGTATTCTGCTTAGCTTTGATGATCGCTTCATTCGATCCATTGGGGAAGATGCCGCTGAACAACTGCTCGTGCTCTTTCAGCAAAACCATCATGTCTTCTCCCTTACGGGCATGAATCGCACCGCTATAGAGAATTTGCTCTTTCATATTTTGCGAGAGCAGCAGCAGGAACAAAGCGGTTGGCAGCTTAACAGCAAAGCCTTATTTACGCAATTGCTGATTATCTGCTCGCGGCTCACAGACAAACCAAATCTTGCGGACGAACAGCCCCAACCGCACAATCCCAAAATGTACGAAATTGTCTCCTACATCAATGAGCAGTTTCGCAATCGGCTGACGCTCGCCTCGATTTCCGAAACCTTTTATATCAGCCCAAGCTACTTCTGCCGCTCGTTCAAGGAAACAACGGGCTTCTCGTTCGTTGAATACTTGAACAACGTGCGCATCCGCGAAGCCCAGCGTCTGCTGCGTGAGACCAAGCACAAAGTCATCCACATCGCCGAGCAATCCGGCTTCGACAGCGTCGCCCACTTCGGCCGCGTGTTCAAGCAAGTCACCTCGCAGACGCCGCTGGAGTGTCGGAAGCTGATGAGGCACGTGTTTTGAGGTGATGGGGAGGAGGGGAAAGCGGCGAATACAGAAAGCTGATGCGTCATGTGACGACGGAAGACTACGCGATGGAATGCTGCCGCCCTTCCGCCACCCCTTCTCCCAATTAGCGGATCGTAGTTCCTTTTCATACTACGTTCTGTGCCATCGCCCAGCCCAAAAGGAACTATGATCCGCTATAATGCTGAAAACCGCCTAATCCTACTCCAATAGGAACTACGATCCGCTATATCACCATTTCCCCGTCGGAATCAGCATATTCCGCTCATTAGCGTACCTCAGTTCCCTTTCAGGCTACTTTTACCCCGGTTCCAGCCAATTAGCGGATCGTAGTTCCTTTTCATTTAAAACTCACCACTCACAACTCCTCATCCCCCCTCCATTCTGCCTAGATGTTCAACAAATTAGTCACTTTTAGACATCCTCCCCCTCTTCTACTTCTACTTCTACTTCTACTTCTACTCTTACTCTTACTCCACCTCCCCCTTTCAGCCCACCAAAAAAGCTCCACCCTACGCCCTTTTCACACTACGTTCTGTGCCATCACCCAGCCCAAAGGGAACTAGGATCCTCTATTATGCTGAAAACCGCCTAATTCCGCTACAAAAGGAACTACGATCCGCTATTTCACCATTTCCCCGTCGGAATCAGCATTTTCCGCTCATTAGCGTACCTCAGTTCCCTTTCATGCTACTTTTACCCCAGTTCCAGCCAATTAGCGGATCGTAGTTCCTTTTCATTTACAACTCACCACTCACAACTCCTCATCCCCCTCCATTCTGCCTAGATGTTCAACAAATTAGTCACTTTTAGACATCCTCCCCCTCTTCTACTTCTACTTCTACTTCTACTTCTACTTCTACTTCTACTTCTACTTCTACTTCTACTTCTACTCTTACTCTTACTCCACCTCCCCCTTTCAGCCCACCAAAAAAGCTCCACCCTACGCCCTTTTCACACTACGTTCTGTGCCATCACCCAGCCCAAAGGGAACTAGGATCCTCTATTATGCTGAAAACCGCCTAATCCTACTCCAATAGGAACTACGATCCGCTATATCACCATTTCCCCGTCTGAATCAGCATTTTCCGCTTATTAGCGTACCTCAGTTCCCTTTCAGGCTACTTTTACCCCAGTTCCAGCCAATTAGCGGATCGTAGTTCCTTTTCATTTACAACTCACCACTCACAAATCCTCATCCCCCTCCATTCTGCCTAGATGTTCAACAAATTGGTCACTTTTAGACATCCTCCTCCTCTTCTACTCCTACTCCTACTCTCACTCATGCTCCATTTTCCCCGCCATTGCCAACACCCCGCTTTAAGCGTAAAAAAACCTCAACGCCGCTTAATGGACATTGAGATTGCTGTAAGGCCGCTTTGAGTTTTTTTCCCTTGTATCTCGAATTCAACCGCCCCTGTAACAGGACAGAAGCAAGCTATCTCTGACATAAACATGGATTATCTCAGTCCTCGCGAATATCCGCATTCATCGCAATAAACAAGCTGGGCTTCACTCCGACATCCGCTTTGAAAGATCATCTGAATAAATAAACGCTACAAAAACCGACTTGTTCAGCGATAGCCGTCTGAGTTTGATCCCCAATCAGCATGCTGATTGGGGCCTGCTCGGTGCGGTATGTGCCATCAGGCTGGGTCCTTCCGTCCTGCTACTCAAATAGCGTTGTCAGCTCTGCTGCCGACTTCCGCTGCTTAGCTTTCCTTACCTTTACCGGATCGAAATAACCTAAATGCAAGGTGCCAACGACCTTCTCACCGGGTTTGACGCCTGCTGCCTCCCGAAACTCAGGACTCCAGTTGTATTCGTTTGTTTTCCAGACAACGCCGATTCCGCGTTCCCAAGCGAGCAGCTGCAAATTCTGAATCAGTGCACTGGCCGCCGAAAAAGCTTCCTCCCACTCCTTCGGTCGGGGCTCCTCCTCAATGAGCACGAGAAGGGTGACCGGAACTTGCTTGCAGTAGGCGTCTTCTACTTGAGGGCCAAGCTTTTCCAGTTTATCCTTCGGATAGGTCAGAAGGACAGCATCCGAGAATTGTTTCCTGCCTGCACCAAGATACATAATAAACCGCCACGGCTCATTGCGTGAATGGAACGGCGCCCATACCGCATCATCCAGCAGTGCTAACATGACTTCCTTCGGTATAACTTCGCCGGTGAATTGATTAATGGTCCTGCGTTCACGAATAGTTGCTGCGATACCTTCATTTACTTGCGTCATATCGTTTCGCTTCCCTTCAGCTTGTTACTTGACCAAAGCTTTGACAACATCATCGACCTTCATGTTATAAGCAACAGGGCCGAAGGTCATCCAGTGATCAAGATCGACCTCATGGACTTGGCCTTTCTTCACAGCAGGAAGACTCTTCCAGATGCTGCTTTCCATCAGCTCCTTGGCCTTGCCGCGCCCAGCCTCATCAATCGTGATGAACAAATGGTCCGCGTCCAGCTCCGGCAAAACCTCCATTGATATCGGCGATACGCCACCCGTTGCTCCCCATGAGGTTTTTTTGACGAAATCAGGTACTTCCAGACCAAGATCCTTATAAAGTACTGAACCTGAGTATCCTTGCGGTCCACCGTAGAGTCTGATTTCTTTGTTGTTGCGCACTCGCAGAAGCGCAACCTTCTCCCGGCCAATCGAAGCAGCAAGTTTGCTTTTCGCTGCTGCCACTTTGGCCTCATAATCCTTGAGGACCTTGTCGGCTTCCTTCTTCTTGCCTACCAAATCGCCAACGGTACGCAACGTTTCCCGCCAGTTGTTAGGCGCATCTTCACCGAATACATAGGCAGGTGCTATTTTTGAAAATTGATCATAGCGGCCTTCTTCCGCATAATTCTTAAAAGCTAACAGCAATAAATCAGGCTGCGTCTGAAGCACGGCTTCGAAGTTGATTGCACTCGTATCCACTTTGGGCAAATCGCCAATATGAGGCTTCAAATATTGCAGAGAAAAGCTGCCTATCACCGTCTGCGCAACGGGCTTGATGCCTAGAGCAACAAGAAAATCCTCCATATACAGCCCGATAATCCGCTTCGGCTGCTCTTTAATCTCGATTTCCCCCATCACATGCTTAAACTTGCCAGCGGTGAATGCAGGCTGAGCTGCAGCCACTGATGCAAGACCATCTGCCTTATGTTCTTTTCCCTGCGAACCCCCGCTCCCATTGCCACAAGCTGTTAAAACAACCACGAAAACGGCTATCATGCCTAGCAGCCATTGTTTTTCCACACGCTGTCCCCACTTCATGCAAGTCAAACCTTCTCTCAAATGATATTGATTCTCAATTTCAATTGAAATTTTATCATATGCACCTAGGGAATACCATACGGAATTGTTCGATTTTTTTTATGTAATTGTACGATTATGACGTAAGCAACGCGTTCATCACATCCGCTATTTTACGCTCATTAGCCAAAGCGCCAAACGTCATCCACACATCCGTACTGACTTCATAAATGCGTCCATGCTTTACTGCTGCAAGTTCTTTCCATACCTCACTGGATAAAAGAAGCTCTTCCTCTTTCTCAACGCCGTCGTCTATGACAAGAAATAGATGGTCCGCATCCAGATCGCGAAGCCGCTCCAGCGCAATTGCGCGCACGCCTCCGGTATGTCCCCACGACCACTGACGCACTAAGCTTGGCAAAGTCAGCCCCAAATCGTGATACAACACGGTGCCGCTATACCCATGCGGTCCTCCATAGAGACGCAGCTCTCCGCTTGCATGCAGCCGCAATAACGCCACTGTTTGATTGCCAATGGCCTGCTTCAGCACCTCACGGCAATACGCCGCGTTCTCCTCATAATGACGAAGGAACTCTTCTGCTCGAGGTTTGCGACCCACCAGTTCAGCTACTGTGCGGAACGTCTCACGCCAATCCTCAGCCGCATGCTCGAACACATAGGTCGGAGCAATTTGAGCAAACTGTTCATACGATCCTTTCGTTGCAAAATCCGGAAATGCAAGCAAAATCAATTCTGGTTTAGATCGCCATACCGCATCGAAATCAATCTCCATCACATCAAGCTTCTGCACCTCATTCAAATGAAGCTCCAAGTACTTTTGGTAATACGGACCACAGGCATATTGAAGCAGCGGCTTCACGCCAAGTGCCGCCAAGTAATCCTCGATGAACAAACCGATAACCTGCTCAGGCACAACTTCTTCCCCCACACTCCCGCGATAATAAGCTGTGTACGAACGTGAGCTTATCATCTTCTTGGCGCGGTTGCGGTGTGCATACTCAGAAGGCGGGTAGCCCGTGATCTGCTTGAAGCGATTGCTGAAATAGTACTCGCTGCTGTAACCGACTTGCTTCGCAATATCATGCAGGCGTTCATCCGATGACAGGAGCATCTCTTTCGCCCGGCTCACACGAACCTCGGTCAAATAATCAAGCGGCGTCTTGCCAACCTCCTTGCGAAAGGCCGTCGAATAGTGAGCCGGACTCATCCCAGCCAGAGCGGCCAGCTTCTCTCGCGTGACATCTTCATAATAAGCATGCTCCATGTAAGCAACGGTGCGGCCAATTCCCGCTCTCGAATCCGTCTTGACAGGCCTTTGCACCTTTTGTTCCCAAATGCGATGGATCAAATTCTGAAAAAGCATCTGCCGTTTATGGCGGGACAATTCGCCCACCTCACTATCAAGCTCTGCCAGTTGGCTAACCATGCGTGCAATATCGGGAAATTGTGACAGCTGTACCTCTCCGGCAAACGGGCATCCCCGTTCCTGCTGAAGGGACGCTGGAATGTCCGTATCTAGGCGAAAAAGATGAAACGTTAAGAAATAACCTTTTAACACATCCTGCTGATCGCTCTTAATCATGAATTTCTTGCCAGGCTCCACAGCTACGCATGTACTTTTGCTAATCGTCTGCTGATCGTCTTCACTGCTCAGACGTCCGCTCCCTTCCAGCGCAATGAGAAGTGTATGCTCCTCCCTACCTGTGACGACTCGTTTCCATTCAAGGGCAGATTCTATATATTGCATATGTTTAAAAGCAAACAAGAGAGATCCTCTGTCTGCCAGCTCTTTGGTCGAAAATTGCGGCTCGCTCATTGTTTTCCCTCGATTCAATAATTGATAATAATTCTCACTTATAAGTATAGAGGCTGACAGGTTGCCGCACAACGGTCAAAATGAAGAAAAGAACCTAGCCCTTGGGCGTAGGTTCTGCATTTCAGACATTTTTCACTCGAACAAATATTTTTCTGCGCTACACCCTTTGCAACCGAATGAGAGCACTGTCATAATCACCCGTTAATTTGGGATTCAAGCCCACATGCATCAAGTTTTTACCTTTGAATGGGACCGGTTCCTGCTCCAAGCCATGCACCAAATAATCGGCATTCGGCTCCAAGCCCTGTAGGCTTATGCTCGGCGAGGAATTGCCAAACTGCTGCGCATGCAGAAATAGAAACACAACCGCTTCGTCCCCGTCCTTGCTTACATATTGAACGGCAGCCACATCCGAATCTCTCAGCGATCGCAAGCGATACTGATGACCCGCCATTATGATGTGTCTAATCTCTTTATACTGGGCAATATAAGCGGCAGCTTCTTGCATTTCCTCCTCCGACCACAGTTTCAAGTTGGCCCCGATGCCGAGCCCTCCCATCATGGCGCTGTGGAAGCGAAAGGCCAGTGAAAGGCTCCTTCCGTTCAAGCTATGCGGCGACTCGGTAACCCAGCACATCATCACTTGCGGACTATACACGTAAGCAAAGCCCTCCTGAATACGCAGGCGATCAAAGGCATCCGTGTTGTCGCTTGGCCATACCTGATCGGCATAGCGAAGAATGCCCAAGTCGATTCTGGAGCCCCCGCCCGCGCAGGATTCGAATTCGACATGGGGGAATTTCGTCCTCAGCTCAGCCCAGATTTCGTACAAGCTCTGCACATGCTGCACCCATACGGCATGATAAGGATTCTGGATATCGTCGGCTGTCCCTGCTTCTGTCAAGGTGCGATTCATATCCCATTTGATAAAAGTGATGCTGTAGCTGCTCAATAACTCCGTCATGAAGTCGAGAATATACTGTTTTACTTCCGGCTTGCCCAAATTAA
Organism: Paenibacillus marchantiophytorum; assembly: GCF_014640555.1. Lineage (GTDB taxonomy): Bacteria > Bacillota > Bacilli > Paenibacillales > NBRC-103111 > Paenibacillus_E > Paenibacillus_E marchantiophytorum. Next base: position 284,226 of record NZ_BMHE01000002.1, on the reverse strand, counting down.
GCAGCAATTGATTCCTCTGCAAGGTGCCCTCCCGTGTCGGGTATTGATACACCCAATCCGGATGCTTCCTGTATAGATCGCTATCAGGATTGACAGATTCAGGCTCAACCCAGATGCCGAAGTCCATGCCAAGGCTGGTGACTTCATCAATCAGCTCCTCAAGCCCATTCGGGAATTTCTCGGCATTCACATGCCAGTCCCCCAGACCTGCCTGGTCGCTGTTTCTGCTGCCGAACCAGCCGTCATCCACAACGAAAAGCTCTACGCCAAGCTTCGCAGCCGATCGCGCCAGCTCCATTTGCCCTTGAGCTTCGACTTGGAAGTACGTCGCTTCCCACGAATTATACAGCACCCTGCGATGAGCCTGCGATGGAAAAACGAAAGCCCGCTGATAACTGTGAAGCTGCCTGCTCATGTCACCGAAGCCCCGCGAAGTATAGCCGCCGATGAAAGACGGGGACGTTATGCGCTCCCCACCTTGCAGCAGAATCGGACAGTCAAAATCGTTCATGCCGCCAACAACGCGCACATGGTTGAAATTCGTTTTCTCCGCAACGATTTTCCAGTTCCCGCTCCAGCCCAGAACGCCAAACCACACCTTGCCGGAAATTTCGTCCGCCTTCCCGTTATCCACAGCAAACCATGGATTCGCATGGGCCCCCGTGAAGCCTCTTCTGGATTCCAAGGTTTTCTTGCCCTCCGACAGCATGGTGTCTCTAAGCTGAAACTCTCCGGACCATCTTCCCGACACATGCGTCAGACGATAGCTTGGAAGAATGGGCAAAGACCAGGCTGCGGACATCATTTGCTCGATGACGACCTCCGTGTCGCTCTGATTGACAACCTCGGCAGTCCGTTCAATCAAATCATGCTCGTCAATGACTTTGTAAGTTAGATTGACGATCAGATCATAATGAACGTCTTTGAGAATGACTCGGAGTGTGTCCTGCTCAATTGCAAACCCCTTGTAGGCCAGTTTCAAATCTCTGACGCCATCTTGGAACCTAACCTTCAAGCACGGCTCCACATAGCTGCTTCCGCCATGACCGCCGTATTCTTCCTTTTCCCTATCCACTTCAGCATCAAAGGAACTGTGATGACGGCTTTGCAGAAGATGCGCGCATTCGCGCGCATCAATGGCATCTCCCCAATAAATCTGCTGCAGGACCCCTTTGTCATTCAAGCCAAACACATAGGAGGTCGTGCGCGTTTCAATTTCGAATAATCGCAAATCTTCGTGATAAATTATCGGCAAGGCCAACACCCTCATCTGTTTATTTCATTCACTTATAGACGGTAAATTGCAAATCGCGATTTCCGCTGTTTTCCGTTGTCCACGTAGCTCCGCCATCGATGGAAAGCCTCTCCATCCCATTCGCATATGGGTTGCTATCGCTATAGGCCATCCCAAAATAGTTGTTGGCGGCGGATTCAACCGTGGAAGGCGAGCGCAAAATAATGCCGTAATTGCCATTCGCGGTCAATCCGGTCAGCCTCGTATAAATCGGAATTAAGCTGACTGTTGTTGGGAAATTAACCGCCAAAATCGTCGTTGTGAACAATCGGCTCGTCGGATTCAAGCTTGCATCCAGAGCTACGATGTCGATCGTGAGCGGACCTTTGGGCGATCCGTTCTTATAGCTGTAAATATCAATTCTTGGCACGTTCGTTGTGCTTGGCTTGAATACTTGCATACGCTGAATTTGGCCCCGCAGGTCGTGGTACGGGCTGAAAGATGCGCCGCTATCATCTTGATCCACAACAGCGCCTGAGTTCCCGCTGACTTGAAACGCCTCGAATTCAAATATCGACGGTTCAGCCGATGCATATTGAATATTCATCCGTAGTTTGGTCGTCGTTACAGCCGCAAAATTAATTTCCTTCTCAAAGCCAAGCTTGTTCCCATTCACAAGGTTGACATAGCTGCTTCCATTCCACGCTTGCAATTGGTACTGGGTTGCTCGCTGGCCATATTCCTTAAGCGTTACACGGTTCACCGTTGTGCTTGCTCCGAAATTAATTTCCAGCCATTGGTTGCTCACTTGGCCGGAAGCGCTGTTCCAGCGGGTCGCCATGCTGCCGTCATTCGCTTTGGAGGCTTCATACCCCGCTGACCACAGGGAGGAAGCCGTCGCTGTTTTGCCCAACGATATATTCACAGGCGCAGAGGGCAGTGACGGGTTCGCTGCAGAGATGGCAATCATCGTTGCATCCGCATCGGCGAAGCTTTGCGTGTAGCTGCCTGTAAACGTCCCCAAGCTAATCCCTTTATACAAGTCGCTGACATAATAAGGCGTAGTGGCGCTCAAGCCCAGATCAGCAAAAGTCACTGTCACCGAAGCGGCTGTGTTCGCCCAATTGGAGAGACCGACGATCCGATCTCCATTCGTATCCGTTAGATACAGCTGGGAAGGAGAATGTTCGCCGCCAGCATAGAAATTGGTCATGCTGACCGGTTTCGCCGCTTTCCCTAATTGGGAAATTTGCAGCAATTTGCTATTCCGCAAAATGTCCATCTTATCATCCGGCACTGCAGACAGCTGCTCGCTGACCAGCCAGTGGCCGCCTGCTAATGCCACGGCATTCGTTAACAGCCGGGCTTGATTTTTATCATAACGATTGCTGCCATTGCCGGATAGATTATCGACCATTTCCATATCGCCATCGTTATACTGCCAGATCGTCCCGTTGGAAAACCAAGAGGCAGCGGCATTGAAGGCTTGCCGTTCATACCCTGTATACGTCATACCCCCGCCAGTCACGCCAAGCTCTGTATCGCAGCCTAATCGGCGCCCATGAGCGAATGCCGCTGGCAGAAGCGGTGAAATCGATTCATCGATAAAAATGGGACGACCGGCGGCCAACACTTTATCCTTCAAGATTCCCATTCCTAAGCGATAGGCTTGCATGCCATTTTTGGTGCTGTCATAATGATTGCCTTCGTACAAGCCGAAATCAAGGAAATCAGCCTTGATATAATCGAATCCCCAATCGATATAGCGCTGAATCGAATCCCGCAAATATTGCTGCGTGCCTGGATGCGTGGTATCCAGCGCATAAGTACCGATGTAGGTCGTTTTAAGCGCGCCTGACGTATCCCTGAGAACAGCCTGCCTGAACGTATAGCTGGTATTCGGAATCGTTGTGTCCAAGAAACTGGACTCTACGCTAAATGGGTTGATGTAAGTGCCCGCCTTCAATCCTTTGCTGTGCACATAATTGGTGAACGATTTCATCGGATTCTCACCAGCGACCTTCACAGGCCATTTGGCGGCATTCGGCGTCCAATCGCCATCACCGATTTCCCAGCCTGCATCCAGATTGACATATTGATAGCCTTTGCTTTGCATATTATTCGCTACATAATCAACCAGAGGATACATATTCTCTGCGGTCAAATCATCAAATCGCAGGGAATACCAGCTGTTATAGCCTACCGGAACTCCGCCGCTCCAAGTTAAATGAGGTTCACCTACATTGTACTTGGCTCCAAATTCCTCAAGCCCTGTACGGTAATCCGCATAATAGCCAAGAAAAAACTTATCGCTGGATACGCTCGTTCCACTTTGCTTGCCGCCATTGTTATAGACCGAGAAGCCCGTTAAATTCCCGTTCGCTGACGAAGCAGGAGCAAGATACTGCGCGCTGACCCAATTCTTCACCGTTGCCGCGCCGGCAACCAAACCATTTTTGGTCGTGTCATCGAACACCGACGTTACCCAATAGCTTGTGCCGGTAAAGCTGCCAAAAGCATTCACAGGCGCAACGCCAAAATCGTTATTGTTCGTGAACGGCGTCGTGAATACTTTCTTATTCGATCCGGCTGCAATCGCAAGATTCTGAGAAGCGATCGGCTCCAAGAAATCGAGCGTCTGGCTCGTCCCCTTCTGCACCTGCATATCTGTTAGAAAGTAAGGGATATCGGCATACAGATAGATGTTTAAAACAATCGTCGAGCCCGAGCTCAAACTGCTCGTAAGCGTCAGCTTATAGCCTCCGGTGCCATATCCATCGCTGCCAATCGATGTCCAGCTTGCTGTGCGTGCAGCCGCATCGTAGGAATTAATTCTCGTTGCGCTTCCCGACACCGCATAATCGGAATAAAAATTCGCTAGAATCGTTACCCCTGCCGAACTGAGATTACCCCGCCCTGTACTCAAATCATACGTAATCGTCAAAGCTCCGTTCGTTGCGGTCACGACTTGACCTGTCTGGGTGATGGATACACTGGCTGCATAGCTTGCAGGCACCAAACCACCTAATAACATGAACACAATCAACATCAAGCCAACATACTTCTTCATCCAAATCCTCCTCCAAGTTTTCTTCGGAAAGCTCGTAGACTCGACTTACCCTTTGATCGCTCCTGCGGTAATTCCTTTGACAATAAACTTTTGCATAAAGAGGAAAAAAACAACGATTGGGATCATGCCCATCACGGCATACGCAAACGCAAGATTCAAATCGCTGCTGTATTGCCCGAAGAAATAATACTGCTGCAAGGGAATGGTGCGGAACTTATCCTTTTGCAAGAAAAGCAGAGGAAGCAGAAAGTCATTCCAGATATATAAAACATTCAAAACGATCACCGTCGAAGTCACTGGTTTCAACAGCGGGAAAATAATCCGAAAGAATGTGCCCGGCACCGAGCAGCCGTCAATCTTTGCCGCCTCTTCAAATTCTCGAGAGATTGCCTTAATAAATCCGTTATAGAAAAACACGCCCGTTTGTACGCCCGCGCCGCCATAAATCAAGATAATCCCCCAATGGGTATTAATCATATGGAACAGCTTGCCCAGCTTATACAGCGGCAGCGCTGTAATCTGAAAAGGAACCATGATCCCTGCCAAAAAAAGCAGAAAAATCAGCTGGTACGCCCACCCTTTGCGTCTTGCAATCGAGTATCCAGCCAGCGCTGACACCGCTACAATCAACAGCACGGAACCAATCGTAATGATTAGGCTATTCATGATCGCTCTCGGATAGTGCGAAGTATTCCACGCATGAATATAGTTATCCACATGTAATGCTGATGGAATCCCATAAAACGAGAGGAACGTTTCCTGGCTCGTCTTCAACGACATGAGAATAGCGACGTAGAACGGGAAGAGAAAGAGCAGTGACAGCAGCAGAATAAAGATAAATACGATCACATGCGTCTGTTTCACTAAATTTCCACTTCCTTTTTCCTGAAAATCTGCAATTGAACCAAGGTGACCACCACTAAAATGAGGAAAAATATCATCGATAAAGCCGTCGCATACCCACCCTTAAGCGAGGTGAATGAGGCGCGGTAAATAAAGGTGGATAAGACATCTGTCGAAAATGCAGGGCCGCCATTGGTCGTCACATAGACCAGATCAAATACTTTCAAGGCGCCTGTCAGAACCAGCACCATATTGATGGTGACGGAAGGAGCGATCAGCGGTAGCGTCACATGACGGAACGTATGCAGCACACCGGCGCCGTCCATTTTGGCGCTTTCCACCAATTCAGCCGGGATATTCTGCAAGCCGGCGATGAAGATGATCATCGGAGTGCCGATGCCCTGCCACACCGCAATAACAATAATTCCCCACAAAGCATAGCTGGGGTTGCCCAGTGGACTTGTGACATTGTCATTACCGAACAAATGAAATAAATTAGGTAAACCTTTGCTATAGTTATAGCTCCAAATAAAGCCGGAAAGCACGATGGATATCACGCTAGGCAAAAAGAAAATCGTTCGAAAGATGTTTCTGAATTTCAGAAACTGATCCAGAACAAGAGCAAGCAGCAGAGCTATAACATTGACCAGAAGAGTCAAAATAATGGCATATTTAAAGGTGTTGATCAGCGCTCTCCAGAAGTCGCTATCCGTGACGGCATGCACATAGTTATCCCAACCGATATAACGGAACTTATCCGACAAGCCGTCCCAGTTCGTGAACGAATATTTAAACCCCATAGCTAGCGGAACGACCACAGCGAATAGGAAGAGGAGCAGTCCGGGAAGCACAAACAAGATGTACCAAGATTCAAGCTGCCAAGTGCGTTTCAAAGATTTCATACATTCCGTCCTTTCTTGACAAGGAAAATAGCAGAAAAACCGCAGCATAAGGAGAGTCTGCACGACGAATCAACCTAATGAACGTCGAACAGACCCTTATTCCATTATTTTCTATATTCCATCAACTTACTTATGATTCTTCTCAACCCATGCATCCATATCTTTGACAATTTCGTCAGGCGTCATTTTATTAAAAATAAACTTCTGCAAGTTTTGTGAAAATTGCGTGGACCAATCAATACTTGTATTGGCCACATAAATTTGCGAATTGTAGATTTTGCCGGCGTCAATATAAGGTTTAAGATCGTTGATCGCAGGAGCAATATTCGTGTTTGTGCCTTTGACATAGCTGAGCAGCTTCGTATTAGTTACCCACGCGTCTCCCCCCTCTTTGCTTCCCATATAAGCTAGGAATTTCAGAGCGGCTTCTTTGTGCGTGGATTTGCTGCCAATAGCCAAGGACGCATCCGGGTTAAACTCCAATTTGTTTTTGGCTTCATCATTGCTGAACGGATAAGGGAAGTAACCCAGATTATTGTTGTACAGATCCGGGTTTTTCTTCTCCAGATCCGCCAGCGGCCAAGTACCCATATACATCATAGCGGCATCGCCTTTGGCGAACAGATCGACGGCCCCGTTGTAATCCACACCCAATTGATCTTTATTGCCGTAATCGTACAATTGCTTCACGTGCTCAATCGTCGTTTTCACAGCCGGGTTATCGGCAAATTTGGCTGTACCTTTTTCAATTTTGCTGAAGAAATCCGGTTGATTGGCAATAAGTCCCGTGTTGCTAGGGAAATCGCGCTCTTCCCACATCTTCATCGTCCAGGCATCTTTCCAGCCAAGCGCAAAAGCCGTTTTGCCCGAATCTTTGATTTTCTTCGCTGCCGCCATCAACGCATCGTACGTTTTCGGAATTTCCAAATTCAAATCTTTGAAAATCTTCTTATTGTAGAAAACCGCAATCGGACTGGAGTTTACCGGCATCAGATAGTTCTTCCCATCCGTCGCTTGCTCCTTAATCACATTCGGCTCAAAATTTTTCATAAAAGGCTGATCAGAAATATCCATTAAATAGCCGCCGTCCGCGAACAATTTCGTTTGGCTTCCCGCATTCAGCGTGAAAATATCAATCACATCACCGCTCGCCATTTTGGTTTTGAGCAGGGTGTAGTAATCATCATACTTGACGGGCTGAACCTCTACCTTAATCGTCGGATTCTGCTTCTCGAATTGATCGACAATTTTCTGAATGCCATCCGTCACATCACTCTTGAAATGCATAAATGTAATCGTGACCGGCTCCGCCGCTTTGGCAGGCGCTTTGGTGCTTGCAGCCCCCGCACTTGGCGCAGGATCAGAAGTTGTAGTGCTGCCGCTGCCGCACGCCTCTAATATAGTCGTCAGCAGAAGCAGAGTTAACGTCAGGCTTAACCTTTTGTTCATGCAATTTCCCCTTTTCTTCCTCTAGATGCAGAAGAGCTTGTTGTTCTCCTGTGTCTACATTGTAGCTTCCTCCGCCTTGCGCGGTAATCCAATATCTTGTCATGTCGATGTTCACTTTTTTGTACTTCCTCAGCTCGTTCCGCACGATTCCCGATAGTCAGACGGCGTCTGGCCTGTGAACTTTTTGAATACATGGCTGAAATACCGTTGATTTTCATAGCCGACCAATTCGGAAATGTCATTCACTTTGCGGTCAGAGGCGCGGAGCAGCTCACAAGCTTTTTCCATCCGAAGCCGCGTCAAATATTCAATGAAATTCTCGTTCGTCACCGCTTTAAACAGCTTGCTCAAATAGCTGGGGTCCATATGAAACCTCGTCGCCACATCCACTAAGCTAAGCTCTTCGAAATAATGCTTTTGCAGAAAATCCGTGATTTCCTTGACGGGAGAGCCGGCGTCTTGAGCGCCGCAATGTTGAAACGTTTCTGCAAGCTGATCCGTCATCTTAGTAACGTAGTAAGTTAAGCCCTGAAGCTCCATCATTTGGTGCAGCGCCTGATAATCAAATGGCGGCTGATTAGGAACAGCTAATTCCTTCATACCGCTGGCGATCGTTTCCGACAACCGCGTATACGCGTAATGAACCTCTTGAATGCGAATATGCTTGCTGGCAGCAATCTTTTGTACAAAAAGCTCCAGCAGGCTGCGCATTTCCTTGTCATTTTTGCTCACGATAGCCTGCTTGAGGTTCTTCATGTCGAAGTTGCTCAAAATCACGCTTTCCGCGCCTGACATTTTGGAATTGTCGATAGAAGCGGATAAGCCTGAACCATGGAAAGGATTGTTCCAAACCTCGGCAAGAGCTTCATCGTAGGCTTTGGGCAGGGCATCTATACCGCTAACCTCCGAGCTGACGCCAATCACCGTATCTATTTTCAACATCTCGCAAGCCGCTTGCTGAAATTCGCTGACAATCTTGCGCATATAGGCCGTTCCATCATCGCCTATTGGCATGATTACGCATAATTTCATCCTGTCATCTGCCGTAAAAACGAGCGGTGCTTCGCTTTGAATCATTTCAGCGAGCATATTTTCCAAACTAAACATCAGTAAATCGGCGTTGCCATGAAATTTGCTTTCCGCAACCTCCCGAAACTGACGAAAGGCCAGAATGACGACGCGATAGGCCTCGAAAGCTTGCGCTATTTTCAATTCATGCGTTTGCCGCCACATATCCGACTGATTGACAATGCGCTCATTGGCGACATGCTGAAGGAACACCTCTCTTTGCAGCTTCCAAACCGCCATCGCATGATGCCGCTGCTGAAGCAGATCCCCATCTTTGTGAAGCGCCTCGATCGCCTTATCGATCGCACTGCGCAAATCCGTGATCGATACCGGCTTCAGCACATAGTCGCATACCTGATAGGTTAAAGCTGCTTTCAAATATTCGAATTCCGAATACCCGCTGCTGACAATCACCTTGATCTCCTTATGAATCGTAAAAAGCTGCTCCAGAAACGCTTTGCCGTCCATCACAGGCATATTCATATCCGTCACCACGATATGCGGCTTGCTGATCTGAATAAGCTGCAAGGCTTCTTCTCCGTGCTTCGCTTCTGCAACGACTTCCACAACAGCGGAAAACTCATCAATTAATTTACGAAGCGAGCGTCTTCCCCACGGCTCGTCATCCACAACCATCACTCTATACATGGCTTGTTCCTCGCTTTTCATACGGAATCGTTATAAACACCGTTGTTCCTTGACCCCGTGCACTCTCGATCTCAATGCCGAACGCAGAGCCATACACCATCTTCAAGCGCTCATTCACATTTTTCATCCCCATGGAAATACCCGAATACTCAAGCGGCGATCTGATCTTCAGCATATGCTGCAAGGCCATCAGCTCCTGAGGCTCGATGCCGGGTCCATCGTCCTGGACAGCAATCAAGATGCTGCCATCCTGCTTTCTGGCTGACAAACGAATATGCAGCTGCGTCGTCAACGTTTTGCCCAGGGCATGAACGATCGCATTCTCCACAATCGGTTGAAGGACAAAACGTATCGTTTGACAGCCCATCAACTCCTCCGCTACGTCAATTTCCGCTTGCAGGAGCTCCTCGAAACGAATTTTTTGGATAAATAAATAATTATTCACATGAAGCAGCTCCAAACTTAGCGTTGACTCCTTATTCCCTTCATAGAAGCTGTATCTAAACATATCTCCCAAAGCGCTGCACATTTCATGAATCTCATAATCGCCGTTAAGAACAGCCTTGCCGCCAATCGTTTGCAGCGTATTGTACAGAAAATGAGGATTAATCTGTGTCTGCAAAGCAATAATTTGCGCTTCCTTATTACGCAGCTTCATCTCATATTCCGATTCGATCAAATCCCTAATTTTACGCGTCATGAAATTAAAATTCCTAGACAGCTCCGAGATATCGTCATGCCAATCGTTCACTTTGAGCGAAACCGAGAAATCCCCATTCCGCACAACCTTCATCATATGGCCTAATCGGTGGATCGGCTTCGTAATAAATTGCTGCGACATTAAAGAGAATAAATAGATAAACGAGATGACCACAAATAAAGCCAGCAGCGTGATGTCCAAAATGTATTTGCGATTTTTGTCCAATTCCGTATTGGGATACACAATATTAAGCTGAACGTTCCCATGATCCAAATAGGAAGTATCAATCAAGAGATCGTGCTTATCATTGAAATTCAATTCATGTTTGACTTTGCTTACAGGAAATTCAGGTACATAGTACTTTTTGATCTGCTCCTCATAGATGCTGCTCGTTTGATAAAAGGTCTCTGCCTGCGAGTTCTGCAAAACAATAACATTCGGAGAGCGGTTATACGACTCCAGCCTTTTCTTAAGATCCCTGCTTTGCACAAAAAAGAGCACAGTTCCGATCTTATTGCGATAAAAAGGATCATAAATCGTGACCCCATAAACAAAAAAGGACCGGTCCAACTTAGCATCTTGGTACGTCGTCATAAACGTATGTTGAAAGGGCAAGTCCAACAGTTCATCGGAATGCGGAACGCCATTCCCCAACTGAATGGCATCGTACGTATCGGCCTTCGACCAGCTCTCTTCGAGCTTGTTTTTCTTGCCGTAGATCATGATCTTGATCACATCTTCATTCTGGCTTTGCAGCAAACGGTAATAATTACTCAGCGAATCTCTCACATTAATGATGTCCGCATTGTTGTAATCGCTGCCATTCTCCATTAAGTTCATAATGCTTTTGAACCCATATACTTGCAGCGCAGAGTAGGAGAAGCTGTTGAAGTACTTATTCAAATACTCGGACAAATAACCGGCATTCTGATCCGCGTTGCGAACCATCGTTTTCTCCAATAGCTGGGTACTCGTTTTATAAAAGATCAGGGCTAATAATAGCAATGGAATCAGCGAAATCACAACGTTAATCCAGACAATTTTCGTTTTGATGCTTCGATTCAAAAATAGTTTAATCATCCTGCCGCCCCCTATCATCCATTTAATCCTATTCATTGTACCTTTGAGAATGGGCCTGACAATCCAATATTTTGTGGAATTGATGTGCATTATTTTGTTTAATTCATCTTACCATGTTAGCTTGCCCCTCCAACAAAAAAACTCCCCATACGGGGAGGGCAAACCTCCACCCACCACTAAGTTCCTTTCACACTACGTTCTGTGCCATCGCCCAGCCCAAAGAGAACTACGATCCGCTATTATGCTGAAAACCGCCTAATCCTACTCCAAAAGGAACTACGATCCGCTATATCACCATTTCCCCGTCAAAATCAGCATTTTCCGCTCATTAGCGTACCTCAGTTCCCTTTCATACTACTTTTACCCCGGTTCCAGCCAATTAGCGGATCATAGTTCCTTTTCATTTACAACTCGCCACTCACAACTCCTTATCCCCCTCCATTCTGCCTAGATGTTCAACAAATTGGTCACTTTTAGACCTCCTCCTACACTTCTACTTTTACTCTTACTCCAGCACCGCCCCCATGCTGCCCGCCAAAAAAACAAAAAACCTCCACCCTACGCCAAAGCCACTGAAATCAACGATTTCAGCAGCCTCAGCGCAAGCGCGGAGGTTAGCTTATTTTAGAAGCCGAAATATTGCTTCGCGTTATCATATGAAATCCCTTGAACCAACTGTTTCAGCAACTGCTCGTCGTTCGGGAATTCGCCCGCTTCGACCCACTCGCCAAACATGTTGCAGAGGATTCTGCGGAAGTAATCATGTCTCGTGTAGGATAAGAAGCTGCGGGAGTCTGTCAGCATCCCTACGAAGCGGCCAAGCAAACCGAAGTTCCCCAGCGATTTCATCTGTTGCACCATGCCGTCTCTCGTATCGTTGAACCACCAAGCCGCGCCGAGCTGGATTTTGCCTGGGATGCCATCGCCCTGGAAGCTGCCCATCAACGATGCGAGGATTTCATTATCCCGCGCGTTCAGAGAATAAAGAATCGTTCTCGGCAGCGAATCCGCAACCGCCAGAGATGACAGCAAACCTGTAAGAGCGCTGGCAACCGAGCTATCATTAATGGAGTCAAAGCCCGTATCCGGTCCTAATGTAGCGAAAGCTTGTCCATTATTGTTCCGGGAAGCATTGATATGATACTGCATCGCCCAATCCAGCTTTTTGTAGATGCCGCCCAGGAACAGCAAGGTGAACGCTTTATATTTCTTCTCGTCTTCCAAGCTGACAGCCTTACCCGCCAATCCGGCTTTGAAGATTTCATCTACTTCTTCTTTGGTCGCAGCCGCAAAAGGCACATAATCCAAGGCATGATCAGATACTTTGCAGCCAACAGAAGCAAAAAATTCGGCTCTGCTTGCAAGTCCCGCCAACAGATTATCATAGGAGCTGATCGTGATGCCTGCGGATTTCTCCAATTGGCTGATCCATGGCAAGAAAGTCGCACGGTTGATTTCCAGCGCTTTATCAGGACGGAAGGACGGCAATACTTGTGTGTTGAAATCTTTGATTTCTTTGATTTTGATATGATATTCCAAGGAATCCACTGGATCATCTGTCGTACAAATGACCGTAACTTTGGAATTCGTAATTAAATCGCGAGCGCGTGAGTTCCCCTCAGCCAGCTTCGCGTTGACTTTTTCCCAAATCACAGGCGCGTTCTGCTCGTTAATGAAGTCATTAACGCCAAAATACGTTTGAAGCTCCATATGGGACCAATGGTACAACGGATTGCCAATCGCCATCGGAAGCGTCGCGGCCCACGCAGCAAAACGATCATAATCGCTCGCTTCTCCCGTAATTTTATTCTCTTCGACGCCATTGGCACGCATCATTCTCCACTTGTAATGGTCGCCATACAGCCAAGCTTCGGTGATGGTATTGAATTGTTTATTTTCATAAATTTCCTTAGGACTTAGATGACAGTGATAATCGATGATTGGCAAATCTTTGGCAAATTCATGGAATAATTTAACCGCTGTCTCATTCGTAAGCAAAAAATTCTCATCCAAAAATGTTTTCATGAAACTGATTTCCACCCTTCTCAAGCTGAATGATCTGCCTTTTATTCTAGCGAAAGGTGAACCCGAAGTCTTGTGATTTTTTGCTTTTATTTATACAAATATGTGCATATATTGACCTTCGAATGCTAAGGGACAGATTGATCCACGTCCGTCCCTGCGTTAATTTCTTCGGGCAACGTATCCGAAGCACTCGGGACATGCCTTGGTTTGTAGTTAATCATTTCGGAGGACGAAATGCTCACATATACGCGACCAGGCATGGCATGAGCCCTAATCAGGATCGGTTGATTATACGTATTTTTGAAGCTGAAATCCGGCCCCCCCCAATTGACGGTAGCATCCCTACCCGAAGGGACATAAGGTACTGACCTGCTATGAGAGAATCGTTCCAGAATCTTAAGGCCGGCTCGATCCGCCGCGTTGAATAAAGTCGAAGAAATTTGGCAAATCCCTCCGCCAATCCCCTCGGAGAATTCACCTCTCACAATAATTTTGGCTGACATATAGCCTTTGGTTCGCGTCCTAACGCCTACAACGCGATTAAACGAGAAGGTCTCATTCGGTTGAACAACATAATTATTAATCGCTTGAGCAGCCAGCTTAATATTCGTATACCGATGCTTATTATTTGAGTTAAAGTATGTGACATAATAACCGATTGGACGCACACGAATGCTCGCCAATAGTTCACTGTCCACTTTGGGATACACCGGCATTTGAGGCACCTCAAAGCTCAGCGAATTCGAATCATAAAAATGTTGATAAAATTGTTTCACAAACGCACTTTGATTCAGTTGAACGCCAGGAATCTCTTTGACTATAGCGCCACTGTCATTAATGGTGGCATTCATTGGTTTCCGATAGATCCTCTTCCCCACCTCGTCGGTTAGCTGATGCAATCGTTCATTATCAACTAAGGGGATATCCAAATACTCCAGGGAGTAGGCTTTTTTATCCACATTGGCTGTGATTTGCCCCTTATCATCCGTAAGCGTCAAACGCTCAGGCACGATTACCTGCTGTGAGAAAAGCAGCAATCCCGCCATCCATCCCATCATCATATTGTTATTCACCCCTCCCCTATTGTAAACAATTGACATCATTCCATACGCATGCACGAAAAAAGAACCGTTCCAAACCAGTCTCCCGGCCTTGGAACGATTCTCCATAATACATGTTAATGCTTAATGAGGATATACATTCTCAAATTCTTCACCGCACGGCCCGCCGCTGGGGTTAACCTCTAAGGAAACCGGATCACCGTTTTGTCGATACAAAGGTCGGTAATGGTTGCTGATGTGTGTGGCTGAAGCGTTAGCATAATGGCAAATAAACGCCCGACGAAAGCGATCTTTCGTCTTGTTGCGATAAGAACCATGAATCAGATTGCCATTGAAAAAGAGAACATCGCCGCGCTCCATGATGACTGGCATGGCCTTTTCGTCTTTGGGCGGCTTCACATAATGTGTAGTAAATGATTCTTTGGCATCTGCAATGTCAGGACACGAAATATCATAAGTGTTCGTTTTGGGTACCACGAGCAGGCCGCCATTCTCCTCATCAGCCGCATCAATCGCCGTCCAGGCCGCAATACAATTGCCAGGCTCCACTTGCAAATAAAAGTTGTCCTGATGCAGCGCTTGCCCGCGAGATCCTGGCGGTTTGTAATAAAACATGCTTTGCGCAGCCAACGCTTCTTCCTCATACAAATCTGCTAACACTTCGAGTACGGGCTGATGCAGCATATATCTCATGGCTGTCTCATTAAACCGGTGCGGGTGCATCACACGCGGGTATCGTTTCAACGGATCCATGACTTCAGCCTGCCGCTCAGGTTCAAAATAGCCCGGAACCGTTTGATCACTAATCGCCTCAAAGGTTGCATCAATTTCCGCGAGATTCTGCTCTGAAAACAGTCCCTTCACGATCACATACCCCTCTGTTTCAAAATGCTGCTTCTGTTCCTTCGTCAATTTAAGCAAGGATGGCTTCATCCTGCTCCCCTCCCCTATCATCATGTTTGTTCCCTGACTTCAGCATAACGGAAAGCAAGCAGGCA
Organism: Paenibacillus marchantiophytorum; assembly: GCF_014640555.1. GTDB lineage: Bacteria > Bacillota > Bacilli > Paenibacillales > NBRC-103111 > Paenibacillus_E > Paenibacillus_E marchantiophytorum. The sequence continues at coordinate 269,148 of NZ_BMHE01000002.1, read as the reverse complement.
TAGAAGTAATAATAGTGCTATATACTCATACAATCCTGCTATTTATTGATATACTGAAGATGTCCCAAAGCTTCTAGCGAAAGGAAACGACGGAAATGAAGTTAGACGTACAAGAGCTCTTGGCAGGCCATTATAATGAACCGGAATCCTATGTCGTCAAGCGTCCTCATGGGCGACAGGACTGGCTATTGATGTTTACGCTGGACGGGAAAGGCTATGTCAACTATAACGAGGAGAAGCGCGATTGCCGAACAGGCGATATCGTATTATTGGCACCGGGAGCCGCTCATCATTATGGCACACTGAAGAACCATACGTGGCAATTTGTATGGGCGCATTTCCCTGCCTTTTTTTCGGAAATAAACCTGCTTCCACAGGAAGAAGTCGTTTATCTGACCATTGAGAATGAATCTACGCGCGAACGGATATTCCAGGCATTCAGCCGGATTCTGGCGGATTCCCGTGAACGCGGCGAGTACTGGTTCGAGCTGTGCTGCGGCTCACTGCGAGAAATCTTGTTGATCATGGCGCAGAAAACCAAGCGCAACATGGACCCTCGCATTGAAGAAGTGCTCCGACTGCTCTCACAGCTCATGCGTGAACCGATTCGGATCGAGGAGCTAGCCCAAACCGTGGGACTCTCCCCCTCAAGATTATCGCATCTGTTCAAAGAAAGCACAGGCCTGTCCATTATCGATACCCTGAATCGCATGCGGATTCAACAAGCTGTATTAATGCTGGAGCATACGGGCCGAAGCGCTTCGGAAGTTTGTTACGATGTAGGGTTTCAAAACTATAACCACTTCACCAATCAATTCCGCAAATGGCATGGGATGACCCCCTCTACGTTCATCAAAAACCAACGGTAAAATTTATTTGACAGTCGGCTCATCTCAGGATAAACTGCTAGCAAGATTTAAAATAAAGGAGGATTCATCATGACCTTTGCACGCAATCTTGATAAATACGCAGAGCTTATCGTCCGTGTTTCTCTGAACATTCAGTCCGGTCAATCACTCTGGATTAACGCCCCAATTCTGCAGCCTGAGCTGGTACGCCTGATCTCCTCCAAAGCTTATAAAGCCGGGGCCAAGCATGTACATATTGAATGGCAGGATGAAATCTGCACACAGATCAGATATCTCAACGCTCCTGACGACGCTTTCAACGAATATCCCACGTGGAGAGCGGATGCGCTCAGCGAATTGGCCGATAACAACGGCGCTTATTTATGGATTGATGCGGATGATCCAGAATTGCTCAAGGATGTTGATCCTGCCCGCATTTCCGCTAACTCCAAAGCCGCAGGTCCGAAATTAGTGAAGTGGAGAGAACATATGTCATCCTACAAAATGACATGGTCGATCGTAGCCGCTCCTTCCGAAGCTTGGGCCAAAAAAGTGTTCCCGCAGCTGGATGAACAAGCAGCGATCAACGCCTTATGGGACGCTATCTTCAAAGCTACCCGTGTTGATCAAGAGGATCCTGTGCAAATTTGGCAGGAACATAACGCTACACTTCGCAACAAAAGGGAACAGCTGAACGAAAAGAAATTCCACAAAATTCATTACCGCGCACCTGGAACTGCCCTTACCGTGCAACTCCCTGAGCATCACGTTTGGCGTGGCGGATCAGCAACGAATGGCCGCGGGGGCTTCGAGTTTAACCCGAATATCCCAACAGAAGAAGTCTTCCTCTCACCGCTGCGTCAAGGGACCCAAGGAACCGTTCGCAGTACGAAGCCTTTGAGCTATCAAGGCAATCTTATCAACAACTTCTCGCTTACCTTCGAGAACGGGCGTGTCGTCCACTACACGGCTGAAGAAGGCTACGAGTCTTTGCAAGCCATGATCGAGATGGACGAAGGAGCGCATTATTTGGGTGAAATCGCACTCGTACCGCATCTATCTCCGATTTCCAATTCAAACCTCATCTTCTTTAATACGTTGTATGATGAGAATGCTTCCAACCATTTGGCTTTGGGCAGAGCTTTCCCAACCTGTATCGAGGGTGGAGCTGAGATGTCGAAGGAGCAGCAAGCGCAAGCCGGTCTTAACGATAGCTTGATTCACGTTGACTTTATGATCGGTTCTGCCGAAATGGATATTGATGGCGAGCACGCGGATGGCCGCATTGAGCCTATCTTCCGCCAAGGCAACTGGGCATTTTAATCGTCGTTAATCGTCTAACGAACTCAACACCCTTTATTCGGCCAATAAAGTGATCGATAGCGCTAACTCAGTTCATTAAATTTCGAAAGCAGCCATTTTCTCGTCTATAAGCATCCTACAGTTCCTTAGCTGCCGGCAATATCAGGAATGACATCCGGACATCCAACATTTCCTGCTCCTTGCTGCAGCACAAACAAGAAGAGGCTGCCCCTAGCGCCAGTGAGATAACTGACTTTAGGGTAGCCTCTATGGGTGTTACTTGGCGAATAGCTTTTCCGCAGCGTCAAGCGCCATTTTGTTGCCGATAGCTGAGTAATCTAGCCAAGGTTGGTCGGCGATCGGGTAAATATGCCCGGCTTTGACAGCTTTTAGCCCTTTCCAAATGGGATTGGCAGACAATTGTTCAAAAACCTTTTTAGCCGCATCCTCATTATTCACAATGACAAATATGGCGTCAGCATCATAGTCAGGCAGAACTTCTTGGGAGATCGTTTCATAAGCTTTCTCGATCTTCTCCACGCCGCTTGCCGGCTTCAAACCCAGATCCGTGAACAGGAGCGGTCCTAATGGACGTTTCATGCCCATCACACGCAATTCTTTGGCCGTCACACGGATTGCCATAGCCTTGCCGTCCCCGATTTTATCCTTGATGAGCCCTTTCACTTTCGTCGCTTGCGCTTCGTAATCCTTGATGTACGTTTCCGCTTGCGGTTCACGGTTAACGAGCTTGCCGATTTTTTTCAAATGGTCACGCCATGTGCCGTCATCGAGATTAAACACTTCAGATTTGGCGATTTTCTCGTATTTGGCTATATCTTTGCCAGCGTACTGTTGATCCAAATAAATGACTTCTGGTTTCAAAGCCAGCAAGGCTTCCATATCGGGTTCCGTCACAACACCCAGCTTTTTCGTATTTTGCAGGCGATCAGCGACATGCGGCAGGAAAGCTTTGAGGTCTCCTCCCATAACAGAACCTACTGGTGTAATCCCCAGTGCAAGCAGATCATTCGTCAAATGAATAGACAACGAGGCAATGCGCGGTTCCTTCTCAACCGGTTTTACTGTGGTCGCCGCAGTTGCTGTTGCTGTTGGTGTCTTCGTTGCTGCGCCTTGAGGGGCAGCGGATTGGCCGCAAGCCGCTAATAGGAATAGCGAACTGACCATACTCATGAGTGCAATATTTTTCTTTTTCATCATTAAACTCCTTCGAGATCCTTATTTCGTTCTTATTAATAAATACAAAAAATACGGCGCCCCGACGGCTGCTACAACGACACCGGCCGGGATCGCATTAGGCTGAAAGATCGAACGCCCGATGGTGTCGGCCGCAACTAGAATCACTAGCCCGATCAACCCTGCTATCGGCAGCAGATATTGATGCATGGGACCGACGAGTCGCCGTGCCAGATGCGGCGCGACTAGCCCCAGGAAACCAATGCCTCCGGCCATCGCGACGCTGGCGCTGGACAGCGCAACAGCGCTCATCAACAGCAGCATGCGTTCGCGGTTCACTGAAATGCCCATACCCGCGGTTGTCTCATCCCCCAACGAGAAGGCATTCATGACTTTCCACTTGGAGAACGTGTACGGAATGAAGACAAGGATCCACGGCAATAGGGCATAGACATGGATCCAATCTCTTCCCCACACATTGCCCAGCAGCCATCTGGATGTAAAACGGTATGTCGCTTCATCCAGCCGCAGCGACAAGAATAACGTAACCGCGCTGAACCCTGCCGCAATCGCGATACCAACCAGAATCAGGCGAATAGGTACGATACCTTTGTGACGGTCATAGGCCAAGATGACAATGAGAACAGCCGTCACAATGCCACCGGCAAAAGCAAAAACTGGAATGAGCAAAGATGGCATGCCTTTCACGGCATGAAAAAAGCTAACAAACACAATCAAACCAAATGCTGCTCCCGCATGAAGCCCCAGAATACCGGGATCCGCAAGCCCATTGCGGGTGATCCCTTGAAGAATCGCTCCGGAGACGCCTAAACCGATGCCTGCAAGCATCGTAATCAATATGCGGGGCAGTCGGTATTCGAACAATACCAGTTGACTATCCGGACTCCCCTGACCTACAAAAGTCTGCCAAACCTCAAATGGTGAAAGCCGAATCGAGCCTGTGTTCAAGCTAATCAGAATGACCAGCAAACTAATGAGCAGGAGACTAATCCCGACCGTTAGGCTTAGATTCCTGCGGCGAATGCGCCTAAGTGAGCTCATCACAAGGCCCTCCTTTCTTTCCTGGCCAGATACAGGAAGAAGGGGACACCGACCATCGCTACCATCAAGCTGATCGCCAGTTCCTTCGGCGGATGAACCATGCGAGCACCCAAATCAGCGAGCACAAGCAAGATGGCTCCGAGTAATCCCGATAATGGGATAATGAAGCGATAATCTACCCCCACGATCTTTCTTACGATATGGGGAATAACGAGTCCAACGAATCCGATGGAACCTGCGGCGGAAACGCCTACCCCGGCAAGAATCACAGCCAGCGCTATTCCTATCAGGCGTGTGCGTTTTGTTTGAACACCCAAACTGACAGAAACATCTTCGCCCAAAGCAATCAAGGAAACAGAGCGGCTGATCATCATCGCACCTAGGATGGCGAGTGCAATCACAGGCACCAGCAGCTTCAATTGGGGCCATTTCACACCAGAAACCCCGCCTGCATACCAAAATGCAAGATCCTGATTAAGATCGTAATAAATCGCAATGCCAGAGCTCAGCGAATGCAGCATGGCAGCTACTACGGCTCCCGCCAACGTTAAACGCAGCGGGGTTAAGCCGCCTGGAGTTGAAGCGCCAAGCAAGAAAATAAAAGCAGTACTCGCCACAGCGCCAATAAAAGAAACGAACATAAGCGCTGAATAGGGCAGATTCGGGAAAAAGGCGAAGCTCAGGGCAACCATCATTGCAGCCCCTGCGTTGACTCCCAGAATGCCGGAATCCGCTAATGGATTTCGTGTAATGCCTTGCATGAGAGCACCTGCAACGGCAAAGCCAGCTCCGATCACAGCTGCGCCTATCACTCTCGGCAGCCTCAACTCATGGATAATCTGATGTGAAGTTAGCGTTGGGTCATACTGGAAAACGGCTGACCATACGGTCCCCAGCGTTAAATCCTTAGCTCCGAACGAAATAGCAGTAAACATAATAAACAGCAGTACAGCAATCGTTGCGAGACCTATCCCTCCATGCGTAATACCGTTCATCCTCGGACGACTCGAATCCATGAGTAAAATCCTTACCTCTCATTAATACTGATAATCATTATCAATAAAATAATTATAGAAATGTATCTTACTTTCGTCCATGTCATTTTCAAAGATTAAATCCTTGGATAATTTTAAGATTTCCTTCAGAGTTGCAAACGGCTTTGGGTCAGCGGAGTACTGATCAGCATCTGAGTCGCCTTCTCAAGAAGCTGCTCAATCGCTTGCGGTGCATATACCATCCATTCATCCCACTGCAAAAGGAAGTAGCGTCCCTGCCTGATCCCAGGCAGTCGCAGCCATGCTGGATCTGTCACTAACTGGTGGCGCAGCTTGGAAGCAGCTTGCTCCGATGAGGTTAAGATAATCATGTAATCGGACTCATATTGGTTTAATTCTTCCGGCGTCATGGATATCCAGTTAAAGTTAGTCCCTGCACGATGCAGGCTCATCGCTTGACTAAGACGGCTTGGGGGCATGAATTGCAGAGCGCGATAAAAAATATGCCCCACATTCCGTGCACCATACAGCCTCAGCCCCTTGCTTGTCATCCGGCAAATCGTTAAGGTCGGATTCCCGAAAGTTTTGTGAACCCGTTTCCTTGCCAGCTCCGCTATATATTCATGGCGTTGAATCCATTCCTTGGCTGCCTGTCTTCGCCCAACCAACTGTCCAATTTCCTCTAAGTGATCAAATACATCCAGGGTAGCCCATGGAATGGAAATGATAGGAGCTATATCACTGATATGCTCTCTGGCTTTCAGGACGACATTATCTTTGCAAATCACCAAGCTTGGCTTGGCTTCCAAAAAGGCCTGCCTGCCTATTTCCCAAGCCTCAACAGCATGCAATGGCAAATTTAATGATTTTGCCTCCACAGGTAAATACGCTGCACGGTGATATTGCGCTGCCGAAGGAACAATGCCTAACGTAGTCAGATGATCGGTATACGGATAAGATAACGACACAATGCTCTCAAGCTGCTCGCTCGTATACTGCTTGGGTGCACAGCCGCTATTTTCTTTGAAGCGGCGGCTGAAATAGAACTCGTCGCGGTACCCGACCAGTCCAGCCAAATCCTTAATCTTAGGCGCAGACACGAGTAAGGTTTCCTTCGCCTTATTCATCCGGATTTGCGTAAGAAATTCGATCGGCGTTTTATTCATCTTTTGTTTGAAACGCTGCGAATAATATGCCGGATGCATGCCGGCAAGTTCAGCAAGCGTATCCAAATTCAAATCTGTTGCATAAGCATCCTGCATGTATTGAATGGTCAACTGGATCGAGGCATCGGCATCCTTAGGCGTAGTTGCTACTGGCGGTTGTTCCTTGAGAATCAGCTCCAACAATTCATAAACATACTGCTGACGCAAATGCTCTCTCACACTGGATACGCCATAAGCGGATGCAAGCAATTGTATTTTTCGCTGAAATAGCAGTAGATCCGCTTGCAGCAAGCCCTGCACCGGGAAATCAAGCACGCGGTCAAAAACCTTGCGCAAATCCGTTTTCTCCCCCATGCGAAATAATTCGAATTCAAGCTGATAGATCAAGCTATGTTCATTGCCCGACAAATTCATCGTCTGCGCGCTCATTCCAGGCAGCAGCAAACAGAGCGTTTTACCATAAATCGGGATTTCTTCCTGATTCATAAGCAGCTGACCTCTTGTTTTTACGAAAAAAAGCAATGTATGTTTATCAGCCTTTACTACTTCAAATTTCCAATTAGCTGTATAAGTAATCACTTCAAGTTTACTCAGCTCCAGCAAGGTACCAGTTAGATACGCTTCTTGATTTAAACCGCTATGCAAGTCAAATCCCACCTTTACCGAACAATTGATAATCATTCTCATAATAGTATAACATATCGGCACGAGGTTGGCTTTCTCAAAAACAAATTGAATTCCGATAACCAATGGAAGTAGCCTTTCATATAATGAAACATATACGGAAACACGAAATAAATGGTAATCTAATAGCGATAAGACAGCATGATTTTTTGTTTACTGGGAATCTTAGTCAAGAGGAGTTGATCGTATGAGTACCGTACCGACAATTAGTGCGATTAGCGTGCCATTTGATCTAGGGGCAGGCCGACGCGGAGCCAGTAAAGGACCCAAAACCATCCTGCAAGCGGGATTGTTGCGCGGTTTGCAGCAGATGGGCATCACCGCCGAGCATACGGGTGAAATTAGGCTGCCTGATGACCAAGCTGCTCCCTTAGCCGCTGAAGTGAATCATACTAATCTCAAGTATTTGGCAGAAGTGGTTGAAGTAAACACAAGGTTGGCGAAGGAAGTTTCCAGAGTCGTTCAGCAGGGGCATTTTCCACTTATTCTAGGTGGCGATCATAGTATAGCTATTGGAACGATAGCTGGATTATCCGAGCATTACACGAATCTGGGTGTCATCTGGATTGATGCTCACTCTGATCTGAATACAGCGGAAACGAGCCCTTCGGGCAATATCCACGGGATGTCGTTAGCCGTTAGTCTAGGCATGGGACATCCGTTATTAACAGAGATCCAGCATAAGCAACCGAAAATAAAACCAGAAAATATCGTCCTCATCGGATCACGCTCGTTGGATGAAGGCGAGAAGAAACTCATTCGTTCCCTAGGAATCAAATGCTTCACCATGTATGATATTGATCGCAAAGGCATGGCACATGTGATGCAGGAAGCCATTGATTATATAAGCGCTAAAACAGACGGTGTACATCTTAGCTACGATGTAGATTCTCTTGATCCATTAGAAGCTCCGGGTACCGGAACAACGGTCAAAGGCGGCCTTCATTTCCGCGAAGCTCATCTAGCAGTAGAGATGCTTGCTGAAGCAGGCATTGTAACTTCCGCTGAATTCGTAGAAGTAAATCCGCTGCTGGATGATAATAATAAAACGTCCCATTTGGCTGTAGGCTTAATTAGTTCCTTGTTAGGCAAGCAAATTCTATGAGGTTCTGGTCCCCCGCACAACGGGGGATTTTTTTGGCTTGCCCGATATGGAAAATACAGGTAAACTATAGAAGGAATTACACTAACAAATAGGAATAACACACTTGGAGTCTACGATGAAAACACTGAATAACAGGTACCTATTTATATTTTTAGGTTTATTTTCGCTCATTACAGTAGGCGTCTACGAATTTTTCAAAGATTTAACGTACTATGATTTTCTGATCTGGAATCTATTCCTTGCCTGGATTCCTTATCTGCTTGCTCTGGCAGCCTCCTATATTCACAAGCACAAATCTACGATTATACAAGTAAGCCTCTTGATGATTTTCGCGCTTGGATGGTTGTTATTTCTCCCTAACTCACCCTATGTATTGACAGATTTTATCCACTTAACGATTATGAAGCATACGTATGCACAGAATGGCACCCTCACTTATCGCTATTGGTATGATTTCTATACCATCTTTTTATTTGCCTGGAATAGCCTCTTGCTGGGCTGCAGTTCCATGTACATCATGCATCTTATCGCGAGAAGAATGTTTAATGCCTTCCTGTCATGGATCGGGATCGGAGTGACTTCACTCCTGTGCGGGTATGGCATTCTACTAGGCAGAGAATATCGTTTGAACAGCTGGGATGCCTTGTTGGACAATAACATTTGGGGTGTTTTGCGAATGACCTTGAGCGGAGAATCGTTCCTCTTCTGTTTCGTGGTAGGCCTTTCCGTTATGCTGGTTTACGCCACCTTCTACTTCATGATCAATGGCTTGGGGACAAATGCAAAATCGGATCAGCGCATTTAACTCTTATTTCATCTTGTGGAGGTTGGTTGAATACAGTAAAAAAAAGCGGCTTTGCCGCCCTAGAATTAGCGGATCCTAGTCCTCTCCCTCTGCTCCTAGCGTTTTTCTTGCATATACTCGCTCATTCGTAAGATTACATCATTCTTGAAGCAGGGTTCTCTAGAAGATAAGGAAGCTGTTTCTCTAAAATCATTAAGAGGGCATGCGGGAATAGAGTATATGCAAGTTTGACTCCACGGTCTCTTTGGCGGTTTACCCTTTGGGCTTTGCAATGACAGAAAGCATCGTGTGAAAAGGAACTATGATCCGCTAAATGGCGGTAACTGGGGTAAAAGTAGCATGAAAAGGAACTGAGATCCGCTATTTAAGCGGAACCTGCTGATTCCAACCGAGAAAGGGTGCAATAGCGGATCGTAGTTCCCTCTGGCGTGGAATATGGCGGTTTTCGGAATTATAGCGCACTGTAGTTCCCTCTGGATCCCTATCCTGACACATTTTCCTACAATCGCGGCTTGACGTTCCCTTATCTCCGCGCGATTGCAAAGCTAGAGGATCTCATTCTGCCAAATAGCTTGTTTATACCTCAGATTGGTGTCAATCTACAACATTTAAATTCTGGGCCAGCTTCACTCACCCCAACCCAAAAACATGTCGCTTAGACCTTCGTCGATGGTCAAGATAACATGACGATGGTTGACTTGACATACGTCCTCAGACAAGACACGGCTCCACTCTTCCGTTTCTCCGCATGAACACGTCGTGCAGAAACACCCCTTGCACCAAAAAGGCACCACCTTAAGATCGTGACACCCTTCACATGCGAGCAGCTCAAACCCTTTTTTCGGGTCTCCACAATCTCGAAATTTTCGGATTTCTTTCAGCACTACGGGACGTATCTTTTTGCCATGCTTGCTTTTATTGGCTTCATAGTAGCGATTGTCATCAAAGAAAAATTTGGTGTAGGATGTCCTGTTTCATACTCTACATGTACCAAAAAACTAAAAAGGGAGAATCCCTTAAATCCACCAAAAAAACTTTCTAAATAAGGAGTAAGCTTCGCTCACCCCAAAACATATAAATTCTTATATATGAAAAAAAGAGCTGCTCACAAGGTTATTAACCTTGTGAACAGCTCTTTTAGTTCTATGCGCTTAGTCCGTAAGCTGCAATAGTCTCTCGCCGGCTATGCCGGGCGTCGTCATTTGAATCGGATTGAGGATCTCTTCGATCTCCTCTTGGGTGAGAAGCCCCCGCTCCAGAATCAGCTCTTTGAGCGTCATTCCGGTACGCACGGCTTCTTTCACTAATTGCGCGGCGACTTCGTAGCCCAGATGCGGGTTCAGAGCCGTTACAATACCGAAGCTCTGTTCCACATAGTTCGCGCAGCGTTCACGATCGGCTTCCAAGCCTTCGATGGCGAAGCGTTCGAACACATCGGCCGCGTTGCGCAGTATTTTAAGAGATTGCAGCAGATTAAAGGCCAGTACAGGACCCATGACGTTGAGCTCGAACTGCCCGGCTTCACAGGCCAAACAAATCGTATGATCGTTTCCAATGACCTGGAACGCCACCTGATTCACAACCTCTGGCATAACTGGATTCACTTTCCCCGGCATAATCGAAGATCCTGGCTGTCTTGGCGGCAGCTTCAACTCCCCTAGTCCGGCCCGTGGCCCGGAAGCCATTAAGCGAATATCGTTGCATATTTTGGAAAGATTAACGGCACATACCTTCAAAGACGCAGAAAGCTCTGTATAGGCATCCATATTTTGCGTGCCATCCACCAAATGCTCAGATAATACAATCGGGATGCCCACTTCGCCTTTCAAATGAAACATAACCCGTTCGACATATTCCGGTTTGGCGTTAAGCCCCGTGCCCACGGCCGTCGCTCCCATATTGACAGTTAGCAGCCCTTGGGATGCCTGACGGATCCGGTTAATATCACGCTGCAGCACACGGGCATAGGCGCCGAATTCTTGACCTAATCGAATCGGAACCGCATCTTGCAAGTGGGTTCGTCCCATTTTTATCACATCATCGAACTCAACTTCCTTCCGGGCAAAAGCGCCCTGCAAAGAAGTTAAGGCTTCTGTTAATTGTTCAGATAATCGGAAAGCGGCAATTTTGATCGCAGTAGGAATGACATCATTCGTTGATTGGGACATATTCACATGGTTGTTCGGATTGCATTGAAAATAGTTCCCTTTCGCCTCGCCCATAAGCTCCAACGCCCGATTGGAGAGCACTTCATTCATGTTCATGTTGATCGAAGTACCGGCTCCGCCTTGGATAGAGTCTACAATAAACTCTTCCATCAACTGGCCCTGCCGCACTTCTTCAGCGGCTTTCACCAACTGCTCTCCAATTTTCTTAGGAAGCATATGGGTGTCCATATTCGCAAGCGCAGCTGCCCTCTTCACTTCGGCAAGTGCCGTAATCAACTCAGCATGAATTTTGACGCCCGTAATTGGAAAATTTTCTACAGCTCTCATCGTTTGAATCCCATAATACGCTTGAGCTGGAACTTGTTTCTCACCTAAAAAGTCTTTCTCAACACGATAGGTCATCGAACACACCGTTCCTTTTAATTAAAGTATGATGCACATGTGGACACTTCAAATCTAACATGTTCTGTTATATTTATCAATCACCGGTCAATTAAAATTTGACGAATACCTAGTGAGAGCGCAGCGAAAGCTATGACCATGGTTATTTTTAGCTTAATTGCCGCGGATATACGTTTGGTCCATGATTTTATCTCTGATTTCCGGAATACACTATAGCAAAGCCCCAAGTCCATTGACTTTAGGAGGAACCTTTTATGGATACGCATAGCTCTAGGATCATTGAACAAACAGAAAAATACGGTGCGCACAATTACCACCCGCTGCCGATTGTCATTGCCAAAGCTCAAGGCGTGTGGGTTGAAGATCCGGAAAACAATCGGTATATGGATATGCTAAGTGCTTACTCCGCCTTGAATCAAGGACATCGACATCCCCATATTCTCCAAGCGCTGCATGAACAAGCCGAGAAGGTCACCTTGACCTCGCGCGCCTTCCACAGTGAAACACTTGGCGCCTTCTATGAAAAATTGGCTTTATATACGGATAAACCGATGATTTTACCGATGAACACCGGGGCAGAAGCGGTCGAAACCGCCATTAAAGCGGTGCGTCGTTGGGGATACGATGTGAAGGGCATCGCGGACGACCAAGCCGAAATTATCGTCTGCGACGGTAATTTCCACGGACGCACCGTCACGATCACATCGTTCTCCTCCTCGCCGGAGTACCAGCGCGGATTCGGGCCTTTCACGCCTGGCTTCCGCATCATCCCCTATGGGGATGCCGAGGCGCTCCGTGAAGCCATCGGGCCGAACACAGCGGGTTTTCTCGTTGAGCCGATCCAGGGCGAGGCTGGCATTGTTATCCCGCAGGCAGGCTACCTGCGGGCTTGTTATGAGCTATGCAAGGCGAATAATGTCTTGTTCGTAGCGGACGAAATCCAAACTGGATTCGGCCGCACGGGCCGCCGCTTTGCCTGTGACTGGGAGGGGGTCACCCCCCACCTGTATGTCATGGGCAAAGCGCTCGGCGGCGGTGTATTCCCGATCTCCGCCGTAGCGGGGGATCGGGAGGTTCTTGAACTGTTCGAGCCTGGCTCCCATGGCTCGACGTTCGGGGGCAATCCGCTCGGCTGCGCAGTCGCGGTCGCGGCCCTTGAAGTTATAGAAGACGAACGGCTCGCAGAGCGTTCGGATGAACTGGGCACGTATTTCCTCCAGCGGCTGCAGAAAATTCAGTCCCCCGTCATCGCGGAAGTGCGGGGCCGCGGCCTGTTCATTGGGATTGACCTTACGGTTCCCGCGCGTCCCTACTGCGAGAAGCTACTAGCCAAAGGACTGCTCTGCAAGGAAACGCATGCGCATATTATTCGTTTGGCTCCTCCGCTGACGATCACTAGGGATGAGCTGGATTGGGCTTGGCAGCAAGTTTCCGATGTGCTGCTTTCCTCCTAGGCAGGGGTTGGATGTGGTTCTGTGTTATGTTTCACTGGAGAAAATCCAGTCAAATGAGTCCCTATGGATGTAAACTATTCCTTAAACCAGCCAACCAAAACTCTCACTTGCCATACTAAGCTACTCTAAGACATAAGAGTCTCTGGAAGCTCCTATTTGCAGAAAAATCGGGGTTTCGCGCGAAATAAGAGTCCCTGGGGACTCTTATCCATGGAAATTCGCCTCTAATTACAGCTACTCCAACATATAAGAGTCTCTGGAAGCTCCTATTCGCGGAAAAGTGAGGGTTTGGCGTGAAATAAGAGTCCCTGGGGACTCTTATCTGAGGCCGATTCCTTCAAATTACAGCTACTCTAAGACTAAAGAGCCCTGCAAGCAAGAGCCCTGCAAGCTTCTATTCGCGGAAAAGCGGGAGGGTCGCGGGGGCACGGGGGTACTGGAGTCACTGGGGGCACAGGGGCACCCGGAGTCACTGAGGGCACAGGGGCAGGTCACAGAGTTTAACGCAAATAAGAGTCCCCCAGGGAACTCTTATCCATAGCCTAAATCCAATTTGGGACGATTAAAATTACAAGCCGCTCTAAGCTCGCACGAAAACCAGCGTCCCAAAACACTGCGGAACATGGAAATTGACCGCATGGGTTGGCGACCACGCCCAATAGTGGCGATTTCCTTCTTTATCGTCGTCAATGCGGTATAGATTCCAGCGCCATTCCGCGCTTGGGCGCGGAGAGGTATGTTCCAAATCTGCAAAAGGAATCATCAGATCATATACTTGCCAACCATCCGCTCGCTGCGTTACGTCCGTTCGCCAGCCTGGCGCATCCCATGAAATATCGACCTCTTTGCCACCTTCCAGATCGTTGTGAATGATCGCGTCAAAGACGACGTTCCGAGGACTTACCTCGAACTCATAATAAACCTTGCCAGTACCCACGGTGTCGATAAATACTTCAACCACATCTTCCAAATAAATCGGATCGTCCCGCTGCTCCATGGTCGCCACAATGTGATCATCCTCACATTCGAAACGAATATGGATAGCCTCCTCGCTCCAGCAAGCACGAAAAAATGTTTCCAATCGCGGTGTCGCACCAGTTACAACTTCACATAGCAGATTGGCAGGCATCTGAGCCCAGTCGATTTGCCCCGCATTAAGCGCTTCTACATAATTGCATTCATATCTCATGTTCGCCCTCCTACGCCCCTTGTCTGATATTCTCATTTCAGATGCTTTTCCAGCTTCTAACTTTTGTAAACGATGTTGATATCGTATTCCTGATGTAAAAAGCTTGAAATTTGATCTCTTGATTCCGACTTTACATCTTTTAACCAGGAGGTGTCTAGTCTTTCTATCACTTCTATACGCAAATCCTCATATTTGCTTTTCGCTTTTTCAATCTGATTCATCCGGTTCCTTGTGAAAAGAAATAGCGATATGCTGATCAGGAGTGAGCCAGAGAGAAGCGGATTCGATATGACCAAATCAAGGATGGCCAGCGCATTGCCGCCAGAGGTCACTAACACTTTTCGATAAAACGTATAAATAAAAAAGAAAACGAAAGCAGCTGTCACGATGGCAAACACAGGCTGAATCGCTTTGAGTTTGTCCCATTTCTGCTTCCGAGCCTTGAGTTCTTCCAACAGCTTGTTCGTATCGTCGCTAAGATTAAGTTCTGGCCATTTTTGCATAGACACTTCCCCCTCTCTACCAACATATGCTAGTCTAACCGAATTCTTTCCAATAAAAAAAGACCAAAGGCATCTCTCTTCAAGCTAGGCTGAAGATGCTTTGGTCATTCACAGTTATATCAATCAACTTAAAACCGCTTTTTTCCTACTAGAAACTTTTTGTTCCCTTTTTTAGCCGCCACAGGCACATGCTTATAGCTGCGCACCATCGGATTTTTACATAACGGACAAGTTGGTAAAGCTTCCGTAACGAATTCTTTACGAACCCATGCTTTACAATCTGTCTCCTTACATTTCCAAATCTCAATTTGTTCGACTTCTGGCTTTTGTTCTTCCGTCACGGTACTCGTTGATGTAGACATTTCAGTTAAGTTCTCCCTGTTTCATAGATTAGACTACTTATTATTATACAGATCGATTCGAATATCAAGTCTTTCCCGTGTTCAAATTTATTTACCAGTGGTAGAATGGATAATGCGGTTACAAATTAGACACAGAATCCAAAGGCAGGAACAACAAGATGACTCATTTACTGCAAGAATGGAAAAATCAATTTCACGGATACAGTCGAAATATTATGCTTTTCTTTTGGTTTAATTTTGCTTGGAACTTAGGCTTAGGCATGTTTGGTCTTGTCTATAATCTGTATGTGAGAAGCTTGGGGTATGAGCAAACAATGGTCGGAAGTATCGTGGGGATGACTGCGCTTGCCTCTGCTATCATATTAATTCCAGCTGGAATCATGAACGATCGGTTAGGGCCGAAACGCGTTATTACATTTGGACTTATGTTCACGATTGCCGCTTTGACAGCACGTTCCTTGATTGAAGGTCAGCAGGGCATGCTCGTCAGCGCCTTCTTAGGCGGTATGGCACTCGCGGTCGTTTCGGCGACAATTTTGCCATTCATGGCCAATAACTCAACGCCCCAGCAGCGCGTACACTTATTTAGCTTCAATATGGCTTTGGTTATGTTTGCCAATGTCATCGGTATTGCGCTTGGCGGTGTGCTTTGCGACTTTTTCCAATTCCTGATCGGGTTGGATGAAATTCATAGTCTTCGCTTTACTTTATTAATCGGTGTCGGCATGGCCGCACTGGGCGTCATTCCGATGGCTCTGTTCGAAAAAAGCGAACAGGAAATTCAACCGCGCCGGGAAAAGCTCGCAATCAAGCTGCTGTGGCGTAATCATAAGACTTCGATTCAGGTGATCGGTATTTTCTGCTTGCTGGGACTCCTGTCATCAACAGCAGGAGGGATGGTTGTCCCCTACCTTAATGTCTATTTCGAGGATCGATTCGAAGCTTCCAAGTCCGCGATCGGGATTGTTGTCGCTTTGGGTCAGGGTGCTACGGCAATCGCCTTTCTTATCGGGCCTATGATTGTAAAGCGTTATGGGGAAGTCAAGTCGGTTGTTTACTTACAGCTAAGCTCGATTCCATTCCTGCTGTTGACGGCTTTCTCCGCTAACTTTTATTTATCTTCGGGTGGCTATTTGTTCAGACAAGCCTTGATGAATGCGGCCAATCCTTTTTACAATTCGATCAAAATGAGTTATGTTCACCGCTCGCTTCGCGGGTTGGCTTCCAGTTCGGGCGAAGCGGTTTTTAATCTGGGATGGTTTCTCGCATCTCCTGTTAGTACGGGCCTCGTGTTGCATTACGGTTCTTACTATGGTTACGCTTATGCCTTCTGTATCACTGCCGTCGTCTACTCTCTAATTTCGTACTTATTTTATTTCTTTTTCGGAAAAGATCGCTTTAAACCCGTGGAGGAATCCGGTTAAAATTGCTTCTTTCTATCGTTGACTTGAGCGATAGAAAGGAAATACAATGAATTGAGAGCGCATTCATTTGGATATCTCATGCTCCTACTCGCTTGATGAATGTGAGGAGGTTACTTTCCATGCGGACTAAAATCATCTTCAACAGACAAAGCATCGTCTTAACTTGGATGATTTCTTATATTGTCATTCTCCTTTTGCCCGTTGCCATTGGCTTGCTTCTGTATGTTGAATCCAATCGTACGCTGAAGGAAGAAATCCAGCAAGCGAATGATTCCTTGTTGAAGCAAGTTCGCGAAATTATGGACAACCAATTCAAAACGATGGAGCAATTAAACTTTGAACTTACCTGGAATGTGAATATGCAGGAGCTGCTCTATTCCAATAAATATGATGCTTTCCCCAAAGAATACCGATACGATGTTTACCAAATCGCCCGCAGCTTCACGCTCTATCAAACCTCCTATCCACTTATCGACTCCTTCTATGTTTATTTAAATAAAGATCAATCTGTTATTCTCCCAGGCACAGTGCGAACAATTGACTTTGCCTACGAAACTCTGCACAAAAGTGATGCATTTCCTTTCACTTCGTGGCAAGAGACTCTGAATCGCGATAATTTCAAAGGATTCATCCCGATGTATCGTATCAGCAGTGACAACAAACTGCTCAAGACTGTCGCGTATATCAGCAGCTATCCGATGGAGCATGGCAAACCGCAAGCTACTAATGTGATTATGGTGGATCAGTCCCGCATTCTGGGAGCGATTCAGAATATGGAGATCTTCAATAAAGGCCATGTGCTTATTTTGAATGAGGAGAATCAGATACTTGCTTCCAACTCAACCAATACGCTCCCTGCAGACTTTCCATACACGCAACTAGCCAACTCAACGCAGTTCTATTACAAAAGCTCGGAAGGGCAGAATTATGAAGTATTCACAATACATTCTCCACGTTCCAAATTAACTTATGTCTCTATCATGCCTAGCACGATCTATTGGCAAAAAGCGGCTCATATTCGCAATCTAACGTATTTGAGCATGGCTATCAGCTTGCTTGGCGGGGGTATTCTGACTTATGTCTTTCTGCGCAGGAACTACCATCCAGTCCGCCGCCTTGTTCATGCTTTCACGCTCAAACAGAACCAATCTTCGCAGCAGCGGTTCAATGAGTTTCATTTCATTCAGGAAGCTGTAGACAGAACCTTAATTGAAGTCGCTGATTTCAAAAATAAAATGGACCAGCAGCGTCACATTGTGCGATCCCATTTTATCGAGAAGCTCTTGAAAGGCAAGCTTAACAGTCAAATCCCGATTGATGAAGCGTTAACTACCTTTGATATGTTGCTGGATCGTCCGGATTATGCCGTCATGCTGTTCGTTGTCGATCAGAGTGAAACGTTCACAGGTCGCGTCAGCCATATGCCTGAAGACGAGAAATGGAAGCTGCTGCGATTTATTATCAAAAATGTCATCGAGGAGCTATTAGCTAAACAGCACCGCGGCTATGTGGCGGAAATTGATGACACGTTAGCCTGTTTAGTCAATTTAACAGCAGGCGAGGGCGCCAGTTCCCGAGAGGAACTGCTTCGCATCGCGGAAGAAACACAGACGTTCCTTTCCGCCACATATGATATTCATTTGACCATCGCTATCAGCAGCATCCATGAACATATCGGGAGAGTGCCACAAGCTTTCTTGGAAGCACTTGACTCTATGGCCTACAAGCTGGTTATGGGCGGCAGCGAAATTCTTTCCTATGACGTTTTGCAAGAGAATGTGGCTTGTGATGCCAACACGGGTTATGACTACCCTGCGCAGATAGAGCAGCAATTCCTTTATACCGTTAAGCTCGGAGAATTGGAGGAAGCACAGCGTATTTTGACCGAGATTATGGACAAAAATTTCGTAAATCGCGATATCTCCGCCTCCTTAACCAAATGCCTCATGCTGAATGTGGTCACAACGATGATGAAGAGCATCAGCGAAACCGGGGATATTCAGGAGAGCTTGTTCATCCGCAACCCCCAATTGCTGGATCGTCTTCTCTGCAGTAAAACGGTGCAAAACATGCATCAGCAATTGAATGAAATGTTAACCCAAGTCTGTGCTTACACAGCCGCCAAACGTCAGCATACCATCTCGCTTACACGTCAAAAAGCGCTGCAGCAGCTGGTTGAGGAAGTGACTGCTTACATTGAGCACAATTATACGGATGCCAACTTAAATGTGACGATGATCGGCAGCCATTTTGACCGTAAAGCAACCTATTTATCCAAGCTCTTCAAAGATTATGTCGGAGAAGGGTTGCTCGATCGCATCAATAAAGTCCGAATTGACAAGTCCAAGCAGCTTCTAAGACAACACGAGCAGTCTGTCGGCGATGCCGCGTATGGCGTTGGATTCAACGATATTAATGCGTTTATCCGCGTCTTCAAGAAAGTGGAAGGCATCACGCCTGGGAAATATAAAGAGTTGATCGATAGGTAGGATAGGGAGAAAAAGTGGTCCGAAGCGCTCGGAATAAGGTATGTTTTGGAATGAACGCGGAGTTACTCCAGCTGCCTCGCGCAGACGGAACTACAGGGCGCTATTGTAGCCAAAAGTGGCATTATCGGGGGCTAAAGGGAACTACAGTACGCTATTTTGCTTTTTCGTGGGCAATCCAGCGTTTTTCGTGGAAATAAGACCCTGTAGTTCCGCTATGACCCTCGCTTCCCTGCTTTTTGCCTAAATAGCGCCCTATAGTTCCCTCCCTCTGTTCCTAGCTAACAAGAGGCTGATCTCTCAGGGTCGCGAAGCCAGGCGACACCGAGATTGCAGGTACCGTCGAAAGTGGAGAACAACTGGTGGCCACGATCCCTTAGCTTCACTTCCACGCTATTGAAACAGAACCTTCCTCTACACTCCTCACTTCTATCCTTACTTCGCGGTCAAGTTCATTTCTTGGCTACCTAAGTAGTAACCGTTTAGCTTGCTTATTCACCTCCGAGCGTGTGATTTTAGAGAACCTAACCCGCGGTTGGGTTCTTCATTCTAGTCTTCATTCTAGTCTTCATTCTGGTCTTCATTCCGTTCTTCATTCTGGTCTTCATTCTGCTTTTCATCCTGTAATGACCCTAATTGTCTATTTTGGAGATGGAATTGGATATTTTGTAGAACATAGCGGCGGAAATCACGACGCCATTGGATATTTTGCAGATAGTGAAAATGTAAGCGGTACCATATAGTTGAGGTAAGACATCAAGTCCCCCACCTCATAACAGGTTCCCGCGTTTCTGACGTTTCGCAAACCGATTTACCTAACCGGATAATCTTAGGAGGTCAAAAGATGAAAAAGAACAGAAAGAAAATGTTCACGATGCTCGTCGCTACATCTTTAATGGGAAGCTTAACGGTCGCTTGCACGTCGAATACTCCATCAGCCGTGGGCACGGCCAGCCCAAAAGCAACCTCAGGAGGCACAACCGCTCCTAGCGCCGCCGTCACTTATCCCATTAAATCGGACAAAACATTATCCTACTGGGGAGAGCTCCCAGGCAACGTGGTCGGCGTTAAATCCGCTCATGCCGATATCCCATTTTTCCAAGATTGGCAGAAGAAAACGGGCGTCAATTTGAAATTCATCGCGCCTCCAACGAACCAAGGCGCTCAGTCCCTTAACGTGATGCTCGCTTCCGGCGATCTGCCGGATATGATTGAATTCGATTGGCAAGGCGCTTTCCCAGGTGGACCTGAGAAAGCGATAAAAGACGGATATATTCTTAAACTGAATGATACAATTGATAAATTTGCCCCGAATTTGAAGAAATATCTCAAAGAGCATCCCGAGATTGATAAACAAGCCAAAACCGATAATGGCAGTTACTATGTGTTCCCTTTTATTCGGGGGGACAATTATCTCCGTGTTTACCAAGGTCCGATTATTCGCAAAGACTGGTTGGATGATCTGGGTCTTCCAGTTCCTCAAACCATTGATGAATGGTATACAACACTCAAAGCGTTCAAGGAGAAAAAAGGCGCGACGGCTGGCTTCTCCGTTGTCAGTGTTCCACGACCGTTCAATGAACTGGGCAATGGAGCCTTCGCCAGCGCATTTGGCGTAACACGTGATTTCTTTATCGATAACGACACCATTAAATTCGGTCCCGCCGAGAAAGGCTACAAAGACTTCCTGGCTACGTTCCACAAATGGTATGAAGAAGGGCTGATCGATAAAAACTTCGCGACAGCTGACAGCAAAGCGCTGGATGCCAACATGGCCTCAGGCGCAACAGGGGTTACGGTTCAAAACGCAGGTGGCGGCATTGGAAAATGGCAGCCGCTCGTTGTTGCCAAGGACCCGAAGGCTGTACTCATCGGCGCTCCCTATCCGGTTTTAAAGAAAGGCGATACGGCGATGTATGGCCAGAAAGATCCAGCCTTTTCGCCAGGCGGCTCTGTAGCCATTACAGCTAATTCCAAAAACATCGAAACCGCGACCAAACTGCTCGACTATGGCTACTCCGATGAGGGGCATATGTATTTCAACTTTGGCACAGAAGGCACCTCTTACAAAATGGAAAATGGCTATCCCAAATATACCGATCTTCTCATGAAAAATCCGGATAAACTGGCGCCTGCACAAGCCTTGTCTCTCTATATCCGCGGTAATTACAATGGTCCTTTCGTACAGGATAAACGCTATATCGAACAATATTTGGCGCTCCAAACCCAGCGCGATGCGGTAACGACTTGGTCCAAAACCGATGTCGATAAGCACAAGCTGCCGCCAATCACAGCGACGCCGGAAGAAAGCACGGAACTAGCCAAGATCATGACGGATCTTAATACTTTAGTGGATGAAATGACACTCAAAATCATTTTAGGCACAGAGCCCGTAGACAGCTTCGATAAATATGTTGAAAAGTTCAAATCCGTGAAGCTTAGCCGCGCACTGGAAATTAAAAAAGCCTCCTTGGACCGTTTTAACAAAAGGTAAAGGCCCCACAAGGGAGAGCGTAAGCTCTCCCTCTTCCCAAAGAGCGGCGAAAGGAGAGATATTATGCGCAAAGGAACAGAGGCCACCTTCCAAGCACGCTTCAGGCGCGATTTTTTGCTGAATAAGTACTTATATCTCATGATGGTGCCTGTGCTAGCGTACTATTTGGTTTTTCATTATGCACCGATGTATGGCGCCTTAATCGCTTTTAAGGAATATTCGCCGATCAAAGGAATTTTGGGCAGTGAATGGGTTGGTTTCCAGCACTTTCAGGAGTTTTTTGGCAGCTACTATTTCTGGCGAATTCTCAAGAATACCGTCGTTATCTCCCTTTACTCGCTTATCTTTGAATTCCCTGCCCCGATTATTTTGGCGATTATGATCAATGAACTTGCCAATAAGAAGTTTCAACGTTTTGTGCAAACGGTTACTTACATGCCGTATTTCATTTCATTGATCGTTATCGCAGGTATGGTGAAGGATTTCACGAATAGCGGCGGGTTGATCAATACGCTGTTCACATACATTGGCTTCAACGACACAGCGATGCTGCAAAAGCCTGAGATGTTCAGATCCATCTATATTTTATCGGAGATTTGGCAGAAGATTGGGTGGGAATCCATTATTTATCTGGCCGCATTAATGAGCATTGATCAGGAGCAGTACGAAGCGGCCAAAATTGACGGCGCCAACCGTTGGAAACAAATTTGGCATGTGACGCTGCCTGGCATTCTGCCGACCATCGCCATCATGTTCATTCTGCGAATGGGGAATTTGCTCAACGTTGGCTTCGAGAAAATTATTTTGCTTTATAATCCCAGCACCTACGATACGGCGGATGTGATCTCCTCTTTCGTCTATCGCAAAGGTTTGCTGGAATTCGGGTGGAGTTACAGCTCCGCTGTCGGCCTCTTCAACTCCGTCATCAATTTGGCCTTGCTCATCACAGCAAATAAAATCAGCAAAAAGATCAGTGAAAACAGTCTCTGGTAAGAAAGGAGGTGCTGAAGTGAAAACAAGTGCATCAGACAAAACATTCGTCTTATTGATTCATATTTTGCTGCTCATGTTAGTTATCATTACGTTATATCCACTGCTTTATGTCACATTCGCTTCAATTAGCGACGGCAGCCTGCTGATTACGCACAAAGGATTCCTCTTTAAACCACTTGGCTTTAGTCTGGAAGCCTACAAAAGTGTGTTTCATAACCCAGCTATCCTCAAAGGTTACCGCAATACGCTGTTTATCCTTGTATTCGGCGTCATTACGAATTTGATTGTAACGGCTTTAGGTGCCTATGTGCTCTCACGTAAAAATGTGATGTGGAACCGTGTCTTCATTTTCATCGTGGTACTAACTATGTTTTTCAGCGGGGGACTGATTCCACTCTATCTCGTCGTCAAAGGCGTCGGTTTGCTTGACTCCCTGTGGGCTACCATTCTGCCTTTCACCATTAATACTTTCAATTTGATTATTATGCGAACTGCCTTCATGGCTGTTCCTGAAAGTCTAGAGGAATCTGCCAAAATAGATGGAGCCAACCATTTGGTCATCTTGTTTCGGATCATCATCCCGCTTTCCATGCCTGTCATTGCCGTAATGATTCTGTACTATGCCGTTGAGAAGTGGAATGGCTGGTTCTATGCCTCTATCTTCATACGCGATCGCGAGCTTTACCCGCTCCAACTGACCTTGCGCGAAATTCTGATTGCGAACAATACCGACGGAATGTCAGCAGGGGCGAATGCGGCCGATCAATTCCAGATTGGGGAAACGATTAAATATGCGACCATCATGGTAGCTTCCGTGCCGATCCTAATCTTATACCCATTCGTGCAAAAGTATTTCGTCAAAGGCGTTATGATTGGCGCCGTCAAGGGATAAATCAGGGTCATAAAGGAGCTAAGCACTTACAACCTGCTTAGCTCCTTTTTTTCTGTCACACGCATCTATGGTTCGCACCTGGGGAGCAGCCTCTTGCATTTAGTTCCGATTATTAATCACTTTGATAACTTCAACCGGAACCTTAGGCTTCCGGTCATAAGTCAACAGTCCGTTAATCTCTTGTTCCACATCTGTTAATTGCGTATAACAATAGCCCTGAACTACGCCGGAGTAGCCCCAGCCTTCCCACTCACTCTTCTTGTAGGCGATGCCTCCGAATTCGGTGACGAGAATCGGCTTGAATATTCGGCACGCCCCAACTCTCATTCAGCGGCACTCAAGCGATAATCGACGGATGATTGTAATCTCGCTCAATCGAAGCCAGCCATTCTTTCGTAAAGCGCCCTACATACTTCTCGGAATATTCATAAGCATTGGCTGCTTCACTCCAAACGACCAGACCTAACTGATCACACCAGTACAAATATCTGGGATCTTCCAGCTTTTGATGTTTGCGCGCGCCGTTAAAGCCCATTGCTTTCGTAAGCTCAACGTCTTGTCTGATCGCCTCATCACTCGGAGGCGTTGAATTCCCATCTGGGAAATAGCCTTGGTCGAGCACCATTTTCAAGAAATACGGGCGATTATTTAAACATAACTTCCCATCTTCAATAGAAACTTTGCGCATGCCATAATAGCTCGAAACCTCATCCACAACTTGTTCATTAATCAGCAGCGTAAATGCGACATCATATAAATTAGGATGCTCAGGTGTCCACCAAGCCCCCAGCCCATGTTAGATGGATTTCGCTGTCAATTCATGTTATTTAATTAACTTAAAAGTAAATGTAATGGTAAGTGTGACAGATGCACGCTCCTCCACTCCAGAGGGACCGTAGATCCAAACCCAAGCCCCCTAACGAACGCAATAACCTTTATTCGGCCAAAATCGCTCATTCTGAAATTCTAATGAATCCCTGGTGCCCTATTTCAAGCAAATGATCACCTTTCCGCCTAAAATTTGCTCGATAGCGTTAATCCAGTTCATTATATCGCCAAAGTAGCCATTTTCCGTTCTATAAGCATCCTACAGTTCATTAGATGCCCTATGAGACCGAAACCCCCTAAAGCGAAGTCTGCGGTGGACGTCAGTAAATAAGGGGAAAGCTTCGCTCACCCCAAACCCAAAAACGTAAGAAAAACGACTTCACCGCCCTGATAGATCAGTCTTTTCTTAGCGGCAAAACCTTGTAAGGGAACTAGAGGACGCTAATTAGGAAAATAGAAGGGGGGCGTGGGTCATAGTGGAACTACAGGGTCTTATTCCCACGAAAAGCGCTAAAATTTCCCGGAAACAGCAAAATAACGTAATGTAGTTCCCTCACCCTCGCGATAATGCCACTTTTTGCTGGAATAGCGCACTGTAGTTCCCTTATCTCCGCGCGAGTCAGTTGTGTTAACCCCTTGATTACTCCAAAAGATATAAACTTTTATCCAAAACAAAAACACCTCTTCACAGAGGTGTCCCAGTTCCCGCAGTTAATCGATATATCCGGCGAATCCATTTTTCATTAAGTAATCCATCTCGACTTCCAAAATCGTATCCACGGCTAATTCCGTCAACAACACATCAGGTCTGCTCAAAATATGATCAATCAGATCGTCAATGTCAATGTCAGCTTGTCCTTTGGACGATTGTTCGGCTTTGGTAATATAGGCTTTCTCATATTTCAAAACCAGTTGAATTTGCTTAGGATCCGCCTTCGTTTTCTCCGTAATGAATTGCAGCATGTCTTCTTCGTTTAATGGCTTATTCATGTGATTGGGTCAACTCCTGCATCTGATATCCTCCTATTGTAGCATACTTGTGCCACTTATAATTTCTCAAATCCCGCCACATCTGCTCAGACAAATGGTAACATAGGTGTAATGGAAAAACATCCCTTTCCACATCATGTGCATAAGGAGGCCTCTATGGAATTAGAAAACCGCGTTGCCGCATTGGAAAAGAAGATTCGAGATCTTGAACAACAGATGGAGCAGCTCCTCACACGTGATGCAGGTGCCCACAATCTAGACAGGTCTCAGGCAAGTCAAACGACAGCACCTCTTCCCGTCCCAGAACCAACAGCTACCGAGCAGCACCTTCCGCAGGCGCCTCATATAGCAGTTAAACAACCAACGCCGCCCAGAGATTGGGAGCATCTCATTGCTCGCGTCTGGTTGCCGCGGATCTTCATCGTCGTATTCCTGTTAGGCGTATTATGGGGATTTACGGCGGCCGTAAGTGCCGGAATCATTACCGAACCCTTACGCTGTCTACTCGGTGGCGTTGCAGCCGCCTTTATGTACTGGCAAGGAGAACGGCAAATTCGCCGTAAACGCCCAGCGCTTGGGCAAGTGCTTTTGGGTGGAGCCATGGGTGTTCTGATTTTATCCCTGTTCGCGGCCCATATGTTATTTTCGCTGCTGCCTTCAACACTGGCGTTTATACTTTATATAGCAACCGTTGCGCTCAGTGTCTACCTAGCCATTCGACACCGCTCTCAGGCATTAATGATCATCACCTTATTGGCTGGATATCTGGTTCCGTTTCTTGTTGATTCATCGCACCCGAATATATGGGTTTTCGCTGGTTACGAAGGATTATTCTCCATGTCCATGATGATTTTATCGCTGCGTTACTCCTTTCGTGGTGCTTACTACACGGCCTTTGGCGTCTTGCACCTCCCTTTACTGATCTCGATGCTTTTTGAAAATGTCACCAACGACCGTCCGGCGATCTTGACCATTGTTGTGCTACAGCATCTTCTCCTCTTCGCTATCGCCGTGATCAGGTCCACAGACAGTCGAATTGGGCAGCGAATACTTCTGTTTTTAAGCTTTGGACTGCTTACGGCCTGGGCCTATGCCCTGTATGGTCATGCCAACGATCAATGGCTGTATGAAGGAATGCTTATCTTGGCAACGCTGCTGTATAGCGGCACTTCTGTCTGGCTGTATCGGCAAAAGAGGGACTTCTCCGTACAGGTGTCCATCGCTACTCTAAGCCTATTTCTATGGCTCATTTATGTGCTTCAGGGTGATGAAGCTGGTTCCGCCATTCTTGTCGAAGGCGCCCTTGCGCTATGTCTGGGAGCCATTTTCAAAAGCAAGCTCCAACAAATCAGCGGTGCCTTCACTTATTTCATAGGCAGTCTGTTTGTATTCGCTCACCCGCTGCATGAGGTATTGTCCAAAGAATCCTTTGCCTGGCTGATTCTGGTTGCATCCCTTGCTGGCTTGTATGTCTTCTTCCGTTCCATGCTTCAAGATGGGGTTAACGGGTTGAAATCCCATCTACTGTTCATGTGGTTGGAGTTAATCCTGCTCCTCATCTATCTCTCTCAGCTCACGAATGCGCTAACGCGAGCACTGGATTATGATTATCAGCATCTGATCCTCTCTGCCGTCTGGGCGGTCTATGCCATCCTGCTCATCGCGCTCGGCTTCATGAGTCAAAAGCCAAAAGCCAAACTCGTAGGCATCATTTTCTTATTCATAACGCTGCTCAAAATCATTTTCATCGACTTGCCCGATGTATCAACAGCCATACGTGCTGTGCTATTTATTGGCCTTGGTGCTGTGGGCGTAGGGATTTCACGGTTGTTCTATAAGCGTAAGGAATAGGCGCGACGACTGCGCCAAATAGGCGCAACAAAGGCCCGCTTCAGAAGCTTAACAGCCTTCTGTGGCGGGCCTTGCTTTTAACCAAGATCAAACGTCATCAAATCTCTAGCCATGGTGATTCTGCCTTGGAAAATTTCATCCATCCCTACCGCATAAGCGGCTTCCGCCTCTTCGTTCGCGGCGGGAGCCGGGATGTGGTGCGTCAGTACCAGATGGGCAACGCCGGCTTTGCGGGCTATTTCGGCTACTTCCAACGTTGTCGAATGGTATTTGGCCGGATTGGACAAACCGATCGTTTGCTCAGGGAATTTGGCAATGAGCGCATCCAGCCACGATTTGTTGTACGATTCATGGATGAGCAGGTCGATTCCTCGGCTATGCTCTACCATACTGTCAACCGGAATCGTATCACCCGAAATGACAACCGCCTTGCCGTTGTACTCGATCTTATAGGCAATTGCCGGATAAACAGGGCGATGATCGACTTCGAAAGCCGTAATTTTCACACCATCCTGCTCATACACGACGCCTTCATTGCTTTCATGATACTGAATATCGGCCCCATCGCCTGCCGAGAAATTGTAATTCACACGAAGATTTACGTCGAAGTCGAATGACTCCCGCATTTTGCCAATAATCGCCTTGGTCGTCGTAGGTCCGTATACCTGCATGGGTCCTTTGCGCCCCTCAAAAACACGATCCGCGATCACATGGGTACGCCAACTCGTAATGAACACATCGAAGAACCCGGAATTATGGTCACTGTGATGATGGGTGAAGAATACATCGGATATACGCTGCGGCATGATCCCCGCCTTGATCAATTGATCCACGGTCGCTCCGCCGCAATCGAATAGAAAGGTCTTGTCTCCGGCTAGGATCGCAACGCCTGCTTTGGCCCTGCCATAAAAGGCTCTCGGTGTGCCCGTGCCGAGGATCACTGCTTTGATATGCTCATGAAAATCGGGCAATAGGTTATCTTGGGGTTGCATATACAAGGGAAAGCCTCCTTCGTTCCTGAACGATTATTTTTCTTTTTTCACTTCATCCAACAACGAGGTATCCAGAAATTTGCTGAAATCCAGTTCCTCGGCTTTTACTTTCAAATAACCGGCATCGAAGGAAATTTTGGCTTGTTCATTAATATCCTCGAGCGCAATGTCTTGCGTAAGCTTCAAATGATCGATTGCTGCTTTAATCAGCGCGGGCTCCATGCCTTTTCCTGTCAGCACTTTCAATTCGCTGCTGATTAGCTCGTAGGATTTATCTGGATTTTGCTGGATGAAATCGATGGCTTGTTTATTCGCTTTCACTGCTTTTTTGGCTAAATCGCGGTGCTCCTTCAGAAACTTGTCGCTGGCAACAAGAATCGTCAACGGATAATTCCCGTCCTTAGGCGGGATTTTGTTCCAATCTACGAGGATCGTTCCGGAACCTTCCTGAATCATTTGGGTTCCCCAAGGTTCTGCAATTAACGTTGCATCCACTTCTTTCTGACGAATCGCGACCAGCGTATCCGCCGGGGCCCGTGTCACAATCTGCACGCCGGACGTATCTGTCGTCACTTTCAAGCCTTGCTGCTGCAGCAGCACGCGAAGTGAGAGATCAGGTGTGCCGCCTTTGGCCGCAACTGCCACCGTTTTGCCAACGAGATCCTTCACCGATTGAATGCCGGCATCCTTGCGAGCCACCAAGACGGCGCCGCCATTGTTCACGCCTGAGATTACTCGGATATTTTTACTTTTCAAATACTGATTGATCACTGGTCCTGGGCCGACATAGCCCATGTCAATTTGATCCGTTGCTATCGCTGTGGCGAAATCAGCTCCATTGTCGAAGGACGTGACTTCGATCTTGGCAGTGGGCCCGAAAGCTTGCTGAAAATAATTATTTTGCAAGGCAACAAATCCTGGAGCGTGCGTAACATTTTTTAAAATACCGATTTTCACAGTCGTACTGGCAGCCGTAGTGGCAGCCGTAGTGGATACCGCCGCTGTTTCTTTAGTTTGTCCGCAAGCCGATACCACCAACGTGACCATCATAACCAAACTCAAGACCCAACCTACTCTTTTCATCCCAAATCCCCCTTAGATTATTTCTTTAACTGAAAGCGAAGAACAATTCTGTCCTCCAACTGTTTAAAACAAAAATGATCCGATATCGTACCAATCACCGCGATAATAATGACCACGCATAGAATCGTCGCCGTATCCCCAAGCCCGCGCCCATCCTGCAGCATTTGTCCTAATCCAACGCCTTTGGCAATCAATTCCCCTGCAACTAGAGCTCGCCAGGCAAAGGCCCAAGCAACCCTTATTCCTGTAATCCAATGCGGGAAAGCGGCTGGCAGCTGCACTTGAAAAAACAAGCGATAGCCGCTGCCTGTCCCCAGCATTTGCGCAGCACGCAAGTGAATCGGCGAAATGTTCATAATCCCTGTGCGGCTCGCCATCGACATCGTCCACGTTGCCCCAATTGTCGTAATGAAGATGACAGCCGTGTCACTCAGCCCGAACCAGATGATGGCGAAGGGCAGCCAGGCAATGCTCGGCACGGTTTGGAGAGCTACCACGAGAAAGCCAAAGGTTTCGTCCAAATAACGATAGCGTGCGAATCCATAACCGAGTACCGTGCCGATTCCGATCGAGATGGCAAATGAGATCAACAAGCGGCGCAGACTCGCGCCAATCGCACCAAGGAGATGACCCTGCGTAATCCCGTCATAGAAAGCTTGAAATGTTTGCAGCGGCGAAGGAAATTTCCACCCCCACTGAAAAACTCTAAATCCCAACTCCCATATGATCAGCAGAAGAATTAGAAACAGCGTTCTTCTTAAGGCTGTATTCATGACCTAACTCCTCTCTGACTACCTTCTCAAGCTCATCTGTCAGGGCTTCCATAATCTTGTTCTCCAGAGCATGGATGAGCGGATCATTCATTTGATGAGGCCTTGCCGCCTGAACGGCAAACTCCTTTTTCACCTTGCCTGGCTGTGTCGCCATGACAATAACTCGGTCCGACAACATGACGGCTTCGCGAATGTTATGGGTAATGAACAGTATGGTCTTCCCTGTCTGTAACCAGATGTCTTCCAAATCTTTCAGCAAAATAATGCGCGTCTGCTCATCCAATGCGGCAAAAGGCTCATCCATCAGCAAAATATCCGGATCCATAACAAGGGCTCTCGCGATGGCGACTCGCTGTTTCATCCCCCCAGACAGTTCATGAGGATACCGATCCACAAACTTGCTCAAATGAACCGCTTTGATCTGCTCACGCGCAAGATCATACCGCGCTTTCTTCGACATTCCCTTTTGCTTCAGACCAAAAGCCACATTATCCAGCACCGTCAGCCACGGGAACAAGCCGTGCTCTTGGAAGACAACGATGCGATCAGCGCCTGGCGCCGTAATCTTTTGCCCATTGACCGTAATCGTCCCGCTGCTCGCTCTTTCAAAGCCCGCAATCAGATTCAGCAGGGTTGACTTTCCACAACCTGACGGCCCTACGACGGAGACGAATTCTCCTTTCTGTATCGTGAGAGAAACTTCATCCAGAGCTGTATACGTGCTTCCCTTGCGCTGTGAAAAGATTTTGCTCACCTTATGAATGGCAATCATGATTTACCTCCTGTCCGTCGTCGTCTATACCTGCGTGAAAAATTGGTTCGGACGATAGATAACAATTTTCTTTTTGGAATAATCAATTAGTGCCTGATCTCGCCATTTATTAAGTGTTTCCGTGACCGTTTGCCTGCTGCAACCAATGACATAAGATATTTCCTCATGACTGAGCGGCACGTTAATCTCCAATTGTTCATTGGTTGGTTTGCCAAGCTGCATCAGGAACCAAGCCAATCGCCAAGCTACCGGACGACAAATCAGCGTCTCCACCATTTTCTGCGTCTGCAAAAGTCGCCTCGCGCCTAGCACCGCCAAGGAATAGGCAAATTCGGCATTCTCCTTGGCCAACTCCAGAAATTTACGGCTATCGAGCGTAATAATTTGACTGTCCACCAAGCATCTGGCATACCTTTTCCGGGGCATCTGGGTCAGGATTTCCGCATTACCGAAGATTTCACCCTCATAGCGAAGAAATAAGGTGATTCCCTGCCCCTCCTCGGAGGATTGGGATATTTTAATTAATCCGGCTTCCACATAATAGGCTCCGCTCGGCGCATCATTCTCTTGAAAAATATACTCATTCTTCTTATAGCTTTGAATCGTGCCATGTTGGCGAAAGGCTTCTACCATGCTTTCTTTGGTTGAATCTTGTTCTCTCTCCATCCGATGATTCCCCTTTTAACTTGTTCCTCATGAGCCCAACTTTAATGTTGAGTATTCCGATGAGTTATATATATATTATCACACGAAACTAGGTTAAAATGTCGGATACCCGACAAATCCGAAAAATAATTATCTGCTATCCGAATGTGAACGTTCTTTGAAAGCATTGATTTCATGGATGAAATACGTTATATTCTAAACTTGCGCGTTTATCATTTATCTAATTTTAGAAATCTTAACAAATAAATACATTCCAAATAATGAGGTGTCCCACGATGATAATGAACAAAACAGCAGCAGGCATCCTCCTGCTTACACTGATGGCAACTGGAGCAGCTTGCTCCTCCGAACCCAAAGCATCGACTTCAAGCCCAGCTCCGACCGCTGCAACAACCACTGCGCCGCAAGCAACCGCAGCTGCTCAAACTCAAGATGCGATCAACTTGAAAGGCTATATTGCCGCGAGAATCGCCCAAGAGAAAGCCGACTTCCTCTTCGCGGAAGCCAAGTCCAAAGATGGCAAACTAATCCTCAATCCTGTAGCAGCTGACAGCAAAGACAAAGCCGTCAAGTTCCTTACCAGCTACTACGATGCCACGATGGCCGATAAAGTAGCGACGCACTATTTGACAGATCAGAAAGCCGACAACGCCATTGTCACGAATACCCAGCCCTTCTTCCCAACCAACTTGCTGGCTACCAAAAAAGAAGACATCACCTATGATGCAGCCAATACGAAAGATCAAGTCAGCTTCACAACCAAAGATGGCGTCACCTTCACGACGAAAAAAGTGAACGATACATTTGTGCTCGCAGAGGCTGTGAAGAAATAAAAAAGAGACCCAGCCTGCGGCTTGGTTATCTACAAAAAAGAGACCCCGCTGCGGCTTGGTCGTCTCCAAAAAAGAGACCCCTCTGCGGCTTGGTTATCTCCAAAAAAGAGACCTCTCTGCGGCTTGGTTGGGTAATCCCCTAACGAACTCAATACCCTTTATTTGCTCAAAATCGCTCATTCTAAAAATCTAATGAATTCCAGACGCGCTATTCCAAGCAAACAAACACCTTTCCGCCTGAAATCTGCTCGATAGCGCCCATTCAGTTCATTAAATCTCCAAAGTAGCCATTTTTTCGTATATAAGCATCATACAGTTCATTAGATTGCCCTTTGAGGCCGAAAACCACTGTAGCGAAAAAGTCTACACGGTGGACGCTAAGCAAAAAAAGAGACCCACAGCAACGGGCTGCGGGTCTTAAAGTAATTCTATTTTAAAGGGGGTCGAGCTTTATTATAATCCTCTTTCATTAATGCCAGATGAAGAACATATTTCTTTTTGATTACAAATTAATTAATCTTATGACAGTTCTGCCCAGCCAGTCCACCACCGCAGGCAACCACAGACAAAAATCCCCATACAACCACCTGAACTCATGGATATGGATCACTTTAATCTTTCAAATTAATGTCTTCATAACCCCAACGTTCCAAAATCCATCTATTTGCTATAATATCCTCTTCCGTTAATCGGTCCAACTTCATTTTTGCAAGCAGTAAGAGCTCCGAGTGAGCTGAGTATTGAAAATCTTTATAGATCTCCTGGTTCTTTTTATGGAATACGTGGATTTGATCCGTAAGTTCGTCATATGGCAAAGTCCCTTGTTTCCATTCCACAAACGATTGATACAATGGCTCCAGCGCTTCTTCAGTTACAAATTGGTGGTAATCATCAAGAAGTTCACGTTCTTGCAGTCTTTTTTGTTTCAAACTTTGCTTGCTCTCCACCTAATTAACCTCCTTATTCTATATGCTCAACTATGTTCTCCAAGAACTCTTCCTCATTCCCAGTACTATCCACTCATTTAAAAAAAGTTAAGGTTAATTAATTTATTCGAGGTGATGATCTTAATTCCTCTCTAAACCGTGAGTCCAATAAATGGCGGCTAACACACCAGGAATCGCGGATTCCGCTCGTTTCCGGGGCGTTAAGCGTGTTTTTCATCGCTACGGAGGCCGTTTCGGCTGAGCGAGCCGCGTTAACGCTGTTTTTCGCGCTTAACGCGCCTAGAATCGCGAGTTCCGCTCTTTTCCGTGGCGTTAAGCGTGTTTTTCATCGCTACGGAGCCCGTTTCGGCTGAGCGAGCCAGGTTAACGCTGTTTTTCGCACTTAACGCGCCAAGAATCGCGAGTTCCGCTCATTTCCGGAACGTTAAGCGTGTTTTTCATCGCTACGGAGGCCGTTTCGGCTGAGCGAGCCGCGTTAACGCTGTTTTTCGTGCTTACCGCGCCAAGAATCGCGAGTTCCGCTCTTTTCCGGGGCGTTAAGCGTGTTTTTCATCGCTACGGAGGCCGTTTCGACTGAGCGAGCCGCGTTAACGCTGTTTTTCGCGCTTACCGCGCCAAGAATCGCGGGTTCCGCTCATTTCCGGAACGTTAAGCGTGTTTTCATCGCTACGGAGGCCGTTTCGGCCGAGCGAGCCGCGTTAACGCTGTTTTTCGCGCTTAACGCGCCCAAGATTCGCGGGTTCAGCTCTTTCCCGTCTTACCGCCCTTCTCTCCACAGCTCGAAAGCAGCGTGTACATTCCATACAAATAAGAGGCCATCTCCAGGGTTGAAAACCTGAAGACCAGCCTCATACTCATATTTTGTCACTGATAGCCTGTTAATTCGCCGTAATCCAAGTCACATTCTTGTCCGCCAAATGGGCCTCCCATTCTTTGGGTGCTGGAACGTCACTCACAATGATGTCCAGCACTTTGAGATCGGCAATCTTATAAAATTGTACAGAACCAAATTTGGATTGATCCGACAAGGCAATATTTTGCTTGGCATGCCTCATGAACTGCTGAGTCATCCGACCTTTACTTTCATCAAACCCCGTAATGCCTCGATCCAGCATCATGCCATCCACGGAAAGAAAGGCTTTATCGGCGTAGAAATGTTCAACCATCTGCTCGGCCAGTGAACCTGCTACACGGGAATGGACAGCATTTACTTTGCCGCCAAGGAAATAGATTTCTCCCGAAAACAGTTCTTTATTCTTATAATCGATAAGTAAATAGAGCACGGGAATCGATATGGTCAGAACGGTAAGGTTCTTTTTGTTCAACAAATAATCAATCATATGAAGGGTTGTTGTACCGTCGTCTATAAAGATAACATCATTGTCCTCGACGAGTGTCGCAGCCGCTCGGCCAATTTTGCGCTTCGCCTCGGCATGCAGCACTTCTCTCTTCAGATGGGAAGGCTCTTCCCGGGATAAATTAATTTTGACGGCGCCGCCGTAGACCCGCTTCAGTTTATTCTCCTCTTCGAGCTCCTCCAGATAACGCCGAATCGTTTCGGAAGACACATTCAATGTGTCGACCAAATCATTCGTCTTAACTTTGCCTTCCAAGTTCAGCTGGTTGAGAATGTAATCCTTGCGCTCTTCACCTATCAACGACATCTTGTGCTAGCCCCCTGTGTATATTTAGTTATTAACACTAATTATATGATCTTACTTAGGCATTTGCCAAGCAGCTGTGCGCTTTTTCACTTTATTCAAAATGAGTTCGTACACGAAACGCACAATAATGTTCGTAGCAACAATGAGCGTCGCCATCGCCGCAGCGGCGGCCACGTCCCCGGCGTCTTCCATATTCACTAATGCGACTGCGGCCAAATTCATATCAGCTGAACGCAAAAATACAACCGCTGAAACGGTAACCATCGAATTGACGAAGAAATACATAGCGATTTCCACGATCGCCGGCAACGACATGGGAACGGTAACTTTCAGAAATGTTTTGTAAAAAGGAACACGCATGGATTCCGAGACGAGTTCGAATTCTTTATCCAGCTTCTTGAGTGCGGTCGTAGCCGTAATGAAAGGAACGGAATAGAAGTGCGTGATATTGGCAAGCACTACAATCACCATGGTCCCATAAATCCAATTGAACGGATTACTAGGATTATTAAAGAAGAAAATATAAGCGAGTCCAATGACCATACCAGGGAGCGCAAGCGGAAGAATCGATAGAAAATAGCCGACTTGCCGCAGCCCGTTCATCGATCTTGACTTCTCAATCAGATAAGCGAACACGAACGTCATCATAGTGCCCACGATTGCCGTAATCAACGAGACTTGAAGGGAATTCCAAAATGGCTCTAAACCTGATCCCGCGACACTCGAGAAATCATAATGTTTGGTGCTGAACGTTAAATTATACGGCCAAACTTTAATCAGTGAGGCGAATACAATGGTAATCAAGGGTATCAAAATCGCCGATGAAATCATCCAGCACAGAACACGATACAGATTGTCCCTTACCCGTCCATCCGGCACACGATAAGGCATTGATTTGGATGATAGCATGTTACGCTGCTTCCTATCCACAATGCGGTCCACGACGAAGGCAATGACAGCAGGAATCGTTAGGAGAATGCCAACTGTTGCACCCATAGACAAGTTCTGCTGACCGATGACTTGTTTGTAAATATCTGTCGCCAGGACATTAAACTTGCCCCCGATCGCCTGAGGCGCCCCGAAATCTGTAAAACAAGCTGTAAAACAAACAAAAATCGCGCTGATTAATCCATATTTGACAGAAGGCAATGTCACCGTAAGGAATGTTTTGATTTTACTAGCGCCAAGCGTTTCTGCCGCTTCATACAACCGCTGATCAGCCATCGACAACGCTGTGATAAAGATAAGAAAAGCCTGGGGAAATACATATATGACCTCAGAGATGACAATCCCGATGGGTCCATAAATCTCGATGCGCAAACCTGGCAGGAGACCAAAGAATCCGTTCGTGATTACACCTTGATTTCCGAATAAATAGGTTAAAGCAATACCATGCATCATCGTTGGTTCAAAGAGCGGCAATAAAGCCACATAGTGAAAATAACTTTTGAAACGGATTGCTGTTCGGCTTATGCCATACGCATAGGCGAAAGCGAGAGTAACCGCGATAACAGTTGAAAGCACGGAAATCCAGATCGTATTCGTTAACGATTGAATGAGGGAAGGCGTTGAGAAGTAGTGTACAAAATTGGCGAATCCTATAAACTCTGCCTCTTTGTTGAGAAACGCTTTGCTGAACAAAAGAATCAATGGAATTAGTGTGCTCGTCGTTAAAATAAGAACAAGCAGCACAATCAAACCATTTTGCAATGTAATGAAAGATCCCAGGTTACGACGGTAAGGCGGATTCATGATGACTGTTCGCTTATCCATTAGGCACCTACCATCGCGTCCGATGAGAAGGAAATCATTTTCTCTTGCGGAAATTCAACCGATACCACCGTATGCTTCGCAAGCGCGAGATGTTGGGCAATATGTGCGGAGACATCAACGGTTAACAATACATCCTTATAAGCACTTCCGCTCCCAACCACAGGTTGAAGTTGCAATCGGTAGAACGCTCCCCTGAACTCAACATGCTTAACAACTGCGTGCATACCGCTTTGCGAGCCTGCTGCTGCTATCCTAATATGTTCTGGCCGAACAGCAAGATTCGTTTGCAGAGATGAGCCTGCTTGTTGCTCGTCTTTCAAGAAATTAATGGATCCAATAAAATCAGCAACAAACGGAGTATTAGGCTCATCATACACTTGCTCGGGCGTTCCGATTTGTACGACTTCGGCATTCTTCATCACGACAATTCGATCCGCCATCGTGAGCGCTTCCTCTTGATCATGCGTAACCATAACCGTTGTGATGCCCAGCTTCTCTTGCAATTCGCAGATTTGCTCCCTAAGCTTTACACGTACCTTAGCATCCAGAGCTGATAACGGCTCGTCCAAAAGAAGAAAATCCGGTGAAAGAACGATCGCGCGGGCCAAAGCAATTCGCTGCTGCTGCCCACCGGAAAGCTGTGCGGGATATCGATCATGGAGATGAAGCAGGTCGACTAAGGAGAGCCCTTCTTTGACCTTCTCGTCGATTTCCTTCTTCGACAATTTCTTGCCTTGAAGCCCATAAGCTACATTCTGATAGGCGGTCAAATTAGGAAATAAGGCATAGGATTGGAAAACCATCCCAAAGTTTCTTTTGGCTGGCGGCAGCTGGGTAATGTCTTTGCCTCCAACCGTAATACGCCCCTGAGTCGGCTTCTCCAATCCGGCAATAATGCGAAGCAGCGTGGTCTTCCCGCAGCCGCTCGGACCTAGCAGGCAAATGAATTCATTCTTCTGGATATCAATATTGATCTCTTTCAAAGCGCTGAAAGAGCCGAATGATTTGTTTACACCTTGAATGGACAGGTACGCTTGTGTCATCGTCAAGCAGCCTCCTTCTTCTGGATATGATAAGTATAAGCCTCGATTGTTATCGTTTTGTTAAGTTAAGCAAGAAAACGACTGGCTGCAAAGCTTGGTTCGCAGTCAGCCGTTTTATAGTTTTCGTGCTATTTCTTCGGTTCGCTTTTTGCGTTAAAGCGCTTGTCCCACTCGGCCAAAATACCATCGCGATTTTTCGCTGCATCATTTAAATCATTTTTGATTAATTGTTTGACTGGATCAACGGTATATCCATCCGGCACTTTGGCAGAATCTGTTTTAATCGCCAGAATGGCATAGTTCTTGTTGTATTCTTTCATGACATCATCCGTAATTGCCCAATCCAGGAAGTCTTTCGCGACTTGTTTAACAACTTTCTTCTTCATCAAGGCATTGGCTTCTACATCCCAACCGGAACCCTCTTTAGGGAATACGACTTCCACGGGGGAACCAGCTTTCTTCTCTTGAATGCCGCGGTATCCGAAGGAAATACCAATTGGATACTCGCCAGTACCTGCTAATTTAGCCGGTTTGGAACCGGAATGTACATACATCGCAATGTTGTCATGCAGTTTATTCATATAATCCCAAGCCGCATCTTTGCCTTTCAATTGAACGAGACCAGATACGGTTAGAAAGCCTGTACCAGATGAAGATGGATTCGGCATCGTAATCAGACCTTTGTATTCCGGCTTTGCCAGATCCTCATAAGATTGAGGAATCGCCAACTTGCGTTTCTCCATCTCTACTTTGTTGACAATAAAGGCCGTTTCCCAAGCATCGATACCAACCCAGTGGGTTACGGCATTCTTGTCTTTGAAATTCGGGAGAATACGATCCACACCTTTGGGCGCGTATGGCTCCAGCATCGTATTTTGATCAAGGACTAATAAGCTTGTTGCGGCCAATCCCCATACAACGTCTGCTTGTGTGTTATCTTTCTCGGCTAATAACTTAGCTGTAACGATCCCCGTTGAATCCCGAACAATATTTACTTTCACATCTGGATATTTGGCTTTAAAAGTCGTCAGGTACGTTTTGATTTGATCATCTTCCAGTGCTGTATAGACGGTTAAATCTTTGCTTTTCGTGTCTACCGTTGCTTCTACACTTGTACTTGCTACTGGCGCTGTGCTTGCTTTGGCACCTTCTGTACTTGTCGCTTTACCGCCACAAGCCGCTAGCGTGAATACAACCGTTAGCAGAGCTGCTGTACTTCCAATAGATCTTTTCATCGTTTCTCATCCCACTCCTTTAATGTGTATCAGTTGGTTCTTGCTTCCTGATAACTCGATTATAAGTTAGTTTTGTAAAATCAGTATTAAATGCACGTTAAGAAATTGTTTTTATATTTCTTTAGTTGGTTTTAAGTTGTTTTCCAAAATAACTGTTTTTCCATACCTGCTAACAAACGTTCAATATCCACAAGATGAACATCTCCGATGTTTCCAATTCGGAACGTAGCGGCAGCCGTTATTTTACCTGGATAGATGACAAAGCCCTCTTGTTTCATCCGCGAGTAAAACTCATCAAAAGAAAACACAGCTGAATCTGGATATAAGAAGGAAGTGATGATTGGCGACTGAAGATCGGTGGTCAGAAGCGTTTCGAATCCCATGCGCTGCATGCCTGCAACCAACGTCTCTTGATTGGTTTTATACCGCTCATATCTGCTGGCAACGCCGCCTTCTTCCTCTAATTCTTGCAAGGCTTGGTCAAAAGCACGAACGGTATGCGTCGGGGACGTAAAGCGCCATTTGCCATTCCCAAGTTCCATCGTTTCCCATTGATCGTAGAGATCCAGTGATAAGGAACGTGCAAGCCCTTTACACGTCAACAAAGCCGCTTTGCGCGCAAGAATGAAGCCAAAGCCAGGCACACCTTGAATACATTTATTAGCGCTGCTGATTAAATAATCAACATCAAGCTCTGCGATATCGATCGGAATTCCTCCAAAGGAGCTCATCGCATCTACAATAACCGTTTTGCCATAGGACTTGGCAATGCGTGCTACATCCGCAATCGGATTGATCATGCCTGTTGTCGTTTCAACATGCACCACAGCCACATGCGTGATGGAGGCATCGACCTTCAGAACTTCCTCGAGCTGCTTCGTACTCACAGGATTCGTTTCACCCGAATCTAGAACGATGGAGTAAATCCCCAGAATCCCTGCCATTTCTGCCATTCGCTTCCCATACGCACCATTGCTCAGAACAAGCAATTTACCGTCGCGGGGAATAACAGAACCAATGACGGACTCTACACAAAATGAGCCGCTGCCTTGCATAAGCACTGTTGTATAATCATCTGGCTTACTGGAAGCCATGGTCACAAGACGACTGCGGATAGACTGTACTAGTTGATTATAATCTTGATCCCATGTACACCAGTCGCGCAGCATGGCTGCCTTTACTTTTTTACTAGTCGAAAGGGGACCTGGGGTTAACAGCAAGTACGGATTATCGGGGAGTTGATTCAAATTAATCATCATGGACGGTCTCCTTTAAGTAGTCTCTCGTTAATAAGCGGAAGTAGAGTATCCAGTTCTCCAATGGTATCTATCACATAGTGAGCCCCATGCGCTCGGAATGTCTCAGCCACTGCAGCCATA
The DNA here is from genome assembly GCF_014640555.1 of Paenibacillus marchantiophytorum. Classification (GTDB taxonomy): domain Bacteria; phylum Bacillota; class Bacilli; order Paenibacillales; family NBRC-103111; genus Paenibacillus_E; species Paenibacillus_E marchantiophytorum. The sequence goes on along the minus strand of NZ_BMHE01000002.1, from coordinate 228,791 downwards.
CGCATAAGCAGCTGTTGAGGATCACAAGCGGCAACTTCTTCCTCGCTCATGCCCAGTTCACTGCCCCCTTGGATAACACCTACCGTCCACGCCCTGGCGTTAACACCCTCCTGAATATCACTGACGGTGTCCCCAACTTTGATCATGTTATACGTAGGATACACATTCAACGCTGCTGCATTCTCATACATCATCCATGGATAAGGCCTGCCTGCCGGCACATCATTCGGTGTAACAACATGATCTGGCGCATACCCTCTCTTCTTAGCTTCGACGGTGACAATTGCCATCATCTCGGCCGTATAGCCTGTCGTTGAGCCTATTCGGATACCTGCTTGGCGCAATCGGTCTACAAGTGCGAGAGAGCCGGAAATTGGCTCCGCATATTCATGTACAACGGCTAACATCATCGGTTCGAAATCCGCATAAAGTTCATCTATATCCATTTCCTGTGGAAGCTGGCCATAACGCGCTAGCCACAACCCAGCTACGCGTTCCATACGTAAGATTTCACGAATATGATCCCGCTTGAGCAGCCCCATTGGCGCCCTTGCTTCTTCGATTGTAATCGCGATCTCTTTCCTCCGAAAAACTTCCATGAAAACATTTAAAGGCGCAAAGCAACCATAATCTACCATTGTTCCTGCCCAATCAAAAATAACTGCTTGAATCATCATGAATCCTCCTGTTTGACTGATTTGCCTATGCACGCTTAACTTGCTTACCACTAAATTTATCTTATAAAAGAAATGTAATCGCAGGATTAAAACCATGTAAATTTTGTGCGTTTATATTCTTTTAATTTGTTTTAATTGTTTTACAGGTGTTAATTTACATAATTTTTACTGCTTTTCTATTAAAACTTGTTGACTTCCTTTTGTTTTTCAAGCAAATTAGGAATACTACACATGAGAGGAACAACCTGTATGGAACCCATCAAAGCCATTATTTTCGATCTAGACAATACGTTACTCTGGGATGAGCAAAGCATTCAAGAAGCCTTTCAAGCTACCTGCCTGTTAGCCAACGAAAGGGTGGGCGTGGATGCCCTTACTCTTGAAAATGCCGTTCACGAAATTTCCGAGCAATTGTTCGCTCAAATGACCTGTTATGAATTTGCCAAAATGATTGAAGTCACACATTTGGAAGCACTGTGGGGACGCTTTGATGCCAGCCAGCATCCAACTTTCAGGGAACTGGAAGAGCTTGCTCCTCTCTACCAGAGAAATGTCTGGACACAAGGCTTGCTCCAACAAGGTATCGATGATCCAGCATTAGGACAAGAGCTTGCGGGGCGCTTCGCTCAAGAGCGCAGAGAGCGTCCACTGGTGTACGAGGCTACTTTCGAGGTGCTGGATGCTTTGCATCCAAACTACAAACTCCTGCTGCTTACCAATGGAGCGCCTGACTTACAGCAGGAGAAAGTAGATAGTATTCCTGGGCTAGCGGATTATTTCGATCATATCCTCATTTCAGGCACGTTTGGTCAAGGAAAACCTGCGCCTGCTATTTTCGAACATGCCCTGAAGCTGCTGAATGTCACTTCAGCAGAAGCGCTGATGGTCGGTGATAATTTGAACACAGATATTATTGGCGCTTTGCAGACAGGCGTGCGCAGCGTTTGGATCAATCATCATCAACGGATAGCGCCTGCTCACCAAAATCCGACTCATGAAATTGCTTCCTTGCGTGAATTGCTAGCCATCCTTCAGCCTTAGCAGATGAGGCTTAGTAAACAAAAAAAGAGCAGCCTTCCAAGTAGATAAATCTACATAGGAGACTGCTCTTTCCCTTTTATACAACTACATTCAATTCCTTGTCCGTAGCCAACCCATCATGCAAGGCTTGCTGGCGAAGGACCAAGTATAGTTCTGCTTTGGTCGCATTGTAGTATGGCATTACGAACAATACACCGATGCCCAAAGCCAGCATGCCGAGTAAGTACCAGCCAATGAACGAAACATCCAGAACGAACATCTTCCATTTGTGACCTTTCATCATCTGATTGCTTAACTGTACGGCTCTTTTCGTACCAATCTGAGGATTATCGCCAAGCAGATAGGGAACCATTTCGTACGCATACGTCTTTACAATTCCCGGAATGATGAGCAGCAAGTACCACAGAAAGGTAAGGAAGTTTTTCCACAGCATCGCTTTGACGACAGCCAGATAGTTCCCTTTGCTAAACGAATAAATAAGGTAATTCATATTGACATCGCTCTGCGCGGCCTGTTTAAAATACTGCTTTACCCCCACTTCGAATGGAGCCACTACAAAAATCTGAAAAGCTATACTCAATAATCCAATAATAAGTGCCAAAACGATAAAGCCAATAATCACCATTGCCAGTACGGAGCTCTCCGCGACATCGCTCCATGACTCAGTAATGCCCGGCACACTTAAAGATTTACCGCCACTTGAATTAAACGAGCAGCTGGAAACGCCACCACTAAGTACAGCTAGAACTAAGCTGACCAGAAATGCTTTCCAGTACGTTGTTCGAAGTACATCCTTTGCCCGCGTTTTTAGCTCTTTACGAGTCCAATACACCTAATATCCCCCTTAGCAATAACATAATCACTATCTATCGTACTGCACTAAGGAAAATATTAGAAGTCCTTATCTACTTTAAATAATTTTAAAATCAGGCTTCACTTTCGTGAAATTTGGATTCTCTCCGCTGACCATTAATCCCATTCCCCAATCAAAATGCGTATTTTCTGTCGGAAAATCACTTGCTTCCCGATATTGGAATAGAACGTTCCTTCTTGTTCTTGTACTTCGATTGACCTCAGAACCATGAATCGTCAAATAATTAAAAAATAACACGTCCCCTGCTTCAGCAACACACGGCGTCCCTTCTGTAATCGGATATTCCTTATGATTCAAAAAATAAGAACCGACGTGCGGCAGGGACCCTACCTGATGCGAACCCGAAATGACGCGTAAACATCCGTTCTCCTCATCTGCATGATCCAGATGCACACTTGCCGCGAGCATCGTATGCTTCTCATGCGGAAAGTAAGGATAATCTTGATGCATCGGGAACGCAGCGCCGTTTTCCGGTGGTTTTACCAACATCTTGGAATGGTGCAATTGGACATTAGGTCCGATAATCTGCGTCAGCACAGCGGTCATGTTCGGATGAATGACGGCTCGCATGAAGGACGCATCATGATAATGAACATCATGAAAACCTTTTAAGACAAGCTTCTTCAGCTCTTGAGGAGGCAGGAAGTCCCCTTGCCATGCTGAATTATAATCGGCTTTTGACTGCACAGCACGTAAAATGATTCCTTCTACGGCTTTTCTCATCTCTTCCACCTCTTGTTGATTAAATACACCTTTCACTAGCAAGTAGCCATTATCTTTATAAAATTGTACATCTTTCGGTGTGATCATAACCCTTTCCTCCCTCATCCTGATTGCTTATAACGCGCTTTCACATTTATAATTATAGGGAATTGGCAGTCTGCCGTCTTTCTCACCAAAGGACGAGTTTTTGTAAAATAAGGACATTATCAAAGAAGGAAGATAGCTATGTATCGTTGGAAAGAAACGGCTTCCATGTTGAATGAAACGGCTGCGCTCCTAACTGGCTCTGACGCTTGTTTCAACATTCAATATTGGGGTGTGGATGAGTGTTTGCTCGAAAATCAACCTCATAAACACTCCTTCTTTGAAGTTTGCTACATTCTCGGCGGGGAAGGTGAGTACACGGATGCGGACCAACATTTTGCCTTGCAAGCGGGTACTCTCTTTTGTTCAAGGCCAGGCATCCAACATCAAATTCGTACACAGCTAGGACTCTCCATTGTTTTTGTAGCATTTGAATTGGATGAATCACAAAGTAAAGAGGCCATGGGAGAGGCTTACCGCCATCTAACGGATCATGCCGAGGTCTGCATCCACGAGGGCAATGATCATCCTACAGCCCTGTTATGGAAGTCTCTTCTCCTGCGGAATGATAGGAACAGCCTGCCTTCTTCTGCTGTTAGTTCCACTGCCTATGCGCTGTTGATCTCTTTCCTAGGCTTATTTGGCAGGGAATATCGCACACCTTTCACTGCTCGCAAAAATACGAGTATGCTTTTACAACGAGCTAAATTATACATCCGCGACAATTTATCGCAGCCTCTGCATCTAGGTCATGTCGCCAATTATCTCAACGTGTCTGAGCGTCATCTCTCCCGCTTGTTTTCAGCAGGCATCCATGAAACCTATACCGATTTCATTCGCAGCGAACGGGTACGGCAAGCAGCCCACTTGCTGCTGACAAGTGAGCTTTCCATTAAAGAAATTGCCGAAAGGACCGGGTTTTCTTCTGTTCATTATTTTTCTCGGACTTTTATGGAAGAAAAAAAGCTGCCACCTGGCAAGTTCCGTCAACAGGAATGGCAAGGAAGATCATTATGACATAGTTAAACACATAGAAAAACAGAAAAACCCCTTTCCTATGAGAGAAATCTCATCAAAGAAAGGGGATTATTTATTTCCTAGGAAATAGTCTAAGCCCGTCTAAATTAGTCGAAATAGACCGCTTTACCTGTTTTAGCTGATTCATAGATCGCTTCCAAAATCTCTGAAACGACACAAGCTTGCTCCGGTGTAACTACCGGATCTGTATCATTCTCAATCGCGTCGATCCATAGTCGCATTTCCAAATCCGATGGCTGCTCAGCTTTGCCATCATAGAAAGCAACGCCTCCAGCTTGCAGTTCAACTTCTGTCGTGAACAAGCGGCTGTGTTTCTCGCCATTGATGTGCAAGCCATTCTTCATGTCAGCGCCGCCCTCTGTTCCGCTAAGCGTACATTTGGCCTCATCCACTTCTAGCGTGTTCAATGCCCAACTGGATTCAAGAATAATCGTTGCGCCATTCTTCATTGTGATCATACCGAAAGCAGAGTCTTCCACTGTGAACTTGGAGGGATCCCAAGGGCCCCATGCATTCGCTGCGTTTTCACGTTGCGATAATTTATGATAAGACGTACCCAGAACGACTTTAGGCTCGTAGTTATTCATCATCCACAAGGTAAGATCCAACGCATGCGTACCGATATCGATTAATGGGCCACCGCCTTGCTTCTCTTCATCAAGGAATACTCCCCAAGTTGGAACAGCGCGGCGACGAATCGCATGGGCTTTAGCGAAGTAAATCTCACCAAGTTCGCCATCAGCGCAAACTTGATACAAGTGCTGGCTATCCGTACGGAAACGGTTATTATAGCCTACCGTCAACTTTTTGCCTGTACGTTTAGCCGCTTCTACCATTCTGCGTGCATCAGCCGCTGTTTTGGCCATCGGTTTTTCGGACATAACATGCTTACCCGCTTCCAGTGCAGCAATCGTAATTTCTGCATGGGAATCATTAGGCGTACAGACATGAACGATATCAATCGAGCTATCTTTCAATACTTCACGATAATCTTCGTATACACGTGCTTCGCCTTTTCCGTACTTCTCAGCGGCTTCTTGCGCTTTCTCGGAAATGATATCGCAGAAAGCGACCATTTCTACATTGTTAAGCTTGCTTAAACTCGGCATGTGCTTGCCATTGGCAATACCCCCACAGCCAATAATGGCAATCCGATACGTTTTGGACATGATGATCCTCCTAATGTAATACTTCGTTCCTTTTCACATCATCTTATAACTAGTACTATATAAGAGTATACCAAAAATCAGTAAAAATAATATTTCTGATCTGGTGAAAAATGTATCCGATTGTGCCATGATGGAGGACAACACATGTTGATTAACGAGATTTCCCGTAAGCTAGGGATCACACCCAGGGCTATTCGATTCTATGAACAGAAAGGGCTGCTCGCCCCGACCAAACAGAAGGAGAATGGCTACCGGATTTACACGGATCACGATGCCTGGCGTCTGCAGACGATCATCTCCCTGCGAGAGGTGGGAATGGCACTGGAAGATATACGTCTAACCTTGGCGAAAACTGATTTGAACCGACAAGAAGAAGTCCTTAACGCGCTGCACTTACAGCGCTCCATGCTGTTCCAGCAATGGTCAGAAATGAAGCAAATCATTGCAACAATGGATCAGATGATCGAAGCCGCCGATAGCAGTGATCAGCTGCCTACCGAGCTGTTATATGAACTAGCCAAACATAATAAAGAACTCAGAGAGCTGCGGTCCAGCTGGAGGGATCATTGGGATTTCGACCATAAAGCTTCACAATTCGATGAGCTGCTGCTCTCCGTCCCTGCCTCAGAAATGAAAGATGTAAATTCAGCAATTGCTGTTATGAATCCGCTTATGACAACAGCCTATGATGCAGCTCAAAGCAAAATTGTCGAGCTGATAGCTCCTTATGCTGGCCGCAAAGGTCTTGATATTGGAACGGGTACAGGCAACTTAGCAGGCAAGCTGCAGCAAGCAGGCTTAACTATGGCAGCAATCGACCAATCGCAGCAAATGCTCAAGCTTTGCGCGGCTAAATTTGCAGACATCCAGCTTAAACTCGGGAATGTGCTCGCTATTCCGTACATGGATGCTGAATTTGACGTCGTCGTCAGTTCGTTTGCTCTCCATCATCTCACCGAGCCCCAAAGGGAGCTCGCATGGCGAGAGATGCTGCGTGTATTAAAACCTGGAGGCATCATCTGCCTTACCGACTATATGCTTGAAGCTCCTGAGAGCGAAGAGATTTTCCTCCGTAATCTGATCTCCTCCCAAGCGGCTCAACTGCCGATGATGCATGAACAGGTTGAGCTCTACATGGTTCATTCAGAGCTGATGGCATGGCTGCAGCAGCATGCGATGGATGCCACTACACAGCAAGTTGGCCAAGATGTCTACGTCATCACGGCACAAAAATGAGCCTGGGTCGCTGTTTGATCAGCACCCTAGGCTCATTATTTTTTCACCATACTTGCGACCAGTTTGTAACCCACTCCACGGATAGAATCGATCTGGACCGACTGTTGATTCATTTCCAGCTTCTTGCGAAGCGAACTCACATGCACGTCTACGGTTCTCTGACCGCCAATGTAATCGAAACCCCATACGATATTCATCAAATCGTCTCTCGTTACGACTACCCCTGGACGCTGCACGAGATAGAGCAAAACTTCAAATTCCTTGGGTCTCAGAGGAATGGACTCCCCCTTCAGCACCACTTCGTACTTCTCCGGATAGATGAACAATTCACCGGCTTGAATCACTTTCTCATTGGATTTCAATTTATCCGCAGCTGCTTCCTCAGACTGGGTTCTTCGCAGCACCGCAGAAACTCGAGCCAGCAATTCCGCCACTCCGAAGGGCTTCGTTATATAGTCATCAGCGCCATGTTTAAGGCCTTGTACCACTTCATCTTCTGCGTTGCGTGCCGTTAGAATGATAACGGGTGTGCTGTTTCCCTTTTGCCTTAGTTTCGCTAATACTTCGAATCCGTTCAGTCCTGGCAGCATAATATCCAAAATGATTAAATCATAGGACTGCTGCATCGCTTCTTGAAGCCCGTCGCCACCATGATCGACTACCTTCGTATGATACCCTTCCTGGGAAAGGTTGTACGAAAGCAATCGGGCCAAAGTCGGCTCGTCTTCAATGACTAGTATGTTTTGTGCCATGGGATCCCCCGCATTTACAGTTTATTAACATTGCACTCCCTTACTGTACCACAATTTTGTAAAGAGAATGTAAATGTTTCATCATCCCTACGTAAATTAGTGAATTACAGGCAATTCAATCGTGAACTTCGTCCCGATACCGACCTCGCTGTCGACCCGTATTGTCCCTTTGTGCAGCTCCACTAAATGTTTGACAATCGATAGGCCCAGCCCTGTGCCGCCTGAACTTCTCGAACGCGCTTTATCCACCCGATAGAACCGTTCAAAAATACGCGGCAGATCTTTCTTGGGAATTCCCATTCCAGTATCCGAAACGATCAAACGCAGCCGTTCATAGTCGCCATCAGCATTCATATCCAGCGGTTCTACGCGTACTTTGACCTTGCCTCCATCCTGGGTATAGGAAATCCCGTTAGAAAGCAGATTAATGACAATTTGCCGCAGCCGATCTTCATCAGCCTCAATATACATATCATCGTCGACCTGCAAGGTCAGCTCAATATGCTTCTTCTCGGCTTCTTTTCGTAAAACGCTGCAGGATCTGTCGAGAAATTCAGGCAAGTAAATCGGCGAAAAATTCATGGGAATCCGCTTGGATTCAATCTTGGACAATTCCAGAATATCGCCAATCAGACGATTTAACCGTTCGCTTTCGTCGAAAATAATTTGTAGAAAGGAAACCGCTGTTTCTTTATCATTGAGGGCGCCTGCAAGAAGCGTCTCTGCAAACCCTTTGACTGCCGCAATCGGTGTCTTCAATTCATGTGAAACATTCGCCACGAACTCGCTGCGCATTCGCTCTAGTCTGCGAACAGCCGTAATATCATGAATCACAATAAGAACACCTGACCATTCCTCATCTTCATGAGCAATCGGACTTAAATGAATGTCCAATATTCGTTCAGCAGGGTAATAAAAAATCATTTCATCACGGATAGGATCCTGGGTTTCAATACATTCCTGAATAAGCTTCGTGAAATCAATCTGCTGTTTGGCTTCGTTGTACCGTTTGCCCAGCAATTCTTGGGACGAAAAACCCAATATATATTCCGCCGAAGGATTTAGAAGCGTGATTCGCTCATCCCGGTCAATCATCATAATGCCGCTCATCATATTCTCCATGACGCCTTGCAATCTGCGCTCATTCTCTTGTATCCGCGCCATCTGCTGCTGCAGGCTCTCTGACATGCGATTGATGGCTTGCCCGAGTTGTCCTACCTCATCATTACTATATGCCGGCACCCTGGACTCATAGTTCATATTCGTAATTTGCTGCGCAACCTTGGTCATCCTTTCAATTGGACGCGTCATGCCTCTGGCAATCCGGTAGCTGACCAGACCCGCTATGAGAAACAATACGAGTAGTCCAATCCCAAGGAAATACCACAAACTGCGAACCGACTTCTCCACTTGACTGAGGCTCATAGAAATACGCAAATAACCGATGGTCTCCTTGCGGTCATTCTTGACCGCTATCGCTGCATACAGCATTTTCTCTTTGAGGGTGTCGCTATAGCGTGTTGTATAACCGACTCCATGGTTCGCCGCATCGGCAATTTCTGGTCGATTTAAGTGATTATCCATTTGCTCGGGTTGTTGATCCGAGTCGCCCAAAACTTTACCGTCCGCCCGAACATACGTCAAACGCTCGTAGGTAGCTTCTTTAATGCGTTTAATTTGTGCCGAGTAGGAAGCGACCAAATCGCTTTCGGAACCCATCCGGTTCCAGTCCGATGTGACTCGAATAACCTGCAGCTCACGTTCCATATTGTCTTGGAGAGACTTGACGTGTGAATCCTCCAGCACTTTGGCCATGAAGATGCCGGCAATAAGCATCGAACAGCCGATTAACATAATCAGAATAAAGGTAAGTTTGGCACGGAACTTGGTCATTTGTCTGCTAACCTCCGGAGTAGGAAATAAAAAGAAAAGGGCTACTCTTCATAGTAACCCTTTTCTTCGTGCCTAATCCAGTTTTTTTTTGTAAAGATAAAGTAAAGGTGACGTTCCATTCTATTTGAAAACAGGCTCTTTCAAAGCAGACAGCTTCTCAAGAGAGTTCTTCTCTACTTCTGCATGCAAGCTATTTCCGTGGGAATCCATCGTTACAATGGCTGCGAAACCTTCTGTTTCCAAATGCCACATAGCTTCAGGAATACCGAATTCCATATAGTCAACGCCTTCTACCTTCTTAAAGCATTGCGCGTAGTACTGGGCAGCACCACCGATTGCATTTAAGTAAACACCGCCGTGTTCTTTGAGAGCAGCCAACGTTTTCGGACCCATACCGCCTTTGCCGATAACGGCGCGAATACCGAACTTCTTAATAATTTCGCCTTGATAAGGCTCCTCCCGAATGCTTGTGGTCGGACCTGCTGCTTTGACGTGCCATTCACCGGATTCATCTTTGCTCATAACAGGCCCACAGTGGTAAATCGCCGCCCCGTTCAAATCAACTGGAGCATCATGGGTCATCAAATAACTGTGCAGCGCATCACGCCCTGTATGCATCGTTCCATTGATCACGACAACATCCCCGACTTTGAGACTACGAATCTGCTCTTCGGAAATCGGTGTTGTCAAGACAATTTCACGACGCTCATCTTGCGGTACATTTCTAGCTTCCTCTGCACTTGCTTCGAACGCTTCCTGGAAAGAAACTTCCACGCCTCTTGGGTATGACCAGCCATTAATTTCGCCTGTCTCTGCGTTCAAAATCACGCCTTGACGGCGGAAAGCCCAACAGTTGTAAGCTACAGAAACGAAGAAGCTCGCTGGCAAACGATTCATAACGCCTACTTTGCAACCTAGCAAAGTCACTTGACCACCGAAACCCATTGTGCCAATACCAAGCGTGTTCGCATGCTCCATGACATACTCTTCTACTTTGCGAAGCTCCGGATGCGGGTTCACATCGTCGACATGACGGAACAATTGATGCTTGGCTAATTCGTATCCGCTAGTTCGGTCTCCCCCGATGCCTACGCCAATGAATCCAGCGCTGCAGCCTTGACCTTGTGCTTGATAAACAGCATGCATCACGCATTTGCGGATGCCGTCGAGATCGCGCCCAGCCTTGCCTAAGCCCTCAAGCTCAGCTGGCAGGCTGTATTGAATATTTTTATTCTCACAGCCGCCGCCCTTGAGGATCAGCTTAACTTCCACGTCTTCGCGTTCCCATTGTTCGAAATGAACAACCGGGGTGCCAGGTCCTAGATTGTCTCCACTATTAGCTCCTGTCAAGGAATCAACGGAGTTCGTGCGAAGCTTGCTTGCTTTGGTCGCATTCGCGACAGCTTCGAGAATTTGCTTCTTCATAATAATTTGGTTTGCTCCAACCGGACAGTGTATAATAAACGTTGGCATGCCTGTATCCTGACAAATCGGAGATACATTGCATTCCGCCATATGAATGTTATCGGCAATTCGGGAAAGGGATAATGCAGAGCGAGTTCCTTTGTCCTCATTCTCTTGAGCCGCTTGCACGGCACGGCGCACATCACCCGGAAGGTTTGTTGACGTTTCGACAATTAAATCGTAGACGCTTTGATAGAAATGCTGCATGACTGAAAATGACTCCTCTCAACTTGCAATTAATAATTATTACAAACTATTATACCATACAAGGAGATACCCTGACATGTCCAAAAGAATCGCAATTACGATTCTGCTTAGCCTTATTGGCCTCTCGCTCTTGCTTACGCCGCTGCAGGCGAAGCGATCTCAAGATATCTATTATCAAGATCAGGTTGCTGTCCTCATGTATCATCACATCCATGATCAAGATACCAGCTCCAGCACGATCACGACTGCGCTTTTTGAAAGGCAGTTGCAAACCCTGTTGAGCAAAGGCTATCATTTTATTTCACTAAATGAATTCAAGATGTACATGGATGGCGCGACGGTTCCTTCCAATGCGGTTCTGGTTACGTTTGATGACGGATACCAGAGCTTTTATACGGCCGCCTATCCGATTCTGAAAAGCCTGCGAATTCCTGCGGTCAATTTCGTGATTACGAATGATCTTGCCAATCCGATGGGATCCTATATTCCTTCCATGTCCAAAGATCAAGTCAGCGAGATGACACACGCGACGAACTTTATCGATATTGGGTGTCACACCAATAATCTCCACCATAAGCTGCCGAGCGGAGAGGCAGCGCTGGTAGGTCGGTTGGATGCTGAAAGCGATAGCGCTTATCAGCAGCGTGTTCTGACCGATACGCAAGCTTGCGTCGGCAAGCTTGCGGGCTTGACGGACGCGCCGCTCGACGCGATGGCGTACCCGTACGGCATCACGACGCCTGCGGCGACGGCACTGATCCAGCAGGCGGGCATCCGCTACGCCTTCACGATCTCGCCGGAGATGGCGACGCGCAGCGCCGATCATCTGCTCATCCCGCGGATCAACGCGGGCAGCCCCGGCATCACGCCGGAGCTGCTGCACCGCTCGATCCAGCGCAGGGTTACCGCGCAGCCCGGCAGCGCCGAGCAGCGCGTGGATGCGGCTGCCGCTGCCGCGCAGCTCGGCGGCAGCGCAAGTGCCGAAAGCGGAACGCTCCGCTTCCGCCTGGGGCAAGAGGCATTCACCCTGCAGGTGAATGCGACCAAGGCAACGCGCGGCGACGCGCGCGTGCAGTTGCGTGAGCCCGTGCTGCGCGAGTACGGGCAGATCACGATCGCGCTGGACGATCTCGCCGCGCTGATCGGACAACCGCTCGTCTACACCCCAGCCACCGGCAAGGTGGCGGCGCGGGTGGCGCCGAACGTCAAATCATAGATACAAAAGGAGTGCAACAAACCGAATGGATCATCATTTTTTTGCTTATTTATACCGTCTCAAATATATTGATCGCTGGAGTCTAATGTGGAACATGCGCAGAGAAAATGTAGCTGAGCATTCTTTCTACGTTTCCACAATCGCTCATATGCTCTGTACGATTGCTAATGAAGTTTACGGCCGCAATGTGCCTACAGATCGCGTGGTTTCCATCGCTTTGTTCCACGACGCTTCCGAGGTTCTGACTGGAGATATTCCACAACCTGTAAAACATAATAATGAGCAAATTCTGCGAAACTTCCGTGAGATTGAAGATGTCGCGGTCGAACGTTTAATCCAGACGATCCCACCGGAAATCAGCGGTACGTATCGCAGTTTAATTCAGGATCCCGATCCTGAGCTGTATCGCTGGGTGAAAGCTGCTGACTTGATCGAAGCCTATATCAAATGCTTAACCGAACTTTCTACCGGCAATCGCGAATTCGTCGTCGCCAAACAGCAAGTCCTGGAAAGCTTGCGCAACATGAACATGCCGGAAGTCGACTACTTCCTTGAGCATATGAGCGCCTCCTTCGAGAAAACACTGGACGAAATCACCTTAAATCCGTCCCAGGAATAAAAAGAGCATGCCCTCCATGAGAGGGGCATGCTCTTTCTTTATTTCAAGCTTAAGCCAGCAATTGCGGATTTGTCATAAACAACACGGCGATGATAACGGCTGCAGATGCAATCCAGCTGAACGTTTTAATTTTCGCAGCATCCGTCGCTGTACTTTTACCAGCTTTGTTATTCGCGACCAGTTTCTTGATTCTGCCACCAATCATCCCTGTAATAGCCCCCACAATCAGCAATAAAACGATCGATATCCCCATCCAAAGGCCAGAAGGCATAGGATCAATTTTGCTCACCATGGCACCGCCTGTAAGGAAAGTGACAATCAATGAAAATTGACCAACTCGGTTTAAGGTGGACAGTAATCCCATGAAGCCTTCTTGTGCTGCGCCAGATAGCGTAGCGGCACGTCCCACGATGAAAGGGAATACCACATAAGCGCCTAGCAATAATGCACTAATAACATGTAAGAAAATCATAACTTGATACATTCAACAACCTCCGCAATTTTAATAGATTGGTTTCTTCCAGTATACCGAATAGGCATCCCCAGGACAAGAAAGCGATGTCATAAATGCGTGTTTTTCACGATATCTCCATAAAAATGTGACTAAAACGTTTGAATTGGAAGCCCCTTTGCTTTAATCCTTGACGTTTAGCGCTATGTGCTTACCAACTGTCCCATACGGACATCTATGCTGAATATAAAAAGGCTGCTCTCCTGGTTTATTAACCATCGGAGTCAGCCTCTCCTTACTTCAATAAACTAAGGGAGCGGTTGTGCTGGCACATTGGCAATCGTAACGGCCTCTGTGAACTTAGCCGTCGTGTTCTGTCTCAGACGCATGTTGGCTGCTCCTGAAGCTGTTGAATTGATTTGGATACTGACAATCTTCTCAGCATGACCACTGCTGTCAGCCGTTAGCGAGAAGCTTGTGCTATATCCGTAGGATGCTGGCCAGGAGCCATCACTGTTTTGAATTTTCGCGACTTGCGTCCCGGAGCCGTTGTAAATGCCTAGATTATAGCCTGTTGTCGTTCCATTAGCGGCTAATCCATTAACAATTATCTTCACCTGAAACGCAGCTTGATTCGGCAATTGAGCTTGATGAACAAAAGCAAATGGATCCGTTGTATTGGTAGAGGAAGAATAACCGTATGAACCCGCTTTGAACGTGGAACTATCATACCATTTGTATCCTGCTGCTGGCGTTGCCCACGGCTCTGCTTGCGGCTCCGTCGAATTGGCAGGCAGCTCCCACGTATATAGGGTCGTTGCAGTGCTTAAAGTTAATCCGGATACTTGCGTTAAACTTGTATAGCTTTCTTTGGTTGCGAGCCAGTTCACCATATTGACTAGCAGTGCGGCATCATTTTGCTCTTGGAAACCGGCATACGTCGTTTTGGTACTGCCTGTTTCTTCTTTCAAATATTTCGGTGTTGCATCTTCCACAGGCGAAGAGTCGCCGATGAAGCCGGCTTTCCCTGCGCTTACTTTGGAGACAGCGACATAAGGTCCTTCCGCCACGCCTCCACCGTTATAAACACCTTGATCCACAGCACTTGACCAACTAGTTGTCGTTGCCGGTAAATAAACAATCCCTTTGGCCATACTAGGGTCCGTAATCGCCAACGTAGAGCCAGCATGCATGGCGACTGTCGACACGCCGCTTGTTATATTAAAAGCTTGCGAAGGTGCGATGATATTATTTGCCGTAATATCACCTAAGGCATTGTAGCGGAATTTAACCCCGAAATTCGTAGATAGCCAGTCTGAGCTTGCCACTCCTGACATCGCCGCTGAGTTCGCTTCTGCTGAGCTCATACCAGCCGCAGGATTCGTCCATCCGCCGCGGCGATAGCCATTGAATACTTCCGAAGCGTCCCAACGATTCTTGTTCCGATCCGCATTATAATGATCTCCAATGAAAAAGATACTGCCACCGCCTTGTACATATTGCAGCATGGCACTTTGCTCCGATGTTTTGTAAGGGATGTTCGCTTCGCCAATCACAAACACATCATAAGCCGATAAATCAGAGAGCGTGATTGGCGTACTTTTGCGCAGCTCTTTGACATAGTAACCCGCATTTCCTAATGCATTGGCGAAATCTGAGAACCCTCCGTCAATGACCCAATCCGCCGCTCCTGCCGTTTGACCGTGTGTGTTGTCAAAAAGCACTTTCTTGCCATTCGCCGTAGTCGGCGTGATGGATGGCGCTGGATCACCTGGTCCTTCGGCGAAAGCCTGAGGAATAGCCCCTAACAAGGACACCGACAAGGTTACTGTTAAAGCGAGACTTTTCCAACTCTTTGTTCCGAACAAACTTCTCAACATCAAATCCCTCCATCACATGGAATATTTAGCCAATATTAGGCTTAGCTGTATCGTAGCACAGGTCGTGGACTTTGCAACACCCCCTTTGCGTGATTTTACAAAAGAAACAAATGTCGATGCATTCAATCAAAAAAAGAGCCAACCCCCTAGTAAATAGGAGATCAACTCTTCTTTGATTTCTTCATTAGCCCGCTACAACTTTAATTACGTTGCGAACGGACTCTGCTGTTTTGTCCAAAGCGGCTTTCTCTTCGGCCGTCAACTCGATGTCAAGAATTCTCTCGATACCGTTAGCGCCAAGAACCGTAAGAACGCCCATGAACAAGTTATCATACCCGTACTCGCCTTCAAGCAATGCGATTGTAGGGATGATACGTTTTTTATCTTTGAGGATCGCTTCTGTCATTTGTACAAGAGACGCAGCTGGTGCGTAGTAAGCACTACCGTTACCAAGCAAGTTAACGATTTCGCCGCCGCCAGTACGTGTACGTTGAACAATAGCTTCGATGCGATCAGCTGGAATCAATTTCTCAATTGGAACACCGCCAGCGTATGTGTAACGAACCAAAGGAACCATGTCATCGCCGTGACCACCGATAACTACCCCTTTAACATCCTCAACGGATACATTCAACTCTTGCGAGATGAATGTCAAGTAACGAGCTGTATCCAGTACGCCGGATTGGCCAATTACACGGTTTTTAGGGAAGCCCAGAGCTTGGAATGCCACATAAGTCATAGCATCAACCGGGTTGCTCAAGATGATAACGATAGAGTTAGGAGCAACTGCTTTTACGTTCTCACAAACGGATTTCACGATACCTGCATTCGTGTTAACCAAATCATCGCGGCTCATGCCCGGTTTACGAGCAATACCCGCTGTGATGATTACGATGTCGGATTCAGCAGCATCCGCATAGTTGGAAGTACCTGTGATTTGAGCATCAAAGCCTTGAACCGGACCTGCTTCCAGCATATCAAGTGCTTTCCCTTTTGTAGGGTTTTCCAATTGTGGAATATCAAGAAGAACAACGTCACCGAGTTCTTTTTGAGCTAGCATAAGAGCAGTTGTTGCACCCGTGAACCCAGCACCAACGACAGTAATTTTACTACGACGGATTGCCATTTGCGATGTGCCTCCTAATAGTTTGGTTGGTTATACGCTTCGTGGAAAAGAATTAAGCCATGTTTTTGATGATTTCGTTCGCGAATTCGGAACATTTGATTTCTTTCGCGCCTTCCATCAAACGAGCAAAGTCATAAGTAACGGTTTTGTTGTTGATGGACGTTTCCAAACCTTTGTAGATCAGTTCAGCCGCTTCCAACCAGCCAAGGTGCTCAAGCAACATTACGCCGGAAAGGATAACGGAACCTGGGTTAACTACGTCAAGACCAGCATATTTAGGAGCTGTACCATGTGTAGCTTCGAAGATCGCGTGACCTGTGAGGTAGTTGATGTTAGCTCCTGGAGCAATACCGATACCGCCAACTTGTGCAGCTAGTGCATCAGACAGGTAGTCACCGTTCAGGTTCAATGTAGCGATAACGTCGAAGTCAGTAGGACGAGTCAATACTTGTTGCAAAGCGATGTCAGCAATTGCATCTTTTACGATGATTTTGCCAGCTGCTTCAGCGTCTTTTTGAGCTTTGTTCGCTGCTTCAGCGCCTTCTGCTTCTTTGATACGATCGTATTGTGCCCATGTAAATGTTTTGTCACCAAATTCACGCTCAGCTAGCTCATAACCCCAGTTTTTGAACGCGCCTTCTGTGAACTTCATGATGTTGCCTTTGTGAACCAATGTTAATGTTTTACGGCCATGTTTAATTGCATATTCGATTGCTGCGCGTACCAAACGCTCTGTACCTTCGGAAGATACTGGTTTAACACCGATCCCTGAAGTTTCTGGGAAGCGAATTTTGTTAACGCCCATTTCGTCTTGAAGGAATTTGATAACTTTTTTAACTGCGTCGGAACCAGCTTCCCACTCGATGCCCGCGTAGATATCTTCTGTATTTTCACGGAAAATAACCATGTCAACCAACTCAGGACGTTTAACTGGGGATGGAACACCGTCGAAATAACGAACTGGACGGGAACATACATAAAGATCCAATTCTTGACGAAGCGCAACGTTCAGGGAACGAATACCGCCACCGATTGGCGTAGTAAGAGGTCCTTTGATGGACACGATATATTCACGCATAGCTGTTAACGTATCGTTAGGCAACCAGTTGTTGTATTTATTGAAAGCTTTCTCACCAGCAAAAACTTCGTACCAAGCGATTTTCTTCTCGCCTTTGTATGCTTTTTCAACAGCAGCATCTAGAACGCGAACGGAAGCCGCCCAGATGTCAGGACCCGTACCGTCACCTTCGATGAAAGGGATGATTGGGTTGTTAGGTACTTGAAGTACACCGTTCTCGATCGTGATTTTTTGACCTTCAGTTGGAAGTGAGTAAGATTCGAATTGTGGCATGAAATAGTTCCTCCTTGGATTTGTTTAAAATAATACGAATGAGTAAACTTTGGTGCAAAACGCCCTCGTTCTTTTAGCAGTCCACTAGTTACATTACTACAACGAGTACCCTTTTCACAAATGCAACTCGTCGTCGTAGAGAAATATGAAGAGTCATAGACACACAAAAAGCGACGGGAGTCGCGGCACTCCCCAGAATCAACCTGGGTTGGGTACCGAACTGCCCGCACCTTGAGCTTGCGTGAAGATCTAATTAGCGTTGGCCAATTGGGATATATTTTTGGTTAACCGGACCTGTGTACTCTGCGCGTGGACGGATCAAGCGGTTGTTTTCGTACTGCTCCAAGATGTGGGCAGCCCAACCGGATGTACGGCTGATCGCGAAGATTGGCGTGAACAGATCGCGAGGGATTTCCAATGTTGTATAGACAGATGCTGAGTAGAAGTCAACATTTGGTTTCAAACCTTTAAGGCCTGATACCAACTCGTCTGCTTTAATGGACATTTCGTACCATTTCAGGTTGCCCGTCAATTTACCAAGCTCATAGGACATTTTTTGCAAGTGCTTCGCACGCGGATCGCCGTTTTTGTATACACGGTGGCCAAAGCCCATGATTTTATCTTTACGCTCTAATTTATCGTTGATGTAAGGAACAACGTTCTCTACAGTCCCGATTTCTTCAAGCATCGCCATAACCGCTTCGTTCGCTCCACCGTGAAGAGGTCCTTTGAGCGTGCCGATAGCAGACGTAATACCGGAATAGATATCAGTCAATGTAGCAACAGTAACACGCGCAGCGAATGTAGAAGCGTTCAGCTCGTGGTCAGCATGCAGAACCAATGCTTTGTCCAAAGCTTCGATTGCCACTTTATCCGGCTCTTTGCCTGTCAGTTGATACAGGAAGTTCGCAGCTACGGAAGAATATCCAGGGGACGCTACAGGTTCTTTGCCTTCACGGATACGAGCGAATGCTGCGATGATACCAGGAATTTGCGCTTGCAGCTTGATCGCTTTACGCACATTGGATTCTTGGTTCAAGTCATTAGCTTCGTCATCATACAGAGCAAGAGCAGATACAGCCGTGCGAAGAGCTGCCATCGAATTAACATCTTTCGGGAATGCTTTTAATTGAGCGATAACCGCGTCAGGCACCTTGCTGTAAGCGTTCAAGTCGCTTTGCAGTTTCTCAAGCTCAGTTTGCGTTGGCAGCTTGCCGAACCAAAGCAAGTAAATAACTTCTTCAAAATTCGCATTTTCTGCGAGATCATCAATATCAATCCCTCGGTACGTTAGTACTCCATCCACAATGGAACTAATCGACGAGGTCGTGGCTACAATTCCTTCTAAACCTTTGGTTGCAGACATGGGAATCTCTCCTTAGCTACTCTATTAGCAAAAAATTGCTTTTTTCCTAACTTAATAATAAAGTATTTTGCTTAGTAAGTGAACAAAAGATCACATAAAACTTCATTATCACTATCATAAAGATATGCTATCTACCCGCATTTCCTTATGATTCTAATATTCAAAGCACTGTTGCACCGCGCTTTTTCCATATTCAGTATGCTCACAGTTAATCATAAAAAAACATGATAATCCAGGGATTTTGCGGTTAAATTCAGGATAAAATATGTACCTGTGACATAAAAAGAATAAAGTTCAATAAAATAAATTAATAAATTTACTATCGATGACCTTTAATAAGTATCAATACTTGGCAACTACTAAGGTATCTATACTTCAATCGACTAAATCAAGATATAGCACCTGGTTCTGCTGACTAACAAATTTATTGCATTAACCTAGAGGTCTTTCTTACTATTTTAGTAAAGCAGTTAATGTGTTTTTTGCAAATTCTCTTAAAGTGCATAACTAAGCGATCGTTATTCATTCTTGCTAATGTGCCTGATTTTCTAGTGATCTAACAATGATTAAATACACTTAAAAAACAATTATGTTGACTTTCTTCCAATCTCCCCTTAATCTGATTTGAGGATTTTTAATGGCATAAAATTCTTTTGGGGCATAAAAAAAAGCCCCGTTCAAGTTCAAAGAACGGGGCTTTTGGATTACGATTGCTCTAACATCACCTGCGTTGGTATCAAAAGGACCAGCATCTACATTGCAAAGATATTTTTTCATTTACCATTTCCATGATTATACAGATCCGCCTGAAATGATACCAGCAATGCGCATTTCAAGGTCATCTATACAGGATTTGAGATTAGAATTCCCAATCTCTAATTGAGTAATTTTCAGTTCTTCTGGTGTGGGAAATCGTATTATCTGTAAAATGGGTTCAAATGTTATAACTCCAGTGCTAAACTCAATTAAACTGTTACAGTCTTTCTGCCATATTTCTTCAGGTATCTCATCGACAAGAAGAAAGCTATTTCATACTCATCTCTATCGTCGTGCTGTTTATATCCGCAAATAATACCTTGTGATTCCCCTCGTTTATCATAATAAATAGCGTACATTGAATTAGCCCCCTAACCAATTATATCATATTTAACTTGTATATTTTTTAATCCTAAAGTAAGTCCTCCTCCACCTTCACCACTCCAATAAGAGACAAGGTATATTGGATCTCGACTATGAATTCTTAGAACTCCTGAGACGTTTATATAATTAGAACCACTCGACCCAGTTGCTAGTAATGGAGTTGTTGGTCCTGTGTTAGTCCCCCCTAACATTGTACCTATAGGGAGTCGCCAATTCGGCCCAGGAGTTGTCGTAAATCGGAACTGGGGCATTGGATTGCCGTTATTATCATAAGAATTCTCTTGAAATACACTAAGATAAATGACGTTTGTATAGGTTGGAGCAAATGCTTTCATATCAGCTGATATTACAGCATCACCAATCCCTTTTGGTATGAATTTCGCAACGAGTAGTCCATTATTGTAATTACTTGGAATATTTATATATTCTGTCGCAAAACTATGTTGTACTGTTATGTCACTTGCCCCAATTATTGCTCCACCCATGGATAACCACGACCCTCCTGAAAAATATTCTAAAACACCGGCATTATCACGTAACTGAACACCGTTAACATAATCAGCGCTTCTTGCACTATCTACCCGTATTCCGTAAGTTTGCGAACCATTCCACCCCATAAGGGAAGGGTATGTGGCTTGCCATGGAACACTCGAATTTGTGTTATTAATCGAAGTGTTGTTTGGGGACGTTCCAGCGGATGCATCAAAAATAACGTGGCCATTTCCAAAGTTTTTCCACCTCACAGCTTCTGTCAAACCTATAGCATTGGTATGAGTGGTCTGATTTTGTTGGAATATATTCACACCTCTTACTATGTCTGCATCTAAGCCACTCCCTAGACCATCAACTGTTGTCAATTTAGACAACACATCGGAAGCTGTGTAAGAAGCTGCTGCTAGTCTAGTTGTATCAGTTGGGTGTTTGTGATCTTCTCTTGAATATTTTTTCGATGCTCCAATTGTTGCTGTTCCGTCCATAAGCGGGGGAACATTACTGGCTTGGCCAATAACAAATGCAGTAGTTGCAATGCTAGTATCATTGTCGTCAACAGCGGGTGTCGGCGCTGTAGGGTCCCCTGTAAATGCTGGACTTGATTTAGGTGCAAGTCTGCTTGTATCAATAGACGCCACTGCTGTGGCAACGAAGGCAGTTGTTGCAATTTGCGCCGTACTAGTTCCAGCAATTGCTGTAGGTGATGTAGGAACTCCGCTTAGCGCTGGACTAGCAACTGGAGCAGCGCCACTATCAATAGCATCAATCAAAGCCTGCTGATTCGCCAAAGTCACATTGTCCGAAGCGACCGGACGCGGCAAACCTAGTTTTGGTGTTGTTGTAGACATAAATAATCCCTCCTTAGGCCAACCGTTCAAGTTGGTCCCATGTATAATTCATCGCGGAAAGCGATCCCCAGGTAAATCGATGTGTGTCGAACGCCCCCCAAGACAGATAACTAAACACAAATTCAATGACCAAATGAGCTGGCATAATATCAAGCAAAGCCTTCTCAATATCAGCCAAATTCGCTGGCACACCATGCGTACTGACGAATTTAATAATCACTTTGTAGTTCGAGGATTCTTCGGTGACATCTACCTGACCATTGTCATAAGCTTCAGCGACGCGCTTCAACAGGCTCAAAGTCACCGTACCTGTGCCGCGGATCTTCGACTTTATCACCGACCTGCGCTGATCGAGTGGTTTCCCTGACTCTGTCTTAATACCGAGAAAACACTCCCAATAATCGAGTCCCCATGTGGCTAGATCAATTGTCGACTGGTCCAGAACTTCCTTGATTTTGCTTGTCATGAGATCCATCTCTTGGCCATCGGTTTCCATAAGAACTCGCATTTCATATACATCTTCATACAGACTGGGCAGCGCATTCAGCATCCGTTCTCCAGATTGGCTCACAATGTCAAAATTACTCACTTAACATCACCGCCCCCCTCACGGCAACCGATCCTTCCGTCACGGCGATATTACCCGTTGTTCCATTCAACTGGAATGTTGTATAATCCTGAACGCCCGGAATACTTAGCATAAGCGCTCCGACCTTCGCATATTTCACGGAAGGGTCTTGTCCGAAAGCTAAACTAGCCAAATAATCGTCGCTTGCTTTTTCAAAGTCCGTCTTGATTTGAGCTAGCGTCCGCGTTCCATTGCGAACAACTTTGGCAGCTACCTGAATCTGCACAGAAGCAGCCGCTGCTAACGTAACGCTTGCCCCAACAGGAGCCTTGCCTTCACCATAACCTGCTGCGGGGGAAATATACGCCTGCACGTTCTGCACAAGCTGAGTGCTTGCTGGTTTCATGTCGGTGTCGATGATAACCACTTTGACCGTGCCGCCTCCGTTCCAAAAAGGGATGACTTGAACAGCTCCGACACCATCAACCTCTAGCGCCCACTTCTTATAATCAGCTTTATTACCGCTAGTTGAAGGGAGCCGTACTTTCTGCATAAATCTGGCGCGGTATTCGTCATCACTTTCTTTGTCATCGCCGGGAATCAGCACATCCGTTAAACTGGCACTGACCAGACCGTCCAAATAATCCAAAGGCAGCAAGGTGCCAAATTTCTGATTGCCGACTTTGCCCGCTATCTCACAACGCAATTCGAATTGTCCGGCGGCTAGCTTCAGAATGACGGTGTACTTCACACCGGAAATGGAGAAACGGCTTCCTAATGGAACATCAACCGGCGTATTGAGGGCTCCATAAAAAAGTCCTTTGCGCACGGCAAACGTGGCCTGTTTGCGAGATTCGCCAAAAGGCTCCGTAATCGCATCCAAATGCTCATCGGTTGCTGTATGCGGGAAAACGGCTCGAAGGTTCGCATCCACCGAGACATACATCGTTGCCAACTCGCGCGCTGCAGGAGCAATGGCATCATAAATGACGCTTCCTTCTCGTTTATCCATGTCGGCAGGAACGCGTTCCAACATGCGCTCCAAAATAACTGAATAACTTTGTGATTCAAACATGGTGTTACACCTCCTTCACGCTTTCAAAGCTTCCATATTGGGTTACAACTTTAAATTCAACCAATGCCGAGTCGCCTGTGACGGTGACGTTAAAATTCTCTACAGCCTGAATGCGCTCATCTTGCAGTAGCGCTTGTTGAACACGTCGACTTAGCTCAGACTGAACAAAGTCCGCATTTTGCCCAATAATAGAAGATAATTCGCTGCCATAATTGGAACTATAGATCGAATGCTCAAATCGCTGCGTCTGCAAAATTTTATAAACAGCTTGTTGAACAGCCTCTAGTCCGTCAACATAGCCAACAATCCGTTGATTGACAGAATCAATCAGATAACTCTTGCTTGGTAGCTGTATTTGCTGAAAAAGCGAATTACCAAACCCTCCTTGCGGAATCATGCCTCCACCACCTTGTCCAAAAGGACATATTTTTGACCGCCCTGCATACGTAAAAGAAGCAAACTGTCACCAACTTCCAAACCTCGTCTAATGACAATTGGCTGACCTTCGATCATGATTTGATAAGGCGTTAACTGCTCCGGAACAATTAAAAAATCCTGATCTAATGAAAACCGTTGATCCACAGTAATCTCGAGAGGATGGATGCTGATGACTTCGCCAAACGTAATATGAACGGGCGTGCCGGCTTCCACAGCCCCAACACTGGCGCTTTTTAAAGCACGTACCAATTTCGTAACATTGTTCATGAGACCACCTTCAAATCCAGTTTCATCGTATGTTCAGATCCTTCAAAATTGTGCGTACAATCTTCTACTTGAAAAAACTGGCTGATTCCAGCTTCCTCGATGTTGATAAATATGCGGCAGCCTGCCCTAATCCGGATATCGCCGATGGCATTCAATGAAAAGGTTTTGGTCTCCCGGTTTTTGGCGCCAAGCATCAGTTTTAACAACTCCATAATCTGAGCTTCATTCATCTTATCTTCCACTTTGCGAAATTGCTGCAGCCTGCCCCATTTCGCTATATTGTTGCTATCTTGATCGATATACACTTCTCGTTTATTCGTTTCCTTATTGTCACGAACGATCTTAATTCTGTTGTACGTATCCGTATCAATAGATCGATTAAAACTGTAGTCATAGACAAGGCTTACATCACCGAGAGCAAAGTCCATCACCCATTTATCCGCATCACGCAACCGCAATGAGCCGAAGTCATCATACAGGACAAAAATTTTCTTCGTAGAGATCAACGTTTTATCTAAGGCTTTACAAATAATGTCCATCAATTTGGTGCCATCCTCAACAATCGATGGAATAACGTAACCCGAATCTTCGATCTCTCCAATTTGAAGTTTAAGATCTCCTGCAATTTGTTTAATAACTTCACTAGCCTTGGCGTCCTTAAACACGTAAGTCTCGTTATACATCAAATAGCGGAGTTGATCATACGCCGTTAGCTTGACTTCTTCATCCCGACCGGACTCTATGGAGAAAATATACCCATAAAACACGGGATTCCCGTTCAGCCTTACTCGCACAACATCCCCATTGTTATATTTAAATGCATTATCTTCATACCATCCGCCACGTAACATCGTGATCGAGCAACTGGATGGCTTGCCGTATCTGGTCGAGCTGAACTGCACAGCACTAATGGGCAGCTCCCACATGTTCCCGTCTTTGTTGTCTATTTCAACTGTTAGCATGTCATCACCTCAATATGGAGGAATTTTCAGCATATCGCCTTCTTTTAGCTGCTTCATTTGATTATCCGATAACTCATTTACCCTTTGAATATCACGATACCGCGTGCTATCTGGTTTCCCAGCTGCGTCAGCAAAAAACTTCATGGAGACATCGACAATCGTTTCATTTTTCTTCAATCGATAAAATTGCGCTCGAATTCGCTCATCGGGTCTTTTCGGCGCTGCCGATACTGTTGCCTGGCTGCCGTCCACAGCGGTTAATATTTCTATCTTGCGGGCTGAATAGAATACATATTCTTTCAGGGTAAGGCTATATTCAATTTCACCTGGTGAACCGGCTGCTTCTTTCCAATCAAATTTCTCGATGGAAGCTGGGAAATTAAGTTCTTTCCCTCCCTGGCTGTCCACCAATATTGGATCTAAATACCTACCCGTATAAATGAATCGAATCGGATGCCTAGTTGCCATCCATTTCTCAATTAGTCGAACATAATGCATCGGCTCAAACACGATATCCGCTTGGATAAATGGATAAATGGCTGCTGGAAAGAAACTGCTGAACGAAACCTCGCGGAGTTTCGGATTTTTAATGACATTCACTTCACCGGCTCTTGTTTCTTCTGTCCCGCCACCGCGGCCGATAAGGTCATACGTTTTACTGTTTCCACTTCCCGAAATGTCGATCGTCTCCGGATTAACGGGAATTTGGAAGCCTTCCATTTGGTTGTTAAAACTTAAATAAATGCCATAACTCATCCTGCATACACCCCCTGAGCATGGTTAGTGACTTCGACCTCTACCGCCTCAGTAATCCGGCGAATCATTTCATCTGCATCGGTCGTATCGTGGATATGAACGTCTCCAACTGCTACAGTTGGCGTCAGTGAAACGAAATTTTTGATACTATCGCGTTCCGCTACATCCCGCATAAGCATCAAGTCTTCATTGGAGATATCAACCGTGTCGTTAATCGCTCCAACCTCGTTCACTTTGCCTAACGTATTGTTGCTAAGTGGCAAGCTGTCGTTAAATCCCTTATCTTTAAGTCCACTGTCTTTAAGCCCGTTTCCTATGCTAGAAATTTTATTCATAATTCCCGCGCCTGATTTATAGCCGTAGTCGAATTCATTTTTCAGGTCTTTGAACCCCATTCTTTGCATGGAGACGACCGCTTTATCACTAACTGGTTTTTCCATCATATCCATGACATTTTTCACTGTATCGCTAACAGCGTGCATATTAGATTCATCCAACAACTCAAATCCTTTAAAATCTTTTCCAAATATGCCAGAGACTGCACTCGCGAGCCAGTTAAACCCTTCAATCGCCCCGTTAATCCCTCGCACAATAGACTTCATAAAACTCCCGGCAAAGTTCTCCGTGCTTATGATCATATTTAACATGTAATTTCCAAAATTCATTGCCAAATTGTAATACATATTTTGTACGGCATAGATTGGATCAATAAACAGATTTCTGAAAAACTCTACATAGCCGACTATAATATTGTATAAAATAGCGAATGAATTGCTAACTGACCCGACGAGCATCATAAAACATCCCGCAATGGTCCCAACAACTTGCTCTGCAGTAACCCCACTCATTAATAACACAAAAACAATGGTGCCAATTAATGCGGCAACTGCTAAAAGAGGCAAATTAAGAGCAAACCAAGCACCAGCAAGAGCATACGCAGCAGTAACTTGACCCCAGAGTGGAGGTATCATTGCCCACAGTTTTGGAATAATCAAGCCTGCGATTACGACTGCAGCTGCAGTTAGCATTCCTACAACAAATGGCCAATACGCTTGAATTAATCCAATCAGCCCACTCATTACATTCACAAATCCTCCTGCGGCAACCGCAGCAAAATTCAGTGCTATGGAAATGCCAGAAAACAATTCGCCCCCAGCTGATGAATTAAGCAAATTATTTACTTTCTCCATGACAGGACCAAACGCTTGTAAAGCATTATTTTTGAAAATGGTCATCGCATCCTCAAAGGTTTTAGGCAGCTTATCAAACCTACTATTAATATCATCGGCAGCCTTAAAAATAGCACCTTTAAGAACAGTGGAAGTAATAGTGCCTTCGGTACCCATTGTCTTCAATTGTTCTTTTGATTTGCCGACAAAATTAGCAATAGATTCAGCCAAAACGGGTGCGCTCTCCATTAAGGCTCCAAAATCTTGACCTTGCATTTTTCCAGATGCCATAATTTTTGTAATTTGTGACATTCCTGCTTGTTGGTCCTGCTTGGAACTACCACCAATTTTCAATGATTTTTGGATGAGCTCAGTAAATGAAATGGTTTCTTTATTACCGCTAAACGCCCCGCCTGCCGTCTGCCCTAATTTAGCAACAATGCCTGCCATCGTGCCATAATCGCTTCCAGAACGGTTTGCCGCTGCAAATATGGCATTTTGAAGCGCCTGTGGCGCTTGATTACCATCATTCACGAATTTCAACTTGGCTTGTATAGTTATATACTCATCGGTTAATTTAATTTCTTTCGAGGAAATAACTTTCTTAATCGTATTATTGATTTGATCAAATAGTTTGAGCGCAGATCCAACGGTCGCCATATATTCACTCCTTTCTTCTAAGAGTAGTTGCATTTCGAAAAATAGAGGCTGCTCTCTAGGTTTGTAACCTTCTGAGTCAGCCTCCTTTATCATTTATCTTTTTTTAGCCGCATCCGACTCTTTTTTCGAATACAACTGTATAGCGGCGAACACGAATGCTCGCTCGTTTAATGGAAGCCCCATAATTTCATGAGGAAGTTTTCGAAGCTTGAAAAGAGCATAATAGAGGAGAATAGCAGTGGAGTCGGGGTCACACCTTTCCCCATACTCATCGTATCCCCCCTCGATTAGTTTTTTGCTTCTTCTACCAGCTCATTAATATCCTTATCGAATCCATTAATTTCTTGAACTTTGAGGATGAGATTGGCATACTCTCCAGCTAGCAGCATTTTCCGAATTAATGTTTCAGCTCCAAGCACGCCGTACGATTTCTGCAGTTCGACATCTTTCAAGTTTGGGAAGGCAACACTAGCTACTGCCAATCTGGACAAATATTCGGTCTGATCGATTTCTGTCACTTGTTGGCCACCCTTGCCTTTGCTGCGTTTCGTTGCCGCTTTGCGAATGGTGTCATTTTCTTCTTCTGTAATCGAACGAAGAACCCAAGAAACAGGCTTCCCGTCCTTATTTTTAAAACGGTCAGAAACAACCACTTCCTCCGTCGTCTCCGTCGAAACATTTCCAGCCAAAAAAACGCTAATATCACTCATTAATTATTCCTCCTCCGGTTTTTAGTTTAGTGTAGGCTGCTTAAATTTTGTGAACATATCCCAGTCATCGAAGGTAAAGCTCACTTCTTCTTCCAATGACTCTGACTCAACGTCAAACGAGGCGATCGTGATCTCGTCTAGGTTGACGTTCCTAATAACGGTGTCTTGAATGCCAACCGATGAACTCGGATCGTCATTCACAACTTGTATATCAAAATAATTATCAATGCCATTTTTCGTGTAATTCAACATCAACTGACGAAAAGCAGAGGTAACATAATAAATGGTCATGGTGCCTGTACCGGTAAAACCATTGGCCTTGTTTTGGGTTCCAAGTTTACCCAATGTTTTAATTTCTTTTTTATTCTTTTTTATTTTGGCTTCGAATTTTTTGGCGTAGAACATTTCTTCTACTTGTCCATTAATCGTGGCATAAGCCTTAGCAGATTGTCCTGAGATCGTATCCTTTGCATGGAGAAAACCCATCTTAGCTCACCTTCACTTTCGTATAAATTTTCTCTACGGCATCTACAGGTTGAACAGCAACCTGCGAATACACGCTGTCTGACGCTTCACCTTGCACGACGGTAATATCCGTTTGAGAGTTGAAATTTTTCAAAGCACCAATCGCTTGCAAAGACTCCAAATATTTGACATATTCATTTTTGAGCAGGTTTCGACCGTCCGGGTTATTGTCTACCTTCCCAATATAGAAAGACTCAAATGTTCGTTTTAAATCATTGTTGATCGCATCCAGCACTCGAATCACGCGATTTTTGGAGAATGGCTTTCCTTTTGCAACCGTAAAACTCGTTAAGGAATTAATGTCTTGCTCAACAAGAGCTCTACCTTGATTTTGTGTAAATACGAATTCTCCGGCTTTGAGTGCCGCCTCAATTTGACTATTCGTATAGCGGGGATTAGCGTCGACGGCATCATCATATGCCTGATATGTCAATGTCTCATTTACCCGTGCCGCAGCCGTCGCTCCTGCTACCCATGCGGTAGCTGACACGGAATCTATAACTGTCGCATCAGCAAGTACAACGCCATTTTTGACACTAATGACACCTTCATAGTTAGCTGATGGATAATTCTCCAGCACCGCTTGAATTTTCCTACCCTCGCCTTCTCGCAACCGTTTCGTGAAAGCAGCGTAGACTGACTTCAGTGTCGGATCATTGCTTGGAAGCGCCACAGTCTGAAAATCGAAGACCTCGATTGCGCTCAGGTAGTCCGAATGATCGGCATTCAACACCGTTCCATCAGCACCGCTTGTGAGTGATGCACCAGCCGTTGCTGTCAACGATCCTGTTCCGCTCCATACGATCCATTCATTAGGAATGAGTCCGGCAATATCGGCAACAACCTGTTTATCTACCTCATCGGATCCTAGCAGCGTTCTGACATCAAATTTAGCAGCATCATCGACATTCGTCTGGACAATTACCTTCAATTCGTTTCCTCTCACACCGCCATACTTTGCTGTAGCCGTTAAACCGCCTGCTGTAGCAGAAGCCTTGGTACCAGCATTTAGTCGGTAAAGAAGAAGTGTACCTGCACGCTTGAGAGCTTCACGAATGAGCATAAGTTTCGGATCGGTGAGATCATAACCAAGCAATGTTTTGATATTATCAAACGCATGAATCGCTAAAACTTGTTTAACCGGCCCCCAACTCAGTTTAAGCGCCATGGTAGTAATCCCCCTGTCTCCAAGCGTGCCTAACGAAGCATTCGTAGTAAAATTGAAATAGGCCCCTGGACGAACCTTATTTTGTACCGTATATGTTCCACCCGCCATTTACTGCACCATCCCTTCTAAATATCCATTCATGATTTCCAACACTTGTTCTTCTGTATAGCCTCTTCTCTCTTCAAGCAAAGCGCTCAGAACATCTTTCTGAGTACCCGTGAATCGCTGAGAGCCTACAAATTGTTCTTTCACATACAAAGGACTACTCACATCTCTCTGCAGCTTTGTTTTGTTCATGTACGAACCTCCTCTTCTAGCTTCTGCATTTTGGGTTCCACTGACTTTTCCTTAAAAAGTGTAACCGTAAAGTTAACATAAAAATGAAGCACGCGATTTATGATTTCGTAACTCAAAGCTTTGGCACGAATCTGGCCATTAACGTTGATATACGCCAAAGCTTCATAAAGTCGCTCCCCCATACTTCGACAGTCTTCTATTTTTGAGGAACTGTTTAGATCGGGAAAATACTGGACATCATATTGTGTTGAGCGGATATATCTGCCGTTCAAACCGTTCAATTGTTCGCTTTTGATCTGCATCACCAGAAAAGCAGGTACCTGATTTCCCTCCCCTACCTGTTCGTTGTAGATCGGAATCTCTGGTTCCAGTTCAAGTAACTTTTCCCTGATTCCATTTAGCATTTCGATCACTTTACCACCTCAAATTCGTCATCCTGATTAACTACTTTCCTTAATTAAAACTTCCTGCCTGCTATCGTACTTTTTGCATGATCATCAACCTCATCTCTTAACCTAATCAATTCAGTAAATTAGATAACCCAGTTTAAAGCCATTTGGCAGGGCAACAAGAAACACGAACTAACGTTCTCATATATAAGTGGCATTCGGGGGACAAGGATGAGCTCATTTCTAGAAAAACAGGCCATTTTGCACTTCTATTGAAAACTTTTTTTGTGCCCTAGCAAGATATACTTTCACACTATCCTTCGTTACACCCAGCATTTCAGCAATATAACTTCTTGAAAATCCTTCTCCATAGGCCATCGTGTAGCAAGCCCGCTCCCTCTCCGAAAGCAATTCCATCGCAGCCTCAACCTGATCTCTTTGTGCTTCAGAGAGCTGGGGAGAACTTATCTCATTGACCCGGTCGCTAATGGCTTGCATACGCAGTGGATCGACAAGAATACTTCGCTGATAAGCCGACCTGCGTTCGATCCCTCTTTTATTCCCAGGCCTTCTCGCTGTATCCATCCACTCAATGGCAAAGTTTACATCGGATATCATGTCATTAATTATTTTTTTGGAAACCTGATTCTTCGTCCGATCCACTTTCCCCTTCGCTTCAAGCAATAGTTGATATGTCTCTCGATAAGTGGATCGAAGCTCACTTATACTGTCCAACCAAGGTCTCCCTCTGTCCTTGCCATTCAACCGTTCCATAATCTTGGTCTTCGTATCCAAAAAGCTTTGGATGAGTTCTATATCTGCTTGTTTGAAAAAGTCCGCCTCGCTCTCTCCTCCATATAACCTGCACAACATGAGAACGGCAGCTTTCGCTTGCTCCTCCGTAGGTTGATTACATTGCGTCAAAGCGAAATAATTGTTCAATGTAGCATACGCGTTAAAGCTGTTTATTTGCTGATCCATTTCTTTCCTCCTCTCAATTAATAAAACGTACGTTCGGTATTTTCGCAAACGATTACCCTTAATTCCTCCATCTCAGTAAATGCATTTGCGTTCATTATCACCGCAATTTTAAACGCTATTGCGTTCATAGTCAACATTTAAATCAAATTTTAAACGCATTTACGTATAAAACCTGTCTTTACAATGTATTTCCAATGAGTTACGATAGGAATACATACGAAGAAGCGTTTATCTGAACTCATTTTGAGAGGTGTGTCTGGTGGATAGAAAGGCTGAAATTTTGTCTGAATTGATTGATAGACGAGGCAGCAGAAGGGCATTTGCTGAGGAAATTGGCATTCCCCCAACAACACTCCAATCTATGCTCAGCCGCGGTGTTGGAAGAGCTTCCATTGATAATGTCATCAAAGTTTGCCGGGCATTGGATATTACCGTTGAAGAGCTAGTCGTTATGGCTGATATACAGGAGCCAGAAACGATTGCTGCCCATCATGAAGGGGATAATTGGACAGAAGAAGAGTTGGAGGAGCTTGAAAGGTTTAAGGCCTTTGTACGCTCCAAACGCCAACTTCAAGGAGATTAGCTTATGCTTTACGATAAGCTGCTCAAAGAAGCAGCTGCTTTATCCATTGATGTATCGGAGCGAAATTTATTGCCAACTACTCACGGACTTTATGCAGACAATACCATTTGGATCAACAAGCGCTTATCCACCCGTGTAGAGAAGAGCTGTATCCTCGCTGAAGAATTAGGACATCACCATACCAGTGCTGGAGATATCACCGATCAGTCGGACGTCCGCAACAGAAAGCAGGAGCTTCTTGCCAGACAATGGGCACACCATAAGATGATTCCATTGGAGCGTCTTGTTGACGCGCATAATGCCCAAGTTAAGGGACGTTATGAAATGGCCGAATTCCTTGGTGTAACGGAAGAATTCCTGCAAGCTGCCATTGATCGCTATTTGGAGAAATATGGCTTGTACATCATTTTAAATGAGCAGTACGCCATCAAATTAGAGCCGTTAGGCGTGGTCGAAATTTTCCAAGCTTGAATACAACCACACAACTAAAAGTTTGTCGAGAAGCACACAGATTGATACAATGTAGGCAAAGAACCAGTGATTTTTCTCTGACAAAGGAGCAAATACATGAGCAGCGGCACAAGTATCGGCATCATTGATATCGGATCGAACTCGATTCGGCTCGTCATTTACGAAATTAATGCCCAAGGGGCCTACCGTGTTGTGAGCGAGCACAAAGATTCAGCAAGACTAAGTGAGCGCATCGGATACGATGGCATTTTACATAGCAAAGATATTATTTCCATCGTTCCTATTCTTTCTCACTACGCGCTGTTGTGTAGGGTGCATGAAGTGCAAACCATTCGTGCCGTGGCGACGGCAGCTATCCGCAATGCAGCGAATTCAGCCGAAATCGTCCGGATACTCGAAGAACAGACAGGCCTTCATATTGAGGTGCTGAGCGGAACAGAGGAAGCAAGATTTGGCTATCTGGGAGTCATCAATTCCATCGATATTCAGGATGGTTTCATCATTGACATTGGCGGTGGAAGTACGGAGGTCACTCTATTCCGTGATCGCAAGCTCAAACACAGCGTGTCCTTCCCATTCGGGGCTGTAAATACGACGCGTCAATTTATGAAAAATGACAACTTAATCGTACAAGAAATGGCCGATATTCGCCGGATGGTGGAGGAGGCAATCTCGGAGCATCCTTGGCTCAAAGGTTCGCCGAATCTGCCAATGATTGGTTTGGGTGGAACCATTCGAACGCTGGGCAAAATGAGTCAAAAGCGCAACAAATATTCACTTCAACTCGCTCATAACTACGTATTGAAGTCAGGCGAACTCCCAGCCTTCCTTGCGTTATTATCCTCATTGCCTTTAGATAAAAGAAAGAAGATAGACGGACTCTCCAAGGAACGAGTTGATATTATGGTGCCTGGTCTGATGATTATGGCTACCATTTTTGAAGCCACCCAGGCATCTGCCTGCATTATCAGCGGTTCCGGCCTTCGCGATGGCCTTTTTCACGAAACGTTTGATCCACAGCATCCAATCAAGCATCATGTACTGGAGGCCAGCATCGACAATTTGCTTGCGCTCCATCCCAATGCGGCTGAGAAGCATGTCAGGCACGTTGATCGCATGGCTATGCAGTTGTATCAGAAGCTTGCAGACAAAGCTGAGTTAGGCGAACGGTCCCAACGCTATCTACATGCGGCAGCACTTCTCCACCGGATCGGTGCCAGTATTCATTACTATCAATATCTTAAACATACACAGTATATGATGGCTAACGCTCATATCGACGGTCTCAGCCACCGTGAGATTGTGATTTGCTCCTTCATTGCGACGTACAAAACAAAAAGCCGGATCCATCAGCAAGCCCTTGCGCACAAGGACCTTCTGACGGAAACCGACGAGGCGTTAATCATTAAGTTAGGTACACTTCTCAAATTAGCAATCGCTTTGGATTACAGTGAAACTCAGCCGGTCCAAGAACTTCAGCTCACGAAAAGTGAAACGGCTCTAACCCTAAAGTTGATGTGCATTCACAATCCAATCTTGGAGTTAAAGGAACTCGCTGTGGTTAGCAAAGAATTCGAGAAAGCTTGGGGCTTGAAGCTTAAAACTCAAGCCGGAGTTTTTTCCAAGACGTAATCTTCAATGCCTCGAACTGGCTCCGATAAGGGGTCAGTTCATTTTTTATGCGGCTGTACATCCCGTTAGGCATGAGTTCCCGCGCTTTGACGTTATCGTTAAGACTGACGTTCAGAATTTGAATCATCATTTTCTTCATTTCGTGATCGAGTACAGGACACATCAACTCAATTCGACGAGTCAAATTACGAGTCATCCAATCGGCTGATGATAAGTAAACATCGACCAAACCGCCATTTTCGAAATAATAAATCCGTGAATGTTCCAAGAATCGGTCTACAATACTCCGTACCGTGATATTCTCACTTAGACCCACTACACCAGGCCGTAGACAGCATACGCCGCGGATAATCAAATCGATCTTCACGCCTGCTTGCGAGGCTTCATATAACGCATCCACCATCTCCTGATTGGATAAGGAGTTCATCTTGGCGATAATACGCGCTGGTCTGCCTGCTCTAGCGTGCTCGGTTTCCCGCTTGATCAGCTCGAAAAGCTTATCTTTGAGATCAGTTGGCGCCACGGCGAAAGACTGCCAATCATGCGGCGCCGAGTAGCCTGTAATTTCATTGAAGAGTGCTGAGGCATCTTCCCCAATTACGCTGTTTGAGGTAAATAAGCCAACGTCTGTATACAAACGTGCTGTGCTATCGTTGTAGTTGCCAGTTCCCACATGTACATATCGGCGAAGTGTGTGCTCTTCCTGGCGCACAACAAGCGTTATCTTGGCGTGTGTTTTGAGACCAACAAGGCCATATACAACATGACAGCCTGATTTCTCCAGCATCCGCGCCCACGCGATATTGCGCTCCTCATCGAAACGGGCTTTAAGCTCAACAACTACCGTAACCTGCTTACCGGATTCCGCGGCTCTTGCGAGCGATTGAATAATCGGGGAGTTGCCGCTTGCCCGGTACAACGTCATTTTGATCGCGAGCACGTGTGGATCATAGGCGGCATGAACGATGAAATCGGTCACGGCATCGAAGGTTTCATACGGATGATGCACGAGCACATCCTTGTTTTTGAGCACGTCGAAGAAATCCACCGTATCCTCGAACTCAACCGGATATTTGGCATTAACGCGCGGATATCGCAGATTCTCAAATCCATTCAGCGTGCCCGCCAGCTTCATCAAATAGGTGATATCGAGCGGCCCGTCGATTTCGAATATCTGCTCTTCAATTTCAAATTCATCCTGAAGCTGAGCAAGCGCATAGGGATGAATCCCTTCTTGCACTTCGAGCCTCACGGGAGCGCCCCAGCGCCTGCGTCTAAGCTCTTTCTCAATTTCCTCCAGCAGATCCTCGGCCCCTTCTTCATTCAGCGTTAGATCTGCATTGCGAGTCACTCGGAATCCATGGACCGAAATCGGAATATAGCCGCTGAATAAGGACTGGATATGATGCTCCATTAATTCTTCCAACAAAATAAATTCTTGTTTTTTGCTATTCGTTCTTGTGGGTACAGAGATGTATCGGGATAAGTTGCTTGGCACTTGAACGATGGCAAAATAAGGTTCATCATCCAGATCATCGCCTTCTCGCACCAACAAGACAGCCAAATAGACAGAATGATTATGAACGAGTGGGAATGGACGACTTTGATCGACGGCCATCGGCGTTAGAACGGGAAAAATAATATCATGATAATACGCATCCATGGCTTTCTTCTGGTTCGTATTCAAGTCTTCATATTCCGTAAACACAATACCTTCTTTGGTTAACAGCCTTGTAACTTCCCGATACGTTTTGTACTGTTCCGTCACCATTTTGGCCGTACGCTTCATAATACGCTTGATGAGTCCAGCAGGGGTATAACCTGTGAAGTCTTTCTTGGTGTAGCCCGCCTTAATTTGATCCTTGAGCCCAGCCACGCGAACACTCATGAATTCATCGAGATTGCTAGATACGATAGCCAGAAATTTCATACGTTCAAGCAGTGGAGTACTCGCATCCTGCGCTTCCTCCAGAACACGCCAATTGAACTCGATCCAGCTTAAATCACGGTTCAAGTACTTGGTCGAAATCTCTTTGACTTCTTTGATCTCTTTCATCTCTTTAAGTTCTTTCAGATCAGGTTCTCCTGCAATACTCATAAAGCCTCCAAAGTGTATAATCTATTTTGCAATAGTAATATCTACATTGTACTATGTGTCATGTGCACCGACAATGCACAACCCCTACATCTATTATATTAAGATTTTGTAAATGAATGTTCGTTTCCGTATTTATCCAACTTCATGTTACAATATAAACACTTCAACCAAGGAGAGAAAAACCATGAGAATCCTGAATCCACGCTTAGTCCATCAGATTTTCAGGGGCATGTGGGTGGCGCTTATCATCTTGCTGATCGGCTTTGCTTTCTATTTTGTAATTCCACTCATTTACCCCTTTATTTTTGGCTGGGTGCTGGCGCTTATGCTGAATCCTGTGGTTAATTTTTTCCAGTTCCAATTGAAATTTCCACGGTGGCTGGCTGTCTCCCTTTCCATGCTGTTATTTATAAGCGCTATGATAGCTGCGATCACGTTATTAGTTGCCAATATTGTGGTGGAATTAGGCTCTCTTGCGGATACTTTGCAACTGCAAATTAACCGTTGGGTCGAACAATTCAACGTCTTCATTAATTCAACAACTTTCCAAGAGTGGATTGAACGAATCAATGATTTTTTTGAAAATAACCCCAAATACCAAGAAACCGTCAACAGCAATCTGTCTTCAACCGCAGGTTCGATAGCCGACATTAGCAAATTTGTCATCAGCTATGTCTTTGACGCTTTAAGAAGGTTCCTTACGTCCTTGCCGAACATCGCAACCATTACGATTATTGTGATGTTGGCTACATTTTTCATCAGTAAAGACTGGTACCAACTGATTAAACGTTACAAAGGGATTTTCTCCGAAATGATCGTGAAAACAACACAATTGATTCGCACCGATCTGCAGAAAGCTTTGTTCGGCTATTTGCGCGCCCAGTTGATTCTGGTTTCGTTAACAGCGCTAGTTGTCATTATCGGATTGCTGGTTTTACGCGTAGATTATGCCATTACGATTGGTTTACTAACGGGTTTAGCCGATCTCATGCCTTACTTGGGAACTGGCGCTGTCATGGTCCCATGGATCCTATATGTATTTTTCGCACAAGGCGATATTTATTTAGGAATTGGGCTTAGTGTATTATATGGAGCCATCGTGATTGCCAGACAGATCATGGAACCCAAGGTACTTGCCTCCTCCGTCGGCTTAGATCCGCTTGCTACGTTGATTGCGATGTTCGTCGGACTCAAACTTTTCGGACTGTTGGGGCTCATCATCGGACCTGTGTCGCTCATTCTGATTTCCGCCTTTTATCGCGCACGCATCTTTCATGATATCGCGGCATACATACATAAAGGCTCGATTCCTCCTGAGTAGGGGGCATCGAGCCTTTTTTGCAGTCCATTCAGAATTTCTGAATTATCTGCGATTTATTAAGCTGATACGGCCTCTGCTGATTTGCTTTTGAATCAAAGCAAGGAGCAGAACTTTGAATATCGGTCTTGTGTATGGAAAAACGAGTAGAAATCCAAAAATATCAGTTATAAACCCTGGGGTAATCAATAAAATACCGCCTAAGAAAATACAAATGCCATCCAATAAATGCTGTGCAGGCAATTGCCCTTGCGACCATTCAAACTTGGCATACGCCAGAACTTTACGCCCTTCCCGTTTGGCAAAATAGACACCCAAGAAGCCGCTTAACAAGATCAGCGCAAAGGTCATCCAGCCGCCGATATAATGCCCCAGAGTGAATAACAGTGTGATTTCTATAGCGGGTACAAGAATTAATATGGCAATGATGATTCGAAACATACGTTCAGCCCCTTTTAAGTATACTCGGTTAGCAGCTGCCACAATTCCGGCGCTTCCTTCTCTATACGTATTGGCTTCCAAGAAGGATTCACCCAAACATGTTTGGTTGTACCGATGACAAGTAATTCACCCTCAGGTTCTGTTGTAAAATCGGATGAATTCGGTAATCCCGAAGATAAGGCTTCTGGCAATTTGCGGACTTCATAAGCAAAATGAAGCCTTACACTGCTCATCTCAACCACCCGTGTATAGATGCACACCAGATCATCATAACGGGCTGGCTTCTTGAACTTGCTCTCCGCTTCAACAACAGGCAGCAAAAGCCCCTTATCTTCAATTCGGCGGTACGAATACCCCAACCCTCTGATGAACTCCGTTCGTCCAATCTCAAACCATGTCAAATAGTTGGCATGATAGACCACACCCATTTGATCCGTTTCCTCATATCGCACACGAAGCTGGTGCCGATGCCAGCGCTCCTGAGTCATGTTCATGCACATCTCCTAGTGACAAGTGGTATAAGAGCTATTATACCACATATCAAACCTTCTCTCCGTTCCGTTTAGATCATGAATGAGCAGAATAATTTTACCAATTTAGAACAACATATACAAAAAACACCGCACAGAACGGAGTTATCCACTATGCGATACTCGAGTTGGTTTTTCAGGAAAAAGTACCGTACACTTCCTCAAGCAAAAGCTCAAAAACAAGCTCATAACGACTTCATAGACGCATCTTTAGCCCAGAACTTGATCGTTTTGCGAAGTATATTCACGCATACACCCGATCTCATTGTTCGAGAATTTACAATTAAACATACGGGGGAGCCAGCTGCTTTAGTCTATCTGATGGGGCTGGTGGATAAGAGTTCTATCAACAACAATGTATTGAAGCCGCTGCAATTCGATACGGATATTACCGACACGGATGGCAGTTTCCGCCTATCAATCGGCCAAATTCTCAGATTGAATACATGGCCGCATGTTGAAAATGCGATCCTCCAAGGCCGCAGCCTGCTTTTCGTCAATGGACGGCTTGAGACCTTTGCCTTAGATACGCAGGGATGGCCCCAGCGGGCAATCGAAGATCCAGCAATTGAAGCTTCTTTAAAAGGCGCACATCAGGGCTTCGTAGAAACAGGTACCCAGAATATCGCTTTAATCAGACGTTATATTTCCAATAGAGAGCTGAAAATGAAGGAATTAACGGTGGGACTCCGAGCAAATTCAGCTGTTTCGCTCCTTTACCTTGCAGATGTTGCGAACCCAGAAGTGCTGCAGGAATTCGAAGACCGGATTGCAAGGCTGAACGTTGACACGGTGATCAATACAGGGGAATTAGCCGAATATATCGAGGATAATCCTTACTCTCCTTTCCCGCAATTTATTTTGACAGAACGACCCGATGCGGCTGCTTCACAAATTTTGCAAGGAAGAATCGTCGCCGTGCTGGATCGTTCCCCTAGCGTGCTCGTTGGGCCTGTTACTTTCACTTCCTTCTTCCAGAGTGTAGACGATTACAGCACACGTTGGTCGATCGCAACCTTTATACGCCTTCTGCGTGTGTTCGCTTTTTTCATTGCAACCTTTTTACCCGCATTCTATATTGCCGTTATCTCCTATCACTTCGAGATTATCCCGATTAAGCTGCTGCTTACGATCGGCGAGTTCAGAGGGCGTGTACCGTTTCCTCCCTTTGTAGAGGCGGTGATTATGGAAATAACCCTTGAAATGATGCGTGAAGCAGGCGTGCGTTTGCCTGCCCCGGTTGGTCAAACCGTTGGTATTGTTGGCGGTATTGTTATTGGACAAGCCATTGTGCAAGCTGGACTCATCAATAACATTATGGTGATTGTCGTTGCGTTTACCGCTATCGCTTCTTTCATCTTGCCCAACTACGATATGGTTGCAGCGATCCGTCTCATCCGTTTTGCCATGATGATTGCGGCTGCCATGTTTGGATTTGTCGGCATCATTATTGGCATGATGACCATGATTGGTCATTTGATTTCGCTGGAATCACTTGGTACACCCTATACGACTCCTTTCGCCCCGATGCGTTTCGCTGATTGGAAGGATACCTTCATTCGGATGCCCGTGTGGAAAATGCGCAAGCGGCCTCTATCCGCAAGACCCATTCAATCCACTAGACAAGGAGATAATCATCCAGAAGGGGATGGCAAATGAGTGTATCTGTTAGCAGCAAAATAACAAGTTTACAATACATTCTCATGAATTCAGGCTTGCAGGTGAGTGTCTTCTTTCTCGCACTGCCGCGAATATTAGCCGAACAGGCTGGCACTGACGGGTGGATTTCACTCCTCATTGGATGGATGATCACGGTGGCTGCAAGCCTGATCGTCGTCAAAATCATGGCCAAATACCCAGAGGGGACCCTGCTCGATCTCTTAACACACTATGGAGGCAAGTGGGCCGGACGAACGGCTGCTGTATGCCTACTCCTATATCTCTTTTACTTTGGGTATAGCTGTCTCGTACAAACCGCTATGATTACGAAAGAGTGGCTTCTCCCCCAAACATCTGCCTATATGATTATCCTGCTGCTGCTGATCCCAACCTATATCGTAGCCATCTCAGGAATTCGCATTATTGGCAGATATGCGGAGATTGTTACCCTCGTATCGTTATGGATTCCGCTCGTCTATTTACTTCCACTGAAAGAATCTCACTGGCTTCACTTGCTTCCTATCGCAGGTGAAGGTTGGCAGCCCATAGGCGCTGGTGTCCCCTATTCGCTTTATTGCTTTTTGGGCTTCGTATCCACATTTATTTTTTATCCTTTTTTACAAAATAAATCACAAGCTTCCATGGCTATAACTGTCTCCAATTCCTTGACGCTGCTCGCTCATCTGTTCGTAACCATAGTCTGCTATGTGTATTTTAGTCCTGACGAAATCCGGGAATACAATGAACCCGCCATCAACGTTCTAAAAATTATTGAGTTCAAATTTATCGAAAGGATCGAGGTAATCTTTATCGCTTTCTATCTGTTAGTCTTCTCCTTGGGCTGGATTCCCGCCTTGTACATCTGCGCCTATTGTACCAATTGGTTGAGAAATACGCAGGCCGAACGCAATCACGTCCGTTTCTTTTGTGTTTTACTGGCCATCGGTTCATTCTTCTTCATCCCGAATTTCCATCAAAATGAAAGGATCGAGCAAATCTTTCTTAGGCTCGGAATCCTTATTGAATATATCCTTCCTATCTTCCTGCTCATTTACATTTCGGTACACGACCGGTACTCGGGGAGGAAAAGGGTATGAGCAAACGTTGGCTCCATGTCTTCATTGCCATCTCCGTCTTGCTGATTTCAGGGTGCAACGATCGACTGGATCTCGAAGATGCTGCCTTCCCCCTTCTGGGAGGCTATGATCTCGACGAGAAGAATAATTTACTAACTTATGTGACCGTCCCCGAGTTTAGTAAGAGTGCCAGGAAGAAAACGCAGGAGCTAGGCGTCAGCGCGAAGACGCTCCAACAGGCAAGACAACAATCAGATGCTTATTGGCCCGCCGTTTTTCAAGGTCGCAAGATGCTCGTGATCCTTGTGAGCAAACGCCTTTTGGAACATGTTGACTGGTTCAGAATCCTTGATGTTTTCTCACGAGACGCGAAGAACCCCTTAACCTGCCGAATGATTATGTACGACGGACCACTGTCCGAGGTCATTTTTTTGAATCAACAGGATCAGCCTTTCCTTCCTTTGCTGCTCCGCGGCATGGTAGATACGAAGAGCGGAAGATCCGAAACGGTAAAAACAACCTTTCAAGATATGCATCGACTGCGATTTGAAAAAGGTAAAACGCCTTATATAGCTGAAATCCGCTTGGAAAATGAAATTAAACTAAGTGGGACTGCCTTATTGGATCATCAGGGAAAATATGCCGATTCTCTGGATGCACAAGAGACGATCCTCATGCAAATCTTGCAAAACCAAGCTAAACATGCCGTCAGCGTTACACTCGCTATACCGGGACAGGCCAAACGAGGCCCTCTAAATACTGACAAGCTAAGTTTCAGTACAAACAAAACAAAAACCCATATTAAAACAGCTTTTCATGACGGTCATTTCCAATTCGATCTAGCTGTCCACCTGTCTATTGCTTTGACCGAACGACTATTCCCTTACGATATGCAGCATAAATCCGCCGTGTTAGAAAAGGCCATTGCCGAGCAACTTAAGAAACAGTTCGAGAGCCTGATCAGTAAAATCCAATCCCATCAAATCGATCCGATCGGATTAGGCATTCATGCGCAAGCTTTCACTTATAAGCCTTATAAGAAAGT
The DNA here is from genome assembly GCF_014640555.1 of Paenibacillus marchantiophytorum. Taxonomy (GTDB): domain Bacteria; phylum Bacillota; class Bacilli; order Paenibacillales; family NBRC-103111; genus Paenibacillus_E; species Paenibacillus_E marchantiophytorum. The sequence goes on along the minus strand of NZ_BMHE01000002.1, from coordinate 186,326 downwards.
GGAAGATCAGTGGGGAAAAGCGCTGTCGGAAGCAAACATCCACTTGTCCGTCATAGTGACGATGGAGGGAGTGGGAACGATCAAGTGAAAATAAAGAAAGAAGGTAGCGGTAGCGATGTCGATGAATAAACTGCTTCTTCCTATCCTGCTGCTTGCCGCCACGACAGGACTGCTAACCGGGTGCGCCGATCGACTTGATATGGAGAACGCTTCGATTCCCTTGACACTCGGGCTGGATCTTGGGCAAGACAACGAGCCCATCATGTACTCCACCTTCCCCGTTTTCAATAAAAACACCAAAAAGAAAACGCAAGAAACGATCGCGCGCGCACGGACTTTCCGTCAGTCAAGAGCCGAACAAGACGCCCATTCGGCCGGTGTTTTCTCAGGCAGGAACTATCAAGTCTTCCTGATCGGCAAGCGGATGCTTGAGCAGGAGAATTGGTTTCAGATGCTCGATGTCATCTTCCGTGATTCCAAAAATACCGTTTCGGATCGGGTGATTGTCTTCGACGGCCCACTCGCCGATATCATTTATTTAAACCCCAAAGACCAACCATTACTGCCGATTCTTCTGCGTGGCATGGTAGATACGAAAAGCAGCAAATCCGAAACGGTAAATACCAATTTGCAGGAACTGCACCGCCAGCTTTTTGAATTTGGCATGACGCCTTCTATCTCTGAGGTTCGTCTGGACGCCAAAAAGAATATTAAGATGAACGGAACGGCACTGTTGAATCATCAAGGCAAATATGTCACTTCCTTGGATACTTTCGAGACCGTTCTCCTGCGCATTTTGCAAAACAAGGTCAAAAAATCTGCTAGTATTACGCTTTCTATGCCAGGTGAACCGGAACAGAAGCCATTTCATCTGGATAAAATCAGCTTTGCCACCGACCAGACAAGAACCGAAACGAAAACAATAACTTCTACCCACCAAGGAGATTTTCACTTCGATATCATCATTAAAATGAAAATAAGTTTATTCGAAGTCCTATTCCCCTATGATATAGAGAATAAGACTCCCGAGCTTGAGCAGATGCTTAGTGAAGAGATGCAAAAGCAGTTCGAGAAACTTATAAAAAAAATACAACAACACGCCATTGATCCGATTGGACTTGGCATGCACGCACGAGCTTTTGAGTATAAGGAATATAAAGCTGTAAAAAATGATTGGGGAAAGGCTCTGTCTAGCGCAGATATTCGGGTTCAAGTAAAAATAAAGATAGACGCTATGGGACCTGTCAAGTAAATCTGTGGGAAGGAAGGCAGCCAAGGTGAAGAAATATGCTTATAACGAGATAACCCTTATGCAATTTATTTGTATCCTGTCAGGCGTTCAACTTAGCGTAGGCTTGCTAGCCCTTCCACAGCGTCTTGCACAGAGGGCAGGAACGGACGGATGGATTGGCCTTCTTCTCATTTGGGTGTTTACTGTCATAGCGAATTTAATCATCGTCCGCGTCATGAGTAGTTATCCGCAAGGAACCATGATGGACCTATTAACTCATTATTGTGGCCGCTGGGTGGGGAAAGTCGCCGCTGTGCTGCTTGCCCTTTACTTCTTTTCATATGGTTACGTCGGCATCACGAGAACGATTCTCTATGTTAAGCAGTGGCTTCTGCCGCAAACTTCTACATTTCAGATTATGCTATTGCTTCTCATCCCCACTTACACAGTTGCTCGGAATGGTCTTCGTATTGTCGGGCGGTATGCGGAACTTGTTTTCTTTATTTCCCTATGGATTCCTTTTGCTTATCTGCTGCCCCTTCAGGATGCTCAGTGGCTCTATTTGCTGCCGGTTCTCAAAGAAGGCTGGCTGCCTATTCTCAGCGCGGCAGAAATCGCCTTCCTCTCTTTTTCAGGGATCGGAATTACAATGGTCCTGTATCCTTTCCTGCTGCACAAGCGGCAAGCATTCGCAGGTGTCGCCATCTCGAACACGGTGTCGATGCTGGTGTTCCTAATGATCTCACTGATTTGTTTCGTCTATTTCAGCCCTAGCGAAATTAAGGAATATAACGAACCTGTCGTCAATGTACTCAAAAACATCGAGTTTAAGTTTATCGAGCGGATCGAAGTCGTATTTATCTCCTTTTATTTATTTATGTTCTCCTTGTCTTGGATTCCCACTTTCCACGCATCAGCTTTTTGCGTAAGCTGGATGCTAGGCAAACCAGATCACCGCAATCCGTTGCGGGTGCTTTGGTTGATCCTAGCAGCTGGCACACTAATCTTCGTGCCTTCCTTTACACAAAATGACATGATGGGAAGATGGCTTAGCAAAATTGCTTTTGGCATTGAATATGCCATCCCTGTTTGCTTGCTGATTTATCTCTGGACAAAAAAAGAGTGAAGCCGAGAATACTCTCGCTTCACTCTTTTGCTGTATCTTACAGTACACTAGCTTGTCCAGAGTAGATAACGCCCACTTCTGGATAGATCGAAACTTCTGTACCGTCTTTGATTATTTCCACTGCGTTCTCAACGCCGACGATAACCGGGATGCCAAGGCTTAAAGCAACAACAGCCGCATGGGATGTGATGCCGCCTACTTCGGTAATCAACGCTGATGCGCGTTGGACAGCCGGCATGTATTCTTTATCGGTCGAAACCGTAACAAGAACAGCGCCGTCAACCATTTTGTCATTTGCTTCTTCCGGTGTGCGTGCCGTTACAACGATGCCCGTTGCCGTTTGCATGCCGATACCTGTACCTTTGGCAATCATTTCACCCACATGGTGAACTTTGATCAAGTTCGTTGTTCCAGAGCGTCCTACTGGGACTCCTGCTGTAATAACAACGATATCGCCAAGGGAAACCAAGCCTGTTTTGATGCTGCTTTCTACCGCAAGGTTGAACAGCTCGTCCGTTGTTTTCGCTGTTATTCCCTTCACCGGAATAACCCCCCATACAAGGGATAAGCGGCGAATGACTTGATCGCTAGGCGTAACGGCGATAATTGGTGATTTGGGACGGTATTTGGATACCATGCGTGCTGTATATCCACTTTCCGTTGCAGTCAGAATCGCTTTGGCACCAAGCTCCAGAGCAGAGTTCGCTACGGCTTGCGAAATGGCTTCCGTAACTGTCACTTGCTGTGCTTGCGCTTGGCGAAGGAAAATCTCTTTGTATTCCAATGCTGCTTCCGCACGCTCTGCAATACGAGCCATCGTTTGAACGGATTCAACCGGGTATTTCCCAGCAGCTGTTTCTCCGGACAACATCACAGCGTCAGTGCCATCGAATACAGCGTTCGCAACGTCACTCGCTTCTGCGCGAGTAGGACGCGGGTTGCGCTGCATGGAATCCAGCATCATCGTTGCCGTGATAACCGGTTTACCTACGATATTACACTTTTTGATCATTTGTTTTTGAACAACCGGAACATCTTCCGCCGGAATTTCAACACCGAGATCTCCACGGGCAACCATCAGACCATCGGAAACTTCAAGAATTTCGTCTAAGTTGTCAACGCCTTCTTGGTTTTCGATTTTACTGATGATTTGAATGTGGGAAGCATTGTGTTTCTCCAGCAATTCACGAATCTCCATAACATCGCTTGCTTTGCGAACAAAAGAAGCGGCAATGAAATCGACGCCTTGCTCGATACCGAATACGATATCGTTCGCATCTTTTTCTGTGATGCCTGGAAGGCTGATTTTTACGCCTGGTACGTTAACGCCTTTTTTGCTCTTAATCGTTCCGCCATTCACGATGCGGCACTCGATCTCGGTTCCACGAATATCAACAACGGTAAGGCCAATCAAGCCATCATCGATAAGAATCGTTGATCCAACAGCAACGTCACGCGGCAATTCCGAGTACGTTACGGAGATGCGGTCTGCATCGCCTAGAATTTCTTCTGTTGTCAAAATAATATGCTTGTCCTGAACAAGCTCAATCGGTTCTTCTTTCAACTTGCCTGTGCGAATTTCCGGTCCTTTGGTATCAAGCAAAATAGCAGCTATCTTGCCTGTCTCAGCGGATGCTGCGCGAAGGTTGCGGATACGTGCGCCGTGCTCCTCAAAATCTCCGTGGGAGAAGTTAAGACGGGCAACATTCATTCCCGCTTCTAGAAGTTTTTTCAAATTCTCTTGTGATTCGCTTGCAGGTCCAATGGTACAGACAATTTTCGTTTTACGCATGGTTTCCCTCCTGGTTGAATGTGAACCGCCCAATATCTCTAAATTTCTGGTAACGGTCCTCTAACAGCTCCTGTTCGTTCATACTTAGCAAATGCTGAAGCTGTTCCCAGATCGCTGTTTTAATGAATTCGGCTTGTGCTGCTGGGTCGCGATGTGCGCCACCTTTGGGCTCGGGAATGATACCATCGATCACGCCCAGCTTTAAGATTTGATCCGCAGTAATTTTCATCGCTTCTGCCGCGTGCAAAACCTTGGAAGCATCTTTATATAAGATGGATGCAGCGCCTTCGGGACTAATAACCGAGTAGATCGCATTCTCCAACATTAATACCTTATTGCCTAAACCTAGGGCAAGCGCGCCGCCGCTGCCACCTTCTCCATGAACAACACAGATGATCGGAACACGAAAAGAGGCCATTTCCAGCAGATTTCTGGCAATCGCTTCACTTTGACCGCGCTCCTCGGCAGCGCTCCCAGGGAATGCTCCTTTGGTGTCCATAAAAGTTATGATAGGACGTTTGAACTTGCTTGCCTGACGCATCAAGCGAAGCGCTTTGCGGAACCCTTCCGGATGGGGTAACCCGAAATTTCGAGCAATGTTATCTTTTGTATCTTTTCCTTTTTGATGCCCGACAACAGTTACAGAAACTCCATTCAACTTCCCTATACCACCAACAATCGCCAAATCATCGCCATATAAGCGATCCCCGTGAAATTCAATAAAATCAGTAAACATGGCGTCAATATAATCAAGCGTTGTCGGTCGTTGCGGATGCCGGGCCAACTGCATTTTCTCAGCGGAAGACATGCTCGTATAAAGTTCTTCCTCCAGCTCGGTATATCTCTCTTCCAGACGACGGATTTCCTCCGAAAAGTCAATTTGCTTCTCAGCACCGAATGTACGTAATTCGTCAATCTTCTTTTTCAGCTCCGCCAGCGGCTGTTCAAACGGCATTTCACCCGCCATAAGTCGCCTCCCCCTTCACTCCGTGCATATCGAGCAGGCTGATTAATGTAGGCCTCATATCCTTGCGGCTGACCACCTTGTCCAGCTGTCCGTGCTCGAGATTGAATTCCGATGTTTGGAAATTGTCCGGCAATTTCTGTTTAATCGTTTGTTCAATAACGCGGCGGCCTGCAAAGCCAAATGGCGCTGCTGGTTCCGCAATAATAATATCTCCAAGCATAGCAAAGCTAGCGGATACACCGCCGAAAGTCGGATCAGTAATAATCGAAATAAACAATCCGCCTGCTTCGCTAAGCTTGGACAATGCCGCGCTCGTCTTCGCCATCTGCATTAAGCTCAAAATGCTTTCCTGCATCCGGGCTCCACCAGAAGTGGAGTAAATGATAATCGGATAATTTTTCGCAATAGCGGCTTCAATCGCTCTGGTGATTCGCTCTCCAACAACGGAGCCAAGTGATCCACCCATAAAGTCAAAACTCATTGCAGCAATAATAACCGGATAGCCACCAATGGTACCTTCCCCGGTCATAATCGCGTCTTGGAGTTTGGTTGTGCTTTTGGCCTTATCCAATTTCTCGACGTAATCCGGGAATTCCAGAGGATCTTCAGAAATCATATCCGCATCGTATTCCACAATGTGGCCTTCATCCAAAGTTATCTGAATGCGTTCCAATGCGCTCAATCGATAATGGTAGCCGCAAGCCGTACAGACTTTCAGGTTCTTCTCAAGCTCTTTACTGGTTTGAATTGTTCCGCATTTCGGACATTTATTCATTAAACCTTCGGGAATTTCCCTTTTTGTTTTTTCAGAAGGAATCGTTGCATATTTACGCTTTTGAAATAAATCCTTTAGCACATTTCCACCTCTAATTGGCTTTTATCGTGTACCGCTACAAGCCACGTTACTTATTTCTACTTTCACTATCTATGTAAAATAGAATTGAGCACTTCTTGCACTTCTTCCAATTCCCCTTCGGGAACGACAATTTCAAACTGATTCTTGGATAATGAAATACCTCGAACTTGTACGAGAAATCCTTCTTCCGTTAGCCTCTGTTTAATCCGCTCTGCGATTTTTGCGGTAGGAGCTATATATATCACCGTCCACATGAAAAAAAACCTCCTATGAAGTGCAACTACATGGATTAGGGCATTTTGCAGCGATGATAGTAAACATCCTTCTATAAGCACAGGCGCACACAATGGAATAATGATATCATAATTCATCTTTTTCCCGCAACAGAGCACTTTCATGAAAAAAGTGAAGTCTGAACTATTGAAGCTAGTCCAGACCCAATTTACTGCTATAATCAGGCGCATGCTCATTCTGATGAGCAATTCTGGCGGACGCGGCTGCGGCTAATCCACAGACCAAATCATCCAGAAAAACATGCACAGCACTTCGATCATCATTCAAAGCTCGGATAATGCCAATTTTTTCTTTATCCAAATAGCCGAAGCTGGTTAAACCGATCATCCCATAGACATGAACAATGCCCAAAGCCAAAGTCTCATCGACCCCAAACAAAGGCTCATCTGCGTCCAAAATCGATTGCAGTGGTTCTGGCAGCTGCTTCTTTTCCGCTAGTTCATCCAGCGCTATCCCCGTGTATAACGTGTACTGCACCTCCCGCTTGCCGAGCACAGCGAGCACACTTTCGGTACAATCCTGAGCGGTTAGCTGATTATTGTATGGCTTCTGAAGCTTATATACAATTTCGGAAATTTGTTCGACGGTCACACCACGCCTTTGCAGCAATTGAATCATATGTTGTTCGGTCATAAGTCCTCCTCCTATCCATGGATAGCCCCGAAAGACCGGGTTCCTATTCATATGCGGAGGAATCTTTGTTTACCACCATTGCAGGTAAAATTTGGCGCTGAGCTTATTTCACTCTGACGGAATCCTTCCCCATAATCGTCTCGATCATGCGGATCAGATCGCTGGAGGGATCGACCAAATATTGGTCGCTCAGGGCCAAGAGCTTGTTGCTGCTTTCGTAGAAAAGCGCAACCGCGAGCGGCCCTTTGTACAGCTTCAGCAGCGCCTTCAGCTGCAAGAGCTTATCCGGCTGCTCACAGTTAGCCGTGATCTTGACGAACACCCGCTGCGCCTTCGGCTCCGCAGCGGGAGCTTCTTGGCGGCCCGCTGCCGGGGCCGCCTGAACGGCAGCCGCGCGCGCTGGCCGGTCGCTGACGGAGTCAGCTGACCGCCTGGGCGCCCCAGGCTGCCGCCGAATCCGCTGGACACCCGCAGGGTCGTCCAGCGCGACAAGCTGCTCCGCGAGCAGCTTGGGCGGGTCCTCGTCCTGCAGCTGCAGCTTCGCGCGCACGAGGACGAGCCTGCCCTTCTGCACGAGCGGAGCCGCGTTCTTCCAGGTCTCGGGGAATAGCACCACCTCGACCTTGTCTATCCGATCCTCCAGCTCCATGAAAGCCATGGGCTGGCCCTTCTTGGTGACGATCGTCTTATTGGACAGAATCATCCCCGCGACAATCACTTCACTGTTGTCCGGCAGTTCCTCCAATTGATGCAGCATAACGGCCTCAATTTCTCCCAGCTGCTGAGTGTAGGCATCAAGCGGATGACCGGAGATATACATGCCAAGGAGCTCCTTCTCGAGCTCCAACTGCTTGCTTTGCGGCATTAGCGGAATGTTCGGAACCTCCACTTCCCAGTTCGGCTCCTCCACGAAGCCAAAGAGATGAAGCTGCAAATCATCCCGTTCCTTACGCCATTTGGTAGCAGAAGCGATGGTTTCGTCCAAAATGGCAATGAGCTGAGCTCTATGACCGCCAAGCGTATCGAAAGCCCCGCCCTGAATCAGCGATTCGATCACCCTTTTGTTGCAAACGCGCAGATCAACCCGTCTACAGAAATCCAGCAAGCTCTCGAACTTGTCTTTGTTGCGCTCGGTCAAAATGGCATCAATCGCCTGTGTACCAACATTCTTGATAGCAGCAAGTCCAAAACGGATCGCTCCGGCTGCCGGATCCGGCGTGAACACCGTTCTGCTGCCATTCACGTCCGGCGGCAGCACAGCCAGCTTCATCCGGCGGCATTCATCCACATATTCGGCTACCTTCCTGTGATTGCCCATCACGGCCGTTAGCATCGAAGCCATGAAATAAATTGGATAATGTGCTTTGAGGTAGGCCGTTTGGAACGCGAGAACGCCATAAGCCGTTGCATGTGCCCGAGGAAAGCCATAGTCCGCAAACCTAACAATCATATCGTACACATGGTTCGCATCTTCCGCTTGGAAGCCTTGTTTCAAGCTGCCGGATACAAAGTGCGTCCGTTCCTCATCAAGTACTTCCCGCTTCTTCTTGGAAACCGCACGCCGCAGCAGATCTGCTTCCCCTAGGCTGAATCCGGCCATCGAAGAAGCAATTTGCATAATTTGCTCTTGATAGACGATGATGCCGTACGTATCGCGCAGGATCGGTTCTAACGTCGGATGCGGATAGACGACTTCCACCAGTCCGTGTTTGCCATGTATATATTTAGGAATAAACTCCATCGGACCCGGCCGATACAACGCCAGTACCGAGATGATATCTTCGAAGACAGAAGGCTTCAAATCCTTTAGCACTTTGCGAACGCCCGTCGACTCCAGTTGGAAAACACCGGTGGTTTCGCCTTTGCTAAGCATTTCGTAAGTAACGGCATCCTCATCCATGTCCAGGCTGTCAAAATCCAGCTGCACGCCTTCCATCTGCTGAATCCAATCGACCGTTCGTTCAATAATGGAAAGCGTGCGCAAACCGAGGAAATCCATTTTGAGAAGCCCGATCGCTTCCAAATGTTCCATTGTATATTGCGTAAGCGCAGTCTGCGCTGTGCCTTCTTGAAGAGGCACATATTGCGTCAGCGGTTCTCTTGAAATGACCACACCCGCAGCATGCGTAGAGGCATGACGGGGCATCCCTTCCACGCGCATCGCCATCTCCAGCAATTCCGCTGTCTTAGGCTGTCTGGCGACTAAGCCTTTCAAGTCGGTACTCACTTGCAAAGCTTCTGCCAACGTCATGCCCAATTGATTAGGTATGGCTTTGGCTGCGCGGTCTACATCTCCATAAGGGACATTGAGCACTCGGCCTACGTCTCTGACGGCAGCTTTGGCCGCCATGGTACCGAACGTAATAATCTGCGCGACGTGTTCATGTCCATATTTGCGGACCACGTAATCAATCACTTCATCCCGTCGTTCATCACTGAAATCGATATCGATATCAGGCATCGTAATCCGTTCCGGATTCAGGAACCGCTCGAAGAGAAGCTTATAACGGAGCGGATCGACATTGGTAATTTTCAGCACATAGGCTACCAGACTTCCAGCCGACGATCCCCTGCCGGGACCTGTCATGATATGTTTCTCATGAGCGAAGCGGATGAAGTCCCAGACGATCAGGAAGTAATCCGAAAAGCCCATATTCTCGATGACGCCTAGCTCATAGGCCAGACGTTCCTCCGCTTGTCTGCGCAGCGCCGAATCAGGCTGCTGCCACTCCGGTTTAGAGCTGTAACGCTGCTCTAGCCCTTGCTTGCATAGCTGCTGCAAATAAGCCCCGGCCGTCAGCGGCTCGGGAATCGGCTGAAAACGCGGCAAGATGGACTTGCCGAACTCCAGTTCCAGATGACAGCGATCAGCGACGACAGAAGTATTGGCAAGCGCCTCAGGGACATGGACGAACAATCGTCTCATTTCTTCTTCGCTTTTGAGATACATCTGGCTTGTTCCCATGCGCAGCCGATCCGTGTCCTCCACGGTTTTGCCTGTCCCGATACAGATCAGAATGTCCTGCATCACATGATCCGGTTCCGTGACATAATGCACGTCATTCGTAGCAATCAACGGGATTCCTGTTTCTTTGCTGAGTTCGATCATGGCGATCATGACCTTTTTCTGCTCTATCATGCCGTGATCCTGAATCTCAAGAAAGAAATCTTCGCCAAAGATATCGCGGTAGCGCTCGGCCGCCTTCCTTGCTTCATCTGGACGATTGTGCAGCAAATGCTGGGAGACCTCGCTCCCCAGGCAGGAGCTAAGGCAAATCAATCCCTCGGCATATTTGGCCAAATGTTCCAAATCAATCCGCGGTTTATAGTGAAAGCCCTGCAAATGTCCGATCGAACAGAGCTTCATCAGATTTTGATAGCCTACAAAATTTTTGGCAAGCAGAATCAGGTGATAAATCGGCTGTTCCTGTCTCGTCCCTTTATCCCGAATCGAACCCGCCGTGAAATAAACCTCACAGCCGATAATCGGCTTAATGCCTTTTTGCTTACAAGCTTTATAGAACGCAATTGCGCCATACATTACCCCGTGATCCGTGAGCGCCAGAGAGGTCATGCCCAGATCAGCCGCTTGTGTTACAAGCTCCTCCATACGTGCTGCACCATCTAATAAACTGTATTCACTATGAACGTGCAAATGGACAAACGAACTCATCCGCATTTCCTCCCTTCGTACAATTATTCCTTATATTTTATCATATTGCAGCTAGGCAGTCCCATACAGTAAAAGAGGAGAGAGTTTGTCCTCCTATTCTAGCTGGAAGGGAAGCGATAAAGACATGTATGTCTTTTGGGCGAATATTATTTTGTATTTCTGCATTGCATTTGGGGTCGTATTCGGAGGCAGTATGTTAAGCGGCATTGCCGCAGTGCTAACCCTTCAATCACCCACAGAGAAAATGATGGTGGTGTCCGAAAACATTAAAATATGGGCCATGGTAGCAGCCGTTGGCGGCACCATTGATCCGATACGTTTTATAGAAAGCCACGTCGCTGTAGGACATTTGAATCCGGCCATTAAACAAGTCATTCTCATTGTAATCGCCTTTATTGGCGCACAGATGGGGACTTCACTCATTCAAATGATTTGCAAGGGGGATACTCAGCCTTGAGAATCCCTCCTTTTTCCCGATATCAACGTCACCTGATGGGCTTTGGGTTGATGGTTTCGGGAGCCATCATAGGGAGCGCCATTTATATGAGCATCCACCAACATACCTATAACCAGCTCTATGTGGAGATGCATAAATATTTGGAAGAAAACCGGGAACTTCGCTTGGACATTGAGAATCTGAACAAAACCCGCAATAAACAGTCTCTGATCAATATCATCAACGTGCATCTGCTTCCCAAAAATCAAGATGATCTAATCAGTGAAGATATTCAGAAAGAAATTGAAGGCGATGTGAAAAGTGAGCTTAAGCTCGCCATTGGTCAAAAAGCCACCTACGTCAAGGATTCCCAGCCTCTCTATGAGCGGCTAATCACAAGTCGCACGTACATTTTGCATGATAAAAAATATATGATTGAGGTGAAATCTATCGTCTTGATCCAAACAGAACTGACCGTCTGGATTACGGCGCAAGAAAAACGCACCTAGGATTGCAATCTATGGCTAAAATCGCTAAAGTAGACAGTAAACTTACCAAAAGGACGGATTGCGGCCATGTTTGCGATACAAATCACATTATTTATTCTTATTTGCCTATTGTTGGCGCTCTCTGTTTATTTCAGCTTTCGCTCCAGACGTGAACAGGATGTTGCGAAGCGAGGTTTGTACTCGGCTCGCATGAATATTTGCATGGGGCTCATGCTCATTCTGATTGCTGTTACACAAATCTTCTTCTTCAGTGAATCCAGCTTCCGTCGGATCTTCGGCACCGTTCTCGTGCTGTTGGGCGTATTCAACGTCTTTGCAGGCATTCGCAACCATGGACATTTCGATCGTATGCAGCGTTAAATGACCTGAGCTGTCAGCATGGCTTTGGAAACCAGCGCGCCGGCGTGATAAATTTCTACATCGATTTTGCCAAATTTACGGCTCACCTCAATGATGGTGGGTCGTATTTCTATTTTGGAATCAATCTGCAGTGGCTTTAGGAAATAGGTCGACATGTTGTCCATGACCAAATCGCCTTTCTTGTGCTCCTGAACGATTCGATAGGCGGCTTGCGTCATCAAGGTCGTTAGTACCCCTTCAGAAACGGTGCCCAAATGATTCGTCATCTGCGGAGTAATGATGCCATGAAACTGCAGCGCCCCTTTATCGTCCCTAACTTCTTCCAAGCCGGACCAGATCAAGTCCTCGAAAGTTTCCCCATTCTGCGGTTGTTTCTGAATATACTGCATCGCTTTCAGGACATCGCTGCGATTCAGCACCCCGACCATCTTGCGGTTCGTATCCACAACAGGCAGCAGTTCAATGCCTTCCCATACCATCATGTGCGCTGCTGAAGCTACCGAGGTCTGCGGCGTTACGGTTAGCGGACTTCGTGTCATGAGCTTCTCCACTGTTTGCAGAGAACCTGCTCCAACCATATCCTTGGACGTTACGACACCTATGATCCGGTTCCATTCGTCCACAACCGGGAATCGGCTGTAGCCGGTATCTTCGGAAAGCCGCTGCCAATCCTTCAGCGTACTGTTGGCTTTCAGGGCATAAAGGGAAGCGCCGGATGCCAGAATGTCTTCTACCAGCATAATCTTCTTCTTAATTAAGCGATCATAAATCGCTCTGTTGATCATAGACGCAATCGTAAAAGTATCATAACTACTGGAAATAATAGGAAGTTCCAACTTGTCTGCAAGCTGCTTCACCTCGGAACTGGTATCAAAACCACCCGTAATCAAGACGCCCGCCCCTTGCTCCAATGCACAGATATGAGCCCTGTTCCGGTTGCCGACGATCAACAGGCTGCCTGCCTCAATGTAACGCATCATGGCGTCTTGCTCCATCGCACCGATGACGAACTTATGCAGCGTTTTGTGAAGACCGCGCGAGCCGCCGAGGACTTGTCCATCCACCATATTCACGACTTCCGCGAAAGTCAGCTTATCGATATTTTGCCGCAGCTTCTTCTCAACCCGGACGGTTCCAATTCGTTCTTTGGTTGAAACCAGGCCTTGATTCTCTGCTTCCTTGATGGCGCGATAAGCGGTGCCTTCGCTGACTTCCATGTTCTTCGCAATCTTCCGAACGGAGATCCTGCTGCCAAGCTTGAGCGTCTCAATATAGCGCAAAATCTGTTCATGCTTCGTTAATGTATCTGCGGATTGTGAGTCCAAACTGTTACACCTCTCTTACGGGTCACTGTACTACTCTGTACTACTAGTATACGCGTTCCCAAGAGGAAGAACAATTGCAAGTGATGCTCCTCAATTAAGAAAGACTTAGCCTGCGGCTAGGTCTTCAAGTCCATGCACCTTCGCAAGGCTCCTTACGAACTCAATAACCTTTATTCGGCCAAAATCGCTCATTGTGAAAATCTAATGAATGCCAGATGCGCTATTTCAAGCAATTGATAGCAATTCGGGCAATAAAATGCCGAGTAACGCCAATCCAGTTCATTACATCTCCAAAGTAGCCATTTTCTCGTCTTTAAGCATCCTACAGTTCATTAGATACCTTTGATACCCAAAACCTCCTAAGTAAAGAGGCCTGCGGTGGACGTCAACTAAAAAGGGAGAACCCCTTAAATCCACCTTTATCCTATTATTCTAAGCGAAACGGTTTCGCCGCCCTGATAGATCAGTCTCTTCTTAGCGGAAAAACCTAGTGAGGGAACTAGGGGACGCTAATTAGGCAAAAAGTAGGGATACGAGGGTAGTAGCGGAACTACAGGGTCTTATTTCTGCCAAAAGCGCTGAATTTCCCAGAAAACAGCAAAATAGCGTACTGTAGTTCCCTCAACCTCCCGATACTGACACTTTTGGCTAGAATAGCGCACCGTAGTTCCCTCCGTCCACGCGAGGCAGTTGGAGCAACTCCGCGTTCACTCCACAACATATAAACTCTATAATCTTAAAAAAATCCAATCCTATTGGATTGGATGCTCTATTCACAGTATACCAAACATACGTTCGATGTCAAAATAGAAATCGCTAATTTTTATCGTGTCGGTCTATGTGGGGCTATGTCGGTGTTCTTGTAGTTGCGCGTGTCGGTGTTGGTGTCGGTGTCGGTGTCGGTGTCGGTGTCAGTGTCGATGTCCTTACCTTACTTGCGAAATTGCAGCATTTTTCTGCGTCCTTGGACGAGCTGCTCCATTTGCCACTTTTTCATCCGTTTGATGCGGCTTAGTTCTTTGCGTTTTTCTTCATCTACACCCAAAATTTGATGCAAGTGAGAAGCAATAACAAGAAACGCCAAAGCGATCCAAATCACACTAAATATCATGGGCAATGATCCCATATCCGTTAAATTCAGCTGTGGGATAGAATAGAACAACATGCCAATCGCTAGGCTCATATACACCACATTTTTGAAGCCTTTCACCATGACCACACTCCTTTCACTTGGAAATCAAAGAACCTGTCTCCTGCTCCCTTCATTGTATGAGACAAGTTCTCGAGATATGAGTCCAAGCGTAAGATTAGCGCTTTATTCCACTTCGAAGCCTTGCGTGCTCAGGAACGCTTTCATGTGCTCGCGCGGCCGCTGCGCTTTGGCCGCCATTTCCTTGGACCAGGTCGTATCGACTTTGCCGTCCGAGCGTACGTGCATATAGTCGCGGATGCTCTCGTCGTACTCGTCGACCGCGACCTTGTTGTCCGTATACCGATTCTCATGGTATACGGCCTCTAGCGGCAGCCGCGGCCTTGGCAGCGGCTCCTGATCCGGCACGCCGATGCACATGCCGAAGACCGGGTACACCAGCTGCGGCAAGCCAAGCAGCGCGGAAACTTCAGCTGGCTTATTGCGCAGCCCGCCGATGTAGACCACGCCGAAGCCCAGCGACTCAGCCGCAACAGCGGCGTTCTGCGCAGCCAGTGCCGCATCGACCGTGGCAACGATGAAGTTCTCCGCATTGCCGGTAACAGAGGTGTCGCCATGACGCTGAACAGCTTGCTCGTAGCGATGCAAATCAGCGCACCAGACGAGAAACAGCGGACACTCGCTGACATAGGGTTGATTGCCGGCCCATGCAGCCAGTTGGCTATTGAGCCCTTCGTCTTTGACATGGATAACACTGTAAGCTTGCATGTTGCTTGAGGTCGAAGCAGCTTGCGCCGAAGCCAGTATCGCGTTCAGCTGATCCTGACTTACGGGTTGATCCGTAAATTTACGAATCGAGCGGTGATTTTGCAGTAAAGAAATGATTTCATTCATGGTATAACAACCTTCCTTCTATAAAAGTACCTTATATGAGAAAGTCTCCAAGGGTATGGTCGACAGATCAACCTGTGTGCTCTATTTATTCGCTTGAGGGATTCAATTCTTCCCTCAGTTCAGCCACAATTTGGTATGATTTCAATCGTGCCTCATGGTCATAAATTTGTCCAGCAATAATCCACTCGTCAGCCTGCGTTTGCTGCTGAACCTGCTGCATCTTCGCGTGAATTGTCTCTCGGCTCCCGACAAGCGAATAACTTAATTGCTGCTGAACGTACATTTTTTCTGTCGGTGTCCAGAGGTCATCCATGCTGTCAACCGGAGGATTCAGCAGTCCGGTACGGCCGCGGATAATATTCAGGAATTGCTGCAGTTGCGAAGTCGCCAGCTTCTGAGCCTCCTCGTCGGTATCCGCTGCGATGATGTTGATTCCTACCATAGCATAAGGCTTGCTTAGCACATCCGAAGGACGGAAGCTGCTCCGATACAAGTCAAGTGCAGGAAGCAAGTAGCCAGGTGCAAAATGGCTGGCAAACGCAAACGGCAAACCAAGCTGGCCTGCCAACTGTGCGCTGAAACCGCTGGAACCGAGCAGCCAGATCGGGATGTTCAAGCCTTCTCCAGGGAAAGCTCGCACGCCTGGCATAGCTGTCCCTAACGATGGGTCTAGATAGCCGCGCAGTTCACTAAGCATCTCGGGGAAATCATGACCATCGCTGCCAAGACCACGGCGCAATGCCCGCATAGCAGGTTGATCTGATCCTGGCGCTCGTCCCAAGCCCAAATCGATACGACCTGGATACAACGATTCCAGGGTGCCGAATTGCTCGGCGATGACGAGCGGCGCATGATTAGGCAGCATGATGCCGCCAGAGCCTACACGGATTTTCTTTGTCCCACTGGCAACATGGCTGATGATCAAGGACGTCGCTGAACTAGCGATGCCCGGCATATTGTGATGCTCTGCCAGCCAGTAGCGGTGATAGCCCCACTTCTCGGCATGTTGAGCCAAATCCAGCGAACGTTGGAACGAATCTCGGGGCGTCCCGCCTACAATGACAGGAGCCAAGTCTAGAATAGAAAAAGGAATCATACAGGTAACCTCCGTTTTTATATTACTATAAGCATCTGCTTACTTTTTGTAAATTAATAATATGAAATAAGCAAAAACAAACTTCGGCAGCGTTAGGCCTAATCGCCTATAGCTTTCAGAAGCTTGTCAGAAATTATTCTAGATTTGCATGACCACCGAACATGGTCTTCGCGCCATACCTTGCATCATCCTCTAATTCCCGTAAACAGGCTTCCTTTGCCCCCATGACTTTCAAAGTCGTTTCAACCAAAGCAAACGACTCCTTAAAGTATACTAAAAGATACTATCTTACAAAAAAGTGGGTACTTGTTATTAATTATATAACAGCAGATAATAGAATGCATAGTTGTCAGACCTGCTGGGGAATCCCAGTAAATAGGCTTTCTGACCACAGAGAAGGAGAGAACATATGGATTTAAAAGATAAAAAAGCACTTTTAACTGGCGCCGGAAAAGGTATCGGCAAAGCTGCTGCCATTGCATTAGCCAAAGAAGGGGTGCATCTAGGACTGCTTTCCAGAAGTCAAAGTGACTTGGAGACTCTTAAACAGCATCTAACAAGCACCTACGGAGTTAAGGTTTATATCGCCACTGCGGATATTTCCAATAAGGATGAGGCTGATCGAGCGATTGAAGGCCTTATTCAGGAGCTGGGATCGGTTGACATCCTGCTCAATAATGCAGGCGTAGCGCAGTTCGGCACTTTGGTTGAAATGGAGTCTGAGCAGTGGGAGCGCATCATTCAAACCAATCTCTTGGGAACTTATTATGTAACACGGGCTGTTCTCCCATCCATGCTCGAGCAGCGCAGCGGCAGTATTGTCAACATTGCGTCTACCGCAGGAGAGCGTGGATTTGCCACAGGTTCTGCTTATTGCGCCTCCAAATTCGCCATCCTTGGTTTGACGGAATCCCTGATGCAAGAGGTGCGCAAA
The DNA here is from genome assembly GCF_014640555.1 of Paenibacillus marchantiophytorum. Classification (GTDB taxonomy): domain Bacteria; phylum Bacillota; class Bacilli; order Paenibacillales; family NBRC-103111; genus Paenibacillus_E; species Paenibacillus_E marchantiophytorum. Next base: position 169,050 of record NZ_BMHE01000002.1, on the reverse strand, counting down.
TCGAACATTCGTGTTACTGCCCTTACGCCCAGCACGGTTAATACTGATCTTGCCGTCAATACCGGACTTCCCATCGGAGACGAAGATCGCATGATGCAGCCTGAGGATGTAGCAGAACTCCTTTTGGCCACTTTGAAGCTGCCTAATCGTGTATTCATTAAAACAGCGGGCATTTGGACAACCAATCCGCAATAATCACCAGAACCGCAACTTGTCACTAGAGATAAAGAGCACGATTTATCGGATGGAGGATTTTCACATGAAAAAAGATTTATTCACACCTTATGACCTCAACCGAATGAATGGCATTATGTCCATTATGTAAGCCGCGCAATTGGCGGTACTGGGCTCTTAATCATGGAAATGACGGATGTCCATCCTGACGGTCGAATTACCGATGGTGATTTGGGCATTTGGTCGGATGAACATATCCCGGCATTCGCCAGAATCATAGATGGCGTCCATGCCCATGGCGCCAAAATCGGCATTCAAATTGCCCATGCGGGGCGTAAAGCCGAAGATGCGGCAGTACCTGTAGCTCCATCCGCTATCCAATTTCCAGGCGCTCCTTACAAAATGCCCCACGCTCTGACAACAAGCGAAGTTCAGGCAGTGGTTGGCCAATTTGCCGATGCTGCCCGCCGCGCGGTCCAAGCTGGTGTAGATGCACTTGAGCTTCATGGCGCTCATGGTTACTTGATTCACCAATTCCAATCACCGCTCACGAACAAAAGAGAAGATGAATATGGTCAGGATCTCGCCCGATTCGGCGTAGAAGTCATTCAAGCTGTGAAAAAAGAAATGCCGGCAGATATGCCGCTCATCTTCCGCATCTCTGCCGTCGAGTACGCGGACGGCGGCTATGATATCGATCATGCTATCGAGCTGTCCAAAGCCTATCAGGCTGCTGGCGTCGATGCTTTTCATGTGAGTTCAGGCGGAGAGGGCCCTGCTGGCCAAAGAAAACCGGGCAACTATCCCGGTTATCAAGTGCCTTTCGCGCGCCAGATTCGTGAAGCGCTGCAAGTGCCTGTCATCGCAGTCGGCATGCTGGAGGATCCTGCGCTCGCTCAATCCGTTATCGGCAACGAAGATGCCGATTTGGTTGCCATTGCGCGCGGCATGCTGCGTGACCCTTACTGGGCGACACATGCTGCTGTTGCCTTGAAAAGCAATCACACCAGCATCCCGCAGCCGTATATCCGGGCCTACTAAGATAAGGCTGTCTCAAGATCCAAGTATGGCCTAGAATTAGCCTACTATCTTATCAGTCGGCAAAACCGCAACAATAAAGAAAAACGGCTTCGCCGCCCTGAGAGATCAGCCTCTTAGTAGCGATAAAACCTGTTAAGGGAACTAGAGGACGCTATATAGGCAAATAGCAGGGATGCTAGGGTATTAGCGGAACTACAGGGTCTTATTTCCACGAAAAACGCTGAATTTGCCTTGAAACAGCAAAATAGCGGACTGGAGTTCCCTCACCCCCGCGATATGGATACTTTTGGCTAGAATAGCGGACTGTAGTTCCCTCTGTTCGCACAAGGCGGCTGGAGTAACTCCGCGCTCACTCCAAAACATATAAACTCTTATATATAAAAAAAAATTGCCACAGCCAACCGGTCTAAGAGACCGGTGGTTTGGCAATCTTTTTGCTATACAAAGAGCTTATTCAGAGGCACCATATCCGCATCAGGCACATAGTGCTTAAAGGGATTCGGGCTAATGTCCCCTAACAGCTGACGGACTTCAGGCGACGCGTTCTTCAACAAATCCTCTGACGCCTTGTGGTAATCAATCGGTCTCATCCATATTGGGCTATAACCCATGAACAGCTGTCTGCGCGTAAAATCCGAGCGATTGACGCCCCCCGCATGCCACAGGTTCTGCGCAAAAATAAACACATCCCCCGGTTTGCCGCATACCTGCGTCTCGCCTTCGAGCGGCAGATCAACATTGCCCTGAACAGGACGATAATCAGGCATCCGGTGACTGCCAGGAATGATCTTCGTATTGCCTCTGTCCGGCTCAGACATATCGCTAAGGATATAGCAGATTTTGATATAATACATGGACGTTAATCCATTGATCATTGGAAAATGGGGACTAGGACCGTCCTGATGCCAATTAATGAAACTATTCGTCTCGGTCTTCAGATCATTGGGATTAGGCTCCCGTACCGTCAAATGAGAAATATGCAACTGAATGTTATACCCTAACAAATTAACGATAAGCGGCAGCAGTGTCGGTTCATCGATGAGAGAAGCAATAGCCGGATGCCGCTCCACGCTATGATAAATATTGTGAGCCAGAGACTGTTTCTCCTCCGAGAGAATATGGTCAATGGCACCATTCAAATGGGCAACTTGCTCGCTGGAAAGGATATTCCGCAAGATTAGATACCCGTCCTGATTAAACTGTTTAACTAAAGGTGCAATCTCCAATGTACGTTGATTCATCTCGTATTCCTCCATGGATTCGTTGTATTTACTCGAGTAAATTTTAACTTAAAAAATATTCCCCCTATTCCTGGGGGCACTTCCTACGTGCTTTCTCGAACAACCAATTCATTCTTTAAGATTTCATTCTTAACCGCTTGCCCTTGAATAAGCGCAAGCATCCGCTCAAGCGTCGCCTCGCCAATGGCTAGTCTTGGGTAGTGAATCGTGGTAATTGTCGGTGATGTTTGGGATGACATGAGAATATCCTCGCAGCCTACGATTGCCAACCGCTCGGGTACACTAATCCCCAGCTGTTTGCAAGCAGCAACAGCACCTGCAGCCGTTAAATCATTGACACATAAAAGCGCTTGATAGGAAAAATCGGACTGCGACGTCCATTTGGCCACCAAATGCCTGTAAGCCGTCTCGAAATTACAGGAATCGACCTCAATCAATTCATCGAGTTGTATATCCTCTTCGCCTGCCGCATGAATCAAAGCTCGGTTACGCACTTCATAATGCTGCGAGCTCATTTGCTGACCTGCTGTCAGATAAGCGATGGATCGGTAGCCGCGACTTTTCAAATGTACAAACAGCTGTTTCATCGCAGAGGCCCAATCAATATCAAGAAACGGAACAATGCCCTTCTCGTTGGAGCTAGGCTCCATAATTGAAATAACAGGGATACCTTGTTGTTGAAAATATTCGATTGTTGTCATCGCTAGACTTTGACCCAAAAGAATAATGCCATCTACTCTTCCAGCAAACAACGACTTGAGACTTTCTTCTTGTTGGGGTTGAAATTTTTGAAAGAAAAGAAAATAGCCGCGTTCCATCGCGCTTCGCTCAAGACTAATCAGAATCCCCGCTTCAAAAGGGTTTCCTAAGTTATTGACAAGCACAGCGAGCTGTTGGGTCTTCTTGGTTTTCATACTTCTAGCTACAAGGTTGGGTCGATAATCCAATTCCTGAATAACAGCCAGCACCTTGTTGCGCGTAGTTTCCTTGACATTGGTCTTATTGTTCATCACATAGGATACAACAGCAACGGAGACACCAGCGCGCTCTGCAACATCTTTTCGTGTAACCATACATCCTCCCCCCTCGGAATTTACTCGAGTATATTTTATGATTTCATTGTATTTTTATTGCTCACGAATGTCAATAGGTATGAAGAAAACCGGCTATACTGCCCTAAGAAATGAGCCTCTTACTAGTATCAGATCTTATTAAGGGAACTAGAGGACGCTAATTAGGCAAAAAGCAGGGATGCGAGGGTAATAGAGGAACTACAGGGTCTTACTTCCACAAAAAGCGTTGAAAATTCCCAGCAAACAGCAAAATAGCGTACTATAGTTCCCCCTCCCTCCCGATCATGTCACTTTTTGCTACTATAGCGCACTGTAGTTCCCTCCCTGCACGATGCAACTCCGGCAACTCGGGCAACTCGGCTAACTCCTCGATCACTCCAAAACATATAAATTCCTCACAAAAAACCTAGCCGCAGGCTAGGTTCTCTCTCAATCTGTGATCAATACGCAAGCTTGAAGGGCTTATGTTCCATAGCCACCATCAAATAGACAACCATTTCCTTGCATTTCTATATACCAGCGTTAATATCCAAGGAATTGACACAATGAGCACAAACACGATTACATTGTACACATTGAACAGAATAATCGAGCCTGGCACATGAACTTTGTATTTCCATAAAGACAGCAGCGCTGGGTGCATGAGATATACACCGAATGATACGGAACCCAAGGAAACAAAGAAGCGCGCTAAGCCAGCCATTTGCTGCTGCATCCATTTGGCGATCCAAATAAAGCTGACACCAATGCCTACGCTGTATAACAGCCATAATAGTTCAAACCAAGTATTTTCGAATTGATATCCTTTTAATCCAAGCAAATACAGCGAGGCGTACGTAAGTCCGATAAGGAGTGTTGCCGGGAGCACCCATGCTTTGTTGCGATCCAACCAGGCGCGGAAGGCTGCATAGTTGATACCGATGGCGCCGCCAATGAGGAAGTATCCGAAATACGTGATACACAGTTCTGGCTTGTGACTTATCGTACCGAACCAATGGCTATAAATATACACGCCAGCTTGAATAGCTAGTCCCCACAAAGCTAATGTTCGCTTGAACCATGCTGCCTGCCTAACTGCCCAAACCAACAATGGAAACAGAACATAGAATTGGACGATAATGATCATAAAATACAAGTGATACCCAGAATCCGCCCATTTCAGCTGCTCCAAAAACACGCTGAAATCAAGCTTTAACGGATGTTCGGGCGTCCATAACCAAGGATTATATAAATAGTAGAAAAATGACCAAACAATATAAGGAATCAAAACTTGCCGGACACGTTTCCAGTAGAAGATGCCTGCCTGCTTTGCGCTCCAATTGTCCGTATAAATATAGAACAAGACTATGCCGCTCAAGAAAATAAAAACAGGAACTGCGAAATAGCTGATTTTGTTTACAAATAAAACGAGCAGTTGCGTACTGCTGCCTTTCAGAGCCGGATCCACTGTCCAATCAGCTGTCACGTGAATCAGCACGACAGCAAGGATGGCGAATGCTCTTACGATATCAAGCTCCGTGATTTTTGCTTTAGCCATGTCGGTTTCAAATCCTCTTTTCCTCATAAATACCCTTTAACTATAGACATTTCCGACATGTTTCGCAATATCCACTCGCACAAAACGTCCCTATTCGTAGAAATAGGAACGCTCGATTGACTATGCCTGATACACTTTCGGCTTGACGACTTGACGTTTGCGGGAACCTATAAACACACGAGCGGCTGTTAAACCGACCAATAGGAGAAAGGTGCTGATATACATGGTTTTGATCCACACATTCGAGCTGTCTGTTCCAATGAACAATCCATGCAGCAAAGCTAGAAGAAAGATCGGATACGACAGCATGTGAAAAGCCAACCACAGCTTCCTTCGTAACTTGTTGCGAAGATCCGTTGTTAGAATGAGTAGCAGCAAGCCATATGCCGCGATTGTCCCCATACCGTTCAGCCCTGTCGATTGCTTAGCGGTAAACGGGATCAAAATTTCTTTCCACTCGAAAGGCATGTACGCATCTATAATTAACAGGATCGTATGCGCTAAAGCCAGTGATGTTCCCGTATAATTGGCATATGTATGCCAGCGAAGCATTTGGGCTTTCTTGAGGCCTTTCCAGTAAGGAAAACTATTGGAAATTCCGATAGCCATTCCTACAAATAGACTGAGATAGGAGAGGATGCCAAATATGCGAATAAGCGACCATGTAGGTAAATCAACCAGCCATTGAATCATGATTAATCTCCTCCCTTCACAATTTATTCATGCACTTCATCTGCGCGCAGACCGATCCATTCGCCATAGAACCACTTCGCAGCAGGCTTTACATGATGAACTGCCCCATCATTAGTATAAATAATGGCTTCCATTCGTTCTGTTTTCCGTTTAAATAGCGCAATCCCCTCTTCGATACCTAGGATGCAGATGACCTTGGCCCAAATTTCGCAATCCACCAAATGCGCTCCGACTACTGAGCACTGAACCACGGAAGACTGACTAGGTGCCATCGTGCGAGGATCAATAAGATGATGCATGCTTCCTTCGCTCGTCTCCCAGCGCCTGCGCTGTGTGCTGGATGTCGCTATAGCTCCGTCCCTCATCAAAAGCAGCGCTTCATCCACTGGGTATTCACTTTGCGGATTAGCAACGGCAATCACCCATGGCTCCGTATCCGAAGCGCCTCCCCAAACTTCAACATCTCCGCCTGCCTGTATAAGCCCTCTCTGTACCTGCCAGTCGCTGCGAAGATCGGCAGCCAATCCTTGCACGGTCCAGCTTTTGCCTATACCGCCTAGGTCGATTCGCTGTTGTGAGGTTAACAGGACCGATTGCATATTTCTATCATAGTCGAGCTGCGTATGTTTGGCAGAAAAGGGGATCAACGGATCGGAATCGGTGAACCTTTCTATCTCATGCTGCTGCAACGTTTCGAAGCTGCCAACATAGCCAGCACGCTCAAGGGCCGGCAGGATGGCAATCGTGAATATGCCTTCTGTCCGTTCGTAATGATGCTGAGACTGTTCCAGCAGCTCGGCCATCTCCAGCGAAATCAGACAGCGACTCCCTGCATGGCGATTAAGATATGAGCATTCACTATCCGGGAGAAATCGACTGAACCTTACCTCCGCATTTGCAAAATACTGCCTGATATGCGGTGCCAGATTTACTCCCTCACTCTTGGGTTCAACCAGAACTTGAATCTGTGTATTCATCGCCCGAAAGCTTATCGTTTGATGCATGTCCCCTCAACTCCTTGATGATTAAGAAGCTTGACTTCTGGTATGGGCTTTCTTCGTTGATGGCGAAGATTCCGACCTACCGCTCGCCGCCTGATCCTGATTCCTAATCCTCGTATTCGTACGGCCCGTAACCCGCGTAGTATCCGTTTCCTTTTGCACGGTTACAGGGGCCTTCTGCCCTTGGGACAAGCTAGCGGCCGTGACAGCTGCAAGAAATTGAGGACTTGCTTTTACTTCTTGAAATAAATAAAAGAGAATAGCTGCGATAACAATCCCCAGCTGCCATTTGGTCCATTTGGTTTTTTTCATAGCAATCGTACCTCCGCTCTGCCTGCATGGGCTTGATTTCATTATAATCAATACGGCCTTACATCGTCTGAATTTCCCCTTAATAGTAACTGAAAATTAACTAAAAAAAGGCTACCCCTTTAAGTAGATTAACTACTTAACGGATAGCCTCTTCTTTATTTCAGCATCGCTTGCAATGGTTCTGCGATAATTCGCTGCACATCTTCCAGCACCACAGATAACCTGCGCTCCGCATCGAACAACTGATTGATTCGCGGGTTTAGCGCAAGCTGCTCGTACAGCTTCTGCAGTTGTTCCATCTCCTCTTCCGGCGGCATTTGGCCTCCAGCCATTTGCTGTTGAAGCTCATTTTGACGCAAACGGAAATCTTCCAACAAACTTTTGCTGGATGAATCTTGATCAACTTGAGCGCGGCTTTCCTTCATATCCTGGTATTCTGTGCTAGTCTTGATGGCATTAGCCAATTCATACGCTTTATCATGTACGTTCATACTCGACTTCCTCCTCATTTGTCTCCTTTATGGTTGGGCTTTTCCTACTGCACTTTCAGGCATATACATAAGCACCAAGGGATATATGTCCTCATATGATGGAGTAGTTTACTTTGCTTGTTGGCAATAAACCCTACCTTTAAACGCGGTCGATCATCCTTGAATGGCCTCGATAGGGGTTTCTCATGCTGGAAGGAGTGTTCGCTATTGACCAGGACGAAAGTTGGAATATCCATTCAAGGCACCAGCATCTATTTGGATGATCGGACCGTTGTTCTAAGTGAAGCCATTGCAAAAAAATGGAAAGTTCCGTCCAATCAAACGATTACCATGCGATTTGGCTCAGCTAAACAGGATGTCAAAGTGGTTACAGCCGCTACGTCGAACAACTTACGATTAAATCCTGCGATCGCCTCCAAAATCGGTCTGCATCAAGGAGCTCACCTTAATCTTCATTATAGGCAAAGTACGGGCACCTTGTCGATTGGACCTCTGATTGGCGTTATGATTAGCCGCGTTTATGCGAGTTCACAGGATCGCCCATTCGGTGCTATCACCGCTTTTTGTAAAGAAATGACGGAGGCGTGTGGACAATTTGGTGCTGTTGTATGCTTTTTCCCACCAAATGAAATGCGGGCCAATGCCCAATCCCTGTCCGCCTATTCGTATTCCAATGGTTCATGGAGCAAAAAAACGTTTCCGATTCCCAATGTGATTTACAATCGGCTCACCTCGCGCAGATTCGAGAACAGAGCGAATGTCCAACAATTCATGAAAGATGTCAAAGCCCGTTATGAAACGGATATCTTCAATGAAAAATATTTAGACAAAACGGAAGTATTTCAAGCATTGCGCAAAGATAACAGCCTACATGGATACTTACCCGAATCTTATCTATTTAAAAACTATCAGATGTTGAAATCTATGGCAGCCCGTCATCCGGTCCTGTTCCTTAAACCGATTACCGGAAGTCTGGGCAAAGGCATTATCCGTATTCGCAAGGAATCGGCCAATTCGTATGCCTGCCATTTCACCAATCTCTCCGGCGTTCGCAGGCAGGCCTTCCCTTCGTTAACGGCTGTCTTCCAAGCCTTGTCCGGCAAGCTCAAGGCACAACGATACCAACTGCAGCAAGGGCTTGATCTCATCACGGCCGATGGGAATCCTGTCGATTTCCGAGCACTCGTTCAGCGAGGCGCCACAGGTCAATGGGACATTACCTCCATCGTTGGACGCATCGCAGGCACTCAGCATTTCGTTTCAAACCTGGCGCGTGGCGGAAGCCTGACCACAGTTTCAGGCGCGCTTGCCAAAACATCGTTCTCGTCAGCCACACGTGTCGCCATTACAGCCCGTTTGCGCAAAGCTTCTTTGGACATCGCCAAAGGCATCGAAACCCAAATCCCTTTCCATTTTGGCGAACTCGGGATTGACTTGGCTGTTGATATATCGGGGAAAGTCTGGTTGCTCGAAGTCAACTCCAAACCATCCAAGGATGACAATACCGCCCTGAATAATGAACGCAAAATAAGGCCATCCGTCAAGCAAATCGTGCAATATGCACGGTATCTGGCGAAATTCTGAGGTGAGATCATGCGGCAAAGCGCACAACGTCCCTTACTGGGGATTATGGTGACGGAATTGAATCGAGAGCTGCCCTTTGCAAGTTCGGACTTCTACAAGCATCTTACGTATCATGGTGCCGAGGAGGGGTTGGAGGTATTCGTGTTCTCTCCGAATCGTATCGATTGGCAGCAAGGTTTAGTGCGAGGATACAGCTATGCGTTTGAAAAAAAAGAATGGATCATGAAGCTCTTCCCACTCCCCTCCCTCATCTATGATCGTTGCTTCTTCAGCAATAAGCGCAGCTACCAACAATACCGTCACCATGTGAGCAAGCTTCGTGAAATGCCTCATATTCGCTTTCTTGGCTACGGTTTAAGCGGGAAGTGGGAAGTAGGTCAAATCCTGCAGAAAGATCGTGCTCTGCACCTCTATTTACCCGAAACGAGTCTGCTTACAAGCCGTTTACAGTTAAAACGCTGGCTCGAAACAAGGAGCGATATCTTCCTTAAGCCTCAAGGCGGCAGTCAGGGCCGAGGCGCTTTACACCTTCATCATCTAAGGACACCGGAAGGCAATGAGACCTTTCATATAAAAGGACGCGATGCTCATAACCGCTCTATCGAGCATCATTTTCATCATTTCGATGCTTGCTGGGGTTGGCTTCGCACGACGATTGGAACACGTCCCTACCTTATCCAAGAATATCTGACCCTACATTCCTCTCAGGGCATGGCCTATGATGTTCGCTCCCTTGTGCAGAAAAACGGCCAGGGTTTATGGGAAAGCACTGGAATGGCCGTGCGGATCGGCAAGCCGGGCAGCATCACATCCAACCTGCACGGAGGCGGTACCGCTGAGGAAGTCTCCCAATTCCTTACCAAAGAATTCGGAACAGCTAGAGCGGCGGCACTTATTGAAACGCTAAGGAGCCTCTCCAGCCGTATTCCTCATGTACTCGAAACCCATCATGGACGTCTGGCTGAGCTGGGGATCGACCTCGGCATTGATGCCGACGGGCGCGTATGGATTCTGGAAGTGAACTCAAAGCCTGGTCGGACGATTTTTGCCCGCATGGACAATGACAAAGCAAGCACAAAAGCAATTGCAAATCCCATACATTATGCTGGATTTTTACTACACAAAAAGCTGAGCTGAGCTTGGCTTCGCTGGTAAGTGTCAAAACAGGCAGATGGGTGATGTCTGCCTGTTTTGACACGGAAAGCCCCGTAGGGCAACAAGTTTAGGAGGGTAACCTAATGAGTTTGACAACGTGTATGCTCCACGCCGTACAACGAACAGATAGATCGGTCTACTTAACAAGTGAACTCGTCAAAGCTTTACGGTTAACCGGCAATAAATCGATTACTGTAAAGGTCGGCAGTAAAACCACCAATCTACCGATCCGCCTGATCAAAAAAAGTGGTCAGCATATGTACATCCCGCTTTCTTTAATGGCAACTTTGCGTATTCCGCGAGCAGGAAGCGTTCTGGTTTCCAATACGGGCAATAAAGAACTTCGCATCGGCCCTATCATTGGCATTCTTACGAATGTAGAGAATGGCACGTCTCCTTTCGGCACCAAAACGGGCTTTATTCGCCAGATTATCAATATGAGTTCAAACAAATCTTTTGTTTTCGCGTTCAGCCCCAAGAATGTGAACTGGGTTCAAGAAACCGTAACTGGCATGATTCCCAAAGAAGGCGGCGGCTGGATTCGTAAAACCTTTCCCTTGCCAGACGTCGTCTACAACCGGTTATCCAGTCGGAAAGCAGAAAAATCGGCAGGTATGGAAGGCTTCAAAGATCGTTTTGTGCGAAGAGGCATCCCCCTCTTCAACTGGAGCTTTTTTGACAAGTGGGATGTTTATAAAATGTTGGATGGTGACGATGCCTTCCGCTTCGTTCCCGAATCAAGGATTAACCCATCTGCCGAGCAAATCAAAGAAATGCTGGATAAACACAAATTCATTTACCTGAAGCCAACCGCAGGCAGCTTGGGGATCGGTATTTTCCGTGTTACGTATAACCCAAAACGCGGTTACTTCGTCCGCTATCGCAAAGGCGGCAAAAATGTGCTCATACGCTACGGCAAATTTGATGGCTTGATGCAAATGCTGGGAACAGGCCGCGGACGCCTCACCAACTATGTCGCCCAACAAGGCATTCGCCTCATTGAAATTGACAGCTGTCCTATCGATTTCCGTTTCCACCTGACGAAGAATGGGAGCAACAACTGGGTCGTTGCCGCCATTGGCGCCAAAAAATCAGGGAAAGGCAGCGTCACTACCCATATTCGCAATGGAGGCCAGTTAATGACACCGGAGCAAGTACTCCGTCAGATCTATGGCAATCGCGCGGAACAAGTGTTGACGAATGCCAAAGAGACCGCGATTAAACTCGCGGAAGGCATCGAGAACAACTACAACCATTTGCTCGGAGAGCTCGGGTTCGATATTGGGATCGATCAAAATGAGAAAATTTGGATGTTCGAAGCCAATGCCAAACCGGGAAGATCCATCTTTAAGCACCCTTCCCTGAAAGAAGGGGACGTCGCTACGATCCAAAACATCTACGAGCATTGCCTCTATCTGAGTCGCTTCCGCTCAAGGAGGGAAAGCTAATGGGCTTCATCCTGCATGAGAGAGGACAAAAGCCTACTCTTGGCATTCTCACTGTTAAGGATAGCAATCGAGTCTTCCGCGGTAATTTAAACAACTTTCTCGATTTGATTCAAACGGGCGAACAGCTCGGTGTTGACGTCTATGTCATCACAACCAAAGACTTTAACCTCTCGGGTTCAGATATCTATGGCTATAGATTTAAACCGGCAGCTAAGAAATGGAGCAGGGAACTCGTTCCCGCTCCACAAGTTGTTTACAATCGTATACCTTATCGCAAAATGGAAATGAAGCCTGAGGTCCAACAAACCATTCAAGCCTGTAATCGCAGCTCCAGCGTGCAGTTATTCAATTCGTCCTTCTTCAACAAATGGACGTTGTTTAGTTGGTTGAACAGCGCCAAGGAAAGTAAAATCTATATGCCTGATACGCTGCAATTAAGCGAAGCCAAAGACATTACGCAGCTGCTGCGCAAGCATCCTGTGCTCTATCTGAAACCTGTCAAAGGCAAAGCTGGCAGAGGGATTATGCGTATTGAGCGATTAACGGCCAAAAACGATCAAACTCACTACCGGTTAAGTCGGCAGGAAGATAAGAAAATGACCTATAGTTACCACAGCTCGGCTGATGATGTCTGGACCGAGTGGGATAAACACAGAGGTTCCCACGACTATATCGTTCAGCAGGGAATTATGTTAACCCGCTATAAACAGCGGGCCTACGATTTGCGTGCTTTGATTCAAAAAACGGGCAAAGGTGTTTGGAGCGTCTCCGGGGTAGGTGCCCGCGTTGCAGGCAAAGCCAGCATTACGACCCACGTCCCACGCGGCGGCTCAATCGACGAACCGCTGAAGCTGCTGACAGCTGCCTTCGGAGCCAAAGAAGCCAAAAGCATTTTATTGCGCGTTCGGAAAGCTGCCGTTACGCTTGCTACACAAATCGAAAAATCGTCCGGGAACCAGCTCGGTGAAATGTCCATGGATATCGGTGTGGATACGAACGGGCATATCTGGTTCTTCGAGGCCAATTCCAAACCGATGAAATTCGATGAACCGAACATTCGCCAGAAATCATTGGAACGTATTATTAGATACAGTCTCTACTTAATGAAAAATGGGAGAAGAAGGTGATTATGCTTGTCTTCACAACGACTGGGCGTACTCGCTATTTATTTAGGCAACTCACGGCTGGAGGAGCTCTCTTATTTCCAGAGGCTAAGCAAGGAAGGGAATAAAATCGGTGTTCAAGTGGAAGTTTTCTCCCCGGTTGATGTGGAAAGCGGCAATACAGTTCGCTCCTTAACCTACGACCACGGTTTGAGGAAATGGATCCGGCGGCGAACCACTATGCCGCCCGTCATCTATGATCGCTGCAGGTACAAAGCCGCGGCGAATTACCGCATGCTCAAAGCATTTCGAAACCGTCATTCGAAGCTAATTTTCCTGAGCAGACCCTTAGCCAATAAATGGGCGATGCATCAAATTCTTTCCGAGAGTGAGAGCATTCGTCCTTATTTGCCCGCAACAGTCCGCTTCAGCACCGTACAAAATTTAGTGAAAACATTGAAAAGACATAAGCTCATCTATGCGAAACCCAAGAATGGCACGGGGGGAAGAGGGATTCTGCGCATAGAGCAGTTGGATTCAGATCTCTATTTACTGCAAGGAAGGAATGAGCAGCGCACCATCATAGCCCCTTACAAAGCAACAGAAAAGCAGCTTATGGTTAAGCTGCATGCGCTGAAACTAAGTTCCGATTATGTTGTGCAGCAAGGAATCCGCGTAACGTTGAAAGACGGCCGTGTCCATGATTATCGCCTGCTTATTCAGAAAAATGGCCGAGGTGAATGGGAAGTTACCGGCTGTGCAGGCCGCATCGGCCCACACCGCAGCATCACCTCGAACCTGCACGGCGGCGGCAGCGCAGTTAGTCAAACTAAATTATTATCCAATCGCTTCTCTTCATCCAGCAAAATTGAAGCCATTAAGAAGGAAATGAACAGCTTTGCCCATACGCTCGCTGAGTTTCTAGAAAATAAATTCGGCAAGCTCGTTGAGCTTGGGTTGGACATCGCCATAGATCCTAGCGGCCATGTCTGGCTTCTCGAAGTCAATCCCAAACCTTCCAGAGAAGTATTCCACAAAATTGGCGAAAGTTCCACCTATCAGAAGGCGGTTTCAAGGCCGCTGGAATATGCCATGTGGATGCTGAATCAAAGTTCAAAAAACGCGGAAGAAAGGAAAGCCGAAAGGCCCGAATCGTGAATAAGCCATCGGAAGCAGCAGCCACATGCTGTGTATCTTCCGATCTACATATGTGCAATCCCCTTCTTTCCTATACTTTCAATTCCGAATGGATCGTTGTTGAATTTTCGATTTGAATCGTCGCATGCGTGATTTGAAAGCGTTCCTCCAGCTGATGAATGGCTTGCTGCAGAATGGTTTGACTATCCAAGTGATCGGCAATGAGCAAATGACAGCTAAGTGAATCAAGACCTGATGTGATCGTCCATATGTGCAAATCATGCACATTAATGACACCTTCAATCCCTTCAAGCATATGTTGGACATCCCCTAATGAGACGCTCTGCGGCGTTCCTTCCATTAAAATGTGAATGGTCGATTTCAGTACCGCCCAGGCGCCTTTTAGAATCAGCAGCGATACTAGGACACTTATTATTGGATCGGCTGCATACCAGCCAAAAATCAGCATGACAGCTCCAGCTACGATAGCTCCGACAGAACCCAGTGCATCTCCAAGAATATGCAGATAGGCGCTGCGCAGATTTAAATTGCTGTGCACATCACCTTTGCGCATCAGAGACCATGCGCTAAGCAGATTGGCTATCAAACCTATACTGGCAATCAGCATCATGGAGCCGCTGGCCACCGTAGGAGGATGCATGAATCGCCCGACAGCTTCCCAAATGATGAACCCAGCAATAACAAAAAGGGTCACCGCATTGAAAAGGGCTGCCAAAATCTCGGTTCGATGGAAGCCATAGGATTTCTTCGCAGAGGTAGGCTTGGCTGCGAACCACATCGCCACAAGACTTAAAGCAAGCGATCCAGCATCGCTCAACATGTGTCCAGAATCCGAGAGCAGCGCCAAGCTATTCGTCCATAAACCACCGATAAATTCCAAAAACATAATGCCTGCTGTGATGATAAGTGCAATGAGCAGTCCTTGTTTATTTCCCCCGTGCCCATGATGGTGATGTCCGTGATCGTGCCCATGATGATGGCCTTCCTGTGCGTGACTATGGCCTTGGTGAGTTCCCTGATCGCTGCAAGCTGTATGATCCTTATGGTCATGTGAATGTTCTTGTGATGAATGTTGATGCATAGCAATTCCTCCCTGCGCTCTGCCCCTTAGAATGGGGTGTTATCCTGCAAAATATTCCTATTTTATTAACGCATGAATATATGAGCACTTGTTCATATATTAATAATACTAATTCAAACAATCAGCTGTCAAGCCTTTTTCTTCCTTTTAAACAAGCCAAAAAAAGACCGACACGTTCGCTCCGCTTGCGAGCAAGTATCGATCTCATTGGCAATCAGGACTTACGTTCCTGTGGCTACTTTGTTCGCTCCTGCTTCTATACCGTCAGGATCGAAAGTAACCGTTGCGCTAAAAAGGGTCGTTGATACCGCGAAATCTCCGGTGATTCCGCCCCCGCCGCCGGAATTGGTTTTGGATGCGCTAGTCGGAGCAATGATGAACGTATCTCCATTTACCAGATTTCCTTCATTTCTAATAATGTTGAATATTCCTACAAAAGAAGGCATTCTGATCAGCACCTTATCTATCAATGTGATAACAGTGTATGCCCATCTCCGACTGTTTGCTACTGCCTTCGCTATTTACACATATTCAAGCAGCTCCGCGAAGCTGCGGATTCGAATATGCGCCCCTTCGAGCTCCCCGGACTCCCGGAATCCTGCATAATCGCAAGCCGCTACGGTTAAATGATTGCGAAGTCCTGCCTCCACATCCGAGGAACGATCACCTACCATCCAAGCCGATTGGATATGATGGGTTTCAAGCAGGATTTGAACTAAATCGACTTTCGATTTCGTTTGATATTGCCCCGCGCTGTACAACCCTTCGAATAAGTGCCCGAGTCCCTTAGCGGCAATTACATTTCTCACATAGTCTTCCAGCCCGTTGCTCGCCACAAATAAGCGAATCCCTTTGTCACGCAAAGCTTGCAGCGTTTCGGCAACGCCTTCATATAAATCGCCCTGGCCTTCGTGCAAGCCATTCATCTGATAATTCAGCAGCAGCTTATCGGCTTCGTTACGCGCTTCTATAGAAGCTTCCGGCATAACCCGCTGCCAAATCTGTTCAAGCAGCATACCAAGTGCTCCCAGGATCCGTTCTTCCGGCGGAGTTTCTCCTGTAAACAAGCCTTTGGCTCGAAGTTCATCGAATGTCGCATGATAAGCAGGCAGAAGAAGTGTTTCGGTTTGAAACAACGTCCCGTCCAAGTCAAAAAGCATAGCTTCTGGTTGTTTTCTCTGAATTGTCATCGCTCTAGCCCCTTCTCCGTTAGGAATTCCGAAAATTTTCTTAAAAAAAGTAATGATCTTAGATAAGAATGGCAAACATACCCATGTAAGTCAATGTTCATATTTGGCAAAAAGCCTGTTGCCGTAGCGATAAATTTCAGTTATGATTGAAATGTGTATAATTCGATTGAAAAATGATATTTTTAAGCAAAATAGTTTCAAAATTCAGCCATACTCTGTTTTTTCAGATCACAATCCCATTGATAACTTGTCCATGAAAGTGAGGAATACCATCATGAATCTTCATATTTTTCAAAATCAACAAGAATTAAACGAGGCCGGAGCCGGCATCATCACTTCCCTTGTCCAAATGCAGCCTAGATCCGTTCTTGGCCTAGCCACAGGCGGAACACCAGTCGGTATTTATGAGGAACTCGTGAAAGCCTATGATAAAGGGCGTGTAAGCTTCAAAAGCGTCACTACGTTCAACCTCGATGAATACGTTGGCTTACCGGTTGATCACTCCGAGAGCTATCATGCTTATATGCAGCAGCACTTGTTTAACCATATTGACCTGCCAGCTTCACAGGCGCACATTCCGAATGGTAATGCTGCTGATCTAGAAGCTGAATGCGCTCGTTATAATGAGCTTCTGGAAGAAGCGAAACAAATTGATTTGCAAATTCTCGGTCTAGGCCATAATGGGCATATCGGATTCAATGAACCCGACCATTCCTTGGTCAGCGGAACTCACCGCGTAGAGCTGAAAACAGAAACGCGCGAAGCCAATGCTCGTTACTTCAATACGATTGACGAAGTGCCGACTCATGCTTTAACCATGGGGGTTGGTACCATTCTCAAAGCCAAAACGATTCTCTTGATCGTTCGCGGCGCTGACAAAGCAGAAATCGTTCATCGCGCTCTGACAGGTCCCATTACGACTGAAATTCCTGCAACGCTTCTGCAAACACACCCACACCTTGTCGTGCTTCTTGATGCTGAGGCTGGGAGGTTGTTCGAATGAGTTCATTCGTCATCACGGGAGCCAAGATCGTAACCGAACAAGGCACTATTGAAGACGGATATCTGCATATCCAAGGCGGCGTAATTGCTGCTATCGGCGAGATGTCGTCTTGGGATCAAACTTCAGCAGCACCTGACGCCACGCTCCTTGATGCTCGCGGCAGTTGGCTGCTGCCTGGCTTCATCGATGTTCACGTGCATGGCGGATACGGCGCTGATTTCATGGATGCTGATCCAGAAACATTAGCGATCATCACGCGTTTTCATGCGCTTAACGGGACAACGGGAATGCTTGCTACAACCATGACTGCCCTGCGTGAAGACATCGACCGCGTACTTGGTGAAGTCAACGCTTACATGCAGCAGCCTATGCCTTATGCCCAACTGCTGGGCGTGCATATGGAAGGCCCTTTCATCTCGCCTAAGTGGGCAGGCGCGCAGGACCCCAAGCTCATGGTGACGCCTCAGCTTCCATGGCTCGAAGACTGGAACGAGCGTTATCCGCAGCTCGTCAAGCAGTTGACCTTGGCCCCCGAACGCGAGGGGGGCCTTGCGATGATCGCGTGGTTGCGCGATCACGGCATCGTTGCCGCCTGCGGCCACACGGACGCCACCTACGCCGAGATTCAGGCGGCGGTTGGCGCGGGGCTCTCGCATGCGGTGCACACCTACAACGCGATGAAGCCGCTGCATCATCGCGAGCCTGGCACGGTCGGTGCGGTGCTCACCGACACCCGCATCAGCGGCGAGGTCATCGCCGACGGCCATCACGTACACCCAGCAGCGATTCGCCTGCTGGCTATGGTGAAGCAGCCGCATGGCTTGCTGCTGATCACGGACGCGATGTCCGCCGCCGGGCTCGGCGACGGCGAGTACGAGCTGGGCGGGCAAGCCGTCACCGTACAGGCGGGCGTTGCCCGACTGACGGAAGGCGGCGCGCTCGCGGGCAGCACGCTGACGATGATCGAGGCGCTCCGGTTTATGGTGCGCGAGGTCGGCGTCAGCGTCGCAGACGCGAGCCGCTTCGCGAGCGGCAACCCGGCGCGGCTGCTGAAGCTCGAGGCGACGCACGGCTCGATCGCGCTAGGCAAGCAGGCTGACTTAGTACTCGTCAGCCCGGAGCTCGCGCTGGAGCAGGTTTGGATTCGTGGCAATGAAATCAAAGGTTGATGCTTAATAGATAAGAGGCTGCTCATCAGGTTAACACCTGGCAAGCAGCCTCTTTTTGCGGCAATCCCTCATGGAGCTATTGTATAAAGGCAGGAATCACTCCCTGAATGTCGAACAACGTTAATGATTCGTATGCCACAGCTCCATGCTTTCTCAGGAAGGATATGATACGCCAATGCTCTATCTCATTAAAATCGCTTATACCTTAATTTTCCCGCCGGGAATCATCATCCTGCTCCTGCTCTGTATCGCCATCTGGCTGCAACAGAAAAAAGAGTACATCGGTACTCTTCTCGTCGGGCTAGCCGCGGTGCTGCTTGCCGTATGTTCCATGCCTTCCTTCAGCAATGCTTTGCTAAATAGCATAGAGAGCAGATACTCACCTCCAGCGCAGGTTTCAGGCGATGTCCTTGTGATGCTGACAGGAGGTGCAACCTTAGACACGGCTGACCCGCTTACGCATGGAGAAGGCTACCTAACAGCCAACACTTCTGCTCGTGTACTCACGGTTGCCGAGCTTTATCGAAGCACGAAGCTGCCCATCCTCCTCTCCGGCGGTCAGGTATTCAGCGACACAGGCAATGAATCTCAGATTGCCAAACGGCATCTGCTCGCGCTCGGCATTCCCGAAACAGCGATATTCATGGATGACACCAGTCGCAATACCGAAGAGAATGCGCAGCATACGCTTGCCCTTCTCACCAAGAATGGCTGGAAGCAGCCTGTTCTCATCACTTCTGCCTTCCATATGGCGAGGTCTGTGAAGCAGTTTCAGAAACTCAAAGTGGCGGTTATTCCTTATCCAACGGATTACATCTCCCAGCAAAAGCAGGAGCTCACCCTCAGCAAATTCGTCCCTTCTTCAAGCGGTCTGGCTGTTACAGGAATTGCTTTGAAGGAATTTTTGGGCTTGTTGGCGGCCAGGAACGGATGAACCCCATCCTAGTACTGGTTACGCCTTACGAACTCAGCAACCCTTATTTGATCAAAATCCCTCTGTTCAAAATTATTACGAACTCCAGACGCGTTATTTCAATAAATAGATGAGCATTTCATGCTTAAACGGTGCGATAACGCCTCTTCAGTTCATTAGATTGAAAACGAAGCCGTTTTCGGGCTAATAAGCACAGTACAGTTCGTTAGAGCAACTCGAATCGAATCCACTCGGCTCCAATCCAATCCACTCCACCCCACTCGCTCGACTTGCAGCTCTCCCATCAGAACACTTTCTGAGCCTCCCGGTCGTCCTTCAAAATTTCCACCGCTTCCCGGAACCGCAAGGAGTGCACGATCTCCCGCTCCCGGAGAAATTTCAGACTGTCCTGCAAATCGACATCATCTGTCAGATCAATCAACCATTGATACGTCGCCCTTGCCTTCTCCTCGGCCGCGATATCCTCATAGAGATCAGCTATCGGGTCTCCCTTCGCTTGTATGTAGGCAGCTGTCCATGGCACACCTGCTGCGTTCTGATAGAAGAGCGCCCTGTCGTGGCTCACATAGTGATCATCCAAGCCAGCAGCTTTCAGCATATCGATCGTCGCATCCTTGGTCAGCTTATAGACCATCGTAGCAATCATTTCGAGATGAGCGAATTCCTCCGTTCCAATATCCGTCAATAAGCCCACAACTTTATCCGGAATCGTGTAACGCTGATTCAAGTAACGCAATGCTGCGGCAAGTTCTCCGTCAGCCCCTCCATACTGTTCAAGCAGGAGTTTGGCCATTCGCGGGTCGCATTTGCTGACTCGGACCGGATACTGCAGCTTTTTCTCATAGATCCACATGCGCGTTCCTCCTTCTCAAACTTGCCAAGGCCAGGGAGTATTCACCCACTGCCAGGGATGTTTGCTGTAGGCATGCCCGAATGGCATGAGGGGTCCGAATGCCAACTCAAACTCATTCGCAAGGTGCATTCTCTTTTGGGCGAATTGATTATACTGCTGCAGAGCAGCTAAATCATCAGGATGGGTGTCCAAATACAGGGTCAACTCCACGAGTACAAAATCAACAGCTTGCAAATCATGCAACTGCCTGTAGTACGACTCTGGCAGCACGGGCTGACTCATCGTCATCGCTCTCCTTCGACGTCTTTGGATTCATAGGGGCCGAATAATGAGGGCCAGAGAGTCCCTCTTTTCAACGCCTCATAAGGGCTGTATTGCGGCAATCCTGGTGGTTGGAAATGGATATACAACTGGGGCGGCGTGTTATAGAATTTCACTCGAATTGGTGGACAAGGGTCAAAGGGACTGATGTAAGGGTAGTAGCTTTTGAATTGCGAGTACATGCGTCTCCTCCTCTTTTCATGAACGACACAACATTCAACAGGCGCAGCAGCTTAAGCCTATATGCTCGTTATATGCGGGAGGACTTGGTCAAAATCACTGGATTTCCAAGATTTCCATCTAGTCTGATTGAGCGATTCATTGTTAAAATAAGAAAAGTTCACGAAATAACACCAAGACTACCAACAGGAGGGAACGACGATGATTAGATCCAAGCTGGTTTTCGCAACTGCCGCTATGCTCTTGACAGTATCTTTAAGCAGTGTAATCCCCATCTCGCCTGTTTCCGCAGCAACTGCTGCTGGTACATCCAGCACCATGCTTGCGCAAGGCATGACAAGTTCCGCTGTTTCGGAGCTCCAACAGAATTTAAAAACGCTTGGGTTCTTTACATACCCGACGGCTACCGGTTACTTTGGCACGATAACGACACAAGCGGTAAAAGACTACCAGAAAACTTACAGTCTCCCGCAGACGGGTATTGTTGACGCCGTAACGAACACCAGTGTATCCCATGCATTGACGAAACGCACCCTAATGGCGGATGCGCTTACATATCTGCGTGTTCCTTATCTTTGGGGCGGCGCTACGCCGCAAGGATTTGATTGCTCCGGCTTTATTTACTATTTATTCCAGCAGCATGGCATCACGGCGACACGGACAAACTCCAAGGCACTATTCGATAGCGGCACTTCTGTCAGCACAAGCAATTTGCAGCCAGGTGATTTAGTGTTTTTCGCTATTGCCACGCCGGGGGTTATCGATCATGTAGGCTTATACATGGGGAACGGTCAGTTCTTATCCGCCACACGGTCGGCGGGGATTTATCCGCAAGCTTTGATGAATTCGTATTGGGGACCCAAATATATGGGGGCCAAGCGCGTGTATTGACATTCAAAAACAATGACGCTGCTATTGAATCAGCAGCGTCATTGTTGTCACAAGCAAATGTAGTTAGTTAATTTCCTGCCTTCCAAGCATCATATTGCTTCTGGATCTCACTCATAACTTTGTCAATTCCTGCATCCACCAGTTTTTTCTTCGTATCCTCAACATACTTCGGGTAATCCGGCATGGAACCTGTCGTGAAGATTGGATTCGCCTCTTTATTGACGGCGTTGATTTGCGCAATTTCCGATTTCACCGGCTCCGTATTGAAAATAAATCCGAGCAGACGAGAAGCTTTGCCGTTATCGTTCGTCTTTTTCATTGCTTCCAATGCTTTCGTTGAATTCCAGTTTGAATCCCATTGATCCCAAAGCGGCCCAAGCCAGTTATGCCAAATTGCCCATGTTTGTTCAGCACCGCTTTTGGCTTCTATCGTTGGATTACCGTCTTTGACGGAACCTGACTTCACCGTGTAGTTTTTACCTTCAACTCCATATGCAAGTGTATTCAATAAGTACTTGTCGCTCCAAATGTAATCAAGCAGCATCATGGCTCTTTCCGGATTCTTGGATGTTGCACTGATCGCTGTCGCAGCTGCTGTCATGGAACTGGTTGAAATGGTTGGCTGTGAACTGAATGTTTCAACAGTTGGGAAGCCATATGTGCTTGTCGATTTCGACCCATCTTCGGTATAGCCGCCGGAGTCGCGAAGCACGGCATATTTCCCTGATTTGGCTTCAGCCAAATAATCTGTTTTGATCGCTGCATCCTTGGCTATGTAGCCTTTTTTATAGAAATCATTCATAATTCTATAATTTTCATAATTTTGCTTAATATCAAGCGTTTTGATGAAGGTACCCTCTTTTTCACTAAAAGATATGCCAGCTGTTACAGTTGTATAGTCGGGTAATCCTACTCCGGAAGTAGCTCCATTAGCCGTTGCAATGACTGGAATCATATTCGGTTCATTTTTCTTAATTGTTTCCAGGAATGGCTCTAAATCACTTAAACTCTTGACACTTTTATAATCGAATTTATATTTCTCAACTAAATCTTTTTTAAAAACATAGGCACTTGCCGGACTATACGGTGTCTGAGCAGGAATCGCCATAATCTTCCCTTTGTAAGTGACGGCTTTCCATGCGCGCGGATCTACTTTTTTGAGGATATTCTGACCATATTTCTGCAATAAATCATCAAGCGGCATGAAGGCGCCTTTCTGCACATTGCCGTTCAAATTATTAGACGTAGTGGAGGTAAATACGAGATCGTAAGGCTCGCCAGCCGCTGACTTCAGCTTGATCTTATCTTCCCAGCCCGCGTTGTCAATCATGTTAAAGTGTACATTGGCATTCAATTTTTCCTTAATGAGCTTGTTCGCTGCCGCCTCAACCGCTTCCTGATCCTTTAAATTGTCGATCGGCTTTGGCATGAACCAGCTAATATCAACGAAATCCTTGGTCGGACTCGTACTTGCCCCCGTACTTGCAATCGGACTTGCGCTTTCCTTTGTTTTCTCGTTCGTGCTGCAGCCACTAATAACAATGGTTGTCGCCAGTAAGACAGATGTTCCCGATCCAATCCATTTTGCAGCTTTGGCTTTTTGACCTTTCACTTGGATGACCTCCCTTATATGATCTTTCCTCTATAATTGACAGATACAGAGCAGGTAACCTGCACCTGGAATTATTTAACCTTTTACAGAACCTACCGTCAATCCTTGCACAAAATATTTCTGAAACAGCGGAAAAACGAGAAGCATTGGTCCTGCTGCCAAAATACACATAGCCATACGTGCACTTAATGATGGAACCTGCGTGCCTGGTTTAACCAGACCATACTGAATAGCTTCCGACGAGTTCAAGTACTCCATATTCTTCAGAACGCGAATAAGCAAATATTGCAGCTTCATTAAATGATCTTGATCCATATACAGCAAAGTCAGCCACCAATCATTCCAGTATTGGAGTGCGAAGAACAGCCCCAAAGTAGCCAGTGCGGGCTTCGATATTTGCAGAACAATTTGGGCAAAAATTCTCAACTCGCCCGCACCGTCCATTTTTGCCGACTCAATAATCGCTTCTGGTATCGTTTGCAGGAAACCTTTCATCAGAAGCACAAACCAGCCGCTAATCAGATAAGGCAATATGAGTGCCAGGACATTGTTTCTGAGTCCCAGCCATTTCACCATGAGAATATAGGAGGGCACCATCCCCCCATGAAAGAGCATCGTGAAGAAGATAAAAAAGGCAAGAAACGTACGGTATGAATAATCTTTTCGCGAAATGGCATAAGCGTAGGCTGTAGTTACCCACATCCCAATCAACGATCCAATTACCGTCGTGCCGATCGTAACCAAATAAGAATCCAGCAGAACTTTGGGCTCGTGAAGAATGACCTTATACGCATCCAAAGTAAAGTTTTTGGGGATCATGGAATACCCATATTGGATAATGTCATTTTCCGTTTGAAATGAAGTACCAATAATGACAAGAAAGGGAAACATACATGCCATACACAACAAGATAAATAGGATATGGATGATCAAATTACCCTTCGTTATCGGAGGTCGCGAACTAGCTAATCTGTGAGGATTCATGGCTTATGCTCCTTAAAAAAGTGAATTTTCTGGATTTATCCGTCTGACGATATAATTGGTGAGCAGCACCAGGCAAAATCCAACAATCGATTGAAAAAAACCGGCAGCAGAAGCCATCCCAATATCCCCCATGTCAATCAGTGACCTGTAAACGAAAGTATCGATGACATCCGTAGTCTTGTAGATCAAGGAAGAATTCAAAGTCACATTGTAAAATAAACCAAAATCGCTGTAGCAGATACTTCCGATTTGGAGAATCACCAACATAATAATCATCGGTTTGATCATCGGTATGGAAATGGAGAAAGCCTGGCGAATCTTGCTGGCTCCATCGATTTTGGCTGCATCATAATACTCTGCATCAATCCCCATCAGGGCGGCGTAATAGATAACGGAGCCGTACCCTAATCCTTTCCACACAGCCGCCGCCACCAGAATGTAAGGCCAATATTGGGGCTCATTGTACCAGAGGACTGGCGCTTTACCCAATGTCACCAAGATGCTGTTAATAACGCCATGCTCCATATCGAACAGTGCTCTGAAGGCAAATCCAGCGACTACCCACGAAATAAAGTAAGGGATAAATAAAATCGTTTGATAGACCTTTACGAATTTCCGGCTAAGCTCAAATAGCAATAAGGCAATAATAATCGAGAGAAACGTCCCTAACACAATGAAAACAGCATTATACAGGATCGTATTGCGAAGCACGCGATACAGCACATCCCCATTGAATAAGAAGCCAAAATTGTCGAACCCGACCCAGGGACTATTCCAAATCCCAAGGTTATACTTATAATTCTTAAAAGGAAGCAGCAGACCGTAAAGCGGTACGTAATTAAAGAGTATAATCAGCATAAATCCTGGCAGTGCCAGCAGCGTCAATCCGAAATTCTTTCTGAACATTCGTGCCATTCATCTTACACATCCTAGCTTTTGGAATTTGGAATGCCTATGCCCATTCGTTCCCAATATAAGTGGCGACCTTGGGGTAGGTCCTCCGGCTTGTCATTAGTACTAGCAGCCTTCAGGCAAATAAGGTTTTACAGGTTCTCCCGTATTTTGCATCGTAAACATAAGGGTCATGGGCTGAGTCATCCCATCAGATTCCCTCCCCGGCGCATTCCTCCGAGCTGCGCCGTGGAATATGACGGTGAAGCTCTTAATCATTCGTTGCCATCTCATAACCTCGTTTCTAAAGCCTTGCCATACCTCAACTCTAGGCGATGAATCCGGCAAAGTATATTGCATTATAGGTATTTTCCTTCAAAACTGGCTTCCAAGACTGCAGTTTCAGCGAAGGAATCGACTGCATTTTAAGCAAATTCCTATAGACTGCGTATTCGGCAGTGATTATCATGCAGCCCCCTCCACGAAAGTTCGCCTGATATTGTATACTAAAACTATTGTAGAAATGGGGAAGGAGCGTCAGGAAATGAGGAAACTGCCCTTGCCTTATCGGTATATGATTGATGAATTTCTCACTCCATCCTTTCATTTCAGCATCTCCGAGTATGAGGTACACCGTGTTCATGATTTGCATGGGCATGAATTTTTTGAGATGGAGATTATTTTGGACGGCCGGGGCACACAAATTTTGAACGGGGAATCCTTCCATCTTGCCCCTGGCGCCATTTACCTTCTGACGCCCGTTGACTTCCACACCATTATTCCGGAGCCGAGATTGCCTCTTCGATTAATTAATCTGAAATTTACCGAGGAGTGGCTCGATGAAGAGCTGCGCCTGTTTTTTTCAACAACCCAATCGGATATCTATCCGCTGTGAGGATACACTTGTAGCTGGCATTGAATTGGAATGCCAGCGATTAATAACCGAATGTGCCGAATCGCGGATTGGCAAGAATCAAGCCATTCGGGCAACATTGAACAGAATGCTGGTCGATGTCCTGCGGGCTTGTCCCGCTGATCCCAAAGCTTTATTCACTCATTCGAGAGTAGATGTCCCTGAATGGACTCAACTCCGCAAAGCGCTGCATTATATCGATTATCATTTTCGTGAACCGATAACTCTCCATCAAGCTGCGGCGCTCACCCCTCGGAGTCCCAACTATTTCAGTGAAAATTCAGCAAAGTTATCGGTCAGTCGTTCCAGCAGTATTTGCAAGAGAAGAGGCTTCAATTTGCCCATAGGCTGCTGCTTAATTCCAGTTTACCGATGACTGAAATTGGGCTGGCTTCCGGCTTTAATTCGTTGTCTTATTTCATTTCATTCGTTGTTTTAAAAGCAAATACGGGCTGTCCCCGAAAGCAGCCCGTCACTCCAAATAAAAACCGAAAATCGTGCTATGTTTCTGAACATAAGACAAGTTTAATCATCAACCTCCTTGTACAATGGGTTCGTAAGTCCCCATCGTTACGAGGAGGTTTTTATATGATCGATACCCTGTGCCTGAACGGCCAGTGGCAGCTTGTTTATTTCCCTCAAGATCAATGGCCTATCCATCATCCCGATGATTTGAGCAGCTTGCCTTGGAGCTAAGGGTAATGGGAGCGTCGGGCGAATCGGTGTTTCAGATCAGCAAGCCTGTATTGTTCAATTTGGGCACCTTGACCCTATCCGTGGAGAATCTCCGCCTTTGGTGGCCTAGCGGATACGGGAAAGCTGCGCTGTACGAGGTCACAACCGAACTGGTCCATCAAGGACGCGTACTGGCTTCGCGGACAGAAAGAATTGGCATTAGACAGGCGCAGCTCATTCGCACAGAAACGACCACCTCCGAAGCAGGGGGAATTTCTATTCCAAGTCAACCACACGCCAATCATGTGCAAAGGATCGAATTGGGTGCCGATGGATGTGTTCCACAGCCGGGATGCCAGCCGTTACGAGACCGCGCTTCAGCTGTTCTGTGAAACAGGCTGCAACATGATCCACTGCTGGGGAGGGAATGTTTACGAAGACCATGCTTTTTATGATTTCTGCGATCAACATGGATTGATGGTTTGGCAGGACTTCGCGATGGCATGCGCCGTCTATCCACAGACGCCCGAATTCTTCGAAGCCATGAGACTTGAAGCTTCATCCGTGGTCAAGAAGCTGCGCAATCATGCCTCGCTTGTCCTATGTTGCGGCGATAACGAATGTGACGAGGCTTCTCAGTGGTATAGCTTGCCCGATCCCTCCGTCAATGGGATTACCCGGAAGCTGCTGCCGGATGTCATTCAGCAGTATGATCCACACCGGGCGTATCTGCCCAGTTCTCCCTATCTGTCTCCTGAAGCTATCCAAGCCGGGAATATGAATATGGCGTCTGAACGGCAGCTCTGGCCCTTCGACAGCAGCAACGAGCAATGGATTGCGCATGCCACAGAAGATAGCGGCTCACAAGGACCTAACGCAACACGGATTCAGCTAATGGCAAATCAAATTAAAGAATTATTCGGAGCCATTCCTGACTCTTTGGAGGATTTCATACTGGCTTCACAAATTTCCCAAGCAGAGGCTAAGAAATTTTTCATCGAGATGACTCTGCTCAAGAAGTGGCGCAAAACCGGGATTCTCTGGTGGAACATGATCGACGGATGGCCGCAGTTCTCCGATGCTGTCGTCGATTATTACTATGGCACCAAGCTTGCCTTTCACTATATCCGCAGAGTTCAGCAGCCTGAACGACTCCAGAGAAGCTGCAACGGGCACTTATCGCATTTGGGATGCGGATTCGAAGGAAACTCTCATGGAGGGCCGTTTTCATGTGGCGGCCAATGAAAATGCCGAGCTTGGCAAAATTCCTATTTCTCATTCGCAGAAACGGTTGTTTCTTATGCAATGGACTATGGATGGCGTAACCTATGGGAATCACTATCTGCTTGGCTTTCCGGCATTCGCTTTGGCGGATTACCAAGGTTGGCTGCCGCAAATTACTGCGCTTTTGAACGATTTTCGGGCCGATGAGATCGATCGATAGGGGGAATTTATAGGATGGATATAATGATATTGGAAACTCACATGCAGCAGCTTACAGCACGTTATCCAGATTTGGAAATCTGTACATCTGACATTCTCAAGGCTTTCCAGCTATGTGCAAATACGTTCCATTCCGCTGGTAAAATGCTGCTCTGCGGCAACGGGGGAAGTGCCGCCGAGGGTATTGCCCTGCTAGGGAAAGCTCAGTTTCCTACGCCCAAGGAACCTCTTCAGGCAAGCTGGTCTGGATTACAGCGCAGCAGATAGCAGAGGCTGCCCAAGCAGGAGACGATTCTGCTTTGCAGATTTTCCATACCGCGGCTGTACTCGTGGACATCCTGAACCCAGAGCTGATCGTCATTGGGAGTATTTATGCGAGACAAAGCAGCCTGCTTGAGGCTTATGCCTGGCAGGAACTTCACAGAGAGGCGCTCCCTCTTGCCCTGCAGGTCTGCCGTGTCGTTCCTTCTGGCTTGGGAGATCAGGTAGGCAATTATGCCAGCTTATCTGTTGCCGCATTTCAACTTATGTGAAATGTCCGAATGCCTTTTATCCCTTATTGTTTAAATTATTCATATTTCTTCGAATGGCATATTCCTTGGGCGTAACCTTATATTTCTTTTTGAACATGCTGAAGAAATAAGTTTCATTGAGGATCCCAACCTTTTCAACAATTTCATACACGCTTAGATCTTCATGGGTGAGCAGTTCCGCTGCTTTGGCCAATCGAAACTCGTTGATGCAATCAGGAATCGATATCTGTGTAGCTTCCTTATATATTTTGCTTAAATTTCTTGTGGACAGCTTCATGATCGAAGCGATCGAAGTCAAACTCAAGGAAGGGTCCTGATAATGGTTATGAATGTATTCAGTAACTGCATCTACCACAAAGTAATTCAATGAGTTCGTAGTTTCCCCTTGGCCTTGTTGGAACGAATCATGAAGTGCGGCCACAATGATCCGATGAATTTCGACAATGGTTTCCTTCTCCAAAATATTGCGGCTGATAGAGGAAATGTGCAGAGACGGTGAAGCCGTCACTTTCATTTCTTCCAGCGTCTCGATCCCAGCATCCACTAGTCTGATGATAGAGACGAAGGCATTGTGATAGTTGAGCGTGCTAATCTCCGCAAAAATATGGGACAAGACCTCCTCCAACGCTCCAGCGTTTCTCGACTTGATGGTTTCTAGAAACATTTCCTCCAGATTTCTGGCATACCCCGTTTTTTTGCTTTCAACATGTTTCTTCACAGTCTCGTGCGTGATAACAGAGGAATGCCCAAGCAATAGACGATACATCGACTGATCGAGCGCCTTGTTATACAAACTGTGCAATGTCTTCCTATGATTTGCCTTATCGCTGATGGAAGCGGTGAAGGATACTTTGAAAAGCCGTGAAACGTTCTCTTGGGCTTCTTCCATGAGAGAAACGATTCGCCAAGGAAACTGATCATCTTCCTCTGGGAGGCTAACAATCAATACAACATGATCATCTTTCATGTCGAGTCCTTCGTTAGGGTACTCTCTTGCCACAATCTCTGAAGCAATGTTAATTAAAGCAAAACGAATGGTATCTTTATCTTTGGCTTGGAACGTTTGCTGAAATTCCTTGTAGTTATCTATTTTCAATAAACAGATGACATAGGAACCGTCCAAAGAAATAGAAAACCTCATGTCTTGAAAAATAGTTTCTAATTCGGAGCCGCCAATCGAGAAGCTCTCCGTGAGCAGTCTGCTTAACCAATAATGCTTCATCACATCTTTATATTGATATTTTTCCTTATCAAAATGGTCGAGCTTTTCCATCGATTGTTGGTAAACCGTATTCAAATAAGAGATCTCATCCACGACTTCGTCTTTATTTAATCGGCGAACCCGATCCAACATAATGGAATTCACTAGCTTTCCTAGCGGTCGATAAATTTTCTGGGAGATGCCAATGGACATGACAATGGCCATGACTAGAAAAATGATCGTGATGAAGATAATACTCGTTTTTAAGCTGTTAATATACTTATAAATTTCAAGGACAGGCTGCATTTTGAGCAGTGTCATCCCGGCGCTATCCAGATTCGTGTACGTCACCAAATATTGGATTCCGTTGTGCTTGCTCTGAAAAAATCCATCCGGTTCAGCTTGAGGATGAGCTGTTTTATAGAACATAAAGTCGCTCTTCATCCACGACATGATCTCACGATCATTAGTTCCATCATCCAAGTACTCACCATACTGGTCCAGAATAAATACATTATCTCCCTTGCGCTTATCAATCATATTGATTTGTTTAATATTTTCAAGCAGCCACTCCGGCTTCACATTGATGACGACGACACCATCCGGCTTTGCATCATTGATCAAAGTCTCGTATATGAAATATGAAAACACATGTTCGGGATCTGTTTGTCCATTGACCAGCTTTTTGATATCCCGAAAAATGGGTTTTAGCTTCGGCAGCGCTTGATTCGAATTAATAAAATCGTAGAGCATCTGATCTTTAAAAAACAACGGCGAGCCTGTACTGTAAGATTGATCCAAATTTCGATTATATATACTGATTGAGTGAATATACGGGTTTGCTGAGGTTACAGAACTAACGATTTTATTCAATCGGTATGCCACATCCACCATGTTCTCTTGCTTCGCATACATGACAGCGGTTACATCGCTATTTAAATAAAGAAATTTACTCAGGTTGCTAATCGTTTGATCCATGAAATCCATATTGTACTTGACCTGATAAAGTATTTTTTGATTGGCTGCGTATTCATTTTTGACCAAAAGATTTTGCGAATTGATATACACAACTGTGGACAGAACAACAACAAGAATAAAGATGGCCATACTGATCCATAGCACCATTTTTATAAAATAAGCCTTTGCTCCAAAGAGCAATTTAATATTCATGCTGGTTATTCTCTCCTTTATCCCGGCTGAAAGAGACAATATTCGGAAAACAGAAAAGACTGGCATACACCAGTCCTTTGGTTGTTATTTAAATGTAGTTGATCTCTAGCAGAATGTATACTTCAAAATAGGTGCTTTCCTATAAATAGGGTCTTCCCAAGCACATCTTCTTGCCCATCAGTCCAGCTTAATGTTTAATTTCAATAATCCTGCTTTGCGCATGGCTTGATAAATAATAACAACCAGTGGTCCCAGAAACAGCCCCGTTATCCCGAGCAGCTCAAATCCTAGATATAAACTGATCAAGGCGGCAAGCGCGTTGATGCCAACGGCATCACTAAGCACCTTAGGCTCTACAATTCGCCGGAATATGGTCAGAACAAGGAAGAGAATTAACAAGCCCACACCCATTCCTGTATGCCCAACCAGCAGTTGATACAACAACCATGGAATAAAGACGAGCCCCGTTCCCACCACAGGCACAAACTCCATCACCATGACGAGAAGCGAAATCGCTAGCGGGTACTCCGCATTCAACAAGAGTAATCCCATGAAAGTCACTAAATACGTTAACGCCGCCATAATGAGCTGAGCGCGAATAAATCCAAAGATGGCTTCGCGCAGATAAACAAGCACATGCTCCATCTTCTCTTTGGTCTTCTCTTCGAACATGGAGAGGAAGGCAATTTTCAGCTTGGGAATGCTGTACATAAATAAATACAAAGCGATCACATACACGATCAGCAGCATGAACAGGTTCGGAATTTTGCCCGCCATATTGAGGAAGAAACCCGAAATGCCTGTTAGCGCATCCGTTAACGCACCTGTTAAAGTTTGTGTGCTGCTTTCCACCCAGGTTTGTACCTGCGCAGCCAATTCAGGAGACAAGGAATCGTAGAAGACCTGTGTTTTCAGAACAGCCTGGTCTACATACTTATTCACCTCATCCATGTAATTGGGCGCTTTACGACCGAGGTCAATAACCTCAGTAACGACATTCAATCCAATGAAATAAAATAACGTCAGTGTCAGCAGTGTAAATAAAGTGCTAATCATCGTGGCCGCTATAAACCGATTCACTTTGATGGCACGCATCAGGAGAATCGTTAACGGATCCAAGAAAATAGCTGTCACAAGCGCAAGCAAAAAGGGAAGCCCTATGGTAAACAATCCGTAAAGCAACAGTAAGCCAATCACCATAATTATGGTCGTCTTAGGCGACATAGGGATTCCTCCGCTTATTCATTTCCCGGTTTAACTTGATTCGTTTTCGTAATATGGATGCGTACAATTCGCAAGCGATCGACTTCCGAAATTTCAAAAACATGATTGCCAAATGAGACGGTTTTCCCCTTTACTGGAGCACCTTCAAGCTTCTTAAACAACCATCCGCCAATAGAATCTACATCTTCATCTTCGATTTCCAGATCAAGCATGTCGTTCAAATCTTCAATCAATACACGACCATCAACCGATGTGTATTTCTCCTTCACCTCAACACCAGGGCGTTCGTCAATATCGAACTCATCGTGCAATTCTCCGACGATTTCCTCCATGATGTCCTCCAGAGTGAGAAGTCCCGCTGTGCCCCCGTATTCATCAACAACGATAGCCAGTTGGGAATGCTTTTTCTGCATTAGTTTCAATACGCGACTAACTTCCATCGATTCCGGCACGTTGAGAATAGGTCGAATGAAATTCTTGATCTCCTGTTCCTCATCCGGATCAGCCGTTAATAAATCAACAATATGTACAAAACCGACAATCGTGTCTTTGTCCTGCGTCGCTACGGGATAACGCGTATGTTTGGTCAGATGGACGATATGCAGGTTCTCAATGAAACTCATTTCCAGGAATAAGCAATCCATATCGGTCCGCGGCAGCATAACTTCACGGGCAATTCGTTCCGAGAACTCGAAAATATTATCGAACAGCACCATTTCATCCTGATCAATATGTCCGCTCTTCACGCTCTCATCCATCAGAATTCGGATTTCCTCCTCCGTATGAGCTGCTTCGTGCTCACTGGCAGGCTCTACCCCTAACAGCGACAATAATTTATTGGCTGCTCCATTCAGAAGCCAGATAATTGGCCGGAAGATCTTGTAGAAATAAAGCAGCGGCGCAGAAAGCCAGAGCGAGGTTAGTTCGGCTTTCTGAATAGCGAAGGACTTGGGAGCCAGCTCGCCGAGCACAATATGCAGAAACGTAATGAAGCCGAAGGAAACAATGAAAGATAAAGCCCCCGTGTAGACGGAAGTCCCTATCCCTAATGCGTGAAAAAGGGGCTCCATGATCAGATCCGCAATAGCTGGCTCACCTACCCAGCCTAGGCCTAGTGAAGCCAAGGTTATCCCTAATTGCGTGGCTGACAAATAGGTATCCAACTGAGATGTCACCTTGCTGGCATATTTAGCTTTGCCGCTGCCCTCATTCACTAGCTGCTGGATACGGGAATGCCGCACTTTCACAAGCGCAAATTCGGCAGCAACGAAGAAACCATTCAATAAGACTAGGATAATGACCAAAACGAGATTAAACACAATAGATCCAAAATCAAAGGAAGTATGTGGCAAGAGCGGATATCTCCTTCAGAGTCAATGACGTTAGATAAGTGCTTGGCGCTTCTTGAAATCAACCGTCTTGTAGTACGAGTCCGCTACCAACAGATTAGGTCCGCAGCAGGAGGCTGCCGTACAGAAACAGTTGACACGCTGATTCAATGGATTGCTTTCCCAACGGGCAAAAATCGTATCCAGCTCATCCTGATGAATGCTGCCCAAAGGCGGTTCGTTCGCAAAATCCGTGACGAACACCTCACCTGTAAATGTGCTGATATTCAAGCGGTTGCGGCCATCGGGATCATTGCGGACCGTTACATTCGGCTCTTCGCGCAGCCTCTTGACCAACAACCGGTCGGCTTCCAACTCATTGCAAGCAAAGAAGGGCAAAGTACCGAACAGCATCCACATGTCACGATTGCGGCTGTCGAGCAATCCATGAATGCTTGCTCTTAACTCGTCCAGAGAAACCATGGGCAGATGGGAAGCAAACGAGCTGGCATACATCGGATGCACTTCATGACGTTTGCAGCCCATTTCATCGATTAACTGATGAATCTGCGGCAGCTTCTCATGCGTTCGCGTGTTAATCATCGATTCAGCTGACACGTACAGTCCGCCCTTGCTGAGCGCAATCGTATTATTGACCATGCGTTCATACATCCGCGTCGCCGTATCTTGGCCAACTGTGCGCTGGGCATTCACGAAGCCAACCTGGTGGAAGTCATCCGCATTCAGGTAATTGAATGAGATGTGCATGACATCTAGGTAAGGAGCCAGCAGTTCATAACGCTCAAGATCCAGCGTTAAATTCGAGTTGATTTGTGTGCGAATGCCTCGCTCACGCGCGTACTTCAGAATTGGCAGCATATAGTCTTTGACAATCTTGATATGATAGGAGGGCTCTCCCCCCGTCAAACTGATAGTCTCCAGATGCTCAACCTGATCAAGCTTATTCAAAATGACCGACAAGGGAATGTGAGGTCCCTCCGTCATCGTTAATGAATCCCCTACTGCACAATGTTCACAACGCATATTGCACAAATTTGTTATTGTCAATTCGATGCTGGTTAATACATGCTTCCCATATTTCCGATAAGACCGAATTGGATCCCATGGGTCGTTAGAGGGGGTTAACTCCGGTAAGATGGAGTGTGTTCCATTCATATTCATGCTGTTTACACCTGACCTATCATTTCCTATTCACTTGCAAAATGTTCCTATCATGCCTATACCTATGCCCTTTATTGTAACTTATGATTGAAAAAAAAGAAAACGGCCACAAGGACCGTATGCTTCAATTAGCGCTTCTCAGCAGCCTTATGCGATTTAATTCGCAGCCACTTGGGCGCCCACCAGTTGGCATCCCCAAGCAGCTTCATCAGAGCAGGAACCAGCATCACACGAACGATCGTGGCATCAATGAGAACCGCCAGACCTAAGCCAAGCCCGAGCGCCTTCATAATTTCGATATCAGTGAAAATGAAGGAACCCACAACAACAACCAGAATGAAAGCGGCGCTCGTGATGAGACTCCCCGTTTTCCTCAGCCCGGCTGCGGTACTTCTATCATTGTCGCCACTCTCTTCATATTCCTCCATGATCCGTGAAATCAAGAAAACTTCGTAGTCCATCGAGATACCGAAGACCACGCAGAATATAATAACAGGCAGCGTAGCGCTGACGTAGCCGATCGATGTAATATGCAGCATATCTGCCATATACCCCTGTTGAAACACGAGCACAACGATTCCAAGGCTTGCGCCAAGACTTAACATGTTCATCAACACGGCTTTCAACGGCAGCAGCACGGAGCGGAAAGCAAACAACAGCACGAAATAGGTAACGCCCATGACGAAAATAAGCACGACCGGAATTTCATTCTGAATGCGGTCAATGATATCCAAGCGGTACGCAGGGCCGCCTGTCACCGCGATATCCAGCCCGCTTATCGCCAAGCCGCGAAGCTCGCGCACCAGACCATCCGTGGAAGGATCGTCCGTAGCTTTCTCCGGAACAACAACGAGCAGAGCCGTATGCCCTCTGGCCAGCTTATTGTCTTCTATCTGTGATTTTACCGCCGTATTCTTAAGCATTTCTGCTAACTGGGCATCCGTATGCTGCCCAAGTGACGTTAAGTAACTTTGGACTTCTTTGACCCCGGACACCGCTTTAACCTTATCGCTATAAGTTCGAATAAGCCCAATAGAGGCCTCATCCCATACCTCTGACTCCGTCCGGACGACGATTTGGATAGGACCCATCATCCGCGGATCATAGGCTGCTTTCATCAGATCAGAGCCATAGCGGGATTCATAAGTAGGAGGCAGCACTTCTGCATTCGGTACACTTAGTTTCATATGTCCGATCGGAGTCATCGTATAGAGCAGCGCTCCCCCTACAAGAACAACTAACAATACCGGACGCCTCATGACCATATAGGCAATCCGTTCCCAGAAGCGGGACGTCTCCTGCTTGCGGAATCGCTTAGGAACTACTTGCAGCGAATTGATCCGATGACCCAATATCCCGAGCAAAGACAATAGCATCGTATTGGCTACAACGACTGAGATCGAGACAACAATGACGCCGCCCAAACATAACGAGCGGAAAAAGGTTAAATCAACGAACAACATGCCAACTAAACCAATCAACACGGCAATGCCAGAGAAGAAAATCGATTTCCCCGCCGTCTGACATGTCATCGCCACAGCCTCAGCGACACTGTTCTGCACCTTGAGTTCTTCCCGAAACCGACTGACCAAGAACAAGGCATAATCAATGCCGACAGCAAGTCCCAGCATCGTCACCATATTGGGAAGAAAGTTCGATAAGGATTGATGCTGCGCAATAAAATAGGTAATTCCTAGTGTTAAGGTTACACTCATGATCCCCACGATCATGGGCAGCACTGCCGCCACCAGCGTGCCAAAAACAAATAATAAAACAATCAAGGCAATAGGAAGCCCAATGGCTTCTGATTTGGCAATATCGTGTTTGCTTGCTTCTTGCATATCATGCAGAATAGCTGGGCCGCCCGTTACGTAAACCTTCATGCCCGGAGGCGAATGAACCGCTTGCTTGAGCTCCGGGTACTTCTCCAGAGCAGGATCTGTATCCAGCTTCAGCGAAACCGTAACCGCTTGAATATCGCTGTACCCCTCATTTCGCGCTGTTGCAACGAATTTCACACTTTCCACATAAGGAAGCTTCTTGAGTTCACTTAGCGATTCCATAATCGTCTGCTGATGGTCTTTGGACGTCATGTCCAGCCCCTCGCCTTGATAAACCAAATTCAACATCGTCAGCGGAACGCCAAGATCATCACGCAGTTGGATGAAGCCCCGATCGGACTCACTTCCTTTGGGCGTAAAACCGTTATCCTTCAACATCCCCGGCGTTGCTCTTGCAAATACGGCGAAGCTGAGCAGCAGCACCACACAGATTCCAAGAACGAGCCACCGGAATCGATGCATGGCAAACCCCCACTTCCAGAAATTCCCTTTGACCGATGTTTCTCTCACAAGCATCCCCCATATCTGCAAAAAGAACCTGGGATCCCAGGTTCTTCACATTTGTTATCTCTATTGTATCTCAAAGGAGTGTCGGTATATGCGAATCAGCATCCAAATCATCCACTTTAATCTCCCCAATTTCTGAAATTAAGATGGAAAGCTTCGTCGATAAATCAATCTCGTAGGGATCTTTTAACACGGTCCCCGCTTCATTCTGCAAGACGCGTACGATCGGTCTATGCGGTACAGCCATATTAAGTTTGGACACAATGCCGTATTCCCCTGTGTTCAGCCTTACGGTGATCCCCAAAGGATAGATGGCAATTTTGTCGCGAAACAGCGCAATCTGGCTTTGATCATACATCGTGCCTGAACCCGCAAATAACTGCTCCATGGCTTCATGAGGCAGGAGCGGTCTTCGGTAGACCCTCGTTGTCGTCATCGCATCATACGAATCCACAAGTCCAATCCATTTGGCAAATTCGTTAATATCCGATCCATGAAGACCGCGAGGGTATCCGCTTCCGTTCACACGTTCGTGATGCTGGAGCGCACAATGCGCCGATAGCAGCGGAATATTCGGTTCGTCTTTTAGAATTTGGAAGCCATAGTGGGTGTGATTCTTCATTTCATTAAATTCTTCTGTCGTCAACTGGGATGGCTTGCGCAAGATACCTAGAGGGACCTTGGTCTTGCCGATATCGTGCAATAAAGCCCCTAATCCAAGTGTTTCCAAATTTTCACGGCTGTAGCCATAGCTAATTCCCAGCATAATCGCGTAAATGCTAACATTCACGGAGTGTTGAAACAGATAGTTATCTTTAATATTCATATTATTGAGCATCACCATCGCACCCTCATGAGCGCTCAAGTCATCAATAATCATATTCATTACATCACGGAAATTACGTCCGATATCATAGTAGTTAACAGCCCCGCGCTTATTCGAGTCTTCCATGACTTTCTTGAACGTATTTCGAATTTCGATCACAGCTCTGGTTCGAGTCTCGTCCTGGATAACATCTTCTTGAATGACGTCGTCCGTTCTCGAGTCTTCAATATAGATATAATCGATGCCATATGAAAAAAGCCGATCAATTAGTCTCTGAGTTAGCTCCACGTTAACGGCCAACAACACCATACCATCGTCGTTGTAAATATTCTTGGCCAGCCTCATTCCAGGATGACACATGTTGATCGGCATTAACAGCATTTAAGGACCCCCGCTAGCTGAGCGTTATTTTCTATCTAAATGTAATAGATTTCACAAAAAAGTTCAACACAAAAAACCGCATCATTCGACGCGGTTCGCTAAAAGATTAAATTAAAGTTACTTTAAGAACATATAAAGTCCGAAAACGATAGCAACAGCGAATCGGTAGTAAGCAAAATACGTTAATTTCATGTTTTGAACAAACTTGATAAAGGAAACAACCGCTAATAAAGCTACGATGAAAGCTACGATAAAACCAACCGCGAAAAAGGGCAAATCCGTGGAAGAAAGTGCGTCATAATTTTTCAAAAAGTACACGCCTGATGCGCCAAACATAATTGGAATTGCCATGATAAACGTGAAATCTGCAGAAGCTGCGCGGCTTACGCCAGACAGCATGCCCCCGGCAATCGTTGAACCGGACCGTGAGAATCCCGGCCAGATGGAAACTAGCTGCCACAACCCGATGAAGAAAGCCTGACGATACGTTAAGTCATCCAAAACCATCGTACTCGACTGGGCTTTTTTCTTTTCCGCAATGATCAGCAGAATCCCGCCCAAGACCAGACCAACGAGGACCGTCGTGGTGTTAAACAGCTTCTCATCGACTACATGGCTAAATTTTAAGCCAATCACACCCGCAGGCAAAATACCGATCAGGATATGCAGCAAGTTCAATTTCTTGCCGGTTCTGCTTTCACTTTTTCTTTTCACTAAACCAAACAAGGACAAAATACGTTTCCAATAAATGATCACAACAGCCATAATGGCACCCAATTGGATGACAAAATCAAAAGTTTTCATCACTTGATCATTTTCTGTGTTCAGCAAGCTTTGCGCTAGAATCATATGCCCCGTAGATGAGACGGGCAAAAACTCGGTCAAGCCTTCGACGATCCCAATGATGATCGCTTCAAAAATAGTATGCATGGTTTCCCCCTAATTTGTGAGAGTTGATTAATTGAAGCCTGTCCAATTATATATTCTACTTGCAACTTAGTGAATCTGACAACTTTTTTGCTAAAGCTTTACATGAACTACATAATTTCAGCTTGCCGAACTACTCAGATCCGTGAACCGCAAGCTTTGACTTTGGGCGATCGCTTCCTCGTTGCGCAGCTCGACAGCTAGCACATCGCGAATAAATTCCGGCAGCATGTACCCCACTTCCTTGCCGCGGCTGAGCGATAAATAACCGGAGCCGAACGTAAACATATCAATCGTGCCCACCACGTAGTCACGATCAAGCTCAAGCAGCTTATCGCCTACATGAACGGCGAGAATGCGTTCATAGGGTGCTCGGGAGCTGTCCACGCAGACGGTTAATCCGTCTACACTCAGCACGCCCAGCACCTCGCCCCGGAAGCCTAAGCCGCGAATCGGCTTCTCCATGAACTCGTCAAGCTGCGACTCTTCGAGCGCTTGCAGGAGATCTGCCCCGCTGAGCAGGAAGCGGCAGGGGTTGATCGGCCCTGGGCAGATTTCCAGCAATCTGCCGCGGGTGAGCCGGCCCTCCTTCAGCCCCTGAAGGAGCTGGCCGCTGTTGACCAGCCCGATCTCGGCGCTGGTCCAGCGGCGAATCCCTGCGGCAAGCAAGTTGCCGAGCGGGGATTCGCCGTACCAATCCAGGCGCAGCGGCTGCCGCAGCTGCGCCACTTCTTCGTCCAGCGCCGCTGCGCTGGCGATGCGGTAATACTCCAGCAGCGCCGCCACGCTGCTGTCTTCTTCGCTCGCGTCCGTCATCGGGACGACGCGGCCGGTCAGTTCCACGATGCGGCGCTGCGCCGTATCGTAGGCAAGTTCCAGGTGGCCGGCGTATTGTCCGAACTTGCCGGCCGCGCCAATATAAGTGCCGCTGAGCAGCAGCGGCTCCTCCAGAACATGATGTGTATGTCCGCCCAGGATCACATCGATGCCTTGCAGCTCCTCAGCCATCCGCTGGTCCGTCCCCAACCCCAAGTGGGACATCACAATCAAGATGTCCACCTGAGGGCGCAGAAGCCGAATTTGGGCTTCTACCGCCTCAAGCGGATCTGTCACCTGCCAGCCGAGCAGCTCATAATAGGTTTGATACGCCGCCGTTACGCCAATCAGCCCAATCTGAAGCCCGGATTTCGCTAGAATAAGCGAAGTCTGCATCCATTCCGGCGTTTGACCCGTTGCCATATCGATAATATTACTGCCGATAACCGGGAATGCGGCATGTCTTTGGACAACCGCACTTAATAATTCAGGTGTAAACGTCAGTCCCTCATTATTGCCGATCACCATAGCCTCATAGCCAGTTGCATTC
Source organism: Paenibacillus marchantiophytorum (assembly GCF_014640555.1). GTDB lineage: Bacteria > Bacillota > Bacilli > Paenibacillales > NBRC-103111 > Paenibacillus_E > Paenibacillus_E marchantiophytorum. The sequence continues at coordinate 128,413 of NZ_BMHE01000002.1, read as the reverse complement.
ATGATTTCCAGATTGGCAATCGCATTCGTTCCTTCTGTCTCAGGACGCATCCGGTCCATATGATCCCCGATATCCAGTGTCAGCACCTGATCAGCCGACCATAAGCGGCGCACACGATCAAAATACGCGCTGATTTTGGGCATTTGTTCAAAATGACTGTGAAGATCATTCGTATGCAGAATAACGAGTCGTTGCAAATGCTCTGACAAACCATTCACCTCTCTTCCCAGGTTTTAGCCAGATCTAACCCTGTCTAATCTTATGCGTCCACAATACCGCTCATTTCCTAATTTTCAATTCGTCGACGGTCGCTTTTGACATTCAGACATTCACTGCTGCCGTCGGGTACATAAAGACGAATGGGGTACCCTTTATTGAGCGGCTCACCCGCTGAGGGCATGACCCATTATACCATTTTCAGAAGAAAATATGGTATGCTGTAAGGGATTGCGACCCTATAAGCTATTAGGAGTAGACCCATGAACCTACACATCCAACTATTCGCAGGTCTGGTTGACCTGTTCGGGACTTCTGTCCTACTCATAGAAATTCAGGAAGAACATATTGCTATTCAAGACCTTAAAGCTCAGATCGCCACCCGCTATCCCGCAGCTGCCGAACAGCTGAAATCCTGCTTTTTCGCCAAAAATCAAGCCTATGCAGGCGACCATGAGAGGGTCACAGCCTCCGATGAATTGGCTCTCATTCCACCCGTTTCAGGCGGACAACCCGTCTTATATGAAATTACACACGAACTGATTGATGTTGGTGCTGTGACAGCCAAAGTCAACCATCCGAATCACGGAGCTTCCCTTGCCTTCATCGGCACAACCCGCGAAATGACTTATGGACAGCGTACAGTCCTCTTGGAATATGAAGCCTACACGCCCATGGCCTTGAAAACAATGGAAGCCATCGGCCAAGAAATCGACGCCAAATGGCCCGGCACGCTGTGCGCTATCACCCATCGTTTGGGCAAGGTAGCGATTGCTGAAGCCAGCGTAGTCATAGCGGTATCTTCTCCGCACCGTGCGGATTGTTATGAAATCAGCCGTTATGCGATTGAACGCTTGAAACAAATCGTACCTATTTGGAAAAAAGAAATTTGGGAAGACGGTTCCGAATGGAAAGGCAGTCAAACTGGCCCTTGGAACCCGCTTGAGACGCCATTATCTGAATAATAAGAGTGGAGATGATCCCGCGTGGACACACATTTACATAGCGAACAGACCGATACAATAGATTCTCGTTATTCCCGCCAAATTCTTTTCTCCCCTATCGGTACGGAAGGACAACGCAAGCTAATGAATAGCCGGATCGCTATCGTTGGCATGGGGGCGCTCGGGACCGTGCTTGCCAATCATATGGTACGTGCCGGTGTCGGATACGTGCGTTTAATTGACCGCGACTTCGTAGATACCAGCAATTTACAAAGACAAATGCTCTATGATGAAGAGGATGCGAACACAACAACACCCAAAGCCATAGCTGCTGCAAAACGGCTTGAGCTTGTTAATTCTCTGGTTCGCATTGAACCTCATGTCACTGATCTTAACGCTACGAACGCGGAAGAATTGTTAAGCGGTGTAGATCTCATCTTGGACGGAACAGATAACTTCTCGGTTCGCTTTCTTATTAATGATGTCAGCATCAAACTGGGGATACCTTGGATCTATGGCGGCGCCGTCGCTTCCAGAGGTGTCTCTTTGACAATTATTCCTGGACAAACGCCATGCTTACGCTGCTTGTTCACACAAGCTCCCGCAGCAGGCACGACAGAAACTTGCGATACAGCCGGTGTGATCGGCGGAATCATTCATATCGTTGCTTCCTTTCAAGCAACCGAAGCTCTTAAACTGCTTGTAGGCGCCCAGGAACAGTTGAATCTCAAAATGCAGCAATGGGACCTCTGGTTCAATCAGCAATCCGCCATCCGTGTAGATAGTGCTAAGAAACCAGACTGTCCTGCTTGCGCTATGAAGCAATATGACTACTTGGAAGCCAGCATAGAAAGCGACACGATCCAATCCTTATGCGGACGAAATTCCGTTCAAATCCATCCTGTTGTTCCTTCCACCAAACAGCTTGAGTACTGGGAAGAACGCTTGAAACCGCTGGGGCCCGTTGAGAAAAATCGCTTTCTATTGAAGTTCCAAGCCGCTCCTGATTTGCAGTTGATCATTTTCCCGGGAGGCCGTGTTCTGATTCAGGGAACGGATGATTTAATTCAGGCCAAAAGTCTTTACAGCCGTTATATTGGGATGTAGTATTAATACGATATACCTACTGATATTAGGACTAGGAGAGGAACTTCTATGCGTATACACGTCTTGCAATTAATCGTCGGTGATAAACTGCTTTCTGATTCCTACAATACGGTAGGACTTCATCTGCTCTCAGCCGGAACGGTTTTGGATGCAAGTGATATTCATATGCTCAATCGCCACAATGTAGATTATGTCGATATCGAGCCCAGAGCGAATGGGCTCGATCTGACAGAGCATAACGAGATTCCCAATCGGCAAGCCAACGAATCGCAATTATTGAATTTCCAGAACTCGATCACTGCCATCAAAGATATCTTCACTTCTGTCAGCACAGGCGGATCTATTGACAACGACTTAGTGGAATCCGCTTTCAATCCGCTTATCGATAGTTTTCAGGAAGAGAAAGACGTTGTTTCTTTGCTGCTTTCTTTAACTAGTCAAGACGATTACACCTACCAGCACAGTGTTCAGGTCGGGATGCTTTCCTACTATATTGCCAAATGGATGAACAAAAGCGAAAAAGATGCCCTTTACATAGGAAAAGCAGGCTATCTGCATGATATCGGCAAATGCAAAATTGACCCGGATATCCTGAATAAGCCTGCCAAATTAACCAATGATGAGTACAATGAAATCCAGAAACACACCATTTACGGCTACGAAATCATTAAAAGCTCGATGAAGGACAACACACTTGCCCTTGTGGCGCTTCAACATCATGAACGCATGGATGGCTCTGGTTATCCGATGCGCAAAAAAAGTACGGAAATCCATTCTTTTTCTCTGATTATTGCCGTTGCGGACGTCTACAGCGCCATGATCTGCAAACGCGTATACCAGGAGAAACGCGATCTGCTTATCGTGCTCAAAGAACTTCACCGAATGAGCTTTGGGCAGCTTGACCCGAAGATTACCCAAGTGTTTATCCGCAACATGATTCCCAACTTTATCGGCAAAAAAGTATCTTTGAGCGATGGACGTATCGGCACGATTGTGATGACCAATCCTTCCGATTTCTTCCGACCGCTCATTAATATTAACAATGAATTCTTAGATCTGTCCCAGCTGCAGGATATCGAAATCAAACAAATTGCGATTTAACAGTGAACCTCAGCGATTAAATAATCAAACTGCTGACTGCGATAGCAATGCCAATGTAGACCGCAGCCAGCAGGGTGCCAACCGCCACATTCCCCTCTTTTAATTGATCCGACAGCTTCACGCCCGGCGTCAACCAATCAAAAACCCAGTACGTTGCTACTAAACAAACATACCCCACAGCGAACCACATGCTCATATGCCAAATTGACGAATTCGTATAAGCAGCAATCCCTAATATGATCCCGGTCGCCACAAACTTCCCGCCCATGGCAAGACTAACAGCGACATTCCCATTGTTGATCTCCTCCATATCCCGATAAGGCGTCATTAAACTAAATATATACATACCTCCAAATTGCAGAAGCACTATCACGAATAAACTGATCACAACGTTCAAAACTATCATTCCGCCCACCCCCGAAATTTCGCCATCGATTGATCATAATTGCTGAAATCATGAACTTCTTCCAAAACAACAGGCACTTCCTTTTTATCTTTAAAGCTTTGATAGCGTTCCTCTGGAATAGGCTGCTTCACTTTCTGTCCTGTTGGCATTTCGGCCACCGCGAAATAACGAAACTTGCCCTCCAACTCCGTTTTATACACACCGATTAACTTCACATCCGTTTTGATCTCCACTTTCAGCTCAGCCAGATCCTTATCTGCTTCTTCCTTGGTCTTGAACGTCTTGATCGGTTTCCACTGTGACAACGTCACATCATTCTTCCCTTGGCTGTCTGTTTTCATGGTCGCTTGCATATAAGTAAGCACCCAAACTTGATCTCCCGTTGCAAAACTTTGATCATTGGAAATCCGTTCATTATTAGGCAGCAGCACCATATCGCCATCCAACAGATCTCCTACCTTCGCTTGCTGGACCTGATAATCCCAAGGCACTTCCCCATTCGCACCGCTTACGGTCGCTGCATTTCCCGATGACCCCTTGCTGAGCACGGATGGTGTCTTATTAGAGGCTACACTGCATGCACGAATGATTAAAATAAGTACGATGAAGACGACGATAAAAATCCAAATTCGCCTTTTTTTCAAGTTGCTTTCACTCCAATCGCTACAAATTGACTCGAATTTCCTGTAATAATGCCACCTGCTCTTCCTAAAAGCCCGCAAGGCGTTCCATTCAGAACGAAAAGTCCTGTCAGCAGATACCTCTTCCCGTGGGCGAAAGTGAGTTCAGGCAAGTCAGCACGCTCTTGATACACGCGACGAAAGAACACACTTGTGTCAAAGCCTACTTCATCTTTGACTTCAATGTCTCCTTGAGCGTTATAAAGCTCTACGGAGCCGCCCTCCCTGCCGAACATCGACTTGGATACATAGTCTCCTTTGAGCTTTGGTGCTGTGTAGGTAGGCAGCATATACGTTCGTATGGCGCGATGCTCCTCCTCTGTGAAATAGGCCGAATGCTCCTCGTGCAAGCCCCAGATGAAAGCTTGCAGCCCTTTAGATTGGATAATTACCGCATGCAAAGGATTGAATAATTCGATGAATCGCTCTTCGATCGCATAAGAGAACGCCTCACCGCCTTCATCGACCCCCATCCATTCCTTGGGATAAAGCGCAAACATTTTCGTTATGATGTGATCCTGGCCAACTTTAACGACACCTTCATCAATCCAGAGGTCAAGACAGTCCACGCATGTTATCTGTCTTCCGCTATGAGCAACTAAGGCATCCAGAGTCCCTGTATCTTCCACATGCTTGCCATAAGCAATGCAAGCCGCGTGATCAGGCGCTTCAATGTCCCAAGCAGCTCGGATCAAATCCTTCATCGCTTCATTCGGCGAGTCCAAGCCTTGCTCTCGGCATAACCACGGTGTGGCTATCGCGGCTTCCACATAGCCAGTTGGTGTATCCGCATTAAGCTCCAGCAATTTAATTTGACCTTCTTGATTCACTGTAAAATCAAACCGCGCATATCGGCTGATGAATCCCTCCGCGTTAAGTTCTAATCGATCCAACCCATCCCAGAGAACTTCAGGAATCGATAATTGTTCATAGTAGTCGCGATTCCCTTTGACATACCGAACTGCTTTATCAAACACACGCCATAGATGCTCAGCGGCATGAATTAATTCATCGTATGATTTTCGTTCCATCATCACGAGCTGATCAATCCAGTATGTCTCTTCTTCCAAATCAGCCCACGTAAAGCCCAACTCTGCCAGCTGGTACACTCTTGCTTCTCTCTCTGGGGACGGTGTGCCCCTCACTTCAAAAACCACTGAACTAACCCCCTGAACTGGACGAGGAGCCCGATGAGGAACTGAAGCCGCTTGATTTGCCGCCTATGCTGCCGGATGACGTTGATGTTGATTTGGAACTGGATGTTCCGGAGTTGCTGACCGATCCTGAAGTGCCTGATGATCCTGTCTTCCCTGCTGTTGTTCCTGTTGACTCAGTCGTTCCTTTCTTCCCTGCCGTATCTCCCGTAGTTCCTGCCACACCAGTCGTTCCTGAAACGGCACCAGTAGTCGACTTAGACCCAGCAGCCGTTCCGGAGGTGCCCGTCGATCCCGTCTTGCTAGTTGAAGATTTATTCGTCGTAAAAGTCCCCGTGCCACTGGATGTCGTCGGTGTTTTCGTCGTGGAACGATTGGAGAAGGTGCTCGGTTGGTACGTTTTGGTCACATAAGGCGTATTGGAACGATAATAATAAGATCGGTGATTATTCCCCCAACTACTTGAAGAATAAGGACTTACACTATTAATAATCAAACCATAAAGCAACAAATCATCCCAACCAAAACCACTTCCGCCACTAACTTGATTCACGATAATGGGAGCAGTACTGCCTACCGTCCCGCCAGTGCCCGTAGGTGTTGGAGAAGCAGCTGGCTTAGCTGATAATAAAGGAATGTTCCAATCCGTCGATGGATCATAATAGGATTTCACCTCATCTGAAGACCATTCCACCAGTTTCGCTGCCCCGGTATTGGGGTTAGGCGACTCCGCGGCATGTGCCGGAAGCAGCAAGAGATGACCGGCAATGAACAGGCTTAATGACGCGGATAGGACTTTAAGCGGTCGTTTCACGGCCGACTCACGCCCCCATCTAAACTAACCGTCACGAGTAATATTTCAAATACATCCAAATCCAAATTCAACCTGCCTTCAATCATTTCATATTCCTTGCCGCCAACCAGCACGAAATTAGCTGCATTTAATGCTTGAACTAATTTATCATCCCAAGGACGATCACTGATTTTCTGAAGCTGTCCGTCCGCCAATTTTTCGTAGAGCGTAATAGTCATCCGATTGTTCCTCCTTTAACCATAACTACATACTAAGTAAAACGCAGGAGCAACCGATTTGTTTCATTATGTCAGTAAAATAATAAAAGGGGGCCGCCTCAAAAGGCCGTTGGACCTTGAGCTACGCTCCCTTACGAACTCAATAACCTTTATTTGATCAAAATGGTGCAGTCAAAATATCTAACGAATTCCCGATGCGCTATTTCAAGTAATCGATCACTATTCCACCTATAAACTACTCCTTAACACCTTGTCGGTTCATTAAATCTCCAGTAAAGCTATTTTCTCGTCTATAAGCATCACACAGTTCATTAAAGATTGTGCTGGGGCGGGGCTCAACGGCTCGGCGAGGTCGGCAGGTCGGCAGGGCTCGACGGCTCAGCGGGTCGGCAGGTCGGCAGGGCTCGACGGCTCAGCGGGTCGGCAGGTCGGCAGGGCTCGACGGCTCAGCGGGTCGGCAGCTCAGCACCACTTCCGTCAACATAGCAAAGAGGCTGCTCCTCAGGTTTTCACCCTTTGGAGACAGCCTCTTGCATGTTAATATACAAAACGTTTCGCTTTAAGAAAGGTTGCTTTCCAATAGGCTTTATCGATACTTGAGATTTGAACGCCATCTTTGGGTTCCGGTGATGCGTGCAGCATCTGCATATTTCCAATGTAAATCCCTACATGTCCAACCGTCTTGTTGCTCTTGAATCGACCTGGCACGTAGAAGAACATTAAATCGCCTTTTCGCAAAGATTTTCGGCTTACTAATGTACCTTCCGCTGCTTGTTCGCGGGCAAGTCGCTGAAGCTTAACGCCATATTTCCCATATACATACTGCGTAAATGTGGAACAGTCGAATTTCCCTGTTTGGGGATAGGGACCGGTACCGAACTTATATTTTACACCCATATATTGCTTGCCTTTATTGACCATTCCATTAATATCAATGTTTTTGATCACAGGTCGCACCTCCTCTTGCCCAGAAGGCGACCATACTTGGAGCTCGTCTTCACTTTGTACATTCTTCGAAGCGGGATTAGCACCCTTTCCTTCTCCTTTGAAGGGGTCGTCAGGATCCTCCCCGAAAGCAAGCTCCGGCGAATTGCCTCGCGGGTCATCTGCATCTTCATTGGCAATTGGGGCGACTGGAGATGGATGAATTTTCACCTGATTGCCGCTCACTTCATACGACATGTCATCTTGAAATAAATCGGCCAGCGAGGAAACTGGCAAGTAAGCAGCGTCCCCTTCTTTGATAAAAGGCTGGCTGACCTTAATGTCGTACCCGTCTTTCTTCGCTTTCGTTGAGTTCAACTGCAATTCGTAGTTTGCATCATTATCGCCGATTAAAAGCTTTTGGCTGGCTCCATCCAAATCTGACTGGAATTTAAGCGTTTGGATGAGTTCACGAGCATCAACATAATTGACATTGTTAATCACTTTAATTGGGATTACAGCATCGTCATTACCTAATCTGTTCACGCTGCCGCCCGGTTGCGATAAGCTCTGTGCTGTTGGATTGCCCGTACCTGATTGAGTCGGTGAATTAAGGGGTTGAACAGAATTTTTGGGGCTCACATGATTGCTCCCACAAGCTGTCGTAGTCGCCATCATGACGACCATGCTACCTATTGCCGCTACTTTGAGCCTTTTCCACATACCTACTCTTCTCCTTTAAAGACGCATTTATGATCCTTAATAGAGTGAGAAAAGCAGCATATAAATATGCATCAAATACAGACATACTCACGTGGAGCATGTTCCCAGTATTGCCGGCGTATAGGATTGTATCCGTGCTGACCATTCTTGATACGGAATGGAAGAAGAAGGGAATTCCTTCTATATGTCGAATAGTGGGCGTAGTATGAAAAGGAGGAGTGATCGCAATGGCTGGCTTTTTGAATGGTCTACTAGGCAATTTTTCAGAGGTTTCCATTGAGGAACTGACTAGACAGTATGGTATTTATCTGATGCCGGATGAAAAAGTAACTACAGGTTTTAAATTAGTTCGAGACTCCTTTATTGTGACGAACGAAAGAATCATCCTTATTGATCATCAAGGCGTCACAGGCAAGAAAACAAGAATTGCTTCCATTGACCTTGATTCTATCTATGAAGTGACGATGGAAACGTCCGGTACAGGGTTTGATGACAGTGAATTAACGATCCACTACATCACCTCTCCGTATTACAAAGCCAACGATGCCAAAACAGCCACTTATAAATTCGAGTTCGGCAAGAAATTTAATCTTCAGCCTTTCTATGTCGCAATTCATTCATTGGCTTCTCAAAACCGCAAACGTCTCAATAATTAAAATAGCTCCGCCGCGTAGAGAGATGAGCAACCTAAATGCGATGAAATCCTATTAAGGGAACTGTGGGACGCTATTTTGGCAAATAGTAAGGATACGAGGGCAATAGCGGAACTACAGGGTCTTACTTCCACAAAAAGCTCTGAATTTCACAGCAAACAGCAAAATAGCGCCCTGTAGTTCCCGCACCCCCGCGATAATGACACTTTTGGCTATATTAGCGTACTGCAGTTCCCTTACCTCCGCACGCAAACTGGATAATCTTATTTCAGCCAACTTCGCGGTTTATCAGCAGCCATTCAAAAAAAAGCGTGCCCGATTTCCTCGGGCACGCTTTTTGATAAGCAGATCGGTTAACCGATGCTGCCTTCCATTTCAAACTTGATGAGACGATTCATCTCAACGGCATATTCCATTGGAAGCTCTTTGGTGAATGGCTCAATGAAGCCCATAACGATCATTTGCGTTGCTTCAGCTTCAGTCAAACCACGGCTCATAAGGTAGAACAATTGATCCTCAGAAACCTTGGATACTGTTGCTTCATGCTCCAACGTGATGTTGTCGTTCATGATTTCATTGTATGGAATTGTATCCGACGTCGACTCGTTATCGAGAATCAACGTGTCACATTTAATGTTTGCTTTGGAACCTTGGGAGTTGCGTCCGAAGGATGCCAGACCGCGGTACGTTACTTTACCGCCATGCTTGGAAATCGATTTGGAAACGATCGTTGATGTTGTATCCGGAGCCAGATGCGTCATTTTGGCGCCTGCATCTTGGTGCTGGCCTTTGCCTGCTACAGCGATGGAAAGAACCATCCCTTTAGCGCCGCGGCCTTTAAGCACAACTGCTGGATATTTCATTGTCAGCTTGGAACCGATGTTGCCATCAACCCATTCCATTGTAGCGCCTTCTTCGGCAACCGCACGTTTGGTTACGAGGTTGTAGATGTTAGGTGCCCAGTTTTGGATGGTTGTGTAACGAGCACGGGAGTTTTTGAGACATACAATCTCAACTACCGCACTGTGAAGGGAGTTTGTGCTGTAAATAGGAGCTGTACAGCCCTCTACATAATGCACGAAGCTTTCTTCGTCGGTAATGATCAAGGTACGCTCGAATTGACCCATGTTCTCGGAGTTGATACGGAAGTAAGCTTGCAATGGAACTTCACATTTCACGCCTTTTGGCACGTAAATGAAAGAACCACCGGACCAAACCGCACTATTCAACGCAGCGAATTTGTTGTCGGTTGGCGGAATAATGGTTCCGAAATATTGTCTGAACAGCTCCGGATATTCACGAAGCGCCGAGTCCGTATCTGTGAAGATAACGCCTTGGTCTTCGAGTTCCTTTTGCATGCTGTGATAAACAACTTCGGATTCGTATTGTGCCGATACACCAGCAAGGAACTTTTGTTCCGCTTCTGGAATACCCAGCTTGTCGAATGTTTCTTTGATTTCTGTAGGAACTTCTTCCCACGTTTTACCTTGCTTCTCAGAAGGTCTTACGTAGTACTGGATATCGTCAAAATCAAGATCATCCATGTTGCCGCCCCAACGCGGCATCGGCATTTTGAAGAATTGCTCCAATGATTTCAGACGGAATTCCAACATCCATTCCGGTTCGCCTTTAATGCGGGAGATTTCTTCAACGATTTCACGAGTTAAGCCTTTACCCGATTGGAAAATCGATTTGTGCTCATCTCTAAAACCATATTTATAATCCTCGAGATCCGGCATTTGTTTAGCCATGATTCATTCCTCCTTAGTGCTTTGGTATTGCTTAATCAACTGCTTATTTATCGCTTGCGCGTTAGTTATCCGTCTTTTGGGACTGTTCGATACCTTTGCGGAGCGCATTCCATGCCAGTGTTGCACATTTAATCCGCGCTGGGAATTTATTTACCCCAGATAAAGCCTCTATATCTTCATATTCAAATTCCACGGATTCGCCCTTCATCAGGCCAGAAAAGTTTTCAGCCATCTTCAGTGCTTCTTCGATCGTCTTGCCTTTGACCGCATCCGTCATCATAGATGCTGAGGATAAACTGATCGAACAGCCTTCGCCTGTGAATTTGGCCGCTTTCACGATGCCCTCTTCCACCTGCATTTGCAGTGAAATTTTATCACCGCAAGTTGGATTGTTCAGATCAATCGTAACGGCTTCGCCTGACTCAAACTTCCCACGGTTGCGCGGTGTTTTATAGTGATCCATAATCACTCTGCGGTATAAATCATCCAATTGCATGGCCGAAGTACTCCTTTGTTTTTTGTAAGGCCATCACAAGACGGTCAATATCTTCTTCCGTATTATAGAGGTAAAAGCTTGCACGAGCTGTGCTGCTTACTTCCAACCATCTCATCAAAGGCTGTGCGCAGTGGTGACCAGCGCGGATTGCAACTCCCTCCGCATCCAGAACCGTGGCTACATCATGAGGATGTACATCCCCCAGATTGAAGGTTACGAGTCCGGCACGGTTCTTCAATGGTCCATAAATGGTCAGATCTTCAATCTGAGCCATGCGCTCCATTGCGTAATTCGTGAGTTCCATATCGTGCTTGAAAATGTTGTCCATGCCGACTTCTTGCAAGAAATCAATCGCCGCGCCGAGACCAACAGCACCCGCGATGATCGGCGTTCCACCCTCGAATTTCCAAGGAAGTTCTTTCCATGTTGATTCATACAAATCAACATGATCGATCATCTCGCCGCCGAACTCCACAGGCTCCATGTTTTCAAGCAATTCTTTCTTCCCATACAATGCCCCGATTCCAGTAGGGCCACACATTTTATGACCGGAAAGTCCGTAGAAATCACAATCGAGATCCTGCACATCCACTTTCATGTGAGGTGTGCTCTGCGCGCCGTCAACCATGATCTTCGCGCCATGTTTGTGGGCGATCTGGGCGATTTCCTTGACCGGATTAATAACACCAAGAACATTGGAAACATATACGATCGATACGATCTTCGTACGATCCGTAATGACATTTTCAACGTCACTGAGCAAAATCGTACCGTCAGGCTGTAAAGGAATATATTTGAGAACGGCTCCTGTTGCCTTGGCGGCTTGCTGCCAAGGGATTAGGTTGCTGTGATGCTCCATCGGCGTGAGGACGATTTCATCGCCTTCACGCAAGACCGATTTCGCATAACTGCTTGCCACAATGTTAATAGCCGTTGTTGTGCCTCTAGTGAAGATAATCTCTTGTTCGCTGGATGCCCCGATGAACTTAGCAACCTTCGCTCTAGCCCCTTCATAAGCATCTGTTGCACGAGAACCTAGTGTATGAACCCCGCGGTGAACGTTCGCATTGTCCCACTCATAGTAGTGCTTCAGTGCCTCAATGACCTGAATTGGCTTCTGGGAAGTTGCCGCGCTGTCCAAGTACACCAGAGGATGACCGTTCACTTCTTGTTTGAGAATGGGAAAAAGTTCACGTATCTCAGCAGGTTTCATTGTCCCAGCTTCCTCTCCACTAAGCTTTGCAGCTGTTCTTCAACGCTTTTAATTGGAATAACGGATACAACAGGTGCCAAGAATCCGTAAATAATTAAGCGTTGAGCTTCTTCTTTGGTAATACCACGGGACATCAAGTAGTGAACTTGCTCTGCATTCACTTGACCAACGCTCGCGGCGTGACCTGCTTTTACATCATCTTCATCAATCAACAGGATCGGGTTAGCGTCGCCGCGTGCTTTGGGACTGAGCATTAGCACTTTCTCTGTTTGTTGACCGTTACAGCCCGTTGCGCCTTTTTCGATCTTGGTAATCCCGTTGATAATCGCTGTTGCGCCATCTCTCATAACGGCGCGAGTAATCATATCGCTTGTCGAAGCTTTCCCCCAATGAACAGCGCGTGTTGTCAGGTTCAGCTTTTGCTCTTGTGTGCCTACACAGATCACTTTGGCATCGGAATCAGAACCTTTGCCTTTGAGAATCGATGTTGTGTCGGACAATGTATTCCCGTAGTTCATTTCGCCAACAACCCACTGCATACTAGCATCATTGTCGATAATGGCACGACGGTAAGTCAGATCCGTTACGGATTCTTCCAAATTATGAATAGATGCGTAATTCACTCGCGCACCCGGTTTTAGGAAGATCTCAACGACGCCGTTCTGTACGAGCGGAGCTCCGGATAGAGCAGAAACGTAGTTATCTACATACGTTACTGAACTAAACTGCTCAGCCACAATCAAGACATGCGGTGCAAATGTAGCTTCTGCATCATCAGTAACAAACAACGCTTGAAGCGGAATATCTACACGGACTTCTTTGGGAACATAGATGAAAATGCCACCGTTCCAAAGAGCTGCATGCAAAGCTGTCAGTTGATTTTCGTTCGCTTCGATCGCCTTCATGAAGTAAGGCTTCACGAGATCAGCGTGATCGCGAATCGCCGTTTCCAGATCCGTGAAAATCACGCCTTGCTTTTTCAATTCTTCAGAGACTTGGTTGTAAACAATCCCGGAATTGCGCTGAACGATCAAGTTATCTGCATTTGCTAAACCCTTGGCTGCTTCCGGCAATGCATCAATAGAAGCCAAAGGGGCTTGCGTTTTATAGGAACCGTAAGAGGAAATGCTCCAACGATCAATTCTCGTTTTCTCTAGTGCAGGTAATTCCAATGAATTCGCTAGCGTTAACCCTTCTGTACGAAGGGCAGTCATCCACTCCGGCTCTTGCTTGCTGCGGGAGAGCTCGATGACAGCGCTCGAATCTATGGAAAGTGTTGTTTGAGTACTCATGGTATTCCTCCTAATATATGGACCTTTGGTCATAGACCAAAGTCTCTCCTCCTTTAGTACTTCGGTCCTGGCGTGTTCATAGGAACTTTGAATTCTTCCGTGTCTTGACCAACGGTTTCATCCACGATGCCGAGTTCTTCTTTGATCCAGTCGTAACCTTCCGCTTCCAGACGCTCTGCAAGCTCAGGACCACCGGATTTTACGATGCGACCTTGCATCATAACATGTACAAAATCAGGTTTAACGTAATTAAGCAAACGTTGGTAATGCGTAATAATCAAGAAACCGCGTTCTTCACTGCGCATTGCGTTCACGCCTTCAGCTACGATGCGCAAAGCATCGATATCAAGACCGGAGTCAATTTCATCCAAGATGACGAATTTCGGCTCAAGCAACAGCATTTGCAGAATTTCGTTACGTTTCTTTTCCCCGCCGGAGAAGCCTTCGTTCAAATAACGGTGCATGAACTCAGGGTTCATCTCAAGTTGTTTCATCTTCGCTTCCATTTGGCGAATGAACTTGATCAAAGATATTTCATTGCCTTCACCACGGCGAACATTCATTGCGCTGCGCAAGAAGTCAGCGTTTGTTACGCCCGTGATTTCACTTGGATATTGCATCGCCAGAAACAATCCTGCGCGCGCTCTTTCGTCAACAGCCATTTCGAGAACGTCTTCACCGTCTAATGTAACGCTGCCCTCGGTTACTTCATATTTCGGATGCCCCATCAAAGCGGAAGCCAATGTACTTTTACCAGTACCGTTAGGTCCCATGATGGCATGAATTTCTCCGCCCTTGATTTCCAAGCTAAGACCTTTCAAAATTTCCTTTCCTTCGACGTTCGCTTTAAGACCGTCTATTGTAAATGTTGATGAATTCGCCATTTCTTTAAGCCTCCATAATGTTTAAATGTACTAGCATGAATGACAACCAACTGACTGATTATCACTGATTCTCATTAGAATAATTCTATTATAACTTACTATGACAAATCAAGAAAGGGCAGTTGGGCGAAATAGGCAAGCATTTTCTGAAAATGCTACTTTTTTATGAAAACAAAGTACGTTTAATTTCCGCAACTTGCCGCGCAAACGCCTCATCGCTCAAAACTGGCGTCATAGAAGCATTTTCCATCACATCTGCCGAAATCTCGATCCATGACTTGCAGCCTAAATAGGCTTGTTCGATTGGAATCTCCAACGGTTGGTCCAATTTATACACTCGCAACAACATGATATGCAGAGGGTTCTTGCGCTTCCACTTCAGTCTTTCTTCCGTGAAATTCTCCGTCCAGATGTGAAAAGGAAACAGTTTATTCAACTGTTCTTGATCACTGATTTCAATATCTTCGACCATCGTGGCAAACGTGCTGATTTTCACTTGCGCATCATCTGAGCTCCAGCCTGCTAAGGTTTCGTCGATGACACCGCGATACTTATCTTTCAACAGTTCCCTTCTCTGATGCTCATAAGTCGGATAGAGAAAGAAATCATTCGATTCGACTTGAAAATCTCTCGTCTCCTCAACAATACCTCCTTTACGCATAATGAAAATTTGCTGTCCATCTTCAAGTGCTTGAACGGCAGATGCCCATTCTTTCAGAGCCTTTGGATTCCCCATGACGCCAACTCCTCGTTCTCCTCATTAATCCATTTATTATAAGGAATTTCGGGAAGCAAAACAAACTGGTGCCAGAAAAGTGCACAAGAACAACACAAAGGGATGAACCGATAGGGTCCATCCCTTTGACTTTTTCTATTTAGCATTCTCCGCATAATAGGTCGGCTGCATGCGGGCAAACTGTTCTTGATTCTGTTTCATCGGATTCGGATCTGTCATATCGCTTGGCGAATCCGCGGCAAAGGCGATCATAAGAAGAAAGCAGCAAGCAGCAAGAACAAGCAGGACGTTCAGAAATTTCATCACGATGAGATCCTCCGGACTGTTTTGCTCTCAGTATAGCCACCATTTATCAATCTCATGTTTGCACCGATTGAAGATTTTGTAAATTTACCGCTAGCCGAGGAACGATTGCAGCATCCAACGATGCTTTTCCAAAGAGGTTTGGATGGCCAGCAGCATGTCTGAAGTGGTCTCGTCCTGAACTTCTTCACAAGCTTGCATCCCAGCTTTCAATTCTTGCGTAAGAATTGTAAAATCTTCAATGACAGCCTCGACCATTTTGGTGGCCGATTCATTTCCTAAAGCTTCTTTCAATGAGGATAATTCGATGTAAGCCTTCATGGTTGCCGCTGGCTTTCCACCAATAGAAAGCAAACGTTCAGCCAACTCGTCCACATGGAGAGCGGCTTCATTATATAGCTCCTCAAATTTAACATGCAGCGTAAAAAATTGATTGCCTTTTACATACCAATGGAAATGGTGCAGTTTCACAAACAGCAAGCCCCAATTGGCAATTTGCTTATTCAGAACAGCCGGAATCGTTTGTGTTAAAGTCGTCGTCATGATCGTAGCCTCCCTAAGTTGTCTTAAATCACGTGCTTGTACACGTTAATTTACGTAAGAGACCGTTATTTTATGTAGATTGTGCAACATTTAAGAAGTTAGTATTTCAAGCAGCAACAATTTGTCTTATACTAGGGAAAGATGAATAATACAGAGTAACTTAGTTGGAATTAATTCCACTGACTCATAGGAGGCTTTCGATATGTCCACTTATCATCCTTTATCGGAAATTCAAGCTATTGAATATGCTCGTCAAATCCCGAACTTGTTCCAAGCAGATTCCGATCTCACAAGCCATGAAATTGGTGACGGCAATTTAAACCTCGTGTTTCGCATATCTGAAATAGCGACCGGGAAAAGTATCATTTTGAAGCAAGCTCTCCCTTATGCCAAAGTTGTTGGTGAATCCTGGCCGCTAACGCTGGACCGTGCGCGTATAGAAAGCGAAGCGCTTATCATTGAAGAAGCATTGAATCCTGATCTCGTACCGCATGTTTATGCCTATGATGCTGATCTTGCGTTAACGGTCATGGAAGATTTAAGCGATCACGTTATTATGCGTAAAGGGTTGATTGAAGGCAACCAATATCCGCTTTTTGCTGAACATATCGGACGCTTCCTGGCCAACACCCTATTCTTCACTTCCGATTTGGGCAAAAACCAGCAAGAAAAGAAAATCCAGCAAGGTCGATTCATCAATCCTGAGCTTTGCAAAATAACCGAGGATTTGATTTTCGATGATCCTTACCGCGATGCCGAAACGAACAGTATCGAAGCTCCTATTCGCGATGCTGCTGAACAGCTCTGGGCTGATAAAAACTTACACTTTGAAGTAGCGATTCTCCGCAACAAATTTTTGACCAGTGCTCAAGCCCTTCTACATGGCGATCTGCATACAGGAAGTATTTTTATTAAACCTGATTCGACAAAAGTCATTGATCCTGAGTTTGCCTACTATGGCCCAATGGGATTCGATATCGGCGCGGTATTAGCAAACCTGATTCTTAATTTCGCGGGGCAAGAGGGCTGGAGCACAACGAGCGAAAGCCGCACCGCCTATCGCGCCTACTTATTGCAAACGGTTAAAGACGTATGGACGCATTTCGAAGCCAATTTCCGCGCACTTTGGAATCAGCATGGTGTTGATCGTGTTTTCCAAGCTGCCGGATATCAAGATTATTTCTTGGCTGAGCTGCTTAAAGATACGGTCGGTTTCACCGGCGCCAAAATGGTCCGCCGCATCGTCGGACTTGCGCATGTTGCTGATATTGATAAAATTGAAGATGCTGCCGCAAGAGAACGTGCTCAACGATTAGCACTTGCGATTGGTACTTCCTACATTCGCACCAATCGTCAAATCACATCCATCGATGAGCTTATTGCCATCGCCACCAAAGAAGCTGCTGCAGAAAGAGGATTTGCCCTATGACAAATGATAATTTAACAAATGAGATTCAAGGCGCTTTGCAGTCCTTGCGTTGGAATGGACAGCAGCTTGATCTTCTTGATCAACGGCTGCTGCCGGAAGAAATCGTATATTTGCAGCTGGATACAGCCACGCAAGTGTGGGAAGCGATTCAGCACTTGAAGGTTCGCGGCGCACCTGCGATCGGGATCGCCGCCGCGTATGGGGTGTATCTCGGCATCCGCGAGCTGGATGCTCCGACCAACGGGCTTCTGGCAGAAGTCCAGAAGCAAGCGGACTACCTGGCGACGTCCCGTCCGACAGCCGTGAACTTGTTCTGGGCGCTCGACCGCATCAGGGCGCATGCGGTTAGCTTGGCAGCCGCGGGCGTTAGCCCGGCTGCTTTCAAGGAAGCGCTCCTCGACGAAGCGCAGAAGATTCAAGCGGAGGACGAGGAGACGAACCGCCTTATCGGCGAACATGCGTTGACGCTGTTCGAAGATGGCTTCGGCGTGCTGACGCACTGCAACGCCGGCGGTTTGGCCACAGCGAAGTACGGCACGGCGCTAGCGCCGTTCTACTTGGCTAAGGAACAAGGCATGAACATCAAAGTGTTCGCCGATGAGACTCGGCCCGTGCTGCAAGGCGCGCGGTTGACAGCCTTTGAACTGCAGCAAGCCGGCGTCGACGTGACGCTGATCTGCGACAACATGGCCGGAGCGGTTATGTCGAAGGGCTGGATCCAAGCGGTCATCGTTGGAACAGACCGTGTGGCTGCCAACGGTGACGTAGCCAACAAAATCGGCACCTACAGTGTGGCCGTGTTGGCTAAGGCGCACGGCATCCCTTTCTACGTGGCGAGTCCGCTCTCCACGATCGATCTGAATACGCCAACAGGCGGAGATATTCCGATTGAGGAACGCCACGAAGATGAGATTACACAGGGCTTCGGCAAGCGTACAGCACCCAAAGGCGTGAAGGTATATAATCCTGCCTTCGACGTAACACCTAATGAATACGTGACTGCGATTATCACGGAAAAAGGAATCGTGCAAGCTCCCTATAGCGAGAACTTGCGCAAGCTTTTCGAATAATTCCGGCTTCGCGGAACTCGATTATAACTTTCTCTTCAGATCTAAATCGAGCAGGCCCATGCGCAATTGCATGGGCCTACTCTTTTTGTTTTATCGTCGATTAATCAGTGACTCACTATTTTTTGGATTTCTTCTTCAGAAAGGCCGGAAGCTTTGGCAATCACGGAGATATCTACGCCAAGAGCAAAAAGATCGCGGGCCATATCTGCCTTCCCTCTAGCTTTTCCTTCCGCCCAAGCTCCTTCTGTGCGGGAAACCTCATCGCTCAAATATTTCATACGAGCATTGTACGCCATGCGTGTCGCCCTATCCTGACTCAGAAATTCCAACGTGGTCATTGCTTTTTTCAGCATCGGTTCATTCACGGTTAACGCCTCCCAGTTTGGTTGATCGACACCCTGTAGAAACAACAGCCAGTTTACCAGTCCGCCTGCCATGGAAACGGCACGATCTTTTAACTTCGTCAATTCGATAACATGTACTTCGATATCATCATCCAAGGGAATACCAGTAACATCTTCTCGTAGGTGGAAAATATTATGGTATCGATCATTGGGCAAACAGGAATAATTCAGAATATTGATGGTTACACACTTCTTCAATAAATTATAGTTTTCACCTTTTTTGATCTGATGGTAGTACATTTCGCTCCAATAGAACAGCGTACGCTTCTCCATATTGTAGGGGTTGAACAATTGCATCTCTATATTAATCAGTTTACCTTCTGTTGTTCTGGCTTTAATATCTAGGATCTAGAAAAGCCAACAGCACATCCTTGTTATTTTCACTGCCAAATATTTTTTTGAAAATAAAGTCATTCCGCGCGTCGAGCGATACCATGTGATCACACTTCAGTCTTTACAATTAGTATATCATAGCAAGCTGCATACATTGTATCCGAACCAGTGAAAAATCATTCTTTCTACCTCCACAGCTGTCCGCCTTATAAAAGCCTCCAAAAGCGAAAGAACCTAGCCTATGGCTGCTAGGTCACCCAGTCAATGAACTTTAGCGCAAGCCTGCTTACGAACTCCACAACCTTTATTTGGCCAAAATCGCTCATTCTGAAAATCTAATGAATCCCAGAAGCTCTATTACAACCAAATGATCACCATTCGGCCAATAAAGTGCCGGATAACGCCAACTCCGTTCATTAAATCTCCAAAGTAGCCATTTTCTCGTCTATAAGCATCCTACAGTTCATTAGTTGCACTTGGAGACCAAAACCTCCAAAACAAAGAAGTCTGCGGTGGACGCCAATAAGAAAAACCTAAACTACTGCTAGGTCACCCAGTCAAGGAACCTTAGCAAGCCTCCTTACGAATTCAACACCCTTTATTTGGCCAAAATCGCTCATTCTGAAAATCTAATGAATCCCAGAAGCTCTATTACAACCAAATGATCACCATTCGGCCAATAAAGTGCCGGATAACGCCAACTCCGTTCATTAAATCTCCAAAGTAGCCATTTTCTCGTCTATAAGCATTCTACAGTTCATTAGCTGCACTTGGAGACCAAAAACCTCCAAAACAAAGAAGTCTGCGGTGGAAGCCAATAAGAAAAACCTAGCCTATGGCTAGGTCACCCAGTCAATGAACCTTAGCAAGCCTCCTTACGAATTCAACACCCTTTATTTGGCCAAAATCGCTCATTCTGAAAATCTAATGAATCCCAGAAGCTCTATTACAACCAAATGATCACCATTCAGCCAATAAAGTGCCAGATAACGCCAACTCCGTTCATTAAATCTCCAAAGTAGCCATTTTCTCGTCTATAAGCATCCTACAGTTCATTAGCTGCACTTGGAGACCAAAAACCTCCAAAACAAAGAAGTCTGCGGTGGACGCCAATAAGAAAACCTAAACTG
>NZ_BMHE01000002.1:0-107879 GCF_014640555.1 Paenibacillus marchantiophytorum | reverse complement strand
AACCTTAGCAAGCCTCCTTACGAATTCAACACCCTTTATTTGGCCAAAATCGCTCATTCTGAAAATCTAATGAATCCCAGAAGCTCTATTACAACCAAATGATCACCATTCAGCCAATAAAGTGCCGGATAACGCCAACTCCGTTCATTAAATCTCCAAAGTAGCCATTTTCTCGTCTATAAGCATCATACAGTTCATTAGATGCACTTGGAGACCGAAAACCTCCAAAGCAAAGAAGTCTGCGGTGGACGCCCATAAAATTGTCAAAAAAGGCAGCCCCCTCGTAAAATCCTACGGGGAACTGCCTTCTCTTATCTCTGGTGCAATCCTTGATCCCGATAACGGTTCGGGGTTACGCCATGCGCTTTTTTGAACACGTAGTGCAGATAATTGCTGGAGGCGAAGCCATTGCTCTCGGCTATCTTTTCAAGCGTTAGCGACGTTTGGAGCAGCTCATTGCAGACATGTTTCAAACGTACTTGTTCTAAGTACTCGCTGAACGA
This sequence comes from Paenibacillus marchantiophytorum, assembly GCF_014640555.1. Classification (GTDB taxonomy): domain Bacteria; phylum Bacillota; class Bacilli; order Paenibacillales; family NBRC-103111; genus Paenibacillus_E; species Paenibacillus_E marchantiophytorum. Next base: position 107,376 of record NZ_BMHE01000002.1, on the reverse strand, counting down.
GAGGTTTGCCTGCTCCTTGAAGATCCGCTGAAGCTGCCTTGAGCTGATTTGCACCCGGTCGGCAACGCCTTCCAACGTTAACGGTCGGTGATAGTTATCCTCTATAAACTGAACAGCCAGTTGATAACGATAGCTTTTCATATCACGGGCAGGCAGATTCAATCCGTGCGGATCCGCTTTATAAGCACCTACTGTCCTTAGCAGCATTTGTACAATGGATTGCTTAATTATGGTGTATTGTCCTAGCTGATTACTGCGCAAGGCTTCATAGGCAACCAGAAAGCATTTCATCGCTTCCTGACGGTCAAGCGCGGGAATATGGGGCAGCTCGCTGAGCTGCTTGATACAGGCATCGGCTTCAGCAATTTCCCAAGCTTCTCCCCAGACATCTGAACGCGATCCCTGATCATTATCATCCGTCAACTTAACAATATCCACATGCAGGCAGAGTTCGCCCATCTCCTCGCCCTTATCGGCTTCTTGACGATGAATGACGCCAGGGCCTGTCACGTACAGCATGCCCTCCTGCAAGGCATGTGTAACGTCATCCAGAATCACGCTGCCTTTGCCGTAAGGGATATAGTGAATTTCGTATTCGGAATGCTGGTGGAAATCGATAATTGTACCCGCAGAAAAGGATGTCAAGTGGCAGCGCAAAACTCGAAGACCATAGGAGCCCCACCGAAAGCTTAAATCCAAACGATCCAAAGCCATCGGATTTTCGAGCATGGGTTCAAAATAAAAGGGCTGACTCATCCGTGACCATCCTTCCTGTTGGGCAGTTGCTACTGGGTTAAGGAATCAAGGCGAACCTGCTGTTTGGTTGCAACAGATTGGTTCGCAGCCTCCATTAATTTCGTTAAATCAGCAGCAAGCTGAATATTGGTTGTAGCTTTGGTCCCCTTTTGAATATGGTCTACCCATTGGTCAAAAGCCGAGACTTGGGCCTGCGGCCAGTTCTCATATGCCGTCCATTGCTGGCTTGCTTCTTCGAGCTTATTGGTACGCAGCCAAATTTTCCCGTCATGTTCGGAGTACAGCAGGCTGCCGTCGGTTCCGTGAACTTCAATTACAAATGGTGAAAAAGCGTTAACAAATCCTGCTTCTACTATCCCCAAAGCACCGCTTGCATATTGCAGTGTTGCAACCGCGTTATCTTCCACTTCTCGGCCTGTTACATACCCATAAGAAGCGCTTACAGCTTCAGGCAAACCAAGCAGCAATCGTGTCAAATACATCGGATGACAACCAAGATCAATCAGCGCTCCGCCGCCGCATTGCTCGGCATTGTAGAAATGCTCAGGCAGCCAGCCTTGCGGATTCGCATTCGTCGAAATCCCGCCATTGTGCGACAAGCGTGTACGAACTAATGTAAGTGTACCGAGCAATTCTTTCTCCACAACTTCTTGAATAGCAAGTGTAGTTGCAGCGTTCAAACGAGGCAGCGAAACCGTTAAGGTGACACCCGCTTCATCCACAGCAGCCAAAATTTCATTGACCTCCTGGACGGTAGGCGCAATCACTTTCTCTGTGAATATATGTTTACCCGCCTTCGCAGCAGCAACGATAACCTCGCGATGCAGATTTGTAGGCGTATCCACGACAACACCATCGATCTCTGGATTGGCCAGTAATTCAGCTAAATCCGCATAGAAAGCAACGCCGCGTTTCTCAGCTTCTTGCTGTCCTCTAGCCGGCAACTCATCCCAAATAGCGACGATTTCCGTATCGGCATGCTCGGTAACTTGTTTAGCATAATCCCCTGCGTGTACGTGCCAAAAACTTAACATTGCTACTTTTATCATGTTACCCTCCAAATAAGTGACTTGGGAATATTGTAACATGACAAAGCAGCTTGATAAATTTCGAATTAACGACAAATCAGGGTGCAAAATAGCGACATACAGACTCTATTTCGAAACAGGCACTGCATTATAGTATTCTTCCATCGTCACCTTCTTGGCCTCAATGTCCTTAGAAACATCTACGCCCACATAGCGAATGTGCCAGGGCTCATATTGATAGCCTGTAATGGCTGACTTGCCCTTGGGATAACGGATAATAAATCCATACTCCGCCGCGTGCTTCTCCAGCCAGTTCGCTTCCTTGGTTCCGCCAAAGCAATCTTCAGCCGCACATTTGCCATCGCTGCCTGTGACATCAATAGCCAGTCCCGTTTCATGCTCGCTTGTTCCTGGAACCGCGCTGTAAGTTTTGGCTTTCTCTTCGCCATCTTTCAGGACATAACGCTGAAAGACCGACTTCTGCGTTGCATAAGACCGATAAGCAGACACACCAGCCAAATGGATGCCATCTTTCTCGGCACCTGCCACAAGCTTCTCAATCGCTTTAGCTGCGGTACTGCGCATTTTCCGCTTTTCTATTTTCTCTGCGAAAATAAAAGGAATATCCGGGTAGACCAAATCCGTCGGCTCATAGCTGGAGGGCAGCGAGTTCATCTTATTGACCAGCACCGTTACACTCTCCGGCTTGGCAACGACTTGAATGTCCCCGTTCTTGGAGGGCGCAGGCGAAGCAATTGGCGAAGCGACTGCACCAGCTGTCGCTTTGGGTGTTGTTTTGGGTGTTGCAGATGCGGCTGTCGTTGCTGATGGACTTGGACTGCTTGCCGTTGATGTAGCGGTTGCCTGTGTGGTTGGACTGGTTGCCGGACTAAGCGTTGGCGTCGATTCCGACTTGCTGCTGCAGCCTGTTACTATGGATAACGCCACAAATAAAGTCAGCGAATAGGTCATTTTAGTGTTCATTTGAAAAAGAGCCTCCTCAACGTTCAACAAATTTCTCATAAAATAGACTTTAACTCAGGGTCAAAAGTTGCATCCAATGCGAAAATCCCTGATTTAAAAAAAGCAAAAAGACTGCGAATTAGGTTTTGCGCCTAAATCGCAGCCTTCATATATTTTATGCGTAATGATGAGTGGTTACAAGTTTACGCTTGGCTTGCCGCAATCGCTTGCCCCAGATCATAAATAATATCTTCAATCGCTTCTGTTCCAACAGACAAACGAATAAGTCCTGGTGAAACTCCGGCAGACGCTTGTTCCTGTTCATTCAACTGGGAATGCGTTGTGCTGGCAGGATGAATAATCAGAGACTTGGAATCCCCGACATTCGCAAGATGGGAGAATAGTTCCACGGAATGAATCAGCTTCTTGCCTGCTTCAACGCCGCCTTTGATCCCGAAGCTAAGAATAGCTCCTTGACCTTTGGGCAAGTACTCCTGAGCAAGCTTATAGGACGGATGACTTTCTAGTCCTGCATAGCTAACCCACTCCACATTCTCATGAGCTTCGAGATACTGAGCAACTTTGAGCGCATTCGAGCTGTGACGCTCCATACGAAGGTGCAATGTTTCCAAACCTTGCAGCAACAAGAATGCGCTTTGCGGAGACAAAGATGCACCCAAATCACGAAGCAATTGTACGCGCGCTTTGATAATGTAAGCAATAGGACCTACTGCGTCTGTATAAACAACGCCATTATAGCTTGGATCCGGCTTCGTCAAACCAGGGAATTTGCCGCTTGCAGCCCAATCAAATTTACCTGCGTCCACGATGACGCCGCCAATTGTCGTGCCATGACCGCCAATGAATTTCGTTGCAGAATGTACAACAATATCCGCGCCATGCTCAATCGGTTTTAGTAAATAAGGACTTGGGAACGTGTTGTCAATGATTAAAGGAATGGCGTTTTCGTGGGCAATCGCTGCAACCGCTTTGATATCAAGAATATCCCCTTTGGGGTTGCCGATGGACTCTGCATAAATTGCTTTCGTTTTATCAGTAATCGCCGCACGGAAATTTTCCGGATTGCTTGGATCCACGAATTTCACCGTAATGCCCAGCTTAGGCAATGTATTGGAGAATAAGTTATAAGTACCGCCGTACAAAGAAGAAGCCGCAACGATCTCATCGCCAACTTCAGCAATGTTCAAGATGGAAAACGTAATCGCAGCTTGACCGGAAGCAACAGCAAGCGCAGCAGGCGCACCTTCGAGTGCAGCGATACGCTTCTCAAATACGTCTGTCGTAGGATTCATAATACGCGTATAAATATTGCCGAATTCTTTGAGGGCAAATAAATTTGCCGCATGGTCCGTGTCATTGAACACATAGGATGTCGTTTGATAAATCGGGACAGCCCTGGAATTAGTTGTTGGATCAACCACTTGACCTGCATGAATCGCGAGTGTTTCCGGTAAGTACTGGCGTTCTGAACCTGACATTGAACATGCCTCCTAGGATAAATAATAAGATAGTGGGTTTAGTTTCTCCATACTTGATAATTCCTACTGGAATAGTATACAATTATTTTAATGGAAAAATCTAGTCCTAGTCAATATATCACATTGACCTCTATTTCTACATCATTTTAGATAGGAAGTGCTCTCATGCTGTTCGATTCTTATACCATTAAGCAGGTTACGTTCAAAAATCGCATTGTCATGTCGCCCATGTGCATGTATGCGTCTGACGATACGGGCGAAGTGAAAGATTGGCATCATATCCATTATGCGACACGGGCGGTCGGCCAAGTGGGGCTTATTATTGTGGAAGCCACCGCTGTCACCGCACAAGGCCGCATCTCTCCACAGGATCTCGGAATTTGGCACGACGACCATATCGAAGGATTGCAGCGAGTTGTTGATTCGGTTCACGGTCAAGGCTCGCATATCGGTATTCAACTTGCCCACGCAGGCCGAAAAGCCGTACTCGAAACACCGATCATCGCACCTTCTGCGATTCCTTTCTCGGAGACTTTCAAAACACCGGATGAAGCTACGCTTCAACAGATTCAAGAAACGATTACAGCTTTCGCGGATGCAGCCCACCGAGCCAAACAAGCAGGCTTTGATGTCATAGAGATCCATGGCGCGCATGGCTATTTGATCAACGAATTCCTGTCACCGCTCATTAACCTTAGAAACGATGAATACGGCGGAGATCGAGACGGGCGTTTCCGCTTCTTGCAAGAAGTGGTTATCGCAGTCAAACAACGCTGGGACGGACCATTATTCGTACGAATCTCAGCACATGAATACGTGGACGGCGGACTTACGCCGGAAGATCATGTATATTTTGCCGGGAAGCTGAAAGAACTCGGAGTCGACCTCATCGATGCCAGCTCCGGCGGTACATTCCCCGTGGTTCCCAAGACGTACCCTGGTTATCAAGTACCCTTCGCCGAAGAAATCCGAACCAAAGCGAATATTCCCACTGGAGCTGTCGGTTTCATCACCGAGCCCGAGCAAGCGGAAGAAATTTTGCAAAGCGGTAGAGCAGACCTCATCTTCCTCGGTCGTGTGCTGCTGCGAGAGCCTTATTGGGTGCGGACGGCCGCTAGTCGATTGCATACTGAGCTCAAGCCTCCTGTCCCTTACACGCGAGGTTGGTAAAGATATAGAGAGAAGACGGTACATTTGCGCTGTGGGCCTCCCACCATGCTGGAAGGGATCGTTGTGTTATCGCAATTTCTCAGGAGGCAGCAGCACAATTCGCCCATCCTCCACAGCAACACGCACTTTGTTCGTGCCGGAAGCCCCGATGGATTCTAGGAAATTGGCCGGAATTTGCAGCCTGCCCGTTTTATCGACCACCGCATATTCCACATGCGATTCCTCTTCGGCGGCGAAGATGCCCATCTCCATTTCGAGCAATTCTTCTTGGTACGTTTTACGCCGCAGCATTTCGGAAGACGTTTTGCCGTCACGGATCGCCACGACCCGGTCCACCTTCTTCGCCAGGAGCGGATCGTGCGTAACGATGACCACCGTCAAACCGAAGCTGCGGTTCAATTCCCGGAAGAGATCCAAAATTTGATTCGCCATCTTCGTATCCACGGAGCCCGTCGGTTCATCAGCAAGCAGCAGCCTTGGCTGATTAGCAAGCGCAATGGCAATAGCGACGCGCTGCTGTTCGCCGCCCGAAAGCTGATTCAGCCTATTATTCCTTCGGTGGCCAAGCCCAACGGCATCCAGCAAATCCATAGCTCGGTGGCGTTTGCGCCTACCCTGCAGCAAAATTGGCAATTCCACATTTTCCAATGCGGTTAAATACGGGATCAGATTTCGTGCATTATTTTGCCAGACGAAGCCAACGGTTTCTCTTTTGTAGACCACCAGATCGGATTCCTTGAATTTCAATAAATCTTTTCCATCCACATGCAGATTGCCTGCTGAAGGCCGATCAAGGCCCCCCAGCATATTGAGAAGCGTCGATTTGCCGCTGCCGCTGTTGCCGATAATCGCCATCAGTTCCCCCTCCTCGATATGGAGGTCAAGCCCTTGCAGAGCAACAACTTCAATGTCCGCAGCCTTGTATATTTTAACTAAATTCTCGCAGTGAATCATCTTTAATCCTCCCCAAGCTTAACAGCTTGATGAATCTTGATTCGGGACAACATCGTCCCAAGCAGCAGCAGCCCTATGCCGATCATCACCAAGACGATGACATATAAATGCCATTGATCATTCGGATCAAAGCTCACTTGGAAAGGCGGCACTTGACTCGACGAGTCAAAGGTCAACTGGAACAAGGGCACATATAAGCGGCTTGCCGTGGTGCCAGTTATCATCCCAATGAAGACCGCAGCGCCTGAGGTCAGAAGCTGTTCCGTCATCAGCATGCCAATGAGTTGGCCGAACGAAATGCCCATTGCCCGAAGGACCCCAAACTGCAAAATGCGTCCTGCCAAGGAAAGCACCCAATACAACAGAAAGCCGATAAAACTGATCCCTATTGCAATTAAAAAGCCGAGCGTCATCACCCCATTGACAGCCAACTGAAATGGATCTTTTTTGGAACGAACGAGCCCTTGTTTGGTATCCACTAGATTCACTATAGGAATATGCTTGAGCGCCAAATCGTCATATAAAGCTAGGCTTGTCGTCTCCGGTTTCAGCTTGATCCACACATCATAGGGCTCTACAGCCATGTTATTTTGAATGTAGGCGAGGTGGCCGATGACCAGCTTAGGAGCGTTCGCTTTGACTTGCTTGCTCGAACTGGAAGCCGTGCTGTTTCCCGCACTCGACCCTGCCGTCATAATGGGATTGGGATTCCAACTCGGCCAGTAATCAATGATGCCATAGACGATACAAGTTGCGCCCTCCATCCCGTCCCAAGCGATTCGCACCACATCCCCCACCTTTGCGCCCATTTCATCAGCAATCGACTTGGAAATGAGCACCGCCTTCGAATTGGTTGCCAGCAGGTTCAAATATTCATTGATATGGTGATCCAGCAGCTGATCGCGCATCCAAGCCGTACGACCAAAATCGTCCGTATCTATGCCCATAATTACCGTTTTGTCCGACACTTTACCCAGCGATAAGAAAGCGTCTTTCTTCGTAAATACCCGCGCTGCAGCTTCAACACCAGCCAATTGGGTAAATGGCAGAAACGGCGGCTCGGTAAATTGAACCCGCTTCTTGACCAGCGGCTGCGTTGATTTCTCCGATGCTTCGAAGCCGCTTGACGACCCAGATTGCGGTGGCGGAGCATCATTCTCCCAGCGGGATTGGAGCACAATATCGGCCCCATTTTTGTAGCGAATTTTCTCTTCCACATTCTTATTCATGGTGCGGGCTGCACTGGCACTGAATAAACCTGTTGCCAGCGTCATGATGATGAACAGCATTATGAATTGATATTGCGTTGTCGATCTGCCCACCTGCAGCAATGTTGAATAGAGATAAGGCGGCCACCATTTTCGACCAATCAGGTAAATCAACTGAATGACCCACGGATAGACGCGCAGCAGGAACAATCCCATAGCAAAAATGAATAAGGCCGGAACAAGGAACAACAGCGGATCTACTTTCATATCCATGGAATCCAGGCCAAGCGCTACCAAATCACTCATTCGACGATGGAAGCTCTGCAATAAATAGAGGGATACGGCCAAAACAATGACATCTAGAAACGTTTTATGCACAAAAGAGAGCTTGTTCTTCCTTGCCAGTGTTTGTTTATGGCCGACAATTGTCGCACGAGTGGCTAATACAGCGGGCACAAGCGTCATGCAGACCGAGGCAATGACAGCAAAAACTGCGTACTGATAGGCTTCTTTATTCAATTTAACTTCCATGGAGGCACGTTGGACAAATTCCAGAAAACCGTTGGAGGCTCCTAAAATTTGGGTTAATTGAAGTCCGAGAAAGGGGCCAACCAGCAGAGCAATACCCCCTAACAGCATCCCTTCCACCACATAGCCAATTAAAATTTGAATACGGCTAGCGCCTCTGCTGCGCAGGACGGCAATCTCCGTTTTCTGTCGATCCGTAATAAGATTAGCCACCATGAATAAGTAGAAAGCCAATAAGATACTCACAGGCACATTCAGCGACCACAGCATAGTCCTCAGTTTTTTCTCTTTCTCCCCATACAATTTCAACGTCGCAATAGCCGGATTCTTGAGTGTGTAGGAGCTGAAATGACTGTTTAGAACGTTTTCTATTCGTTCATTCGTCTGGATATAGGTGTCTAAACCTTCCAATTTCAATTGATGATAATCCAGTACATAGTTCCAGTAGGCAAATAAATTCTTGAACGTATGGGTCGTTATGAAATCTTTCTCAAACAAGGAATATGGGATGAAAAATTTCGTGGGCAAATCATTCAAATGATTCGTCCAATACAAATCCGCATAATCCGAGCGATCAATCACGGCAACTGGCTTGATGCGGATTGTCTGTTTCAAATCTTTATTGACGATCGTAAATTCATTGCCGAGCACAATTTTCAATTGGTTCAAAAGCTCAGGGAATACCCAAGCCTCATAAACACCATTAACGGGCTCAGATGCAGGCGCGACACCATCCACAATGCGGATATGTTTTTCCAAATCAGACATGGCCGTGAGCTCTGCTGCACGCTTTACCTTGGGATCTATTTTACTCGGATCACTTGGTGTTAACTCGAATGTCAATGTGCTTCTTGTCTGTGAGGAAAGCCTAATGGGCAATCCAAATTGCTTGCTCTGCTCAGCCAGAAAAGCATCCATCTCCGTCAATAATCGGTTATCTCCCTCTTCTTTCTCAGGAGGACTTGTTAAATACCCGTAGGCATACAATTGGCTCGGGAACTGGTTGGAATCGGTCTGGAGAACTTCCAGGTCCTTAATCAACATGCGCTGCAAAATAGCGTGCGTATAAATCGGCATGGAACTCGCGAGCGCGACCGAAAAAATGAGTCCAATCAAGAGACTTAGCTCCAGCCAACGGTTCTTGACCATTTTGCGGAGAATCATCAGAAATAAAGCCATGGCAATCCTCCTAGAGAGTGTTAGTTATTCAAAATAACATTCTGACCTTCTTTGAGGCCTGTGCGAATTTCAATCTCTGTCGGCGTCACAAGACCTTTTTCCACATCGATTTCCTTGCGGCTTTCGCCATCTAGCACTTGCACGTAATCCCGTCCCAAATAACTGCGAAGGCCTGTGCGGGGAATAACGATCACATTCTCGCGCTTCTCAAGCACAATGGTCATGTCGCCGGAGTTGCCAAACTTAACCCCTTCCGTTCCTTCAGGAACACTGACGATAAGCGTCTTGGCATTCCTCTCTGCTGCTGCCTTATTGTCTGTAAGCGGCGCACTTGAAGGCGTTTGCAAGACTTTGCCTTGAATCATTTTCTCATCGGAGCCGATTTTGACGTCCACATTCATTCCGACTTCAATCCCTGTAAGTGATCCGCTGTCCGATGATTCATAAGCTAATTGCAGCTTGCTTGGGTCGGAGAGGATCACGAGCGTGCTGAAAGCATCGACCAAACTCCCCTGCTGCGCATCAGTCATATAAGTCACGATACCGGCTGACGAGGCGATTAATTTCGTCTTCTCCAATTGATCTTGAAGCGCATTCAATTGCAGCTGCGCTGCTTCCACATCGATCTTTTTTAGCCGAATATCATAAGCTCTGTCCGGTTCCGTCTGTTGAATCTGCGCGCTCGCAATCTGCGCTTTCTCCAAATTTAATCGTTGCAAAGCAATCCGCGTCTCCAAATCTCCTTTTTCCAGTTCGACCAGAGCATCGCCAGGTTGAATGGCATCGCCAAGTTTAACCCGCATGGCAGCAATCCGATGACCAGACTCTTTGAAAAAATAGTTCGTTGTTTGTCTGGATTTGAAGGTGCCGACTAAGCTGGCTTTTTTGACAATCGTACTTTTCTTCACCTCATAGAGTTCAAAGTTCTCTTTGACCGGCTTAACCAAAGGCGGCTTCAACGCCTCCTCCTCTACTGGCAGCAAGGAACATCCCGCAAGTATACTTACAATACCTGTCAGTAAGACAAGCCCTGAAATCACTTTATTAACCTTCATCGACAATGGTCCCATCCTCCAATGCATACACTTCATCTACGATTTCCATAATCGCAAGGTCATGGGTAGTCATAATAATCGTCATGCCCTCCTGTACCAAATCCTTGAACAATTTAAGCACCTGTAGACCCATCCGGCTGTCCAGCTCCGCTGTGGGCTCATCTGCCAAAATCAGCTTCGGTTTATGCGCAATAGCCCTGGCAATCGCTACCCGCTGCTGCTCTCCCCCTGAGAGCTCGTAGGGGCGATGTTTCATTCGGGGTTTCAAACCAACGAAATCCAACGCTTCCTCAGCAAGCGCCCGATATTGATTGGGATGAACCCCTGATATGCGCAAGCCAAATTCTACATTTTCGTAGGCAGACATATAGGGAACCAAAGCAAAGGATTGAAAAATCAGCCCGATCTGCTTCCGTCTGACTTCATTCCGCTTGGACTCCGATAAACTGCTGATTTCCATCCCTTCCAAATAAACAGCTCCTTCTGAAGGGTGGTCTAAGGCTCCCAATATGTTGAGAAGCGTTGTTTTCCCCGATCCGGATCTCCCCCGCAAAGCGACAAGTCTGCCCCTGGGGATGCTTAAATGAGCTCCTCGCAAGGCATGCACGGCACCCGTTCCTTTGCCAAAAACACGCGTAACCCCAATGGCTTGCACCATCGGCACTTGCTCTTCCATCGCTTTCAAAGTCAGCACCTCGTTCATCAGCCTATTGGTGTAACCATCTAACTGTAACCCTTTTTTTTACAAAAAAATAGACAGTCCATGTTGGATATGGTGTCTATTTGTTAGATAGCTATATAGGTTTTTCGAATTCTTTGGGCGAACAACCGACGATTCGTTTAAACGTTTTGGCAAATGTTTTGGCATCGGGAAAGCCGACCGCATCCGCGACTTCATAGATTTTCATTTCCCCTGTGCGCAGCCTGCGTTTGGCTTCTTCCATACGGATCCGGGTCAACGTTTCACTGAGTGATTCCCCCGTCTCTTTGCTGTATAAATCACTCAAGTAGCTTCGGCTTAGGCGGACGTGATCGGCCATATCTGAAGTGCTGATCGGGGAAGCATAATTATCCATCATATACGTCAATACTTTGCGGATAAACGTGTTATGCGAGCGTAATCTTGGCTCACTTGCCAAAGGCGATCGATTCTCCATCAGACGGCTCATCGCCTGCAGCAGCAGCTCCCTTACTTGTTCGAATCGGCTGCAGGCTTGGAGTGCTTGACTATATACGAATGTTTCTTCATAACGTTCGATCTCAGCGTGGCCGCGCTCGCGCGCGTAACCGGCTGCAAGCGCAAGCAGCTCCTGGATAAAGGAAACCACTTTATCCTTCTCCGGGCGCTGCTCCTTCAATCTGCGGCAGAGTGCTTCCGCTTGATGCACATACCCTTCGCTGTTATCGTGCGCGATACAGCGCAATAGATCGCTGCGGATGTCATACGGCAGCGCAGGGTTGTGCCGGATCGTGGACTCCGGCACAGGTTGCACGATGCGATTCCAGCTCGCGCTGTAGAATCGCTCTTGGAGCTGCCGCGCGTGCTGCGCCGCGGCGGGCTTCACTTGCGCGAGCCGGCGAAGGACGACGCCGGCTCCGATGAACCAGTCCGGCGCCTGCGGCAGCCGGACGATCGCGGCGCGCTCCAGCGCCGCGGCAGCCGCTTGGACGACGCTGTCGGCGTCGTCAGGCACTTCCGCTGCTGCTGGCACGAGCAGCAGCACACTGCCGGCGGCCAGCGGCAGCGCCGCCAGGCAGCCGGTCCAGCGCCAGTCGGCGTCAGCCGCGCTGGACCCGGTATGCAGCAGCAGACTGACCAGGCTGCTGGTTCCGAACAAGGCGGCCTCGAGCGCAGGCTCGCCGCCTTGTCCGGTCTGCACAAACTGGTGCAGCCGAGAAGAAAGCTGCATCAGCTTGCTTGACTCCAGCGCCTGCTGTCTCTCCTGCCTGTCGCTCAGCTCCCGCCGGTGCTGCTCCAGCTCCAGCCGAACACTCGTGAGAATCTCAAGCAGGGATTCAGGCTCCATCGTCGGCTTCAGAATGTAGTCCTTGGCCCCGAGCTTCATCGCCTCTTTGACATACGTAAAATCGTCCATACAGCTCAGTACGACCGTACTAATCGGTTTGGCTCTGTCTTTGATCTTACGAATGAAAGCCAATCCATCCATTCGCGGCATGATCAAGTCTGTAATGACAATATCGATGTCTAATCGCTCGAGAAGCTCACAAGCTTCCAAACCATCCTCAGCATCACCGGCATAAGTGAATCCATTCGCCTCCCAATCCACCAGCGTTCGCAAACCAAGACGAATGATCGGTTCGTCATCGACAACAAGCACATTCATCTTATTCTCACTCCTCGTCTTGATGGATCGGAAGCGACATGCGTATCGTAGTTCCCTCTCCCGGCTTGCTGCCTATATGCATTTTGAACTGCGGCCCATAGTAGAGCTTAATTTTCTCGCGAATATGTGTAATCCCTACGCCGCTCATGCGTTCCCTCAGCATCTTGCCCGTTGAAGCCTCCTCTTGGGAGCTGATAACTCCCCAACCAGAGCCTCCTTCTTCCACTTGCATCCCAATCCCATTATCTTCGACTTGGCAAAATAGGAGGTCACGATCCAACCAAGTCCGAATCGTAATGATGCCTTCCCGCTTCGCCGGTTCAATACCATGAATAATCGCATTCTCCACGAGCGGCTGCAGCAGCATCCTTGGAACCAAACAATTGCGCGTTAACTCATTCACATCCGTAACAACCTGAATTCGGTCGCCATAACGAAATTTCTGTATTTCCATATAATCCTGCATCAGGCTAATTTCTTCACGAAGTGTAATAAACTCACCTTTTTTACCTAAGCTTGCTTGCAGCAAGCGAACCAGTGCGCTGACGACTTCGGAAATCTGCGGCGTTTTATGAATCTTCGCCACCCATTTAATCGTATTCAGCGTATTATAGAGAAAATGCGGGTTCAACTGATAATGCAGAGCTTCTATCTCCGCTTCTTTTTTCAGAGATTCTTCCCGTTTCACCTGTTTAATCAAATCTTCCAAGCGATTCAGCATCTGATTGTAGCTTTGACCCAATTGCGTCCATTCACTTGAGCTTTTGGCTGTCCAGTAGGCTCTCAAATCACCACGTTCAGCCCGGTTCATCAGCCATTTCAGCATTTGCAAAGGCTTCGTTACATAGGTGCTGAAAAGAAGCGAACTGCTGAAACATATCAATATCAGGAACGCAACTACGCCCGTAATCCATGTGTGATAATAGGGCATGAGCTGCGAAGGGATCGGGGCTTCGTAAACAGATTCCCACTTGCTCCCTTCCAGCAAATCAACCTGTTTCAACGAATGAATGGCTAGCTGCTTGGCACTCCAATTGTCCGTCTCGCGCTGTCTCCCCCGAAGAATTTCTTCCCCGGTGTTCCCCACATTGCGGTATATGACTCGCTGTTGTTGATCCAACAAGACATAGGCCTGAACTGGCGTTTGCACCAACAATTCTTGCCACAGCTTGCTCATATTGAACCAAAGCGTTACTTTCCCAAGCTCCTGCACACCAGGTTTATCGAGGACTTGCTCCGTATAAGTCAGCATATATCCGTTAAACTTACTGCTCCCTGTTCCCAGCGGCTCAAAACGTTGATAGGGACCTTGACGTTGGACAACCGTCGCCAGCGCTTCTTTTCCTTCTGAACTTTGAGCACAAAGTGTTCGATTTGTCGCATAGAGCGTTAAACAGACCTGTTCGGCATAATGGTTTTGCTCCAATTGATGAGATAGCAAGCTATTCGCATAGTCGGTCAGCTCAGTGACTTCCTTAGCATTAAGCGCTGAGTTCGCAAGCTTCGCATAGCGGATAACTCCGAAATCAATGGCGCTGCGGTGCGTGCTTTCTGCCGTAAAGCGAAGCTCCTGCGTCATGTCCTTTAGCATTTGATCATGCTTTTGATCCACAGTCTTCTTGAATGCGTTTTCATTAAAGGTAGAAAATTGATGATTCAAGACATAAATCATAAGTAAAAAAGGCACTAGCATCACCATCAGCAAGTACAGAAACACACGAAGTTGGAAACGATTAAACAAATTTGAAAATAACGAGGGCATGAATCACCTATATCCGTAATATGATCATTACCCTCATTATAAAGCTACTATTTGTCAAAAAGATACAAAAAAAAGGAACATACCAAAAGTAGTTAGATCCACTTGGCTGCTCCTTGTGCTGTTATTACCAACTTGGAAGTGCGGCTCGTTTTTCCCGCCAGATAAGAGTCTCCAAAGACTTCTATTCGTGAAAAAGGAGCAATTTTCGTGCATATAAGAGCTCCTGAAGACCCTTATTGCTTCCTGTGGGGGAGTTTTTGTGTATTTCACTTACGTTAAGAGTCTCCAAAGACTCCTATTCGTGGAAAAGGGGCATCTTTCGTGCATATAGGAGCCCCTGAAGACTGTTATTTGTGAGACAGCAAAGGGCTGTCTTCAAGGTCTTGCAACCTAAGAGACAGCCCTTTTTTGCTAAACGATTAGAAGTCGTTATTCAGAAAATCCCTACAACACTTTAGACAAAAATGATTTCGTTCGTTCCTGCTGGGCACTCTCAAAGATTTGAGCCGGTTTGCCCACCTCGACAATCACGCCTTGTTCCATAAACATAACCCGGTCGCCAACCTCGCGGGCGAAGCCCATTTCATGGGTAACCACGACCATGGTCATCCCTTCTTTGGCAAGCTGCTTCATCACGGCGAGCACTTCGCCGACCATTTCTGGATCAAGCGCGGATGTAGGTTCATCGAACAACATAATCTTAGGCTCCATCGCGAGTGCGCGCGCAATCGCTACACGCTGCGCTTGACCACCTGACAGTGAGTCTGGCAGCGCATTCGCTTTATCCGCCAAACCTACTTTGTCCAGCAGTTCCAAAGCTTTCTTACGCGCTTTATCTTCCGGCCATTTTCTCACTTGCATCGGTGCTAATGTGATATTATCGATGACTTTCATATGCGGGAACAAATGAAACCGCTGGAACACCATGCCGAGCTCCATGCGGATCTCATTAATTTTGTTCAGCGGGTCCATAATATCTTTGCCTTCGATCAAAATATGACCGCTATCCGGCTGCTCCAACAGATTCAAACATCGAAGAAACGTTGATTTCCCTGATCCCGAAGGTCCAATTACAACGAGAACCTCTTGGTTCTGTATTTCAGCACTGATATCCTTTAAAACGACATTATCGCCGAAGGATTTCTTCAGATTCTTAACTTCGATCATCGCTGACATTTCACTACACTCTCCTTTCGATATAACTAAGCAGCTTGCTTAGCGAGTAAGTGAGAATGAAATAAATAAGCGCAGCCGTGAGATAAGGCTCCCACACTTTAAAATATTGGCTGCGCATGGCATTGGACCAATACATCAATTCCGGTGCGGCAATGACCGCGAACAAGGAAGAATCTTTGATCAACACGATGAACTCATTGCCAAAAGGAGGGATCATCCGCTTAATCGCTTGCGGTAGAATAACCGATTTCATCGTCTGGAAATGCGTCATGCCAAGAGAATGCGCCGCCTCCGTCTGCCCTTTGTCAATCGACTGAATGCCCGCCCGGAAAATTTCCGCCATATAGCCTGCTGAATTCAAAGATAAAGCAACAATAGAAGCAATGATTGCATTGGTCGTTCCTAAGAATAACGGGACAACGCCGAAGTGAACGAGCAAGATTTGAACAAGCAAGGGTGTACCGCGGAAAAAGTTAACATACATGCTCGCCGGCCAGCGCAAATAGCCGCGGGGCGACATTTTGCTTAAACCAACCGCAAGCCCCAATACCGAACCCATTAATATGGACAGTATGGAAATTCCTATCGTCCAAAGCGTGCCCTTCATCAACAACGGCAAGTAATCGAGAATGATATCGAACCGAAAATCCATCCTACACTTCCTTTCCTTGGTTATTATGCCAGTAACAGAACAACAGCATGCGTAAGGTTGAAGTCACGCATGCTGTTGACCTTATTATTTTTGTTCAAGTAATTTCTTCGTGTCTGGGTCTTGACCGAACCATTTTTTGTACACTTTCGTATAGGCACCGTTTTCGATCACCTTTTTAATGGCCGGATCAATCTTAGCTTTTAGCTCACTGCCTTTTGGCAGCAGAATACCATAGTATTCGGATTCAAAATTCGTAGGATCTGCAATCGAAACTAATTTCTTGTTCGGATTATTTTTAATATATTCACGAACGATTGCAATGTCCGCAACTACTGCGTCTACACCGTTGTTTTCAAGCTCCAGCAGCGCTAGCGTATTATTGTCCAGACGTTTCAACGATTTATTCGTTTCACCCAGGATTTTCGTCATCAGCGTATCCGCCGTTGTAGAAATTTGCACAGCCACTTTCTTGTCTTTCAAGTCAGTCGCGTTTTTGATCGGGCTGCCTTCTTTGACAAGAATCATGTTCTTCGATTCAAAATAAGGAATGGAATAATCATACGATTGCTTCCGCTCATCTGTAATGGAAACGCTGGAAATTCCGCCTTGATATTCCTTTCCTTGTTTCACACTCGTCAGCATCGTGTCCCAACCTGTGTTCGTCACATCGTAGGAAAGCCCTGCTTCCTTCATCACTTCCGCCAGAAAATCGATATCGAAACCGGTCATCTTGTCTTTATCCATATATTCCATTGGCGCATAGGCTGCATCTGTCGCAAATTTATACTTCGTGCCGCCACTATCCTTGGAGCCACAACCCGCTAATGTTGCCGCTAATCCGACAGCCAAAACAATCATCATTAATTTTTTCATCATATTTCCCCCCATGCTATGTATTGGACGAATCATATTTTAACACTTGGTCAATAAAATAACAACGCCCATCCCCCGTATTTTCGGCAGGAAAATGCAGGAAATTGCTCCGTCTGCGTATTTTTATGTATGTGCACAAAAAGCGAGGAGACTTTTGTCTGAATCACCCATGGTTACGGCACTATTAGCTCACCCAAAAACCAAAAACGCCGAGATCTCTGATCCCGACGTCATCCTATCCTATTCGCAAGCAACCCTCTACATCATTTTCAAAATAGCTTCTCTACCCGTCATACCGGCTACAATACCCAAATCCTCGGCCGTATAGGTTACCGATTCCAGCGGTGCATCCAGCAGCTCCTCAATCGTGCGGACACCTGTCGCTCTTGCTGCCACAATGTTTCTGTCTCGCAAGCGTTCATTGAGCAGCCCGACATCAAGAGCCCCGCACATGATATAGCCTTTATCCGTCGTTATGACCAGCAGTGTTGTTTTGGGCAGCTTTACCTCTATGGCAATGGCTGTATGTCCTTCAAGGAGAATGGGTTCTACGCGCATCATGCTCTGCACAGCTCCTCTTCGCAGTCTTACGGTAGTATATGCGCCCCCTGCTAGTTCGGTGTAAAAAAGGTTTGGGTTGGTCGTCCTTGGTCGGAATGCTCATATCATGTACCTAATTCAAACATAGCCATGAAGTCAAAGAATAAGTGTACTATAATAACAGGGACAATCCTCCTACTCTTCACGAAATATATGGAAAAAACAAAGAACATAATTCCTGCATACAAGGCAGGGATTAATCCCTGATATAGATGGTATGATGTTTGGATCAATGTACTTATTAATACTGAAACTTCTTCATTTTTAAGCAAATACTTTGCTTCAGTTATGGTGTATGCTCTAACAATTAGTTCTTCAAAAAATGGATTAATAATAATAAACAGCAAGTAGAAAATGGATACATTTGTTTTTATAAAATCAATATTTTTAGGTGTCTGACCAAAATTCGGAGAAATCGCAAGAGCAATTATTAATATCATATAGATTCCAAAAAAGAGAATGATTCCATGTAATAGATCAGTTTTCCGAAACTCAAAACCTATAGTTTTAAAATCTCTCTTCTGATTTTTCAAGACGAAGTAAAGTATTCCCAATGAAAATATTTCCCATATAATACTATAAATAAATTGAAAATCAGAACTACGCTCTGTAACGTTATCAGTTATAAAGAGATATATCGAGTTTAAGACAAGTGGAAATATTGAAATTATTAAAACTATTAATAATGAAAGTGTACGGATTTTGACATCAGATCTCACAACCGGACTCCTTTATTAACCACCAGAATACTTATTCTTTGTGATTGGATAATGATATATCTCGATTTCTCCACTTATAAACCCTCTTCGTTGAGCTGCAATAAGCGTCTCGTACATATTGTTTCTTCCTACTGGATTATCAGTGTGTAAGTAAATCTTATTTGCTTTTAATCCATGCTCACAAAAATATTTTACAAGATCATACCCGTTTGGAAGTTCTTTGCCTTCTTGATCTTCACCTAAATCATGATCCAACGTGAGAATATTGATTTCATTCGTCTCAATAATTTGAATTGCAGCCTCGTATGTACGAGCCAAAACAAATCCATCCGGACAATCACGAAGATCGTCTACATAAAGATTGATAGCCTGCATTTATGGCTCCTCCATTTCCATTTTTCATATACTCTCACACAGAACTACAATCCTTATTTGGATTACATCATCAGTCTACTTATCACTTCTTCTTTAATGCTTGCAGTTATCCCATACCTAAACTCAGTTTCTATGAGATGTGGCTCAAGGCCACCCAATAAAATTATACACAAAAAAAGACGCTCAGAGATCATTCTGAGCGCTTTTGTAACTATTGTGTAGAAGAATCCCCCATGCTAATATTCACAGTTCGGCTCTCCGAAATCCAGCTCACATTCGCTCCAAGTCCTTCGCTAATAACGCGAAGAGGTACCATAGAATAACCATTTACTAACAATGGAGCACCCTCGATTACAACGTTCTTACCATCAATACTAGCAGTCTTCTCATTAAGTCTAATTATAACTTCATGGACTTTAGGCTTCATAACCGAAGCTTTTATAGGCAAACTATTAGAGGTCCATTCGACCTTAGCCCCCAATGCTTCAGAAACAAATCGCAAAGGAACATAGGTCAAATTGGTAGCAGCATCTATGTAGGCCGGTGAACCATCTAAAGCAATCGTTTTTCCATTGACAACTACATTCAAAGTCGATGGTTGCTTCGCGTACTCAACGCCTGGAAGCTTTATTTCAATCGGAACTGAGCTTGAATTGAGTGTGCCATCACCTAATTGCCCAAAACGGTTGTCCCCCCAAGACCATAGTGTGCCATCTCTTTTGATAGCAGTGCTATGTTTTGCCCCTGCACCAATAGAAGCAATATCTATTAATCCTTCAACTTGTTTGGGAACATTAAAGATGCAAGCATCATCGGATCTTAATAATTCCTTACACCCCCAAGACCAAACAGACCCGTCTTGTTTCAATGCTAAATCTGTCTCATCTCCAACCGTAAGTTCAGAAACTCCTGATAGCCCAGCGACTTGAAAAGGAACATTCGTTTGTTTATTTTTTTTTTCAGCAATTCGATTCCCCCAGGCCCAGACGGTCCCATCTTTTTTCAAAGCAAGTTGATGCTGTGCGCTTGTTCCAGGTGCTAGTTTCACAATTTCCTTCAAGCCTGTAATTTGTTTGGGTGTGACACGACCTGTTCCTAAATTGGTTAGTCCATATTCAGGATCATTCCAGTTCCAAACCGTACCATCCTCCTTTACGAAGGTTATCCCCAAACTATTAGTGGCTGAAATATCAATTACATGATCTACACCTGCAAGAAGTTGAGGAGCAGCCCCTTTTCCAATTGCTTCTTTAAAGTTTGGTGCTAGGGGATAGACCCACTCTACCCAAACCTTCCCATCACTGGTCAAAGCAGCACTTAAACCATCCGCAACTGAAACTTTGGTAACGTTAGACATTAGCGGAATACGAAGAGGCATTTCCATGAAAGATCCATCAACTCCATCCTCATAATAACTCGTACCCCTTCCCCAAATCCAAACTGTGCCATCTTTTTTTACGGCCCAACCATAATGGGAGCCAAGAGAAATGTCTACAACGCTGTCTAACCCTGCTATTTTTTCCGGGTTGCCCGAGATGAGTGTTGCCTTTTCTTTGAATTGTTTGTATAATCCCCCCCAATACCAAATGTGGCCTTGATCATCTAATAAACCGTTTGATTGATGCCCGGAAGAGACCTTGATTGGTTTAGTTAAAGTTGAAGAAGAGTCCGGTTTATTCTCTGCTGCTTGCACAGGGGAAACTAACCAAGCAATAACCATAAGGATTCCTGCCAATACTGAAAATAGTGTATACTTCCCCTTATCATTTGAAACTTTCATCGATGCTTCATCCCTTCATTCTTTTGGTTATATTTCCATATTAGTTATACTTAAATTAAAGTAAAAAGTTTCCAAAATATACATAAAGAATCATATGACCAAACCCAAAACCACCCATCTCTCCAACAATTTTTCCGAAACCCTGCGAAAAGCAAGCTATATTTGGGTAGAATATCATGATATAGTTAGAATACGAGCATTTTTTTGCCGCAAGGAGGCCATATGAGTCAGGGAAAAATAAATACAAGTCCGAATGGACACTTGTTCACAGTTGAGATTCTGATTGAAGATGCCACGAATGGCCTTGCCATGGAAAAGCTGCTTCGTCTGCTGAACGTCGATACTGTGAAAGATTACAATATTGTTAAAGGCATCGAACTAGGCAAATTGATTGCATTAAACACCAAAAAAGAGAACGAGCCTCCGCCACATACAGGTAAAAAGGCAGTAGAAACACCAAAAACAGCCCCTGCAGCTGCCGCCAAAATAACGGCCAACCACGAAGCTGCTGAAGATATCATCAATCAGTTGGAAGGCTACAAAGCCAATAATACGTTGATTCGTTTGACGGTCATCAAAGCACAAGGGATTAAGCTCAACCTCCCCTGCCGGATCTTGAATTATGATAACAGCAATCAAAATGTAACGGTCTATCACGTGGATGAAAAAAAGGTGTATTTGTTCAAATTAAACGAAATCGACGATTATGTCGCTTTTTAATAAAGAAGAGGGTGTCCTTGAACGTTCAAGGAACACCCTCTTTTTATGCGGTAGTCATGCCATGTTTAAGCATATATTCGAGATCAGTTGCACTAACAGGAGGACTAAACCAGTAGCCTTGCACTTCATTGCAGCGGTTCTGATGCAAGAAGTTCAGCTGCTCTTCGGTCTCTACGCCTTCAGCAATCACTTTTAAGTTCAAGTGATGCGTCATGGCGATGATCGTAGCAACGATGGCCGCATCATTGGGATCTACCATGATGTCCCGCACGAAGGAGCGATCAATTTTGAGTTTATCGATCGGGAATTTCTTGAGGTAATAGAGCGAACTATAACCTGTTCCGAAATCATCAATGCTGACATTGACACCCAGCTCTTTGAGCTCCAGCAAGGATTGAATGGCGTGGTCAACATCCATGGTCATGCTTTCGGTGATTTCAAGCTCCAGATATTGCGGTTCCAGCCCCGTTTGTTCTAAAACATGACGAATTTTCCCTTTGAGATTATGTTGGAAAAACTGCCGCATAGACAAATTCACGGATATCGGCATCATCGGATAGCCCTCTTTTTGCCAAGCTTTGTTTTGCTTGCAGGCAGCTCGCAGCACCCATTCGCCGATCGGTACGATGAGTCCGGATTCTTCAGCAAAAGGAATGAACTGATTCGGTGAAACGAGGCCTCGCTCCGGATGGTTCCAACGAATCAAGGCTTCTACGCCGACGATACGGCCTGTTTCAATATCGACCTGCGGTTGATAGAATAAAATAAACTCATTCCCTGCAAGCGCTTTGCGCAGCTCATTTTCGAGCTTAAGCCGGTTAATGGAGACCGATTTCATATCGGTGTTGAAGATTTGGAAATCGTTGCGGCCTTTCTCCTTCGCTCTGGCTAAGGCGATATCCGCATATTTCATAAGCATATCCGCATCTTCTACATTCTCGGTATCCTCGGAGGAGATGGCGATTCCGATACTTGCTGTAATATGCAGCTCATATTGCTCAAGAAGAAACGGCTTTTCCAGTACCCGGTTGATTTCGGCAATAACGGCAATGGCATCATTCGGATTCGCAACGTTCGTATAGAAGAAGGCAAATTCATCGCCTTCCGTCCGGGCCAAGTAGTCATTCTCGGTAACAACTCGCGTGAAACGTTCAGCTAATTGGAGCAGCAGCATGTTGCCGTAATCATGCCCGAAACTGTCATTCACGAGTTTGAAGCCGTCAATGTCCAAATAGAAAACTGCGACCTTTTGCCCTAGCGGCTTGGTGACGCTTAGCCGTTCATTCAGGCGATCTCTGAACATCCGACGATTCGGCAGTCCCGTCATATCATCATAATAAGCCATATAGCGGACTTGCTCATCGCCGCGCTTACGTTCTGTGATATCCTGGCAAATCAATATATTCCCTTTGGCATTAGGCTTCAAATCAACAGGAACAGCTGTTACATTCAAATCAACACGATAGCCGCTTTTATGCAGCACAGCTGTTTCAAATGTAACAGGCATACCTGTTTTCACACGCTCCAACTGAATCCAGGTGGACTCACACTGCTCTTGTGTGACAAAGCTGATAAAAGGTTGATCCAGCAGTTCCGTCACGGCATATCCGAGAATCGTTTCTGCGGCCAAATTAATGCGGACGAATTTACCCTCTTGATCAAAAATACCGATCGCATTCGGATTGTGTTCAAATAAGGAATCGAGAACATTCAGATAAGCATGATCCTGTGGCATTCCATTTATGAATGTATGAGTACTTCCCCTTTTTCGCAACAGTACAAACAGCAGCAACAGGGAAGCAAGTACACAAATCCACGCAGCATACGGCTTTACGTAAAGGCTAACGAATATGACAAGTAACATATATCCGCCAATATAGAGCCGGTTTTTCACAAAAATTAGCCTCCTCTTACTGCTCACTCTAGGTGATAGGAAGCGTCACACTGACAACTGTTCCTTCTCCCACTTTGCTCTTCACGACGAATTGGCCATGATGATCTTCAATAATTTTGGATGATGTCATGATGCCAAGCCCGGTCCCTTTTTCCTTCGTTGTGTAGAAAGGTTCTCCAAGCCGGGCAAGTACTTCTTCCGTTATCCCTATTCCTCTGTCTTTGAGTATGACCCGTACGGCTTTCTCATCCGCCAAAAACAGGTGAATATCAATTTGTCCCCCATCAGGCATCGCTTCCATGGCATTTTTGATCAAATTAATAAATGATTGCTTCAACTGATTCTCTTCACAATGAATAAGCGGCAGCTGATGTTCCATGACAACGTCGAATTGAATATTGCTCATGATCGCCTGCGTTTCGAGCAGGGTAATGACACTTTGAATAATGCTTTCAAGACTCTTAGGCTGATAGCGCACCAATTGCGGCTTGGCCAAGACCAGCATTTCAGTAATAATTAATTCAATACGATTTAATTCAGCCATCATAATCTCATAATATTCTTTTTTGTTTGCAGCGCCTTGCTGCAGAAATTGCGTGAAGCCCTTGAGCGAGGTCAACGGATTGCGAATTTCATGCGCAACACCTGCGGCAATTTGACCCACAACCGATAGCTTCTCGGATCTGCGAAGCATTTCTTCCGTATGCTGCCGCTCCGCTATGTTTTTGAAGGTCAGAACAACACCGATAATTTGATTGTCATCATAAATAGGTGAAGTCATATATTCAACCGGGAATGAATCGCCATTTTTTTTGTAGAAAATCTCATTCGCATCACAATCATAGACGCCTTCGCGAATCGTGCGATACAAGGCTTCTCCCCCACTTGATTGGGTCAAAATATGATAAGGATTCTTCCCTAACATATCCTCATAGGTGTAGCCAGTCAACCGTTCGGCAGCCTGGTTCCAGAAGATTGTTCCTAAATGCTCGTCAATCCCGAAGATTCCATCGGAGACAGCATCTAGAATGAGTTGGTTTTTGTTATGCAACTCGTCAATTATGGCTTCATTCTGATTGCGTTTGGTTACATCCTTGGCAATGAGATAGATGCCATTGACATGTTCCTGATCCATTCTAGGTACAAATTTAATTTCAATCATCATCTTGTGACCATGTTTATGTAGAATCTGTGCTTCTGAACTGCCGGTGACACCTTGCTTCGCTTGCTCAAACAGCTCCTTGAGCTGTGGCAAATACGCCGGAACAATCAAAAAATGGATCGATTTCCCCTTGATTTCCTCTTCTGAATACCCAGAGATCGCTTCCACAGCAGGATTGGCCTCAACGAGATTTCCCAGCTCATCCAGCATAAAGATCATATCCGGATTATATGTAACGAGGGATTCATAGCAGCATTTACTCATCTCTAGCTTGCGTTCATAACGTTTCCGTTCAGAAATATCTTGAATTTGGATCATTAGACAAATCGGAGTAGCTTCATCATCGTGAACCAAGGAAACCGATAGACTGCCCCATATGACTGAACCGTCCTGATGAATAAAACGTTTTTCCACTTGAAATGATTGGCGCTCTTTAAGAAAGATTTGCTCCCAGTACTGAGCATCGACTTCCACATCATCCGTATAGAATAATGTCTGTACATTTACTCCGATCAACGCTTCCTTCGCATATCCGAATAACTGACATAACGATGAATTTACCATGTGCAGCTTGCCATCCAAATTGACAATGGACATTGCCATATCCGCACAATCAAATGAATGATGAAATAGCTCATGGCTTGAGAGTAGCTTAGATTCCGAAGTTCTTGGCTTACCCGATCCTGAATGGTTCCCCTTGAAATTAGCCATGCGCTACATCCTTTCAATTAAGGAAGAATGAGTATCCGTCGCTCAGTACTTTCTACACGATACGTGCTTTTTCCTGCTTAGAAGGCACAAATCGAAGAAAAAGAGTCGGATTGTCCCGACTCTTCTCTTATTGTTTGAACGCGGCAACGGCCAGTAAGACCCAGCCCACCAGAAAGCTCAGGCCGCCAAGCGGGGTAATAGGACCGAAAATTTTGAGACCTGTTATGCTCAAGGCATACAGGCTGCCCGAGAACAGGATAATACCGATAAAAATAGCCCAACCCGATGCCTGGACCAAAGAGCTGCTGTTCACTAGCTTATCCGACAGTAAAGCAATCAGGATCAGCGCGATCGCATGAATCATGTGATAATGAACACCGGTTTGGAATACGTCCAGCTGGTCCGGCGTCAGCTTTTGTTTCAACGAATGCGCGCCGAATGCACCTAGAGCAACTGAAAGAAAGGCATTCAGGCTGCCCAGCAATAAAAAAAGTTTCATTCGACTTCACCTATATCATGTTGACCAACAATCAATCGAACAGGTTCTATGTAGACTCGAGTTTCCGTTGGCTGTGTGATTAGATTGATCTCAATATCTACGACTTTACTGCGAACGGTTTTACCTTCTCTTTTATCATAGACGACATCGAATTGTTTAAGTCCTAGCTGGTAGATGACCACGGATGAGCCAATAGACAACGCATTGGATTCGAATACCCCATGTTCAAATAATACTTCGGATAAAATCTCTTCATTCATGTCTACGATGGTCACATACTGGCAGAATTGGTAACGCATTTGTAAATACCCCCTTAATTAGTAATAAACGATCATGTAATCTGTTCGCCGAAAATTGTCGAAACTCCTGCTAGTTTCAGGATTCCCCAGAATGTTCACATAAAACCTAACAAATAGATGACGACAGGGATGGTAAACATACTAAACAACGTGGAGGTAAACACAGCCTGGGAAGAAAACTCAGGTTCATTCTCATATTCAATGGCTAGAAGCACACTGCTCAGTGAGGTAGGCACCGCGCAGGAGAGGATCAATGCTTTGGCCGTAAGACCCTCGATCCCTAGTATCCAAACAACGAGAAAACCAAGCAGCGGTCCGGCAGCAAGCCTCAGAATGTTGGAAACAAGCACATTGGAGAAGTGAAATTCCCATTTCATGCCGCCGAGTTGAACCCCTAAAGTTAGAAGCGCCGTCGCCATGAAGGCATTGGAAATGTAATTCAAAGGAATATCAATGGATTGCGGGACAGGCAAATGAAAATAGCGCAGCAGAAGCGCAATGGGTATGGCATAAATCACGGGTAGGGACAGAATCGTACGCAGGGTCGCTTTCCAAGTTGATTTATGTGCGTTTAAGGTGTAGATGCCATAGGTGTTGGGGATCAGCGTCTGCATAATCATAATGACGATCTGAATCGATAACGTATACGCATTCCCGCCGAAAACGGTTTGATTGAGCGGCAAGGCATAGTTGGCGCTGTTGTAGAAAATCACACTGTTGCGCATGGCAATGCGCATGCCGCGGTGCATCTTTTTCAGCCGGATGTAGACCTCGATCAACGCGAAAAGAAGACTGAAGAAAAGCACAAAAAACAACAGTACCTGCATCAGCACATGTAAGTTCATTTCGGACTCATACAGCTTCACAAACACTAACGCAGGCGAGAATACATAAAAGTTAAGCTTGGAGAGCGTCTTAATGTCAATTTGAAAGGCACGGTACATCACCGCGCCAATGGCAATCATAATGCTGATGGGAACGATATTATTCACCAGGATATAGAAGAAATAATTCATTGCAGGTCCTCGCCTCTGATTATAAGTCTAGGCACGGAGGAATCACTCCTTATTTAAATGCGTTTACGCTGTTTAGGATGTTTTTCAACTGTTCATTGAAATTAAAGATTTCCTCCGGTGACAGTCCGCTGGAAGAAAGCAGCGCTTCCGGGATGCATAGCGCCTTCTCATACAGCGCAAGACCCGCTTCCGTAATTTGAATATTCACGACCCGTTCGTCCTGGGCCGATCTTTTTCTTTGCACCAACTGCTGCGCTTCCATCCGTTTAAGCATCGGCGTTAGCGTGCCAGAATCCAGATCCAGCTTCTCGCTCAGTTCTTTCACTGTACTTTCCTTTTGATCCCAAAGAACAAGCATGACCAAGTACTGCGGATACGTAATCCCAAGATCCTCAAGAACCGGACGGTACATTCGAGTGATCGCTCTTGAGCTGGCATATAAACTAAAGCACAGCTGATTTTCCAATTTTAAAAACTCACTGCTGCTCATCACATTCGTTTCCTTTCCCAGTCATATTGTGAACAATCGATTTGCTTCAAATGTATATAAAAAATCGCGCACTGTCAATCTGAATAGTTAGATATGTTCATACATGTTGGATGATTTCATCTTGTGCCTCTTTCTATTAGGGTGATATGGTAGTGATAATTGGAGTCACTGTATCCGTTAGTCCGTAGGGGAGGCACGCCTGTGAATGGTAAGCTTATGGGAGACAATCGCAATCTGTATATCAAGCTTCTGCTAAGTACAATTCTTTGTACGGTTCTTACACTTCTCGTATCCTCCACCATTTATTACGTCAATTATAGGACTATTAATTTGAACGAAGTGTATCAATCCGACTTGGAGAATTTAACTCAAACGAGCCGCGAAGTGATTTCCATGACGGAGAGCGCACAATCGCTTACATTCCAAATGTATCGAAACGGTAATATCAGCAAGCTTATGTTTTATGAAAATCCGGATATTTATGATACAACAGCGGCCATGAGAGAACTGAGCAATTATTTGAATTCTATGCCTTATATTGCTTCCATTTATGTCTACAACCCTAAAGCCCCCTATGTGTATATCGCAGCCAGTTCAGGGCAGAACGGATTAATGACCAAAGAAGAATTGGTGGACCAAGATATTTTGGAGATTCTACAGCATTTCCAAGAGTATAAACCTTTTGTGCCGATTCCACGGACCTATTTGAAGGATGCTTCTGGTTCGAAAAGAAGTAATATCTACACATATCTCTGCTATGATGCCATCGGAAATGACAATGAACTGAATTCTGCCATTATCGTCAATATCACAACCGATTGGATTAATAAAGATATCGGTAAATATCGAGGAACAGAGGCTAGCAACTCCTTTATCCTCGACAATAAAGGAAGAACGCTTAGCGGAGATCCACTCAATCCAAGCGTGACGCTAACCCCTGAATCAGCCATAACGCAACAAATCATGAGTACGAAGAACGCCGGCTACTTTATTGGCACGGTTGGAGGTATGAAATCCTTAATTTCATATACAGCTCCCGACTCACTTGAATGGCGGTACATTCGGTTTACACCTTACGAAATCATAACACGGAAGTTAAATGCGATCCGGACGACAACCATTTATATCGGAGTTTCTATTCTTGTTGTCGGTTTGTTCATCTCCTGGCTGCTATCTCGCAGGCTCTATATCCCCATCCATCGTATTGTCACTAAGATGAAATCATTAGAATCTGACAAACGCAACTCCTTGTTCACTTTAAAACAAGACATGCTGCGAAAGCTGCTCCAAGGCCATGAACCACTAACGGCAAAATGGATGCGGGATAAACGCAGCGAGCTCGGCATTTCCTTTGATTTCGGACATGATTATCGTATTATCTTGCTTCGAATCGATCGGTTTCAGCCCTTTTTACAAAAACATCTGGATGATCTTCATGTCTATAAATATGCAATTATGAACATTAGCTCCGAGATTGCCTCTCAAGCCTTTCAGGTGGAGACAGTCGACATGGGCGATGATCGTACGGTTTTGCTGATTAATGCCCACAATGTGCCCAGCGATGGGGATCAGAGCATGCTGCAAACCTTACTGAAACAAATTCAGAAAGCGGTTAACGAGTTGCTCAAAATCAGCTTGTCCATTACTTACAGTCCACAAAGTTCCCTGCCTCAGGACCTCGTACCGCTGTACCGTAAAATTGTCGAAGCTTCTGAACATCGCTTGTTCCTCGGAGCAGGCTGCTTGATCGCTTCGCAAGACCATCCGTACCCGGAAACCGACGATTATCTGTTTACCGTGGAGAAAGAGAAGAGATTAGTTGATGCATTGATGGCTGGTAAAGTTGCCGAAGCCAAGAAAATCTATGCTGTCATCATCGAAGAAACAAGGCCTTATCCCATCAGTGTGTTCCAGGCTACCTTATCACGCCTGACCATCACTTTGAGTGGTGTTCTGCATACCATTCTCAAGAACAATTCGCTCGACATACCCAGCTCTTTGCTGGTGTCCAGACAGGCCCTAGCGAAGCTGGAAACCATCGAAGAGATCGAAGCGGCTTTCTTTGAATCATTTGATGAAATCAAGAAGCGATTGGATGAAAAGCGGAGCATGAAACAGGACGATCTAATCCGCAAAATCAATGATATGATCGATCTGAATTGCGGTAATCCCAACTTATGCTTAAACTGGATCGCAGATATACTCGATATGTCCCCTATCTATATTAGTCGCGTATACAAGCAAAACACCCTGAATGCCATCGTCGATGTCATTAATACAATGCGAATGGACAGAGCCAAAGATCTGCTCAAACAATCCGGCCTTTCTGTTGCCGAGATTGCGGAGAAGATCGGGTATACGAATAGTTCCTACTTCTATCGAATGTTCAAGAAAAACTTTGGCGTGACACCAACCGACTTCAGGAAAGCAGAACTATTAGAACCTGGCAATCAATCCTAAGCCTAAGTTGAGCTTTAGACAACAAACAGCCGCCCTGCATACAATACTGCAGGGCGGCCTTTCTTCTTATTTGATGCCTTTTTCGTTGACATATTGGAGCCATTGTTTCTTATACTCCGCTTGCACTTTCTCAAGTCCTGCTTGCTTCGCTTTCTCCATGAACGTCTTGAGGCCTGCATCTACGTCGGCTACAAGACCCATTTGCAGCGGCCACAGGTACTGTTTCTCCACTTGCTCCAGAGCCGCTTTCTCCGCTTGGTAGGAGCTGTAATCCTCAGCAAAACCTGTGAAAATATCCGGCTTTTGAATTTTATCGAGCTCTTGGTAGATCGCTTTTACACCATCAAAGCTTTTCTCGAACAACATCAGATCGGGATTCCGCCATGCCCAGCTATTCATTGCCTCACGCGGGAAGCCATTCGAATTATTATCACCTATCATTTTATAATAGCCGTTATCCACTTCGAAGTTTTTCCCTTGAATGCCGTAAGAGGTAAGCCAGTTGTAGGTTTTGTCAGTCACCATTTTTTCATAGAATTCCAATGCACGTTCTGCGTTCTTACTGCTCTTAGGAATAGCAAATCCGTTATGAATCGGATGCACAGGCTGTGCGTATCCTTTGGCAACCGGGAATGGGAAGTAGTCGAGATTCCAGTCCGGATGCGTTGATTTCATTTTATTCAAGGAATCATTGAATCTGGCCGGGTTGTCCCCGAACTCACTCGCCGCTTTCCCGCTAACAAGCTGATCCCATGTCGAATCTTTCACATTCAGCACATTTTTCGGAATAAAGCCTTTGTCCATCCAGCGTTTGGCAATTTTGATATCGCCCAGATGCTCGTCAGACCCCCAATATGAATACACTTCAGCCGGCTTGTTGTAATTAATGCCCACCCCATATAGCGGCGCTCCCACGCTGTTATGAACGACATCCCTGAGGCCATTCACAATCAGATTGCCGTCACCTCCGCTTGCAAAGGGCAGCACATTTGGCTCATTTTTCTTGATCCCATCCATATAAGCCTCGAAGGTTTCAACTGAGTTCGGCTTAGGTAAATTATACTTCACGCGCAAATCCTCGCGCCAAACGAAACCGTTGGTCACATATTCTTTAAACGTCGCCGGAACTGTATAAATTTTGCCGTCCACCTTGACCGCTTCCCACATATCCTTAGGTACATATTTATTCAGGGTTGGAGCTGCTTTGGGCAGTATATCATCCAGCGGCAGGAAAGCCCCCTTCTTCGCGTAGGACTGATACTGCGTCCAATCGGCCGTGAAGATTAAATCCACTTGCTGACCGGATGATAGCAGCAGCTTATATTTCTGGTCCCAGTCAGTCCATGTTGTGTAATTGAATTTAACCGTTGTATTCAAATCTTTGGAAGCCAGTTTATTCACTTCATCCTGAATGATCTGCAAATCCTTGGGAGCGTTGCCGAGCATGTAGAACTGAAGCTCAACTTTGTCTCTCTTAGGCGCTTCAGCCTTCACTGTTGCCGCTGGTGCAGCCGCACTCGCAGCAGGCGCTGCTGTCTCTTTCTTAGGTTCCGGGGTGCTGCTGCAACCTGTTAGCGCGGTGACGAATAAAGCTCCGGAGAGCCAAACAGAGAATCGGGTTGTCCTGATCATTTTCATGTGAATCCTCCCTTTTATGGTTTACATCTATGTCAGCCGCGAAGGTTCTTTTCATTGCCCCTTCTACGGTTCTAACCTTTGACAGCACCGATTGTCAATCCTTTGACGAAATAACGCTGAACGAACGGATACAAGAACAGAATAGGTCCCGTCACTACGATGGCCATAGCCATCTTCGTGGACTCGGTCGGCATCTCTCCTGTCATCACGACTCCCGTTCCAGCGCCCATTTGAGATACAAAGCGCATCGTGTTAATCACGTTATACAAATAATATTGCAGTTCATATTTGTTGGGGTCATTGATGAAGAGGGAAGAGAGCAGCCAACCGTTCCAATAATGAAGCGCCAGGAACAAACCGACCGTCGCAATGCCGGGCATCGATAATTGCAGCACGACACTGTAATAAATCTTGAAATCATTCGCCCCATCAATCTTGGCCGATTCAATCAATTCCTCCGGTATCGCTGATTTAATAAAACTGCGCATCAGAATGATCAGGAAGGGACTCATCAGCCCTGGCAGAATGAGCACCGCGTAAGAATCGGTCAGCTTCAAGTAATTTGCAAGCAGAATGTACCACGGCACCAATCCTCCGCCAAACAGCGTCGTGAAGTAGATATAGAAAGAAAAATGATTCCGATATTTGAAATCTCTGCGCTGCAGGACATAACCAGCCATAGTCATGAAGAACAATCCTGTGACCGTCCCTACGAGCGTTACGAACAGGGTAACCCCATACGCTTTGAGCACCTGTTCCGGAAACCGAAACACCGTTTTGTACCCTTCAATGGAAAATACTTGTGGAATTAAGTGATACCCGCTGCGGATAATCGACTCATTCTGCGTGAGCGACGCCGATATAATCATCAGAAAGGGAAATAAACAGACCACAAAAGAGACGATAATAACGGCATACGCCATCGTTTGAAACAGCAACATATACTTCTCATCCTTCATTCTCACCCTGCCAGCACCTCCCCCACCTAAAATAAGGCGTAATCCTCATTTATTTTGCGAATGACGTAGTTGACCGTAATAATCAAGATAAATCCAAACAATGACTGATATAAACCGGCTGCTGTCGCCATGCCAACATCAAAAGTGACCTTAAGCGAGCGATACACATAGGTATCGATAATATCTGTCGCATTAAAAAGAATACCATTATTTCCAATTAATTGGTAAAATAAATCGAATTGCCCTTTCATAATACTGCCCAGTGAAAAGAGGAGCAGAACGACAAAGGTCGGCTTGAGCATGGGAACCGTGATATGCCATACGCGCTGAAATATATTAGCCCCATCGATCTTGGCAGCTTCATAATATTCTTCACTAATGCCTGTAATGGCCGCCAAATAAATGACCATGCTGTACCCGAGATTTTTCCATAGATAAAATAATATGATCAGAAACACCCACGCCCAGGGCGTATTGTACACATCTACGGGACTTGCGCTTAGCTCCTTCAAGGTCGTGTTCAGGAAACCGCTCTCATAGTTGAATAAGTTATACACAATGACACTCAAAATAACGAACGAAATAAAGTAAGGCAGAAACATGACGGATTGGGCCAGCTTCTTGAACCATGCGCTGCGAATTTCGCTTAGCAAGACCGCGCACAGGATGGCGAAAACATTACCAAATACAATGAAAGCTAAGTTGTAGCCAAGTGTATTCAGCGTCAATTTCATCAAAATGCCGGATTTCCATAAGAAAGAGAAATTGTCTAACCCTACAAATGGGCTTCCGAACAAACCAGCATTGAAATCAAATCTTGTAAACGCGTAATAGATACCTACCATCGGAATGTACGAGTTGATGAAGAAGAAGATCAAGGTCGGCAGCAGCATAAGAAACATGATTTTGTTCGTCATGAGTTCATAAATAAAACCTCGTCGTTTAATCATGGTTGAAGCGATCCCCCTCAAGCGATATGTCTTGAGAAGATCATAATCGGACTCACACTAAGCGCATAGTGAAGCCTCTTGTGGTAAGTGAACGAATTTGTGGAATGACCTATGAACAATCTGAACTTCCATGAACAAGTGTGAACATTCGTCTGGTTCTGGCGAGAAAAAATAGGAATTGTATCCTTGGGGAATTCGTGCTAGTCTAGTTTCAAGAATATACCATTTGAGGGGGAATTGACCTATGGACTGGTTGAACGCGCATAAGCAGGAGCTAGATGACGTATTTGCAGAAGCAAATCAAATCGTAAGCACGTTTCCAGCACCTCTCAACCAACTGGGACTGGCCTATTTGGCTAAATTCGATGCCAGCAAAGAAGGCACAACCAAGAATTATATCTGCTACTTGCTCCCCTATTGGATGAAAGACGCCTGTGACTTGCCTGCGGCTGAGATCCAGAAGCTCTCTCTCGCTAATGTGTTTATCATGCTTTATTATTTCATTCAGGATGATATCATGGATTCTGCCAAGGGAGAGCACAAGGACAAGCTGCCGCTTGCCAATTTATTTCATATCCAGTTCTCAGCAATCTATCGAGACATGTTTCCATCCAGCTCTCCGTTCTGGCGATATTATGAATCCTACGTACTGGAGTGGTCGAAAGCTGTCTCCAATGAGCAGATATCCGATTATTTCCATACCGATCGGAACATGATTGCCAAGAAAGCTAGCCCCGTCAAAAACGCCAGCACAGCGGCATTACTGCTCAGCCAACAAGCTGCCCTCATTCCTGCTGTAACTGAAGCCGTGGAACAAGTATTGGTGACCCTGCAAATGTTGGATGATTGGGCTGATTGGGAGGAAGATATCGAAGAGGGCTCTTACAACTGTTTGCTAGCTTCCATGCGCAAACGTATGCAGCTTCCGGCGGATAGCGTCATTACGGCTGAAATGGTTAAGGATCAACTATTTGTCCGAGATTTCTTGGAGACATATGGACAAATTGCCGCAACCCATCATGAGGACTTCAACAATCTCCAAACCTCCTTACCCCAAATGATGAGTTTTCATAAGTCGCTAGTGACTAACATTCAAATTGTCGAACAAGAGATCAAAGAAAAGCGGAAAAAGTTAGCTTCAGGGGGATTCTACTATTATTTGTCGGAAAGCAGCTTATAATGATAGATTATTCAGAATATTCATGCTATAATCGTTTTGCAGGTAAAAATACCCAAATAATTAGGAGTGATTAGTAATGTCATCCAATGAAGTTCTAAAAGCGCAAATTATTCAAAAAGCTTGGGAAGATGAAGCATTTAAGAACCAGCTTATCGCGAATCCCAAAGCCGCTTTGAAACAAGCGTTTAACATCACACTCCCCGATGATATCCAAGTTAAAGCGGTCGAAGAAACTTCAACGGAATTTGTTCTCGTCATTCCTACGAATCCTGCTAAGGTATTAGTTACTACGAATGGCACCGAAGGCTTTTGGTAAAATAAATAAAGAAGAGGTGCCGCTGATTGCGGCACCTCTTCTTTATTTAGCCGAAATGGATGGAAAACTAATAATCGCCTCAGTACCAGTGTAACGTTGACTTTTGTACTCTAAATGACCTTGCATCGCCTTTATAATTTGAAAAGTAATCATAAGTCCAAGTCCTGTTCCCTTTGTTTTCGTTGAATAATAAGGCTCCCCTAATCTAATAAGTTTTGCAGGCTCAATTCCCTCACCGTTATCCTTAATATGAATGTAAACCTCTCCCTGCTTCTCATAGGCCCATATTTGAATTTGCCCATCGACCTGAAAAGCTTCAATACTGTTCTTAATTATATTAATGAGTACTTGTTTCAATTTCGAAGCGTTTCCACGGATAAATAGATCATTTGGAACGCTGACAATTATTCGCCCCCCGTGCATGGTTGCCAAAGGCACAATAATTCCTTCTATCTGGTTAATTTCTTCGGATACATTGAGATCAACGAGCTCATCTAGCTGCGGCTTGGCAAATGTTAGAAAGTCCGTAATAATAACCGAAGCCCGATCTAATTCTGCAATAGCAATTCCCATATATTCCTTATTCTTATCATCTGTTCTGGCAGCAACAAGTTGCAAAAAACCTCGTGTTACCTGAAGCGGATTTCTAACCTCGTGAGCGACAGAAGCTGCTAATGAACTGATAATCTCCATTTTTTCAGAGAGCTGCAGTTGATGATTGTAGAACTCAAGCTCCTTGGAATAATTGATCATATGTTCCTGATTGATGGCTAAGCGCCTACCTAATACGACAACAATGACAATAATAAATCCTACAACTCCCCATTTCCAGAAGAAAAACATATAGTTTTGTGACCTAGCATAGAAGAATATAAGGTCTAAAATACTCATAAAAGCTAAAAAGGCAAAACCGGCTGAGAAAATAATGGCTTCCTTGTTCCCATTTCGTACTAGTATAGCAGAAAAAACAATCATCAATATGAACTGACTAATCATAATAAAGCCCAAAATGGTAACTGAAATAAGGAAATAAGCATTACTATACTTATAATCATTGAGAAGATTAAAAAGCATAAAAGTAATAGAAAAAATTGAGTACATAACTTGAAATTTTCTAAACCAACGAATCAGATTATATTTACCTTCAGCAAATGTTTTTTCGAAAAAGTAAGTAAGAGCTGGCAAAAAAACAGCAAGCGATAGATCAAACAAAGCAATAAATAGATTGCCATAGTTCGTGAAGTTAGCATACATGAAAGCAGAATGTGTAATAAAAATAAATCCCAACGTTAAATTCAGTACACTAACTAAGACCCAACTTGTAATTTGACCTTTCTTCATGAAAAACAAACCAATCATTAAAATCGCAGCCATCAAGAGAAAGGCCCAACCTAGTATAATGTCAGGCAAATCCTGAAGTACATAAGTTCTTGTCAAAACAAAATAATCATCTAGCTTAATTGCTGAATGTATATCCAAGCGATCAGCATAAGTTTCCAACTTTAAATAAACGTTTCCTCCCCCATCCTCGCTACTGATGGGAAATAAACTTTTTTGACTATCAACTGGAAAACTATACTTGGCCTCTCGAACTAAGCGTTCACCGATATATACCCAAAATTTCTGCGCATGAATGCCCTCAATGTAAATGCCATAGTCAATAGGTAAGTTAGATGGAAGTTTAAATTTGACCCATGCGGAATTCACTTCTTTTGGTTTCAAAGGGGATGATTTTCCGTTTTTAACGTGAATCCATTCATCGGCGGGAGCCTTACTTACACCTTCCAGTCCTCCAGGTGGGTCACCCCACATAATACTCCACTCTGGAATCGTTAGCGCTTCCTGAGGCTGATCCGCATAAGCATGAGGAGCCGCGAATCCGATACTGATTATTGCAATCAGCAACCATTTCCCAAGCATTTGATACAAGTGGTTCATTCAAACACCTTCCCCGATAACATCTTACAGTAATTTACATAAACATTATTTCGACGGGGTTCGATGCTTTCCTGCTTATCTACCTGTAAACATTTAAAATCAAGCCTAAATATCAATAATAAATTTGTGAGATGATTGGAATGAAACCGAACCGCGGCCTAATCAATCTGTCATTCTAATGAACTGGATGATGCTTATTGACAAGAAAATGGCTACTTTGAAAACCTAATGAACTGAATAAGCGTTATCGAGTAACTTACAGGCGGAATGGTGATCATTTGCAAGACATAACGCGTCGGGAATTCGTTAGATTTTCAAAATGGTCAATTTTGATCAAATAAAGGGTATTGAGTTCGTGAAAGCCAACCGAAAACCAAGTCGCCGATCTGCCGAACCGCAGCCTAATCAATCTGTCATTCTAATGAACTGAATGATGCTTATTGACAAGAAAATGGCTACTTTGAAAACCTAATGAACTGAATAGGCGTTATCGAGTAACTTACAGGCGGAATGGTGATCATTTACAAGACATAACGCGTCGGGAATTCGTTAGATTTTCAAAATGGTCAATTTTGATCAAATAAAGGGTATTGAGTTCTTGAAAGCCAACCGAAAACCAAGTCGCCGACCTACCGAACCGCGGCCTAATTAATCTGTCATTCTAATGAACTGAATGATGCTTATTGACAAGAATATGGCTACTTTGAAAACCTAATGAACTGAATAAGCGTTATCGAGTAACTTACAGGCGGAATGGTAATCATTTGCAAGACATAACGCGTCGGGAATTCGTTAGATTTTCAAAATGGTCAATTTTGATCAAATAAAGGGTGTTGAGTTCGTAAAAGCCGACCGAAAACCAAGTCGCCGACCTGCCGAGCCGCGGCCTAATCAATCTATCATTCTAACGAACTGGATGATGCTTATTGACAAGAAAATGGCTACTTTGAAAACCTAATGAACTGAATTGGCGTTATCGAGTAGCTTACAGGTGGAATGGTCATCATTTTCATGATATAACGCGTCGGGAATTCATTAGATTTTCAAAATGGTCAATTTTGATCAAATAAGGGGTGTTGAGTTCGTAAAAGCCGAGTCGCCGATCTGCCGAGTCGCGGCCTAATCAAATCTGTCATCCTAACGAACTGGATGATGCTTATTGACAAGAAAATGGCTACTTTGAAAACCTAATGAACTGAATAGGCGTTATCGAGTAGCTTTCAGGCGGAATGGCGATCATTTTCATGATATAACGCGTCGGGAATTCGTTAGATTTTCAAAATGGTCGATTTTGATCAAATACAGGGTGTTGAGTTCGTAAAAGCCGAGTCGCCGATCTGCCGAGTCGCGGCCTAATCAAATCTGTCATCCTAACGAACTGGATGATGCTTATTGACAAGAAAATGGCTACTTTGAAAACCTAATGAACTGAATTGGCGTTATGCAGTAACTTACAGGCGGAATGGTGAGCATTTACATGATATAACTCGTCGGGAATTCGTTAGATATTCAAAATGGTCAATTTTGATCAAATAAGAGGTGTTGAGTTCGTAAAAGCCGAGCCATCGATCTGCCGAGCCGCGGCCTAATCAAATCTGTCATTCTAACGAACTGGATGATGCTTATTGACAAGAAAATGGCTACTTTGAAAACCTAATGAACTGAATAGGCGGTATCGAGCAACTTACAGGCGGAATGGTGATCATTTATATGATATAACGCGTCGGGAATTCGTTAGATTTTCAAAATGGGCGATTTTGATCAATTAAAGGGTATTGAGTTCGTAAGGTGGCCTGACTCAGGGTTCATTGACTTCTGGGACACCCCGCGACCTGCGGCGGCGTTCATTACAATTTGTTGCTAGGGATGCGGACGGGTTTGGGGTTGGGGTTGGTTAGGCTTATTTCATGGTGGAGTTCCCACAGCACAAACTTGCCGAAGGAGTCACCCTCAAACAAAAAAATCGGGGTAAGCTTCGCTCACCCCAAATCCAAAAGACATTAATCCACATTATATTGGTGTATAAAGTTGACTCCTCGCAGGCCATGTTTCCGCCACGATGTGCCCTTGGCTAACCACGTAGCGGCAGCTCGGCTGGTTGCTGACTAAATCCATGGCATCTCTGCCTGGCAGCACTATGAAATTGGCCCGATGCCCCACTTGCAGGCCATAATCCTCAAGCTGCAGCGTCTTCGCTCCGCGAGTAGTAATCATACGGACCAGCTCAGCGACCTCATCGCGTCCCATCATATGGGCTAGATGAGCCGCCATATGCGCAGCTTGCAGCACACTTCCCGTCCCCATCGGATAAAAGGGAGTCCGGATATCATCATGCGCAATGCTGACATTAACGCCGGCTGACCATAAATCCTTGATCCGAGTAATGCCACGGCCTTTGGGATACCCGTCAAACCTGCCCTGCATGGCACTATTAATAAGTGGACAGCAGACCACATTCACACCTGAACGAGCCAGCAAGCCCAGCACTTTGTGAAAATACGCTTCACCATAATAAGCTGCAGCACTCGCATGCGCCACGGTTACGCGTTCACGAAGTCCAGTACGAATCGCTAGATGGGCCGTACTCTCCAGGAAGGTAGAGTGCGCGTCATCGATCTCGTCACAAAACACGTGAACGAAACATCCATACTTCTGCGCCATGGCAAAGCAAATCTCAAGCGAAGCTAAGCCTTCCTCACGCGTAGGCTCCAGATGCGGAATGGCTCCAATGCCATCGGCGCCAAGCTTGAGCGCTTGTTCGAGGCGCTGTACATTGTCCGGGCAGGCCCTAAGTCCGTCTTGCGGGAACGCGATAACCTGCAAATTCATGTAGGGCTTGACGCGCTCGCGCAAGGCAAGAAGAGCATGCAGCGCGGTCAGATCAGGATCCGAGATGTCCGCTTGCGTCCGTACGTGAAGGATTCCTGCCGCCAGCTGCATCTGCAGCACTCGCTCGGCTCGGCTCATCACATCCTCATATGTGAGGGTCTCTTTGCGCTTCTGCCAAAGTCGAATACCCTCAAACAGCGTGCCGCTCTCATTCCATGCCGGTTCACCTGCTGTTAAGACCGTGTCCAGATGAATATGGGACTCCACAAACGGAGGAAGCACCAGATGCCCGGTGCCATCGATTTCCCGCTCTCCACGCTCGTCAAACTTGCCTATCATGGCAATTGAGCCATCTTTTATTCCAATATCCATCGGCACTTGATGATCGGAGTCATCCAACAGCCGTATTTGACGAAAAACAAGATCCAGCAGTTCCCTAACCTCCTTCCCTTCTCGCCTAATTAGTTGTCCTTCTTCATTTCGGATTCATGCCATGAGCTAAGCATCCATTTGGCAAACCCGTTAACGAGCAAAAAGAAACAAATCCCAAGTGCAGAAGCCGAAAGTCCGCAGGCGAATAAATAGGGAGTTTTCAAACGTGCAGCCGCATACGTGATGGCATAGCCAAGGCCGCCTTGTCCGCCGCCAATACCGGCAATATATTCCCCAACAATAGCTCCGACAACAGATAAGGTGCAGGAAATTTTCAACCCCGCAACGATATACGGCAGAGCAGCTGGAATGCGCAGCTTCCACATGGTTTGAAACGAATTGGCATTGTATAAATAGAACAAGTTGCTCATATTCTGATCCGTGGAGTTAAGACCGATTAAGGTATTCGAAAGCATCGGGAAAAATCCAATCAAAAACGTAATAATCACAATCGCATTGACACCGGCATCAAACCAGATGACGATCAAAGGCGCAATTGCAACAATCGGAATCGTTTGTAGAATGATGGCATACGGGTACACGCTCTTCTCAATCCATTTGGAGCTGGCCAGAAGAATCGCTCCGGCAACGCCTAAGATAATACTCAGGAAGAATCCAAGTACTGCTTCCAGTGTGGTTGTCCTCACGGACACCCATAGCGCATATTTATTTTCAACCGCTGCCGCCAGAATATCGGAAGGTTTAGGCACGAGATAAACGGGCGCCTTCATTATATAGGCAATAAGTTCCCACCCGCCAATGAACACAACGAAGGCAACAAGAGGCGGCAGTAAATGTTTGAAAAGCAGCAGCAATCGGAGGCTAGGCGGCACTCCGTCTTCAAGCCGCTTGGTCCAAGCTATGCGCTCGCGAGCAGGGAATATTTCATCGGGCAGGATTTGCAGGTATTTGGAATCTACGGCCATATTCATGTCCCCCTTTACTTACATTTCAACGATAATTTTGCCTGGATTGAGCAGACCCCTAGGATCATTCACACGCTTCTTAAGCTCCATGCTATTAACTTCTCCGCGTCCGCCATGGTCCAGCACCCACGTATGGGGATCGAATATTCGGACACCAATGGATTCGCAATAGGAAATAATTTCATATAAGCGCTCTTCGCTCTGGAAGCGAACGACTGGAAGTGCTGTAGGCGTAAGCAAGCCAGCACTTCGCACCCATTCGAAATGCAGATACATTTCATCGCCAAATTTGGCTTTCAGTTCTCTGATTTGTTCCATATAACTCTCCAGCTTAAAGCCCGCTTGCAAATAAGTCATTGAGGCATCGGTTTTCATTGCCCATAATGTCGTATGGTTCCATGTGAAATCGGATACGCCAATCGTTTTGCGATATTGATTCGCAGCAATGAAATGGCCAATATGACCGCCAAAGCGGCTCGCCAATTGTTCCACAAGCGGCAAGCTGATCTCCGCAAACTCCAGCATGACAGCTGCTTTCCCCGCTTGAATCACTTTCGCGAAAGGTACAAAATAAGATGGAATTGGCCATTCCATTGGGGCCACAAGCCTTTTCAGCACAGCAGCTTCTTGCGCCAGTTCCTCCCCAAAAAGCATCGCCTGCTCCAAGGTATCGAATTGTACAATCGCCTGCGCCCACTCGGTTCGAGGGGATAAGGGAATCGTGACTTCGGTCAAAATACCTGTTGTTCCATAATTATGAATATAGTTAAACAAGTCAGGTCCAGAGACAACCAGACGCTGCGGTTTTTCTTCCATCGTATAAATGACGGCTTCCAGTACATTGCCATCCCATAGATTCCCATGCGTGATCGATCCGATGCCGCCGGAACCACCGCTTACAAAGCCTCCAACCGTTGCTTTCACATAGGTGCTTGGATAAATGCGAATTTCTTGACCCGCTTCGCGCGCCTTTTTATCAATGACACCTAATCGCACCCCGCACTGCAAACGGGCAAAGCCAGGTCCGATTTCCACAATGTCGTCCATCCGGCTTAAATCAAGGACAATACCGCCTTGCATCGGGACAGCCTGACCATAATTGCCTGTGCCAGCACCGCGTACCGTGACGGGAATGTGATGCCGATAGCCAAAGGCCAGAATCTCAGCCACTTCCGTCTCATTGCGGGGTGTCACAATGGCATCTGCTGCTTTGATATGCTCCAATTGCCGATTAAGCACTGGGGAATACCAGTAATAATCCTTGGAAAGCTTCTCTCTTGTTGCTTGATCCACATGGATGATCTCTTCACTGAACTGCTCTTGAA
Source organism: Paenibacillus marchantiophytorum (assembly GCF_014640555.1). Taxonomy (GTDB): domain Bacteria; phylum Bacillota; class Bacilli; order Paenibacillales; family NBRC-103111; genus Paenibacillus_E; species Paenibacillus_E marchantiophytorum. The sequence continues at coordinate 65,010 of NZ_BMHE01000002.1, read as the reverse complement.
TCTCTTGCTCCCAACTTATCGACATTGCCATGGGCTGTTCCTCCTCTCGTATCACACATCAATGTTCGAGCGCTGCATTAACATCTCGCACCAGATCGCTGAACTGCGTCGTTGTGCGATAGCTTTCATCTCTTGGAAAAGGGACAGGGATATCGATTGTCGCTGATATTTTGCCTGGGCGTGGTGTCATGACGACAACACTGGTGGATAGAAAGACGGATTCGAATACATTATGTGTAACGAACAATACCGTCATGGATTTGTCCTGCTGCCAAATGCTCAGCAGCTCCATTTGGAGCGTTTGTCTTGTAATCTCATCCAATGCGCCGAATGGCTCATCCATGAGCAGCAGTTTAGGCCGTGATATCAGCGCCCTGGCGATGGATACCCGCATTTTCATACCGCCTGAGAGTTCTCTGGGCAGCACCTTCATATAATCCTTCAAGCCGACAAGCTCCAGCACACGCTCCGCTTCCTTCTGCTGCGTCTTCTTGTCAACTCCCCGCAATTCCAGCGGCAATTTCACATTGGCCTCAACCGTAGACCACGGCAGCAAGGTATGATCTTGGAAAACGAAGGCGATGTCGCTCTGCTTGCGCGCTTCTTTGGGGGTTGTGCCAAACACATCCAACGTCCCTTTGCTCGGCTTGGCCAAGCCTGTGATCATTTTGAAAATCGTTGACTTGCCGCAACCGGACGGACCCACGAAACAGAGGAACTCGCCTTCCTTGATCGTTAAATTCACATCTTGCAGAGCTATCGTGCCATTCGGATACGTCTTGGACAAATTGGACATCGTAACGAATTTGGCATCGGAGGCATCCTTACCTGGTATGTGGAGCTGGGAAGAATTCATTGCCATTAGCTTCATCTCCCAATCAAGTTATTTGGTTGAAACAGGTCGTAACTGCTGCTATCGGTCAATCCTTAATGTTTGCATATCAAAAGCCTGGAATTCCAGCAGCGCTTCCGCAATCATTGCCCCATAATTTCTCGTCATGGCTTGCCCCTTGGCGATTGTTGCCTGTGTGGCATCGCCCGAAATGCCCGATGCGGACAGGTCATCCATCACCCATGCAAAAGCACGACTGCGCAGCGCCAAATAGCGCGACTCGGGATAATTCGGATATTCCGTAGGCGCTGCTTCCATATGCACCCAATGCGGCATTGCTGACATCACCAATGAGGTTTCCATGTCCCCGGCATGTATACCGGCCTGCTTCTCAAGCGGTGTCAGCCATTCATCCGCACCACCAAGTCCGCCTGGATCTAATCGGAAGACAGCCAAGCCAGTTTCAATACGGATTTCCCTGGCCATCATATTCAATAAATCCGTGTTGCCTCCGTGCGTGTTTACAAGCACTAATTTATGAAACCCGCTCTTGCTGAGGCTTGTGGCAATGTCCATGACGACAGCCATTAAAGTCGTTGCTGACAGCGTGATCGTGCCTGCATGGCCAAGATGTTCGGTGCTTTTCCCATAAGGTATCGCTGGCAGCAGCCAAATATTCGCTTCATCAGGCAGTTGCTCGAAAGCTTCCGTTAAGAGCACTTCGGAAATCAATGTATCTGTAAAGACAGGCATATGAGGTCCATGTTGTTCCACAGCGCCAACCGGCAGTACGATAAGCGCGTCTTCCTTAGGAACGTCAGCAACCTCCATTGTGCTTAAGCGTGGAAAAAAGTGGCGGTCCCATGCTTTTCCTGTATAACGACTATATGCCATGCTGACTACCTCCCTCTGGTGTGCAGGGTATGCACATCCTTCGTATGAAAAAAGATCCCGCCTCTTAAATGAAGGGTGGATCTTAAACTTTCAAAGTAACATTCCTTGCGATCCTATCTTTGGGTCTGAAACAATTGCAAAGCAGCAGCTACATCGGCAACTCTTTCGCCTAACCTAGCAGCCATTAATAACTCCCTCGGGTCTGGTGATAAGGAACTGTCAGGTCCCGCCAATGTAGAAGCCCCATAAGGGGAACACCCAATGGCATCGGCCGTTAAATACTCTGGATTCTCGAAATACGGCAGTCCTACGAAAATCATGCCGAAATGAAACAGAGGTACCATGGATGTCAAAATTGCTGCTTCGTGGCCTGTATGAATCGAAGCTGTACTATTAAATATCCCTGTCGGTTTTCCCTCCAAAGCACCTTCAATGCACAGATCTCCGGCCATTTCAAGAAATAGCTTTACTTGCGCAGGCATCGTTCCATAATACGTTGGAAAACCCCACAGAATGCCGTCCGCCCAGCGTAGATCGTCATTCGTAGCGATTGGAATATCTTGCTGCAATTCTAGCGTAGCTTCATATTTGCTGTAGCGATCCGTTAATCGAAATTGATGGGATAACACTTTCGTGCTTGCCTGCTTCTCATCCCCAACCTGTGAACGCTGTTTATCTTGCTGAATCACCCGATTTTGCTCCGCAACCATCTCGGGAATTCGAACGATTTTCACTTCATGGGTTCCGAATTGGCTGGCTCCATCCGCAACTGCCTGTGCCATTTGGTAGACATGGCCGAATGCGCTGTAATATATGACCAATAGATTCGCCATATTTCAAACCTCACCCTTTCGCGAATTCCGGCGTGCGGAACGAGACGTTCTCACTTGCCTCTTTCCAGAAATGAGCTAATGTTGGATGGTTCCATTCTGCTTTACTGGCCGCCATGCGAACCCAGCTTCCTTGACTGTATACCCAGCGGCGTTCAGGCTGCATGGTGAAAAGCTCCTCAGGCGTATTGGCGTCGACGACAACAAAATTCGCTTCGTTGCCAGGCTCAATCTTATACGTTCGAAGCCCCAATACCTCGGCGGGAACATCCGTAATCATTCGGAGCAATGTGCGCAGATCAGCCGGTCTCCCCATATGAGCTGCATAGGAGCTAATCAGAGCTATTTGCATCAAATCGCCTCTGCCAAACGGGTGAAAAGGATCATGAATATTGTCTGAAGCCACAGCGATGGGTATCCCAGCTTCCCAAATCTCCTTCAATCTGGTCACTCCCCGACGTACGGGAAAGGTATCGTGCCTGCCTTGCAAGTACAGATTCACTGCTGGCAAGGATACTGCTTTAAGTCCGGCATCCGCCATTCGTTCAATAATGCCATGTGCATCCTCATCCGTCATGGAAGCCAGTGCGCATAGATGATCTACGGTCACTCTTCCTGAGTATCCCTCTGACTTCGTTTTGCCAGAAATATGTTCAATCGTTCGCATCGCCGGATTATCGGTTTCATCACAATGCAGATCGATCGGCACGTCGTATTTCTGAGCTAATTTGAACATATAATCAATATCTTCCTTAGGGGATAAGGACAGATGCGGCGCACCGCCAATGCCATCCACACCCATCCTCAAAGCTTCCTCCAACGCATCAACATCCAGCGCCATGAAATTGTAAGGGCACATCGGGAATAATTGCAAAGTGACATAAGGCGCCAAAGCTTCTTTGGCTTCAAGCGCAGCTTCGATGGTTCGTAAAGCCACTTCGCGAGAGACCCTCAGATTAAAATCCAGATGCGTTCGAATATGGGTTGTGCCAAAAGATAAAGCCTGCAAGGAGGAACGCATAATTCTTGATTTTATTACTTCTTTGCTGAAGGAAGGCGACGCGATGGAATAATTGCGCACGGCTTCTTCCAAGGTGCCGCTTTGATTCTCCACAGTCGTTAAGGAAAACGATTTGTCCAGGTGCATATGGGCATCCACAAAGCCAGGCAGCACTATTTTCCCCTCAAGATCCATGATCACAATGCCTGATTCGTCTGAATGGTCCGTAGTCTCTGTGGCCTTCCATTGTTCCAATGATACTTTAGCAGGCTGATCAGCATCAGCTTCTTGCTTCAGAATCTGTGTAAAGCGGCCATCTCGAATCGAGAGGCGATACAGATGACCTTCATCTTCCATAGGCAATCGAACGTTTACCATATCCCAATTCTTCATAGAAGCCAATGCTGCCACCTCCTGGGTTTTCCTTTATTTCTTCGGCAGGAATTGCGTTGTGAAGACCTTATCAATACTCTCTGCGCTTTTCAACACACCTACATCCACTAGCTGCTTTTGTACTTCCGACCAACGCTCTTTGGTCATAATGCCCGTGCCCTTGGTCGCTGCGTCACCGCCAAATACGAAGTCCATTTCTTTGGTCGCGCTGAATTTCATCATATCCAAGCCCATGTCCGGATTCTTTTCTTTAATGCTGGGATTGATTTCTTCGGAGTGATCTTTGTAGTAATCCCAGCCCTTAACAGTAGCTTCAACGAAAGCTTTGACTTGGTCTGGATGCTCGGCAATCATTTTCTCGGTTGTGAAGTACACACCTGCATAGATGTTATAGCCGGAATCTGCATTGAGCAGCGTGCCGAACTCGACTTTTTGCTGTTCCAACGTGAATGGCTCGCTTGTTACATATCCTTGTGTGAGAGCATTTTTATCACTGACGAAATTGACTAATTGACCTGTATATTTCATTTCTTGAGCGCTGTCTAATTTGTATTTCTTCTTCATGAACTGCCAGAAGCTGGCTGTCGAGGCGACATAGACCTTGTGCCCATTCAGATCGGAGAAGTCTTTGATCCCAGAATCTTTATGGTAAAACAACGCTTGCGGACTTTTCTGCATCGAAGTTGCGATCGCTACAATCGGAATTCCCTCTTGTCTGGCAACCAAGATATCATCACCATTTGCCATACCGAATTGTGCCTTGCCGGATGCAACAATTTGTGTAGATGAAACCGATGGACCACCTGGCATAACCGTCATGTCGAAGCCGGCTTCTTTGTAATACCCTTTGGCCAAAGCTGCAAAGTTCCCGCCGTGCTCTGGTTCTGCGAACCAATTTAAGACAACAGTTGCCGGCACCACAGCTTTGGGCGCTGCTGATGCAGCCGTTGTTGCTGCCGGAGATGCGGAAGTCGTCGCTCCTGATGGTGAAGCCGGAGCTTGCGATGACGTTGAAACCGGTGTACTTGTGCTGCCGCATGCGGCTAGCATACTTGTCATTATAACTAAGCTGAGAGACATTACGACCGGGCGTTTCGCGACAAGCTGACTCGTAAGTTTGAATGGTTTCATTTTAAACTTCCCCTCCATATTTGGTTATCTATACAAAAGTTCTTACCAACCTTAAGACAAATATAGAATTTACAATGCCTACGCGTCAACGCGAATACTTACGTTTTGTATTTTCACACAATAAATAGTACGTCTTTTCATTACATTCACAAGGTCAATAATATTTATTTACATTATATTTACACAAAAGACGAACATTACTTATATAGTCCCTACTTTAACGCCTAATTCTTTCAGCCAACGTCGATACGCAATGGAGAAACGATCCACTTTATGATTGAGCTCAACTTGAAGATCTAGAGGAAGCAGTTCCGGCTTCTGCGTCTCGATAACTTTGGCATCTTGATCGAAAACAAGGTCCTGGAAATGAATGAAATTCGCATCATCTACCTCATAGGCATAATTGCGGGATACCATCATGAACACCACGCACTCCTCAGCAGCCACAGGCAGTACGGTTAGCATAATCCACAACGTTTGACCATTGCTCGGATCTGCTTTGGACAAGCGAGCCGATAAGGGACGATAAACTTCCTTCCTATATACATAAGTCGTACCTTCACTTTTGTCCGAGCCCGAATGCGCAACAGGCTGAAAGATAGGAATATGCTCGATATAGATCCGTTCTTTCTCTTTCACGACTTCAAAATCAGGCAGCTCCGCATAATCCGGGTGTCCAAGCAGATTCTGATGCACGAACATTAAATGAGCGAAATCGGTGAAATTCTCGATCACTCTCGTGCCTGCAGCAGCCACTTTGTAAGGACCGCAGGGCAATGGACGATAGACTGGATTAGCAAACTCTTCGAAATGAGGCAATGGTGCCGCTGGCTCACCTATACATACCCAAACGAAGCCGTACTTCTCCTCGCAGGCAAACACTTGCGCTTTGGCTCTGGCCGGAATTTTCTCGCCCTTGGGCTGTGCAGGAATACAAACACATTGACCCGATGAATCATACTGCCACCCGTGATAAGGACAGACCAGCGTGTCATCCTTGACCCATCCCTTGGAGAGCATAGCCCCACGGTGAACGCAGAGATCCTGCATCGCATGAACACCTTGGCTGGACCGATAGATCGCAACTCGTTCCCCGAGTATAATAACTCCCACAGGTTGGTCTTTCAGTTCTGATGCCAGATATACGGCGTGCCAATCATTTTCAAGAACCGGATCATGCAGACGCTCTAATACCATACGAATCATCCTCCATGTATCAATTATATTATTGGGTATTGGCGAAAATAGGATACAGCCCTGCCAGCTTGCTGCGCAGATGATCTACCCTTGCTTGCGCTCGCTGTAAAATCTCCTGCTCATCGATCCAAGTGCTTTTCCCGTGTTCCACGACAACTTGCCCACCGACGACAACCAAGTCAACATCATTGCCATTGGCATTATAAACAAGAGCCGAAGAGGCACGATGCACAGGGCTAATGTGCGCCTTCATCATATCAACCGTCACGAGATCCGCCTTCTTGCCAGGCTCAAGACTGCCCAAATCATCGCTCCGCCCTACAGCCTTGGCGCCATTCACTGTCGCCATCCGCAGAACATCCATCGGCGGCAGCAGCGTAGCATCCAGTTCGTTGACTTTGTGCAAACAAGCTGTGAACTTGAGCACCTCCAGATTGTCTTGGCAATTGTTGCTGCCAGGTCCATCCGTGCCCAAGGCTACATTAATGCCCATCTCCAGCATTTCTGGCACCCTTGCCACGCCTGAAGCCAAGTACATATTCGAAACCGGACAATGGATAACCGATGCTTGACGGTCACGAATCAAGGCCAGTTCGCCATCATCCAACCAGACTCCATGTACAACCTGCGTTTGGTTGCCAAGCAAGCCAACCTCATTGAGCAGTTCCAGATTACGCAGCCCGTAGCGGGCCATCGTCGTGTCGATCTGTTCGCTCGTTTCGGCAACATGCACATGTGATATCAGATTCCGGTCTCGGCTAAAAACCGCCGCCTTCTCCAGATACCCTCGTGAACAACCATATAAATTCAGCGGTCCGAGGGCAATCCGGATCCGGCCGGAAGCTGCGCCATCCCACTCATCCAACAAGCGATCCGTGCTGGCGAAAATTTGCTCTTCCGTTTCGCGCAAGCGTACTTCGCCGGCAAGATCAGAGCCTCCGCGCGCCAAATGCCCTCGAATGCCCGAATCGACCATCGCCCGCAGGACACTTGCGTCATTCTCTGGATACGTATGAATATAATGATGGTCCATCATATAGGTAGCGCCTGATTTTAAATTCTCAATACATCCGATTAAGGCGGCTAAATAGAAATCTTCCGGTTCCATCGCCAAGCTCATCGGCCAAATAATCTCTTTCAACCACTGTGCCAGCGGAGAGTGATCCGAGACGCCTCTCATGAACGTTTGAAACAAATGCGTGTGACCATTGATGATACCCGGAATAACCACTTTGCCAGCAGCATTGTAGGTGAAAGACGACTTCTCTAGCAAATGGTCCAGACTTCCGTCTACCTGCCATTCCCCGACTTCCATGATGATGTCATGTTCCATATACACGTAACCGGGTTTGAAAATCTGATTGGTGGCATTCATGGTTAATATCGTCCCGTTATAGATGAGTTTGCTTGCCATTCAACCATCCCCTCAATAATTAAATGTCATAAAACATAACATAGTTTAAAATAACGTTTTATTATGTTATGTTTATTTACACGATTATAGGTGTGATCGAATTTTCAGTCAACTCCATCTGTAAATTGAAATCCAATAATAAGTTTCCGTTTTATCAGAAACAAGATGTTTTTGGTTAACAATTCTTTGATTCTTAGCGTTGAATTACTTTTTTTTATCTAAAACAAGGATATTGCTTACAAGTGTATATATTTTTCACTTATAAAGGAGTCATGCCCATGTTAGACCTCCCTCACCTCGATCAAGTTGATCAAGATATCATTAGACTACTGCATGAAAATGGGCGAATGTCTTATGCCAAAATTGGGGAAACCCTTAATTTATCCCGCGTCGCCATCCAAAAGAGAGTCGAAAACCTGATCGAACAGGATGTGATTGAGAACTTTACGATTCGCTTGAACGCGACAAAATTAGGGAAAGTCGTCAGCGCCTTCTTCGAAGTGGAAGTGGAGCCGCGGTTTGCCGAAGAAGTAGGAAATGTACTTTCGGAGGACGCCAATGTCATCAGTATCTATCAAATGACAGGCGCCAGTTCCTTGCACATGCACGCTTTACTGAAAGATGATGCTGCTCTGGAAGATTTTCTCTATCAAAACATCTATAAATTAAAAGGGGTTGTACGCGTCAACACGCAAGTTGTAATCAAACGTTTTAAACAAGGAACCGGGTTGGAACTTTGAAATTTGTTCCGGGGTTGGCATAATACAAAAAACGGCTTCGCCGCCCTGAGAGATGAGCCTCTCCTTAGCGACAAAACCGATTAAGGGAACTAGAGTACGCTATTTAGGCAAATAGCAGGGATGCGAGGGTACTAGCGGAACTACAGGGCCTTATTTCCTCGAAAAACGCTGAAATTCCTATCAAACAGCAAAATAGCGGACTGTAGTTCACTAGCGTTGCGTAAAACCTCACACGAAAAATAAATGATGTATAAATTACTATTTTTGTAATTTTATGATCATTTTTCGTGGATATAAACAAAAAAATCTCCTATTATGAGAGTGTAGGATGCAATCCGTACATTACTCACAAAGGAGACCAGCATCTTGAGTGTACCGGATTTACTAACCATTCGTCAATGTCTGTCTTTACTTCCATTAGAGGATTTTTCAGCGCCCTGTTTAGACTATGGCGTTCGTAAATTGAACAGTGTGGGGCTCATGAAAGTGTTTATTATCGCTCAATTATGCAAATGGGAAGATCTTCGCCGGATTCAATTGGAAGTAGAGGCGGATCCCCTGCTACAGCAGGAAATTGGCTGCTCGATCAGCGCTTCTCAGCTAAGCCGTCGGATCGAACACTTTCCAAGTTGCGTGTTAGAAGCTTTGTGCCATTCTATCATTTTACGCATCCGTCAAACAGCTGCAAGTCAGAAAAAGCTTCCGAAGGAACCCTTATTCATCGTCGATTCCACCAATCTTCGTTTACCGCACCAATTAGCCGACTGGACCTACGTTACCAAACATCGCAGTGGCGTGAAAGTTCATACACGACTGGCTGTTTTGTCAGACGGCTCCTGTTTTCCTGATAAAATCGTGCCGTCAACAGGCAATGTGAGTGACTATGAAGGCTCGGATCTTCTTGTAACGGATGCAAATGCCACGTACCTTTTGGATCGTGGCTATGTGAGCTACCGTCGGATGGATCGGTGGTTACTGCAAGAGTGTCGATTCGTCTTACGCATAAATGGGCACCATGCCATTAAACAAGTCCTTTTGGAAACGGCAACAGATCCTTCGGACTCCCTCTTGCTAAGAGATGCCATTGTTTACCTGGGTGGCTCTTTTCGCTGGATGGAGCACCCTGTACGATTAGTAGAGTTCCACGATGAACAGGGCCGATTGTACCGAATTGCGACTTCGCGTTTTGATCTTTCAGCCAGAGAAATTGCTAATTTGTACCGTCAACGATGGCAGATTGAGTTGTTTTTTAAATGGATGAAGCAACATTTGAAATTCGCAACGCTTTACAGTTACAAGCCACAAGCCGTTTGGAACCACATTTTGCTTGCTATGACAGCCTACTGTTTAATGTTCTTGATACGAATGACGGCGAAGTCTCCAAAGACAACATGGGAACTACTTCGTTTACTACGCGTGTATGCCTTTCGCAATTGGGAGGCATTTCAAAAAGCGATGAACAAACCAGTAAAGCGAAAGACCAAGGGAAGACAACGACGAAAAGAGCCCCCTGAACCGCTAAAAGCGAAAAGCTGTCATGTGGCATTAGTAAAGCCATCGAAGAAGCAAAGACAACTTTAATATCCATTTTTTGGATATTGCAACCTACATTTCTAGGCAGATATTCTTTTTTGGAATATGAGGAAAGAGTTACTGTAAAATATTACATGATAGAGCACTTTAAGGAATGTTTCTGTTTGGTGTGAATGTTTATGCAACGCTAGTGACTGTAGTTCCCTTTTCTTCGCGCGAAGCAGCTGGAATAACTCCGCGTTCACTCCAAAACATATAAACTTAAAAAAACTGCGCAAGCCTACTGGCTCACGCAGTTTTTTCATATTTTAATTATAAGTTCAAGCGATATATCGCCTTATTCTCAAGTCCGCGAATCATCGGCGTCCAAGCTTCCGTTTCCGGTGTCGTTAGCAGCGTATCTTCTACCATTTGCAGCTTCGCGTCCATAGAATCAATGTAGTGCAGAGCAACGGCTTCCGGAAGTTGCGGCAGTACCGGGCTTCCCCACTCCGGCAAATTATGGTGGGACAACACAATATGCTGAAGACCGATCACCACATCAGATTGAAGATCGATGCCTTCGTGTATCGCCGCTTCAGTGATCCAGTTCGAGGCCATCGAGATGTGACCAAGCAGTTTCCCTTGCAAAGAGTAATCACTGACGATCCCGAGCTGTGCAATCATTTCTTCCGGCTTGGCAATATCATGCAGAATAATGCCCGCTTTAATCAGATCCGCATTGAGGAAAGGACGCTGCTTGCAAATAAACTCGCCAATTTCGAGCATGCGAACAATATGATAAGCAAGTCCCGCGAAATAAGCATGATGATGCGTCTTGGCAGCCGGATAATGATTCAATTTATCCGCCACCTTGGTCACGCAGAACGAAACGATCGACTTGATCGTCGGATTCGCAATGCTTTCCAACACTTGATTTATCGTATGAATAAGATCAACGGGGCTAATCGGCGCTGAACGGATGAAATCCGTCATCTGGATGGCATCTTCGGGCAGCGCCTTGCGCAACCGGCCAATTTTCACCTGCAGCTTATCGCGGTAGGTCTGAATAATGCCTTGCACCTTCACCAATGTCATAGGGAAAAAAGTTTCTTTGTCGGCCGCGCTGACATCCCACATTTTCGCAGAAATTTGCCCGCTCGCATCACAGAGTACGATATCCATGAAATCCTTAGCAGGGGTCGTATTCGTTTGCTTTACTTCCAGCTCTTTGATCAGATAAAAGCCGACAAATTCGTCAGGCGCTTGCATTTGTTTAATTAAAGTCATTTGAGTTCCTCCACTTGTCATTAGGAACATTATACTACGAAATCAAGCCTCCCAACTAATCTAATTACCCGTATGCTTCACTTTCTCCGCAAGCCCTGCAAGATCAAGCCCTTTCAAAGCGCCCTCCATCAATTCCGGAAGTCTATCCGGCGAGCAGCCGAAGCATGGAATGCCGTATTGGGCCAGCTTTTTGGCAATCGCATCATCATAAGAAGGTACGCCTTGATCGGATAAGGCCAGTAAACAAAGGGTTTTCACACCCGCTTCATGCATATCCACTAATCGCTGAATCATTTCTGTCCGGTTGCCGCCTTCATATAAATCGGAAACCAGGATGAACAAGGTTTTCTTAGGCTCCGTCACAAAAGTCTCACAGTACGCAATGGACTTGTTAATATCCGTTCCACCGCCAAGCTGTATCCCAAACAGCATATCGACGGGGTCATTGGCGCACTGTTCGCTTAAATCTACTACCTCCGTGTCAAAAGCAACTACGCGCGTTTCCAAAGATGGCATGCTGGCAAAAATGGAGCCAATGATCGAGGCGTAGATGACAGAGCCCGCCATCGAACCGCTTTGGTCGATATCCAAGATCACTGTCCACTCCTTGCTGCGCCGCGCCCGATCAAAGAAATAAACTTTCTCCGGAAGCAACAGGTTCCGCTGCTTGTCATAGTGCTTGAGGTTCTTGCGAATGGTTGTGTTCCAGTCTAATCCGGTAGCCGAAGGCAGTGGCGAGTGCTGTCTGCGGTTCAAGGCGCCCGTTACGGCACGTCGCAAATCTTCGGAAAGCCGCTTTACAATCTCATCCACCACTGCTTTGACCAATTGTCTAGCCGTTTCCTTCGTCTTCTCTGGTATCTTGCCTTTGAGCGCCATCAGCGTGGCTACCATCTGAATATCGGGCTTCACTTGAGCGAGCAGCTCCGGTTCGAAGAGCAGCTGCGTCAAGCCTTTGCGCTCAATAGCGTCGGACTGAATCACAGACACCACATCCGGCGGGAAAAAGGTGCGAATATCGCCCAGCCACTTCGCCAGTTTGGGGGCAGAAGGACCCAAACCCGCTTTGCGGGAATTGCCAGAGCCAGGCGCTCCGTCATCGATATGACTGCCAGCGGTACCATCATAGATTGCGGCGAGGGCCTCATCCATGAGCGTTGATTCCGGGTCCAGCATGCTGCCTCCAACCCCATAAGACTGCAGCTTCTCTTCAGAAGCTGCCCCAAGGATTAAGCGCCAACGTTTCAATTGCTCCTGATCTATTGTTGTCATAGGCTACAAATCCCCAAAATCAAAGTCGTTGAGTTCATCCAACTTCTCCTTCTCTTCTTCACTTAGCGGCTGCTGCAGCGCAGCGCCGATCGTATCCGCCCCCACGCCCCAAATATCCCCCATCATTTCCGCTACAGCGGCCTTTTCCCGGGGTTCGAACAGCCCAAAAGCGCGGCGCAGAAACACGAGCGAGCGATGAAAGGCCTCCGGCTCCAACGATCCAATGTAGGTATCTAGATGCTGCCACAACGATACGCGCGAGAGAAGTCCATATCGATTGCGCATCGAGATGCCCTCGAACCAGCCCGCTCCCAAATCGGCGGGTATCCCTGGGGAAAGACGGCGTGAGACCTCCTGGGCAATCTGGTCATTGGCGATTTCATTGCGCTCTAGCATAATAGCAAAGGCAAATCCAGACAGCTTCGCATTCCGATCATCCCGTGATGCCAGTTCCTGCAATTTCTTCATCCACAGTTCATCATCAACAACCTCGTAATGATCCTGCGCAATGGTATGCAGCGATTGAATAGCTTTCACCATCCCCTGTGCGGCATCATCGTTGCAGCCTGCTGCTTGAATAAGCAGCAGCGTTCCTCGCAGAAACAATTGCTGAAGAAGCGGGATTAACGTATCTGTCTCCATTCTGCGAATCGACCCATATCGAATCAACACGCCCAGCTCATAAGCGGACGCAGCGACTTGTTCGAAGTTGCCCGTTTCCACCGCAAGCCCTTGCAGCACGGCTTTGGCCTGCTCCATCAGATCCAGCAGGGCGCAGTCGCAAGCATTTCGAATGATGCGCGAAGCCCCGGCAATATCCGCACAAGTGTCAAGCTGCTCCTTCAAAACGAAAGCGGCAGCCAGTTCAATGGTTTCTCCCTTCAAGGTCGTTTCCACAACCTGTATCTCCGCTTCCGGTGTCCATCTTAACACCCAATGCTCCGCCCAAGATGCGGAATCCTGGCTGACTCTTTGCTTCTTCGCAAATAGGATACCCAGCAGCTCCAGGCGATGCAGGAGGACGGATCTTTTTAAATCAACAAAGGCCGCTTCCTCCGATTTGACCCTCCGGTTTTCACGCAAATCCAATTCAAGGGTTGCAGCAACCGTTGACTTATATTTCTCCAGCTTGAGCCGTTTAAGCTCCCTGTTCAAATCATCCTGAATCGGCGTCTGACTGACGCCTTCCGGCAAACGGCCGATTGCCGTGCCGATATCCGTTCTTGCCAGTGCTTCCGCTATGGTCGATAACTCCCCATGGCCAAGGCAAACCGCAGCCGCGTCCCGCAGATCTCTCCACGTTGGCTGATTGCCGTCGTGCATAGCTGCTAGCGCCTGGGCCAACCTTACGCCTTCAATGAGCGACGCCGTAGAGCGAAAAGTACCATGTTCCCGCAAATGTACGGCTAGTTGAGAAAAGTACAAGGAAGGCAGTCTGTCCAGATCACCTTGCCGCAGGCATTGCCAGAACATCTCATAATAAGCAGGCGCCTGATTCCCAGCGCCGTAGCCGGAATGCGAGGATAGCTTATAGTACGAATAGGGCATCAATGTGAGCTTGGTTGTTGTTTTGGGCAGTCCTTTAAGCTCTTGATCGGTCAGCATCGGCAAGCGCATATCCAGCGCAGAGGCATGATGCGCGCCAGTGACGACAACAATCTGCTCAGGCGAATGTCCTGCCAGTATCGTTTCTTGAATTTTCCGCCGCATGTAAGCTTCTCGAATCTCATTATAAGCAGCTTCCTGCGGCGCATATTCCCATTCTTGCCGTGCGGAAAGTTCCCTCATTTGAAGCGAGAATTGATAGATACTAGAGCGATAAGCCCCTTTTTGCAAATTATGTTCAAAATGTCTTTCCCAATAGGCCTCGTAGTCGGGTTCATCTGCACGCTCAGCAAGCTGTTGATAGATCGTGTTCTGTCCACGGATATAAGCTTGATAATCATCATCCGTATTGCCGTCTTCTTCCGATGACGGAATTCGCTTGCGCTTCTCATATAAAGCCAGCGCATGGTCGGTAGGCAAATCGATGAATAAAGCCTGGGCGCCATGGCGACTAGCCCACTGAAATGCCTGATATTCCGGCGAATATTCCGCATAGGGATACAGCAGCGTTCGAACTGGCAGTTGGTCTGTGTAGGCCAGAATGGCAACAGGCGGCACAACGCCTGACGAGGTTAAGTCCGCGATAAACGCCGTCGCATCGCTCGGACCTTCTACCAGAACTGCTGTAGGCTTCACTTCATCCAAGAAAGCAAGCAGTTGGTAGGCGCCTGTTGGAGACAAATGTCGTATTCCAAAAACATGAACGCCTGGGGAAGCTCCTACTTGTTCATCTCCGAGCACGCGAAATACAGATTTCTCCATGTCGATCCCCGCTTTTTCATCACATTTTCCAAATATTCTTTCCACACAAGGCGATCTTTCTCTTCATCTTTCACAATCGCTCCCTGCAAACCCGCAGCAATATCTTCGTCACTGATCTGGCCGCTGCCAAAGCTGCCGGCAAGTGCCATGCTGCCCGTCAGCAAAGAGATCGCTTCAGCCGTCGAGATGACGCCGCTCGTTCCCTTCACTTTCTCCTTGCCGTCAAGCGTCATCCCGCTTCGCAATTCGCGGAAGATCGTGACCACTTTGAGCACCGCATCCTCTTCGGGAAGCGAGGCCCGCAGCTGATAACTCGCCGAAATCTCGCTGACACGCTTGCGAACAATCTCCACTTCCGTCTCGATATCCGAAGGCGATGGCAATACAATGATATTGAAGCGCCGCTTCAAGGCAGCCGACATATCATTCACACCGCGATCTCGCGTGTTGGCCGTGGCAATAATCGAGAATCCACGGACTGCGGATACTTCTCTGGCCAACTCTGGAATCGAGATCGTTTTCTCCGAGAGAATCGAAATTAACGCATCTTGAACCTCAGATGCACAACGAGAGATTTCTTCGAACCGAGCAATGCCGCCGGTTTCCATAGCTCGGAAAATCGGGCTTTTGATAATAGCTTGATCAGATGGCCCTTGCGCGAGCAGCATCGCATAGTTCCATGAGTAGCGAATCTGCTCCTCACTCGTGCCTGCGGTTCCTTGAATAACTTTGCCTGAATCCCCATGGATAGCTGCCGTTAAATTCTCGGAGAGCCACGATTTCGCCGTCCCCGGTTCCCCGATAAGCATCAGGGCTCTGTCCGTCAACAAAGTGGCTATTGCCATTTCGACCAAGCGCTTATTGCCTATATATTTAGGTGTAATGGTTACTCCTTTGATTTGTCCACCCGTTAAGAATGTCAATACTGCCTTAGGAGACAACTGCCATCCTGCCGGCTTGGCATCCTGATCTAATTTCTTCAGAGCCTCAAGTTCCTCCGCATACAACCGCTCCGCAGGCAATCTTACAACATCTTGCTTTTGATCCATCCCCATAATCCCTGTCCTTTCTCTTCCTGATCTGATATATCTTGCTGCTCCGGCTTCGCCTCAATCGATTCCGCGATTTCCAGCAGCTGCGTCTTCATCCCTTGATACGATAATCCCTCTGCAAATTGCCGCAATCTATCGGCATAAGGCCTAGGCAGCATATGGAGCAGCGCAAGCTGAACACGGTCCAGATAATAGAATTGCTTAGTTCCGCCCTTTTCCAAAATAGTCATCAGCAGCTCCGGCGCATCCGGATAACGATGGTTAAAGAGGACCAATAGGATATGCGTCGTTTTATCAAAGTTGAAATTTTGACGATCTTGGCATTTTTTGACCAAATAATCGATTATTTTAGGATCAGGCTCTTGCGCAAATCGGCAGACAAGCTCCTCTTCATCCAACTTTACGAGCAGATGCCCCCATCTTGGATCCCATTGAATAGAATCAACGATATTGGCTGATGAATCATAAATGAAATATTCAATTGAAGGTGTTAATTCATCCAACACACGCAGAATCTCCTTAGCCGCTAACTGCTTTTTATCCTTGAGGTCATAGCAAAAGCGTTCATAGACATCTTCCGGAGATAAAATTTTGACAGCCGCCCGAAAGCTGTAAGCAATAAATTTGCGATTGTACGCCTCATGAAGAGTAACCGCGAAGTGATCGGCTTCCGGCAAATCCAGATCAAGCAGTAACTGCAGAGCCTCTTCCTGCACACTTTCTGTATCAGCACTAATAAACTCAGGAGTACTTAACAATTTCTCCAGGAACTCAACAACCTCAGGCACCCGTTTCCCCTGCATGCTCCTGATATCAGCCATCAGTTGCTGGGTATTTGCCTCGACTTGTTGGTGCCTCTTGATTTGCTCCAGCAAATCTTCTGCATGTGATATAATGCTGATCGTCAGCGCATTCGCTTTGCATAATTGAATTGGCTCAATGGCTATATCTTGATCTTTGGAGCAAAGCGCTTGGTACAAACGGGCAATAGCCTGCTCTGTACCCAAACGCGATAAGGCCATCAAAGCGGCTCTGCGTATATCTTTCTTCTTGTCTTCTGCCTGTTCCAATAGAAATTCTTCTTGTTCAGGATAATCTCCCAATAGCTGAATCGCTGCAGAGCGGACTTCTGTAGAGCCTTTTACGGCAGCTTGAAGCAAGAGGTCTAAGCTAGAAGCAGGCTGCAGACCATGGATAAGCTCCAACCTTCGAGCGTCCCCTTTCCCTCCACCCAACTTAAGCTGTTGTTGAAGCGCTGGCAGAGCCTCTACGCCTATCTGAGGAAGCAGCTTCATTTGAAGGAAATCGGGAATCTCTGCATAGCTATCATCCAAAGCCGAAACCACGGCAGGTATCACGCGGAAATCACGAAATAATTCCTCCTCGAATCCTTGACGGAGCTGTTCCATTCTCCCTTGACCTTTCTGCGTCAAAGCTTCAATGAATGGCTGCAGCTTGCGATACGGAATCAACGTCTTGAGCTTTGCATCCGATCCCTCAACAGGCTGAAGAGTCTCTTTCGTCTCTGTTTTCCCCTGTGTGTAGAGCACTGAACTCAGCAGAGTTCCAAGCTCAAGGAGCTTTGCCGCTGATCCGCTTGTCTCTGCCTCCAGCACTTGACTGACAGCCTGCGCCATTCGATTGAATACAGGCGCTGACTCTCCCAGCTTTTGCAATTGCGGGAGCACTTTTTGCAAGCGCAAATCCCCCGAAGCCATTCCGCTGCCAGCAATAAACAGTCGTCGCACGTCTTGCTGCACTTCAAACAATAGATCTATACTCATAAGGTTCGTCTCCTAATTCCATCATTCAATAGAGTAAGCGTATAACTTCATCTGCTGTAATCACACTTAAAGGCTGCGCCACCAGCTTGTTTTGCTGCCAATCTTGCTCGAACATAACCAGCATAACCTGATTATTCAGGAACGTTTTGTTTAACAATGAAAGCAAATGTGTCGTAGGCTCACTAAGATAGGGAATGTCAGCCAGAGGAAGCTGTTTGCCTTGTCCATCCACCAACACATAGGATGTATCTGTTTTTTGGATGCCGGTAAAATGCAAATGTACGACAGGGTGTTTGTCTGACAAAGGGTTTTTAATTTGATTCTTAACTTGCTTAATCACCTCTGGGAATGAGGACTGAGCCGCTTCACGGATACGCTGCAAATCTGAGCTCGTCACTTCTCTGAATGCCGATTCCTCCCATCGCACTCGTGTATTCAGTTCACCCGGATATTCAGCAAGCTCCCCTGCCTGAACAATCCGGAAGACAGAGTCATCTTCACGAATGTATTTGGCAGCACGGAATGGGCGATAGTTGCGGGTTAGGTGCAGTTTCCCGTTTCCAAGGTCCGCCCAATAGCCTTCATCTACGAACTCCCCTCTCGCCTTGTCCGTGTAGGATCTGAATGACAACTGCAGCAATTCAGCTTCACTGCGTACGCGGCCGTATTCTCTCAACTCGGCAATTTGCCAGGCATGACCAATCCATTCCTCCAATGTCGAATTCGTATCCATCGGCTGATCCGGATTGTCCAATCGGCCAGTCAGATATTCGCTGCTTTTCTTAAACAACGATTGCAGAATAGTAAGCTGATCTATGACTTTTCCGTACATGGCTTCCCGATCTTCCTCTTCACGGAACTGCAGAAGCAGCAAGCGAATCGCTGTCTGAATGCCCGGGATATAATAATTCCCGAGTTGTTTGGCTTGTTCTTGCGCGGTCTGCAAAGCCTTATTGTCCAGACTTCCAATTCCGGACTGAACCATTTGCAGGATGAGCTTTTCGGCGATACTGATACCTTCAAGCTGCGCGGTTATTTTCTTCAATAGTGCGGATTTATTCGTTTTGCGCTTAACCGCTGGAGCAGCAGGGTCGGGAGACTCCTTTTTCTTCTCTTCGCGTTTCTCCGCCTTTTCTCTTTTATCAGCAATATCTTGCGGAACAGGCGTGGTCACAAATGTCTTGCCTGCTGTAAAAGCGTACATCAAGCCTAAATTATGCTTGCACGGAAACTGCCTGCTCGGGCACGTGCAGCGGAAAACCGGATTTGCTTCTTTGGATACATCCACAGAACATTGATAGGGCTCTTTCCCACTACCTTTGCACGCTCCGAAAATAAGGGACTTGTCCTCCGACTGACAAAGCAGCGGGAAGCTGTTTTTCTTCACCAAATCCTTGCCATTCTTAATCGCACTGCTATTAAGCGCCAAACTATCGACATACGATTCCGTTAAGTGATCCATCTTGTACTCCTCATCATTTGGTTATACATTTAGTTATTCATTTGGCTAAACATTCGGTTATACATTTAGTTTCCACGCGGTCCATGAATTTCCTTTTCAAGGATATGGCAATTCTGCTTCAATTAGAAGCGCAAAATAAAATCCCTATTGACTTCAAATACCCTACTCATTATGTAGGAGATTGAAATCCATAGGGATATGATTAATTAGAAATTCCAAAGAAATCTTTCGTTGTCCGATTCGTTCCTTCCGTCACTTCCTGGACCGACTTGCCCAAGCATGCAGCCACCGCTGCTGCAATGTGAGGCAGGAAGCGCGGCTCATTGCGTCCATCTCGCGGCTTCACCTTGAGGTCACGCGGTGTCAGAAAAGGCGCATCTGTCTCCAACATGAGCCGATCCAGCGGAACTCGCTTAACTAACTCCCGCAGATGTTTGCCTCTGCGCTCATCGCAGATCCAGCCGGTAATTCCGATATAAAATCCCAGCTGCAAATACGTCTGAAGCTCTTGCATCGTACCTGTGAAACAATGGACAACCGCCTTGTTCATAGACCCTATATACGGCTTCAAAAGACGTACAAAATCCACATGCGCCTCTCGTTCATGCAGAAACAGCGGCATCTGCAGCTCGCAAGCAAGTTTAATCTGCTCTTCAAACCATTTGCGCTGCACATCACGCGGCGAGAAATCCCGGTTATAGTCCAAACCGCATTCCCCAATCGCGACAACATGCGGCAGCTTCGCCAACCCCCGCAGCTTGTGTATGCCTGCGTCCGTGCAGTGGCGAGTGTCATGGGGATGGATGCCGGCCGTTGCAAATAATTTCCCCGGAAATTTTTCGGCAAAGCGCGAGGCGCTCTCACTGTTTCTTACACTCGTACCTGTGAGGATCAGTGGTGATACTCCCGCTGCAATCGCGCTTGCGACTACAGTATCCCGATCCTGATCAAATGAGCGGTGCATCAGATTAACGCCAATATCAATAAGCGAATCATTCATGGTCTTTCACCTCTTTTGCAGATTCATCCAGCTGACAAAACTTCGCAGGAATGTGATCTGCAAGCCAAACTTCGTTGCCCGCGTAATAGAATTCAACCCCCGAGCGGGAAGCCGCCTCTGTATCAATGGCCAGGATGACTAATTCCCCCCGTCGTTCTCCCGCAAGTGTTGCAAAATGAAGCCCTTCCGACAAATGCACATATTGCCGCTGCATGGGGCGCAGTCCTTGATTTAGAATGAGAGGCGCCGCCTTCACATTCGTGCCATGGTAAAGAACCTTAGGAGGCACAGCAGCGGGATAGCTGACTTTGTCGTGGCTATGCCCGTATCGGGCTCGTATACGCTCACCACGGATCTCAAAGCGCTGCTTTTCACATCGCGCTACAACCTCTTCCACATCATTTCGCGTAATCTCCGACCATTTCGTTTGTATCCGAAGCACGTTTAATAAATCGTCCGTCGCACAAGAACCATCAACAGGATCCAGACGAAGTCCGAATTCCTCCGGTGAATGCCGTAACATTTTACTCATAAATTTACTTAATTTTGTATTTTTTTCTCTTCCAACATGGTTAACACTTCCTAAAATATTATTTCAGGGCAATCTTGCTGCCCCCCTGTTTTCAAAACTAGACGTCATCGGACTCATTTCGCACCTTTTACCGTCGCCATCGGCTTGCACTTCGCCACCACTTCGGTCAGGCCAGCCCCAACAACACTCTCTATAATTTGATCTACATCCTTATAAGCTTGTGGAGATTCATCGAGAATGGCTTCCAATGACTTCTGATTCACGACAATCTCCTCATCGGTCCCAACTCGCATGGACGAGGCAAATTCATTCAACGTGACCAACCTCTTCGTCGCGCTGCGCGAACGAATGCGTCCGGCTCCGTGGCAAATGGAGTGGAAGTTCGCCTGCCCGCCTTGCGCCCCTACCATCAGGTAGGAAGCCGTTCCCATGGAACCGGGAATCAGCGCAGGATGGCCTGTCGCCATATAGGGCTGCGGATTGTCCGGGTGCCCCGCCGGGAGCGCTCTCGTCGCCCCTTTGCGATGGACAAAATACGACTGACCGCCATGCTCCTCTTCCCATGCATAGTTATGCATCAGGTCGTACAGTGTCGTCATTTCAAACTTGGAGCCAAACAAATCTTTGCCCGCCTCCCGAATTGCATAAGCAATCAGATGCCGATTGACTACCGCATAATTCAGCGCTGAATACATGAGATTCACATAGTTTTGAGCAGCAGGATGCTCTAACGGCGCAAACAGCAATCTAGGGTCCGCCGTCCCGAGCTCGTACTGGCGCATCACTCTTTGCATATCGCTGCTGCAGGTTTGATTCACCGAACCGCCCCAGGCGCGAGAACCTGAGTGAATCATGACGACCACTTGGCCGTCAAACAAACCCCACGCTTCCGCCACATCCCGGTTCTCCTCGGCAATCTCAATCGCTTGAATCTCGGCGAAATGGTTGCCGCCGCCCAATGTCCCAAGCTGCCGGTGCGAACGATGCCAGACAGCGTCTGGAAAACGATTCAATACGTTCTCATCTATGTGAAACTTGCTGCTCTCTACATGTGTCAGAGATGTCGATTTGCGTGGCGTGTAGCTATCAGGGATGTATTTCTTAGGCAATCCATGCAACCCCTTCGTCACAATATGTTCCACACGAATATCCGAGAAATGTCCGCGTGCCTGATCGTCCACAGGCAAATATTTCTCAATCGTTTTGACCAGTTTGCGGCGCAGCTTCACATCTTTCAATTCATCCTTGTGCAGATTCGTCAGATGAACCCGCATCCCGCAGCCAATATCGCTGCCCACAATCGATGGCGACACATACCCATCCTTTGTTCGCCACACGGCTGTCGTGCCAATACAAGTACCGACACCCACATGCACATCTGGCGTATAACTCATATAGACTTGATTCGGAATCTGCAAATTATTGTTGGCCATTTGAAATACTTGATAATCCAATGCTCCAAACAGCTCTGGCCCTGCATAAACATGCACAACACCTGATGGGAGCTGGACTTGCTGTATATATTCTTTCATATGTTTAACCCTCTCTATGAACCCCAAACCTCCTTCAACGCGTCTCGGAATAAGATATCTATAGCAGCATCCTGTTGTTCTCCAGCGACTGCGATCTGTTTGGCAGTTTCTTCGTAATAAGCAATTTGTCGTTCTAAAAATTCGTTGATCACCGTGATTTTCGGCTCCAGATCAAGTTCGATCCCAGCCTTTTTGCGCGTCAGCAGTGTCATTATTTCTTGTTTTAAAAGCGAGTCTGGCACCATGTCCTGAACTAATTGTTCAAATGCCATCGGCGGCATGCTGCCGCGCTCTTCAATCCACTGGCAGGCAAGCACAGGCCGAAGCACATAAAAGTACTTTTTGATTTTCACATACTCACCTTGTAAATATTCGTGAAAGTTCCCTTTGGCCATATGCAAGTAATGATACATACTAGATCTTGGGGAGAACGTTAGGGGCAGCAGTTGGCGAATTTGCTCTGTCACACCGTACTGCTCGAGATAGGGGATTGGCGACTGCAGCCATTCCATTAGCGGCGGGTTCGATTTGCGAAACAAATTGAGCGCTTTTTTCAAATCCCACCCGTTAATATCGAGCATATCGCTGATCGGGTACTCAATCACATCTCGTTTTTCAAATATAGATAAATACCAGTCGGTCGGCCTGATATAAATAAACCTGACATCGTAATCGCTATCCTTGGAGGGAAATCCCCAGGCTCTGCTGCCTGATTCACACGCGTAAAGGACTCGCACACCTTCCTCCAGCTCAATCCGTTTAAGCTCACTATCGATTTGTTTCCTAGTCAAAGTCATGGGACTCACCCTTTCCTTCTGTATGGCTAGACGCAAGAAAACCTGCTTTGCCCCTGAGAAGTCAGCCTCTGATTAGCGACCAAACTCAGAGGGAGGGAACTCTGGTGCGCTATTTCGGCAAAAATCAGCGATGCGAGGGCCATAGCGGAACTACAGGGTCTTATTTTCACGAAAAGTGCTGAATTTCCCGCCAGAAAGTGAAATAGTGTACTGTAGTTCCCTCAACCTCGCGATAATGCCACTTTTGGCTAGAATAGCGCACTGTAGTTCCCTAATAATCAAAAAAGCCATAGACCAAAATCGTCTACGGCTTTAAGATTACAAATTTAAACGAGGTATCCGCTGCGCGCACCTACGTATTCGTCAATCGTCCGGTTGAGACCGATGGTAAGATTTGCTTTTCAATTGTCAGGGTATAGATAGAAATTTGATTGGGAATCATATCGTCGGCCTCCTTTCCATTCATTTAAAATCATCATACGAGCCAAACCTTGCAGCTGTCAATCCGCTTGCGGCGGAAAGATTAATTATAGTGATCATTCTTATAAAGAAATGTTATCGGGTTGTTGTCTAAACTCCCTTAATCGCAACCATCGGCTTGCAAGTCGCCACTACATCCGCCAAAGCAGCACCCACCACACTATCAATAATTTGATCGACATCCTTATAAGCTTGCGGACATTCATCCAAAATGGTCTGTAAAGAACGATGATTCACTAGAATCTCATCTTCGGTTCCTACTTTCATCGACTGAGCGAATTGATCGACAGTGACTAGCTCCTTCGTTGCTTTCCTTGATCTAGCCCGGCCTGCACCGTGACAAATGGAATAGAAGTTCTTCACTCCCTCGTCTCTCCCAACCATAATATAGGAGGAAGTTCCCATCGAACCTGGGATTAGCGCAGGATGGCCCGTTTCTTTGTAGGCGGCCGTATTCAGGAAATGACCAGGCGGAAGCGCTCTTGTCGCACCCTTCCGATGAACAAGCATCGGCTCGTTCCGGTGAAACTCTTTTAGCGCATAGTTATGCATAAGATCATAGAGGACCGGCATCTCCAGATCCCCGCCAAAGACGTCTCGGAACGCTTCACGAACACCATAAGCAATCATGTGTCGGTTGCTTACCGCAAAATTCAAGGCTGAATACATCAAATTCAGATATGTCTGCCCTTCCTGACTCCCGATAGGGGCATACAACAGATTTCTGTCCGGATTTTCAACTCCCCAGCTCTGCATAACTTCCCGGAATACCTTGGTGAATTCTTGCCCCAGATTAGCGCCCCATGCTCGGGATCCAGAATGGATCATCACCACGATTTGACCGTCGAACAATCCCCATTTTGCAGCCAACTCTTGCTGCTTTTCCGCGATTTCCAAATATTGAATTTCAATAAAATGATTCCCGCCACCCAGCGTGCCAAGCTGACCATGGGCATACTTTCTAATTTTGGGAGGCAGATTTTCCAAATACGCATGATCAAATTTAAAGGTAGATTCCTCAACATGCGTCAACCATTGCTCGTTAGGGACATATTTATCGGGGAGCCCTTTCAACCCGAGTTGAACGACTTGCATGATATCAATATCTGCATAGTTCGTGTTTGTCCGTTCATTCGTTGGCACATATTGTTCAATAGCTCTAATCAGGGCCCTGCGGACTCCTTTGTCTTGGATGTCTGTTTTATGCAAAGGTGTCGTATGCACACGCATGCCGCAGCCAATATCCACACCAACTATGGAGGGGGAGACGAAACCATCTTTCATACTCCAGACAGCCGTTGTTCCAATACATGTCCCAATTCCAACGTGGGCGTCAGGCGTGTAGCTCATATGTTTATTACGCGGAATTCGCAGATTGTTATCCGCCATATCGAATACTTTCTGTTCAAAAGATTGAAACACTTCCGTATTCGCAAATACATGCAGGTTGCCATGTGCCAGATTCATTTCGTAGTGATTGTTGCCATGCGTCATTGTTTTCATGTCTATTCGGTTACCTCCACTGTTCTTATGACCCTATCTTCGCTCATTTTGCACGTTACGAACATGGTGAATGTATGACGACCCGCACAAAGTTTCCATTTTCTCCCGAACATCCCGCTGTTACAATAGAAGTAAGGTTCTTAGAAAGAGCGAGGGATTACATTGGCTAAGGAAAGCTTTGATAAAGAAATTCAGTTTCTGCGCATGCTGGTACTCACGAGCGGCGCTTACAATCGTCAACAATTCGCTGAGCGGCTGGGCATTTCCGTCCATACCTTTGATAAAACGTTGCGTCGCCTGAAAGAAGTCGTAGCCGCCATGCACCAGCATATCCCCGATGCAGAGCGCAAAGAGTTCACTGAGATGCTGCGCTACAGTTATTTTGATTCCACGGACCCGATGCTGCTGTTCTTGTTTCGAGCAAAGTCATTGAAAGAGTCGGAAAGTCAGCGTATATCGACCCTGCTCGCTGCTCTGACGAATGACCCGCTCACGGCCATGGAGCTTTTGGATGCCTGCTGCCAAGATACGCACGCCGATTCTTCGCTCCCTGATGAGAAAACCATTCGCAACGATTTGAAGTATTTGGAGGACGTTGGTGTTATTAAAAAAGTACCCGGACCGCGGCCTGCTCGTTATCGGATCGATAATGATGTCATTCAGGGATTAACCTTCGATGAGCTTGTCGATCTCTACGATTATGTGGATGTCATGTCCAATACCCAAGTGCCCTCCGTTCAAGGCTATTTGCTGCGCGACGGCTTAAAGAAGCAAATGAATCGAACTTCAGCCGAGTTAACGTCAATCGAGCCCTTTCTCTATAAATATCATTATCATTCACGTATTTTGGATGAAGCGCATCTTGCGATGCTGCTGTCGGCCATTCATCAGCGGCGTAAAGTGTCATTCTTCTATTTTTCACCCAAAAATGGGCAATCTTATTCCTCCAAAAATACGAACCCCTTATTTGAACGCGAAATGGAAGGCAAGTCTCAGATGACCCTGCCGATTAAGATTGTCTACGATCATCAGTACGGCAGATGGTACCTGCTCACCCATGACTCTCGTCAGGGCATCAAGAAGTTCAGGATGGAAGGCATGACACAACTCGAGCTGGGCGAGGCGGTAGATGCCGATTTTTTTGAGCAAAAGCGCAGCGAATTGGAAGCTCTCCTTGCCCATAGTTGGGTCATCGATACCGGACGTGCGGTACGCGTAAAAGTGAAATTTTTCAAACCAAACCACGGTCCGGCAGATTTCATTAAAGGTCGTGTTCTTCTTCAAGGGCAATGGGGAGAGATTACGGAAGAGACCGAGGATTGGTTTATTTTCGAAATTGTGGTCAATGGAATAACGGAGATCAAGCCTTGGATACGAAGTTTTGGATCTAGCTGCGAAGTGCTGGAACCTTCCCATTTCCGCAAAGAAATGATGGACGAATGGAAGGAGCTTAGCGCGTATTATGAATCTGTTCGAGAAAATATTTAACTATCAAATGATGACGCGGCTGGAGAATTCCGGCACTTTCATGATAACCTCTCAAGAAAGAATCTGGCTGAAAACGATGCTGAACCATCCTTCGGCGTCCCTTGCGTTCACTCCGGCAACCCTAGATAAACTGCAATCTGCTTTGGGCGGGGAGCAGACCTTGGACTTGTCGGAAGCATTCCTGGAGAAAGCTCGCAGTCGGGAGAAACACGTGTATCATCCGCAGCTGAGGGCTTTGCGTCGATTCATCGCCAAGCAAAGCGCCATTCAACTTAGCTACAAAGTCAAAGATGAGCGCATTTTCCAGAATGAAATGGCTTTTCCCTATAAGCTTGAATACTCGCTTGTGAAAAGAGAATGGTACTTGCTCTGGTTCCATATGAGGCATCGCGCCATGATGAGCACGAAGCTTGATAAGATTGATGCCGTTCATGCTTTGGTCATCTCGCCTGAACGCGTTCAACAAATTGGAGAGAACATCGAACGGCTGCTGCAAAAACGTCAGACCCACGCCAAGATCGAAGTTGTCCAGACTTATAATCGCGAGCTTTCGCGGATTCTCTATGCTTTTTCTTGCTTCGAGAAGCAAGTTGATTATGATGAACAGCAAGAAACGTATACAATTCGGCTCACTTTTATGAACAATGAAGCCGAATATGTGCTGAGCAAGCTGCGTTTCTTAGGTCTACGGGTTCGCGTTGTAGAAGGCGATCATCTACAGCGTCGTATGCTGGATTCGGCGCAAAGGGCTCTGGCCAGATACGAATCCACGGAATAGCTCGCTCTATAAAATGAAACCAAAAAAATCTGCCTACCGCTCTGAAGGTTTCAGAGACGTTAGGCAGATTTTTTGAGTTATGCATCACGTAAGTAGCAGCTAATTCGCAGCTGCTTTCACTGCTGCTTCTTTCGCGAATTTCTCCCGCAGCAGTTCCTTGCGTTCATCGCGCTCCCCCGGCTTCATTCGCGGGCATGTATAGCAATAATTACCGCCTTCCGTGCGGTAATACATACAACAGGCAGACTTCATTCGTATCTGCTTATCGGGTTCCCCAGGTGTTCCCGGATAATCAATCATAATGAACTTCACGTCGAAGGGATTACGGTTTCTCCGGAAGGCTTGACCGCTCAGTTCCTTGGAAACGAACGTCCAGTCCTCCTCATAGCGCTGTATTAGCGCCTCAGAAGCGGTCTCTTCCTTCCAATGATCAATCTGATAACGCAGTCGCGTCGGAAATAATTTCCATAGGTGCGTAATATCGATTACCGCAGCAACCGAGGTCGCTTCAATAATGGGCCTGATATGCGTATCGTACCATTGGGTCAACCTTTCCTCGCGCCATGCGCTGCGCTGTCCCTCCGATGGTCCTGCAAGCAGTCGAATTTCGCTTAGCACAAATCTAAATTCAATATATCCCTTGTCATGTTGGAAGATTTGCAGCGTCCATAGCTCCGGCGACAAATCGAGCAGCGTATCATGAGACACCATGTACTGCATAGCGCCGTTCAAAGCGCCAAGTCTGCCGATAAAATAAGTTCCGGCTGCCGCTGGCTCAAGCGCCTTCATCAGCGGGGTATACGCACGCAGCACTTCCTGCATGCCAATCTCCGTTGAAAGGAGACTGCCCGCTATGGTAAACAGCGGCTCAGGATGAAGTTCTGTCGTAACGCCAAATTGTTCAGCTATGTATGCCTGTATATCTGTACTCATTTGCAAACCTCCTATCTAGGCTAAGTTCGAAGCTGCTTCCTATTATGCTTTGGATTTCGCAAGTAAGTATAAGAAATAAGGAGCACCAATAACAGCAACAACGATACCCGTCGGAATCTCCGTCGGCTGCAGAATCCAACGCGCAAGGGTATCTGCTACGATGAGCAGCAGTCCGCCTGCCAGCATCGAGGCCGGCAGCAAGAATTGATTCTTGGGGCCAACCAACTGTTTGGCAAGGTGAGGACCGATCAAGCCGACGAAGCCAATGCCTCCCCCTACCGCGACACAAGCTCCCGCTAGAGCAACCGCTGCGACAAGCAAGCTCAATCTCTCTTTTTCGATCGGAGTGCCGAGTCCGCTCGCAACTTGATCGCCCAACTGGAGCACGTTTAGCGTTTTGGCTTTATACATGACGAATGGGATAAAGAGGATCAGCCAAGGCAGCAAGGCCATCACAAACTTCCAGTTCGTCCCCCAAATGCTTCCAGCAAGCCATACGGCTACGAACTGGTAGTTTTGCGGATTCATCCGAATCGTAAGAACAATCATCGCCGCGCTAATGCCTGCGGCAACGGCGATACCGACGAGAATTAGCCGGGTTGGCGATATGCCAACGCCCTTTTTATAGGAGAGACTATAAATAATTGCAGCAGCAATTCCTGCTCCTAACATAGCCAGCAATGGCATCATAAAAACGGGCGCAGCCATATTCGTAGGATAGAACGAAATAAACAAAACAACAGCAAGTCCTGCTCCAGCATTGATTCCCAGAATCCCGGGGTCAGCCAACGCGTTGCGTGAAAGCCCCTGAAGAATGGCTCCGGATAAAGCCAGACCGGCACCTACCAGTACGGAAATAATAATGCGCGGCAAGCGGAATTCAAAGAGAATCAGCTCCTGTTTATTCGTGCCCTGACCAAATAAGGTATGTATAACATCGCTTGGCGATAACCGAATATACCCTGTATTCATACTAAGAATAAAAGCAACGATAATTGCTGCTAACAAAAGACTGATCATCGTATACGCCCTCACCGCGCGTTTGCGGGTGGAGACACTGACAAGAGAGGACATTATAGCTCCCTCCTTTCCTTACGCGCCAAATAAAGGAAAAATGGCACGCCAATCAACGCAATCAAAGCGCCGATCGGAGTTTCAAATGGTGGATTGATCATTCGGGCACCAATATCGGCTAGCACCATGAGCAGGGCTCCGAGAACAGCCGAGCAGGGGATAATCCAGCGATAATCGACACCTACCAGCGAACGCGCTATATGCGGAATTACCAAGCCAACGAAACCGACAGCGCCTACTGCGGAAACAGATGCGCCAGCAAGCACAAGCGATAGCAGCATGCCCGCTAATTTCACCCACTTCGTACGCTGCCCTAAGCTAGCAGCGATTTCATCACCAAGGCTTAACACGGTTATCGAACGCGCAATCACAATAGCCCCGATCACACCGCCGAGAATCCATGGCCAGATAATATTGATTTGCATCCACTTCGTTCCTGCTACGCCTCCGGCATACCAGAACGCCAAATCCTGCGAGATATGAAAATAGATCGCTATACCTTCACTAAGTGCGAGGAGCAGCGCGCTAACTGCGGCGCCGGCTAATGCCAAGCGCACTGGCGTCAGGCCGCTTTTGGAAATAGAGCTGATTCCATATACAAGTCCTGTACCGACGGCAGCGCCAATAAAGGAGAATAAAATTAAGTAGTGAAAGGGCAATCCTGGGTAAAAGGCAAAGCAGAAGGCGAGAACAAAGCCAGATCCCGCATTGATCCCCAACAAGCCAGGGTCTGCGAGCGGATTGCGCGTCATCCCTTGCATAATCGCCCCGGAAATGGCAAAACCAATGCCAACAAGCGCTCCAGCCAAGGCACGCGGCATCCGCAATTCCTGAATAATCTGATGTTGCGTTAATTCAGGATTAAAGTGAAACACCGCATTCCACACTGTAGACAGTTTGATATCTGCAGCTCCTACCGAAACAGATACGGCAAGTCCAAGCAGCAAAGCCGCTAAGCCGCCAAACAAAATAATCGTAGCTACAAGCGGCCGACTTCGCAGCTTGGGACGTGGAGTATCGGTTACTCCCGTTGGTAAACTCATGAACAAAATCTCCTTCCGCTATGCGTTGATTCCTTTGACATTATAGCATAGGTGATAATGATTATCATTACTATTTTATAATATAAAAAATTGCTGGCAACAAAGCCTGTTTCGCTTTGTTGCCAGCAACTATTAAATGAACAATTCCATCTGCTTCAAGTTCCCTAGCCGTTCCAAAGCAATCGGCGCGTGATCGCGGAAATACGCCTGATTGATTTCCTTTTCTTTGGTCATGACCAGCTTGCTGCCATTGGCAGCTTGTCTAAGCCTGCAGCTAAAGACGACTGGGAAATAATCTTTCAAGAACTTTCCTTCCGCATGTGCGGTTAGCGCGATGATTTGAAAGCCAAGCTGCTCAGCAATAAAAAAGACAGGACTGAGGACATGATCACTGGAAGCTTTCCCGAACGGATTATCCAAGATAACGGTGCGATGTCGCTTCATATTCGCTTGAATATGCTGACGTTTTTCTGCGACATAGTTGAGCAGACCCAAGAATAAGGTCATATTCTTGCTCCATTTCTCTCCGCCTGACCAGTTATTAGACTGTTCCCAAGAGAACGAAGCTTTCGTTACGTTATTCTCATTAGTTACTTTGCGGCACGATACTTTCATGGGGCGATCTTGCAAAACAATATGCAAAAGCTGCTTCGTATCCAGCCATTTTTCGATCTCTTTCCGAACCGTCGATTTCACTTCCTGCCCGCTGTCATCGCGATAGTGACCTTTCTCCAGTTCGGCCAAAATCCATTCCAGATGCTTGCGCAGATGGTCCTTCGCCTCCAGCTCATCCCATTCAGGAATCTGGAACGAGTAGATGTGCTTCCACTGGTCCTCAACCTTGACTCTCGTTTTATTAGGGATATCTCGAAGTTCCGAAGCAATCAGTTTGATATGGCTGTGCACATGAATGATATACTGTTCGAGCTGCTGGTTATGGGTGCGCATCGTCTCTTCAGCGACATGATTGACGCGTTCGATTCGGCTGTGCATTTTCTGCTGAAATTGCGTCAGCTCTTGGTAATTATCTTTTTTCTCAACACCTTGCTCGGCCATATCTCTCATCTTGACATCCTTGATTTGTTTCCGACAAAAATCAATAAAGTGCAGTCTCGCCTTTTTCACCAATGACTCTTCTGCCTCCAGTTCTTTCCTAACAGCGGAGAGTAAAGTCACCGACTTTCCAACCATTTTCATTCTGTCGTACGGGAACTCCGCCTTCTGCTCCTGAGTGATAAAGGCTGCCTGAATGAGCGGATTTTCAAACCCATGCATGATTTTGTACTGATTCAAATATTGGATAACCTCTTCGATTTTACCTAGTTGAGCCTGGATTTGCGCATGCTGCTGCTGCAAGCCAATTTTCTGCTGTTGCAGACGTGTATTCTCACTGTGGACTTGCTCATCCACTACGCTCAGCGACTCCGTGAAGGTTAGCGGCAGCCCGCCTGAATGCGCAGCGCTATACTGCTCAATCAGAAGTTTAATCCTCGTCGCCAGCGCATCGAATTGTTTCTCTACACGCACGAATTCTTCCTTATCACGAATCAACCGCGATTCGCGTTCTTTGAGCTCCGATAACAGCTGCGACATCTGTTCTTCGCCTGTCACGGAGAAGGCAAGTTCCTCATTCAAATTCAAATCTGCTTGCTCCAACCGGAGCTTGTTCATCTCCTTCTCCAGCGTTGTTTTGCTGGACTTCGCATGACTCCAAGCGGCTTCAAGCTGCTGGCGCCCTTGGGAGATATGATTTAGCTTGAGATGCAAATCTTTTCTTTCTGTTTTCAACCAATCCAAGCTTTGATTCGCTTCAATCGGCTGCACATCCGCCAGTTCGATATAGAGTTCTTGACTTTGCTGACTCGCTTTCTCGGTTCTCAAGTAGTTCGTTCTATTTTTCACGTCATCGCTTTGCAGCTTCACTTGCTCCAAAGAGCGCTGTCTGCTCTCCCACTTGCTTTGGTGTAAGTCGGACTGCTCAACAAGCTGGTCGATAGCCCCGTTCAAAGTTTCGATTTCTTTCCCCAGTTCGGCATACTTCCGCCCTTTTTCAATCCACTGCTGGAGCTGAACCATCTCACCTTTTTGCTCGTCCATGACGGAGTTATGCTGCTGAATCGTTTGTTCTACCTGGCGAATGGATTTCTGGATATCATCCCCTTGGTTTTCTAACTCCCGCACACGCTCGCGTTTAAGTCCCACTCGCCTTTCCATCTCTTGAACGACTTCAAGCGGGTATAGCATCACGAATCGGTCAAAAGAAGATTGAAGATCGGAGGTGCGCTGCAAATCGCGTTCCTTTTCTTTTCGTGCTGTTCGAACTTCTTCCCCTTTGTGCGATATCGTTTGCTTCCAGCTCCCGAATTCCGCCTCATCCGCATTATCATGCCAATGCTGCGGTTCAACCCAAGCGCTATCATCCACTGCTGCCGGTGTATCACTATTGACCAAACGCGCTGCTTCCTGTGAAGAGATCACCTGAATGGGAAACTGCATATCTTCTGCATACTGCCGCAGCTTACTCGTGACTAACCCAACCTCAACTTCGGTCGTAATTAGCGTCACAGACCATAGCGGATGTGTCATTGCCCGATCGGACAGCTCCAAGCCTTGCAAATATTGAATGCCCGTCTCCAATAACTTAAACTGATTTCTCCACTTGTCCACCAAACCTGCCACATAGACATCGGCAAAAAATGTATCCTGATGGCTGTAATCATCGATATAACGGAAAGCTAGGCGCTCCTTCAATAAGTAAGCTTCCTTCTCCAACTGCTGCTTTTCCGTATCCTCTCTAAGCCGCTCTTCAATCGAACTCTGCTTCTCATACACAGAGGAGAGTCTTCCCCATGAGGACTTGTACGCAGCAATTTCGGCCAACATGGATTGTTGCTCTTTTTTAAACGCTTCGAGATTTTGCTCTGAACTGGCACGTTCCACATAGGCGATCTTGAGACTTTCACTTACGGTTTCCAGTTCTCGATCACTTTGTTCTTTACCGAGTATCAAATCCTTGTTCTTCTGTACAAGCAGCACATTGCAGTCATCCAACTTCTGATATCGCTGAATCCAGTCTGTCATACTGCCTTCCATGCTTTCAACGGCCGGATTGGCCAAAACATTGGCTCTTAGCGCCTCTTTATCTTTCTCGCGAGCGAGCACGATAGATCTATGTTCAATTAACTGCTTATTTATTTCTTCCAGTTCGCTTGACAGCTCTCTCAGCATTGTTTCTTCTAAATAGGTCCTATTCTGGCAAGCCGCTAATTCCTGACTCAGTTTCTCCTCTTCAGCCTGCCACTCTTGCTCCAACTTGCTGTAAATATGGCGAATTTGCCCGCCATTATTGAGCCATGCTTCTCTGAGATCAGCCTCTTCCTCCGTCTTGCCGAATCGATCCAATTCACGCTGTGAATAGTTCATTCGTTCCTCGGCAGAAGTCCACTGCTGCCTATAATCTGCCAAGCGCAAAGAATAGTAGTGCTGTTTAGCACTTCGCACCGAATCTTCTTTGCGCTCAACGTCTTCCTCAACCAATCTGAGCTTGGTTTCCAAAGCCGATAGCTCCTGCTTTTGCTTCGCAATATGAAGCGATTCCTTCTTCCCAGCCAACACCTGCAGTTGCTGGTCGCATTCTGACATCTGAGTATGCCATTGCGATAGCTTGGCGCTTTCCTCCTTCTTCTGCTCATTCACAAGCAGCCAATAGGCCTTCGTTTCAGCTTGAGCGGCTGCATAGGCTAACTGCTTGGTATCCATTTTGGCATAATGAAGCACATACCCATCCAGCTCGACGAGGATTTTTTTATTTTCTTCGATTTTTTCTTTTAATTCTTTATATTTCTTGAAACTGTCTCTATGCATTTCAAAATTATTAGCGAACTCACCCTGCTCGTATCCAGCCATCGCATCTTCGACCGTTGGGATCAACAGCCGATCGAACAATTGGCTCGTCGTTTTACACTCATCAAAAAAGCTCTCAACGCCGCCCTCAGAGCTATTGATCTTGGCAATGCGCTCCCATTCAGAGGCGATAATGTGGTAATCGTTCTCTAATATTTTCTTGTATTCCTTCAGCGTGGACGGCATGTTCGCGTTCATTCTTTTCGACGCCATCTGGTGGTAATAATCATGAATTTCACCTTTATCGGCTGATCGAAGACTGCCCGCACTCTCCTTCACAAAAGGAATCCGATCAATGGCATCCGGATCGAGTTCTGGATAATCATAGACATAACGGTAGGAGTCTATCCCCGTTGCTGTCAGAAACAAGCTGACGCAAGTTGCCACATAGCGCCTTGGCCGTTCGCTCAAAATCCACTCGATTGCGATATGCGCAGGACCGTTCTCCAGACTTAACGTATCCTTCATTTTGCGTCCCGCAAGCTCTGCGTGCGGAAGAATGGCTTGAATGGCAGACTGGATGAAAACCGTCTTGCCTCCGCCATTTTCGAGTAGAATCGCGCCATTATGCCCATCGAAATGAAACAATTCATCGTTGTAGCGCTTATTTCCATCCTCATAGACCACATTCGTAAAACGTATTTTAGAGATCGCTGGCATGATCGCTTCCCTCCCCCTCAGGCGTATCGTTTTGATATAAAAACTCCAAAATACCGCGATTGTACTCCAACTCCATGAAATAACGCTGCACAACCACTTTGGCTTTCTCCGTCAAAGCAATTTCCTGGTTGCCTATATCAATGACCAGCTCTTGCGCGACCAGAAACTTGCGGACAGAGTCCATAAAGCTTACCCGGCTAATTGTATTCCCGCTTTGTCTCGCGGCTGTCTCCTTGATATCGTCCATGGCGCTCCATTTTTCAATTAAAGCCGTCCAATTATAGGAAAATTCCTGTTCCATCTCTCTCAATTCGGCTTCAGGATGCGTCTTCAATAAGGCAATTCGCTCATTCACAAGCGCTGTCCACTCTTCAATCCCAATGAAACTTCTCGTAGGCTCCATCGTTTGATAGCTGTCATAAAAGGCGCCAATCAACACAATAATGCTGACATACATCAGATAAAGATCTGCATTCACGGCATTCGCCCGCAGATAGGTGCGCTTAATCACTTCGTTGTTCAGATGAAAAGGCGATAGCCGCGTCTCCGGTATCATATACAGCTGTTCGCCGGCAATGATCGTTACGCAATCCACTTCTCGCGCGAATTGATCCACAAGTCCACGTACTACGTCGTCCGCCATGTATTCCTGGAGCCATTCTTTGCCGACCGCGTTATCGCGAGCGAGCAGGGCATAGATGCGAAAAGCTCTCATTACTGTTCCATTCTCAAGTCCGGTTGTCATCCTGTTCTCCCCACGAAATCAACATATTCTGTATGCTAAATCTGTCGTTTATTTTCATCATTTCTTTTCGTTCCGTAACTACCAAACAGCGGCTGCCCAGAAGCATATACATGTCTTCCAGCATAGTCCCCTGCTCTTCATTTTGCTGCTTATCCCTATCGTCCGCCTGAAGGGGACTCCTTTGATGCAAATAAATCCAAAAGTCATAGAAAGCTCTCTCGCCCAGCAGATTTGCATGCTCACTTGACTGCAAAAGCTGAATAAACGAGTGCAGCTCGACTTGATTCTGCTCTTCCATCCTTTGCAGCAGCAGCCCCATCAGCAGCATGTACAGTTTTTTCTGCATCGTCTGATAGCGATATTCCTCACTGTCTCCGCCAAGCTCCAGGAACTTGTCATCCCGCTCCTGTCCGCTGCCGTCTTCGAGCATATTCTGCTCCGCCCACACGGTCAAAAGGGACCACATCTTCGTCTCTTGAATCGGCAGGAACGGGGCCAGCACACCTTTCATCGTTTCCAATGGCAGCGGCGTACTAAAAATAAGGGAAGCAATATCCTGATCAAAATTAAAGGAATCCAGCCCCGTATAATACAACGATTCTTGCGCTGCGCCCAGAGCATGGGATTTCAGCACCATACTCTGATGAAAAAGCACCGAATGTTCGCCATGCACCTTCTCCAGTTCATTGGAAATGCGAAGAATCAACTCATAAGGCCGCTGATCAGCTTGCCTAACCGTCTGCGCCTGAACGCGATCCTTCGTCTCCTTCACAAATTGCCGCAGTTCTTCGAACTCTTCATTCTCCATCTGCAAGCGTAAATAAATATCTTCCAGCAAACCTTTATACCGTCCGAATGTTTCTTCCGATACGATATTCCTTTTCAGCTCATGCTCCAGCTTGACCATCCTGTCCTGCAACGCTTCCACATCGATCCGCATCTCATTAATTTGCCGCAAAGCGCCTTCAAATTCGCCTTTTTCCAACTGCTTGCGCAGCACCAGCTGATGAATCGACAATTGAAATTCTGTATAAAATTCCTTGGTCGCAAAAATAAGCTCCAACCCATCCTCGTCGAGCGTGTAGTACTGCGTATTCGATTTTAAATCGAAGGCATTCGCTTTCAGAATCGATATATAAATATGTTCTGTCTGGCCAGATTCCCAATTCATAAAGGTAAAATCCCGCTTCTTCCCTGTCGTCGGACGAAACACCTGCGTAATCTGCCTAGCCAGATCTTCGAATCCGACATCGTCCAAATCGATGAAAATTCCCGTCACCTTCCGAAGAAACTCGGCTAAGTCTTTGACACCCGCCTTGTTATTGCGCATCAACTTCTGCTCGAAGAAGTAAAGCAGCGTTAACAATCCGAGTTCCATGAAATCGATCGGTTTGTTTTGTCGATCCGTTTGGCGCTTTCGCTGCAGCTCATAAAGCGGATCAAAAAGTGCCAGCTTGGTCATACGTTCCCGAAACCCGGAAATAACCTGACCAATTTCTATGTCATCCATGCGGTGTGCCTCCAAATCGTACAAAGCTCGTGTGTAGATAATATTTCTTGGGGGAAATAACCCCCCGCTGCCAAACTACGGTTGATTATCATTCGTTCCTCCTCTGTAAAATGAGACAAAAATGCTTGCAAAGCCTGCTCGCTTTCCCGTTGGTTTTCTTTACCGGAAGATGACTTCCTGCTCAGACATGCCCTGTAAAAGGGAAGAGTTAGATTAGCTGGCTGGCCAAAAAGAGCAAGAATACGCTCATTGAGTAGATGCCAAATGTGGATTCCTTCTTTATCGATATCGCCAAAATAGTAGAACGTATGGGCAGCGTCCCTAAGCGGAAGCTGCATCGGCAGCAGCTCAATGCTTTTCGTTACCCGATAGCCGCCCCCGAAAATTAGCGTCGCGAACGGAACATCCGGCAAGACTTGCAGCAGCGCTTGATAGGTCGTTTTA
The DNA here is from genome assembly GCF_014640555.1 of Paenibacillus marchantiophytorum. Taxonomy (GTDB): domain Bacteria; phylum Bacillota; class Bacilli; order Paenibacillales; family NBRC-103111; genus Paenibacillus_E; species Paenibacillus_E marchantiophytorum. The sequence goes on along the minus strand of NZ_BMHE01000002.1, from coordinate 27,418 downwards.
TTTTCAACAATAAGATGCTTATGAACGGCACCTGCTAGGCCATATGGATTCACAGCAAACATCAAGGGATCATCCACAGGAAGAATTAGCAACTTGTCCCACAAACCGATTCGGGTTAGCAGCTCTTTCCCTTGCTTCTCCGTTATCCATTTCTCATCAGCAACAAGCTCAAAGCTTCGCTCAGGTTCCGGCGCGGGAGTGCTGGGGAGCATATTCTTCTTCAAGTAAGCATCAATTCGTTCAATAAAAGGCCTGTCTTTCTCCCAAATACTGGCTTTCAATGAATAGTAGGCATCGAGGTTTATGACGGGATGCAGCTGCAAATTGGCTCGATGGATGTCCTTATGCGTATCTTGCATGACATGATTCTTCTGCACGCTATATTGATAGGCAAGAAATGGCGGCTTAATCGTCCTCCCAGAACGCTGAACCATCTGGAGAATCCCCGCAGTTTCAAGCTCGAGTACCGTCCTAGAAAATTCTTCATAGGTACATGGCTGAGCTATTGCTTCTAATTCTTCAAGAGATACTTTCTTGTTCTTTATAGCTTGTAAATGCGATCGTATTTTCGAAATGAGTTCCATATCCAACTGCTCCTGTTTGAGAATATATGCCTATTATAGCAAAATATCAATGGCAGATGGGTTTGGAGCATTATGGGAAGTCGTTCCAAGCCCAAAACAGAGCAACTGCTGCGAACATAGTCAAGTGATTCATTCGATTTCCTCACATAAACACGAGGCGGATCGTAGATCCTCTATTTCAACCAAAACCACCTCTTTCGCCGTGCGCGCGGAACGTCGTTCCTCTATTTCACTGTTTTTTGCTTCCAAACTCCGTTTTCCAACACATAAGGGCTCCTCGATCCGCGCTTTGCCCTTATAGGAGCATTTTACCAATATTAGCAGATCCTAGTTCCCTTTGGGCTTTGCAATAACAGAGAGCGTCGTGTGAAAAGGAACTATGATCCGCTAAATGGCAGGAACTGGGGTAAACGTATCATGAAAGGGAACTGAGATCCGCTATTTAAGCGGAACTGCTGATTCCAACCGGTAAATGGTGCATTAGCGGATCGTAGTTCCCTCTGGCGTGGAATATGGCGGTTTTCAGAATTATAACGTACTGTAGTTCCTCTAACTCGCTATCATGACACATTTTGCTAGTATCGCGGCTTGACGTTCCCTTATCTCCAAGCGATAGCAAAGCTAGAGGATCTCATTCTGCCAAATAGCTTGTTTATACCTCCAAATCAGCAGCAATTCGAACAAATAAGTACGTTCACAGCTACCTTGTTTTCATTTCATCTCATCGCATCTCGTCTCATCATCATTTCATCTCATCTCATCGCATCATCATCACATCGCATCAAACCACTCCATCGTGATGGGGTGACCTACAACCCAAGCCTGGAGACTGGGGTCAATCTCCAACATTTAAACTCTGGGCAAGCTTCACTTCCCCCCAACCCAAAAACATGTTTCTTAGACCTTCGTCGATGGTCAAGATAACCTGTCGATGGTTGACTCGACATACGTCCTCAGACAAGATCCGGCTCTACTCTTCCGTTTCTCCGCATGAACACGTCGTGCAGAAACATCCCTTGCACCGATAGGGCATCACCTTAAGATCGTGGCACCCTTCACATGCGAGCAACTTAAACCCTTTTTTGGGGTCTCCACAGTCTCGAAATTTTTGGATTTCTTTCAGCACTACGGGACGCATCTTTTTGCCATGCTAAACTAAAAAGGGAGAATCCCTTAAATCCACGCAAAACTTACAATTTCTATTATTCAAAAAAAGTCTGCCCGATCCTCCAATGCGTAATGGCAGGAGGTTAGAGGCAGACTTTTTTGAAATTTAATTAATCATATTATCACCACCAATTTTTCGCTTCATCCAAAGCCGGGACTTGTGTTTGTTCAATTATCTCTAGTAAAAGTCCCACCATCGGATAGCAGGGCCTCTCCTCATCGTTAACACCATTCCACTATTGGAATATACATCCCAAATTAACAACACACGCTGAAAAAGCAAATGAACGCAATTTGTCTTCTTTTCCAAAAACATCACGCTTTTGAAATAAACCTTGTTCCAATCCATAAACCTCAACTGTTTGATGAGCAGGGTCAACAATCCAGTATTCCAGAACACCAAATTTCTCATATGTTTTAAATTTTTGGTTTCTATCTTTAATCGCAGTAGATGGAGATAATATTTCAACAATGAGCTTGGGAGCGCCTTTGCCTCCTTTGTCATCTATCTGAGTTGGATTACAGATAACGGATAGATCTGGCTGACAGACCGTATCGGGATTATCGTATTCTTCTGTTTCACTTAATCTCACGTCAAACGGAGCGATAAAAACCTCACATGATGAACCTTGCAGGAATGTGTGAAGCTCAAGAAACATACTTCTTAAGATCCGTTGATGTGTCGTAGAGGGTGCCGGCGGCATACTAAATGGTACTCCATTAATTAACTCCCATCTGCCTTCCCACTCCAGCAGATCTTGAAAATTATAGCGATGATCCTGTTCAGGCACTTTCATGAAAAGTTCCTCGCTCTCTACAATTTGTTCCTTATTTTAACACAATGAGATGAAAAGTCGAAGTTGAATACACCATGGGTTTGCTCGAATAGGGTTCCTTTTGATTGTTTTCCAATGAGACTGACGCAACCGCCTCCCCCCCTTTTATTCTGACGAGAAATTCCCTTCCTATATCACATATCCCCCGCATACTTGAATATATTTAGTAACAAGCTTTATTCCCGACGAAGTCTGTTTCAGCGTCCAGCTTGCGATATCATTTCTAGGATCAACCCCAAGGAGGGACCCCATGACAGAACCCTTATTTGTCGTATCCAAAGAGGATTGGTCACTGCACCGTAAAGGATACCAAGATCAAACAAGGCACCAAGAGAAAGTCAAAGAAGCCATTAAACAAAACCTTCCCGATCTCGTCACGGATGAGAGTATCGTTATGTCCAATGGCAAACAAGTCGTGAAAGTGCCAATCAAGAGTCTCGATGAATATCGCTTCCGCTACAATTTCAACAAAGGCAAGCATGTCGGACAGGGAGATGGCGATTCGCAGGTGGGCGATGTACTCGGCACAGATCCGCAGCCGGCGCAAGGCCCTGGGAAAGGTGAAGGCGCAGGAGATCAAGCCGGCGAAGACTATTACGAAGCGGAAGTTAGCATGGAAGAGCTGCAGGCGATGCTGTTCTCCGAGCTGGAATTGCCCAATTTGCAGAAAAAAGAGAAGCGCAACATGACGACGACCGAAGTGATTTTCAACGATATTCGTAAAAAGGGCATTATGTCCAACATCGATAAGAAACGGACGATCATCGAAAATCTGCGCAGAAACTCGCGTTCCAATTCGCCTGGCATTCATCATATTAGTCCGGATGATTTGCGTTTTAAGACTTGGGATGAAGTGGAGAAGCCACACTCAAATGCGTTAATTATTGCCATGATGGATACCTCTGGGTCCATGGGCTCTTTTGAGAAATACATAGCCCGCAGCTTCTTCTTCTGGATGACGCGCTTCCTGCGTACGAAGTACGAGAATGTGGAAATCGTGTTCATTGCTCATCATACAGAGGCGAAAGAAGTCACAGAGGAAGAATTTTTCACCAAAGGTGAAAGCGGCGGTACGATCTGCTCTTCAGCCTATCAAACGGCAATCGATATTATCGATAAGCGTTATCCGCCCTCGCAGTTTAATATCTATCCGTTCCATTTCTCGGATGGCGATAATTTGACATCGGATAACGAGCGCTGCGTCAAGCTGATTACGCAATTAATGGAGCGCTGCAACATGTTCGGCTATGGCGAGGTCAATCAATATAACCGCAGCAGTACCCTGATGTCTGCTTTTAGGCATATACACGACCCCAAATTTCTTCATTACGTGATCCGCGAGAAAGGCGAAGTGTACAAAGCCTTGAAAACCTTTTTTACCAAGCAGGAGGGGGTGGCTGTTCAGTGAGTAAATCCGAAATTCAGCAGCTTGAATATGCCATTGATGAGATTACAGAGATTGCCAAAGGCTTTGGGCTGGACTATTTTCCCATGCGTTATGAGATCTGTCCTGCGGAAATCATTTATACATTTGGGGCCTACGGGATGCCCACACGCTACAGCCATTGGAGCTTCGGGAAAAATTTTCACCGGATGAAGACGCAATATGACCTGGGGCTGAGCAAAATCTATGAGCTCGTCATTAACTCGGACCCCTGTTATGCCTTTCTATTAGACGGTAATTCGCTTATTCAAAATAAGCTGATTGTGGCGCATGTACTGGCCCACTGCGATTTCTTCAAAAATAATGTCCGCTTCTCCAAAACGAACCGCAACATGGTCGAGAGCATGTCCGCCACGGCTGAACGGATTCGCCTATATGAAATTGAACATGGCATCGACGAAGTCGAACAGTTCATTGACGCCGTTCTCGCCATCCAGGAGCATATCGATCCTGTCCTCACTTTAACGTACGGGCAAACGCGCAAACGCCAAGAGATTCATAAAGCTTCTATGCCTAATATCCCTACTGAAGCGACCTACGGCTACGAAGATCTTTGGGGGCTCGACACCAAGAATAAGCCCGCTCCGCCGCAGGATAAAGAAGAGAACCGGCGCTTCCCGCCTCAACCGGAGAAAGATATTTTGCTCTTCATCGAGGAGAATGCGCCCTACATGGAAAATTGGCAGCGCGATATTCTGACCATGCTGCGAGATGAAATGCTCTATTTCTGGCCGCAGCTCGAAACCAAAATCATGAACGAAGGCTGGGCTTCGTACTGGCATCAACGCATCCTGCGGGAACTGGATTTAACCGAGGAAGAGACGATCGAGTACTCCAAGCTCAACTCTTCCGTAGTTGTGCCTTCGCGGCATAGCCTGAACCCGTATTATCTCGGACTGAAAATTTTCGAAGATATCGAAAAGCATTGGGATCATCCGACGCCGGATGAAATCCGCATTCAGGGCCGCAAGCCCGGTGAAGGCCGGGCCAAAATGTTCGAAGTCCGCGAATACGAATCCGATACCTCTTTTATCCGCAATTATTTGAACAAACCATTGGTGGAAGAATTGGATCTGTATGTGTTTGAGAAGAAAGGGCCAGAATGGAAGATCACGGATAAAACATGGGAAAATACGCGGGATCAGCTAATCTATTCCCGAGTGAATGGCGGTTTCCCCTACATCGTCGTGGAGGACGGGGATTATCAGCGCAGCGGCGAACTGTATTTGAAGCACGCTTTCGAAGGTGTGGAATTGGATCTTAAATACGTGGAGAGAACCTTGCCGTATATTTACAAACTCTGGGGTAAAACCATTCATATGCATACCGTCGTGGAAGATAAGCCGGTTTTATTCAGCTTTGACGGGAAAAAGCATCATCGTCGGTTTTTGTAATTGGCTAGAGCCTCCGATTTCACGAGCATCGTGATTTTGGAGGTTTTTCGGCATCTATTTCGGCTTATATGCGTTAATTATAATGTAAATAAATGGGTCATCGGCACATGTAATTCTTTGAAGACGTTGGAATGAATGGTTTCTTGCTCTGTATACAGTTGACGAATCTGAAAACTTCCATCCTGCAGAGAATATACGTGAACCGTTCGGTTTCCTGGGTCAACAATCCAATATTCCTGTACCCCATACTTCTGATATAAATTGAACTTTTCATTAAAGTCCTTCAGCGCAGTGGATGGGGAAAGTACTTCAATAATTAACGTCGGAGCACCTAGACAACCATTTTTGTTGATCTGATCCTTGGAGCAAACAACCGAGAGATCAGGCTGTGTAACATGATCTGGCGACTCGTAATCTTCGTTTTCGCTAAAAAATATATCAAATGGAGCCACGAACACGTAGCAGCTCTGATTCTGAAAAAATGTCCGCAAAGCAAAATGAAGTTCCCCAACAATAAATTGATGTAGTGAGGTTGGAGCCGGCGACATATTATAGGGTTTGCCATTGATTAACTCCCATGCTCCATCCCATGTTTGCCAGTCTTGATAAGTATGGATTTTCTTCTCGTCCGGATTTGACACGATGTTCAGCCTCCTTCTGATCATTCATATATGACTTTAACAAGTGTAACATGTTTAAGATCAGTATTACCAAAATAATAACAGTTGTTTCACATCACTCCCGTCCCCCGAGGCAGCAAAAGCTGAAAAGTCGTCCCCTGCGGGGAACTTTCCTTCAGCACCAACGTACCTCCAAGCGCAGCAGCCAGCATTCGGCTCAACGTCAAGCCTAATCCCAGCCCCCGTACGGCTAACTTTTTGTTCGTCCCCCGGAAATACCGCTCATAAATATTGATCTGCTCCTCCGCCGGAATACCTGTTCCGTTATCACAGACAAGAACTTCGTACATCGTGCTCGAGTATTCGATTAAACGGACCGTTATCAAACAATGCCCATCCGCTGCTTGCTGACTGTTGTTAAGGAGATTGACAATAATTTGCTGAATACGAACAGGGTCACCAACGACCATCTGTCGTCCATCCGCAATATCCGTTCGAACCTCCACATCATCTTCTGTGTGGATTAAACTCCATTGATAGACGATTTCTCCCAGCAGTTTACCCAAATCAAGTGCTTCTGATTGCATACGCACATGTCCCGATGCAAAAGCATTGAAATCAAGCAAATCAGCCACCATCCGCTCAAGCCGCTTTGTTTCCTCCAGCGAAATATCGAGAAATTCATCAGCCTCATTGCCGCTGACAACCTGGTCTTTGATCGCGCGCAGCAAACCACGGATTGAAGTCACAGGCGTTTTGAGCTCATGGGTCACACCAGCCAACAGTTCTGTGCGCAGCTGCTCCAGTTGTTCCAATCTTGCTGCCGTCGCATTGAAGTAATAAAGCAGATCATAAATCTCCTGCTCCTTGGCATTTTCCTGCAGCATGAGGGTATAATTCCCCGTCTGGATTTGTTTGAGGGCATGCACCACTTCATAGATTGGCTTGGTTAATCTGCGCAGCATCAAATAAATGATCAGCCAGCCCATGAGACCAGCTAAGATTAGAAGTGAAGTAATTAAACCAAATTCTTGACTGATATCAGTCAATTCTTTCTTACTATATGAAATGACGATCGATCCAATCTGTGAGTGAGAACCGTGAATTGGAGCGGCAATCTTATATTCGCTTGATGATCCTTGCGGCGCAGCTTGTTCATACAAAACTTGACCTGCTTGCGTATAGACAGTGAGACCGAACTGCCCAGGAAGCCGATATTTGCGCTGATTTTGATCAATCCATTTATAAAATTCCGCTGGTATGACAATCCGATTCGCATCCTTGGTAATATAAGCGGCCGCTTCCACCGAAAAGCTCTCGATTTGCTGCAATCGGTCTGTCAATGCTCGCTGCTGCAGCCAGATAATGGAGGCTAAGCCTATGAGAAACAAACCTATGCATAGTGTGAGCACATAGCGTAAAGTCCAATAGCGGAGCAAGGAGCTGCGCTTAGGTGCTTGGGTTGGCATAAAATTGGTACCCCGTTCCGCGCAAAGTTCGAATCTCGCCTTCTTCTGGCGGCAGGTGAAGCAGTGCCTGCCGCAACCGTTTGATCGCATGATCCACGGCGCGGTCGCTGCCATCGTAGTCGATGCCCCATACCCGTTCGATTAGCTGCTCGCGTGAGAATAGTTGATTCGGATGCTCCGCGAGAAATAGCAATAACGCTAAATCCTTAGGGGTAAATGACAAAGTTGCACCATTCAGGTAAACAGACCGCGACTTGAAATCAATCCGCAGACTCCCGTAATGCTTCTGATCATCTGTCGCGAAAGCTTGTGAAGGTCTGCGCAGAACGGCGTGAATTCTAGCTACGACTTCTTCCGGTTCAAACGGCTTCGCTATATAATCATCAGCCCCATTGTTCAATCCCATGAGGCGATCACCGATATCGCCTTTGGCCGTGAGCATAATGACCGGGCAGGTGTTTCTCCGCCGCACCTCGCGCAGAACTTCCCATCCATCCGCTCCAGGCAGCATCACGTCAAGTAAAATAAGAGAAGGCTGGATCACGCCAAACTGCTTGATAGCCTCATCCCCCCGAGAGATGACCACACAGTCATATCCGGCTTTTTTGATATAGGCAGCAAGAACACGAGAAATCGCCGGCTCGTCTTCTACAATCATAATGGTTTTCATTGTCATGCCTCCTAACAAGGGTACATCGCAGCTTCTCGCTATGAGTCATTTTAACATACCAGAAAGGAATAAAGTTCAAGTCATCCACCTTGATGTCATGAACTTTACTCCCTATCTATTAATTCAACTTGATCGAAGAGATACTGCCATTTGTTTTAAAATCCTTCGTATACACGACTTCAGCCGTTGCCGTCACTTTCCCATTCGGACCCATCACCGAAATGACCGGATTAGAGGAATACCCTGAACCTGGGTTGGTGATCGTAATGCCCGTCACTACGCCATCCGTTACCGTTAGCGCTGCAGTCGCTTGGGTATGCGACCATAGACCACCGCCTCTGCCATTATAGCGATAATAGTTGGATACTTCATCCAAACGTTCATTCGTAATGCCGTATGGGGCAAGCACTTTGAGCAGAGCAGCTTTGTTTTTCTGAGCTTCCTCAGATGTTGGCCCTCTATCCAAGCCAGCAGGTGTTACACCGCTAAATGCCTCTCTGAATACTTCCGTCGGAACTCCTAAAGCTGCTGCAATAAGTACTACCGGCCGGCCTTTATCCTGAGGATCTGTTTGGAAGCCGCCTGAGATTACCACCGTGTTAGCTGCTTGTTCGGAATTGCTGTCACTAGGTGGAGCACTTGGCGTCACTGCTCCCGCACCTCCCCGAGGAGCGGGTTTCTCCCCTTTTGGCCGCTCACCCGCTTTAAGCCGTGGTTGGTTAGCAGGATGGCCGTCTTGATTTTTATCACAATTCAATCCGTCATTCGCTGCATTTGGCTTGGGAGAAACGGAAGTTATCTCATCTGCTGCATTTCCTTGGAGAGGATCTTGTGCCAGCACAACAGCCCCACCTAGAATGGTTAAAGACAAAGTGCTGATGATACTTAGCGTAATCAAAGATTTTTTCATTTGGTTTGCTCCTCTTCGTTATTGGTAGTGGTCTTGCTTACAACTTCACTATACAAGGCGAATGTGGCAAGCAGATGGTAAGATCGCTACAATTAAAAAAAGGAGCTGCGAACGTATCGCATCACTCCTTTTCATGCTCCTTCCATTCATTCACGACATCCATCGCATGCTTAAAGCGTTCTCTCCCTTGATTAACCAAGCCATTCTTTGCTTTATCATATTGAGCTTCCAGCATCCATCTGGCATTCTGATCTCTGACCACGCTAAACGCTTGCCAGCTTTTACTTAGCGCATGATAATAATCACGATCTCTTTGAGTGACGGATTTCCCTTTCCAGCTTCTCGAAACATGCCGAAATCTCAAGTTCTTTCAATACCTTCTGCTGATTCCAATATCGGATTTTGGCGATATCCCGAGAGTCAATCATGCTCTTTACGTGTAAATATGGGGAGGATTGATGAACGACCCGAATCATCCCTTTCAAGCTGCTTATCGCTTTTTTGAAGGCAACGATCAAACCATGATGATGAGCTAAAAAGCTTCATTCGAGCCACCTCAAGTATAGGCCCAAAAATTTATAAATTCGACACCAATTTACATTATTCTAGCATATGTCAGAATACATAAAAATACATTAACATAATGGTAAGCTGACTACCTGCCAACACGGCTATTACCTCTCGCGCCCACGACAAAAGTAGTGTGATTCCGACAACGCCAATCGACGGACATCAGATAAAGGAGATGCTATTCTTAATATCTAATTCATTTGAATTAATTTTCTTGAAGGAGATGAGTTGTAAGTGAGAATGAATATTTTATTCAACAAAAAGCCGATTTCTGTTAATTTCATTGGAACGGACCACAAATTAATTCCCTCTCTGATCAACGCTCTTCGTTATAACAAATTCACAACGATGAACTTGGTTCATTCCGTAGAACGTGTTGATTTGTTTAGCTCGGAAGCGATTTTATATGCGAAAGATGGCAACAAAGCCAGAATCCCGATTTTTTAAGACACGATTCCTACATACGCATAAAACCCTCCCGCTAAGTGATATTTCACTTGCTGGAAGGGTTTTTTTGGTTATTATAGAATATTCTATATTAAGATTCATAGACTAATAGAAATAAGCTGATTCAAGAGATTAGGAGTTGCCCTCATGCCATTAACTCATCTTGCCAAAAGACCCGCAGCTTACTTACTGATTTACCTCCTTATTATGATTGCTAGTTTCATATGGACCCTTATAATAGGCATCCATCTCTGGGTGAAAACAACCCCGAATCCGCCATACTCTGCGTATAGCATCAGCCAAGCCAGCAATGGTGTGAAGATCCATAGCATTCGCACGCCGCCCGAGAACATCGGACTTAAAGCGATTACTTCGAATGTCGTCGATACCAAGATTAACGGGATCAATGGCGGCTTTTTCTGGGAAGGCTATCTCCTGAGTATCGCTGTCATTAATGATCTTCCTGTCAAAGGACAACCCGAGGACTACGGCTCTGGTTGGTTTAATATCGACCGCAAACGCGGGACGCTCGTCTGGGATGAGAAGGCGCAAACCTTTACCATTCAAGTCGTTGAAAATGCGAAGGATCTGAAGGTCATGGACCGTAATCATTATTGGGCCCAGGGCGGGGTCAGCATGGGACTTCGAAATCCGGAAGGCTGGGCCGCTCAAGCCGTATCCGAAGAGATGCCGGTCATCGATGAGAAGCGAATGCGTTCAGGCATCGTCTATGATTACAACAATAACGTCTATCTGATCGTTTCACCGACACCTTGTACTGGTGAGCAATTCCGCACAGCGGTGCTGGAGCAGGTAGGGAACGGACAGTTAGTCGACGGGCTTTTCCTCGATGGGGATGGCTCTTCGCAGCTCAGAGTCGCCGATTATACGCTTCCGGGCGATTATCGCGAAGTGTTCCAGATGATTGCTTTGTTGAAATGATAAAAGCGGCTTGCAATGACAGAGAGCGTCGTGTGAAAAGGAACTATGATCCGCTAAATGGCGGGAACTGGGGTAAACGTAGCATGAAAGGGAACTGAGATCCGCTATTTCAGCGGAACCTGCTGATTCCAACCGGGAAATGATGACATAGCGGATCGTAGTTCCTTTTGGCGTGGAATATGGCGGTTTTCAGCATTATAGCGGACTGTAGTTCCCTCAAACTTGCGATCATGACACATTTTGCTAGTATCACGAAAGGGGGAACCCCTTAAATCCACCCAAAACTTATACTTTTTATTATTCCAAAAGTATTCCAAAAGTATTCCAAAAGTATTCTAAAAGTATTCCAAAAGAACCTAGCCTGCGGCTAGGTTCTGTACGTTCGAGAATATGGGTTCACTTAGAAGGTTACGTGATCGGGATCAGGGCCAATTCGTTTGTTCTCATTAAGCGAATCAATAAGAGCTACGTCCTCAGCACTTAGCTCGAAGTCAAAAATAGCGGCGTTCTCGCGAATGCGGTGCTCCGTAACTGATTTCGGAATGGTGACGACACCATGTTGGATATCCCACCGCAGCACTATTTGTGCAGGCGATTTGCCGTATTTGTCCGCCAGCTGATGCAGCACTGGCACATCAAGTTTGCCCTGCATCAGCGGACTCCAAGCTTCCAGCCGAATGCCATGCTCACGCGTATAAGCAAGCAGTTCTTTTTGCGCTAGCTGTGGATGATATTCCACTTGATTCACAGCAGGGATGACCCCTGTATCTTCAATAATTTGCTGCAGATGATGAATTTGGAAGTTGCTTACGCCAATTGCGCGCACGAAACCTTCCTTTTGCAAATGAACGAGGGCTTTCCAAGTCTCCCGATAAGTGGCGGTAACCGCCCAGTGCACCAAGTACAGATCAATCGTTTCCAAACCAAGCCGCAGCCGGCTGGCATCGAACGCTTGCAGCGTTGATTCATAACCTTGGTCTGCATTCCACACCTTCGTCGTTACGAAAATATCGTCACGCGGCACGACGCTTTCTCGCAACCCTTGTCCAACACCTTCTTCATTGCGATAAATGGCCGCTGTATCAATGCTGCGATACCCCAGTTCAAGGGCAGTTTTCACAGATTGAATGACTTCCTGACCTTCCTGGGTTTTGTAAACCCCAAGGCCGAGCCAAGGCATATGTACGCCATTATTGAGGATGACGCCTTCCGTCAATGCTTGATTTGCATGAGATGTCATAAACAAATTACCTCCAATATGAGTATAAGAATAGGACGGCTCTAGGAAGAGTGCGCTTCCTACTAGTTTACCATTTTTGGCTCTGTTTACATAATCGTATGTGCGTGGATCAAATCCATTTTGAGCTTCCACAATGCTGCGCTCAAGTTCACGCGATAGCCTTCCGGATTCAGCTTGCGGAGATATTGCGGCCAGAATATTCGTATTTGCTCAGCGTGATAGGCACGAATCTCATCCAAGGAAGGTCGTTCATAAACTAGCTCGCCTGCCGTGAAAATAGTAGCAAGCAGAGGGACCGCTTCATAGTTTTCGATAAATTTGAAAATATACGGATGGACGGGGTCAAACAGCTTGATTCGTTCACCGCGCTGAATATCCTCCTCTTGCTGAAGAGCCAAATAATCCGCTTCCGCTTTGCCAGTTTTCTTACTGATAATGCGATAAGCTGCCTTGAAGCCCGGATTCGACACCTTCTCGGGATTGCCCGAAATCTTGATGACCGGGATGAACTCACCGTTGTTCTCCCGCGCCACAAGCTTATAGACCCCGCCTAGCGCCGGTTGGTCGGCGGCGGTAATGAGCTGGGTCCCGACGCCCCAGACGTCGATCTTGGCCCCTTGGGCTTTCAACCCCTCGATGATGTTCTCATCCAAATCATTGGATGCGACAATCTTCACCTCGGGAAAGCCCGCTTCATCCAGCATGCGCCTGGCCTGCTGCGATAAATACGCCAAATCGCCGCTGTCGAGGCGAATGGCGTTCATGCGCTTGCCGCGGCTTGCGAGCAGCCGCGCCGTCTTGATGGCATTCGGCACGCCGCTGCGCAGCGTGTCGTAGGTGTCCACAAGAAGCGTCACCTGCTCCGGCAGCGCTTCTGCGTACGCACGGAAGGCTTCCTCTTCCGTGTCATGCGCCTGCACCCACGCATGGGCGTGGGTGCCTCTTGTCGGGATGCCGAACAGCATCCCGGCACGCAGATTCGATGTCGCGTGGAAACCCGCGACATAAGCAGCCCTTGCGCCCCAGATCGCGGCATCCGCCTCCTGGGCGCGCCGTGTGCCGAACTCGAGCAGTACCTCGTGCGGCGCAACCTGCTTGATCCGCGAGGCTTTCGTCGCGATCAAAGTCTGGTAGTTCACGAAGTTGAGAATCGCCGTCTCCACAAGCTGCGCTTCGAAGATCGTGCCCACAACGCGAACGAGCGGCACGTTCGGAAACACTAGCGTACCCTCGGGTATCGCTTGCAGATCCCCGCGAAAGCGAAACTCGCGGAGAGTTGTTAAGAAATCTTCTCGATAATTCTCCTCCTGTGTCCGCAAATAAGCGATTTCCTCTTCACCGAAATGAAGATTCTGTATGTATTGTATGACGCGATCCAAGCCAGCGCAGACCGCGTAACCCCCATCAAAGGGAAGCTTGCGAAAATACACCTCGAAAACCGCTTTCTCCTTATCTGTGCCTTGCACAAAGTGAGCATACATCATATTGATTTGATATTTATCCGTGTGCAGCGTTAAGTTGTCCGTCATGCCATTCATCCTTTCCACATCCATTCCCATGAAGTTCCCCAGGCTTGTCCATTCATCCCCAAAAGATGACTTGCAAACGATACAATTCAGGATTCGCAAGCCGTCTATTCTCTCTATTTACATCCCCAGTATAAACCAACCTAATGTCAATCACACATCGGCCTGTACCATCTTATTGGTATTCCGGAAACAGATTGGAGTAATTGGCCAAAATCGTCATAAAACCAAGCACGACAAAGGAAGTAAAGGCCAGCAGATCCAAATGAAACACATTAGGAACAACAATAAATAAAGCACCGATAACCAGACAAAGCCAATTTTGCCAAACCTTTTTCCCGGATTTCCCCAAAGCGAGCAGGGCAGCGACGAATTGCAAACTCCCTAGCAGTGCACAGGTAAAGATTGCGTTCGGCTGGGTTTGAAAACCGAATACCCAAGGACTAACTAGAAACCAAATGCCAATGCAGGCGCATAATAAGTTTTTCATATACGTATTCATCTTACACCTCCTGTAAGTACGGTTACGAGATGATATAGTATATGCAAACGCTTTCAAAATAGTGAAAGAGAAAAGCCCCTTATCCGCCTTTTTTTATAGGCAGTTAGAGGCATTTCATTAGATATTCGTTTACAACTTTTGGGATTGAGATATTTTTATGAAATGCGGAACGAACTGACAACTTGATGCAGATCCGTCGCAATGGAAGCCAAACTTTTGGCGGATGACGCAATTTCCTCTGTTGAGGCCAATTGCTCTTCCGTTGCAGCGGCGACAGACTGCGCTGTACCTGAGGTTTGCTGTGCCACCGAACCTACGCTAGCTACTGTAGCGGCAACTTGCTCAGAGCTCGCTGCCATCTGCTGTGCGGCAGCGGCGGTTTCTTGAATCTTGCTGGCCACTTCTTGCGAAGCGCTAACGATCTGACCAAAGGCCTGTTCCGCGATTCCTACTTCTTTCAAGCCTTCTTGCACTTCGGAAAGCCCAGTGTTCATCACTTGGGCAGCACGCACGGAATCTCTTTGAATGCTGGTGATCAGAGTGGTGATATCCCGTACCGAATCATCGGTTTGGGAAGCCAACTTCCGAACTTCTCCGGCTACAACAGCGAAGCCTTTGCCGCTCTCGCCAGCACGTGCTGCTTCGATCGCTGCGTTCAAGGCAAGAAGATTCGTTTGCGAAGCAATGTTCCCAATTAAGGTAGAGATTTGTCCAATGCTCTGCGAATGCTTTTCAAGCTCCTGAATCACTTTATTCGCTGCATCCACAGATCCGCTAACTGACTGCATTTTACTTACAACACGCTCCATGGAATGCGTTCCTTGCTCCGCAAGCTGCGTAGCTGAGAGCGATAAATCTGATACATCAGAGGTCGTCTCTGCAATCCGCTGAATGCCTACGGACATTTCCTCCATGGCTCTGCCGCACTCCATCGAACTCTGCGCCTGTGCATCAGCACCTGTTGCGAAATCCTGAACAGACTGCGCCACATGATTGGAAGCCGACGCATTCTGCTCTGAACTGGCAAACAACTGCTGGGAGGAGGCAGCGACACTATTCGAAGCATGCAGCATTTGTGTAACAGAGTGGCGCAAATGTTCCACCATCTGATTAACAGAATGGACCAGATCACCAATCTCGTCTTTATTTTTGATCATAATAGGCTCAATTGTCAGGTCACCGCTCGCAATCCGGTTCAATGCTTGCGAAGCTTTGCGCACCGGCGTAGAGATATTGCGAACCAGCACATAGCAAGCAACCAACATGAAGAGCACGATGATACATAACACCGTAAGCGAAATTTTGACACTCTGGTTGTACAAATCATTACCATGTTCTTCTGCCAACAGCCCGCCTTCTTGATTATACTTCACAAGATCAGCCATTGTTTTTTGCGCTTTCCCGAACGCCGTTGACATGACTTGCAGACTTTCCGTTGCTTCTTTGGCTTTAGTCGGGTCCGTGGAAAGCTGTTTGTTTTTCAAAAATGACGATTTAAAATCTTCCCATTCCTGATTGAGTTGTTTGAATTCACTATTTTCCTCGTCACCAGAAATGGTTTCTTTATACTTTACTAACAAATTGTCGATTTCTCCCATTGTCGCAACAAGGCCCGCATCGATAGGCTCGTGCTTCTTCGTATCCGGCTCTAATTTTTTTTGATAGTACAGGGTCAATAAATGCTCAGAGTTGTAATGAATAAGCTCAATAATTTGAATACCCTTCATCCAATCATTAGCAATCATCTTATTGCTGTCTTTCAATGCACCCATCCTACTCATATCTGTGTAACTTAACCCTCCGATCAGAAGAAAGATGATCGTGAACACCGTAATCATTTTAGTTCGTACAGTAAGCCTCATACGTAAATCCCCCCAAATGATGAATGAATGATCGAACTATGTTGTATACTCAAACCATCCTGTTTTTTACTAGTATACGGGGCATTCTTTAGATCACTTCCCTTATATTCATGTAGAAATTATGAGTTTTCCTAACATTTGGACAATTGCCGGAGGTAAATCATGTCATCTTCCTTGCGCTTCAAGCTTGTCGCTCTTCTTGTGCTGATCACTTCCATCTCGATAGCTGTCGTAGGGATTACGAATTATGTACTTTCCAGAAATAAACTAATCGATCAATTGAAGGAACAATCCATTTCCTCCGTCACCAATTCCGCGCAAAATTTGTACGATTTTCTTTCTATTCGAGTTGCTGAAGTTGAGCTTGTTAGTCGTGTAAGTGTCATGAAGCACGGAACCAAGGCCGAACAACTCAGCTACTTAAGGGAAGAGCTAGCAACAGGCGGGAAGCGTTTCAATTCGATGGGGATCGTAGATCTTAACGGCCAATTAACGCTCACAACAGGCGCATCGCTCAATATCCAGAATGAACAAAGATTCCAAGATGTCCTGCAAGGGAAAACCTGTCTCTCCGATCCTCATTTCGGCAAATTATTTGGGAAATACCTCATTTCAATCATAACCCCCGTATTTAGTGACAATAATCAAGTCACAGGTTATGTTGATTTCACGCTGGATGCAAAACAAACGTTTCTCGAACATCTCCATCCCCCGCTGGAGAAAGGTGAGATTCTGATCGTTAATCGCGAAGGACTCATTTTATTTCACACGGACATTTCACAAATTTTGGACTTCAATATTTTCAACCAATATCCTAAATTGACTCCTGCTTTTGACAAAGCGCTTCAACAAAATGCCGGCTTCTTGGATGAAGCTTACGATGGCGGTCAAAAGGCTCGCTGGTTTTATGCCAACGTCCCTAAACTAGACTGGTACTTGGCTTATTCCATGCCCGTATCTGCTTTTGAAGCGCCTACCAGCCCGCTGTTATGGTCAACAATTTGCTTAATTTTGTTGGCTGTCGCGATTATTTTTCTGTTTATTTATTTGACAGCCAATACACTCATTATTAAAAGAATCAAGGAAATTCTACATGTGACAGAGTCTGTCGCGGCAGGCAACTTTTATATCAAACCTTTGGAAATTAAAAGCAAGGATGATCTAGGCGCGCTTGCTCATTCCGTGAATGGCATGATTGAGAATTTAAGAGAACTCTTCGAGCCGTTCGAAGCTTTCATTCATCACAACAATTATGCCATGATTGTCACCGATCCCTCTTTTACGATCAATCATATCAATAGCAGAGCCGTAGAACTTCTAGGCTATTCTTTCGCCGAAGTGCATAAACAGGCGACCCCATACTTATGGCTGGACCAAGAGCAACTAACAGAGCGGGCTGCGAAATATTCTGCGGAACTTGGAGAATATGTGCCAGCGGACTGCACGGCGCTCGTTATTCGAACCTTGCGTCAATTGAAAGAAGATACCGAATGGATCTGGCATCACAAAGATGGCAGCCGCATCTACGTTCAATTAAGCGTAAGCGGCATTACGCATCCAAGCGGCGATTTGAAAGGGTATGTCTTCATCGCTCGGGATATCAGCGATATTAAAGAAAGCAACGAAACAAAGCAGCGACTCCTGACCATTGTAGAAAGCGCGCGGGACGCGATTATTTCATTTGACATGGATGGCTTTATCTTCTATATGAATCAGGCTGGCAGAAGCTCTATAGGAGTAGCCGAAGGCGACACCTCCGAAAAGCATTTCAACGACCTCGTTGAAATTATGAACGATGATATCAACTTTGAGGAAGGTCTGGAAACAGCCATTCAAGAGGGCTTCTGGGAATTTGAGGCCGAAGTGTTAACGAGAGACCATAGGCAGATGTTTATTTCTATCATTATCGTGCCGCACTGCCCCACGGACAAAGAAGCGCATTATTTCTCTGCCATCACGCGTGATATCACAGATCGCATTCAAGCAAAAGATGAGCTTATTCGAGCGAAACAAGAAGCGGATGAAGCCAATTTGGCGAAGGGGATTTTCCTTGCCCGAATGAGCCATGAAATTCGAACACCCTTGAATGGCATCGTCGGATTATCCCACTTGATGGAGCGCACAGCGATGTCCTCTCTTCAGAAGGACTATATGAGTAAAATAACCAGATCCTCTCTGGCTCTTTCCCAAATCATCAATGATATTCTGGATTTCTCCAAACTCGAGGTAGACAAGCTAGCCATTGAGCATCATGAGTTTCGTCTAGATGAAACGATTGATCGCGTATGTGAAACGCTAAGCGTCTTGCTCGGTCACAAACCCGTTGATTTCATTTGTGATATCCACGACCAAGTTCCGCTTGGACTTATTGGCGATTCCCTGCGGCTGTATCAAGTGCTGCTCAATATCACTTCGAATGCGATAAAATTCACAGATCAAGGCACAGTTAGCCTACAGGTTCGCGTGGAGCAGCTAGGGGAAGAGGAAGTTCATATTCGCTTCACCATCATGGATACAGGTATTGGGATGAATGACGAGCAGATCGCCATGCTTTTCCAACCTTTTGTTCAAGCGGATGAAGTAGCAAGCCGCAAATTCGGCGGCACCGGTCTTGGACTGGTCATTTCCAAAAATATTATCGAAAATATGGGCGGCTCCATCGAGGTCGCTAGTCATCCATTATCAGGCAGTGAATTCCGTGTCAGTTTGCCCTTTGCTTTCTGTCCTGAATATATGAAAACCCTGCAGCACTTCCCGCTTCGCACCTTTATTGTGGAGGATCACCCTGAACTTAATCGCGTACTTGTTCATATGCTCCAAACGATGTGTATAGAAGCCGCAGGCATCCATACTTGGAAAGAAGCAAGAAGAGCCATCGAGGTCATTCCTATCGATCTGCTCATCCTGGATATGGAAGCTGCCGATATGTACGGGGAAGAAGTGTGGCTGGACATGCTCGAGGCAAGCAAACACCAAAGAATCAAAACGATCATCTACACAACGCTGCCCGGACGGGATGCACTGGAAATGCTCCCGGCGCAATCTATGCCAACTGCCATTTTGGTTAAACCCATCTCAAGAAGTGTTCTTTATCAAACTTTACAAGCGTTGACCAACTCACCGCCATCCGAAGAGTTAAGCTCACCGCCTCTTATACAGGAGCAATCAACAGAAGACTTGCACGCCAAATCCCGTATTCTGTTGGTTGAAGACAACGAAATTAATCAAGTGGTTGCCCGCACATTGCTCGAAAACATGCATTGTGACGTCCAGGTAGCACCAGGCGGTTTAGAAGCTTTGCAGGATTTGGAGATTACCCGCTATGACCTCATTTTAATGGACATTCACATGCCAGGCCTTGATGGTATCGAAACGACGAAGCTCATTCGTCTTCAACCTCAGTGGAGTCAGATTCCGATTATTGCCGTAACTGCTGATTCCACAACGGAACAACGCTTGGCATGTCTACGCGCCGGTATGAATGAGGTGATCTCTAAACCAATTATTCCAGACCGATTATTCACCGTTGTAGAAACATTCCTGCAACAAAGCAAACAAATGGCGGGGCTTGATCTTGATATGGCGGAAGGACTAAGTAGAGTCGGCGGAAAAACAGACATCTATCAAGGCATGCTGCGAAAGTTCTTAACACAGTCCACCTCTGTCAGTGAACATCTCACCCAGCAGATACAAAATGGAGATTATGAAGAGGCGATCGGCCTCTTGCATGCCTTGCGAGGTTCTTCAAGCAATCTGTCTGCCAATCGCGTGTTTGCCGCGGCAACTTTACTGGAAGATAGGCTCAAACAAGTCAAAGAACCGGATGATATTCAAACGATCCTGATAGAGAATCAACTTCAATCACTCGCTTTCGTCTTAGACGTTGTGACGCTTAAGATCCAAAATCTGCTTGTTGATTGAAAAATGTGCTGATTTATGTCACTATATGCATAGGTTCTTCTGTTCCTTAGCAGGTAATTTATACGTATAGGTGGTTTAATCATGACAGTACAAAGCGCTCCTTACCGCATTTTGTTGTATTATAAATTCGTCACCATTATGGACCATGAGGCGTTGGCCCGTGAACATTTGGCTTATTGCAAAAAGCTTGGCATCAAAGGCCGCATCCTGATTGCTCCGGAAGGTATTAATGGTACGCTTTCGGGGACTGTGGAGCAAACCGATGCTTACATGGCTATGATGCAGCAAGTCCCTCAGTTTCGAGATATGGTTTATAAAATAGATGAGAGTGAAGGCCATGCTTTCAAAAAGCTGTTCGTTCGCCCGAAAAAGGAGCTCGTCACCTTCCGCTTGGAGGAAGATGTCAATCCGAATGAATTAACCGGCACTCATCTGAAGCCTAAGGAATTCTACGAAAAACTGTTGCAAGAGGATGTTATTGTCCTTGATGGCCGCAATCATTATGAATTCGACATCGGCCATTTCCGCGGCGCTATTCGCCCGGAAGTTGAAACGACAAGAGAATTCCCGGAGTGGATTCGCACTAACCTGCAGGACTTCAAGGATAAACCGATTCTGACTTACTGCACAGGCGGCATCCGCTGCGAGAAGCTATCCGGATTCCTTATTCAGGAAGGCTTCAAAGACGTCTACCAACTCGATGGCGGTATTGTCAGCTACGGGAAAGATGAAGAAGTGCAAGGCCGGCTTTTCGACGGCAAATGCTACGTCTTCGACGAACGGATCTCAGTCCCGATCAACCGGACCGAAGAAGATATTGTGGTCGGCAAATGCTACCACTGCGGAACGGCCGAAGATCGCTACATTAACTGTGCGAACGATCTCTGCCATTTGAAGCACATCTGCTGCGAAGCCTGTGAAGAGGAGCACAACAGCTTCTGCTCCAAGGAGTGCGAAGAGAAGACGCTTAGCTCGCTTGAGGCTTAAAGGCGTTCTTAGCGAGAGCCCTTCCTAAATAAATGACCATCTGCATGCATCAAAAATGCCGCTATCTGGATTCCAACCAGATAGCGGCATTTTTTACGCATCAGTTTACTTTTTGTTTGCTACCTTCCAAGCATCAATTTGTGTTTGCATTTCAGCCAGCAGCTTGTCCATGCCTGCTTTTTTCAGCTTTTCATTTAGTTTAGGCAGCGTCGTGTCAGGATCAAGCGCTCCTGTTATTAAGCCCGCGTTAAACTCGGTTATAACAGCAGCACATTGCGCAAGCTCGCTTTTCACCTTGGAAGCATCGAAGCTAAAGCCGAGCAATTTGGACGAAATTGCGGTATTGTTCATATCAGGGCCTACTGGGAACCATTTAGGTTGTAACGGACTCGTGCGATAGGAGTTAAACATGTTGCCATACTCCCAACCCGAAGCGACATTATATCCACTGTTAGGAATGGTTTCGATGAGATCATCACCCACTTTTTTGTAGTGCTTGTTCTCAATACCATAGTTCATAAGGTTAAATAGCTTAGCATCCGAATACATTAGATCATAGAACATCATAGCCCGTTCTGGATTCTTGGATGTACGTGGAATGGCTGTCAACGTTCCAAGAATAGAACCTGTACTCATATAAGCTGGCGAAAACTGAGCAGTTAATACATTTTCCGGCTTACCATTTCCATACCGTTCTGCTTGGTTAGCCGCTACGTCAGGGTTCATTACTCCTATTCTTGTAATATATTTCCCAGCCTTCTCATCCGCAGCTAAATCTGTAATCGTTGGTGCATCCCTACGGATAATGCCTTTTTGATACCATTCATGCATCAGTTTCAGGAACGCTGTATATTCTTTAGTTTCAAACAGATTCACGATCTTCGTATCGTTATCATTGATAAGCATTACACCTGGATTCGTATCTGCGAAATACTCAATACCAAGCGCAGTTCCGATATAACTCAGTGGATCGTCATTACCTTTTACATTGAATGCGTATTTATCTTTTTCACCTACAGCTACTTTCTCCAAGAATGGCGTCAAATCTTCAAGCTTTTTGACTTTCGATGCATCGAGCCCATATTTATCAGCATATGTTTTATTAATTAGCATGCCCGGTGCTTTACCAAGGACTTGTGTATTAATAATACCATAGAGCTTGCCGTTAATCTTTGGAGCGTTCCATGCTTTTTCAGGAACTTGCTTTAAAATATTCGTGCCATATTTCTTGAGCAAATCTGTAATATCCATAAAAGCACCTTTATTCACCGCAGAAACATAATCATTCGACCAGTTCGAGGTAAACATTAAATCTACATTTTCACCAGAAGCAAGTACTGCTTGCATTTTTTGATCGTAATTTCCCCAATCTACCAATTCAATATCGAGGTCGGCATTAATTTTTTCTTTCGTGATTTTGCTCATTTCAGCGAATACCGCTTTCGCATCCGGGAAAGTACCTTGAGGCAGGTACCATTTGAGCGTTACTGGATCCAATTTCTTTGCTTCGAGGCTCGGAGCCTTTGTCTCTGTTCCTGCTGTACTCGGTGAAGCTGTTGAAGTGGTTTCCCCCGTTTTGCCGCAGCCTGCAAGCGTCATAGAGCCTACTAGAATCGTGGATAATACAAATGGCATCAATTTCATTTTTCTAGTTATCATGTCTAGTGCCTCCCAATTTCTCTATTATTGAACACCCAAACGAGTGTAACAACCTAACCTTTAACTGCACCTAATGTGAGCCCTCTAACGATGTATTTCTGAAAGAATGGAAATACGAACATCATGGGACCTATCGCTAGCACCGCAATAGCCATGCGAGCGGATTCACCTGGAATTTGATCCAAATTAATATTGAGTCCCGCTTGCACATGGCTGGTTAGATGCTCTAGATTCGCCATAATGCTTTGCAGCAAATATTGCAGAGGGACGAGATTATCATTGGAAATATACAGCATAGCTAGCCACCAATCGTTCCAATAGGCCAGCGCGTAGAATAACCCAACCGTTGCAAGCGCAGGTTTGGACAGCGGCACAATGATCGTTGTGAAGATACGAAGCTCACTTGCCCCATCGATCTTGGCTGATTCTATAACTTCGAATGGCATACTCATCAGAAATCCGCGCATGAGCATGGCGAACCACGCACTTACGCCATAGGGCAAGAATAAGGCAAATAATGTATCCTGAAGATGTAGAATCTTGGTTACAACCATATACGTGGGGACGAGCCCCCCATTAAAAATCATCGTAAAGAATATATAAAAAGTTGTGATTCGGTGATATCTATAATCTCTTCGTGTCATGACATATGCGACTGTCGTCGTCAAAATGAGGCTTAAAGCAGTGCCAAGAACAGTCACGATAATCGTAATCGCATACGCATTGATTATTTGCTTTGGTGTTTTCATTAAATAGGTATATGCCGTACTCGTGATATGCTTAGGAACAAGGCTGTATCCATACTGTACAATGTCTGAGTCAGAGGTTAACGACACCGAAAGCACGTAGATTAGTGGAATGACCATCACAATGGAAATGATTAAGAAGAACAACATATTTATACCTTGGAACCACATCTGTGAACGACTTCGTACTGGCATGGGTGAAACTCCTTTCAAGCTAGAATAACGCGCTATCGCTGTCGAATTTTTTCACAATCCGATTGGTGATTAGGACAAGCACAAGACCAACGAACGATTGATAAAGTCCTGCAGCCGATGCCATACCGATGTCCCCTACAACCCTTAATGAACGATATACGTAAGTATCGATAACATCCGTTGTCGGGTATAAGGCTCCTACATTGCGGGGAATAAAATAAAACAAACCGAAATCTGAGAAAAAGATTTTGCCCACATTCAGTATGAAAAGCAACAGCACAAGCGGAACGATTAAAGGATACGAAATACGCAAGATTTGCTGAAATCTCGATGCTCCATCAATAGAAGCTGCTTCATAATAGCTGGGATCGACTGACATTAGCCCGGTATAGAATATAATTGCCGTATAGCCTACATTTTTCCAAAGATAAGTAATGACCAGGATAGCAGGCCAGTACGTAGGGTCGGAGTACCAATCAACTGATGCGATCCCCAGCCATTTCAACAATTGATTGACAGCACCGTACGTAGGATTTAACAGAATGTACGATATATAACCTACGACAACCCACGATAGAAAGTAAGGAAAAAAGAGAATACTTTGGAATAGCCTTACCGCCTTCCTTCCCATCTCCGCCAGCAATATGCCGAATACAACCGAGGCTGCCAATCCAATTACGATAAACAAAGCATTCAATACTAGCGTATTGCGTGTCACTCTCCACGCATCTTGAGAAGTAAAGAAAAACTTAAAGTTATCCAGCCCCGACCAATCACTTCCCCATATGCCTTTGGCATAATTGTAATCCTTGAATGCCAACACAGTACCGAACATCGGTAAATAGGAGAAGGCAAAAACAAACAACACTGCCGGTAGTGACAAGAGAAACAAACTTTTGTTTTTTCTCAAATAGGTTATCTCTTTCTTTAATGCAATCACAGTCCCACTCCTTCGGTAAATTAATGTCTACGCTTGATGACACCCCAAATGTAAGGCATATGTTAACGAACCGTATACTGCTCATTTTTTTTCAACTGTTTCGGCGACCGCACTTTTTCGACCTTTCCCTTTCCGTGACTGCATTTTTTGGCCGATATACAAAAAAAACCGTTACATAGCAAGGTCTGAGCGGCCTATACTAACGTAAACGGTCTTGCTCCTTACATGTAATCCTTACATTCGTTCCTTCGCTCGTTTAGCTATAAACTCACGGGGAGTTGTCCCAAATTTGGCTTTAAACACTTTATAAAAATAGCTTTCATTTTCAAAACCGACTTTAAGAATAATCTCTTGAATCGTTAGTTGGGAATTCTCCATCCATTCAACAGCCTTCTCCAATCGAACACGGTTGATATAATCAGGAATAGACATATGCTTATAAGCCTTGAAAAGCTTTCCAATCTTGGAGGCGGATACGCCTACGATCAGAGCGAGCTCTGCAGCCCCCAGATTCATGTCTGCATACCGTTCGCTGATCAATTGCTCGATACGGATCGCTTTGGTCGTTTCATCAGAGACTTGTTGACTTTGTGCCTCCGTATCACTCGTAACTTCATAAATGACTTCCATTAATTTAATTTGAAATTCGTTAATCGTTTCTATTTCCAGCAATTCTTTGCTCATTAGAATCGCATTGACTTTGACGGGTTTTGGACGAGCCTTATTCAAATCATAGACGAGATACTTAAATTGGTTCACGGTATGCAGCAAGGACAGCATCATATCGCTGTATTCCAACCTTTTCACTTCATCCAACAGATCCGCTAGTTTATCGGTTGCCCCTCGATAGTTGGCAGTCCGCACTTGCTCGAGCAGTTGATTTTCAAGCTCCAACACCCGGTCCATCGAGGGGATCTGACCCAATTGTGTAATGTAGTCTTGTGTCAACAACGACATTTTACCAGAGATGAATCGATACATTGATACATAGAGTGCCTGTTGATAGGCCGTTGTTAAGTAGGTATGGTCTGTGACACTGACACTTAACGATGCTGTAATTGACAAATGATAACGCTGCAGCAAATAGATTTGACACTCCTGAATCAGCAGTAAAATGGACTCCTTCAGCATATCTTCCGGCATATCCGCCTGTAGAATCAAGGCAACATGATCGTTGCGCAAGTCAACTGCTTCTGCCATACATACTTTGCTTAAAGATTCCAAAGCGATGTTCATTACCGCGAATACGAGGAGTTCTTTCTCTTCCAGCTTTTGCTCAGTCAAACTCTTGTAATCATCGAATTTAAGTACGCAGATCATAAAGTTTTGCTCCTGTCGGAATGGCAGCTTGTACTCTTTGCTAAGTAATTCAAACTCGACTTGGGAAACCGATAAGCTGTTTAATACCCACTTGCTTAAAAAGCGGTACTTCCTATGTTGTTGATTGGAAGTTCTCTCTAATTGGAACTGTCCCAGTTGATTTGCGGAATTCCTATAAACGTCCTGAAAAAAACTAAACTCATCCTTCGAAGATCCAATTTGCTCGCCGAATGAATGGCTCGATCGGAGCTGGGAAACCAATTGTTCGACAGGTTTGTAGATCCCTCTGGATACTTGCAAGAGAACTAATAATGTAACAAGCAGAACTATGACAGTTATGACAATAATACTGGTTCTTAGTTTATTCAAATAAACGTAGGCTTCATCGTAGGGAACCGTTTTAAACAAAACCCACCCGGTATTATCTACAGTGATGTACGCAGCCAAATACTTAGTGCCGTTCAATTTTACTGTGAAGTAGTTTCCTGTCTCTCCCGAAGATTCATATTTTTCCTTTAATAAAGCTTCCAGCTTAGTTCCTTTCTCAGACGATTCCTGACTCACTTCAATGAAATCGCGCTTGTCACTGAGAATGAACATTTGACTAAGCTGCTCCGCTTCAAAATTGTTTATCGTTTTGATATTATCGAACAACCACTCTAATTTGATATTAATAATGACGGCTCCATCCATTCTGCCCTGCTCGTCGGTCAGTTCATACATCACGTAGGTAAGAACTTTCTCCTTCTGAACATGCTGTGAGTCGAGACTCACATTCATATCATGGATAATCGGCTTGAGCGGCGGCAAAGACCCCCCATGCAATTGCAAAAGTCTCTCCCACTCTGTGTCATTATGAATAAATTCGCCGAATGTGGAATACGTTATATGCTTGTTATTGTTATAAATGTATACCGAGTGGACGAACGAATTGCTCCAAACAACAGAGCTTCTCAGCTTGTTCATCATATTCATATAATCAAAAGTCTCGTTATCATTCAAATACATTAATGACTTAACATCGTTATTGTTGTAAGTCGACAAAATTAAATTACGAACCATATTATTTAGATTTTCCATATTGTATTTGGTCTGAGCAAGAAGCTTTTGGCTATTCTTGTATTCGCTCTCAAGAACCTTTTCCTGGACGTTATAGTACACGACACTCGATAAAATAGCAGTCACTAATAAGATTAACGAGGCGAACCATAAGTAGATCCGGGTTAAATATTTTTTGGAACTCAGCTTTATCAGCATCTTCACTCTGTATAACCCCCACAATGCCCAAAATGAGATCAGTTAGATTTTAACATCCGCAAACTTAATTTCAAACATTATTTAATTGAATGAATTTCATAATTCAAAAGCCTTACCCCATCTGAGTATTTAAGGCGCAAAAAAGGGAGTACCTCCCCAAATCTCGAAGTGTTTAGTACCACTACCACACACTTGAGAGAGGGTTGAACT
>NZ_BMHE01000001.1:296336-548851 GCF_014640555.1 Paenibacillus marchantiophytorum | reverse complement strand
CCCCCGCCGCCTCGCCCGCGCTCCCGCCGCCGCCGCTCTTGCCGCCGCCTCGCCCGCGCCGCCGCCGCCGCCGCACCTGGCTGCTCCGCCCCCGCTGCAGCCGGCGTCACCCCGGCTTGCCCCGCCACCCCCGCCGCCACCCCCGCGCCGCCAGCGCAAGATGCCAAAAACCGCAAAGTAGTGGTATTTTCGCACAAGATCCCGTCACTTTTGTAAACGTATTCTTGCTATACTTGCAGCAGGAAGTCCAAAAATAACGGTATGAACAGGGGATTGACCATGATACAAAAAAGTGATGGTATGAACTACGCGCCTATCGGAAGTTTTCATTCCGTATGCGAGCCAGGTGAATTTGTATTCGCAGCTGCGGCTCTGGATCACGGGCATATTTATGGCATGTGCAATGGCTTGAAAGAAGCAGGCGCTGAATTAAAGTGGGTCTATGACCCGGATCCAGTCAAAGTGGACAAGTTTGTAAGCACATATCCAGAGGTGCGTGTCGCGGCTTCGCTAGAACAAATTTTGCAGGACCCGGAAGTGAAGCTTGTGGCTAGTGCAGCAATTCCGTCTGATCGCGGTCCGCTCGGGCTTCGCGTCATGTCCAGCGGGAAGGATTATTTCACAGATAAAGCGCCATTCACGACGCTGGAGCAGTTGGAAGCTGCCCGCACCATGTTCGCCCAAACGGGGCAGAAGTTCGCCGTTTATTATAGTGAACGGCTTCATGTCGAAAGCTCCATCTATGCAGGGCAGCTGATTGAACAAGGGGCAATCGGCCGCGTGCTGCAAGTTATCGGCTTGGGACCGCATCGGATCAGCTTATCCAGTCGACCGGATTGGTTTTTTGATCGGGAGCGATTTGGCGGTATTTTGTGCGATATCGGCAGTCATCAAATTGAGCAGTTTCTGTATTTTACAGGGGCAAAAGATGCTAAGGTGGTTCACAGCAAGGTTGCCAATTATCAATTTCCACAGCACCCGACTTTTGAGGATTTTGGCGATGCTACGCTGATAGCGGATAATGGCGCAACGGGGTATTTCCGTGTGGATTGGCTGACGCCGGATGGGCTGAGCACATGGGGGGATGGCCGCATGACCATTCTGGGCACCGAGGGTTACATCGAGCTTCGCAAATACGTGGATATCGCCAGAGACAAGACGAGCGACCATGTGTATCTGGTGAATAAAGACGGTGAGCAGCATTTTGCTGTGAATGGTCAAGTAGGTTTCCCATATTTTGGTCAGCTGATTCTGGATTGTCTTCAGCGGACTGAGCTTGCCATGACCCAGGAGCACACGTTCAAAGCAGCGGAATTGTGTTTAATTGCTCAGCGTGACGCGATTCACATTACGCAAGGCTAAACTCATGGAGAATTGGCTGCTAGCGACGTTGGTGCAGATTGCGAAATTGATGGGGCGTACTGCCCATGTGGCTTTTGAATATTTTGCAAAAATAGGATGTATTGCTAAGTCCGATAGCTTCACCGATTTGGGCGATCGACTGATCCGTCGCATTCAGCAGTTGGACCGCTTGCTGGATCCGGCGGGCAGTCACATAGTCAGAAATGCTGCTGCCCGTGCATTCCTTGAACAGATGGGATAGATGGTGCGGCGACAGATGAAGTTCGGTAGCCATATGTTCCAAGCGCAAGGGCTCGGTAAAGTGGCTTTCCAACCAATTCAGAATGCGTTCAGCTTGATGTTTCTGCCTTGTAAGCACCGTGTTGGACTGGATGTCACTGCGTTCCCAGATGGTTCTAAAAGCGCGAAAGTAAGCAATCAGGAATAAGGAAAACTCTTCCAGATAATCTTTCTTGGGCAGAGTGCGCAGCTTTTCCTCGAGACTAGGAAATAGGGATAATAACGGCTCGGGCTCGTCTATCTTGGATAGGCAGGGCGCGGGCAGTTTGCTTGTGTACATAATTTTGAAAAAGGCGTGCAGGCTGGGCCACTTTTCGAAATAAGGCTCGTAAAGCGATGGCTCATAATGCACGATGGATCGAGTGAAAGGCTGATCAGCATTCATCTGAATGTGGTGGAGTTGAAAGGGTTGGAAGATACAAAGCATGCCAGCGCTTACTTCGTAGCTTTTTTGATCGACAATGAGCGTGCCTTGGCCCTCATGTATATACAGCATTTCAACGCCTTGATGGGCATGAAACGTGCCTTGGTATTCAGAACTTCCAATCGTACTGCGGAGATAGGTGAAATAAAGCGGAATTTCATGGAGGCCGAGATTCTGGATGAAGGCCATAAGAGGCACACCTCGCTATGTAGGATGGAAATCGTGATTTGCGAGAAAAGCTCCCGATAAATCAGTGCATCTCTCGAATTGCGTGAGAGATCACATGATTTAGCAAGAGCTATTCCTGTTGGTGCTATTCAACGGCAACCTTTTGCATTTTGGCCGGGTTATTGATCTTGTAAGGTACGGGATGCTTGGATAATTTCTTGGCCACAATTTTGCATTCGAACGTGAGTGTATCGCCGATTTGCAGTTCCAGCTTCTTGAGCGTATTGCTGTGGCTGGACCACGCAGTCCCGATTTCAGTTGCGGGGTCTGTGATGGAAACCGCTTCATAGATGACGACTTCATCTTCCGTATCCGAGAAATTGTTAGGTACCGTTGTAAATTCGCTAACCGTAGCGATCATCTTTACCTTATCTTCAGGCAGTTCCAATTTTGGTGCTTTCTCTTTCTTGACTTTGCTCTTGGAAGCTGCAGGCTTGTCTGCTTTGGCCTTGGGAACATCCAGCTCCTTCTGAACATCCAGCTCCGCAGGAGCTTCAGAATCCGACACGTCATCTGTCGTAACGGCACTGATCTCTTGCAAAGCGTCACCTTCATCAGCGGCACCGGAATCCTCGGCGGCGGCAAGCCGCTGACTATAATTGGCAGCCTGCATTTCCTTGAGATAGGAAGGATGAATGCAGTGCAGCTGCTTGTTTTCGAATTCGATGACTGCCGTCATTTTATCTACGAAACCGATGATGTTGCAAGGAATGTTCTGGCCATTTCCCTTATAGAAAAAAGCTTTCGTTTTGGCTGCCTTCTCCGATAGCAAACCCCATTCTTTGCACTGATCCAACTGGTCAGACTCATCTTCGAAGGTCGTGTGCGACAGGGGTTCGATTGTAAAACTGTAATCCATCAGGTCTCCGCCTTTCTATGTCTGTGTGGTATCCGTGGTATCCGTCGACTCGCCCTCATCCGGTTCCAAGCGGAAATCATCGGTTTTCTCGCCGTCTTCCCAAATCTCTACGAATAGAGCGTCGCAATTCTCAAAGTCTTCCGGTTTAAAAGACAAGGCTTTCTCCTCGTCAGGTCCAACATAAACATTGTCCATTCCTTCGCCGTCGAAGGAGAGGATAACATATATTTTCATGCCTAATTGCCTCCAGTAATGTGATATGGACCATTATAACATAATCCGCGAGCTGATCGTATGCAGGAAAGGGAATGCGCCTCGCCCTTCAGATGGATGGGTTTAATTTCTTCTTCAAGTTCATATATATGAATACAAGCTGAATCTCCCCAAGGGAAAGGGCTGCCTGTTTATCGAGCGGTTGTGCGCAATGTGGAAGAGGAGGTTTCGAGGATGGCGATAGGGCTATTATGTGTAATCGGATGTCTCTCAGGTTTCCTGTTGTTTCGAAAAAATGTGCTCAAGGTGGAAGCGGATCTCATCTTGCATGCCGTCAAAGTGTCCGTCATTATCCCTGCTAGAAACGAAGCGGGCAATCTGCCTCATCTGCTTCATGCTTTGAAGATTCAAACGCTGGAGCCTTATGAGATTATTGTCGTAGATGATTTCTCAGAGGACGATACGCAGGAAGTAGCTGACAGCTACGGCGCCAAGGTCATTGCCAATACGAGTCTTCCCGATGGTTGGACGGGTAAGAATTGGGCTGTCTGGAATGGATATTTGCAAGCTACAGGCGATTATTTTGCTTTTCTTGATGCAGATATTAAGCTTGCGCCGCGTGCATTGGAGTCCTTGGTGAAGGTTAGGCACAAAGCCGGAGGCGTTATTTCCGTTGTTCCTTTTCACTTTACCGTGAAGTGGGTGGAACGACTTGCCCTGATCTTTAATTTTCTGGGCGTGTTCGCCTTCACGTCCCCATTTGAAAAGAATAATCCCCAAAAAGGGCTCTATGGCTCCTGCATATTGACCACGCGCGAAGACTACGAATCGATTCATGGACATGAAAGCATTAAATCGGAGATGTTGGATGATCTGAACTTGGGGGCTACGTTTCGGAGAGCGGGGATTGCTGTTACGAATTTTCTGGGGAGCGGTTTGGTCTCCTTTCGAATGTATCCGCAAGGCCTCAAAAGCCAGATTCAAGGCTTCGGCAAAGGGGCTGTATTAGGCACGTCTAAGCTAAGAGCGGGAACTGTTTTTCTCGTCGCGCTTTGGGTGATAGGGTTGCTTATTTCTGAATCCTTTTTTCTGTTTCTCCACACTTCCTGGTGGCTGCCGCTGTTCATAGGCTATTTGCTGTATATCGTTCAAATATTTTATTTTGTTAAGTATGTAGGTGTTTTTGGCGTTATCATGCCGATTCTGCATGTGTTATCGACATTATTCTTTATTTTTGTAATGCTGTATTCTATTTATCAAGTTGTATTCCTAGGGCATGTAGCGTGGAAAGGAAGGCAAGTCAAAGTAGGAAGCAGGCGATAACCATGACCCTTGTATGGACGGTGTTGGCCTTTGTTTGCGGCTCTTTGATGTTTTCTTATTGGCTTGGCAGATGGGCTCGTCATAATTTGAAGGCAGTAGGGGACGGGAATCCAGGGGCGCTTAACCTATGGAAAGCAGCAGGGTATAGATGGGGAATGGCAGGGATTATCCTTGATTTTCTAAAAGGGTATGTCCTTCTTTTCTTTTTAGTGAAGAGTGAAAATATGCAAGGTTACTCAATGATTCCGATTGCATTGGCCCCTATTGTGGGGCACGCTTTCTCGCCATTTCTGAAAGGGAGAGGGGGCAAAGCAATCGCCGTAACGTTCGGCGTGTGGAGCGCATTGAGCGGATTTGAGATTTCCATTGCCCTTGCTGTGATTCTAGCTATTCTCCTAGGTGGATTCATGTTGATCAATAAAGGAAAGCCCGCCTCCTCAGCGGCAGATGGCTTGCAGGTTGTGCTTGGCCTGCTCCTTGTCGGTTGTTATTTATTTATAAGGGGATTTGGCCATGCAATCATCTGGATTTGGCTTGGCAATGTGCTGTTGATGATGTACACCCATCGAAAGGAATTGCGCACCAGTTGGGAGAAGTTTTTAAACAAGTCCACGTAAGCTTGGAATTCAAAAAAAGGGTCATCCACCTGATTACATACTAGTCCCGACCATGGGAAAACCTAGCATAATCAGAGAGGAGTGACCCTTTTGTATGGACGATAGACTGCACTTAAAGGAAGAACGATGGAATGCGATCAGTCATGGCATCGGCATGGTGCTCAGCATATTCGGACTTGTGATGCTGCTTCAGCGATCCTCATTGTTCGAGGATTTGACCTACACGATTAGCAATCTGATCTATGGCGCATCGTATTGTTTGGTGTATTTGTCCTCGACGCTGCTCCACGCTTCTCGTTCACGCAAATGGGGAGAGCGGTTCGAGCGGTTGGATCATGCAGCCATTTTTATTGCGATTGCAGGGTCCTATACGCCGTTCTTGCTCATCACGCTGCCCGGTTGGATCGGCTACTCGTTACTGGGGCTAATCTGGGTGCTGGCCATCGGCGGCGTTCGCTATGTGAAGTTCATTATCCACCGGTTTCTGCCATGGGGACTCTGTTTCTACCTCATGATGGGAGCCTTCATGATATCCCTGATCGCTCCTTTGTACGAGCGGCTTCCTGCCGAGGCAGTGGTGTGGATCTTATTGGGTGTATCATCTTATCTTATAGGCTTAGTGTTCTTTCTGTGGCGCAAATTAAGGTATCATCATACGATCTGGCATCTGTTCGTCCTGAGTGGAAGCAGCTGCCACTTCATTGCGGTGTATGCCTATGTCATGCCATCGCTGCTATAAACTGGGGCCAATTCGATTGATGCTGAATTCTTGGTGACCGAGAATCTCCGATTTGGTTAGTTTCCCCTCTGCAACTTCACAAATTTCCTGCCAAATATGTTCACCTGCTTGTCCGAGGGGCAAAGTGCCAGCCAGCATATCACTGAATGGTTTCACCACCGGCGACATCAGGGGGACAGCAATCTTCGTCTAGCTTCGGAAGGCGGGTAATTTTTATATTTTTTATACAGCTTGGTAAAATAGTTCGGATTCCCGCAGCCGATGCGCTCAGCGATTTCCGTTACCGTAGCATCGGTTTCCCGCAGCAAGCGATCGGCTTCATGAATGCGCAGTCCGTTCACATAATCGACGAAAGTGCGTCCGGTCATTTTTTTGAACGTTTTGCAAAAATGGTAAGGATTTAAATTAACCATCTTCGCAGCCTGCTCGATTGAAAGCGGTTCAGCAATATGAGCTTCCAGATATTCGATCAGCGGTTTGAAGGATTCCGAATGGCGGGCAGGAACGGGTTTATCCGCAAACTTGTCGGGCAAGTACTGCCGCGACAACCGGGTGAAGAGAAGCTGAAAGTTATGTTTGATAACCAACTCGTAAGCGGGCCGCTTTTGCTCAAATTCAGCAGTAGACTCACGAATCAGCCTGCGAAATGGTTCGGCAAGCTCATCGGATGCAGGAAGCTTAGCCGGGAAATGAACACGGCCATCCAGATAGGGCAAGATGTACCGCTCGTAAGCAGGATCAGGCGGCAGTACCCGCAGCAGAGCAGCATTAAAGACGACAGCAACATATTCGAGATCCTCATCTGCGGTACTGTAGCCCACATGCAGAGCGCCGGAGGGAATGAATAGAAGATCCCCGGCGGCGACTTCATAGGGACGGCTATCGATATGAAAGACAGCTTGGCCGAATTGCATGTCAATAATTTCGAAATGCTCATGCCAATGGAGATAGAGAATGTTGGCGTCCTTATTCGCATTATCGGGGTGGTTGCGATAGAACCAGATCGGATAGCTGCTGCTCCATCCAGGCGTACGTTCCATTAAATCCGGTGGGTATGTCATTAGGGGCCTCACTTCCTCCAAAAACTAAATACGAGAAGCATTACACAAAATTAGATAGATAATTGGCGTATGAACCGAAAATAGTGCGTTTATTAAATGATCATAACTCAATATAGGAGTGATGGACAATGGGGAATACGAAGCTGGGATATTTCGGATTATGCCAAAGCTATCTTAGTTTTGTGCTACCTCTGATTAAGATCGTCTATTAATACTTGCCGGTGTCGCTCTTATAATAAGGGTATTGTTACTGCAATCATCCAACGCCAAGGAGGCCAGATTTACATGCAGCCAAATACACCATTATTATTGACAGATGAGCAAATGAGGACTTTTATTACAAACGGGTGTCTGTTGCTCAAAACTGATTTTTCACCTGAATTTCATCAACAACTATTGGAACAATTGAATACCGTATACACCGAGGAGGGTAACCCGGGTAATAACTTGCTGCCGCGCATCCGCGAAGTGCAAAAAATATTTGATCACCCGGTCGTAACTGGAGCACTAACGAGTGTGCTTGGCGAGAATTATATGATGCATGCTCACCGGCATGGACACTTTAACGCGTCGGCAACAGCCGGCGGCTGGCACAAGGACAGCTACTGGGGCTATGAGCGGATGCGGAATCACCATCCGAATTGGGCAATGATCATGTATTTCCCGCAGGATACGCCCGTGGAATTAGGACCAACCGGCATTCTGCCAGGGACTCAGAATTATGATTCCCGCAACTTCGAATCCAATGAACCGCAGGGTGAAGTGCTGGCGAATGGCGAGGCTGGGACCTTTGCGCTGATCCATTATGATATCTGGCATCGCTCAACGCCCAACCTTCTTGGCCAGCCCCGCTATATGTTGAAGTTTGAATTCATGCGCACAGAGATGCCGCAGGAGCCGAGTTGGGATAACCAAGAAACCGGATGGAAGAGACCGGCCAATCTATTGGCGCCGATTGCGGAGAATGACCTGATGTGGGAAGAAACGTGGAATTGGCTTTCTGGGAAAATAGGCAGTTTGGCGGGAACCGCTTCAGCTGATCCGGAACAGATCAAGGCGCTGGCGGGCCAATTGGATGGCTTTGAACCTGCAGCTATCAATGCCTCTTATGATCTGGCGAGGCGTGGTCCTCAAGGTGTTGAAGCCTTGTTGGAAGGATTGTACAGCGAACAGAAACAAGTTTCTCGCGTTGCAGCTTATGGTTTATCCGCTGCTGGCGAAGAAGCTGTAGACGGCTTGATCGAAGCATTGAATCATAAGGATGAAGCTGTTGTTGTACGCGCGGTATTTGCACTAGGTGAACTGAGCAGATTAGCTTCGAGAGCGGTGCCTGCGCTGCTGCAACTGCTTAGCCATCCGGCAGATGCGATCCGCATCGCGGTCGTTGATGCGCTTGGGTATATGACGAGTCCAATCGATGAGATTGTCGCTGGGTTGGCGAATGCCCTGCAGGATGTGAATACGCAAGTTCGCTTCATGGCTAGCTTATCTTTATCACGATTGGGGGCGTCGGCGGAAGCCGCAGTACCGCAATTGGCCGCAGCGCTAGAGGATGAGAATCGGTATGTGCGTGCTCATGCCGCAGAATCCCTGAATTATATCGGCTCCGAGCGGGCTAAAAATACGCTGATCAAATTTCTGTTGAATTCCCGTTGGTGCTCGACAACGAACAAAGCTAACGCTTTTTATCCGTAAGACATACAAATGAAAGGCCTGTGTCTCTGAAAGTTCCGTCCGCGGAACTTTCAGAGCACAGGCCTTTTTGTAGGGGATTTTCACTTAATGAGCAGAGAAATCAGCGGGTATCTTAGGTTTCAGCTCGCGAAAAGCTGTCGGTTTGAAGCCGGTCTGCTCACGGAACATGCGCGAGAAATAGGATAGTTCCATCCCCAGCATATCGGCGATTTGCGATACATTAAGCTCGGTAGTAGTGAGATAGTCCTTCGCCTTCTCTGAGCGCAAATGATTCATATATTGAATCGGAGAATACCCGGTAAATTGCTTGAAAGCATTGATAAAATAGTTAGGATGATAATGCGCGATACGAGATAAGGTATCTACCGATACGTTCTCTGCGATGTGCTGTTCCATGTATTGAAGCACACTGTTCATTTTCTCAAAAGTAGGCGTTGAGGCTATGTTGAGCTTAACAACTTCACTTTGCTCGATATACGCTGCGATGAATTCCAGGAGTATCGCATTGATTCGGAATTCAGATGTTAATTCGTCACTTTTGGCATAGGCAATGAGCTGATCGAACTGGAGTTGAAACGCCTCCGGATCCTTGAGCGGGATGAAGGGGGAAGTCTGCAAAATTTGAAACAAATCCAAATCTCCGATTTTCGCTGTGAAATGACACCAGTATTTGCCAAACGTATCCTCGCTGATGGTCCCATAAGCTTGATCGCTGCCAGCAGGGAGAAGATACAATTCTCCTGGCTTAGGATAATACGTTTGATCCCCGATACGGACGTAGCCTTCCCCTTCACGAATACAATAAAGCCGATTAAAGGGGCACACGGCATTCTCGTCTTTCCAGGAAACGGGGACCTTGGTATAGGCAGCATAAGACATATCCAATCTGGCCTTCGCAATATATTTCTTCCAAAAGGTGCGCTGACTTTCATTCATATCGGATCGCATGAACTCAGATTCCTTTCACGAATAGTCGACAGATGCCCGAGATGAATTGCTCCTTGGTATAGCCCAACACTTCTCTGTGATACAAATATTGTTCGGGCATGAGGGAGCCTAGGATGGTATTTACTGTTAAGGTAACGTCAATCTGTTCGATTTCACCTTGATTCACGGCAAGCTCAACTAATGGGGCAAGCAGATTGTGCAAACGAACATAAATCGGTTTTTTATGCAAATAGAACCTTTCCTTATCCGTGTAAATCAGGTTGATGGCAGAGAGCAAAGAAGCTTTATCATCGATAAAATCAATAATCATGATGATCGCTTCGGACATTTGACTTAAGGCAGTACCTTCCGGAGTTGTATCCGCGATCTTCGCTTCCAGAGACGCGATAAATTGCGAGGTGGTTGAACGCAGCAAATCACTGCATACCTCACCAATATGCGCATATCTGCGGTACAGTGTCCCTTGTCCAACGCCTGCTTCTTTGGCGATCTGATGCATGGTGACGGTGTCAATCTCATGGGTTCTGAACAAGTTGCGAGCTGTCGTCAGAATGCGTCTGCGGTACTCTGAATCTTTCTCCTCGCGACGACCACAGCTAAGTTTAGCTTCAACATCAAGTGCATACAAGGAATCTTGGGGTTCATCTATATGTTTCATCTGCGTACGCCTCCTGAACAGCAATCCGATTACAAAATAATCATTTGACAAAACGGACAATTGTCCGTATTATTGGGTTGCGGACAATTGTCCGTTACCATTGTAACACAAAAAGAGAGAGATTGTCGAAGGAGGAACCATACGTGAGTCAAACATCAGCATCCGGTGATCAAGCGCCGGAATTTAAGATTAGCAGTATTTTGGTACCGCTGATCGCTATTATTACAGGTATTTTCATGGTTATTCTGGATTCAACGGCTATGAATGTGGCCTTGTCGAAGTTGGTCGTTGATTTTAAAACCGACTTGCCGACGATACAATGGACAGTAACAGGCTATATGCTGGCTACTGCTGCGGTCATTCCGTTAGCTGGATGGTTATCCGATCGATTTGGGGCGAAGAATGTTTTTCTGACATCCGTCCTCCTGTTCACGATCGCATCCGTGTTATGCGCGACCCCCAATAGTGCAGAATGGCTTATTATTTTCCGTATCTTGCAAGGTTTGGGCGGCGGATTCGTTATGCCTGTAGCCATGGCGTATGTATTCCGGCTTAGCCCTCCGAATAAAATCGGTCAGGTCATGGGGATGCTGGGCGTTCCTATATTGTTAGCTCCCGCGATTGGACCTATTCTCGCAGGTTGGTTGGTCGAATATCATTCCTGGCACTGGATTTTCCTGATTAATCTTCCTGTTGGTATTTTCAGTTTTATATTTGGCTTGTGGAAGCTGCCTAAAGTGGCTCGTAAACAAATTGCAGGCTTTGATTTACCTGGTATGATTCTTGGGCCGATTGCTTTCGCAGCCTTATCCTATGGGATTACGCAAGGCGCAGAAAGCTGGTCCTCCGGCAAAACGCTTGGCGGAATAATCATTGGTGCTGTCGCTTTAATTGCTTTCATCATCGTTGAATTGAAAGCCAAGGTACCTTTGCTCGAGCTGCGTGTGTTCAAATCCATTGACTTTTCTTTTGGCATTTTCGTGCAATGGGTGCTGCAGTTCTGTCTTTTTGGCGCGATCTTCCTACTGCCGCAATTCTTGCAGCAGGCCCGCGGCTACGGAGCTTTTGACACTGGAATGACATTATTCCCGCAAGCGATAGCCTCTGCTGTTATGATGCCGATTGGTGGTTATTTGTTTGATAAAATCGGGGTGCGTTGGCTAGTTGTCGTCGGATTAAGCTTAGTTTCCGGAGCGATCTTCCAATATTCCCATGTCGACTTAACGACAGAAGGCTCTGATCTGATTCTTCCGCTCATTATGGCGGGTTCGGGTATGGGACTGATGATGATGCCGCTTAACTCCCATTTAATCAAGAAAGCTCCATCTGACTTGGTAAGCCGGGTAACCTCCCTGACCAGTGCGATGCAGCAGGTTATTAACTCCTTCGCTGTGGCGACGCTGGTAACGATCCTTTCGTCTCGTGTGAGTTCAACGATTGCCGCGCAGAAGATCCCTGTTAACGGACCGGCGGACATGCAAAAAGCGATGCTCGCTGTTGCGCCCGAAGCATTTGGACACACGTTCCGTGTGATGCTGTTTATTGCGATCGCAGGTGTATTCTTGGGCTTGTTCTTGCGTCGAGGCAAGGAGCAGCCATCAAGCGCAGTGAAAACAGAAGTCGCGCTAGAGGGATTGCACTAAATGAAAAAGAGGGTGTCCTGTCATGAAAATGACTAGGGACACCCTCTCATTTTTTGTAAACAAAAAGAAACCGTTCTTTGCTAAAATGGAGGTACCCCCCCACCCACTTACGAAAGGAACGGTTTCTTTGTACATTGCGATGAGATGAGAACAAGGTAGCTGTGAACGTACTTATGTGTTCGAATTGCTGCTGGTTTGGAGGTATAAACAAGCTATTTGGCAGAATGAGATCCTCTAGCTTAGCTATCGCGCGGAGATAAGGGAACGTCAAGCCGCGATTGTAGGAAAATGTGTCTTGATAGGGATCCAGAGGGAACTACAGTGCGCTATAATTCTGAAAACCGCCATATTCCACGCCAGAGGGAACTACGATCCGCTATGTCACCATTTCCCGGTTGGAATCGGCAGTTTCCGCTTAAATAGCGGATCTCAGTTCCCTTTCAGGCTACGGTTACCCCATTTCCGGCCATTTAGCGGATCATAGTTCCTTTTCACACGACGCTCTCTGTCATTGCAAAGCCCAAAGGGAACTAGGATCGGCTAGATTGCTGAAAACCGCTATGAAGACGCTAATCTCTTTGGGAGGAAAAGCGGCTTTTCTTACGGGCGCGCCTAATACGCTAGGCACAACTAATTAGCTATTTCGCGCCTCAGCCCATCTGGCTGTAGACAGATAAGAGCCTCCAGAGGCTCTTAATCCGCTGAAACGACTACTTTCGGCGCCGATAGAAGCCTCCAAAGGCTCTTGTTCACTCAAGAAGCTAGCTATTCCTCGCCTCAGCCACAGATAAGAGCCTCTGAAGGCTCTTAATCCGCGGAAACAACTACTTTCGGCGCCGATAGAAGCCTCCAAAGGCTCTTATTCACTCAACAAGCTAGTTATATCCGTACCTTAGCCCAGCTATGTCGCAGACAGATAAGAGCACCCAGAGGCTCTTAATCCGCTGCAAACTGCCACTTTCCGCGCCTCAGCCCACTACTACCAAGTCTTGCGAAGCGAGAACAAGTCGCGAAGCTCATCGTTCGACAATTCCGTGATCCAGCCTTCGGAGGTGGAGATGACATTCTCGCTGAGGCTCATCTTGTTCTCGAGCATCTCGTCGATTCGTTCCTCCAATGTGCCTAGAGAGATGAACTTATGCACAAGCACGTTGCGCGTTTGGCCCATGCGATAGGCGCGGTCGGTGGCCTGGTTCTCCACCGCGGGGTTCCACCAGCGATCGAAGTGGAACACGTGATTCGCCGCGGTCAAGTTCAACCCGACGCCGCCGGCTTTCAGGGACAGAACGAAGATCCCAGGGCCGTTGGCGCCGCCTGCTTGGAACGTGTCAATCATCCTGTCACGTTCTGTCTTGGACGTGCTGCCGTTCAAGTAAAGAACAGGCTCGTTCCGCTCTGCGTGCAAAACATCAGCAAGTATACGTCCCATGCCGACGTACTGCGTGAAGATCAGGCAAGACTCGCCTTCATCCCTAAGCTCACCGACCATGGCTACGATCCGCTCCAGCTTCGCGGATCGCGTAACGAAAGCTTCGCGCTGGCTTTCATCATGCAGCGCATCCTCGGAGAGCATCGCTTCCTTCGTCAGCAGCAGCGGATGGTTGCAGAGCTGTTTGAGCTGCGTTAACGCTGCGAGGATGGCGCCTTTGCGCTCCATGCCCTCGAGCTTCTGCATCCGCTCAAGCAGACTCTTGACCGCCTGCTCATACAGCGCGCCTTGTTCGGCGGTCAAATTCATGTAGACCTTCATTTCCTGCTTGTCCGGCAAATCAAGCTGGATCGCAGGATCTTTCTTTTTGCGGCGCAGCATAAAAGGTTTCACGAGCTTCTGGAGCTGAACCGTGCGCTCCTCATCCTGATGCTTCTCAATCGGGTTGGCGAAGCGGTGTTGAAATCCGCGCTGGTTGCCCAGATAACCGGGATTGAGGAAATCATAGATGGACCAAAGCTCTGATAATCGATTCTCAATCGGTGTTCCTGTCAAGGCGATGCGGTGCTTGGCCTCAATGGCTCGGACAGCCGCGGATTGTTTGTTTTGGGCATTTTTAATATTCTGGGCTTCGTCCAAGCAAAGGGAACTCCATACGGTTTCTTGCAATGTTTCTTGGTCCATTAATGCGGTCGTGTAAGAGGTGAGGACGATATCCGCCTCTTTCAATTGGGCATGCAGCGCATCTCCGCTTAGTCGTCCTTTGCCATAATGCAGCACAACCTTGATTTCCGGCGCAAAACGGGCCAGCTCTTTCTGCCAGTTGCCAAGCACGGAGGTAGGGCAGATGAGCAGAGCAGGAGAAGAAGACTCCGCTTGATGATGCAGCAAGTAAGTGATGAATTGGACCGTTTTCCCAAGTCCCATATCATCAGCTAGACAAGCGCCCAAGCCAAATTTGCGCAGGAAGCTCAGCCAAGTGAAGCCTTCGAGCTGGTAATGACGCAGCTGCGCGCGCAGTCCCGTCGGAACTTCTAATAAGGTTAGTTCGGAAGGCTGACCAAGCTGGCGCAGCAGGGCAAGCAGATGTGCGTTCAATTCAACTTCCAACTGAATGCGCGCATCCTGCTCTTTTTCTTCTTCTTCGGTGAGGCCTGCGTTTGGCTGCTTTGCGCCATTCTCAGCTTCATTGAGCAGATGCAGTTGGAAAATATCCTGCAAGGACAAACCCTCATCTGGATTGACACTCGCCATCAGCCTGCGGATTTGCTCCAGCAGCGCGGGGTCCAAATAAACCCATTGTCCGCGAAATCGGATGAGGCGTTCGTTGCGGCTTAGAAGTGCTGCGAACTCAGCTTCGCTAAGGTCTGAATCACCGATCGCTATGCGCCAATCGAAGTTGACCAAGGCATTGAGACCAAACAGCGATTGACCTTTGCCGCCGCCGCCAACATCGGAAGTGACTTTGGCGCGCAAACGCGGCTTCCGCTTCGAGGCAGCTTCCCACCAGGCTGGCAGCATGACGTGCCAGCCATCTTCAAGGAGGTGGCGGCTGTCTGTGGTCAGAAATTCCCATGCCGCTTCATCGCTCAGCGGTTCAGCCAACAGCTCATCCCCATGGCTCAAATTAGGCAAAGCTTCTTGCAATCTTGCTGTCCAGCCAGGGGAGCGATCTTGAATGGACGAACCCCAATTGCCAGGCCATGTGCCTGTGGCTTGTCCATCTGTGAATAGGCGGATTGGCGTTACTATCGCGCCTTCCGTTTTATCCTGCAAGACGAGACGAAGACGCCATTCGTCGTTCTCCTCATCAGGTTCCAGCAATTGAAGGGCTGGTCGGAAGGGCGTTGTATCCGGCTTCCAGCCGAGTGATTGCAGCCATTCATCTTCTGTATAGGCATTGGCGGAAGCATTAGTGGACTTACGTCCGTGAAACAACGCCGGATATTCACGCCTAAGATCTGCAAGCGCAGCTTCATCGGGATAGTGCTCAGCCGTTACGACGGCGGAGAATGCGGCCTGCAAGCCCGATTTCACTTGATTGAATTCAGCGCGACCATAGTGTGATTCCCAATCAAGTTCTTGAAGTTCTGAGGCTTCAAGGTCCCAGGTCCACAGCAGTGTTCCTTCACGGTAAGCTTGGTAACTTGGCACATAGTGGCCTTGCTGGGCGGCTTGATGAAGCAGATGGGCAGTTTCTAGCAGCCCTTTTGCGCAGCCATTGCCGCCTTCCCACCTTAGAACATCCATAAAACTGGGATCAGCGAAGAATGGAAGAACCATCTCTACGGGAAGGATAACGACAGTGACATCGCCTGCTGGCTTCACTTCCAATAATGTTCCATAGTAGGAGGGCTCATGCCAGGTGAAGAGCAGCTTGCGCAAGGTTTCACCCGATAGATCACGTCCATCTTGAAATCCCCATAGCAACGCATCGCCGGTTTCGGCTAAGGTCACATGGATCGTCATATCATGCAGTTTAGTGATCATTCTAGAAGCTTTCCTTTCCTGAGCTCCTCTTGCAGAGCCCGCAAACGGCTGTGACGTTCTACGAACCCTGAGAAGTAGGTGTCCCAACGCTCGGTTTTTTTCATTTTTTTGTATACTTTTTCCAGACGCTTCAGCAGTCGGGTCGCAGCTTTGTAATCGCGCCGGTTTTTCAAACTCACATAATGATCCACCGCTTGATGGAAATAGGGCAGCAGCAGCGAAGGGTTAGCCTTTTCGATCGGCTGAAGCACACTGACACGGTGGTGAAAGGGATCGTGGCCAAATAGCATTTGCATCTCTAGCCAAGGCTTCCATTTCTCTTGCTCATACAGCATTTGTTCAATGACGCGCAAGGACTGCGGCAGGAAATCCTCGAAAATGCGCCACATTTGTTCC
This sequence comes from Paenibacillus marchantiophytorum, assembly GCF_014640555.1. GTDB lineage: Bacteria > Bacillota > Bacilli > Paenibacillales > NBRC-103111 > Paenibacillus_E > Paenibacillus_E marchantiophytorum. The sequence continues at coordinate 532,487 of NZ_BMHE01000001.1, read as the reverse complement.
TCGGATTCTGGAACGTGCGCAAGGGCTGTTTTCCACATATTTGCATAGATTTCAAGCTCTCTGGTTCGTCTCGTATTGAAAAAAGAGCTGGATTTATGCAGCCAATCCACAAGTAGTTCCCAGTTCTGAGTTTCAGTAAGCATCGTTAGGAAAGTGATAAATAAATTAGCTGGAGCAGCTTGGAAACCTGGACTTTCTTCTAGCGCTTTCCAGGCCATATCGCCTTCGGCCATCCGTAAAAGCAGATAAGCTTTGGCTGCGGCAAGTGAAGGAGTCGGCTGTTCATCCAACCATTTATTCAACTCTGCGATCTCTGCAGGAAGGAGAGAGGCAGCTTCAGGGCCAGGGAGAATCCAGTGTTGCCAGAATGTCATATAGATGCCAAAATCATGATACTTCTGACCGGCATCTTCGGCCATCTGTTCTCTGCAGTATGCTGACGTCTGTTCCAGCAGGGCGCTGTTTTCCAACGAACCGACGACGTCTCTCTGGTTTTTTAGCCAAATTTGCAGATCCTCGGCGATACGGTAGATTGTTGAGGACGAATAGTGAATAGGACCAGCTTGCAGCTGCAGTTCCTTTATTTTGCGCAAAATAAACAAGGATTGATGGAGTTCCCAGTAGGGGTATTCCCGATCTGTAAAAGGAACAGAAGCTTTGGTTATCGACGCCAAGCTTTTTCGTAAATTTTCCGCATAGATGCTCTGATCAAAGGACGGTTTGATAGATGACGTGTATTGATTCAGCCAGCGATGCCAGCCCGTGACATCCATGGTGGGCAATTGCTGCTTGGCAGCGTCCAAGTCGGAGCTAGCAGCAGCCCGTTTGAGATACTGTTTGGCGCTCAGAATTTGCGATGCGAGGTAGCCCTGGCGGTCAGCCAGCTCCATCAACACGGCAGCTAGATGTTTGCAAGCATGCTGAACGGGGCATGTGCATTGGCTCAAACTCAGCTTGTCCAGGTACACAGAAACCTGATAGGTATCCGCTTCCTCAACTCGGGCTTGAACGGTGTTTCCTTCAGATAACGTAAGCTGTTTTACCTGTTCCTGTTTAAAATGGGTAAAACCACGACTCAATGTAACTTCATTATAGGTGGCGGCTACATACTCGATTAGCTTCAACCACTGGCTGTCATTTAAAAGGGGAGTAGCACTCATTTAGAAGCTCCTTGCCAAAATAGTGATGAATGAACGGAACTAACAATCCTTTAAGTATAAAGAGTGATCAGGAGATTGTAAATTTGATCAATTCCAATGATGTATATACCAGAATTTAGAGGGGATAATGAAGGCATGTCAAACTGCTTTAGGGGAATCCATCATGTTTGCTCGTTGGCTGCGTTCGAAGAAGCATATAGAACCGCAAACTGTTCAAAAGGCACCATCGACTTCTACGCCGATATCACCTAATCTGAAAGCGAATATCGACTATATTGAACAAATCGTTGGCTACAGCTCGGATATCATTATTCGTGAAAGTATGTTTAACGCGATTGGCAGACCCATGGCGATTGTTTATACAGATGGTCTGGTTGATGTGACGATTATCAATGATTTTATCATGAGATCGTTGATGTCGGAATCGATTCTTGCAGATCCTGAAGATGATCCGCTAACGATCATGGAATCTTTTACACTTGCTATTGGCGAAATCAATCAAATCTCTGATATGGAACGGGTGCTCAACCATGTGTTGTCCGGCGATTCTGTTATCTTCGTTGAAGGCTCGGCGATTGCCCTAGCGGCCAATACCAAGGGTTGGAAGGACAGAGGCGTCTCGGAAACCAGTGTGGAAACCGTGATTCGCGGCCCGCGGGAAGCTTTTTCAGAATCCATCAGAACGAATTCAGCGCTGATCCGAAGGAAAATAAAAGATCCGAATCTATGGCTAGAAACATTTCGGATCGGCAACGTAACGAAGACGGATATGATCCTCATTTACATAAAAGGCGTTGCCCGCGAGTCCTTGATAGCTGAGGTGCGGAGACGATTGAACAGCATTCAGATTGATGGTGTTTTCGAAAGCAGCAATATTGAGGAAATTATACAGGATCAGCAAATAACCGTATTTCCTACCTTATACAACTCTGAGCGGCCTGATGTGATCGCGATGGAGCTGATGCAGGGGAAGATTGCGATTCTAGTGGATGGAACGCCCTTCGTATTAATTGCGCCAGCCTTGTTCGAAACCTTCCTGAAAGCATCCGAAGATTATTATCACCGAGTCGATATAAGCACATTGATCCGCATGCTGAGGTATGCGGGCTTTCTTATCGCCTTATTGGCGCCATCCCTATATGTTGCGATTACAACGTATCATCAAGAAATGATTCCGACATCGCTGTTGATCAGCTTGAGCGCCCAGCGAGAAGGGACACCGTTCCCGGCTTTTATCGAAGCCTTGATGATGGAGGTCACGTTCGAAGTATTGCGGGAAGCGGCGCTCCGTATGCCGCGGAGCATCGGTTCGGCACTGTCGTTCGTGGGCACCTTGGTCATTGGTCAAGCCGCGGTCGAAGCCGGAATCATTTCCGCCGCGATGGTCATAGTTGTCTCGATAACGGCGATATGCAGTTTCGTATTTCCCTCTTATGACTTATCCAATGCCATTCGCATTCTTCGTTTCCCGATGATGGCATTGGCGGCCTCCTTTGGATTGGTAGGTATTTTCGTCGGTCTGCTCGTTCTCGTCATGCATTTAAACAGCTTGCAATCCTTCGGCGTACCTTATCTGAGCCCGTTTGCCCCACTGGAATTGGATCGGCAAAGAGACGCGATGTTTCGACTGCCTTTCCAAAGAACCTTTTCACGCATTAGCCAAATAAGCAAGAAGAATGAGGAAGCCAAACGCAAGCCGCAATAGCGTAAAAAAGTGAATTTCCTCGAGGTGGGTGTGATTAATCGACTATTACTGGTTATATGTCTACTCGCTACTCTGCTAATGACAAGCGGCTGCTGGAGCCGCAAAGAATTGAATGCCATATCCATTGCGCAGGGAATCGGCATTGACATAGAAGACAATCAGTATGTCTTAACCGTTCAGATCGTAAATCCAGGCGATTTTTCTAAAAAACAAGATAGCACCAACACATCGATTGTTGTTTATTCCGCCAAAGGGACTACCTTGAATGAAGCTGTTCGTCGTTTGACGGCTTCAATCGCTAGGAAAATATTTTTTGCCCATATCCGGATTGTGGTCATCTCGGAGCATGTGGCGAAGCAAGGAATTGCCAAGCCGCTTGATTTTCTGATGCGGGGCAATGAAATTCGTTCGGATTTCAATGTGGTCATTGCCAGGGAAAGCTCAGCGAAAGAAGTGTTAAGCATCCTTACCCCGTTGGAAAAAATTCCGGCTAACTACATCTATAATGCGCTTGAGGTGGCGAATAAGGAATGGTCGCACGTCGCATCCATTAAGCTGGACGAAGTCGTCAACAATATACTGGGCGAAGGGATGGATCCTGTGCTCAGCGGGATTCGGATTGTGGGGGACAAAGCAAAAGGGAAAGAAGTAGCAAATTTGCGGCTAGCGTCACCGCTAGTGAAGTTCGAGCATGCGGGAATCGGCATGTTTAAGAAGGACAAGCTGCTGGGCTGGTTGGATGAAAACGAAGCAAGGGGCTTTTCACTGATTACGGATCGTGTTCAACGTACTTCAATTCATATTCCTTGTCAGGAAGGCGGCAATATAGGGATTGATATTTCGAATGTCCACACGCATATTCGCAGTAAGATCATCAACAATAAACCGGAAATTTGGGTGAAAAGCATGGTGAAGGGAAGCATTTCAAGTGTTGAATGTCAGATTGATCTAACCAGAATGGAAACGATTAACATGGTGAACGATAAAGTGTCCACGGTAGAAAAATCGCTTATGGAGAAAGCCATTCAGAAAGCTAAAAGCTTAGGAACCGATGTGTTTGGCTTTGGCACAGCTGTACACCGCACTGATCCCAACTATTGGAAGCAACACAAGAATGACTGGGATGAGACATTCAACCAACTGCCGATCCATATCCAAATCGATACGAATATTAACAGCACAGGCACGATCGGTAAATCTCCTGTAAATCGTGTAGAGGAGTAGGAAAGAGATGGTGCTGGGAATCTGTCTACTCGCGATTTCGATCTTTTTCGCTAGTATTGAAGTTCCGAAACTACGTAGTAAAGGGTCCAAGGGAAATGCAGCTGTTTACCTTGTTCTTCTAGGCTTAGGGAACCTCTTGGTTATGCTAAGGGTATTGGGGCAACCGATTCCTAATCCAGGAGATTGGATGGTTCTGATTATGCAGCCGATCACGAAGCTGCTGCTTTCGATGGGTCTCATTAAAGCGTGAAGAACGGAGGTGCTGATAATGAATGAGATGCTTTCCGCGAGGCAAATGATGATTCTTGTCCTTCTCTTCATGGTCGGAACAACCATTCTGGTCGTCCCATCTGCCTTAGCCAATGAAGCCAAGCAGAATGCTTGGCTTCTCCAAGTGATTGGGACAGGGAGCGGTATGTTTTTCTTATGGTTGTATATGCTCATATTCAAGAGGAATTCGGAGAAAAGCTTGTATCAAATGAATGAACAGTTCTTTGGCCGCTGGATGGGCAAAGGGATCAGCATGATCATTATTTGCACACTGCTGATTACTTGCGCTCAAGTTTTATATTACATAGGCAGCTTTATTACGACGCAAATTATGCCGGATACCCCGCTTCAAGCTATTCATGTTTTGTTTATTATCGCTGTTATGATCGGCGTTAATTTTGGCATTGCCAACTTAGCCCGTACGGCGGAAATTTTTTTCCCATGGATTATCCTGTTGTTTGTCGTCTTTATTTTGTTAATTATCCCAGAGATTAAACCGGGCCAATTGCTACCAATAAATGAATTGAAGGGGATGTCGTTGATACGCGGCGCCTTGCAGGTGGTGGACTACTCATACTTGCCCTTATTTATCACTTTTGCCGCTTTTAATTCAGTGGTGGTGTGGAAGCCCCAAATAGGAAAAGCTTATGTCTACGGAGGCTTGCTCAGCGGCCTGATGCTGATGATCCTCGTTGTGGTAAGTACGACTGTACTGGGCCCGGCAAACACAGAAACGCAAATATATCCAACCTATGTGCTGGCAAGGAAGATTAGTGTCGGAAATTTTTTGCAGCGTATCGAGGTTATTGTCGCGTTTCTATGGTTTATTTTTGTTTATTTTAAGCTTACCCTGTATTTCTATGCGATGATTGTAGGATTCGGGCAAGTGTTTCACCTGCCCAATCAAGGGAAGGTACTTATTTTTCCATTAGGCATGATTGTGACCGTTCTTTCGCTTGTCGTCTACCCGAACTTTGTTTACGAAAGTAAGTGGGACTCTTCGACATGGACCGCAGAGGCTTTGATTCTGGGACTGGTATATCCGTTGATCCTGTTAATGATGAGCATATGGAAAAATAAAAAGGGCGCTTGACTTTTTATTCTGTAACAAATATAATTACAGTATAAAGTTACTTACAAATAAGAAGTGGCGGTGATGATGATGAGCGTTAAAATCAGTGATTGGGTTATGGCAACGACCAATGAGGATGAATTGATTCACGGTTTTGTTCAATCGATGGATAGTCGGCATGGGGTGGCTCGCATCTATGTCATCGCATCCGATCATGATTCTGCGATTGGCAAAGTGATGGAAGTCGCTCAGCAGGATATGAAGAAATTGCCTGTAGCGACATTTGATATAGAAGATCAAGTAAAGAGCTTAATTGATATTGCTTTGACAACACGGGATGAACTGTGGTTTATGGAGCTTACAGACACGTTGTTCACCCTTCAACAGAACGGTTCGAATCGTAGTGAACGTGAATTTATGCCAACGGGTTACACGAACCGTTTGGGTGTTGACCAGTTTTGATCTTTATGAGAAAAAGCCAATTCCGTTGACTTGTCCGCAAGGAGGTCATCTGGATTGGCTTTTTTAATGCTAGCCGCAGGCTAGGTTTGACTTATTATTGTGTAGGCGTTTGAATAGGGATGGTCTTCGCCTTAGCCATCTCGGCGGCAAAAAGCGTCTGCAGCTCATCAATTTTCCTTGGATCGGTAAGGGTCATTTTATCTGTAAAATAATGCTCCATCAATAGCTCCCAGGTAGGTACTACCTTCTGCGAGGTGATAGCTTTGATCGCCGTCTTCACAAGCCGGCGCTCTTTGGCATTGGCATACACGTCAATGTACTGCTGCTTGCGGTCGAAGTCTAGGTGGCCATAAATCGCCCGAAATACTTCCGCGGTCATCCGCGCATCGTCCAAGGCTCGGTGTGCCGAACCTTCGGCTTCAATATTCAGGTCAAGCAATGCGCCTTCAACGCTCACATCATTGTTCACATTCTTGTAGCGGATGTATCCCTTCAGAAGATCAAAATAATTCGCTGCCATCCAGTAAGCATCATCCAGCTTATGCATGCGTGTATCGAATACAATGCGTTTCAAATCCTCGCCGCCCCAAGTGATAAGGAGCAGTTGTTCACTGCGGTTTAACCAAGCAATAAAATCCCCGATGACTTTGCGGAAACCGTCCGCTTGATCGATTTCTTCTTGCGGGATGCCGGTTTTTTTCTTAATAAAGCTGTTTAGTTTGGAGAAATATACCGGTTTGATCAAGAAAGAAAACTCATCCACTGCTTCTAAGGAAGCATTCAGCCTTACGGCACCAATCTCGATTACTTCCATCGGTAAGTCACTTGCAAATTTGCGGCCGTTAAATTCGATATCCAGAATAATGTAGTCCATGTTGTTTGCCCCCGTTCGATCTCTGTGCTTTCCATTTTAACAGAAAAAACTTAGGATACCATCTTCCTTTTTCCATAAATGGCGCTGAGAATAAGGCTAAACAGCAGGCCGATAAAGGACATCCCTGAAATCCATAGGTATAAAGGCTTTCCGCCAAAGCTTTCATAGAACCATCCGCCGATATACGAGGCGACGATTCCGGATACGCCGAAGAAGAGCAAAGCCAGGACGGTCTGTCCTGTGGCACGCCATTCCTCAGGCACAATTCGGTACAGATATTGAATTGCTGCCGAATAGAAGATGGGGAAAGTGAAGGTTTGAAATAGCTGCAAATAAACGAGCACATGCGGGTCTGTTACCCAGGCGGACAAGAAGAAGCGGATAAAGTAAAAGACAGCCGAGAAGGCGATGATCGCCAATTCTTTGCCTTTGCGAAGCCACCAGAAGCTTAGGGCAAATACGAGAATTTCGCTGCCCGCGGCAAGAAACCAGGCTAAGCCGACTAAATCCGGGCTGCCGCCTAATTTGCGAATATAGACACCCAGAAACGTATCGTTGATACGCTGAGGGACTGCAATAATGAAGATCAACACTAAGAACCAAATGGTCTCTTTATTGCTTAGGAATTTTTTCAAGCTGCTTAGAGTGATCGGTTTGCCAGTTACAGGCGCATCAGGCAGGGAAAAACAGATGAGGACGCTGATGATACCAAATGCAGCGAATAAAAGAGCCAAGCTATTGAGGCCTAGATATTGGATCGTGTAGCCCACAGCCAGCGACATGACGGCATAGCCGACAGCGCCAAAAGTCCGGATGGAGCCATAGCTAACACCGTTGGCTTCAGCCGTTTGGAAATTAAGACTCTCCGTCAAAGGATCAAGCGGCATGAGGAAGAAGTACATCAACATCGTAAAAATAAGCAGAACTAGAAAGCTATTGGAAGCATACAGCAGATAACCAATGATCGTGGAGCAGCCTAAGAGGAGCAGCATAATTTTCTTAATGGTTTTGGTTCGATCGCTGATCATGCCCCATAGAGGCTGTGAGAATATCGTGATGATACCGCCTGTTCCGATAATCAAGCCAATCTTCGTTGCAGGCAGACCCTGCGCATCCAGATAAACAGGAAGAAATGAAATGAACATGGCGAGTAAGGCAAAATACAAAAAGTTGAAAGTACGCAATCGATTTGAAAAATTCATGAATGACCTTTACCTTCCTAGTGAATTAGCATAAAGCTGTTGAAAACTCCATTCTATCACGCGGCGTGTAAGATGCCAAAGAAAAAGTAGGAAAAGATGGCTGGTAGACAATGAGAACCATTATCACTTAGAATGAGGAGAATCGATTTATTTGATCAGGTGGTGAGAAGATGGCAGCGGAACAATCAAGCTTGTTTAAAACGGGCTATGAAACGCTCGATGAGATATGGATCAAACTGCGCGCAGTGGAATGCGTAGAGCACAAAGGCTGGCATCTGAGCCTTGAATTCAGGCAGTCGCATACGTTGTTCGTGGCGATTAACAGTCAAGTCAAAATCGTTGTTGATGGACTCATCTCGTTCTTGAATCCAGGGAGTGCCCATATTAGCTTGCCAGGTCAGCTTGTTCAAGCCACGGTAGTGGGTGGGAATGGAAAAGGGCTATTCGTTTTCCAATTTGATGTGATACAGGAAGCGGAGGTTGCTGAGCGCGGACTTGAAATAAGCAGAGCCAACAGCAGCTTTCCCAAACAGGGAGCCGTTCTGCTGAGAGATCAGGCAGGCATCGCTGTTCTTTGCACATCCATTATCGGCTATTGGCTTATGGTCAGTGCGCTGAATCGGATGCGAGGACAGGCAGCGTTTCAGGATTTGCTTTGTCGACTGCTGCAAGATGCGCTGTCCGACGTTATTGATCTAGATAGTGAAGCGCCGATCACCCGTACCAAAATCTACATGGAGCAGCATTTTGCTAAAAATATTACGATCGATGAGCTGGCCAATATGGCCGGTGTCAGCCGGTATTATTATATGCGCACATTCAAACAGATGAATGGCCGAAGCGTGATGGATTATTTATCTGAACTTAGAATCAATCAAGCGAAGATCTTGATGGAGAAGACCAAGATCCGCATGCGCGATATTGCCAGGCAGGTAGGCTACAATGATGAGTATTATTTCATTCGAAAATTCAAACAGCAGGTAGGCATTCCACCAGCCACTTACATCAAAAACCGGCAGCGGAAGGTAGCGGCCTACAGCTTTCCTAACATTGGGCAGCTGCTTGCGCTGAAAATTGTGCCCTATGCTGCCCCGATGGATCATGCATGGACCGATATGTATCGCAGAAAGTATCAATCTGACGTCGTTACTAAACTAAGCCATGATTATGCGTTTAATCATGAGGCGCTGCGAACGGCCAAGCCGGACTATATTATCGGTATTGATCATTTCGTCCCCAAGGAGGAACAGGAGAAATTGCAGCAGCTTGCGCCTGCTTACTTCGTGCCTTGGCTAGGCCACGATTGGCGTGAACATTTGCGCATGACATCCGATTTCTTGGGGGTTGGCGCAGATGCTGAACATTGGCTTGAAGAGTACGATCGCAAGGCTAAGCTGCTCAGAGGTCAGGTGCAGCGTGTCCTGAACGATGATACGGTGATGATTGTCCAAGTCGCTGATGAAGCTTGCTATGTGTATGGTGAAAGATCAATAGGAAGCGTCCTGTATCAGGATTTGGGTCTCAATTGCCCGGACCCGGTAAGAGCCATTGGTTCTCATGCGCCAGTAACATGCAAGATGATGTCCGAGTATGATGCTGATCGCATTTTCGTCATGTTCACGAATGGTCGAAACGTTCAGGAGAATTGGGACATGCTTCAGCATAATGAAGACTGGAGGGGGCTGCGGGCAGTAAGGAATCAAGCGGTGTCTTTAATTTCACCTTGGTTGTGGTTTGAGTACTCCGCCTTTACGCAAGATCGCTTCCTGAGCGAAGTATCCTCGCTGTTTAAAGCATAATTGTGCATGAAAAATAAGCACCATTGTCTATTTTCGGATGCAGATCAGATCGGTTATACTCCAATAAGTGATAATGAGAATCATTATTATACAAAAGCGAACTCAAGGAATCGCGACAATAGGAGGCTTTACCGATGCTATATAAGAAAATCAGTTTGACCGTTTTAGGGGTTATCTTACTGCTTACCGTTGTTCTCACGGCTTGCGGTACGAAATCCAAGGAAGAAGCAGGAAAGGCTGCTACGCCGACGACTGCCAGTACAAGCACTGCCGCGCCAACAGCAGCAGTACCTGCAACACGTGTATACAAAGATTTATTGGGGCACGAAGTAACCATACCTACCAGTCCTAAACGTGTTATTGTAGACCAGTTCATGGGACATTTACTAGCCTTGGGTGTCAAACCAGTAGGGGCTGCTTCGTATCAGTTTGATGCGGCTTTCTTGAAAGAGGCTGCGGTGGGCGTTGAAAATTTAGGAAGCCCGATCTCCAAAGAAAAAATGCTGGCGCTGAATCCAGATCTCATCATCTTGCAGGATGGCGGCGTTGCAGCGAAGAGCTATGATGATTTGGCCAAAATCGCGCCAACTATCGTCTTATCGTACGGTGGAACGGATTCTAAAAATGTGCTCGACCAGCTTCGCGATATTGGCGATATCTTAGGTAAAAAACAGGAAGCCGAACAATGGATTACAAAGTATGAAGCGAAAGCGAAGCAGTATCGCGAGCAGCTCGCTAAGGTCATCGGACCGGAGAAGACATTCTCGATCGTCGAGCTATGGGCGAAACAGACGGTTGTTTATGGTAAAAACTTCGGAAGAGGCGGTTACAATTTGTACGAAGGGCTTAAATTATCTCCGCCAAAAGCCGTTAAAACCGAAATGTTTGACCAGAATAAGAACTGGCTGGAAGTCTCCATGGAAACACTGCCTAATTATACAGGTGATTACATATTCTTGACCTCGAATGCGGGTGATAACAGCGCGGCAAGACTGCAAGAACTGATGGATAATCCGGTATGGAAAAGCTTGCCTGCCGTTAAAAATAAACATGTCTATCAAATGAATACGAGTGAAATCTTCCCAGGGGATCCGATCTCCGTAGACAAGCAATTGGATATTCAGGCCAAATTATTGCTGACTCTCGATACGAAGTAACACCCGATATTCGGATTTGTGAGGAAGTGATTCTAATGCTGCGGAAGTTTTTCGCTTACTATAAACCTTATCGGACTTTATTTATGGTCGATTTCTGCTGCGCCGTCTTCTCGGCGCTGCTGGAACTCGGCTTTCCTTTGATCGTCAACCGCTTTGTCGATGATCTGCTCCCCAGCGGCAAATGGGAGATTATCATGTCGCTTCTTTGACAACAATAAGACCGGCCATCTCATGGCTCGTATGACCAGCAATCTGATGGAGATTGGCGAAATGGCGCATCATGGGCCAGAGGATTTGTTTATTGCCGTGATGACCTTAATCGGCGCATTTGTTCTGATGCTGTTCATCAATTGGAAGCTCGCTTTGCTGACGGTCATCGTAATTCCGGGGCTCATCTATTTGGCACTTCATTTTAACCGTAAAATGATGCAGGCCTTCCGCCGGATGTTCAAAGATATCGCAGAGTTTAATGCGCGGGTGGAAGACAGCATCGGAGGTGTACGTGTCGTTCAGGCGTTTACCAATGAGGAGCACGAAGCGGGGCAGTTTGCCCAAAACAACGAGCAGTATCGTCAAACGAAGTTCCACTCCTACAAAATTCAAGCGCAAAACGCCTCGATAAGCTATTTGCTGATGCGCCTGATTATCTTGTTCGTTCTGGTTTGCGGCACTTGGTTCGTCGTCACTGGTGAGATGACTTCCGGGGAATTCGTTGGGTTCCTGCTGTTGTCCAATGTTTTCCTGGGTCCTATTAATAAGATTAATTCTGTGATTGAAAGCTATCCCAAAGGCATTGCCGGATTCAAAAGCTATCTGGAGCTGCTGGAAACGGCCCCCGATATCGCAGATGCGCCGGGAGCCCTGGACATTCCTAACCTGCGCGGCGATATCCGGTATCAAGGGGTTACATTCGGCTATGAGAATGAAGCGAAGGTGCTGCAAGGTATTGATCTGAGCATACGTGCCGGAGAAACAATCGCTTTCGTCGGTCCTTCGGGAGCGGGCAAAACAACGCTATGCAGCTTGCTGCCGCGTTTCTACGAAGTAGATGAAGGCAGCATCACGCTGGATGGGATCGATATTCGCAATCTCAAGCTGAGGTCTTTGCGCAGCCAGATCGGCATTGTTCAACAGGATGTCTTCCTCTTCTCAGGCACGATTCGTGAGAACATTGCCTACGGAGATTTGCGTGCAAGTGATGCGGCTATCTGGGAGGCCGCACGGCGAGCTCGTCTGGAGGATTTCATCCTTGCCCAGAAGGAGGGGCTGCAAGCGATTATCGGCGAGCGAGGTGTGAAGCTGTCGGGCGGACAGAAGCAGCGGCTGGCCATCGCGCGGATGTTTCTCAAGAATCCGCCCATTCTGATCTTGGATGAAGCGACATCGGCGCTGGATACGGAAACAGAGCGAGCGATTCAACAATCGCTTGCCGAATTGTCGCAAGGGCGAACCACGCTGATCATCGCTCACCGACTAGCCACGATCAAGAATGCTGATCGGATCGTAGTCGTGACGCAAGATGGCATTAGCGAGCAGGGCAGTCACCAGCACCTAATTGCGGCGGGCGGCATCTACAGCCAGCTGCATGAAGCCCAATTTGGCAGTTGATCGTTGTAAATAATCCATGTTCAAACAAATCGTTCTTTCGCAGGTGGGGGAGTACCTCCGTTTAGCGAAGAACGATTTTTTTGTTGTGAAAGTTAGAGTGGAATAAACGGCGGGGAAGCAGAAGTATTCTTTTATTTATATATAAGAGTTTATATGTTTTGGAGTGAACACGGAATTACTCCAGCTGCCTCGAGCGGACGTAAGGGAACTATGGTGCGCTATTCTAGCCAAAAGTGTCATTTTCGGTAAGGTGAGGGAACTACAGTACGCTATTTTGCCGTTTCATGGGAATTTTCTTGTGTTTTCGAGGATATAAGACCCTGTAGTTCCGCTATTACGCACGCATCCCTACTTTTTGCCTAATTAGCGTCCTCTAGTTCCCTTACAAGGTTTTGCCGCTAAGAAGAGACTTATCTATCAGGGCGGCGAAGCCGTTTTTCTTAGGCAGAAGTTGGAAGTTGTATGCGTTTTCTTAGAGGAATTTGCCTCATTCGCTGCGAATGTATCTTGTATACAGATGGGAAAAGAGGGGTTGCTCATGTTCGAATGGCTATGGACGTTTATTGATATTATGACCAAAGTAGTGATATTAGCGCTGCCAGTAGGTATTGCGGGTGTGTATGTATGGGATCGATACATTCAGAAGCAGCATTCCATTCTCAAAACACATCCGGTCATCGGTCGACTGCGTTATGTATTCGAGATGCTTGGGCCCGAGCTGCGGCAATATTTTATTTGGGGAGATAAGGAGGGCAAGCCGATTGATCGCGATACGCAAGGCTATATTGCCAAAGCAGGCAAATATGGCTCAACGGTTATTGGCTTTGGTTCGCGCAAAGACTTTTCCCAAGAAGGCTTTTTCTTGAATAATTCGATGTTTCCCAAAAATATGAATGAGCTTGCCGTCGATCAATCCAAGCCAATTACAACTACCTACAAATATCAAATCATGAGTGAGGGAATGATCTCCAGAAAGGAGAAAAGGTTCCAAACCTCCTCGAATCCATGGCTGCTGCAGGATCAGCACGCGGTCGTTATCGGCGAATACAATCAAGTGCCGGAGCCTTACATAACCAAAGGGTTCATTGGTATTTCGGCCATGAGTTTCGGGTCGTTATCTGATCATGCGGTCATGGCGCTGGCGCAAGGTGCTGCTATTGCAACAGGAACGTGGATGAACACGGGCGAAGGGGGATTAGCGCCCTATCATTTATCTAAAGTGTATGAAATGCTTGAACATTCGCACCAAATGCCTGTGCAACCGGATGAACTTATTGTTTATGACTTCATTAAGAAGCGCAAGCTCGTCTCCAATTTTGAAATTCTTAAGGAATTAGCGCATATCGAATACGATTCCATGGATGTTTTTGCAATGGAGGATCATCCTTACATTCTGGCTGTAAACCGGCTGGCAGCCAGCGGCTATTTGCTTAAAAAAGAAACGGATCTCATCTATCAAATTGGATCGGCGAAGAATGGTTCGCGCTCCGATGCCATCGGTACCTTCGATGAAGCTGAATTTCTGCGCACTGCTGGGAGAGCGGAAGTAAAGCTTATCGAGCTGAAACTGGCGCAAGGCGCCAAAGTGCGGGGCGGCAAGCTGCCGAAGAGCAAGCTGACCCCGATGATCCGCAAAATCCGCGGCATACCGATGGATTGGAACTATGATGTGGAATCGCCGAATCGCTTTACCGATTTCAACGATATCCCCAGCTTGTTTGACTTTATTGCCAAATTGCGGCGGATTTCGGGCAAGCCGGTTGGGATTAAAGTCGTAGCAGGCAGTGAACATGCCATTGAAGAGATGGCCGCATACATGCAGGAAACCGGCCAGGCGCCGGATTTCATCACTGTTGACGGCGGGGAAGGGGGCACGGGCGCCACTTACATGGAGATGGCGGACTCGCTAGGGCTGCCGCTTTACTCGGCGATCCTCATCATTGATAATACACTGCGTCAATATGGCGTTAGGGATCGCGTCAAAGTATTCGCCAGTGGTATGCTGGCAACAGCAGATAAAATGGCGATTGCCTTCTCGTTCGGCGCTGATCTCGTGAATGTAGCGAGAGCAGCGATGAATACAATCGGCTGTATCAACGCGCTCAAATGCAATACCAATGAATGCCCGACAGGCGTCACAAGTCACAAGCCGGAACTCAAGCAAGGGCTTGTCGTGGAAGAGAAGCGTTTTCGCACAGCGAACTATTTGGCTACTTTGCGTGAAGGTGTCTTCATGTTAGGCGCATCGTGCGGGCTTGAGTCTCCCGTGCTTTTCGAGCGAAGCCATGTTACTTTCAAGGATAAAAATGCGCTGGCTACACGGATGGATAAATTATCTCCACTTCCGGTTGAGATTTCGTTTCCTCCTATTCATGCCGTGAAATCATCCTAATCATCCTAAGCGTTAACAAAGAGAGGAGTTTGGAAAATGAGTATTCAGAACGTGGAGCTAGTCCTGGATGCCAAGGCAACCCTGGCTGAAGGGCCAAGTTGGTATGCCAAGGAAGAAAAGCTGTATTGGGTTGATATTATAGGGCAAAAGTTCGGGCGGTTCGATCCAGCTACAGGGGAAAATGAAGATTATTCAATCGGCGAACATGTTGGAGCCGTTGTGCCAGCAGGGGATAACAAGGTGATGCTAGCTACCCAATCGGGTTTTCAATGGTATGATCTATTGGATCGTAAGCTAACTGCCTTGATAGATCCCGAAGCGCATATCCCTGGCAATCGCTTTAATGATGGGAAGTGCGATGCCCAAGGAAGATTCTGGGCGGGTACCATGGACAACGCAGAACAATCCGAAAGCGGCGCATTGTATGTGCTGGACACGGATTGCAGCTATCGCAAAGTGTTTGATGGGGTCGGCGTGTCCAACGGCATTGCCTGGAGCCTGGATGAGAAAGAAATGTACTACGTAGATTCGATGAAGAAGTTGGTGTACAGCTTTGATTTTGATGCGGAGCGAGGGCAGATTAGCAATCCGCAGGTCTTGATCGATTTTCGGGATGAGCAAGGATTTCCTGACGGCATGACCATCGATGAAGAGGGGATGCTCTGGATTGCGCATTGGGATGGTTGGCAGGTGTCCCGCTGGAATCCTCGCACCAAGCAAAAGCTATCGTCCATTGCAGTTCCCGCAGCCAAAGCCTCATCTTGTATGTTTGGCGGCAAGGATTTAGATGTTTTGTATATTACGACGGCGCGCAAGGGGCTTCAGCCGGAACAGGCAGCGGATCAACCGCATGCCGGTGGCCTATTCGCTGTCAAGCCCGGTGTGAAGGGGACGAAAACATATTCGTTCGGTCAAGCCTAGATGGAGGAGTAATTGGGCAAGGGGTGTCGGCACGCACAAACCAGCCGGCATCTACCCCAAATACGTCAAAACCTCACCAGCCGCAGCCCCAAGCAGCACGATGATCCAAGGGGGCAATTTCCAAACGACTAGTAAACCAAAAAGGAGAAGGGCAAGGGCGAAATCAGTGGAATGGACAATAGCTGTTGTCCAAAGCGGATTGTACAAGGCTGCCAGCAGGATGCCAACAACGGCGGCATTAATGGCGATGAGTGCGCCCTGGACTTTGAGATTAGCGCGTAAGGATTTCCAAAAGGGCAAAGCCCCAACAATGAGTAAATAGGCAGGCAGAAAAATCGCCAGAGTGCTGACAACAGCCCCTTTGAAACCAAGGAACATAGCACCCAAATAAGTGGCAAATGTAAAAAGTGGACCTGGGACAGCTTGGGCAGCGCCATATCCAGCCAGAAACACTTCTTTGCTGATCCAGCCTGGCGGTACGACCTCACGTTCCAAGAGTGGAAGAATGACATGCCCGCCTCCAAAAACTAAGGAACCGACACGATAAAAAGAATCGAAAAGAGCAAGTGATTGAGAGTGTCCCAGACTACTTATCGTTGGGAGAACTACCAATAGCAATACGTACAGAATTAGACAAAGAATCGCTGCTGAGCGAGGAACTCTGATCTCTATGAGACTGTTGTTCTCCTGTTGGGACACCGTTTTGAAGGCAAACATGCCAATAAGTCCGGCTAGGAAGATAATCAGGAGTTGGCTGTAAACTTCTTGCCACAGCAATGTGATAGAAGCGGCAACAAATGCAATGGAGGCGGTGCTCTTCGTTGCAGCGAGTTTTTTGCCCATGCTGAGGACAGCTTGTGCGACAATCGCGACAGCTACGATTTTGAGTCCGTGAATCCATCCGGCACTGCTGATGTCCATCGTTTGCATGAGGAGTGCGAAGAACAGAAGGATGAGAATGGAAGGCAGCGTGAAACCAAGCCAAGCTAAAGCTCCTCCGAGCAGTCCAGCACGAATCGTTCCGATTCCAATTCCGACCTGACTGCTCGCAGGACCAGGGAGAAATTGACAGAGAGCTACGAGATCAGCATAGCTTTTCTCGTCCATCCATTTTCTTTTTTGAATATATTCATGATGAAAATAGCCCAAATGCGCGATCGGTCCTCCGAAGGAGGTCAGTCCCAATTTGGTTGATACCCATAATACTTCGAGATAAGGACTTCGTTTAACTGATTGCAGGATTGAAGCAGGCTTCAATGCGATTCCTCCCCATGTGCCCCCTGAGCGAGCTCATCTGTTACTCCAATCCAAACTCTCTCATTTTATTGTACAAAGTGCCGCGGGATATGCCGAGCAGCTTAGCGGCAGCGCTTTTGTTTCTTCCTGTTTTGACCAGCGCTTCTTCAATGAAAATCATTTCTTCATCCTCGGAAATTTTCGCCCTTATGCTGGTCTGGTTGTCAGACTCCGCGAGAGCAAGACTTGGCTGCAGCTGCTGCAAAGCTGTGGGCAGGTGCTCAAGCTGGATCGTATCTTCGTCGCTGAGAATGAGGCAGCGTTCGATTACGTTTTTTAATTCCTGGATATTGCCCGGCCAATCGTGGTTGGTGAAGGCCAGAAGAACTTCCGGTGAGAGCGTCGGAACCGGCTTCTGGTACTGTAAGGAAAACTGCTTGAGATACATTTGCACCATGGCAGGGATATCTTCGGTTCGATCTCGCAGGGGCGGAATCCGAATGGATATCACGTTGAGCGCATAGTACAAATCAGGACGGAATTCCTGCTTCGCTAGTTTGCCGGCCAAGTCCGCCGTTGTTGCAATGATAATTCGTGTCCGCACGCCGATTGGCAGCGTGCCGCCGGAACGGATGATCGTTTGCTGTGTCAGGGAATGATAAAGCTTGGCCTGTAGATCCAGAGGCAGCTTCTCGATTTCATTGATAAACAAGGTGCCGTCTTTGGCTTGCTCTAATTTCCCGGCTTGCCCGCTTTCGCTTCCGCTGAAGGCACCTCCTTGGTAACCGAAAAGTTCAGCTTCAAGCAATCCCGAAGGTACAATCCCGCAATTCAAGGTCAAGAATGGTTCTTGGGCTCTTGAACTGGATTGGTGAATGATATGAGCCAACTGTTCTTTGCCGACACCCGATTCTCCGATGAGGAGGACGGGTGTTTCTGTCGCGGCGACCTTCTTGGCCCATTGGATGACTTTACCGATGGCGGGGCCTTTGCCGGAAATCAAGCTGAATAAATCATTCGCTTGCTCGACTTGGGCAATACCATATGAATCAGCGGTTGTTAGTTGTTCATTCAGTCGCACCAACTGTGTAATATCTTGTTCCGTTGCGATACCGCCAATAATCTGACCATGTCCGTCGCGGATCGGCGAAGCATTAATCAGGACATGCGTGTCAGGTCTTGGGCGATGGTACGTATTGCGAATTACGCGGCCTTCGTCCAAAATTTTCAGGACCATCAGCGTTTCCACATCAAAATGTTCACCGATACGTTTCCCCAGCACATCGGCACTTGGCAGATGATACAGTTCTTCGGCGACATGATTCCAACAGATAACGGCTCCATCTCGATCGACGACGGTCACAGCATCTGTGACGGTATCGGCAAGCACAGCGAAATAGGAGGCCCATTTGTGTTGTTCAAGAACAGAAGCCTGATAAAGGTCTAATAACGCGGCGTATCCCCGAACAGTGCCTTTTTTATCCTTGATAAGCAGCGGTCGATTCGTTGTCTGAATGAGCTCGGGAAGGAGTGAACTGGTAGGTAATGAGATGGCTTGCGTTGTAAAATAACTGGTTTCTTCTACTAGTTCATGAAGCGTGCTGGCTTTAAAACAAGACAGCAGAGAGGCTTCTTCTGGTGTGAATAAGCTTATGACATCGTTCAATTCGGTGAAGACCGCTTTTCCTTGCTGCAAATAGGCAGCAATCTCTAGAAGGGAAATGTCTAATGGGAGTTGGACAATGGTAGTGTTCAACGGGATGTGTTCATTTTTGAACATAATGACCTCATTTTGTGTAGCTGCATTTGCTATAAATTTACCATGAAAAGGGGGGCGATTCAACACGTTAGGTGGTTGCTCTGAGTATGATGAAGAAATGAGAGATAAAAGTTTTTGGTAAACACTTATGATTATATTGAACAAATTGTGTTCAAATATAAAGTTATGTTGTACAATAAAATTAACAATTAAACAATATTGTACAATTCCCTTTGGGAGGGATCACACAGATGGAACTTATGATGCGTAATATGTTTCAATCGTTGGGCAAAAGTCGCGCGGCAAACCGCTTAGCCAAAAAATACGGATTGCGCTTTGGAGCGGCTCGCTTTGTGGCCGGAGAAACGATCGCCCAATCCATCGCAGCTGTACATGCGCTGAATCAGGATGGGCGCGTAGCGACTTTGGATCATTTGGGCGAGTTCGTTTTTAGCGAAGAGGAAGCGTTGGAATCTGCCGCTATGTGCATGCAGACTTTGGATGCGATTGCGGAGTCAGGGGTTACCTCCAATCTTTCTTTAAAAATGACATCGCTGGGTCTGGACATCAGCAGGGACCTATGCATCAGCAATATGAAACGAATTCTGGATCGCGCGCGGTTGTATGATAACTTCGTACGCATTGATATGGAGGATTTCGCGCATTGCCAAATCTCCTTAGATATTTACAGAGAACTTCGCCAAGACTATGACAATGTAGGGATCGTCATCCAAGCTTATTTGTTCCGCACCATGCAGGATATAGATGATTTAGATGGGCTAGCAGCTAATCTGCGACTTGTGAAGGGGGCCTATAAGGAATCCCCGCAAGTAGCATTTCCAGAAAAAAGCGATGTTGATGAGAATTATAAAAAAATCATTCAGAAACATCTGCTAAATGGTCACTATACGGCGATTGCCAGTCATGATGAAGCGATTATTCAGTTCACCAAACAATTCGTCCATGACCAGCAAATTCCTAATCAGCAATTTGAATTTCAAATGCTCTATGGCATTTGCGAAGAGTTGCAAAAACAGCTAGTCAAAGAAGGCTATCGAGTCCGCGTTTATGTGCCTTATGGTGTGGATTGGTTCGGCTATTTCATGAGAAGGCTGGCTGAACGTCCAGCGAATGTCTGGTTTGTGCTTAAAAATATGTTCAAATAGAGAGGAGATTTATCATGCCCACTTATAAAACGGTTAGTACTTACGCGAATGAGCCTTTTACAGATTTTAATCTTGAGGTGAATCAGAAGTCGCTGCAAGCAGCTATCTCCAAAGTGAAAAGCGAGCTGGGTCGCGAATATCCGCTTCATATCGGTGCTGAAAAAGTAGTGACTGAGGCAAAAATTACGTCGATTAACCCTGGAAATGTCGATGAAATCATTGGTTATGTGAGCAAAGCAGATCAAGTGCTTGCTGAGAAAGCGATGAACGTGGCTTTGGAGACGTTTGAACTTTGGAAAAAAGTTCCGGCCCGCGAACGCGCGGAGTATTTGCTGAAAGCTGCTGCGCTGATGCGTGAGCGCAAGCATGAATTTTCCGCATTAATGATTCTTGAATCCGGTAAAAACTATGTGGAAGCCGATGTAGATACGGCAGAAGCCATTGACTTTATAGAGTTCTATGCGCGTGAAATGATCCGTCTTAGCGAGATTAATGAAACCCAGCCGCTTGTGCGAATTCCAGGTGAGAACAACCGCATTTCCTATATCCCACTTGGGGTAGGTGTTGTTATTCCTCCTTGGAATTTCCCGCTTGCCATCTGTGTAGGGATGACGACAGCTGCGGTTGTTTCCGGAAATACGGTGCTGCTGAAGCCAGCTTCTACGACACCGGTAATTGCTCACAAATTTATTGCCTTGATGGAGGAAGTCGGGCTTCCAGCTGGCGTTATTAACTTCATTCCCGGCAGTGGAGCGGAAGTGGGCGATTATTTGACGACGCATCCTAAGACACGTTTTATTAGCTTCACTGGGTCCAAGGAAGTCGGCTTGCGTATTAACAGACTTGCTGCGGACACGGCGCCAGGCCAAATCTGGATCAAACGAGTAGTCGCTGAAATGGGCGGAAAAGACGGGATCGTCGTCGACGAAACAGCCGATCTTGATGCCGCAGCCGCAGCGATTGTGGCTTCCGCTTTTGGTTTCCAAGGCCAGAAATGTTCAGCTGGCTCCCGTGCCATCATCGTGGAATCCGTCTACGAGGAAGTGGTAGCCAAGGTGGTTGCATTGACAGGCAAGCTGCAAAGCGGTTTGCCAGAGCTTAACTTCGCGGCAGGTCCTGTCATCGATAAAGCTTCGTATGAGCGTATCCTGGATTACATCGAGATTGGCAAACAAGAAGGAACACTGCTTGCAGGCGGCAGCAAAGCAGAAGGCAACGGCTATTACCTTCAGCCAACGGTCTTCGGTGATGTTAGCGGCAAAGCACGTTTGATGCAGGAGGAGATTTTCGGACCTGTGCTTGCGATTGCCAAAGCCAAAGACTGGCAGGAAGCTATCGCGATGTACAACGATACGGAGTTCGGTTTGACCGGTTCGTATTTCTCGGCGGATGAGCAGCGCATTGCAGAGGCACTGGACACGGTACGTTGCGGCAACTTGTATATTAACCGCAAATGCACAGGCGCCTTGGTTGGGGTGCATCCGTTCGGCGGTTTCAACATGTCGGGAACCGACTCCAAAGCAGGCGGCTACGACTACCTGCTGCTGTTCACACAAGCGAAGCTGACTTCGCGCAAGGTTTAAATGGTTGAATTAGAGAAGGCGGACGCGAGTCCAGCCTTCTTATTTTTTGATTGCTGCCGCGGCGGGGCTGATTCAGTTGGGTGTAAGTGTGGGAACTGAGAGTGACAAGTAGCAGAGAGTAACGATGATAGCTGCAAGTAACGATGATAGCTGCAAGTAACTAATAGTAGCTAAAAGTAACTAATAGTAAGGTGAGTGGCAAGGAGTAGCTGGTGTATCAGTGAATAGTTAAGAGACTGGAAGTAGCAGAGAGTAACTAGAAGCGGTAAAGAGTAAGTAAGAGTAGCCGGAAGCATCAGAGAGTAACTAGGAGTGGTAAAGAGTAGGTAAGAGTAGCTGGAAGCAGCAGAGAGTAACTAGGAGCGGTAAAGAGTAGGTAAGAGTAGCTGGAAGTAGCAGAGAGTAACTAGAAGCGGTAAAGAGTAAGTAAGAGTAGCCGGAAGCATCAGAGAGTAACTAGGAGCGGTAAAGAGTAAGTAAGAGTAGCTGGAACGTAACTGAGTCAACTGGCCAAGTTGGATATAGCTGATACCAAGCCTTGTCCTTTGCCAGGCCTCGTCCTTTCGCCAAGCCCTACCCTACCGCCCACTCAGCCCTTTCGCCTCGCCGCTCTTCCCTTCCTGAGGGAACTATGTTCCCTTATTTATCAACAAAGCAGCCATTCAGCTAGTCAGAGGGAACTATGATACGCTATTTTATCTAATTGGCTGGAAGTTCACCCCTTAGAAGTGGAATAAGTGATCATAGTTCCCTTTCAACTGCAATTTGCTGTTTTTGAGCTATTTAGCGGATCATAGTTCCGTTTCGAAAGGATTGTTGCTTACTTCCTGCTTAAATGGCTAGATTCAACTGGTACATACGGGCTCGTTCCTGCCCTTTCGTAACAACTAGTAGTTGCATGTCGCATAAACGATGCAGAATTATCCTTGCGTATTTTGTACTGACTTTGAGATGTGCTGAAAGTTCAGATGGTGGGAAGGGGCGGAGCAAGCCTCGTGCGAATCTGATGGTTTCGTTTTCAACCCAAGACAGAGATACGGGCACGTGCGTTGAAATAAATTTTCCGATAAAAGAAAGCATAAGCTGCTGGCATTGCTTGGGTGACTCTGTAATCGAAGGAAAGGCAAGCGGCATGACGACCCATCCGTCCAAAGCCAGGTAACAGTGCCGAATACACAGGTCTTTGAATCTCCAGATTTCCATATCTCTGGCGTGGGAGCTATAACCTTGAATCTCGATCGCGCCTTTTACTTGACCTGGCATATAGGCAAAGTCTAAATAACGATAGTTGTTGGAGAAATCTTTTACCTCCCATTCAGGGTATAAGTGATTGAAATTTCCTGCTGCTGGATACCAAACGCTTCGTAGAAATTCTATTTCTGCATAGCCAAGCCCACGCTCTAACCGTTCTCGCCTGCGATTGTTCGTCTCCGCAATAATTTGTGAAGACATGAATGCCTCGAACGCTTGTTCAAATTTCATTCCTCTCATCCCACCTTCATTAAGATTTGCCGGATAATAAAACAAAACGCCGCTTTCCACTATGCTCGACCAGAAATGAATCCGGACTAACATCATGGAAAGCGGCGTGTGCTTCACGACCAGCTTGATTTAGATACCTAAAGTATACCGGATTATGAAACGGGGTGCCAGCTCAACTCGAAAAAGATGCCAAGCTAGCTAGCTGCAGTTTAGGCGGGCATAACCGCCGGCGCACGCCAGCGCCAAACCGCCGGAGCATGCCGGCGCCAAACCGTCGCGCAGCCCAGCGGCTGAGCCCACCGGTCCAATCCCGCAGATCTCCTGCCGAACGCTTGCTCCTTTCATGCGGATTTGAGATAATGCATCTAGAAAATGAGAGATGAATAGGAGTGGCATGGGGAAATGACGAAAAAGACATTTGCTTTCATAGGATCTTACGCTGACGCGGCTAATCCAGGTGTATACACCTGTCAATACGATACGGAGGATGGCAGCTTGGAGCTCACGCATCAAGTAGATGGTTTGCAGAATCCAACCTTTCTAACTGTCGATGCGACAAATTGGAGACTGTATGCTTTAACGGAAGGCTTGGATGCCAATCAGCAGCGCTGCGGAGCGGCTAGCGCGTACGCGGTTAATCCTGCCAATGGGGATTTAACATTCCTGAATAATGAGGTAACCTTGCCAGCAACGACATGTCATATTCAGCTAGATCATGACAACCAAGTCGTGATGGTCTCCAGCTATCATGGCGGAATGGTTGGTTTATCTCCAATATTAGACGATGGCCGCATAGGGACTACAGCGGATATTCAGCAGCATCATGGAGCAAGCGTCCTCACCGTGCAGGATAGACCTCGTGCACATTCTGTTTTCTTGGATCGCACCAGCCGATACGTAGGGGTTTGCGACTTAGGCTTGGACAAGATAAAGCTGTATAAACTTGACCTAGCGGAGAAGAAACTGTTTCCTCATAGCGAAGTACAAGTCAATCCGGGATCAGGTCCACGGCATTTTGTTTTCCACCCGTCCTATGCGTTCGGGTACGTGATCAATGAACTAGGTTCGACGGTTACGGCGTTCCGTTACGACGAAGAGCGCGGCGAATTAACGGAAATTCAAACGATTTCTACCTTGCCTGATACGTTCGAAGGTGAGAATGCTTGCGCGGATGTTCATGTATCTCCAGATGGTCGCTTTCTATATGGCTCAAATCGCGGACATGAAAGCATTGTGGTGTATGCGATTGATGCCGCGACAGGGTTATTATCCATCGTGGAATATGCGCCTGCACTTGGCAAACATCCGCGTAATTTCGCCATTTCGCCTGATGGGAAGCATGTGCTCGTAGCCAATAAGGATACGGACAATATCGTTTCCTTCTCCAGAGATGCGGTAACCGGCAAACTAAAGCCAACTGGAAGCGAGCTTAAGCTGTCTAAACCAGTTTGCATTAAATTCGCCGGTACACAATGACACCGTTCACGGAGCGTGTTATTCAGATCATCCGATCCATCCCTGAGGGCAAAGTCATGACGTATGGACAGATTGCGCGACTTGCCGGTAGTCCGAGGGGAGCTAGGCAGGTTGTGCGTATTTTACATGCGATGAGCACCAAACATCGCCTACCTTGGCATAGAGTGATTAATGCCAAAGGTGAAATTGCGATACAGGGTGATGATGGATCTCATATGCAGAGCTTTCTTCTGCAAGCGGAAGGGGTAACCGTCACAGACCAACGATTCGTTTCGTTGGCTCATTTTCAGCATCAAGACGAAGAATTCATATAGCAAGAGCAATGCTGTCAAGCAGAGAAATCGACTTGACGGCATTTTTTTAGCCCAAAAATCATTGAAAATAGTTACAAAGTCTAGGAGACAGGAATAGACTGTCTGTATCAGTAGGCCATACGGACAGGAGGCATGTTATGAGTGACAGAACCTTGTATCTTTTCGATGGCATAAATAAAAGCTCTGTGAAAGCAATCATCGAGCAAATCATGAAAGTAAATCAATTTGATGATGACAAAGATAAGAAAGAAAAGGATTTCAAGCGCGTTCCTATTGACCTGATCATCAATAGCAACGGGGGCAGCGTGTACGATGGCTTGGCGCTAATCAATGTAATTGATAATAGCAAGACGCCAGTGCATACCTACGTGTATGGACTTGCTGCAAGCATGAGCTTACTGATAGCTGTTAGTGGACATAAGCGGCACGCGGGCAGACTGAGCACGTTTATGTATCATTCCGTATCCACCCATATAGATGGACATTTGGAGCATCTGAAAAATCGTGTGGATGAAACACAGCGCCTGCAAAACATTTATGATCAATATATTTTATCGAAAACGACGCTGAGCATAGAAGAGCTGCTTCGCGTTCAGGAGAACCAGCGTAATTGGTATATGAGCCCTGATGAAGCCTTGTCGCTAGGGATCATTGATGAAATTGTATAGCAAGCCGTGGAGAGAAGCCGAGTGGATTCTCTTTTTCTTTGTTTTTTATTGCTTTTTGGTGTTTAATGAGAGAAAGAGAGTTGGCTGGCAACGCTCGTTGCTGCCTAGGGAGAGGAAGAATCACACCGTGTATAAAATTGTCTTTTTTGATATCGATGGCACCTTAGTCAATGAAGAAAAACAAGTCCCAGCTAGTACTGTACAAGCCATACATCAGCTCAAAGAGCAAGGAATTGAACCCGTAATTGCTACGGGGAGAGCGCCGTATTTTATTAAACCGCTAGCTGAACAGCTCGGCATTGATTCCTATGTTTGCTTGAATGGCGGCTATGCCGTATATCGCGGAGAACCGCTCTACAAACGCATTATTGCCAAAAGCAGCATTGAAGCTCTGGTTGAGCTAGCTGCCAAACATAAGCATTCCCTAGTCTTTGAAGGGGAGCATTCCTACTTCACAGATACCGAGGATCATCCCTTTGTTATTGGATCTGTGTCCTCATTGAAGGTTGATTTGCCTGGCTACGACCCTCACTTTTGGAAAACGAATGATATTTATCAAATTTTTCTGCACTGTGAAGACGGAGACGAACATTTGTATGAAGAATTGCAAAAGGAATTTAAGCTTATTCGCTGGCATCAACATGCGATTGATGTGCTGCCTGCAGGCGGTTCCAAAGCGCAAGGCATTGCCGCGCTGCTGGAGCTTGTTGGTTTGAAGCCGGAAGAAGCCGTTGCATTCGGCGATGGATTGAATGATATGGAGATGCTGTCCTATGTCGGATTCGGCATTGCGATGGGCAATTCTCACAAAGATTTGCTGCCTTATGCGGACCATGTCACCACACATGTGGATGAAGAGGGGATTCGCAACGGTCTGGTTACCGCAGGACTGCTATAAGTAAGCGAGAATACATACAGGGTGAATACGATGAGAATAGCTTTTTTTGATTCAGGAATAGGCGGAATATCGGTCTTGCACGAAGCCATGAAGCAGTTGCCTCAGGAAGATTTTTTATATTTTGCTGATACGCTGCACGTCCCCTACGGGACGAAATCCAAGGATGAGGTTCTTGCTTTTGTCAAAGCTTGCGTGGAAACCATTCATCATGAAGAGGTCAAAGCGCTCGTCATTGCTTGCAATACGGCAACCAGCATTGCGATTGCAGAGCTTAGAAAGCTTTATGATATGCCTATCATTGGGATGGAGCCGGCGGTGAAACCTGCGCTTGAGATGAACCGTTCATCGGGTAAAAGGGTGCTAGTATTCGCGACGCCGCTAACGCTGAAGGAATCCAAATATCGCGAACTGGTTTCTCGCATTGATGATACAGGCATGGTAGATTCGCTGCCTTTGCCTGAGTTGGTTGAATTCTGCGAGCAGCTTCAAGTGGAAGGTCCGCGGATCAACGATTATTTTCATGCTCAGCTGGCGCCTTACGATCTAGACTCATTCGGCACCGTCGTTCTGGGCTGCACACATTATCCTTTCTACAGACGGGCCTTGCGCAACCTGCTGCCGTCACATATCCAGATTGTGGATGGCAGCTCAGGAACCGTGAAACGACTGATCCAG
This sequence comes from Paenibacillus marchantiophytorum, assembly GCF_014640555.1. Taxonomy (GTDB): domain Bacteria; phylum Bacillota; class Bacilli; order Paenibacillales; family NBRC-103111; genus Paenibacillus_E; species Paenibacillus_E marchantiophytorum. The sequence goes on along the minus strand of NZ_BMHE01000001.1, from coordinate 505,384 downwards.
CTTCTGGAGCATCGCGGCCAATTGCAAGGAGAAGGACATGGGGATCTTAAATTCATGTGCTCAAGCAACGATGCTGTACACATTCTTAAGATGGAAAAGGCGCTGAATGTATTCCGCGACGTTGGGGTCTAAGGATACATATGATCTTATTCCCGCCGGCCTCGCGAAAGGGAACTGCAGTACGCTATTCTAGCAAAAAGTGGCATGATAGCGAGGGTGAGGGAACTACAGTGCGCTATTAGGCTGATTGCTGCGAAGTTCAGCGCTTTTCGTTGAAATAAGACCCTGTAGTTCCGCTATTGACCCAGCATCGCTGCTATTTGCCTAAATAACGTACCAGAGTTCCTTTTGCAGGTTGCCCCTAACTTGAGTAGATATATTAAAAGGCTGTCCCTTGACGGACAGCCTTTTTCACCGCATATTTTTGCCTATTAGGCACAAAGAGATCAGCTATTTAAAGTTTAATTTCCAACAGTTCGTACGTGATGACGCCCATCGGCGCATTAACTGAAATCGTGTCGCCAACTTTTTTATTCATTAAGGAGATCCCGAGTGGACTCTCGTAGGAAATTTTGTTTTCATTGACATCGGCTTCCGATGTGCCTACAATTTTGTATTCGATTTTCTCAGCAAATTCGACATCATTCAAGACAACGATAGAGCCGACTTGAACTTTGGACGAATCGGTGTTCTTCACGACGCGAGCTTTTTTCAACATTCGTTCAATGGTCAGAATTCTGGTTTCCATAAACGATTGATCATTTTTGGCGGAATGATACTCGCTGTTCTCCTTCAAATCTCCGTAGCTAATCGCCAATTTGATCCGGGCAGCCAACTCTTTGCGTTTAACAGTTTTTAAATCTTCAAGCTCCAGTTCTAAACTACGTAACCCGTCCGGGGTTAAAATGATCTCGTCATTGGACATTTTTACAGCTCCTCATGTGTGCGATACTAGTTATACTACTAAAGTAACCGAGGCAAGTAAAGCAAGTTGATCAACTAAACCTACTTTGTATTTCCGCTTTTGTTGAATCGTCATCTATTGACGCAGAGCTGTCCCGCATACTTGAACGATGGATATTAATTGATAGACATCGCTTTCTTATCCAACTATACTACTGAAAGAGATGCATTATTAGGAAAGTGTGAAACTTCATGAGAATCAACGCCAAAGTCCTCTTTATCACATTTATTATTGTTATTTTGCTGCTAGTTACGAACAATACCTCCTATTATTGGTTTACGAAATCGCTGCTTACACAAGCTTTATCCGAACGTATGGAATCTACGGCAGTTCAAATTCGTACCTCGATTGAGCAATCAGAGGTTGGTTCTTTCTTTGTGGAAGATTTGATCGGAGAAAATCTTCGTTCAGTTGCCCTGTATGTCAATGATCAGTTGGACCCCGACATCGCCAAGGTAACCAACGAGCAATTAGTTGAACTGGCGAAGCGGGCAGGCATTGATGGCATCACATTAATGATGCGCAGTGGTGACGACATTATGGTCGGGAAATCTTCCGAGCCCAAGGAACTTAAACTTATGAGCACCAAATCGTTCGGATATTGGTTCACGGCTTTTAGTCAATTGCTAGATAATAAGCAAGTGACGATACAGGAAGGGCAAAAGCTGCCCAATTTCTGGTCAGGCATCTATGAGGTTCCAGCCTCTGGCTCAAGTGATGTTAGCAAATTCGGTTATTTTCATGATGGGACTACGAATTATTTGACATGTGTATTTGTGAACGCAGATAAAATTAAGCGCTTCAAAGAAAATGTTGGCGCAGACACAATTGTCAGAAAAACGTTATCATCCAACCCGGATATCTTGGAGATAGCAGGTTTGAATGGCGTTACCTTTGGTACACAACCAATCGAATATAAAGATAATAACGGCATTCCTTTCATTTCTGTCTATGACCGTCCTCTCTTATTCGGCACTTACGAGATTATGAATGAGCAGGATGCAACGTATTACAGGAAAGCGATTGAGACGAACAAACCCATTAGTGTAGTAGAGAAATGGCAGGGGAAGCCTGTCCTCAAAACCTTCGTTTTTGTACCTGTCAAGAAAAAAATGACCGAAGTTCAAAGTGAGATTCCTTATGTCATTGCTATTGTTTCAGATTATCAATCGATTCAGGATACGCTGAATAATCAGCTTGTTCGCTTGCTCCTTGTCATCGTGTTGTTTACGGTATTCAGCTGTGTATTTTTGTATGTTGTGTTTCGTATTATTACCAAAAGCCGTGAAACGGCTGTGAAATCCACCCAAGAGCTGTATATCCAAAACGTAGATCTCATGTTTGCGACGATTCGCAGCCAGCGGCATGATTTCCTTAATCATGTACAAACCATGTATGCCCTGCTTGCAAATGGTAAAAAAGAAGACCAAATGAAATATATGAAAGAGTTAATTGAAGAAATTAACGATGTCAATGACATTATACGAATTGGTCATCCAGCGATTGCCGCATTAATTCAAGCGAAGATTGCACTGGCGATGCGGACTAAAATTAATTTCAGTTATGAATTTACAGGTCTGGAAGGTTTAGCATTAGGTGTGAAATCCGTTGACATTGTGAAAATTATGGGGAACTTAATTGATAATGCCTTCGATGAAGTCAATAAATTTCCCCTTGGGGAACGCGATGTTATGGTGAGTGGATGGTCGGAGTCGGGTCAGTTGACGATATCGGTATCCAACCCGGTACAGCCTGATTTTCAACTCGATGATTTTAATCAAATGTTCTCCATAGGCTACAGCACCAAAGGCCAGGGAGAGCATCAAGGGCTTGGATTATCCGTGGTGAAGGAGCGCATTGAGTACTATAAAGGTACGATTGAAGTGTCTGTCGCAGACGGGTGTATCTGTTTTCAAATCTCAATTCCTATGCAGCGAAGCTAAGAACGGACCGATTCATTCGGTTGGTTCTTTTTTTTGTTTCAATTTCATGTTCAGCGGGTAGAAAAATGGTAAAGGCATGAATAGGGCCGTGACGCTATAAAAGAATGAGGGGAGGCTATCAGAATGGATATGCACTCACGAAGGTACAAGCTGGAATTCAAAAGAAGTTTACTGCGCTTGTTTCCGCTTTTTGTTCTGTGCTCGTTTGTCTCGCCGGAGAAGACTTTTCTGGATGTGCCGGGCTATCCGTTAAATCCCAACTATGTGGCAGGAACCGTGCAGCAGGTAGTGCGTGGTGAATCAGAGACGGTGCTGCTTGTTTCTGTTCCAGAAGACTTGGCAGTGCCCAAAGATCTCTTGAGACATTATGAGTTATCCAGCAATACGAGGAATGTTAGACTAAGCCAGCCTGTAGTATCGCCTGCTAACAAAGGCAGGAATGTTGAATTGCGTTTTCATGCGGGGATGAATCAGGAATTAACGGATTTCCTCGGCATACCTGCGGTCGGTGAGCATGTTCAGAGTGTAGCGGTTCCAGATCGAAAGGGTGTCTATCAGGCACGGTTTTTGGTCAAGGATACAGGCGATTATATTGTAGCAATCAAATAACAAATAAAGGCTGTCCCCCAATGGCCAATGGACCATGAGGGAAGCCTTTGCGAATGCCGGCAGTATGCAGTTCCTTAACTACGATAAATACTGTCCCACATGAAGCAGCTGTGGAAAGAGATGGAGAATCGGGACAAGCAAACTAACGACCAGAAGCAGCCAACGAAAACCGGTCTCACTGGCGGAGCCTGTGTCAATCGCGATAAACTTAGGAAGTATCCGAATTTTGAACGAAATCGGCCAGAAGAGTTCAACGCCACGCTCATTCAATAAATCGATCAGTGGATGAGAAGCATAACTGATGAGAAATGCCCAGAAAAATAAAGGCGGCAAAGGCATCGCGATCATCCCTAACAAAAGCATGAACAGAAGAGAGTGCGTAAGCGTACGATGCTTGATCTTGAGTAGTCGAAGCAGGGCTGACAAGGGGAAAAGCACTTTGGCCATCGTGGATCCCGGTTTATCGACATCCGCTAGTGTGCCCGCCAAACAGCCAAGCAGCAGAACGCCGGCAGCATCCCAGGAGAAAAAAGAGATATCCTGGCTAATAAGAACGATTTCCGCGGAAATAAATCCGGCAATACTGTGTGTTTTTTGTAACATGATAAACTCCTGATTCACATAAATTGGTCATAACTGTATATCATTCGTCGCGGGACCTTCATTTGAGGGGGGAAATGTGAAAAAAGCTACCTTCTTAATAATAGCTATCACGATGTTGCGTTTAAGCTTTCTCGTCTTTTTGAAAAAGCGTTTATGCGGTATAATAGCTTATATTGGACGAAGTGAAGGAGCAACTTGGATGGCAGTCTTCAATGCGATGGAAACTATAGTGATTAATATGTATGATGAGTTTACGAAAAGTTATGAACTTAAATGCGATTGTACGAAATGCAAAGAAGATATCCTTGCCTTGGTTTTAAATAAAATACCACCCCGCTACACCTCCAGTGAAAAAGGGCAGTTGTTCATAAAAGGGATGTATATCAACTCCCAACTGCAATCCGATGTGATGCGAGAATTGATGGATGCGGCAACGATTGTTGCCGATCAACATCATCATGTAGAAGAGTAGTCATGACAAAGGAGCTAAGCGGCTTGTACGCGCTTAGCTCCTTCTTGCGTGCTTGGTTCTGTCTTATTTAAAATCGTCACCCTGCAAATAATGGAAGAAAGGCTCATCAACCCAGAAGTTGTAGGATTCAATCGTTAGACTAGGATTGATTTTTTTGATGCCGGATGCAACATCAGCTGCTTTCTCGCTCAGGGTGAAAGACTGCGCATAGTAATGACCTTTACTGATTTTGTTATTCGCAATCACTTTATAATCCTTGATGTCCGTCAGCGAGTAGTAAAGCGGCTGCCACCATGAAGAGTAGATGAGGCCGGTTTGATCTTTACTGTTCTTTTTGGCATATTCAAGAATCACCTTTTGGAAATTATCCTTTTGCTGCGCATTGTCGAACTCGAATTCAATGTCATACTCTTTGGCGTAGGCGATATAGTTTCCGTTCTCGATTTGGACAACTTGGTAGTCGTCGGTTTGTTGTGGCTCGCCCCATTCTTTTAAATAGATGAATGCGGACGTTTTCGGTTCAAGTTGAACTTTGGCTTGAATATTCTCGCTGCGCAGCAGGCCAATTAACTGGATGGCATGTTGGATGTCGGAATGACCGTAAGTAAGCGCGAGTTTCGGATCGAAATGGGCGTCGAAGCGAGCATCCTTCAAATTGTAGCCTGTGACCAAATTTTGCTTCAAAGCGGTATCGAAAACGGAACGCAAATCACTTGCTGTGATTAGATCTTCTGTTTTCCAGGCTTGATTGATTTTGCTGAAAATATCCGCATCGGTTGTTGTTCCGATATAGTTCTTGTCGAGGCCTTGGAAGGCAATCACTTTGCCCAGTACGTCTTCAACAAAGCTGCTGCTTGCGGGTGCGTTTGTCTGAAAACGTGAGAACCATTCGGTTGGAAGCAGATTGGTGTCGATGGCAGCGGCCAGTTCCTGAGCAGCTTGCAGAGAGAACGAATGATCTCCGTCGTAATCAATATGTACTTTCGCTAGCGCGGCTTTGATCTTTTCTTCCTTATATGTGTAAGCAAGTTCTTTCAGTCCGGCAGCTTTTACAGCAATAAAAATAGCTTGTTGTTCCGTCAGCGACGAATCACCTTGCAGCGTAGTGCTGGTAAGAATTCCTTTTTCAAATAGCGCTTGTGCAGCTTGGTAATAAGCGCTGTCCTTTTGCAGATCGGTGAATTTATTATCTTGTGTGCTGGCTTTCAATTTGAGAATGCTGTTAACGGCATTGATGAAGTCGCCTTTGGTTAAACTGGAAGATAGACTAACATTGAAATGATCGTTCAAATATTGTTTGTACGTGGACGTAGTTGCAGTGGAATCTGCGGCCCAAGCAGCTGGGCTGAAGGCGGAAAGGGAAGAGACAAGTACGGCTGACAAAGCAACAGCGCGTACTAATTGTAATGTGCGTAATGGTTTCATGATGATAACCTCCAATAAATTCTGATAGGAATAGTATGATTTAGAGAAATATATCAATTTAAATCGGCAATGTCAATGCAATTTCTTCCTGTATCCAGGGTCTTTGTCTATTTTCACAGATTTGTTGGTTTTTGTCGAAAAAATAAATAAAACCTTTGACTGTGTCCGAGTTATTTAGTAGGATCGTTAACAGAGTCTTCACAAATACAGATAGAAAATTACAAAGGAGCTAACCATATGAAAAAAGCATTAATTTCCCTTTTTGCTGTAACCGTACTAATGACTGGCTGTGCAACTGCAAAAACGGACACAGCAACTCCTAAAGCTTCGACTGCACCGGCTGCTAGCGCGGATGCCACGAAAGCGCCAACAGCTAAATCGGATAAGAAAGTTATTCTGATTACACCAGAGAAAATCGGTGTCAATCCATTTTTTGCCCAAGAAGACGAAGGTGTCAAAAAAGCCGGTAAAGAATTTGGCGTTGTGGTTAAAACAGTTGAATCCACTGATGCAAGCGCTATTGAGCAAAATTTACGCGCAGCTGTAGCGGATAATTATGATCTAATCATTACTAGTTCCTTCGAATCCGAAGATGCTCTCAAAAAAGTTGCAGCTGAAAATCCGAAGAAATCATTCGCGATTATCGATACTGTTGTTGATCTGCCGAACGTACGCAGCGTTGTTTTCCGTGAACATGAAGCTTCCTATTTGTTAGGAGCAGCAGCTGGTCTTGCAACGAAGAAAAACATAGTTGGGATGGTTGCAGCCGTTGATATCCCTTTAATTAAGAAATTTACAGTGGGCTTTCAAGAAGGTCTGAAAGCGACTAACCCGAATGCCAAGTTCATCGTGAACTATGTGGGCAGCTTCACGGATCCAGCTAAAGCCAAAGAATTGGCATTGACGCAATTCGCTCAAGGCGCAGACTTCATTGCTGGCGCATCTGCTGTAGGAGATTTGGGCGTATTCGAAGCAGCGAAGGAAAAAGGCTTCTATACGTCCGGTCAAGATATTGACCGTACGGTTACAGATCCGGAGCATATCGTTCTTTCCCAATTGAAAGGAACAGATGCGGTTGCTTACCAAACGGTGAAAGATTTCGTTAACGGCACATTCAAATTCGGCGCGGTCGATTACGGCTTGAAAGAAGATGGCGTTGGTCTTACTTTCGTAACGAAAGAAAGCAAATCTAAGCTAAGCCCGTTCGTTGGACAGGATGTTATTACGAAAGTAAAAGCTATACGTGATGATATCGTTTCTGGTAAAGTGAAAGTAGAAAACCCGGTCAAATAATAAGCAAATAATCGCATATTGCCCATGGAGACTGTTTACGGTGACGTAAACAGTTTCCTCATGTCTAGGTAGAGGAGCGAATAACCGTCATGCTGCTTCAAATGCGTCAAATTACGAAAACATATGGCACTTTAAACGCGAATTCAAACGTTGATTTCTCGCTGCGTCAAGGTGAAATTCATGCATTAGTCGGAGAAAACGGCGCCGGTAAAACAACCTTAATGCGCATCTTGTACGGCATGGAGCAGCCGACGGAAGGTCTTATTCAGTTAAATGGCAAAGAGGTCCAGTTCATGAATCCAACAGATGCCATTGCTCATCGAATCGGCATGGTGCATCAGCACTTCATGCTGTTTCCTTCTTTTACGGTGGCCGAAAACATTGTGATTGGCAATGAGCCGAAGGCAGGCCTCACCTTTGACCGCAAAACGGCGGTTAAGCAAGTTGAAGCCTTATGCGCCACCTACCGCTTGCCGATAGATCCCAACAAGAAAGTGGCAGACATTCCGCTTGGGATGCAGCAGCGAGTAGAAATTCTTAAAGTGCTGTATCAAGGCGCTGATATCATTATATTGGACGAGCCAACGGGGGTTCTTACACCGCTTGAGGCGAAGGAATTGCTTGTGATCATGAGAAGTTTGGCCAATCAGGGCAAAAGCTTCATCATCATTACCCACAAACTCCATGAAGTGATGGAGATTGCGGATCGGGTTACGGTGCTGCGTGACGGCAAAGTAACCGGTACGCTTGAAGCATCGGCGACGAATGTGGAAGAACTGTCCAAGCTGATGGTAGGCCGAGATTTGCTGGAGTCTGCCAGACGAGATGTACAGGTCGGCAAGACTGTTCTGCAAGTGAAGGACCTTAGCCTTCATGGAGACAAAGGCAAGCCGGTACTGGATCGGGTGAATTTGCACATTAAGGCCGGAGAAATTGTCGGCATCGCCGGTATTTCCGGCAATGGTCAGTCTGAATTGATTCAGGCGATTACAGGCTTGCTCCCGATCGAGCAAGGTGTCATACAGCTATTAGGCGAGAATATCACAGGCCGCTCTGTTCGTGAGATTAGAGAGATCGGTTTATCGCATGTGCCCGAAGATCGGTATCAATGGGGAGCGGCGAAGGAAGGCACCGTGCTGGATAACGGAACGATGGGCCATCATCAAACGAGAAGCCGTTCTGGATTGCTGCAAGGGAAAGAGCTTCGACAAATGGTCGATCGCTTTATTCAGCAATTTCAGATTAAAGCCGGTTCCCAGGAGACCCAGGTCAAGTATCTGTCCGGCGGTAATTTACAGAAGCTCATTGTCGCCAGGGAAATTGCTCAGAATCAGCCATTTCTGATTGCAGCAGAACCGACGCGCGGCGTTGATATTGGGGCGATGGAGCTGATTCATGAAGAACTGCTGAGAAAGCGGGATGAACAGGGAGCCATTTTATTAGTCTCTTCAGAGTTAACGGAAATTCTCAAATTGTCGGATCGAATTCTGGTCATGTACGAAGGACGTATTGCCGGAGAATTATCTGCTGAACAGGCAACGGAAGAGCAAATCAGCTTATGGATGGCAGGAGGAGTTTCAGATGCTTAAACGTAAATGGCCACTAAGCGCCTGGATTCAGCCGCTGCTCGCTGTTTTGATTGGTTTGACAGGCGGCGCTATCGCCATTGTCTTGATTGGTGGCTCTGTTGCTGACACGTACGCGCAGATGTGGAAAGGCGCATTTGGCAATTTCTACTTTTTTACCAACACGCTAACACGAGCTACCCCGCTTATTCTAGTGGGGTTAGGCGTCTCGATCGCTTTCCGCGCCGGATTTTTTAACATGGGCTCGGAAGGGCAAATGATTCTAGGCGCACTATCCAGCGCATTGCTTGCTCTCTATTTGCCCGGTCCACCGCTATTGAAATTGCTCGTTGCCATCATCGGCGGCATTGTGGCAGGCGGCATTTGGTCAGCCTTCGCAGGATGGCTGGACGCCAAATTTCGCATGAATTTGATTATTACGACCCTTCTGCTCAATTATATTGCAGCGTTATTCGCCGGATATATGGTGGCTTATCCATTGAAGGACAAGACGGGTTCCGCTGCGCTTGCCCAAACCATGATGGTCGATAAAGCGGTTTGGCTGCCCAAATTATTTCAAGGGATGAGCATTCATGCGGGTTTTATCATTGCGATCGGGCTGGCGATTCTTTTGTATTTATTTATCAAATATACGGTAGCGGGTTATGAAATCCGGATGCTGGGCTATAATCCTTTGTTCGCTGCATATGGCGGGGTGAATCGGCGAAAAATGATGCTGACGAGTATGTTTGTCAGCGGAGGGTTCGCGGGCCTTGCCGGAGCCGTCGAGGTGCTGGGTATGCAGTACAGGTACACGGATGGGATGATTTCCAATCCAGGTTATGCCTGGTCCGGTATTATGGCGACCTTGCTGTCAGGCGCGCATCCGCTTGGCACGGCTGTAGCCGCAGTTCTTCTAGCTGCGCTGCAAACCGGCGGCATGGGTGTTGAACGAAATACGAATATTCCGCTGGAGATTTCCAGTGTTATTCAGTCCCTATTGATCTTGTTCGTCACGGCAAAATTCAGCTATACCCTATGGAAACGACGGAAAGGAGGCAAGAGCGATGCAGCATCTTCTTGATGTATCTTTATTCAATTCGATGATTCGAATGGTTGCGCCCATTCTGCTTGCGGCACTGGGCGGGGCGATCTGTTCGCGAGTCGGTTTGTTCAATGTAGGTTTGGAAGGTTTCGTGTTGGTCGGTGCCTTCTCCGCCATCGTAGGTAATTTCTATACAGGAAATGTCTATGTGGCAGTTCTAATTGCCATTGCGGTGACCATGCTTTTTTCACTCATTTTTGCGTATATGAGCATTCATTTGCAGGCCAACGTCATCGTCGTCGGGATCTCTTTTAACTTTTTGGCCCTAGGATTAACGGCTTTTTGTCTAAAAGCTATTTTTCATGTCAAAGGTGCTTTCTATGATAAAAATATGATTGGTCTGCCCAAATTAAACATCCCCTTTATTGAGGATATTCCTGTCATTGGCGGAATTATCTCCGGGCATTCTCCGCTAGTCTATCTAGCGTTTGTGCTCGTGTTTGGACTTCAGTTCTTCCTTTTCAAATCGGTCTTGGGCTTCCGCTTGATCGCTGTGGGAGAAAATCCCGTCGCTGCCAAAAGTATCGGTATCAAGGTGAATCGGATGCAGTACTTGGCTGTTCTGCTATGCGGTCTGCTATGCGGATTGGCTGGTGCGCAGCTTTCACTCGGACAGGTCACCATGTTTACAGAAGGCATGACCGCTGGAAGAGGCTTTATCGCTCTTGTGGCTACGATGCTGGGACAAGCCAATCCGATTGGTGTCATGGCGTCCAGCTTGCTGTTCGGTTTAATGGATGCCTTCAGCATTCGGCTTCAAGGCTTTTCACTTCCAACCCATTTCACCCAGATGCTGCCTTATGTCGTAACGCTGCTTGCGATGCTGTTTTTCCGGAAAAGCAATTACTTGGCAGATGCGCAGAAAGCGAATGGCAGTTCCAGATAGTAGGAGGATGACAGAATGGCAAAAGACAGCAAAGCGGATCGCATCAAGCGTATGCAGATTCCGAATGTAGAGATTCCGCCTGAGCTTGCGGACAGAATTCCACCGGGGCAGGTTGTGACAGATCGCTTTCCGATCTTACATGAAGGTGAAGTGCCGCAGTACGATATGACGGCTTGGTCCTTGCGTGTGTTCGGTTTGGTGAAGGAAGAGAAATCATTCAGCTACGAGCAGTTGATGGCTTTGCCGCGGACACAAGTCGTATGTGATATTCACTGTGTGACGCGCTGGTCCAAACTGGATACCGTGTGGGGAGGCATCTTGTTTCGCGATTTTCTCAGGCTGCTGGATGTGCAGCCGGAAGGCAAGTATGTCATGATTCATGCTGACAATGATTATGAAACGAATGTGCCATTGGAAGATTTAATGGGGGATGATATTTTGCTCGCCATGACGTTTGATGGCAAACCGCTCACCCAGAAGCATGGCTGGCCGCTGCGCCTCGTTGTTCCCCATCGCTATTTCTGGAAAAGCGCCAAATGGATTCAAGGTATTGAATTCATGGCGGAGGACCGCGAAGGGTTCTGGGAGCGCAATGGATTCCATAATGTTGCTGACCCCTTCGAGGAGCAGCGATTCTCAGGCGAAGCGATTCCAATACCCGAGGATGAATGGGTAAGAAAGGATTTTGATTAATATGCGTTTATCCATTTTACAAGTGAATTCGGAGGAGCTTACGCCTTATGCGATCGTCTGCGGAGATCCATTCAGAGCGCAAGCTATTGCGGCCAAATTAGACAACACCCGCGAACTGTCTTTCAGCCGGGAATATCGGACGTTCGTCGGTGAATCTGCCGGTGTTCCGATTACGGTGGTCAGTCACGGCGTAGGTTCGCCAGGCGCAGCGGTATGCTTTGAGGAATTAATTAAAGGCGGCGTGAAGACGCTGATTCGCGTAGGGACAGCAGGCTCCTACTCGGCTGATGTGCCACCAGGCAGTCTGGTTGTCAGCACTGCCGCGGTGCGTGAAGAAGGCTTAACGCGCCAGTTGGTGCCGATTGGCTTTCCTGCTGTCGCGGATCATGAAGTGACTCGAGCTCTGTATGAAGCGGCAAGTGAGACAGAGGGTCTGGTTAAACAAGGGATTACCGTGACGTTGGACGCTTTCTTCCAAGGCGTTGAAGAATTTCCGCATCAGAAATACAAAAAAGCGGGCGCCCTGGCTGTTGAGATGGAGATTGCAGCGCTGTTTGTCATTGCTTCGCTTCGCGGCGTACAAGCTGGAGCAATTGTTGCCTTGGACGGCTATGCAGATGCTGATTTGCGCGAAGTATACGATCCGCATACCGACGTTGTTTCCGGTGCTGTTGAGCGGGAAATAGACGCTGCGATTCGCGCTGTTGTCAAATTGCATAATTGCAAGTAGTTCAAGGAGTTCAAGGAGTTCAAGGAGTTCAAGGGATTCAAGTAATTCAAGGGAATTCATCGCGGAGCAATAGCTCCAAAGTTATTCTAAAGAAGCTTTCAAAACCACTTTATTGTGGAATTGAAGGCTTCTTTATTTGCATACTCATGTAAAAGTAGGTGAAAAATTGCATCTTTTTGCATGAGTGTGTAAGAAATATGTAAAAGAACGAATTTATTTTTGCGCAGACATTCTTGGCGCTTCGCGTTATGATAAGATTGTGCAAATTTCCTATATAATGTTAAAAAAGGAGGGGATTCATCATGAACTTGAAGAATGACCATTTTGATGGAATTTTCGATTCCGTATTGACAGATGTTGTCAAACAAACCTATAGCAGTTTTTCTATGCCCTCCTCGGAACAAATTCAATTATCCATCAAGAAAATGATGGAAATCATCGAGGCGAGATCAGACTCAACTTTGAGAAAAAAGAATTAAGCTTATTGGCACGCTGATTTCTCGTTGTTTATGTTGATATAGTTTAAGGAAACAGCCAATTTCCCTTTTGGGGAAATTGGCTGTTTTTGGGTTTGGAGTGTGACTCGGCTTATCCCTGATTTATTGACGTCCACCGCAGGTTTCTTTGCTACGGCGGTTTCCGGTCTCAAAGGGCATCTAAGGAACTGTATGATGCTTATAGACCGGAAAATGGCTACTTTGGAGATTTAATGAACGGAGTCGGCGCTACCCGGCACTATATTGGCCGAATGGTGATGATTTACTTGAAATAGCGCATCAGGAATTCGTTAGATTTTTAGAATGAGCGATTTTGGCCGAATAAAGGGTATTGAGTTCGTTAGGGGGCTTGGGTTGGCCTCAAGGTTCATTGACTGGGTAACCTAGCCGCAGGCTGGGTGCGTCCACCGCAGGGTTTTTTGCTACGGCGGTTTCCGGTCTCCGGTCTAAAAGGGCATCTAAGGAACTGCATGATGCTTATAGACTGGAAAATGGCTACTTTGGAGGTTGTTCGGTCTCAAGGGGCATCTAATGAACTGTATGATGCTTATAGACTGGAAAATTGCTACTTTGGAGATTTAATGAACGGAGTAGGCGCTACCCGGCACTTTATTGGCTTAATTGTGATCATTTGCTTGCAATAGCGCATCAGGAATTCATTAGATTTTCAGAATGAGCGATTTTGGCCGAATAAAGGGTATTGAGTTCGTTATGGGGCTTGGGTTTGCCTCAAGGTTCATTGACTGGGTAACCTACCCGCAGGCTGGGTGCGTCCACCGAGACTTCTTTACTTTGGAGGTTGTTCGGTCTCAAGGGGCATCTAATGAACTGTATGATGCTTATAGACCGGAAAATGGCTACTTTGGAGATTTAATGAACGGAGTTGGCGCTACCCGGCACTTTATTGGCTGAATGGTGATCATTTACTTGAAATAGCGCATCAGGAATTCGTTAGATTTTCAAAATGAGCGATTTTGGCCGAATAAAGGGTATTGAGTTCGTTAAGGGGCTTGGGTTTGCCTCAAGGTTCATTGACTGGGTAACCTATCCGCAGGCTGGGTGCGTCCACCGAGACTTCTTTACTTTGGAGGTTGTTCGGTCTCAAGGGGCATCTAATGAACTGTATGATGCTTATAGACCGGAAAATGGCTACTTTGGAGATTTAATGAACGGAGTTGGCGCTACCCGGCACTTTATTGGCGGAAGGGTGATCATTTATTTGAAATAGTGCATCAGGAATTCGTTAGATTTTCAGAATGAGCGATTTTAGCCGAATAAAGGGTATTGAGTTCGTTAGGGGGCTTGGGTTTGCCTCAAGGTTCATTGACTTGGTGACCTAGCCGCAGGCTATGTGCGTCCACCGCAGGCTTTTTTGCTACGGCGGTTTCCGGTCTCCGGTCTCAAAGGGCATCTAAGGAACTGCATGATGCTTATAGACCGGAAAATGGCTACTTTGGAGGTTGTTCGGTCTCAAGGGGCATCTAATGAACTGTATGATGCTTATAGACCGGAAAATGACTACTTTGGAGTTTTAATGAACGGAGTTGGCGCTATCGAGTATTTTATTGACCGAATGGTGATCATTTACTCGAAATAGCAGATATGGAATTAATTGGATTTTCAGAATGAGCGATTTTGGCGGAATAAAGGGTATTGAGTTCGTTAGGGGGCTTGGGTTGGCCTCAAGGTTCATTGACTGGGTAACCTAGCCGCAGGCTGGGTGCGTCCACCGCAGGTTTCTTTGCTACGGCGGTTTCCGGTCTCAAAGGGCATCTAAGGAACTGTATGATGCTTATAGACCGGAAAATGGCTACTTTGGAGATTTAATGAACGGAATCGGCGCTTCCCGGCACTTTATTGGCCGAATGGTGATCATTTGCTTGAAATAGCGCATCAGGAATTCGTTAGATTTTCAGAATGAGCGATTTTGGCCGAATAAAGGGTATTGAGTTCGTTAGGGGGCTTTGGTTTGCCTCAAGGTTCATTGACATGGTGACCTAGTCGAAGGCTAGGTTATTCTGATTGGTGTCCACCGCAGGCTAGGTTTTTCTTAATATAGTACAATAACCCAGCTGCCTCGCGCGGAGATAAAGGAACTACAGGGTGCTATTCTAGAAAAAAGTGGAATTATCGCAAGTAAGAGGGAACTACAGGACGCTATTCTGCTGTTTGCAGGGAAATTCCGCCCTTTTCTTGAATATAAGGCCCTGTAGTTCCGCAATTACGCTAGTATCCCCGATATTTGCCTAAATAGCGTCCTGTAGTTCCCTCCCAAGGATGTGTCGCTTGGAAGTGGCTCATTTCCGAGGTTAGCAGGTATCAGATCATGCAGTTGGCCTATTATTCTCAGGCTAGTTTATTTTATAAGATTTGTCCGCTATACTATTGTAAACGCTATCATGGAATGAGTGGACGAGATGAAAATACGTTTAATGGCGCTAGCGATGGCGATCACCATGCTGATAACGGCTTGCCAATCGCAACAAGTGACAACTGTGCCTAAGAAGCAGCCCAAGGAGCAGACTTTGACATGGATCCATCATTTTGACGAAGAAGGAGCTCGCAGATGGCTGGAGTTAGGTACACAGCTTTATACGAAACAGCATCCAATCTATACCTTCGCGCTTACAGGTGTGGATGGCGGGAATTATATGAGCCTGCTGCGCACGCGGGCGATCTCGAACAACATGCCGGATATGTATATGATAGATAATCTGGAATCTGCGCAGGACTTAATTCGCTCCGGCTATGCCATGGATTTAAGCGAGCAGCCATTTCTAGCACAAATCGATGAGCGATTTCTGAATGGGGTGAAGTCGGCCGATGGGCGAATCTGGGCTTTGCCGATTGATGTTAATGGGGCGGGCGTAATTTACAACAAAGATGCTTTCGCCAAAGCAGGTATTGACAGCCCGCCAACCACATGGGCGCAGTTTCTTGAGGCTTGCGAAGCGCTTGAGAATGTCGGAATCATTCCGATTGCCGCAGGTTATAAGGATAGCTGGACGATTATTTGGGATATCGCCGCTGATCTTTTAGCGAATCAATATGCGTCTGCTCGGAACTGGATGGCTGATATTGAAGCAGGCCGCACTACGTTTGCGGAGGATCGCATACATTTCAAAGACATTCTGAAACGATACGGGGAGCGGTTGAATTATGTCAACTTGAAGCCGTTTGAAACCGATTGGAATCAGGCGCAGCTGCTGCTTGCCGAAGGAAGGGCGGCTATGATCATTAACGGGACTTGGACCGTGGATGGGGTGAAGTCCAAAAATCCGGCGAGTAATTTGGGGTTGTTTGCTTTCCCATACACGAATAATCCTAAGGATGCCAAATTTGGTTTGAAATCAACGGGAGGAATTGTGGTCAATCCCCATTCGCCGCATAAGGAAGCCGCCTTGCAAACACTCGAATTGTTTGCTTCGAAGGAAGTCGGGGCGATTTTTCAATCGAACAAGAAGGCCTTGTCTGTCATTAAGGGGCTTCCAAGCGATTTCGATCCTACCTATATTGAGCTGAATAAGACTTATATCCAAACGGGTCAAACCTATGATTGGACCCGCTTGTCAACGGATTTCGTGAATCAGGATCTGCAGAAAGTTTTCGTCAATGCGCTGACCAAGTTTGTTCTCGATCGGAATCACAATGTCGAAGCCAGTATAGAGGAGCTTGACCAAGCCTTCGACCGAATCCGCAAACCAATTCAATGAGAGTAGTCGACAAGGGGTGTTGACGTGTGTCTGGTAAAGGATGGAGTCTGCATCATATCAAGGATTTTCGCATTCGCACCAAACTATTTCTATCCAATATGATTCTCATTTTATTTATCTCAACGGCAATAGGCGGTGCTGCTATCTATGCTTCTACCAAGTTCATTGAGTCCAATACAAGAGATCTCTCGATGCAAGTTATTCATCAGGTATCGGACAACATTGAGAATAGAGCCAAGGAGGTATTCACCTCTTCGGTGTATATTTTGAGCGATAGCAGCATCCGCCAGATTGTATCCGAACAAGGAGAGCAGGTAAACACCGATAATTATCCGGCTTTTCGCAGTCGTATGGAATTCTTGTTAGCGCAATACGGCATCGGCAATCCCTATATGAATGCGATTATGATTCAGACGGGCAAAGGGCAAGTCTATTGGTGGGAAAATAAAAAAGGACTCGATCATGCGTTAAATCAAAAAGATACCGCAGAAATAACGAAGAATGGAGCGGCTTATTTAACGAATCATGGACTCGATATGGGATGGTCCCCTTCACTTAGAAAGCGGAACGAACTGTTGCTCGTCAGAAATTTTGTGGATATAAGTCAAATTGATCGCAGTTTGGGGACGATTGTATTCAGTATCGACTCCGCTTATTTCCTTTCCCTCGGAAGTGGAAGCTCGATCATCAAGCAAAACAATGTTGCCATTCTCAATCCGTACAATGAATTGCTGGCTGGCGGCGGAGATCCGGTAACGGACAATTTGATTTTGCTAAGTTCCAAGGATGATCTTGCTGAAGAAGATGCTTCGATGGCAACCGTGGAAAATGCAGGAGTAGGCAGTCATCTATTCGTCCAGGAACGAACTCCAACTCTGAAATGGCGGGTTCTCTGCTTTATCCCCATGTCTGTCTTGCTTTCGGATACGCGGGTGCTGGTGTTAGTTATTTTGTTGGTTTCTGTGCTGGCTGTTATGATTTCAACGGGAATTGCTGCACAGCTTTCCAAATCATCGACGCGCAATATCAAAATCTTGGAGCAGACGATGCGAAGAGTGGAAGATGGCAATTTTGATGTGCGCATTGCTCCGTTAGGGAAAGATGAAATTGGAAGTTTAGCGGTCCGTTTTAATTTCATGCTGGTGCGTATTAATGAATTAATTACCACAGTGTACAAGGAACAAATCGCGAAGCAGCAAGCGGAGTTCACGGTGTTGATGAGTCAGATCAATCCACATTTCCTGTATAACACGTTAGGCACGGTGAAATGGTATGCGCGGATGAATCAACAGTTGGAAATAGAACGCATGGTCACCTCGGTAATTGACCTGTTGAAGTCTTCGGTTCGCCGTGTAGGCGAATTTCATCCATTAGAGCAAGAAATCGTGCAGCTAAATAATTATATTTATATTCAGAAGATCGGTTACGGGGATGCTTTTCAGGTGGAATATGAAGTAGAGGAGCTTTACTTGGGGTGTGAGGTGCCTTATTTCATTTTGCAGCCGTTGGTCGAGAATGCCATCCTTCATGGAATCGAGATGTCCAAAGGCAATGGTTGCATTCGGGTATGCGCGAAGGTTCAGGAGAATCAGCTTATTCTGATTGTAGCTGACAACGGCATCGGAATGTCGGACGAACAGGCAGCTAATTTATTGAATACGGTCACCCGCAAAGAGTCTGTACCAGGCGTAACTGGGATTGGCATTCACAATGTGAATGAGCGCATTCAACTTTATTATGGGAAAAATTATGGACTGAGCTACGAAAGCGCGCTTGGCGCAGGCACGAAAGCCATTGTGCGTATGCCATATCGACCGTATCGTCAAAGGAGGAATGAGCATGTTGAACGCCATGATCGTTGAGGATAATGCGATTTACCGATATGCGATTAAAACGATTATTCGCTGGGAGGATTATGGCTTCCAAATTGTGAGCGAAGCGCTCAATGGCGTTCATGCGCTGGATCTATTGCAGCAGCAGCATGTGGATTTAATTGTTACAGACATCTCGATGCCAGAGATGAATGGCATTGATTTAATTCAGCAGGTTAAGCATAAGGATGCTTCGATCAAAATCGTAGCGCTCAGTTCCTACGATGATTTCCGGTTCGTGAAGGAAGCTTTGAAATTAGGTGCTGAAGATTACTTGTTGAAGCATGATCTTGAACCGGAAACGCTGCAGCAGTTATTGCAGCTTATGAATAGCAAAATTCTGGAGGATCAAGAGCAGCGCAAGCAAGCGCAAATCCGGGAAACCAATTTGCATGAAATGCGCTGTTTATTGGGACGCAAGCTGCTGCTTGGGGAGCTGGAATCAGCGGAAGAAATAGCAAGCCAAGCGTGTGCGGTGCGGTTTCCGTTCAAGCAGGGTCCGACAGCCGCGATTGTCATCGACGGGGCATTCCCACGCTCCGGTGACCACTCCGCGTCAGAAGAAACGCAAGCGATGATCTCGCTGGCCATTCCGATTACGAACCAGAAGACGGTTGTGATGATTTCTTCTGCACAAGAAAGAAGTGAACGCAAATGCAGGGAGGATGCGTTGCATCAAGCATCGCTCCTCCTTAACCGCTTGCAAGACGCAAGCAAAGCAACGGTTGGAATCAGTACAATCGGATATGGTCTCAAGGACTGGGCGTTGCTCTATCAACAAGCAGAGACAGCGCTTACGCAATCCGTATATGGAGGCGCTGGGCAAATTTATACCTACACATGCTCGCCGCTTCAAGAGGGGGAATCCGCCAAAAGCAAGCTCTCCGTTCATTTCGTTGCAGCCGCGATGCGAAGTGGGAATGCAGCAGAAGCAGAAACCCAAGTGGACCTCTTCTTCCATCAATTACTGGAAGTGAAACCGCCCCTTGGCGAACTAAAGAATGTGCTCACGGAGATTATCCTTCTGGTGAAGACATCGGCTTTAGAAAGGCATAGGTTTTCTGAGCACGTTGAACAATTATATAAGCAGATGTTGACATTGCTAGAAGCACTGCCCCAATTAAACGAGATCAAGCGATTGATGCTGGAGGCAAACAGACGAATATTCGGACCCTATCCCTATGAAAATACGAGTATGCGCAAAGAAATTCAAGTCGCAATGGCCTATATAGAAGAGCATTATGCAGAAGATATCACGGTGGTCAGATTGGCGGAAGTGCTGCACCTGAGCAGCAATTATTTATCTAATTTATTTAAAAGCGAGACGGGGATGCGCATCGTGGAGTATATGAACCGCTGTCGGATTCGCAGGGCGAAGCTGCTTTTGCAGGATGCTTCGATGAAAGTGTACGAAGTCGCAGAGAAAACAGGATTTCAAGAGGCTTCCTATTTCTGCAAGGTGTTTAAGGAGCTGGAAGGCAAAACCGTGAAGGAATATCGCTGCGAACGTTAGAAGAAGCTTATTAAAGCCAACAGTTCTGTGATTTGTATAAGAATTCAGTGAAAAATAGAAGGAAAAAAGCGGTGAATTCCAGTAGAATTCACCGCTTTTTTGCTATGTAAACCAACCGGAATCTTCATCGTTTTGTTATATATTTTAAAGTTTCCTGCAATGTAAGCGCTTTTAATTCAATTTATACTAGCCTTAAGACAACAACAATCACACAACTGACGAATGAAACGGGTTTCATAAACGACGGCGGATACGAAACATACGAAACATAGGGGGTACTCCATTGCAATTGTCCAAAAGCACAGAAGCTGCCATCCAATTAACGCAGGATGCGCTGCGAATAAACGGTCAATCCGAGATCATTCTTTGCGCTTCTTTATTTTATTTCCGGTTGCCCCGAGCGTTATGGAAAGAGCGATTGCTCAAAGTGAAGACGTATGGCTATAACGCCATTGATGTATATTTTCCCTGGAATCACCATGAAGCCGAGGAGGGGATTTGGGATTTCAGCGGGGAAAAGGATGTTGCCCAGTTCTTGCAGGATGCGGCTGAGGCAGGCTTATGGGTGATCGCGAGGCCAGGGCCATACATCTGTTCCGAGTGGGATGGGGGGGCGCTTCCTGCCTATTTATTGGTCAAAGAGAACCTGCATTTGCGTGATAATGATCCCCACTTCTTGCAGCATGTGGCCAGATGGTATGCGCAGATTTTACCGAAAATACAGAAGTCTGAACTGGGACAAGGTGGAACCGTTATCGCCGTGCAGCTTGATAATGAACTTGATTTCTATCCTTGCTCGGATCCCAAAGGATACATCTCGGCCTTGCGGGATATGGCTATAGCTCATGGAATCAGCGTTCCATTAATCGCTTGTGCGGGTCAAGGCGGCTTGTATGAAGCCTGTGGTTTCGCAGAGGAAGTCGTGCCGACCTGCAACTTCTATCCGAATGATCGAGATCCTGTATTTGAAGCGAAAGTGCTCTTCTACAGAGGGGAACTAGCTAAACGCGGATATCCGCTGCTCGTCACGGAAACGAATCGCTCGCACTTCCTGCTTCGCCGGTTATTATCAGCAGGGGCCAAGTTGCTGGGACCCTATCTGCAAGCATCGGGAACGAATTTTGGTTTTACGAATGCGGCTAATAATTGGGGAAATCCCCTGTCTTTCTTGACATCGGATTACGATTTCCATGGCATGATTACCCCGGAAGGACACATTCGCGAAGAAGCGTACGAAGGTAGATTATTGCATCATATCCTTCAGACGTATGGTCGTTCCTTGGCAGAAGCCTTCCCGGCGGCAATCGGTACAACGGGCCAGAGTTCGCTTCCTTATCGGTTAGCGCTGCAACATGGCGGTGAGCTCCTCTTCTTAGCCAATGTCAAAGAGCAAGAGGAAAGCGTTCTCCTACAAATCGCCGAAGAGCAGATTCCGCGATATACGGAACTTGTCGCCATAGCTGGGCATTGTCCGATCTTGCCCTTGCAGGTTCCGCTCGGTGCTTGGGGCGTTGCAGGAGGCACGCTTCATTATGCGACTGGAGAACTCCTGCTAGTGAAGCAGCTGCCAGATCGAACGTTGTTCCTGTTTCACACGGAGGGCGAAGGTGAAATCTGCTTTACTTTTGACACGGAGATTCAGCTAATTGAAGGCACGATGACGCAGCAAGAAGTGGCCGAATATCGTGTAACCTTGTCATTTTCATCCGTAGAAAAGGAAGCAAGAAGCTCAATTTCATTGGCAGATGGTCAAGTCTTGGAAATCGTCGGAATCAGCCGTGCTAGCGCACTGCTTCTAGAAGGAATAGATGAAGAAGGCAACCTGCACCACGAAACATATCCTGAAAGGTCTTCTGCAAGTCGTGAAGTGGAGATATACTGGACGCAAAGTGAAGTGAATCCTGTGATTCCTTTCGCAGAAAAGTTGGTTTCCATCGGGGATTCCGCCGATTATTTGGAGAAGCATGCGATTTACCGCGGGTTTGCGTGGTATCAAGCCCACTTGCCGATCCCGCTGACTGGGGATTACCAAGGTTTTATTATCCAACGGGCAAGTGATGTTGTTACCCTCAACCTGGGTGAAACATATCTAGGTACGGCCACGCCAGGAGGATCGAGTCATTATATGCCGCTTCCATCGTCTATGCAGGCTAATTCTGAGCTAACGGCGCGTGTGGAGATTTGGGGACACACCAACTTTCATGATACGAATTTGCCAGCCCTGCATCTGAACAGTCTGAAAGGCTTAACTGGCATTATGGGTGTTACAGCAATGAGAGATTTGAATGCCAATTGGCGATTCAAGCGGATTCAGCAAGAGGATGATAAGGCTGAGTATGCCCGAATCGACTTGGATGATCGGCATTGGCCCATGGTTAATATTGGCGGCTGGTTATCCGCAGATCAACCGGCACATCACTGCTATCGTAACCAGGTGCAACTATCTGACCAAGCG
This sequence comes from Paenibacillus marchantiophytorum, assembly GCF_014640555.1. Lineage (GTDB taxonomy): Bacteria > Bacillota > Bacilli > Paenibacillales > NBRC-103111 > Paenibacillus_E > Paenibacillus_E marchantiophytorum. The sequence continues at coordinate 483,047 of NZ_BMHE01000001.1, read as the reverse complement.
GATAGCTGGATTCTGCATACGCCAGGCAATTTCAGCTATGCCTACGCTTATGTCAACGGACATTCCCTTGGGCAAGTGAATCCGCTTGATCCCTATCTGGATGTCACGCCATACGTTAAAGCGGGCGAAACAGCAGCACTGACATTTTTTCTGGATAAAACGTATGGGGCACTAAGTGGACATATCAACCTCTATGAAGGGAGGTCCGCGAAATCATGGTCATTGGCGGCAGGTCAAGAGAGGGAATTGCTGCACCATGCCCAAATAAGCAAATCCGCAGATCAGCCTGTTGAGGGCGCGGTAACGCTGAAACCTGGAGCTGTTTCGTGGTTGTATGGACAGCTTGATGACAGCAATCAAGGTTTGGGCTGGCGAGTTTATGTTCAGGGGCGCGATATGAAACTCACGGTGTTCTTTAATGGTCATCTGGTTGGCCGATTATGGACGCAAGGCGGAGCGAATAGGCCGATATTCCGAGGAGGCAGCGACGAATCCTTTTACTTGCCAGGACCTTGGTTCCACGATCACGAAGCAGGCAATGAAGTTGTCATTCTGTTGGAATCCGTGGGAACAAGTGCGGATGCAAGCTTGGAACCGCTGCGTTTCGTACCCGTCACTGCTACATAATAGGAAAGGAGCGTACACATGGATACTGCCACCACATCCCGATCACTAGAGGGAACATCGCTTGTCATCCCAAAGCGTGCAACGCCGTTTCGCAGGTTCTGGACCCATCGCACCTTGCTGCTCATGTGTGTGCCAGCGATTTTATTTTTCTTGTTGATGTCCTATCTGCCCATGCCAGGATTGTATCTCGCTTTTATCAATTACAACTATACATCGGGCATCTTCGGCAGCCAGTTTGTTGGCTTCGATAATTTCAAGTTTCTCGTCACCTCCGGGGCGTTATGGAAGCTGACTTTTAACACGATCGCCTACAATCTTGCGTTTATTCTGATCGGCAACACGTTGCAAATCAGCATTGCGATTTTGCTCAATGAGCTGCGCAAAAAGTGGTTCAAGAAAATCACGCAGTCCTTGATGTTCCTACCCTTTTTTATCTCCTTCGTGCTTGTCGGTTTGATTGCTTACAACATTCTCAGCTACGACTACGGTTTACTGAACAGCATGCTCAAATCAATCGGTTGGGATCCCGTTAAAACCTACTCAAACCCTGGTATCTGGCCATTTATTATCGTAATCACCTACCTATGGCAATCGACAGGATATGGATCTATCGTCTATTTTGCAGCCATTATGGGCCTTGACTCCGAGATCGTAGAAGCCGCTGAAATCGACGGTGCTAACGCATTGCAGCGCATTCGTTATATCGTGCTGCCTTGGCTGAAACCGACGTTCATTATTTTACTGCTGTTCTCCTTGGGGGGAATACTTCGTGGTAATTTTGGCTTGTTTTACAATTTGGTCGGTGCGAACAACACGGCGCTATTCGATGCGACAGATATTATTGAAACTTTCGTTTTCCGCTCCTTAATGAACAACTTTAACTTCTCTTTGGGAAGCGCTGTCAGTCTGTATCAGTCTGTCTTCGGTTTTTTCATCGTCATTACAGCAAACTGGCTAGTTAAAAAGGCTTCGCCAGAAAACACGCTTTTCTAGAACAATTAACGCACTAGGTTCATGATGGATCGTTAAGGAGGGATATCCTGTGGAACAAGTCATCGCACGTCAAAGAGGAACGGATTTTTCCTCGGTAGCTATCAGGGCGTTCGGCTATCTGTTTATTGGTCTATTTGCACTTTGTTGTTTGCTGCCGTTCCTGCTCGTTCTTGGAACTTCGTTAACGGCAGAGAAATCAATTACGCTGCACGGTTACAATTTATGGCCCAAAGAATTCAGTACATTTGCTTACAAAATTGTTTTTGAGAATCCGGCTGTGATCATTGGCTCTTATGGAGTAACGCTGGGGATTACGATAGTGGGAACCACGGTTGGACTCTTCATAGTTGCCATGACAGGTTATTCCTTGCAGCGGCCGGACTTTCCTTATCGCAATCGGATCTCCTTTTTCATCTATTTTACAACCTTGTTTCAAGGTGGGGTTGTCCCTTTTTATCTGATCATGACGCAGTGGCTGCACCTGAAAGACAGCTATATGGCGGTGCTGCTGCCAGGATTAATGAGTCCCTTTCTCATCATTATGATGAAAAGTTTCGTGACCTCAATCCCTCATGCGATTACCGAGTCAGCGAAGATGGATGGAGCGGGGGATTTCAAAATCTTCACCAAGCTGATTCTACCGATGACCACGCCGGCGCTGGCTACAATTGGGTTGTTTATCGCACTTGGTTATTGGAATGAATGGTACAATGCCATGCTGTTCCTCTCACCCGATATGAAATATAGACCGCTGCAATTGTTTCTCTACAATGTCGTTACTAGCGCTGATTTTATCAAAAATTCATCCGTTTCTTCTAACGTTCAGCCTAGGGATATGCCTCTGGAGTCGATGAAAATGGCGACAGCGGTCGTCGCTACGGGGCCCGTCATTCTGTTCTATCCGATGGTCCAGAAATATTTTATCAAAGGTATTACCGTTGGCGCTGTGAAAGGCTGACGCAACACATAGCCTAGTTGCAAAATGAAAATGGGGAGGCAGTTTCCGATGATGAAAAAAAAGAAAAAAGTGTTTGGTGTAGCGTTGGCTGCAACGCTCGCCGTGAGTTTGACAGCCTGTACGACGCCTAGCAGCACGGATAAAGGCTCAACGGATAAGGCCACAACGACAGCAGCAGCCACAGCAGCAGGAGGGGCAACAGCGAAAATCGATACCTCTGAATTTCAAACGATTTCCTACGTAATGCTGGGCGATAAGCCGAAAAATGGCCAGTTCGAAAAAGTGATGGAAAAGCTCAATGCTATTCTGAAGCAAAAAGCGAATGCTAAACTGGAAATTAAATGGGTGGAATGGGCAGATTGGCAAACCAAGTACAATCTGCTGCTTGCTTCCGGGGAGCCCGTTGATTTGATCACGGTGGCAACAGATTGGCTGGATACGTGGCAAAATGCGCAAAAAGGCGCTTTCCAACCGCTGGATAAACTGCTGCCTGTGTACGCACCGTTAACATGGAAGGAAGTCCCGCCTGAGAACTGGGCTGAGACCAAATATAAGAATCAGATTATGCTGATCCCGGAAGACCACTACACGCAGTGGGTGAATCACGGCTTCTTGTATCGGGGAGATTGGGCCAAGGAATTCGGTATCACGTCGCCGATTAAAGATTGGAAGACGTTGGAAACTTACTTCCAGGGTGTCAAAGACAAGAAGCCGGGCGTTGTGCCTTGGGATGCGAACGGTACGGCGGCAGGCAATATTGCCGGCTACATCAATTCGTACACGGATGCCATCGAGCTTCCAATCAGTACAGGGTTATTCGGTCTTGTTTACGGCAAATCGTATGATGAAAAGTATAAAGCCTACAGTCCAATTCTCGATGATACTTTCGTGAATTTCGCGAAAATGATGAAGGATTGGGGAGACAAGGGCTTCTGGCGTGAGGATGTGCTCAACTATAAAGGCGACAATCGCTCGGAGCTGGAAGCTGGCAAATCATCTGTAGACCAGCATCATACGCAAACATTCCTCGGGGAACGAATCAAAATGGATAAGCTGCAGCCAGGGTCAGATCTGCAATTCTTCCCTTTCTCGGCGACGCGCAATAACCTCGTGTCCATGTCGATCACGCATGGCGGAACTTCGATCGGTGCCAAAAGCAAGCATCCGGAACGCGCTTTGATGGTCTACGACTTGATTCGCCAAGACCCTGAAGTGTACCGTCTGATGAACTATGGGCTTGAAGGCGTGCAATATGTTGTGAAAGATGGCAAACGGTATCGTCCAGATGGCTATGATGTGCAAAGAGACGACTTCTACACCGACTTCTGGGGTGGACGTATCGATAAGAATGAAATTCCAGACGGCAATGACTGGGTAGGCAAAGGAGATCTGTACGCCTCGTATGACAAAGTCAAAAAAGCGTATCCTTACGGTCGATTTGTGTTCGATAAAGCGCCGGTCACGAATGAATTAACGGCGATTACCCAGATTGTTGGTCAAATGGGACCTGCCATCCTGTACGGCAAAGCAGGCGACCCTGTGAAAGCGGTGGACGATTTCCGCGCAAAATTGAAAACGGCCGGCTTTGATAAGCTGATGACCGAAATTCAGAAGCAGTTGGATGCTTTTAAAGCAACGGTAGAAAGCAGCAAATAGGAATTAGGCTATCGAAGGTCTGTTGCAGAGCAGGCCTTCGATCTTTCACTTGCTAATTCGACGTAACGGAGAGTGTGTGCTCCTGGAATCTATTACAGTCTACGATATTGCTAGGGAAGCGAACGTTTCCGTCGCGACAGTTTCCCGTGTTCTCAATGATACAGCTCCTGTGCGAACGTCAACCCGGCAGAAGATTATGGCGATTATCGAAAAGCATAACTTTCAGCCGAATGTCTTGGCGCGCAGTCTGGTGAATAAGAAGACGGGCATGATTGGTGTATTATTTCCCGATAGCAGCAACATGTTTTTCCCAGAGGTGTTCGGAGGGGCAGAGAGAGCTGCGCAAAAGTTGGGGTATACCCTGTTTCTATGCAACACCTTCAGCGATTGCAGCAGAGAATCCGAATATTTAAATTCGCTTTGCGAAAGGCAGGTGGAAGGACTCTTATTCATGGGCGGACGTATTAATTCACGTCATTGTCCGGATGCTCTTGTGCAGGAAGTCGTTCATATTCAGAAGAAAATTCCGATTGTGTTGATTAACGGCTCTTTGCCGGGACACCCTTGCCATCGCGTGAAAACGGACGAATACTTGGGTGCGCAATTGCTCATGCAGCATCTGATTGATCACGGACACCGCCGCATCGGCTTCATAGGCGGAACCGCAGAAACGACGACAACGTTTGAAAAACTGCAAGCTTACAAGCGCTCATTGCTTGCGAATTCTCTCTCTTATCGCCAAGATTGGGTGCGTTTGGGGGATTTCTCGATGGCCTGCGGGCGTAAACAGATGGATCAGTTTATGATGATGCCAGAACGGCCAACGGCTTTCTTATGCATGAATGATTACGTGGCCATTGGCGCGATGAAAGCGGCGATTTCACGTGGGCTGCGAATCCCGGAAGATGTCGCGATTGCGGGATTTGACGACACGCAGTTGGCATCAGCGATGAATCCGGAGCTCACAACCGTTTCTCAGCATAGCGAGCAGCTTGGCAGGCAAGCGATGCTGATCCTATCCAAATTGATTCAGAAAGAAAAGGTGAAGAAACTGACAGTTCTGGAACCTACACTCCTGATTAGGCAGAGTACACAATGAATAGGAGGTAATGAAAGAATGAAATTTCCGAGAAAAGCGAAGGCGGCTTTGACATCCATGATGCTCATTTCCAGTTTATGTGCGACGATTAGTGTGCCTATGGCTAGTGCCGGAACGTATACGGCGGCAGTGGATCCCAATACGCAGTACCAGACGTGGGAAGGATGGGGAACCTCCCTGGCGTGGTTTGCCAATCGCATCGGGGGAGCCCCGGATGCTGTTCGCACTACTTATGCTGACCAGCTCTTCAGCTCAAGCGGACTGAATATGAATATCGTCCGTTATAATATTGGCGGTGGCGAGAATCCAGCTTATCCCAACAATATGGAGCTTCGCGCACGCGTCCCCGGTTTCCAGCCAACGCAGGGGACCTATGATTGGACGCAGGATGCGAACCAGCGCTGGTTTCTCCAAGCAGCCAAATCACGCATTGCGTCAAGTGAATTCATTGCTGAAGCTTTCTCCAATTCACCGCCATGGTGGATGACGCAAAGCGGCAGCGTGACTGGCAATTATGGCGCTGCGAACAATCTAAGAACGGATATGTATGATGCTTTCGCGGATTATTTGGTCACGGTGAACAAACATTTTAAAGATTATTGGGGCGTCACGTTCCGGACTTTAACGGCGCTGAATGAACCGATGGCTTCCTGGTGGACGTTCGGCAACCGTCAGGAAGGAGCCCACTTTGACCGACCGAATCAGGAGCAGATCATTCAGAAAGTAGCAGCAGCACTAACGCTGCAAGGCTCTACAACGACCGTTAGCGCTTCTGACGAAACGAGCATTGACGTGGGGCGGGATACGATCAACAGCTTCTCAGCAGCGACCAAAGCGGTCGTTTCTCAGTACAATGTTCATACGTACGGCGGAAATGACCGGGTAGGCTTTAATCAAGCGGCTGCGGGCAAGAAAATCTGGATGTCCGAGCATGGTGACGGTGATGCTTCCGGCATGCAAATGGCCAGATCCATCGTCTACGATATGCGCTATATGAAAAACTCAGCCTGGATGTATTGGCAAGCGGTTGACGGCGGCGGCTGGGGCATGCTTGATGTCAATGATTTGAACGATGCCAATTCCACCTTCACTGCTGTCCAAAACAAGAAATATTGGGCCATGGCGCAGTGGAGCAAATACATTCGTCCGGGATATAAAATCATTGATATTCAAGATGGCAATTCCATCGCAGCTTATGATCCAGTCTCGAACAAAATCGTTATCGTCACGATCAATGACAGCAGTTCAGCCAACACAGTAACGTACGACTTGTCGGCGTTCAGTTCGATTACAGGCGCTGTCACGGGAACAAGAACGGTAACGAGCACCAGTGAGAATGTGGCTCCGATAACTGGGCTCACGCTCAGTAACAAAACCTTCCAGCATACACTTCCTGCGGGAGCGATCGCAACCTTCGTCATCACTGGGGCGCAATACACACCGACGACTTCGCCGGCCATTGATACGGCTGCCTATTATAAAATTGTGGACCGCAATAGTGGGAAATTAATTGATGTAAGCGGCGCGTCCACGGCCAATGGCGGAGCGATTATCCAATACACGGATAATGCCGGGACGAATCAGCAGTGGCAGTTCGTAGATGCTGGTAGCGGCTATTACAAGCTGAAAAACCGCAATAGCGGCAAGGTTCTGGATGTGACCAACGCCTCCCAAAGCGACGGCATCGCAGTCATCCAATATACCGATAATGGCGGAAACAATCAGCAGTGGAAGCCGCTGAACGCAGGCGGCGGGTATGTCAAATTGCAGAACCGCAACAGCAACAAGCTGCTGGATGTGAGCGCATCCTCCACAACGAACGGCGCGACGATCGTGCAGTTTACGGATAATGGCGCAACCAGTCAGCAGTGGCAGTTGGTTAAGCAGTAGGGATTGAGGGGTGGCACGGGCTTAATTTGGATAAATAAGGAAATTAAAGGTACTTGTTCGCTCGAATGTCTCCTGTTTTGGATGGATAAGCAAGCCTAGCGTGCTTATTCATCCTTAATGGGCTCTCCTCGTGCTGTTCCCCTATCGCTAGATGAGCCGCCGCATCATCCAACAAGTCAGCTATTTTCCCCTCAAGCTACTCTACACGTTCTCCCAACCCTCTATATAATGCAACCACCAGTATGTGCATGCTCTAGGTATTGTTAATGATCGCCAGCATGATGACATCCAGGAATGTGCGTGTCACTTCATGCATCAAATATTGATGCATCACACCTTCTTGTTTGAATCCAAGCTTCTCGAGCACCTTCAAGGAGGCTTTATTGTCCGGGAACACTTCGGCTTGAATGCGATGCGCGCCGATATGTTCCTTGCTAAAGGAAAGTACGGCTTCAAGGGCTTCAGACATGATGCCTTTGTTCCAATATTGGGGATTTAATTCAAATCCAACGTTCAGGGGCAGCAGCGGTTTCTGCTCGAACGTGTTTCGAATGGGCATGAACATGACCGTACCAATCAGCGTTGGATCCGTTTTCATCGTAATGCCCCAGGGGAATAGTCGTTTATCTTGAAAATGTTGATTCCAGGAAACAATGAGATCTTGGGAATCTTGCACAGAGGAGGGGCCGTGCCAGTCAAGAAATTGGGTTACTTTTGAGTTTGAATAAAAGTGATAGAGGTCTTCGGCATCCCCCGTGTTCATTTGGCGCAAACATAAACGGCTTGTTGTCAGCACGGGAAAAGAATCAAATAGGCCAATTCGCATCATCGGGTCACCTGGCTTTTCATCAGTATCGGGTGTAGTTCTTTTAACCTACCACAAATAGCTGAAAATTAGCTTAAAATGATAACAACAGGCTTGATACAGGCAGGTATTCTGGAGTTTTCGTCGAAATCAATCGAATACTGTTGGGTTAAAGGAGAGTTTCGATGTTAAATGGGGTTGCATGGCTAAGAGAGCGGTTGGTTGTTCGCATAGTTTCGGCCGTTATGATCGTTGTTATGGCATTGTCGGCAGGCTACATCTGGATGGAACTTCGCAATGCTAAATCTGCGGGAATGGAAACGATATCTAGCTATGGTATTCGGTTAGCTGAAAGCTACAGCAAGGGGATGGATGCAGGCAAACTGGAACAATTTCTGAAGGAACCCAAAGAAAATGACCTGTATTGGACGATCAGGCAGCAGTTAGATACATATCGCAAACAGATTGGCGCTCTATACGTGTATATTGTGCGGATTGATGACAAAAGCCAACCGCTCATTATGATCGACGGCCAGCCCAAAGATTCGGACTCCGCTTCGCCGATCAACGAGGTAACCGATATTTCCAAAGCGGCGGTACAAAAGCTGTTAAAAAGTGAATCCACGAGCTCGGATCTTATCGAAAATCCCAAATACGGGAAATACATTTCAACCTATTCAGCGGTGAAAAATGCCGATGGCAAGATGATCGCGATTCTGGGGATTGATACGGAAGCGGGAGAATTGGAACGGATGACAAGCAGTTTGATGAAGAGCAACGTTCCCATATACATTCTTATGTTAGTTCTAACTTTATTGGGACTCGCTTTGGTTATGTTGTTTGTTTCTCGCTCGTTGCGACCATTGAAGTGGATTGGTGCAGGTGCTCAAAGCATAGCCAAGGGTGATCTTTTGCATGCCCAACAGCTGCTGACCGCTAATCCGGTAAAATCGGTTGATGAAATCGGCACCGTGTACAAAGCCATGCTGCAAATGTCCAATGAGGTCAATGATATGCTCAAAAACATCGTGTCGAATGTGTCCATTACTTCGGACCAGTTCGTTCTGACGACACAGCACTTCAATCAGCAAGCACACTATTTGCTGGATATGAATACGAGAGTAAGTGCATCGATTGAAGAGGTAGCGGAAGGAGCGAACACGGTTCAAATTAGCACGAAAGATAGCGCTCGTTCGATGGAAGAAATGGCAACAGCTATTCAGCGTATTTCTGAAGCCTCCTTCACGGTATCGGATGCTTCCACGAATGCGCTCGGAAGCGCAGAATCCGGCCAGGCCATCGTCCACAACATGAATGGCCAGTTTGTGACAATCACGTCTGCAACGGAAGAAGCGCTGCGTCGAGCAGGTTTGCTGCGCGGGCACTCGCAGGATATCGGCGTTGCCTTGTCTTCGATAACGGAGATTGCGGAACAGACGAAATTATTGGCACTGAATGCTTCGATTGAGGCTGCCAGAGCTGGAGAACATGGCGCCGGATTCGCAGTTGTCGCGGGTGAAGTGCGCAAGCTGGCTGACCATGCGGCGAGCTCGGCGAGTCAGATTGCTTCCTTGCTGCAAAATATTCACAACGAAGTTGAGCGCATGGGCGAAGCGATGGAAAACGGGATGAAGGAAGTACAGACGGGCGCCACTTTATCCAAAAAAGCGGAAGCTTTTTTCACACATATCGTGGAGCAATTCCGTTTCGTATCCGAGCAAATTCAAGATATCTCAACGGTAACAGAGCAGATGTCCGCAGGAGCAGAAGAAGTGACCGCGTCGGTAGTGGATATTGCCCATATTGCTAAGGTCTCTTCAGACGGCACCTCGAATATTCATAAGCTGACCCATGATCAGCTCCGAATTGCCAAGGAAATTGCAGATTCAGCCGATGCCTTGAGCGGATTAACCGATGAGATGAGAAAGTCGATTGAACAAATAAACGTATAAGCCTCTTGACTAGAAGAACGAATTCACCTAGAATAAGGAACAATCTTATTGATTTTCCAGTTTGAACCAATATAGTCAAACAGACATCTGTAGACACGTGGCATACGCTTCGTGTCTATTTTGTTCAATAAGCCAATAATCGAGGAAAGCAGGGATCATGATGGATTTATTGCAGCTAAAATATTTTCAAACGGTAGCCAGACGTGAACATATTACCCAGGCAGCGAGAGAATTGAACATCGCCCAACCTTCCCTTAGCCAGACGATTGCTCGATTAGAAGAGGATCTCGGTGTTTCATTATTTTATAGACATGGGCGGAATATTCGCTTGAATGAATCCGGGAAGGCTTTTTTGGAGCATGTAGATCGTGTGTTTATGGAACTGGAGAAAGGGAAGGAAGAAGCGCGAAAGTTAGCTGGAAAACATCAGGAAGTGCTGTCTATTGCAGCAATTCATCTGCCCTTTCTGCCGCAAGTCATCGCTAACTTCGTGACCAAACAACCCGGTGTTCACTTTCGCTTTCATCAAGGATGTTACCCCTCCATGAAAAAGCTGCTTGAAGCGAGGGAAATTGATTTGTGCATTTCAGCACCCCCTATTGATCTACCTTCGGTTTCCAGTACGGTCCTCCTGACGGAAGAAATCAGGCTGCTTGTGCCCAAAGGGCATCGCTTGGCAGGACGAGGGCAAGTGAAGCTTGCTGAATTAGCGAATGAACCTTTTATTAGTTTGAAAGCAGGATTCGGGTTGCGTGAATCTACGGATGAATTTTGCCAACGTGCCGGCTTTGCGCCTAACATTGTATTTGAGGTAGAAGAGCCAAGGTTAATGCAGACGCTAGTTCGTTCAGGAGTCGGCATAGCTTTCATTCCCGAATTATTTGGCCTTAATGAAATAGATCCAGAGACGGAGTCCTTGACGATTATGGACCCCGAGTGCACGCGGACATTAGCCCTTTCCTGGTTGAATCGAACAGAGCAGTCGCCTGCTTTCGAGCGGTTCCGTTTGTTTATTATCAATTACTTTCATCATTTGCAGCATCAGAAGCCTAAGCCGCGAAACTTGTCCAAGGTCATTCATAGTTATTAAACAATAAGAGATATAAGGATTTTCATATTGGAAATTAAGTAGAAGCACATCTATAATTTTTTTTGTAGCTAATTCCTACAAAACTCATAAGAATAATGAGTTAACGATGGGGCATACAAAGAAATTTAAAGGAGATGTGCAGCAAATGGTTGATTCGAAGGGGTTGCAGTTTGGGAAGAGAGCGGGTATCCTGCTTGCTGCGGGTTTACTTGCCATTAGTTTGACGGCATGTTCGAAGAAATCTGTTGGAGCTGCAGGAGCGAACAAGGTGCTGAGTATAGGTACAACAGCGGGATTCTATCCCTATGTTTTCCAAAACAGCGAGACGAATAAGCTGGAAGGCTACGAAGTTGATGTGTGGACGGAAATCGGCAAGAAGATTAAGTATGAAATCAAGTGGCAAACGTCGGAATTCAGTGGACTTTTCGGACTGCTGGATACTGGCAAAATCAATACGATTGCCAATTCTATTTCCGTAACGGATGAACGCAAAAAGAAGTACTTATTCGATGATCCGTATGTATACTCCGGTGCGCAACTGGTTGTGAAGAAGGGGAACGATGGCATTCAGTCGCTGGAAAATTTGAAAGGCAAGAAAGTAGCGATTCAATCTGGAACGAATTTTATTAATTTCGTCAAAGATTTTGATAAGAAAGGAGAAATTACGGTCGTCAACTATGAAACAGCGGAGGCTGGCTTCAATGATGTCGCGCTAAGTCGAGTGGATGCCACATTCTCAACGAAAGCTTCCGCATTAGCAACAATCAAGAAGACGGGGCTGCCACTGCAGTTGGCTGGTCAACAATTCAATGTGCTGCCGGCTGCGAATCCGTTTGTGACCAATGATGAGAATAAGCAATTAGTCGAACAAGTGAACAAAGCGTTTCAGGAGCTTCGCAAGGACGGCACGCTAGGCAATCTATCGAAGAAGTGGTTTACCGAAGACTTAACCAATCCGTAGAGCTTGCGTCCCTAAGGAGGAAGGGAGGCCATCCAGATGCAGTTCGATTTGACTTACCTGCTGTTAGCAATCCCTAGATTGCTTCAATACATGTACTTGACGATTAGCATTGCAGTCATTTCCATGATTTTGGGACTTATTCTCGGACTCATTCTTGAACATGTGATCCGCAAGAAGATCAAGGTACTGGCTTGGGCGGCAAAAGTGTACATTTCATTTTTTCGCGCAACGCCATTGCTGGTTCAATTATTTATTCTCTACTATGGCATACCGCAAATCATTCCGATTTTTAGTGAAATGAACGCTTTTACGGCCACCATTATCGGCATCAGCCTCAATAGTGCCGCTTATATGGCAGAGATTATCCGCGCTGCCGTTCGCTCCGTCGATCATGGCCAGTGGGAAGCAGGGCTTTCCATTGGCATGACGAGGTGGCAAAGTATGAAGCGCATCATATTGCCGCAAGCTTTTCGCATTGCACTTCCCTCGTTAGGGAATACCTTCGTTACGATTCTCAAAGAAACTTCGCTCGGTTTCACGCTTGGCCTTACGGAAATGCTGGCTAAAGCGAAGCTGCTTGCAGCAGACACTTACAAGTTCCTGGAATGTTTCTTAGCCGCCGCGATTCTGTATTGGGTGACAGCGATCTTATTTGGCTACATCCAAATGCGTCTGGAACGCAAAGCAAATGAGCCTTATGGCAATGAAGTTGGATTATAAACCTTATTTTAGAGGAGGATTTTCAAATGAGTGGACTCGTAGAATACCTGGTACAGAAAAAGAATGCGATTCTCACACGCAAAAAACGTTTGGAACAAGAAGAACGGATTGCTTCTCAGCAATTGAAAGCCAAAGTTCAAGTCGCAGGCAGAAGCGGGATACGTGAAATTCGTATTCGCGATTTTCAAATTCTCAGTGATAGCGGCGAGGACTTTGCCGGGTACAATCTGGGGCCAGGCTCACCTGAATTGCAGCTTGGTGTTTTAGGCAGCTGTCTCTCGCATATAACGTTGATTCAAGCCGCTGATCGAGGTGTAGAACTTCATGCGATCGAGGTGGAAGTAACTGGCGAAATGCACCCCTTCGCAGGGCGCCCCGGTTATGAGGAGATTCCCGTTTACTTACATAATATTGGTTACACGCTCCATCTGATCTCACCGGCAACAAAGCAAGAGATTGAGGCGCTGCACCAAGCTGTGGAGTTGGCTTGCCCCATCTTGAACTTGCTGCAGCATCCCCAGGTTGTGAATGGCCAGGTTGTTCATGATCATCCTGCTGAGCAACTTGAACCTAGTGTGAATGTCGGTTAGAAAAAGCGGAAGCTGCCTCAAAAGGTTGATAACCTCGAGAGCAGCTTCTTTTTGAATGAATTGAAACAATCGCTTATAGTTACCGCGCTGATTTTGCTAATTCTCGGTCAATGGCGTCCAAGAATTGATGTTTGAAGGCCATGCCGCGTATAACCGTGTCTCCGATGACGAATGTAGGGGCTGAAGTAATATTAGCTTCGTAGTTGGCGTGATGAAGCGCTTGACCATGCTTCTCTTTGTAAGTCCTTTGTTCCAGTGCATGTCGATAGGCAGCAGGATCAAGACCAACCTCACCAGCCAACTCCGTCAATACGTCGATGCTGCCAATATCCTTGCTTTCTAGGAAAAAAGCTTGATAGATCCGCGAATTGTATGCCTTGGCTTGGCCATGCTCCTTGGCAAACTGGTAGCCTTCGAAGGCTAAATGCGTGTAGGGCTGCGGTGAAAAAGGCGGCTTCACAATGGGGATACCTAGCTCGGCAGCAATCGGAAATACACGTTCTCGCCAATCCTTGGTAATATACTCGCCTTCTGGCCGCAAGGTAGGTGTGGGGTAAGGTCGAAGCTCATAAGGCAAATAGTCAACCTCAATGCCTCGTTCCGCTGCTGCGGCTTCGAGTTCGCCCTCAGCCAGAATACAGTAGGGACAGACGTAATCGGAATATACTTTCAGGGTTAGTGCCATCGTTCAAGCTCCTCTCGCCAATCTTGTAATTTTTAGTAACAGCCGTCTGCTTGGCAGCTTAATCCTTCCGACCAACGTTCGAGCCTTTGACGTTTGGCTAGCTCAGCATCAATGGCTTCCAGAAACTGCTCTTTATAAATAAGCCATTTGACTGCTGTATCACCGATGACAAAGGTTGGGGCAGCCGTTATCTTAGCTTCCTCGTAGGCATGATGGAGCGCCTTGCGGTGATGCTCTCGGTAAGTTCGCTGTTCCAAGGCATGGCGGAAGGCTTGGCCTTCAAGACCCAGCTCTTCCGCGAGCTGGGTCAGAACGTCGGTGCTGCCAATGTCGAGGCTATCTTGGAAAAAAGCGCTGTACATCCTTGAATTGTAGGCTTTGCCCCTGCCATGCTCTTGGGCAAATTGGAAGCCTTCAAAGGCCAAGTGCGTGTAGGGTTGCGGGGAAAATGGAGGCATCACCATCTTAACGCCAAGCTGTTCAGCCAGCGGATAAACCTTCTCGGCCCAATTGGTCTGCATATACGCATCCTCTGGCCGCAGAGTAGGCTTAGGATATGGTCGAAGCTCGAATGGCCTATATTCGATGATGACATCGCGCTCAGCAGCGGCTTGTTCTAGCTGATCCTCGGCTAAGAGACAGAACGGACAGACATAATCAGAGTACACTTTGATCGTTAACGCCATGTTTAGAGTTCCTTTCGCGGAAAGTTTGCTGTTGATTGCTGCGGGTTTGCAGCCAAGAAACGAAAGTATCTTTCCCTCGAATACCCTGCTCAAACAAGATAGAAGTAAGCACGCCAACGATAAGTCCATTGTTCAAAATCGGCTTCATAACATCGGGTGTATGAGCAAGACTTGCGGCTGGAATGAACATGCTGCCCACGCCTGCGAAGAGGGCGACACCGATAACAAGCAGCTTCTTCTCCTCATGGAGAATGGGTTCATATTCGCGCAGTCCGGCGGTTAGGAGATGTGTAAAGGAATAGAAGATAACCGCAAAGGCAACGGGCACGGGAATAGAGGCTAAAGCTATCGTGAAGAAAGGGAAGAAGCTCGTTGCGATGATGATTAGGCAGCCTAGGATGAAAGGCAGTCGTTTGGTCATTTGTGTGGAAGCGATGAATCCAGCGGTATGCGAATTGGATACACATCCAACGGCAGAGAACAGTCCGGACAATAACTGGTTAATGCCCATCACGACACCTGCACGGCGGTACACATTCTGTGCTGCTCTGCCGGCTGCCTTCTCTACGATTACAATAGCAGCAATCATGTTAATCAGCAGCGGCAGGGCAATGACGAGAGTCGTTAGCAGAATGCCTCCATTGAATTCAGGTTTCCCCCATGCGAACAAGGAAGGAAGTGTAAGACTCATCTGCCGAACAGTGAATGCAGGGATCAAACCGAGCAATCCAAAAAGGGCATAGCCAAACATAACGCCAAGCAAAACAGAGAAATTGCGAAAAAAGACATTTTTCAAACGTCCGCAAATGAAAGTGAAAACGAGAGTTGCCAGGGCAGGCAAAGCAATTTGCGCATGGATATAGGAGTCTGAGTAGCCTACACCAAGAATTCCTTTGACGATTGAAGAACTGAATTGGAAAATAAGCAAAAGCAGATAAGTGCCTATAACGACAGGCGTGAAGAGCTTTTTTACATGTGCAATAACACGAAAGACACTTAACAGCAGGATGAGAACCCCACTGATCAGCAGGCCCATTTCCATTTGCTGCAAAAGGGTAACTGAGGCAGGCCCAGCCGCAACACTGCTGGCTAATAAAATGAATACGCCCCACCAAACACCAGCGGGCCCTTCCAGAATCGGCAGTTTATGGCCGAATAGCACCTGCAATAAGGATGAAACGCCGATTACAGCTAATGTTCGTTGGAGGAGTCCGACCGTTTCCGGACCCGTGAGATGAAAGGCGGCGGCGACGACGATGGGTGCTACCAATCCGCCGGTTAGGATGAAGAAAGCCCACTGAACAGAAGCGAGAGCAAGTCGAATGCTCGTCTTTCCGCGTGTCAGTTGACTTGACTTCATACGTTTGCAATTAAGTCATGCACGAGGGCATTCAGCGACTTCACGCCAGCCTCGTCTGTAAATGTGCCATGCTCATCGATTTGACTGGGGTCAGCCGCGAATTGATCAGTCAATACGTTCGCGGAAACGCCGCGCAAGACAAGGCGCAAATTGTTCAGCGCATTAATGCCATTCTTGCCGCCGCCGGATGCTGCTGCTATAGCCACCGGTTTGTTATGGAAATGCTCGGAACTCAGGAAATCAAGCGCATTTTTCAGAGCGCCGCTAATGCCGTTATGGTATTCCGGCGTAACGATGAAGAAGCCGCCTGCTTGGGCTGCTGATTCGCGCAGCTCCTGGACGGAAGCATACTCATTTTGGGCAGGATCGCCATTAAAAAGGGGCAGTTCATGCAAATGAAGATCAATGAGCTGGGCATGCCCGCGTTGATCTCTTAACAGCCGATAGACGACGTTAGTCACCGCTCTGGTTCTTGAATTTGCTCGTGGACTTCCGCTAATGAATAGAACAGTTTTACTCATGTTTGCACACTCCATTTTCTTAGTATCCCTATAGGTTTCATACAAAATTATAGTCAAATCTTCTTCGGAACTTCCAATACCAAATTCGATATAGGATATATAGGATCTAATCTATGCGTTGACAAATCTTGGTTATTTCAATAAGATGCCGTTACAAAAACCTATTTTATAAGAGAAGAGGAATGTAAATGTCCAGTATTTATGAGAGAGTTACACGTCAGTATGTCGCTCAAGATCAAATTGCCGCTTATTTGCACAGGGAAGGTATTCACTTCGAAAAGTGGGACGCAGATTTCACGCCAGCGTTTGTAAATGAGAAAATAGCTTTTAGTGAAGTTGAAAAGCAGCAGCTGCTTGCTATTTATGAGGACCAAATTGTCGAATTTGCTCAAAAAAGGGGTTACACGAAGTGGGATATCGCCGTACTCTCTGTAGAGACACCGGATATGCTGCAAAAATTTGGAGACGTCCATTACCACAAGGAAGATGAAGTCCGAATTGTTGTTGGGGGCAAAGGTGTTTTCATCATTAAGAGCCTTCATGGAGATCATTATTTTGAATTGGGCGTGTCCATAGGGGATGTGGTTGTTGTGCCGCAGGAGCGCTATCATGCTTTTAAGTTGGCGAATGAACGCAAATTTGCGGTTGTTCGATTATTTTCTGGAGAAGTTGGATCGGTTACTTATCCCGTCACAGATTTGTCATTTCATGTCAAATAGTGGGGTTTCCATAGTTCTGTGACAATGTAACCGATATGTGAACTGATATTGGACGTGATTTTAAGAGGCATGGTACATTTGCAGTAGTAAAACCAAGTAAATAAGTATGAATACTATGTAAACGAAATTACTTGGTTTTTCAGAAAGAAGGAGGGAACTAAAAGAGGGTAACTGTTCACAATCGGAGGAGAGAAAGAGAGGCGTTTAAGATCATGTGCCGTATATTTGGTTATCTTGGTTATGATTTTGTAGATGCAAAGCGTTTGAAGGCGGTATCTGATCTGCAATTCAAAGGTGGACCTGACCAGCAGTCCGTCTTATCGGAAAGCAACTGGGCGATAGGCAACAATCGGTTGTCGATTGTCGGTTTGGATGGCGGCGAACAGCCGTATGTAGGTGGAGAGCATATTCGCATTGTATTTAACGGTGAAATTTATAATCATCATGCATTAAGAAAAAAGCTGGAATTGAAGGGCTACCAATTTACGGATACGTGTGATGGCACTATCCTTCCGGCCTTGTATGCCGAATATGGGACTGAATTTGTACGTTATTTGGATGGGATGTTCGCCATTGCGATTATCGATCTTCGGGACACGGTAACATTGACACTGGTTACGGACCCGTCAGGGATGAAGTCGCTTTATTATTATTGGGATGAACAGAAGCAGACGATTTATTTCTCATCGGAGCTGCCATCCTTGCTTGCTTTCGAGCGTATCCCGAAACAACTGTGGTTATCCGGAGTTGACTTCTACTTAACGACGAAAGTGGTGTTCGGAGAGCGAACGATGTTCGATGGCGTATACGCACTTCCGCCTTCTTCTTTGCTTCATGCCCGGTTAGGCGAAAAGCCGAAATTGCAGCGCTGGTCAACGCATTTATATGCGAACATTCCAACAGATAACCTGGAGGAGACAGCAGCCCATCTGCGCAAGCATTTGGGGGAAGAAGTCAATTCCTTGCTGCTTGCCGATGTTCCCGTCAGTACGGTGAATAGTGGTGGACTGGATTCCAGCTTAATTACAGCTTTGGCCAGCGGCAGCAATGATGGCATCCACTCTTTTAACCTTTCATATGTAGGTGACTGGCCACTTGATGAGAAGGCCTACGCCCGCGAAGTTGCGCAGCGTTTCGGTACAACGCATCATGAAGTGCTGATGGACCCTAGGAATTTTCAAAAGCTGCTGCCTTCCGTTGTAACTCATCTGGGCCAACCGAATGCCGATCCCATTACACTCAGTAGTTATGCGCTTTTCGAGGCTATTCAGCAAGCTGGCTTTAAGGTCACTATTTCCGGTGATGGAGCCGATGAAATGTTCGGCGGTTACGATCGTTTCGCAGAAGCGGTGCATACGCTGGGTGATTGGGTGAAGCCCTATATTGGCTCACTCGGTGTAGCCGATGCGCATCAACGCTGGGAGCTTTATAGTGATGACTATCGCAGTTTTGTGAAGGAAAATGGTTCCATCGAGGACCATATTGAACACACGCTCAGGCAATCGAATCGCGGAAGACTGGACACCATTTTATCGTTCGAACGCGAGTATCGGCTGCCTTCGTATCACCTTCGTCGTGTCGATCATCTAAGTATGGCTCATTCCGTGGAAGTTAGGGTCCCCTATTGCCAGCCACGCATCCTGGATTTAGCCAATCGCTTGCCAGACAGCTGGAGAGTGGACGGCGGCAAAGTGAAAAAGCTGCTCTATCGCACATCGGAAGGCTTGCTGCCTGACTCGATATTAACGCGCAAAAAGCAGCCGTTCACCTTACCGATTGATGCCATGATGCGCAAAGGACTTCCGCTGTTTACAGCGATCGAACAAGCGTTGGATCGTGAAACCATTCGCAGGCAAAATGTGTTTAATCCAAAAGCAGTAGAGAAGCTGCTTCAGCTGCAAGCCACTGCACCGAGCGGAAAAACAGCCTTGACGCTGTGGTCCTTAGCCATTTTCCAACTTTGGCTGGATCAGTTCCAGGTTTCGATTTCATCGTCTAAACAATATCAATTTGAGGGGTGACGCACATGTTGACCTATCTGGCTCACGCTGAAGGAAGCGTTTCTTCCTCCATTATTATTGATGGATCCGAGATCGGTACGAACCCGCAGGATGTCATTCCTGTGCTTCACCGTATTCATGCCGATTTGGATGAT
The DNA here is from genome assembly GCF_014640555.1 of Paenibacillus marchantiophytorum. Taxonomy (GTDB): domain Bacteria; phylum Bacillota; class Bacilli; order Paenibacillales; family NBRC-103111; genus Paenibacillus_E; species Paenibacillus_E marchantiophytorum. Next base: position 463,580 of record NZ_BMHE01000001.1, on the reverse strand, counting down.
AGTCAGCATCCGCACGGTTTGATCTCCAAATTTGTGGTGATTCGTCCCTCCTCTCATCCGATGTACGATTTGAGCTATTGGTTTTTCCAGCTTGTTCCGGGAAATCCGGTTTCCTTTGACTATGAAGGCAGCTGTGGGCATTCTATTCTGGCAGCGATCCAAGTCGCGATGAAATGGGGCTGGGTGGCAACGGCAAGTCCAGGATTAAGGGTGCGTGTTTACATAGAAAATGTAGGGGACAGTCTTGTTTGCGAAGTAGATCACGCTGTTCGATCCGGGATGAATTGCACAGCTCACTTTATTGAAAATCAAGGTACAAGCCTCGGTAGTTTGCTTCCTACAGGTCAAGTGACGAATCAACTGACAACGTCCTTTGGCGAGGTTGAGGTGTCTATTGTTTCATCTGGTAATTCCTATGTATTCGTACATGCAGATTCTTTAGGCATCCGATCGGAAGAGGCGTTATTCGGAGCCGGAGATGGTGCGCTCGCTCAGCTGCAAGAGATTCGCCGAGCCGCAGCGCTGTTGATCGGATTAAATCCGGATGGTGTCTTTCCCAAGATTGCGGTGGTTGGCAGTTATCAACAGGGATCACTATCGTTCAGAGCGATTTCTGTTCCTTCGTGGCACCCAACAATTGCGCTTACAGGCGCAGCCTGCGTGGGGGCAGCCGCTTCCATCAAAGGCTCTGTTGTGTACCGAATTGTGCAAGCATCGAAGTCATCGACGTATCGGTTACCTGTTAGAACCAAAGGTGGAAGTACGTTAATTTCAACCTCAACAACGGGTTCTGAACTGAACGATTATTTATTGTACAACAGCATTTCGGATAAAAATGTTCGGTTAATCGGCTCATTGCCATTAAAGAAAGGGGCGGCGCGAGAATGGGAACTGCAGTCCAAAGTGTTCGCCTAGAATTAGCTGCTTTACTTGAACAATTGGAACAATTCGCCGGTACGGCAGATGAGCAAGGGGCGCCACAGAAAGAGGCGCTTGCTGCATTGCGGCAATCCGGTCTGCTGGGCAGTCTGGTCCCCGTTGACTATGGCGGGCTGGGAGAAACTTCGTTGTTTGCCAGTCGGTTTATTGAATCTGTTGCAAGTGTAGATCCATCTATTGCCATTATTGCTTTTCAACACTTATCTGTCGTTTCACGGATTTTGGAATGGGGCACTGAAGCTCAGCGTCAGCAATATTTGCCTAAGCTTGCGGATGGCCGGTGGCTTGCAGCATCTGCCTGGTCGGAGACAGGGGCAGGAGCGAATAAACAGAACCTGTCTACCAAAGCCGTGCAATTAGATGAAGGTCATTGGTTGATTGAAGGGACCAAGTCCTTTACGACAGGGGCAGGTTTGGCAGATATCTATCTGGTACTCGTACAAACAGGGGCCAATGATGAGAAATCTACCTATGGGAATTCAAGTCAAACGTTCTTCCTTATCGAAACTTCCCAAGGTATTACGGCTAATGCGGATACGAATTTGGCTGGCATGAGAGGTTCGTCTACGGGATTTATCCATCTGAATAAATGTCTTGTTTCCTCTGAGCAATTTATCGGTTCGTTAGGTGGAGCTCCAGATGTGATCAACGGCATTCGGCAATGCGGGCTAACGTTAGGAGCCGTTTCCCTTGGTATTAGCCAAGCAGCTTACGAGCTTGCGTTGAATCACGTTTGCAGCAAAGGCTTGAAAAGCAGCCCGCTGCTTCAATCTGCCTTGTCCGATTTGCATTTAAACTTGGAAGCTGTCAGGGCATTGGTTGATAAAGTTGCCGCTAAAGAAGGTGGCGAGCATCTGGCCAAAATCGCCTACCAATCCAAAATATTCGCTTCTGAAGCAAGCGAAAAAATATGTCGGGAAGCACAGCAAATCATTGGCGGCTCCAGCTATGTGCGGGGACGTAAATTAGAAAGGCTGCTCCGTGACGCTCGCGCTGTTTCGCTGATGGGACCCGTGAACCGGCTTGCTAAGGAAATTATTGGAAAAGAGTTGGTGTCATGAGCGAGATTTATGATCTTGTGATTTATAATGGTCGTCTTGTTTATAAAGATGCAGTCAGATCGGGAGGCATTGCCGTTCAGGATGGGAAAATAGCACTTGTCTTTGATGATCAGGAGCGTCCTCGAGGGAACCAGGAATTGGATGCAGGAGGACATTATGTCCTCCCTGGTCTGATCGATTCCCATGTTCATTTCCGCACGCCAGGGCTTGAACACAAGGAGAATTGGGAATCAGCCAGCAAGGCAGCGGTCGCAGGTGGCATTACGACAGTGCTGGATATGCCTAATACACACCCTTATACCGATTCAGTGGATCGAATCAGAGAGAAGGAAACACTGATTCAAGGACATTCCTTAGTTGACTATGGCTTTCACATTGGCGTTGTTCCAGGCAAGCTGCTGCCTTTGGAAGTGCTTAGGCAGGAGCATGCGGCGAGCATCAAGCTTTTCTTAACAGGTCACCGCACAGCTCGTAATGTGATTGATCAAGATGCCGATCTCGAAACGATATTTCGGCTTGCCGCCCACCGCCAAATCCCGTTAACGCTGCATGCGGAAGATGATGCGGTTCTGCACCTGTATCGCCAGGTGCATAAATTACCGGATAATCTGGCTTCCTATGAAGCAATAGCGCCCCGGAGTGGAGCTATTGCAGCCATTGCCAGAGTACTTCGTCTCGTACGGAAGTACGGGACTTCCATCCATGTTCTCCACGTTTCCTCCGAGGAGGAAGTGGATCTCTTGGAAACAGCTGCTAGCGCCGGTTATCCTGTGACGTTCGAGACAACAGCGCATCAGCTGTGGTTCGATCTGGACAGTGCGTCTGCACTTGGGACGAAGACCAAGCTGAGCCCGGCCATTCGCAGCAGCAGGGATCGGACAAGGCTGTGGGCCGCCGTAAAGAATGGCGCGCTAACTTCAGTGGGAAGCGACCATGCGCCGCATTCTCAAGAAGAGAAAGCGGCAGATTTCGGGGAAGCCCCGCCAGGCTTGCCAGGGGTACAGGAATTACTGCCTGTTCTGCTTACAGGCCTAGAGCGCTTTCTCCCTGAGCTTAGTCGGGATGAACGACTGAGCAAAGTGGTGAGCTTGCTGGCAGAGGGACCTGCCAATCGGTTTCGCTTGAATCATCGTAAAGGAAGTCTTCGCCCAGGGCTTGATGCGGACCTGGTCATTGTGGATGATCAACAGACCTGGCAAGTTGAGGCTAAGGATTTACATTCATTTAGCGGATGGTCGCCTTATGAAGGGCTGACATTGTCTGGTGTTCCGCTCGTGACGATTCGCAGTGGTCAGATCGTATTTGATCGCGGGATATTTGGCAAGCCGGAAGGGCATTCAGTGAATTATGCGCCGGCTCCAATTGCAACATTTGAACAAGTATCAGGAAGTCCTTTTCACTAAATAGGGTAAAAGTTGAAGGAGGAATTACGATGACAACAGCCGTTAAACCATTATTATCAGGTGCGGTAATTAAAGCTTCGGAGCTCGAATGGGAAGATCGAGGAACGTATCAACTTGCGAAACCTGTCACAGAGGACAAGGGCGCAGTGCATGTTACTGGTTTAGTTGTGCGCCTATTGCCAGGCGGAACATGGGCTAGCTGCGAGAAAGGGACTGCGCAAGAGATCGTCGCCATTATCCACAGTGGAGCTGGCAGCGCGCGTGTGGGAACGGAAACTCAGGGCGTATCGGCAACTTCTGCGCTGCATGCTCCCTCTGGCGTCGACTATGCCGTACATGCGGATCAGGGAGAGACGGTTACGCTCTATATCTGGCAAAGCCCGCTGCCTGAAGGAGCCCCTAGGGCAACGCATCCGCGATTGTTTAATGAGCTATACAACGAGGAAACGCAGTTGAAAGCCTATAAAGGAAATGATCCAACACAGCAGGTTGAGAACCCTGCGAACATGAATTTCCTCTTCTGGCCTGGCACCGGAAGTGCACAGCTGTCGCTCCATTGCGGCATTCAGGAGCCTGGGCAAAGCTTTGCTGTGCACCAGCACCCGTCATCCAGTGAGTTATTTATTGGCATCGAAGGGAAGGGTGAGGTGTATTTGAACGGAGAATGGCAAACATTCGAGGCAGGTGATCTGATCTATGTGCCGCAGGGCATTTTCCACGGCACCCGTAATCTCTATACGGGAGAGGGAGCCAAGCGGTTTGTAACCTCCGGAGGGCCAGTGCCGTTCGATGAAAGCTTTTACCGCTTTGCGGGAGTCTCAGCGGAAGTAAGGAATCCGTAGTACTTGGGGAGTTAAGCAGATTGTTTGTGCTTAGCTCCTTTTGTTTACATATAAGAGTTTATATGTTTTGGAGTGAGCGCGGAGTTACTCCAGCCGCCTTGTGCGAACAGAGGGAGGGAACTACAGTCCGCTATTCTAGCCAAAAGTACCATCGCGGTGGTGAGGGAACTACAATCCGCTATTTTGCTGTTTCAAGGCAAATTCAGCGTTTTTCGTGGAAATAAGACCCTGTAGTTCCGCTACTGCCCTCGCATCCCTGCTAGTTGCCTATATAGCGTCCTCTAGTTCCCTTAACAGGGTTTGTCGCTACTAATAGGCTGATCTCTCAGGGCCGCGAAGCCTTTTTTTCTTTAATATATAAGAATTTATATGTTTTGGGGTGAGCGAAGCTTACCCCTTATTTAATTGGCGTCCACCGCAGACTTCTTTGCTGTGGCGGTTTTCGGTTTCAGAAGGCCTAATGAACTGTACGATGTTTATACAGGAGAAATTGGCTACTTTGGAGATTTAATGAACTGAATTGGCGCTATCGAGCAGATTTTAGGCGGAAAGGTGGTCGTTTGCTTGTAATAGAGCTTCTGGGGTTCATTAGATTTTCAGAATGGGCGATTTTGAGCGAATAAAGGGTATTGAGTTCGTTAGGGGTTCGGGCTTGCCCCAAGGTTCGTTGACTTGGCTTGACTTGACTTGGCTTGACTTGACTTGATGACCTAGCCGCCAGGCTAGGTTTTTTCTTATTGCCGTCCACCGCAGACTTTTTTGCTGTGGCGGTTTTCGGTTTCAGAAGGCCTAATGAACTGTACGATGCTTATACAGGAGAAATTGGCTACTTTGGAGATTTAATGAACTGAATTGGCGCTATCGAGCAGATTTTAGGCGGAAAGGTGGTCGTTTGCTTGTAATAGAGCTTCTGGGATTCATTAGATTTTCAGAATGGGCGATTTTGAGCGAATAAAGGGTATTGAGTTCGTTAGGGGTTCGGGTTTGTCCCAAGGTTCGTTGGCTTGGCTTGGCTTGGCTTGAATTGGCTTGACTTGGCTTGGCTTGGCTTGATGACCTAGCCGCAGGCTAGGTTTTTTCTTTATGGCGGATCGTAGACTCTCGAGGGTGCGAAAATCTGGCGATTCGCCACAGATAGCGAATCGTCGTTCCTCTTGCGCTGGTCGTTCCACTAAAGCCTTCGTTCCTCCTAATCTCCTCGTTCATGCGCAACGATCCCTGAACAGATAACGTTCAATGCGTCGCCAAACATGCCAAAAACCCTCGATCCCACCAAAGTGGAATCGAGGGTTTGCGCACGTTAAGGCGTCCAAGTAACTAAGGCCGGATCGACGGCTTTCAAATAGGAAGTTTGAATGAATTCCTTCAGATCGGGCACGGCTTTTATTTTTTCGTTTTTGAGCAGAAAGTTAGAAATGCTGGCTAAGGAATCAACGACTTGAGGCGTAATGTCCAGCGCGTATTTATTTAGTTTGAAGATGCTTTTGATGGAATCGACCTCTGTGTCCAAGGTTTTGCTGACATAGGCGGCGGATTCGTCTGGATTGGATTTGATGTAGGCGGCAGCTTGGCGCAAGGCTCGGAGTAGGGCTTTGGTTGTTTCTGGATTTTTGTCCAGGAAGTCTTTGTGGCCGACAAGCAGGGAGTAAGAAGCGAACAGGGCTTGGGGGCCTTCTTCCCCTGGGACATAGGATTGAGTAGCGGTGAGAAGTGGAAGTCCGCCAGCTTCTTTGACGCCTTTAGCGGCAATGGGCTGCCAAATGACGAAGGCATCGATATCTTTTTTCTGAAAAGCAGGCAAAATTTCGGTTGGACCTACTTTATAGGCTTGAATGCTGCTGACGTCGATCCCGTATTTTTCAACAATTTTGAGGAAAAAGGCTTCCGATGCGGTGCCGGAAACATAGGCGACTTTTTTACCTTTTAAATCCGCCGGTTTTTTTATTTTATCCGGATTGACCACAAGTGTTTGTACACCTGAAATATCGGAATGCTGCGCAATGGCTTGCAGCGGCAGGCCGGAAGCTTTGGCAATAAGGGGAGGGATATCTCCCGTGGAACCATACTGAATGCTCTTGGAAGCAATGGCCGAAACAACATCAGGACCAGCGGCAAATAATTTGAGATCCACGGTTAGTCCTTCTTTTTGGAAATAACCTTGCTCTTTGGCAATAATCAGGAGTGGCGACAATTGAGGATCGCGTCCTGAACCAATGGTGAGAGCAGTCGTCTCCAGCTTGGGCGCTGCTGCAGCAGGTGAACTGGAGGGAGCAGCAGCTTGTTTGGTTTGTCCGCACGCAGCTGCAACAAACACAACCAGAATAAGGAGAAGATGAGGGATTAGACGTTTAAATGGCTGAGTAAATCTTTGAGTATAAAATTGCATAGGGTAAATGCCTCCGTTTGTGTGTGCGTTTATTTCCAACGAATCAGTTGGTTTTCTAGTGCGATTAGCAGCCGATTGATGGTTAATCCGACTAAGCCAATAGCGATCATGCCAACAATGACTTGGTCCGTTTTGTATAAAGATCTACCTTCTTGGATCAGGAAACCAAGCCCCGCATTCGCAGCGATAAGCTCGGAGCCGACAAGGCAGATGAAAGCCATGGAGATACCGGAACGCATGCCAATAACGATGTTTGGGATCGCCGCCCGCAAAGTAACGTAATAGAAAATATGAAAGCGGCTGGCGCCGAGTGATTGAGCTGCTTTGATATGGAGGACTTCCGTTTGACTGACGCCTCCGATGACATTTAGCAGAATGGGGAATAATGCTCCGAAAACGATAATAAATAGTTTGGACATCTCGCCTATACCAAACCAAAGAATGGCTAGCGGGATCACGGCAATCGGGGGGATGGGCCGGATGAGCTCGATCAGCGGGGATAAGGCATTTCTCAACCAAGTCCAAGTGCCCATGGCGATGCCAAGCGGAAGCGCGAGACTGAAAGCGAGCAGAAACCCGAGGAGCACGCGCTGAAGACTGGCAAGCGTATGCGTAAGCAATGACCCATTTGCCAGCATGCCAGCCATGGTTGAGCCAACTTCAAGCGGGCCTGGAAGTAGTGCAGGTGGGACAATATGTAGCGACGTTATGAACGCCCATAAGATAAGTACGCCTATAATGCCAAGGGATTGGATAGCTGTTTTCTTGCCGAGAATAAGGATGGAATCTCCTCCTCTCGCAGCACCGAACTGATCATTTTCTGATAATGGAAAAGACGATCATCATTCCTGTCTCGGATTCGCGGCAGTTTGAGCCTAAGATCCAGCGCTATACGACCGGGTTTAGGCAATAGGACGAGAATTCGATCCGCGAGATAAACGGCTTCCGCAATGCTGTGAGTGACGAATACACAGGTGACCCCGCTCTCATCTTGAATGCGCAGCAATTCACTCTGCATGGTTTCTCTCGTTTGTTCATCCAATGCGGCAAAAGGTTCATCCAACAGCAGGATGGACGGCTCGTTCGCTAACGCCCTTGCCAAGCTGGCCCGTTGTTTCATCCCCCCGGATAAACGGTTCGGGTAATAGGTTTCATACCCATCAAGTCCGACCATTCGAATGCATTTGCGAGCAATGCGTATGCGTTCCGTTTTTGGAAGCCCGTTGATTCGGGGGCCAAGCATCACATTCTGTTCCACAGTAAACCAGGGAAATAAGGCATATTCTTGAAAGACCACTCCGCGCTCGCGACCAGGCTTCGTTATGGGCTGTCCCTGGAGCAAGAGATTTCCTTCATAGGATTGAAAACCAGCCATGCAGTTCAGCAGTGTCGTTTTGCCGCAACCACTTGGACCTAATAAACAAACGAACTCTCCCTCATTGATCTGGATATTAAGCGGACTTAAAACCTGATGGGCTTCACCTGGATAGGTAACACTCAACTGCTGCAATTGTAAAAAGGCGTTCTCTTCGGGCATGGATTCACCTCCTTTTATAAACCTATAATTCCACTAAGGATTATCGGTATTTAATTTTATTGTATCAGCCGCTATTTTTTGTATCCAATATGAAAATCCCTATATGTCTCATTGTTCTAGACCAATAAATGATTATTAGCCAACCAGTTGATTCCACGATATTTCAATGCTAAGCTGAATTCTTTACCAAGTGTTTAGGGAATCGCAGGGGGGATAGCATGATATTTTCACAAAAAAGGTTATCGATGAATTGGTTTCGCAATCAACGCATTCGCTATAAAATCATCTTTATTTATTTTCCGCTGATCTTCATTCCGTTGTTTATTCTGGGCTTTGTCTCCAATCACGTGTACACAGATGCCATTGTCAAGAAGACAATCAAGAATGTCTCCGACAATTCATCCCTGATTATTACACGAATTACGGGCATGTTGACGAATGTGGAAAGCTGCGCGAATATGCTGACGATCAATTTAAATAAAGTAATTGTTGAAGATCCGCAAACGCAGGGGGCTCCCGAAACGAGCCTGCAATTATATACGCAGATTACGAACCAATTGAGTTTTGCCTTGCTCGTCTTTCCGGATGTGCAGTCTGCGGCCTTTATTGATACGAGCAACCGGGTTTTTGGATCAAATCTGTTGTTGGAACGTAATTTGGAACAGATTCGCAGCAGCGAAATGCTGCGTCAAATTGACAGCTCGAGCGGAAATAACATCTGGTATCCCATGCAGCGGCGAGACTATTTGACACATGATTCCGGTGAAACTGTTATGACGCTCGGGAAGCGGATCGTGAATATTTATACCGGACAGAAGCTGGGGATTCTCGTTTTGAACATCAAAGAAAGCTCGTTATCCTCGATTTATCAGAAAATCGGCTCCATACAAGATGGCAGCTACTTCATTGTCAATGAGCAAGGTGTGGTCGTCTCGTCACAACAGCCGCAGGAAGTCCTTCAGGAAGTGGCCGACCCGGCATTGAAATCGTGGATCACCTCCAGCACACATCAATCGGATTTGACTTCCTTTCAGCATGAGAAAACGCTTGTTGTCAGCTCCGATGTTCCCAGCTTCGGCTGGAAGCTGATCTCAATGGCGCCTCTGGAGTCCTTAACCGCAGATACGCGTAAGATCACGCTGCTCATCGTGCTGATTGGATTCGTTTGCTTGTTCTTTGCTTTGTTGGGGGCAGGGATGCTGTCCCAATTAATCGCAAAGCCGATTATGGGGCTGACCAAGCATATGAAGAAGGTCAAAGAAGGCACGCTGGACCAAGAATTCCAAGTTGATTCCGAGGATGAAATCGGACTTCTGGCGTCCGGCTTTAACGCGATGATTCAGCGTATACAAGAGCTCTTAACGAACGTTAATTTTGAACAAAAAAAGAAACGCGAATATGAACTCGCACTCATTCAGGCCCAAATTAAACCGCATTTTCTGTATAACACGCTGGATGTGATCTACACCTTGTCGGAGATGGGACGGGCTAGGGACGTGCAGCGTACGACCAAAGCGCTGGCCGATTTTTATCGGGTCGCGCTAAGCAAAGGGCGAGAAACGATTACGCTGGAGGAAGAAGTCCGCAATGTGAAAGACTATTTATCGATCCAGCGTATCCGCTATTCCGATGTATTTAACTATGAATTCGATATTCATAATGATGCGCTAAGCGGATTGATACCCAAGCTTACCATCCAGCCTCTTGTGGAGAATGCGATCTATCACGGGTTGAAGACCAAAGGAAGTCTCGGACTTCTTAAGGTAACGGGTGAAATCGTCGAAGGCAAGATCCGGATCAGGGTCAGTGATGATGGGGTGGGCATGCCGCCAGACCGTCTGGAGGCTTGGGCGATGAATCAGATAACACCGCAAGATGCGATTGGATTCGGCATGCGGAATGTCAATGATCGCATCCGGTTATATTTTGGCGATGAGTATGGTCTACAAATCCAAAGTCAATTGGGGCAGGGGACGGAAGTGACCCTGTGGCTCCCTTTTCAAAGTGAGGAATAAGAAGACATGCAGAAAATATTGATCGTGGATGATGAATCCATTTTCCGTGAATACTTGCGTACGGCTTTAGAATGGGAAGCTTATGGCTTTGAGATTTGTGCGGAAGCGAAGAATGGGATTGAAGCGTTGGAACAGGTGGACCGCCATCATCCGGACATTGCCTTGGTGGATATCACGATGCCATTCATGGACGGACTCAGCTTAACGGAGCAATTAAAGGAGCGTTATCCTGAGACCAGTGTGGTTTTGATTACGGGGCATAACGAATTCGATTATGCGCGCAAAGCGCTCAAACTGGGCGTTGAGGATTATATTCTCAAGCCTTTTTCCAAAGATGAGCTGATTTTGACGCTGCTCAAGCTGCAGAAGGAGCATCAGCGGGCACAAGAGGAGAAGTCGACGCTCAAGGAAAATCAGCAGTTGATGAAGGAGAGCTTTCTTAACCACCTGCTCAGCAGCGACTATAATCATTCCGACGAGGAAACGCGGCTGAAACTTGCGCAATTCGGTGAGTCTTTCGAGTCAACTTGCTTTGTTGTAGCTTGCATCGAGATTGATAATATGGATCTCAAATGGAATAAAGTGAGCGAACGCTTGCTATGGAAGTATGCGGTAACGAATATTCTCAACGAAGCATTGGAGGAAACCGAGAACCATCTGATCTTCAATGGACCGGAGGGGCGCATTATTTGTTTAGTTGAGCATCAAGGGAAAGAAAGTCTGGAAATACCGATGCTCGGTGGCTATGAGAAGCTATGTTTTCTGATCAAAAAATATTTGAAGTTCACCATCACGGTCGGCGTGGGGCGAAGTCATTCTGGCTATAAAGGCATTCGTGTTTCCTATCTGGAAGCGCTCGAGGGATTGCAAAACAAGTTTGTGCTTGGCAATGACCGTGTCATAGCTTTTGGTTCCACGGCACTCGAGACAGGGGGACAAGCTTTCTATCCTACAGAGGTGAACGAAGATATCCTGATGCAAATGCGTATGCAAAACGATGAAAAGGTTGAAGCGAAGCTGGAGGAAATCTTTCAGTCCATTCGTGAACAGCGATTGTCTCTTGACTATACGTATGTCATTAGTATGGGCTTGATTTCGGTTTGCTTGTCGTATGTGACGGAAACAGGACATCCGATTGAAGACTGCTTCGGAGAAGCCTTTTTCCCATACAGTGAAATTAAGCGCTTGGAATCCATCGAAGCTACTTCGGTGTGGATTAAGCAGTTGTTCCATCAGGCTATTGTCTATACAGGCAAGCATAGAAAGACGCGCTCGTCCAAAATTGCTCAATCGGCCAAAGAGTATATAGAACAGCACTATGGTGATCCGGAGCTGCAGCTCGACCAAATCGCTCAACAGGTTTTTATTAATTCCAGCTACTTGCGCGCTGTGTTTAAGAAGGAAATTGGGATGACCGTTACTGATTATGTGACGCATATTCGTATGCATAGAGCCAAAGATCTGCTCGGCAAAGGGAACATCCGGTTAGCGGATATTGCTGAACAGATCGGATTCAGCGATCCCAGCTATTTTAGTAAAAGTTTTAAAAAGTTTTTTGGATATTCCCCTAGTGAATATGAGAATAATCGGTTGTAGCGGTGATTTCTGAAATGTGCGGATTTTACAAGAAGCCCTCAGTTATTCCATTATCACAAGGCTCATTTCCTTTTATACTCAATCTTGTAAAGAAGAGAAACGCACACGATGCCTGGGAGGTCCAAACAAATGAAAAAGATGGCAGTCACGTTGGTAAGTTTACTTGCCGCAACAAGTCTAGCGGCTTGTGGATCCACGAACACGACCAAAGAGGGAAGCGCAACAACAACTCCTGCAACTACAGCGGCAGCAACAGCAGCGGCTAAATCGGACGCAAAGCCGGTTAAGCTCAAAATTTATGCGCAATATGCAGATGAAGATACAAAAACACCTTATGACTATGCGGTTGCGGAACTGAAGAAGGAAATGCCGAATGTTGAGCTTGAGCTTGATATTCAAGCACAAGATGATGGTCAGAAGTTGAAAACTTATGCGGCTACAGGCAACTTGCCGGACATTTTCCAAGCAGGGCTGGACATTATTGATACATTTAAAAAATCCAACAACATCTTGGTCTTGGACGATTACGTAACGAAATTAGGTTTCAAAGATAAAATGCAGCCTAGCGCGATGAACACGCTAGTTACGGATGATGGACATACGTACGCACTTCCTTATGCCGGTAACGAAGTAGCTCTTCTTTATTATAATAAAGATCTATTTACGCAAAATGGTGTGAAAGTGCCGACAACCTACGATGAAATGATGACGGCTGTTCAAGCCTTCAATGCCAAAGGGATAACGCCATTATCCATCTTCGCCAAAGAGAAATGGCCTTGCGTAGCGCTTTATGACATGTTCGTATCGCGTGCTGAGCCTGCTGGTGTAACGAAGCTGGATAAAGGATTGGCTAAAGCTGACGATCCTGCCTACAAAACAGCTGCCGAGAAAATCATTGAGCTTGTAAAAGCTGGCATGCTGCCAAAGGGTGCAACCAACTTGAACTATGACCAAGCAGCAGCCCTTTACCATGAAGGTAAAGCAGCGATGTTCATCAACGGTCAATGGGAAATAGAAGCAGCAACCAAAGCGCTTGGCGACAAAGCAGGCTACATGTACCTTCCGGCTGCAGACGCAGCTGCTTACGAAAAAGGCAAAACAGCATTCAGCGGCAGCGGTGGACCTGGTGGATATGCCGTATCCGCGAATACTAAGGACAAAGAGCTTGCAGCAAAAGTAGCATCGTTCATTTCCTTGAAATATGCCGAGTACAAATACACAAACCGCAGCAATCCTATCGTGGCAACGAAAGTTGACAAGCCGATCGTGAAGCCATTCCCGGCTATGATGGATCAACTGTCCAAAGATATTCCGAAAACAACAAGCACAACAGCTTTCTCATGGGGATTGTCCAATCCTAAATTCAAAGCAGCACTTGAAGATGCCACACAAAACTTGATGACTGGTAACTACACAGCAGATCAATTCGTTAAAGACTTGAATAAAGCCGCAGTAACCGCGAAATAAAAGAAGTTTCTATGGAAAAGGAAACTCACACTGGATCGCAAGTCCGGTGTGAGTTTTCTACTAAAAAAGGGAAGTGATGACATGCGCAAATTCATGGGAAACAGGGCGGCGATTATGTTGTTTACGCTGCCTGCGCTCCTTTTGTATACAGTAATTGTGTTTTATCCGATTCTACAAACTTTCTATCGCAGCACATTCGAATGGGATGGACTCAGCGAAGGCACTTTTATTTTTCTAGATAATTACATTCGCTTGTTTCAAGACAGCATTTTCTATACCTCTTTGTATAATGGTCTTGTTTTTGCAGGCATCTTAGCAGTCGTTCAAATTGGTATCGGCAGCGTGCTTGCTTTTGCCGTAGCCGAAGGTTTCAAGGGAAGCAAGTTTCTGCGCATCAGTTACTTTATTCCTGTTGTGCTTTCGATTACGGTTGTGTGTCAGCTTTGGCTGGCGATGTATAACGGTGAATATGGGTTGATCAATAAAGTGTTTGAAGCACTAGGCCTTTCTTATCGCCAAGATTGGTTGACGAACAGCAAAACGGCCATTTTTGCCATTGCTTTCGTGAATGCTTGGCAGTACATGGGGTATCAGTTCGCGCTGTTGCTGGCGGCAGTGAAATCCGTTCCAGAACAGTACTTGGAGGCCGCGCGTATCGATGGTGCTTCCAAGTTACGAGCGCACATCTCCATTACGATTCCCATGTTGGCTGAAACCTATAAATTCTGTTTGGTTTTGGCAATTACTGGTGGATTAAATGCATTTGCCAACATGTTTATTATGACGGGCGGGGGTCCAGGGAACTCCACTTACACGCTGACTTATCTGATGTATCGCTCGGCATTCCGTGTAGGCGAGTTCGGTTACGGCAGCGCCGCGGCAGCTTTCCTTGTCATCGAATGTTTGATTGTGACGCTTGCGATTAACCGTTTGATCGCCAGAGAACGAATTTCTTTCTAAGGAGGATGACAGATGAACGGAATACTCAAATTGCGTAAAAAGAATCCGCTCCTGGGCATCTTCTTATGGGTGTATGCAGGCTTGTCGGTCTATCCGCTGATTTGGATGGTCTTTTACTCGCTCAAAAATAATAATGAAATCTTCGTTACTAATCCATTTGGTTTTCCAACGCATTTGCGGTTTGAAAATTATGTGGATGCTTGGTCCCGATTTAATGTCCCGGTCTACTTCAGCAACAGCTTGCTGGTGGCTGCGGCAACCGTTGTGGGTACGATTGCACTTTCTGTGACGTTTTCGTATGCGGTTGCGAGAATGCAGTGGCGCTGGAAGGAAGCGGCTCGCATCTACGTTGTGATCGGCATGTTCATTCCCGTCCAAGTGATTATGATACCGCTCGCGATTCTCGTGCGCGAATTCCATTTGGCGAATACGTACTGGGCCTTAATCGTTCCCTATATTGCCTTTAACATCTCATTTTCCAGCATGGTGTTCTACGGCTTCTTTCGTAGTATTCCCGTTGAACTTGAAGAATCTGCCTGCATGGATGGAGCCAGTATTTACCGTACATTCTATTCGATTATTCTGCCTATCATCAAACCAGCGATTGCTACGATGGTAATCTTCGTCTTCTTAGCGGCATGGAATGAATTCACCATGGCCCTCATCTTGATCACCAAGGAATCCTTGAAGACGCTGCCGCTGGGTCTTTTATTTTTCCAAGGTCAGTTCACGACTAATTGGGGAGCTATGGGCGCGGCTATGACGATCGCGAGCTTGCCGACGGTCCTCGTTTATGTCCTGTTCAGCGAGCAAGTTGAAAAAGCGTTAACTGTTGGTTCAGCTGTAAAAGGGTAATGGGTACATGAAAAAGAGCCTCTTGGGGGCTCTTTTTTTTATAGTTCAACATTGAAAGCAAGAGACAGCCTGGAGATGAACTCATTTTGGGACAGCCCCTTTCACTGAAACGGACTAATTACTGCCCTTACTAACCCAAAACGTGACATTGTCACCTTGCAACCCCTTGCTACCAGACTTAGGGTCCTGCTTGGTAACAGTCCCTTTGGGCTGATCGCTTGCTTCAATGACATAGTTGTAATGCAGTCCAACAGCAAGCATCAGTTGCTCAGCTTCTTCCTGTGTCTGGCCTACCAGGTTCGGAATGACGACTTCTTCCGCTTGTTTGTTAACATCTCCGGCAGGTTTCGTCGGGACAGCGCTAGCTGTCGGTGTTGCTGTAGGAGTCGGTGCCGACTTTGTTTGGGTTGGCGTCACGGCTGCAGGATGATCTGTGTTGGAGGGCCATAAGGCCCAGACGACGATAATGACGATGACCAGAACTGCGATAGCTCCCAGACCTGCTTTGGTTAGCCAACTAACAGGCTGATCGCCTTTAGTTCGTGCGCGCGGCTCCTCGCGGATTTCATTTGCATCCTCAACAGAAGCTGTTTCTTCCGTCTCCGGTAATGGTTTCCGTTGATAAGAAGGCTGAGTAGGCGTCGAAACAGCTTCTATAGCGGTTGAAGGCAGACTCCTTAAACCGAATATGAGGGAGGAGAGGGAGGCTTGACCTTGACAAACGAGTTTGATCAGACGAATGAGTGCCATTTTCTGCTCATAGGTAGCCGTAGGAATAGAAGCGCGTTCCAAATGGGTGTGCATCACCTCGAAAGCGCCCGGAATCGTCTCCGCGCCAGTAAAGAGCTGAATCATTAAGCGGCATAGTCCCACAGCTCCTTGGGTCTGTGGATGGCCTACATCCCAGTAATTGATGACGGACAGTTTGTCATGATCAGATAACCAGAGATTATCTGCGTCCACGGAAAAGCCGGTAATCCGCTCTTCCATCGCATCGAGCAGGGAGACGCCTAAATCTGCTATTAGCGCGACGATAGCTGGATATGTCCATCCCTTCATTCGTTGTGAAAATAAGGAGCCGGGCTTTGCTTGTAAAATAATGGTTACGGAAGTTTCGTCGACAGAGGTATCCAGAATATGTTGAAAACCATCGTGGATGAAGGCAGCTTTGTGATTTAACTTGCTTATATATTCTACGCCGGATTGTCCGGGTTGTAATTTTATATGATAAAGATGAACTTTGCGTGTTAGAAAGATATCGTCACCGTAAGTCAGATTTCCCTGTGGTAAAGAGAGGATCAGAGCTCCAGGTTTATATCT
Source organism: Paenibacillus marchantiophytorum (assembly GCF_014640555.1). GTDB lineage: Bacteria > Bacillota > Bacilli > Paenibacillales > NBRC-103111 > Paenibacillus_E > Paenibacillus_E marchantiophytorum. The sequence goes on along the minus strand of NZ_BMHE01000001.1, from coordinate 447,199 downwards.
TGTTCCCATTTTATTGTGCATGCGAATGACATCCTCTCCTAGGTGGCTCTTCAGGATTTCCTTCTATTATATATGATTCGTGCGCATTTAGGAATTTAGAATCAAAGTTCCCGAGATTGAAAAAGGGGATAATATGCGGGCTATTTTCTTTTTCTATTTCTATTGAACTAAACTCTATGATTCATTTGGCCTAAATGATATGATGGGTTTACAGTATTATTTACAATATGATCCAAATTGAGGGGGAAAATTGGTGAAAAAAGTCGCAATTTTGGGCGGCGGGGTAGCCGGGATGAGCGCCGCGCATGAATTGATTATCAGAGGTTATGAGGTATCGGTTTACGAGTTTAAGAGTATTCCGGGTGGGAAAGCCAGAAGCATGCCTTTTGTTGGCAGCGGTGTTGATGGCAGGAAGGATCTGCCTGGAGAGCATGGATTCCGTTTATTTCCTCGCTTTTACAGACATGTAATTGACACCTTGAAACGAATTCCTTATGAAAATGGCTTTGTATATGATAACTTGATGGAAGTAACACGGTTGGATATTGCCACTTACACAGCGCCATTACTTCCATTATTGGCCAAAATTGAATTTAGTTTGGATAATTTTCTTGTTATCATTAAAGATCTGTTTGATAATGGATTGGGACTCACGGCTGACGATATGGAGCAATACGGACGGAAGCTGTGGCAAGTGATGACGAGCTGCGATGAACGCATCCGCGAGGAATACAACCTCATTGATTGGTGGAACTTCATTGAAGCTGAACAACAATCCCCGGCGTTTCAGAAGATTTTTGCAGGCTTTACCAAGACGCTTGTCGCCTGTCAATCCCAAATTGCCAATACACAAACGGTAGGCCCTGTCGCTGTTCAGATGACATTGGATATCACAACGCCAGGTACAAGCTTCGTCCGTCTATTAAACGGTCCGACGAATGACAAATGGATTCAACCTTGGCTGAACTTTTTGCAAGGACATGGTGTTGATTATCATTTGGCTGCGAAGGTTGAGAGCATTGACTGTGTAGACGGTGTCATAAGCGGTGCGAAGATTACCGAAAATGGTCAAACATTTGAGATCGAAGCTGATTATTATATCGCCGCATTCCCTGTGGAAGTGATGGGGAAATTCGTCACCGATGCGATGGTTCAAGCGGACCCAGGTTTAGCAGGCGTGCAGAAACTGGTGGATTCGGTAGCCTGGATGAATGGTATTCAGTTCTATTTGAAGGAAGAGCTGCCTATTACGCATGGTCATGTGATTTATTTGGATGCCCCTTGGTCATTGACTTCTGTATCTCAGAAGCAATTCTGGCCGGATGTTGACCTAAGCAACTACGGAGACGGTACGGTAAAAGGCGTGTTATCCGTCGATATTTCGGATTGGGATACGCCAGGAATCTTATTTGGCAAATCGGCGACTTATTGTACAGCGGAAGAAATTAAAGCAGAAGTATGGGCGCAAATGAAGAAAAGTTTGAATGTTGACGGCGCTGTCATCCTCGAAGATGACGTTCTGCATTCCTGGTTCTTGGACACGGATATTCAATTTGAGAATCCAGACCAAGCTTGTACGAATATGGAGCCGCTGCTTATTAATCGCGTCGGCACTTGGGATTTAAGACCGGAAGCCTACACAGCAATTCCTAATCTGTTTCTTGCCGCGGATTATGTGCGTACGAATACGAACCTTGCTACTATGGAGGGAGCGAATGAAGCGGCACGCCGCGCAGTGAACGCCATTTTGACGCAAGACGGGTCAACGGAAGAACCGTGTGAAATTTGGGATATGTATACGTTTGAGCTATGGAACATTGACGTTTTGAAGCCGTATCATCACCACGACAAGCGTCGCTTTGAAAAAGGACTTCCTTGGGATGGCAAGCTTTTTTAGAGACGTACCTAGCTGCTTGATTACCTAGGAGGATTGTATGTTAATTTTGCCGGAATATGATTTGATCAGACAAATTTATCAAGGGGATCGGACCGTGCTTTTTCGCGCGATACATAAGGTAACCTTGGAAAAAGTGATCATCAAAACACTGCGTTCAGATTTCCCTATTCCCGCGGATATTGCTAGATTGAAACGAGAATTCGAGATTGGCAGCATGCTGGACATACCAGGGATTGTTAAGCCGCTTGCGCTGCCCAAACATCAGAACGGTGTCGCGCTTATCTTGGAGGACTTCGATGGGGAGACATTGTCTGCTTATTTCCCTGTGTTTCGCCAGTCGCTGCAAACCTTCTTAACCTCTGCAATTCAATTGGTCAAAATCGTCGGGGACATTCATCAACGTTATGTCATACATAAAGATATTAAACCAAGCAATATTATCATAAATCCAGAAAAACAAATTATGAAGCTGGCGGATTTCAGTATTTCATCGTTTACCAGAGAACGGCAGGAAATGCTGGATCCCCTGATGCTCGAGGGTACGCTCAGCTATATGTCTCCTGAACAAACAGGTCGGATGAACCGCATTATCGATTATCGTACTGATTATTATTCCTTAGGCGTTACGTTTTACGAAATGCTCACCGGAAGGCTTCCGTTCCAAACGGAAGATCCGGTTGAGCTGATTCACTCGCATTTCGCTGTGACCCCGATACCTCCTGATCACATTCGGATGGATATCCCTAAGCCGTTATCGGAAATCGTGATGAAACTGCTTGCCAAGAACGCGGAAGAACGGTATCAAAGCGCTTACGGCATCATTCAGGATCTTGAACATTGCTTAATGATCGTCAACTCACCTGATGATACGCAAAGCTTTGAAATCGGGCTCTATGATATGACGGATATGTTTCAGATTCCGCAAGGATTGTACGGACGAGCCAAAGAAATAGAGAAACTGCTCCATGTGTATGGACGTGCCGTTCACGGTTCGTTGGAGGCCGTTTGGGTCACCGGCGAATCCGGCTATGGCAAATCCTTTCTGATCGCCGAAACGATGAAGACGATTATGAAGGAGAATGGCTGGTTCTTGCCAGGCCGATTCGAGCCGAACAAGCAGCATGTCTCCTACCATGCGCTCGCCAAAGCGTTAAGACAGCTTGTGCGTCAGCTCTTAACCGAAAAGGATGAACAAATTGAGGAATACCGCGGAAAACTGCTCAGAGCGTTGGGCTCGAGCGGTAAAGTCCTGATTGATCTCATTCCCGAGCTTTTGGTACTTATCGGTGAACAGCCGAATGTCAAGCAGCTGCCGCCGCAAGAAACGCAGAATCGATTGCATTTCTTACTCCAGCAGTTTCTTTTTACTTTCTGTGTGAAAGATCGGCCGATTGTGTTGTTTCTCGATGATTTGCAGTGGGCGGACGCCGCCTCCTTGCAATTTATTGAGCTGCTTTTGAACGATTCGCAAATGCGGCATTTCCTTTTCATCGGTTCTTATCGCAGTGAAAGCGAGAATTTGCTGTCGACTACGCACGTTCAATTGCTGGATAAGCTGCCTGAACGGCTTGTTTCTGAGCGTATTTCGCTCCAACCACTGGAGATCGGAGCTATAGAGCTGCTAGTTGCAGAGTCACTCAAGACCGAACAGCACCATGTCGCAGAGCTTGCTCAGTTGATTCTCCAGAAAACAGGGGGAAATCCCTTCTTCGTCAAGCAATTCCTCACAGCCTTGTATGAGCAGAACTTGCTTGCTTTTAGCTATGAGGACAATCGTTGGATTTGGGATATAAAGGAGATTCAGAAGCTTAGAATTACAGATAATTTGATGTTTCTCCTGGCTGAAAAGCTGCTTAGAATGCCTGCCCGAACGCAGCATTTATTGCGCTTAGCCGCATGCTTGGGTGCTTCCTTTGATCTAGAAGCGTTGGGGATTATCGCGATGACGGGGTTCACAGAAGTTCTGCAGGTGCTGGAAATCTCCATTCAAACCGGCTTGATTATTCCGGTAGGAACCGACTACAAGTTCTATCATGACTCGCAAGGAAATTCAGCGGCACAAGATATTCGATTTATGTTCGTGCATGATTCCATTCAGGAAGCCGTCTATGGTTCTATTGAGCAGTATGAACTTCCGGACATGCATCTCATGATCGCCAATAAACTTTTGGAGCTCTTGCAAGAGGAAGAAATTGAGCAGCGCCTTTTCGATATTGTTAACCATATGAACATAGGGTCAGGACTCTTGAAGGAGCGGGAAGCGCTTATTCAATTGCTGGAATTTAATCTCCGCGCAGGGCGCAAAGCTAAGTCTTCCAATGCCTATCGCTCTGCTTTGCAGTATTACAACAAGGCTTTGGCGCTGCTTACGCTCGTAGAGGGAAAAGAACTTGCTGAACTTAGCTTCTCTATCCGACTTGAGAAGTCGGAAGTGCTTTATTTGAATGGTCAAGCAGATGAAGCGGAAGCTTCCTATGAGCTGCTGCTGTCAGACGCAGGAACGAATGAATTGAAGCTGGAAGTGTATAATCTGCAAGTTATTTTGTACACCAATGTCGGCAAACAGCACAAGAGTGTTGAAGTCGGACTCAAGGCTTTAGCTGAGCAAGGACTGCGTATTCCCAGGGAGCCGACCAGCGTGAATATCTTCTTAGCCTATATGAATTTGAAGGCGAAGATTGGACGCAAGAACACGCTGCAGCTGTATGATCTTCCGCTCATGGAAGACGCGTACATGACACGGCTCATGAATTTAATGATGAGTATCGCGGTCTCCGCGTATTTCGTCAATACGAATTTATTCGTCCTGTTCATGTTTATCATGACCAAAAATGCCTTGAAGTACGGCAATTCCTCGGTGATGGCCTATGTCTATGGTTCCTATGGCTTGATTCTCGGATCGGGCTTTGGGGATTATCAACTCGGGTATCAGTACGGACAATTGGGCGATAGAATGAATACCAGATTTCAATCCCATCAGTTCCGCAGCAAAAGCCATTTTTCATTCGGTTTATTCGTAACGCCATGGGTCAAGCCGCTTCAGATCTGTTTGGAGCATTTGAAGGAGTCATTCATAAACGGGATTGAGGATGGCGATTTGGTGTTCGCTGGGTATGCTTTGACATACCAGGTGTTAGCTAAGGATTTTCAAGGTGTCACGCTTTCCGAAGTGCAGGAAGACCTCGCTAAGCATTACCGTATCTTAGAACAAACGAATCATCATGATACGCTTCTCATGTTGGAAATGCTTCGCATGGTGATTCTGAATATGGAAGGAAAAGCTGCAAATCCTTTGATCATCGGTACGGATGAAGAGGAAGAAGATCGATTCGTGCGCAAACTGGAAATCCATCCCAATCAAGTCATTTTACATGAGTATACCGTGAAAAAAATGATGTTGTACTACTTATTCGGTCAATTTGCTGATGCGGTTAAGACGGGGAAGAATGCTGAACCGATGCAGTCGGTCTCCTTCGGTTTGTTTCATATTCCTGAGAACTTTTTCTACTACACCCTGTCGATTACGGCTGTGTATAGAGAAGCTGCGGTGGCTGATCAGCGGATGTATGCCAAATTGATCCGGAAAATGCTGCGCAAGATGGACAAATGGGCTGGCCATTGTCCGGAGAATTTCCTGCATCTTAGCCTGCTCATGCATGCGGAATGGCATCGTGTAACAGGTCATATCCAGAAAGCGGAACGAGCCTATGAACAGTCCATTCGGCAAGCGCGGGAGCAGGGTTTCATCCAACATGAAGCGATGGCCTGCGAGCTGGCAGGAAGGCATTACAAAGAGGCTGGCAGGGACAAAATCGCCAAAACTTTCCTGGTGGATGCTTACTACGGCTACTTAAGCTGGGGGGCAAAAGCGAAGGCCGATGAACTTAAAATGAGGTATCCGAATTATTTGACCTCACTCAAGGAACAACAGGATTGGAGTACAACGAATATCAGCGATTATTCGCTGCAGGCGCTCGATTTCATGACGATCATGAACACATCCAGATCCTTATCCAGTGAGGTCAACCTGGAGCAGTTAATCAAGCGTTTGATGGAAGTCGTTACGTTCTCTTCCGGCGCAGAGCGAAGCGTCCTTGTATTGAAAGAGAGAGACAGTTTGCTCGTTGAGGCCGAGATGCTGGCGATTGATGGCAAGGATTCCTGTATAGTGAATGCGATATCATTAGAAAGCAAAGATGATCTTCCGGCTTCAGTCATTCAGTTTGTGGCGCGCACCAAAGAAGGCGTCGTTCTGGATGATGCTACGAATAAAGGATTCTTTACGCACGACCCCTATATTCGCGCATCCGAAGTGAAATCCATTTTCTGTGAGCCCATCCTGCATCAAGGGAATCTTGTCGGCGTTTTTTACTTGGAAAATAACTTGATTCGCAATGCCTTTACTTCGGATCGCTTGGATATTATTAAGCTGCTGTCTGCGCAGGCTGCAATTTCGATCGAAAATGCAAGGCTTTACAATGACCTTGAATCCAAAGTGAAAGAGCGGACCAATGAATTGATTTTGATGGAAACATCGCGTCGTGACTTGCTCTCGAATATTTCCCATGACCTGGGTACACCCTTAACGAGTATTCAAGGCTATGTGGAAGCTATTCTGGACGGTGTGATTCAGGAGCCGGAAGAGCAGAGAAAGTATCTTTCAGTCGTTCATATGCGAATTGTCGGTATTCAGCGACTCATTACGGATCTCTATCAGCTTAGCCGCTTGGAGACCAAACAATTCCATTTCCAATTGGCTCCGACCTCCTGTCAATCGATGGTGTGTCAGCTATTCGCCAAATATGAATTGGATGCAGCGAATGCAGGCATTACGTACACGCTGGACATGTCACCGAGTGATGGTGGAGATGATTTGCTCTTGACCGTAGACACGGATCGTATTGAACAGGTATATGCCAATATTCTGTACAATGCAATTAAATTTACGGCTAGAGGTGGATTCATTAACGTGTTTGTGACGATTAGACCCGAACCGTTCGAACTGGTCGTTCGGGTAACCGACACGGGTGTAGGGATTAGTGAAGAGGATTTGCCGCACATTTTCGAACGCTTCTATAAAGTTTCCAAATCGCGGAGTACGTCTGGCGGAAGCGGGTTGGGTCTTGCCATTGCCAAAGAAATTGTCCAATATCATGGTGGACAAATATGGGCGGAAAGCCGCCTCGGCAAAGGCTGCAGTATCTCGTTCTCCTTGCCTGTACATCGGATTTAACTAGGAATATCTCACATATAATGTGGGATATTTTTTGTTTATATAGAATCGCTACTATGAAGCCAATAAAAGCAAGGGTGGCAAAAAGATACGTCCCGAAGTGCTGAAAGAAATCCGGAAATTTCGAGATTGTGGAAACCCGAAAAAAGGGTTTAAGCTGCTCGCATGTGAAGGGTGCCTCGATCTTAAGGTGGTGCCTTTTTGGTGCAAGGGGTGTTTCTGCACGCCGTGTTCATGCGGAGGAACGGAAGAGTGGAGCCCGTGTCTTGTCTGAGGACGTATGTCAAGTCAACCATCGACATGTTATCTTGACCATCGACGAAGGTCTAAGAGACATGTTTTTGGGTTGGGGTGAGTGAAGCTTGCCCAGAATTTAAATGTTGGAGATTGACGCCAGTCTCCAGGCTAGGGTTGTAGGCGGCCCCATCACGATGGAGGGGTTCGATGCGATGTGATGAGAACAAGGTAGCTGTGAACGTACTTATTTGTTCGAATTGCTGCTGGTTTGGAGGTATAAACAAGCTATTTGGCAGAATGAGATCCTCTTGCTTTGCAATCGCGCGGAGATAAGGGAACGTCAAGCCGCGATTGTAGGAAAATCTGTCATGATAGGGATCCAGAGGGAACTATAGTGCGCTATAATTGCGAAAACCGCCATATTCCACGCCAGAGGGAACTACGATCCGCTATTGCACCATTTCCCGATTGGAATCAGCAGGTTCCGCTTAAATAGCGGATCTCAGTTCCTTTTCATGCTACGTTTACCCCAGTTCCTGCCATTTAGCGGATCATAGTTCCTTTTCACATGATGTTTTCTGTCATTGCAAAGCCCAAAGGGAATAGGATCCGCTAGATTGCTGAAAACCGTTATGAAGATGCTCATCTCTCAGGGCAGCATAGCCGTTTTTCTTCTTACGGTCGAATGGTAACTCTAGTATGAATAGGGACAAGCACGGCAAGCTCCAAAACATCTTCGTTGTGCATTCTAATGCAGCCGTGAGACGTTTGCTTGCCAATCGAAGAAGGATCGTTCGTGCCATGTATCCCATAGTGGGGCTTGCTGAGTCCCATCCAGAGCACACCAAAAGGTCCACCTGGATTAGGTTGCTTGTTAATAATGTAATACTCGCCTGTGGGCGTTTTGGTAACCATTTTGCCAATGCCAACAGGGAAGCCCCGGACGACTCGATTGACATCCAGCAGGTATAGCTGGAAATCAGATAAGTCCACAATAATGCGGTAATTTGGCATGATAAGCTCACCTCTGTATATTCTATGTAAGAAGGCGTAAATGGAAATAAGCTTTTTCGAAATTCGAATTTACTTATGGTATACTTCGTAGGAATTCAGTCATCGAAGGAGAAACAGACATGCAATCATTTGTACAGGAGAATCCAACCCGAATTTGGTTCGGGGAAGGTCAAATTAAGCAGTTACAGCAGGAACTTGGTTCCGCGGGCAAAAGGGTTCTGCTCGTCTATGGCGGCGGGAGCATTAAGGCGAATGGTGTATATAAAGCTGTCAAGGAACAGCTTGAGCATAGGCAAGCCGAGGTCTTTGAACTTTCTGGCGTAGAGCCGAATCCGCGGCTAACCACCGTTAACAAAGGGATTGAGATTTGCCGTGATAAGCAAATTGAACTCATTTTGGCCGTAGGCGGAGGCAGTGTGATCGATTGCGTCAAAGCGATTTCCGCAGGAGCTTATTACGAAGGAGATTTCTGGGATATTGTTACACGCCAAGCGGTACCGACGCGGGCAATCCCATTTGGAACGGTATTGACGTTAGCCGCGACAGGCTCAGAGATGAATAACATTTCGGTCATCACACATTGGGAACGAAATGAAAAACGAGGATGGAGCAGCCGGCTTGCCTATCCGAAATTTTCCATTCTGGACCCGACTTATACGCATTCGGTGCCCATGGACCAGACCGTGTATGGCATCGTGGATATGATGTCTCATGTACTGGAACAGTATTTCCATAGGACTTCAAATACAACGATGATCGATCGCTTCATGGAATCCGTGTTGTTGACGGTGATCGAAGCAGCGCCGATGTTGCTTGCCGATTTGCACAATACGGATTTCCGCGCTGCGGTTATGTATGCGGGGACTACGGCATTCAATGGATTATTATCCAGCGGCACGGATGGAGGGGACTGGGCTTCTCACCAAATTGAGCATGGCTTATCGGCGATTTATGATATCCCCCATGGGGGAGGCCTCGCGATCTTATTCCCGAACTGGATGCAGCATTGTGCAGAGGACGATCCCTCACGGATGACAAAGCTGGCAGTGAATGTATTCGGTATTGATTCGGCTGGCAAGACGGATTATGAGATTGCTTCAGAAGGCATACTTGCGCTGCGTAATTTCTGGAACTCATTAGGCGCGCCGAGTAAGCTTGGCGACTATGGGATCGATGCTTCTCGATTCGATGAATTGGTGGAAAAATCATTTATGAAGGACAAAGTGGGGCAATATAAAATCATGACGCGCGAGACCGTCAAAGACATTTTGATGCGTTCGCTGTCATGAAATATTATGCTTATGTATTGGCTGGTGCTTGCAGCTTTGGTCTTTTGTCTACCTTTGTAAAAAAAGCGTATGAATCTGGCTTCCATGTAGGAGAAGTCGTTGGCAGCCAGAATGTGTTCGGCGTTCTGATGATGTGGATCTTAGTTCTGGTCGCAGCCAAATCAGCCAGAAGCAGCAGCACTTCCGCGCCTGCGAATTACCGAGTCGCGCCGCGGCAAGCTCTCATGCTGATGGCTATTGGCACAACTTCCGGCTTAACCGGTATCTGTTATTATGCAGCTTTGCAATATATTCCGGCCTCATTTGCCATTATTCTCTTGTTTCAATTCACGTGGATGGGAATTGTTCTGGAAGCCATTATAGAGCGCAAGCGACCTGGCAAAGAGAAGCTGCTTTCGCTTCTTATTTTGTTTGTTGGCATCATCATGGCCAGTGGATATTTAAAAGGCGGCCAAGAAGCTCCGTCCTGGGTTGGGATTCTGCTGGGCTTGCTGTCCGCGCTGACGTATGCGTTATTTATTGCTTTTAACGGCAAAGTATCCGCCCAAGTGGCGCCGATTACGCGCAGCGCGATCATGCAATCTGGATCTTTGGTGCTGGTGATGTGTATCTTTCCGCCACATTTTTTGTTCAATGGCTCTCTGCATGAAGAGTTGCTGCCGTGGGCGCTGCTTCTGGCCTTTTTTGGCGTCGTCATTCCGCCGCTATTTTTTGCTATCGGTGTTCCTCGTATCGGAGGAGGGATGGCGACTATTATGAGTGCGGCCGAATTGCCTACCGCGGTTATTATGTCATTTGTCGTGCTGCATGAAACCGTGAACGGACTGCAATGGCTTGGCGTGATTATCACGATGTTCGGGATCGCGCTGCCGGAGCTGCTCAAGCGAAGGAAACGGCGGGCTTTGCGGGAAAACGAAGGGAACAGCGGGCTCTGAAGGAAGCGAAGGAAACGGCGTTCACTGAAGGAATAAGTGTGCATACAGGTGTGCATCTCATCGTCAAGATGGGGTGTGCATTTTTTTTTGAAGAGTTTATATGGTTTGGAGTGAACGCGGAGTTATGCCAACAGCCTCTCGCGGAAATAAAGGAACTACGATGCGCTATTCAAGCTAAAAGTGTCATTTTCGGTAGGGTGAGAGAACTACAGTACGCTATTTTTCCGTTTAATGGGGATTTTGAACGTTTTCGTGGAAATAAGACCCTGTAGTTCCGCTACTACCCACGCATCCCTACTTTTTGCCTAATTAGCGCCCTCTAGTTCCCTTACAAGGTTTTGCCGCTAAGAAGAGGCGGATCTATCAGGGCGGCTAAACCGCCGTTTTTCTTATTTTAGTGTGACTCCCTTTCCGATGTCACAAGCAGTTTTTCACTCAAAAAGTTGTAAAAGTTCATACTTCTTCCTGAAAATGCAGTAGCTAATCTCCAACTTTCCTTTTATTGTAAATCTAAGGAGGTGAATGATAAGCTGAATTGAAAGCGCTTAATTTAAAGCGTGAGTCGAAAACGAACCCATGAGAGGAAGGATGACTGTGATGAAAAAACCAATGGTAAGCGCCTTATGTTGGATGCTGGTTGCCGTATTGGGACTACAGTTGCTTAGTGGATTCCTGTTTCCCAAAGAGACGGAGGCGGCTGCGGTGACGGTTCAAAATGGGATACAGTTTAAAGATACGAGTGGAAATATCATTCATGCGCATGGAGGAGGGATTATTAAAGTAAGCGGCTATTATTATTGGTTTGGGGAGAATCGCAACACGGATGGAACCTTCAATGCAGTGTCTTGTTATCGATCCAGCGATCTCAAAACATGGGAGTTCCGTAACAATGTCTTAACGAAAAATTCAGCAGCGGAGCTGAACGTCTCCAATATTGAAAGACCTAAGGTCATTTATAATAGTTCAACAGGTCAATTCGTTCTATGGATGCATTGGGAAAATGGCGTCGATTACGGGCAAGCGCGTACAGCGGTGGCATCTTCCAGCACGGTGGATGGCTCCTATACGTATCAAGGAAGTTTTCGCCCGCTTGGCTATGACTCCAGGGATATGACAGTGTTTAACGATAATGGAACCGCCTATTTAATTTCGGCTACACGCGTGAATGCGGATATGAACATTTACAAATTAACATCCGATTTCCTTGGTGTTGATTCATTGGTGTCGACGCTGTGGGTCGGGCAATATCGGGAAGCGCCTGCCATGTTTAAGCGAAATGGTGTATATTTTCTCGCGACCTCAGGGGCGACAGGCTGGGATCCGAATCAAGGAAAATATGCGACAGCGACAAGTATCACTGGGATATGGAGCGGACTGAGCAATTTTGGCGACGGGACAACGTATGATTCCCAAAGTGCGTACGTACTGCCGATCGATGGTTCGTCGACAACATCTTATTTGTATATGGGCGATCGTTGGGCAGGCGCTTGGAGCGGCAAAGTCATGGAATCCCGTTATGTCTGGCTGCCGCTGACGTTCCCATCGAGTACCTCGATGTCGATGAGTTGGGGCAGTAATGTCACGATTGATACGAGTACAGGGACGGTTTCTGCCGCTTCGCCAGCCATTGATACGAATGCTTACTATTATCTGGAGAATCGCAATGGAGGCAAAGCCCTTAATGTGCTTAATCAAGGCACGGCGAACGGCGATAACCTTGAGCAATATATCGATAACGGCTGGTATTCTCAGCAATGGAAATTTGTAAGCGCAGGCAGTGGATACTATAAAATATTGAATCGTGCCAGTGGTAAAATTATTGGCGTCGAGAATGGATCGACAGCAGATGGCGCGATTATTGAGCAGTGGACAGATGGTGGATGGACCAGTCAGAACTGGCAAGTTATTGATAACGGGGCAGGTAATTTCAAGCTGAAGAACAGAGCGACTTCAAAACTTATTGATATCTCTGGAGCTTCCAAAGCTAGTGGCGGAGAGGCAATTCAATGGACAGACAACGGTGGCAAGAATCAACAATGGCGGCTTTTGAAAGTTGAATAAATGATTTGACTCGGCTATCCCCGCTGGTTTGTGCGGTGGGTAGCTTTTACTATGAGGGGGAGAAATTGAGGAGGATTGGACATGCGGAAGGCTGGATTGGTAAGCTAGAAGCAGCAATGTTTGAAACCGATGAAGATTAAGCGTCGTAATACATACTAGTTATTTTTGAATAGGGGGATTATAGGCATGGCTTTTTTTAAGAAAATGTTAGCTCGCGTCGGTATTGGCAATATTGATCTGGATACACAGTTCCATACGGAAGAATTTATTCCCGGTGAAATTGTCGAAGGGGTCATTGTTGCAAAAGGTGGAAGCGTCGAGCAAAAGGTAGACCGCATTTATTTTCAAATTATGACGGAGTATGTGAAGCCAGTAGAGACGGACTCGAATCGCGATGGCCGAGTAGAAGTGAGAATGCAAAAGGAGAACGTGGTCATAGCTAATATTTTGCTGGGTGAGAGCCTTATTTTTGCGCCGGGCCAAACGATTGAAATCCCTTTTGATTTCGTCCTGCCGCATGAAACACCGATTTCAATTGGCGTCAGTCCGATCTGGGTTCGAACGGGAATGGATATTGATAATGCAGTAGATCCTTCTGATCGTGATGATATAGAAGTTTTGGCGCACCCGCATGTGGCCGTTATATTTGAAGCGCTGGAGGAACTAGGCTTTCATTTGCACAAAGCGGAGAATGAATACTATCCACAGGCCAATTATCATCTGCCATTCATACAGAACTTTGAATTTATTCCGTATCAAAATGGCGAGTATCGCAGCTCCGTGGACGAGGTTGAGCTTATTTTGTACCCGGATGAAGATGGGGTTGAAATCATTCTGGAATTCGACCGCAAAACGCGCGGTTTCAAGGGGCTAATGGCAGATATGCTGGATCTGGATGAGTCCCGTGAGCGGTACTATTTCGATGCAGAGGAGCTGGAAGAAGGAGCTGAATCTGTCGCGGATCGGTTTAGAGAGATTTTTGACGAGTTGCTGGAGGCATAGTGGAATAAGGAACGACCGTACATAGTGGTGAAAAGTAGAGGCTGTCTCGAAAGGTTAATAACCTAGCGAGCAGCCTCTTGTTTTATAAGGAGGCGTTATGTCGCCGCCGCATGGCGGCTGTTAGACCCCGAAGAGTCTAACAGGAATTCCTCCTGCTATTGATCTGTGAATTGCTATAAACGGCCATTCCACCCCGTTTACAGATGCAACCACCAGTAAACGGGAACAAACAACAGGGACGTTACGATGCCTGCGACGCCCATGGCAAAACCGCTCAGGCTGCCTTGCAGCTCCGAGTCTTTGACAATCTTGGCGGTGCCGATGCCGTGCGCGGCGGTGCCAATGGCAATGCCGATGGAGATGCCATCCTTCACGCCAAGCCAGCGCAGGATCTGTTTGCCGAACATGCTGCCAAACAGCCCCGTAAGTACCGTCAACACGGACGTGAGCTCCGGCAATGCGCCCAAGTGGCGCGAGATTTCGATCGCGATAGGGGAGCTGACGGATTTGGGCATCATGCTGAGCATGATGTCGCGGCTGCCGCCTAACAGCCCAACGAGCAGAGCAGCGCTCACAATCCCAGTAAGTGATCCGAATGTGACGGAAATCAGAATGCCAGTCATATGTTTTTTGATCAAACCGGCATTTTTGTAGAGAGGAACCCCCAGCGCGACTGTCGCTGGTCCCAGCATAAGCGTCAAGACGTCGCCACCCACTTTGTAAACGCCATAAGGGATGTGCAGCAAGAGCAATAAAATAATAATAAAGCCGGAACAGACGAATAGCGGATGAAGCCACCGCCAACGTTGGTAGATCAATTGCGCGCAGGCGTAGGCGATTACACTGAGTGCGATGCCGAACAAAGGTTGATTTAACCAAGTTTGCAGGCTCATGAGGGTTCACCATCGGTGCTTTTGCGTTGTAACTTGGAAGTGAGGTACCCTGTGACAAGCAGAACCGCAAGCGAGCTTCCAATAAGGCTAATGCCGATGGACAGCCAGTTGGATGCGATCAACGGGAAGAAGGCCATCGTGCCGACGACAAAGGGGATGAAGAATAGCATCATATGTCCCGTAAGCCAAGTGGCTGTCGATTCGACCCACTCTAGTTTAATCCATTTCGCGAATAAACATATTGTAAATAGAATGAGTCCGATAACATTGCCAGGGAGCGGCACATGCAAGCTTAACTGCAACCAGATGCCAATCAAATTAAAGCTTAGTAAAATAGCAAATCCTAACATAGATTCTCCTATCACATGATGTAATGTCTTAAGCTGGGATACGGATGATAACGGTTGTTCCTTTGCCAAGCTGGCTATAAATGTCCAGGCCATATTGCTCTCCGAAATAGAACCTAATGCGGTCATGCACATTCTTGATGCCAATATGCTCTTCGTCAAGTGTATCCGATGGCTGGAATAAGCGTAAGCGCGTTTGCTGAAGCTTCTCTTCCCCGATGCCAACGCCATTATCTTTGATGATAATGAGCATGTCTTTCTCCGATTTAACCGTAGAAACCTCAAGCAAGCCAGGTCCATTCAGACGTTCGAGGCCATGAACAATGGCATTTTCGATCAAGGGTTGCAAGGAGAAATGCATGACTTGCAGAGATTCGCTGCCTGCATCCAACCGCTCCGTATATTGAATTTTATCCCCAAAACGCAGCTGCTGTATTTTCACATAAAGCCGAATATGTTCAAGTTCTTCCCGCAAAGTAACCGTTTCTTTCCCGGTCTGAATGTGCGTGCGGAATAATCGGCCAATCATGCCAACCATGTCACTGATCTCGCGTTGTCCATTAATGACGGCTTTCATTTGAATGGATTCAAGCACATTGGCTAGAAAATGCGGGTTGATTTGGCTTTTCAGTGCACCGAACTGAGCGACTTTCTGCTGAACTTTGGCTGTGGAAGAGCGTTCGATATAGATTTGCAGGTCTTCGACCATTTTGCGAATCCCCTGATACAGGACGCCGAATTCGTCTTGCCGGTCGCTGCTCAGATCCACATCGAATTTCCCAAGACCGACCAATTTAACTTGCCTGCTCAACAAGATAATGGGCTTTGTCACACGAGCTGATAGGATAAACATGAACAATAGTGCTGTACCTAAGGATAAAAAGGCCAGGGTCAGAATAATTTTGATCAAAATATCGGCTTGTTTCGTCATTTCCTTCTCATCGATATATTGAATGACTTTCCACCCTGAATAGGGGGAAGTGACGAAGTTGATAAAGGAGTCAGCTGCGGATAAATGCGCATAAAAGCTGCCCGATTGCTCTTTTATAACGTGTTGAATGGTTGGGTCCTGCAGGTTCGTCGAAATATTGGAAATCACCTGGTTGCGGTCAGAATTGTAAATGACGCCGCCCTTGTCATCGATGATAATAAAATTGCGTTTGCTATCTTCCGATAGTTTGAGGATTTCCCGCAAGGAATCCAGGCGGATGTCAATCAGCATAGTCCCGATAGGCTGTTTACTGCCTACCTTGTTAATCACTCTTGCTATGGAAATGACGGATTCCTTCGCATTCACACGATGAAAAGGCACGTGGGCTCCGAAAAGCACGATGCCGCCATTTTTCTGCTGGGTCTGCACGTACCAATCCTCATTGGCGAAGTCTTTGACATCATAGTCGGATCGGTTGAAGTTGGTCGAGTAGAAGACACGTGAACCTGCGTAAATTTGCACGCTGTCAACATTCTTAATGGTCATTTCAATCGAGCTAATGAAGTGTTCAATGATATTGCCATAGACGATTTTTTGATCGTTCCCATTGTCTGGATCTAACGTCCAATTCTCTAACGCGCTTTGAAGTTGGCTGTCCGTCTGGGCATTGAGCGTGCCCTTTTCAATACTTTGCAGATATTGGTCAATGTTAAAGGATAAGTTCGTCAAGATTAAGTTAGAACTGCTTTGATATTCATTTTTGACGGCTTGGATCGAGAACAGATAAATAATAACCGAGATCAGCAAGAGTGGGACGGTAATAATCAAGATCATTAGAATAAAAATTTGATGATTGACATGCTTCATCCGCAGGCGCTTTCTCCAATGTTGCCATCTGGACACTTAGGACCAACCCCATTTTTTTCTGTAATCTGTTGGCGTCATCTGGGTAAGCAGACGAAAGGTTTTCACGAAATGCTTATAGCTTTTGTAGCCGCACATCATACACACATCCGTCACTAAATACTCCGGTTTTTTCAAACATTCCTGGGCATAGGCAATTCTGATTTCCGTGACAAATCGCATGTAATTCTTGTCTAACTTCCGCTTGAACAGCCTGCTCAAATAAGAAGGGTTATAGAAGAAGCGATCAGCTACCATCTGCAAAGTGACATCCTGATCGATGTTTCGTTTAATAAATGATGCGATATGTTCGAAAATTAGCACATCTTGCTGATGGGTTGGCGAGGAGCCATGTTGGTAAATCGTTCCCAAATGAAACATCCAAGCCCCCAGCCAGTCGAACAAGGCGTCAAGTGTTGGGAAATCGTCGACACAAGTAAGGTTCAAAAGCTTGTCACTGTATACGCCTTCAAAGGGAATACTGTTTTTATTGGCAAAACGGATTGCTGTGCTGATAATTTCCTGTAAGTAAGACAGCCATTTGGCAGTTGAAATATGCGGCATCTGGCTTTGAATTTCTCCTGATAATCGCTTTAGCAGCTCTTTGATTTCAGCTTCGTTGGCATGCTCAATGCTTGTGTAGATTTGCTTCTTGTCATGATCATCAAGGAGCATGACGGGAGCTTTCCCGTGGTTTTCATTGTCACCTGTAGAAGTGATAAATAAGCAAAGATCGGGCCCGGCATATCGCTTTAAAAGGGATCTATCCGTTTGATGCAGGGAAGGACGTATTTCTGATAAATCGTCTGTCGTCTTGCCGATAGCGAGAAACCAAGTCATTGAAGTCGCTTTTCCAGCCTCATGGACAAGTTGTTCTAACTGAGTAGCCAGGCGGTCATCCGCTAGCGAATCATTGGAGGCATCTGCAATGGCTATTGCATATAGTTTGGACCTGTACATATATGTTAAAATTTGTCTTGTTGCTTGGTTGGGATGTAACAAGGCTAGCACAGCATCGATCAGCTGCAAGGCTTGCTGTTTCATTGTTTTTTTGGAATGCGGGAAACTGGCAATTGTCGGTAGACCAGTCAGCACATAGGGCTGATACACGTATTGGTCACTCTCGAATTCATAGAGCTGCCGCAGACTATCCTCATGAATGACGCTTTGTTCTTCTTCGTCCAGCAGCAGTTGAATCCATTCACTGCCTTGGAACTGCTTGCTTTCTTTGGACATTTGGACGAATTCAACATGGGTTCGCAGATTTTGTTGATTCTCGGCAACTTGCTTCATACAGGCTTGAATAGTGGCTACGCTTTCTTCGTATTCTAAAGGCTTCAGTAGAAAGGCATGCACACCGCCTATGCGAATAGCCTTTTGGGCATACTCAAATTCATTAAAACCTGTCAAAATAATAAATACCGTATTCGGAAGCTTGGGACGAATCATTTCGATCATTTGGAGTCCGTCCATCTCTGGCATACGAATATCAGTTATCACGATATCAGGCTGCTCCTGAAGAGCTGTAACCATGCCGCTCATCCCGTTGTCGGCTTCAACGATATGACTGACGCCAAGCGCCTGCCAATCAAAGTAATGTTTAAGACCTGTTCGAATAAGTGGTTCATCCTCGACAATCATCAGTTTATACATGAATTCCCCCAGAAGATTAAGACCTACTCTTTTCTTTACCTAAATTATAACCTAAAATCATCTTGCATCGAGGTTGTAAATGCTAGAAAAACAAATAGGTCAGAATACGACCATGGAAGTAAAGACACAGGGATTCTACCACATTTGAAATTACACTATGCTTATGGCAAGGGATGAGAGATTCCCTTTATTGCATAAAAAATCAGGGGGTACTTAGATGAGGGCTATGAAAAAAGGTTTAATGACTGTAATAGGCGTCGCACTTGTAGGATCGCAATTGGTTGCATGTACGAATAATGCCAGTCAGAGCACGCCCGCAGCTACGCCGGACGCTTCGAAGCCGGCAGCCACGCAAGCTGCTGCCAAACCGGCAGAAATTACATGGTGGAACTTTCCGAACTTCCAAACATTAGACGGCGAAGTCGGCAAATACGAAAAACAAATCATTGCTGCATTTAACCAAAAGCATCCTGAAATCAAAGTAAACTTGGAAATGATTACGTTCGATGGCGGCCCGCAGAAATTAAATGTGGCGATTGCCTCGAATACGGCGCCTGACGTCATCTATGATGCTCCTGGTCGGATTATTGACTGGGGCAAGAAGAAATTGTTGGCTCCTCTGAATGACATTGTTACAAGTGAAGTCAAGAATGATATTGCTCAAGCTTTTTGGAAGCAATCGATGGTTGGCGATCAAATCGTCATGTATCCATTGAATACAGGCCCCTTCATGATGGCGGTCAACAAAACTGTGTTCGAGAAAATTGGCGCTCTGGATTTGCTGCCATTGAGCAGGCCGGATCGTACTTGGACCGTGGCTGAATATGAGAAAGCGCTGCAAGCTGTGAAAGAGAAAGCACCGGAGATCATCCCAACAGGCTTCTTCGCCAAAAGTACAGCAGGTGATCAAGGTACACGTGCCTACCTAGCGAACATGGGGGTTTCAAGATTCCTTTCGGAAGACAACTCCAAAGTTGCCATTAATACAGACAATGCAGGCAAGGCCTTGGACTGGGTTGTAAAGGCTACCAAAGATAAAATCAGCGTTGCTGGAGCTGCTTCGCTGGCAGCTGCCGATGTTAATGATTTGTTCCTGCAAGGGAAATTGGCTTTCACGCTGAATTACTCGCCAGTGCTGAAAGCGCAGAACGTTTCCAACAAAAAAGTGCAATTCGAAGATGTGCTGCTGCCATTCCCAACGCTGGATGGTTCCAAACCAAAGCTTGAGCCATTCCTTGGCGGTTTAGCTATTTTCAACAACGGCAATGCTGACAAAATTGCAGCATCGAAGAAATTCATTGATTTCGTTGTCAACGATCCAGCGTGGGGCAAGAAGAATGTGATCCAAACCGGCGGGTTGTCAGCACGTACGTCCGTAACAGGTTTATACAATGATCCTGAATACAAATACGCTGATCTGGCTCGTCAATTTATTACAGATCCTCCGACCATTGCTGACGGATACGCGGAAATTCGTACGTTCTGGTTCCCTGAGCTTCAACGTGCGTTGACTGGCGGAGCAACAGGCAAAGAAGCACTGGATGCTTTTGCCGCCAAAGCCAATGAAGCGATTACGAAAGCCAAAGCGCAAGTTGCAAAGTAAACGAAATTTGGAGAGAGGAGTAGCGCAAGCAAGAAGCGCTGCTCCTTTCATTAAACGAAAGAAATGGGGAGAAGGAAATGGAAGCAGCGGTTAGCAAATCAAGAAAATTTGTCATACGCGACTGGCTGATGAGCTATATCTTTTTACTTCCGGCGTTTGGATTTTTTCTGGTTTTTGTCGCATATCCGATGCTAAGAGGGATCTATATTAGTTTTTTTGATTATTCATTGCGGAATTTTGATTTTATCGGATTCGATAATTATGTTTCCTTATTTCACAACGAAACATTTCTGAAATCGATGCGGAATACGATACTGCTGGTCGTTATCGCTGTGCCGATCGTCATCGTTTTTTCCATCTTTGTGGCTGTTAATATTTACAAAATGAAAGAGTTCTCCCGCTCCTTTTTCCGTGGCGTATTTTATTTGCCCGCTGTCTCCTCCGTCGTTAGTATTACGGTGGTATGGGGCTGGATTTATCATCCCAATTATGGAATTCTTAATTATCTGACCGGTATGCTCGGCTTTGAACCGATGTCTTGGCTCGGTGACACTAGAACTGCTCTGTTAGCGATTATCGCCGTTCTAATCACAACATCCGTAGGTCAGCCTATCATCTTGTACGTAGCTTCCCTGGGCAACATTCCGACTTCGTATATCGAAGCAGCGGAAATTGACCGTGCGACGCCGTGGCAAATTTTCATCAAAATCGTATGGCCGATGCTCATGCCGACCAACCTCTATGTGATTGTCATCACGACGATCAATACGTTCCAGTGCTTTGCGCTCATTCAATTGCTGACTTCGGGCGGTCCTGTCTACAGTACCTCAACGGTTATGTACGGTGTGTATGAACAAGCATTCCTTCTCGGGCATTTTGGGCTCGCTTCCGCCATGGGCATTCTTCTGGCGATTGTTATCGGAATTATTTCAACGATTCAATTCAAATATTTTGGCAGCGATGTAGAGTACTAGGAGGCCAACATGACATCAAATGCACATTTGCAAAGACAGCCGACAATCATTCGGCATAAAAGTAAATCCAGTTTAAAACGAGAATGGACCCCGATGAAGGTGCTTTCCACCTTTCTTTTACTTATATCAACGCTTGTCTTTATCTTTCCGTTTTATTGGATTGTGACGGGAGCTTTCAAGATTCAAACTGTCGCTACGGCGATTCCGCCGGAATGGTTTCCGTTGAAACCGACCGTCAGCAATTGGTTGGAACTGTTCAAGAACCCGATTTGGCGCTGGACGCTGAACAGTTTCATCATCTCTATCGTTGAAATGATCGCGGTTTGCCTCGTTTCTTCAACAGCAGGGTATGTGCTTGCGAAGAAAGTATTTCCCGGCAGACAAATCATCTTCACGATGTTCATTGCGGCTATGGCGCTGCCTAAGCAAGTCATCCTGGTTCCGCTCTTTACGATGTTGGCGGATTTCGGCTGGGTCAATACGTATCACGGGCTTATCCTTCCAGCCATCGGGTGGCCATTCGGCGTATTTCTGATGAAACAATTCTCGCAAACCATTCCGGGAGAGTTGATTGAAGCGGCGAAAATGGACGGATGTTCGGAAATCCGCTTATTTTCCACCATCATTTTACCATTATTGAAGCCCGCTCTTGGGGCACTGGCTATCTTCACCTTCATCGCTTCATGGAATGATTATTTCAGTCAACTGATTATGGTTCGCTCGACGTCGATGATGACACTACCTTTGGGCGTGTCGATGATGACCACGCAAAGTGAATTCTTGACGAATTACGGGGTCCTGATGGCAGGAGCTGCCTTAGCTTCTGTGCCGATGATTGCGATTTTCCTTATTTTCCAAAAGGCATTTACACAAGGAATCACGATGGGCGCTGTTAAAGGGTAATTGCGGCGTTAAATATGAAATTGGAGGGACTATCAGATATGAACACTTATGAATTGGATAGATTCAAAGGGATCACGATTGCGATGTATTCCTGTTACAACGAGCAAGGGGAAATTGATCAAGCCGCAGCGCGAGCTTTAGCGCGTTATTACGCGAATACAGGCGTCAAAGGGCTATATGTTGGCGGGAGTTCAGGCGAAGGCATGCTGCAATCCGTAAGTGAACGTAAACAAATGCTTGAGGCCGTAATCGCTGAAGTGGGCGAAGAACTGACCATTATTGCTCATGTTGGCGCTCCTGCTACGCGTGACAGTGTTGAACTAGCCGTGCATGCTGAGCAGGTTGGCGCGCATGCCGTATCTGCGGTGCCAGCGATTTATTATCGTTTATCTCCGCAAAGTGTGGAGGCGCATTGGCAAGCCATCGTCGATAGCACATCGTTGCCTTTTATTATTTATCATATCCCACAAACGACGGGCTTTCAGTTATCCAAAAGCCTCCTGAGCACAATGGCTAAGCAAGATAAAGTCATCGGTGTCAAAATATCGGCGGAGAGCACGTTTGAACTGCAGCAGTTCAAAGCTGCCGGAGGCAAGGATTTCCTCGTGCTGAACGGTCCGGATGAACAGTACTTAGCTGGACGAAGTATTGGCGCAGACGGCGGAATCGGTGGGACGTATGGCGTTATGCCGGAACTTTTCCTGAAGATTGAAAGCTGTTATGTGCAAGGCGACATGGCAGAGGCACAGAAATGGCAGTTTATTGTCAATGAACTCATTGTGGAATTATTATCCTTCCCATCCTTATACGGAGCTTGCAAAGCAATATTAAAACTGCGTGGCTATGACAACGGCGAGCCAAGGCTGCCGCTATTGCCTATCGCAAGCAGCGATTTGGAACGCATTCAGGCATTGAATAACAAAATATTATCCGCTATTTCGCAAGCCAAAGGGATGAAGTAACCATGACCAGTTATCGTGAAATCTTTCCGGCCAAAGGCCTGATTGTATCCTGCCAGGCACTGCCGCATGAGCCGCTTCACGGCGGAGACACGATGGCCAAAATGGCCAGAGCAGCCGTAGGTGTCGGCGCGATCGGGATTCGCACCAATGGTGTTGCTGATATCCTTATGATCAAACAAGAGGTGAACGTGCCTGTCATCGGCCTGATTAAACGAGATATCGAAGGTTCTGAAATTTTTATTACGCCGACCTTGGATGAAGTGAAGGCAATTGTGATGGCTGGCGCAGATATCGTGGCCTTGGACATAACGAATCGGGAAGGCCGCTTGGCAGCGGTCAAGCCCTTGATTGCTTGGGCGCATGAGATGGGTGCCGCTGTTATGGCCGATATTTCGACCTTCGAAGAGGGTGTGGCAGCGGAGGCATTAGGCGTTGATTATATCGGCACGACATTATCTGGTTATACCTCTTATAGTCGGCAAGCGGAAGAGCCTGACTTTGAGCTGATTCGGCAATTAGCCGAAACCGTAAAAGTGCCTGTTGTTGCTGAGGGGCGCATTTGGACGCCGGAGGATGCCGTCAAAGCGATGAACTGCGGGGCAACTTATGTGGTTGTTGGCAGTGCGATCTCTCGGCCCCAGCTAATTACCGAGCGCTATATACAAGCGTTGAACAAGCTTGAGGGATAGGAAGGGGATAGCGATGGAGTCAACCATATATGATCCCACTTCCGATTATGCCATTGGCGTAGATATTGGAGGCACCAAAATCAATGCTGGCGTGGTGAACGCCAAAGGTGAAGTGCTCTATACTGTGAGCATGCCTACGGACGCAGGTCTAGTGAAAACGGTGGATCGTGTTCAGATGACGCTGCAACAATTGTTGACTGAAGTTGAAATTAAGCAGCCCGGTTTGCGCTATAAGGGCATTGGCGTTGGAAGCGCTGGGCAAATAGATTGGCAGGAAGGGCAAGTTCGATCAGCCTCTGACATTATTCCTGGATATGCTGGAACCCCATTAAGAAACTTGCTCCGCCAGCAGTTTGGTCTTCCTACTCTCGTGGATAACGATGTGAATGTACTTGCGATAACAGAGAAGCACTTAGGATCGGGCCGTGGTGCCCAGCATTTCATTTGTCTGGCGCTCGGCACTGGAGTAGGCGGCGCTATCGTTGTTGGCGGGCAGCTCATACATGGCAGTTGGGGCGCTGGCGGCGAGCTTGGCCACGTAAGTGTAGACTTCAATGGCGAACCTTGTTTATGCGGAGGGATCGGCTGCCTCGAGCAGTATGCTTCAGGTACGAATATTGCCCGGCGTATGCGCGAGCTGCTGGCTGAGCAGGGAAGTCCGGATGAGCAGGTGGATTCCCGCGAGGTGTTTAAGCGCTGGCATGCGGGGGATGAGCTCGCAACGAAGGTCATGGAGGAAACAATCGCAGCACTTGGGGCAGCCGTGGCTTCATTCATACATATCTTTAATCCCGATTTGATTGTGATCGGCGGCGGAGTTGCAGAAGCAGGAGAGCGTCTAATGAATGGCGTCCGAAGCGAAGCTGCTCGCAGAACAATGCCATCCATGCGCGAGGGTGTTCGTATGGAGCTGGCTTATCATGGCAATTGGAGCGGCATGATCGGTGCTGCTCTGCAGGTGTGGGAATATCCATCCCCAGCCTGATAACAACGAAGGCTATCCCTTTCTTTCACAAGGAAAGACGGGGATAGCCTTTTTATCTCCATAAATCGCTATACGAGAGCGAGTTGTTTGACTTCCAATTTAACAGTCGTTAAATACGTCAGTTCGGGCGTGGAGAAGACAACGGCTAATCGACGAAGCCGCATGTAGATGGTTCTTAACCGAACAGAATCCATTTCGGTTATCAGGCTGCGGTTAGCCACGAAATCACGAATGCCAACCTTGATGAGATCATCGCTTTCACGCAAATCGGTCGTCATATGTTTGGCAGGATGCTCGTCATAGTTCACGATATACTTGGTTTGATTCAAGGCAAGCTGGAACAATTCCACACATCTTTTTGATATCTGTATTTGCTTTTTGGCCCCCAAAGAGTCGGTCACAGTCAATAACTGCTTAGCTGCATCCAAAGCGCTTCTTTTCAAATAAACGATGTCATGCGCTTCAATTCCTTCAACAAGCAATCGAATAATAATAGCATCTTGCGGATTCAGGCATTGTGCCTCAATTGAATGAATTTTTTCTAATGTAAGAATACGAAATCAACTTCCCTTCACGTGGTCATATGGATGTTTCCTGCAAAACTTTCATCCCGCTTTCAGCAATAAGCAACTATAGAAGATATGCGGGTTGGGAAGGCGTTATGTCACATTATTGGAAAAACACAGATGACCCTTGGATTTCTACAATTATTTCATGCCTTCCTATGATATTGTTTTCCAAACAATTCCATGTCTGGAGGGATAGCTAATGAAGTTAAGCACAAACGTAGATGTCAGGAAAGAGCCCTTTCACTTGAACCATCATAAAGCAAGCCCAAAGCCGATATGGGAAATTCATCATGCTCATTCATGCATGGAGTTCCTCTATGTGTATGAAGGGAGTGGCCAGGTGGAAGTGAATAAGCAGCTCCTTGATATCCAACCAGGCACGTTGCTTGTATTTCAACCCTTTCAGATGCATCGTATTGTCATTCAGGGACCTTTCGTCCGTTCCGTGCTGATGTTTGATCCCTATTTGCTGGATGCTGGACTGACGCCTTTTAACGGATTGCGCAAATGGCTGCACATTCTATGGAAGCAGCCCTTGCGGAGCCAAGTTGTGCAGCAAATGCTCGGCATAGTTGGACCGCTAGAGCGATTGCATCAGAAGCTGACTCAATTACCTGTATCGAGACATCAGGAGGCGTTTATTTTGTGTTTGTTAGCGATTCTGCAACTGCTGGAGCCTTACGAAAACGAACTGTACAACAGGACGCTAAGCAAGCCGAGTCCACGCTATTCACATACAGCTATGCAGATGATTGATTGGATTGAGCTTCACTATAAGGAGAAGTTTGATTTGACTCAAATGTCGGAGGATTTGCACTTGTCTACCTTCTATTTGTCACATGCATTTCGGGAATCCACGGGAAGCACGATTACGGAATTTATTAATTCCCGGAGACTTAAGGAAGCTTGTTTGCTTCTCGAAACTACGACCAAAACAGCGGGCTTCATCGCACAGGAGGTTGGTTTCCTGAATGCTTCTTATTTCTGTCGTGTTTTTAAATCTATTGTCGGGATGACGCCCAAAGCCTATCGACTTCAGGTGTGAAAGACCGCAACACAATGCAAGTTCTGAACAATAGGCTGGTACATGGAAGCAAATGGATCCCATATACTTATCATTGTAAGCGCAATCAAAAAAGACGAGAGGATGATAATTATGTTTAAACCTAGTAAACGTCTGAGAAGCAAAGTGTGGACGATAGGGTTGATTTCAACGTTAATGGTGACGGCTTTGCCGGGTCTTGCAGGAGCTGCTGCGACCACGACGCTGAGTCCTTCGGACGATACCTATGTCTATCAGAGCAATCCATCAACAAATTTTGGAACAGGCACATCGCTTTTTGTGAAAAATGATGCCTCCGCCAGCCGATATGCCTTTCTCAAATTTGATCTAGCGGGCATAAGCGGTGTGACAAGCGCAAAATTACGCGTGTATGGAAGTGCCTCCTCGACGACGGTCCTTTCCGCCTATCAGACGACGGATAGCTGGACGCAGTCCGGACTGATCTGGACGAATAAACCAGCGGTTGGCAGCTCGGCAGGAAGTGTCTCGATCAATACGACCAACATGTATAATGAAATCGATGTCACCTCTTACGTGGCCGCTGAAGCTGGAGGTGATCATACGGTATCATTCGCCCTGCAGGAAAGTGTTGGGAAGTACACGACGCTAAACAGCAAGGAGAACGCGGCCAATAAACCGCAATTGGTTGTTGTCAGCGAAGGAGGAAGTCCGGGAGATACGCAGTCGCCAACAGCGCCGACAGGTGTAACCGGAACAGCCGCATCGAGCAGTCAAATTACTATAAGCTGGAACGCTTCCACGGACAATGTAGGTGTGACAGGGTATGAGGTGTACCGGAACGGCACGTTGATTACAAATGTTTCCAGTACTTCCGCCATGGATACAGGTTTAGCAGCTTCCACCACATATAGTTACTATATCAAAGCCAAAGATGCCGCAGGCAATGCTTCGCCACAGAGCAGCACCATCACGGCTACAACGTTGGCGGGGTCAACACCAAATGGCTGCACGAATGCACTGAATACCACCACGGCCATTCAAAATGCAATGAAAAATGCTTCCGCCGGAACAGTCATTTCGATTGCTCCAGGTACTTATTACGGGGATCGCGCAACAAGCGGGGATCCAGGTGGACAGGGGCTGTTTTTCTCCGATAAAAATGGTACTGCTGCCAGTCCGATCATTCTGAAAAGCTGTGATGCTGCCAATCCTGCTGTACTCAAAGGTGCTGGTGTCAACGATGGTTCCTATGGCATTCATCTCACGGGAGATTATTGGCAACTGCGTGATATTGACGTGAATACAGCTCAAAAAGGAATTATTATCGATAATGGCAACAGGAATCTGCTGAATAACGTAAAAGTCCACAATGTGGGGGACGAAGGTGTTCATTTCCGTGATGGAAGTTCCTATAATACGTTGGAGTACTCCTTTATTTATGACACGGGAAAATATCAAGCAGGCTACGGCGAAGGCGCTTATGTCGGGTCGGATTCTAGCTCCAATTATGAACATGTCGTCACGGGAAATGTGATTAGCCATACGAATTTTAATGGCGGTATAACAGCTGAGCATATTGATGTCAAAGAAGGCGCAAGTGGTACGATCATCGAGTATTGTACATTTAACGGAACTGGCATCAGTGGCGCGAACAGCGCAGACAGTTTCGTTGATGTAAAAGGTGTGAATACGATAGTTCGCTATAATCAAGGCTATCGCAACGGGAATACGAATGTCGTAGATGCGTTTCAAGTTAGGACACACGGGACGGATTACGTAACGGGCACAAACAACTCCTTTGATCATAATACAGTTAACTTGGATAACTCCGCGGGGTATGTTGTTTATGCCACAAGCGCTGCAACAGGTACGACTGCCCAGAATGATACCCGAACAGGCGGCGGGAATCTATACAACTCAAATGTGAATAAATAAGGAATGAATAGGAGGAGCCCTTCGCTGGGCTTCTTTTCTTTCTGTATAAACGTTCTTTCTATATCGACATTCCGTAATGAATATGGGATTATGAAGGAAAGCGCGAGGAATTAGGGGGCAATTATGCATAAAAATACAAAGCCAACTGCCTTGGTCACAGGAGCTTCAAGTGGGTTTGGGCTGCTTACTGCTATCACATTAGCGCAGAAAGGGTTCCAGGTAATCGCCTCTATGCGTGATCTGGGCAAAAAAGATCAGTTGCTTGAACGAGCTAAGCAGGCAGGTGTTCAAAGTGAATTAGATGTGGTGGCGCTGGATGTCACGAATCATGACTCGATTGAACAAGCGGTTTCTGCTATCATAAGTAAGTATGGAAGAATCGATGTGCTTATTAACAATGCAGGCTTCGCTGTTGGCGGTTATGTGGAAGATGTGCCGATGGATGCTTGGAGAGCTCAGCTGGAGACGAATGTATTCGGCAGTATAGCCGCATCGCAGGCTGTACTTCCCCATATGCGCAAGCAGCAATCTGGTTGTATCGTCAATGTGAGCAGTGTAAGCGGGCTGTCCGCTTTTCCGGGCTATGCGCCATACAGCACATCGAAATTTGCGATCGAGGGCTTTAGTGAGTCGCTTCGCTTGGAGATGAAGCCTTATGGCGTAAGGGTCGTGCTTGTCGAACCTGGAGCTTATAAGACGGATATATGGCGAAAAGGGTTCGAGTCCATTCACACGACAGAGGAATCCCCTTACTGGCTAAGGCTAAGCAAGATGCTGGACTACTCGCATAAAGTCTCGGCCTCAGCGCCTGATCCCCAAGAAGTAGCTGACAAAATCGCCTGGATCGTGGACAATCCACGTCCTAAGCTGCGCTATGCCATAGGTCGCGGAGTCAAGGCGGGGCTTTGGGCAAGGCATCTTTTGCCATGGAAGTGGTATGAAGGCGTGCTCACTCGATTATTGAAATGAAGGCAAGCAAAAGTGTTATTAACCTGAGGAGTGAAATGGATGTCTCGCAAGTGGGAACGAATGGTCAGCAAAAATGCTAAAAAAATTAATAAAGATCGATCCAAAAAAGGGATAGCTCCGATTTCAACAGACCCTGATCGACCTGAAGTATTCAAGGGGAGAAGTATTATCTTGGCCGCATTTTTCGTCTTGGTTTCGCTCTTTCTGTTAGCAACCTTAACGAAAACAGACGGTGACAAAATGTATTGGTACACGACATGCAGCTACTTAATCGTTGGTTTGTTTATTTATTTCGTGCGTCGCCCTTATTTGAAAGTAAGTAAGACAAGCCTTTCCAAGCGCGGGCTGGCGAGAGAACTCATCTTGACACCCGAGAATATTAAAGAAATCGTTTATTCCAAGGGACAAGTTATCATTGACCTGAACGGTAAATCACCGCGCTGGGTATATACGCAAATGCTGAATCGTTTTGATGTAGCGGCGATGGCACTAAGGTTGAAGAAGTTTGCTGAGCAGAATCAGGTTGCTTTTGTAGACAAAACGGTTTAATAATGACGGGCCAATAAAGGAGATTCGCTGTGAAGGTTAAACGCATCGTGACCAATGTGCATACGCATGATATTGCGGCTGCCAAACGTTTCTATCAAGATATTCTTGGGCTTGATATCCAGATGGATCATGGCTGGATTGCGACCTACAGCTCTTCGGAGGAAATGAATATCCAGATTAGTTTTGCTTCACAGGGGGGCTCCGATACGGCGACACCGGATCTTTCTATTGAAGTGGATGATGTAGATACCGCCTTAGAGCGCATGGCAGATGCGGGGTTCTCGATTGAATATGGACCCGTTGATGAAGCCTGGGGCGTTCGGCGATTCTATGTGTTGGATCCATTTGGGCAACTTGTTAACATTTTGGCTCATGTGACAGCGGAGTAAGTTCTGGAAACAGATAGGAGTCTTTCGGGGCTTCTATTTGCTTCAAAAGTAATGATTGAATGCTGATAAAAGTCTCTAGAGACTCTTAAACAAGAAATCATAGAAGAAAATGTCCTTCCCTGAGCGAATAAGGGTCTCCAGAAGCTTCTATTCACGTAAAATGAGGCGCTGAAAGGCAAATAAGAGCCTTTGGAGCCTTCTATTTATGGGTGAGCAACAACAAGGCTGTCCAATCAAGGTAGTAACCTTGGGTGGACAGCCTTTTGGCGTTTCCTATCGGCAAATATTTAGCGGTTAATCATACTTGTCATCATCTGTTCGCTCAACATCATCGATGATCAATTCAGCCTCAGTTTCGAAATTCAAATGCAGCGGAGCTGGAAGCAGGTCGAGGATTTCTTGCACCATTTCCAAGCCCATCAAGGCTTCAAAGGTTTCGGGTTTCGTATCTAGTCGGAGTACCCATGCGCGGAAAACATCGATAAATACATAAAACGAGGATTGGAATTGATCGGCAACCGCTTCTTGCTCATCACTTTGGTAAGCGGTCATCGCTTGCCAATTGGCTAGCGTTGTTTGCAGGGCTTGTTTTACGTTTGGATCCATGGCTCCTCCTTGAGTGGTTGTGTCGATGTCCGAATTAGCAATTCGGAGGGTAGGATCATTTTGCGAAGCTCTTGCGACGGGTCCCCTTCGATCCGATCGATCAGCAGCTGCATGCCAAGCAAACCGAATTGGTAAGCCGGCTGCGACGCCACGGTTAAGAATGGATTGATGGCGCCAGCGGGGCCGAAATCGTCAAAGCAGACGACCGATAAATCGCCTGGCACTTGAAGCCCGCGCTGGCGCAGCGATTGAATAATGCCAACTGCGAGCATATTATTGGCCGCGAAGATAGCTGTTGGCGGATTTTCGTGAGACAGCAGCGCATCCAAGGCCGATTCATCGTGGAAATCGCGATAATTCAGATGCACGACTAAGGAATCCTCGATCGGGATGCCGCTCAGCAAATGAGCTTCGCGATAGCCTGTGTAACGCAGCCTTGCTGTGGATACATCCGGTGAACCATTGATTAGAGCGATCCGGCGGTGACCTAGGGCGATCAAATGGTCAACGAGCTTTCTTGCGCCTTCTTTGCTGTCTCCGAGAACGAGATCAGCTTCGATACCGGGAATTTCCCGATCCAGCACGACGAAAGGAATCTGATGTTTCTGCAACTGCTGCAGATTCTCAAGGGACTGATCTCCGGTCGGAGCGAAGAGGACTCCGTCGACACGCGTGGATAGGATCATATCCACATAGCCTTTTTCTTTCGTGTAATCCTCGTCACTATTGGCAAAAAGCAGGCGGTAGCCGGCACGAAGCGCTGCATCCTCGGCGCCGCGCGCAAGCGTTGTATAGAACGGATTCGTAATATCCGTAATAAGCAGGGAGAGAATATTCGTCTTCTGCAGGACTAGACTGCGCGCCATAGAGTTCGGGATATAGTGAAGGTCTTCCATCACTTTGCGCACTCGTTTGCGGGTGGCTTCGCTGATGCGACCTGTGTTATTGATAACTCGTGAGACCGTCATGGCGGACACGCCGGCTTTCGCAGCTATATCATAAATTGTAATCATGATCTGTTCACCTTTTCATCTCTTCCTATTTGTCTATTGTATAGAAAATAAGGATTGACAGCAAGGCTTAAAGTTGTTATTTTTGAGTTATCGATAACACAACATATAACAAGGAGGTTTTGAATATGCTTAAAGGGATACCGTCCATCTTGTCGCCGGAGTTATTGAAGGTGCTGATGGAAATGGGACACGGGGATGAGCTGATTATTGCTGATGGCAATTTCCCTGCTGCAAGCCATGCGAATCGTTTGCTGCGCTGCGATGGGCATGGAGTACCAGAATTATTGGAAGCGGTTTTATCCTTATATCCACTGGATACCTATAGTGAACAGCCAGTTGCTTTAATGGCTGTCGTTCCTGGAGATCCGGTTGAAACTCCGATTTGGAAGACGTATGAAGATCTGATTAGCAAGCACACCGTGCCTGCGATTGAATATGTGGAACGGTTTGCCTTTTATGAACGTGCCAAGAAAGCCTATGCAATTGTAGCTACGAGCGAGAAGGCGCTATATGCCAATGTTATTTTAAGAAAAGGTGTAATTTAGTCTTAATTGAATTATCGATAACTCTACTAATTTGACTAAGCAAGCGGTTTTTTACTGTTAGAACAGGAAAATCCCTAATTTAAGGAGGATGAAACAAGATGGCGAACAATGATTACAGATGGAAGCAAGAGTTTCCGAAGATTGGGATCAGACCTACCATTGATGGCAGAGAAAAGCATAGCTCTAACGCTAGTTGATGACGAGCTTCCAATGCTGTTCCCGGATCAAGCCGCACTGGTCGGTGATGTAGCTTTTGTACCGTATGTGGTTCCAACCACAGACAAACTTGCTAACCTCGTTGCTGAAAAAGCAGCTCGATACAGCTCGATTTTGCTCAAAAATCACGGACTTGTGACATCGGGTAAAAATTTATGAGAAGCTTATTACCGGACAGAAGTCATGGAAGAAAGCGCCAAAATTTACTTGATCGCCAAATCTGTTGGTCAACCTAGAAGGCTGACGGAAGAAGAGTACAAAGAGATTCAAGGTTTGGAAAGCGAAGCTTATCGTGTCAATTTATTGCAGCAAATGAAATAATCATTCCTGTACCAGCTCTCATCGGCGACGATGGGAGCTTTTTTGTGTTTGAACCGATAAAGCGGGACGGGTATCCACTAGTGCGCTGGTCAGGGAGAGGGGGCGTGATCTTTGCTGTTCAGCGCACCGTGCCGCACTGCCTCTGCGGTCCCCGCGCCGCAGTCTGCCGCGCGCGCACTCAGACGCTTATTGTTCATTAATTGTTCAGTTTAATTAAGTAGAGTGAATTTGAGGGAAAAAATGTCATTTGTCTAATCGAACGGCATATACTATTTCCTGTTCATGTTCAAGTAGTGGAAACAACAAAATTAGAGGAGGTTTACTTTGAATTCATCATTAAAGAAGTACACAGCAGAATTTTTGGGAACGTTTATTCTCGTTCTATTCGGGTGCGGCTCAGCTGCTACAGCTGGAGGGAATCTTGGTTACTTGGGGATTGCGTTTGCCTTCGGGTTATCGATTGTGGCTTTAGCTTATGTGATTGGCCCGATTTCGGGGTGTCACATTAATCCAGCCGTCTCCTTCGCTATGCTGCTTACCCGGAAGCTGTCTGGGAAGGATTTTATTGGTTATGTCATCTCGCAGCTTATCGGTGGTTTTGCAGGGGCCGGGCTTCTGTACGGGATTATTCATTCAACAGGCAAATCTGTGACTAATCTGGGGCAAAATGGTTTTGGCGCTGGATACGGAATCGGAATTACCGATTTGATGGCCATCGTGGTGGAAATTGTGTTAACGTTTGTATTTATTTATACGATTCTAGGCGTTACTTCTTCCGCTAGCACTAGCGCGATTGCAGGACTTGTGATTGGTTTGACGCTTACTTTTGTACATATTCTCGGCATTGGCTTAACAGGAACATCGGTTAATCCAGCGAGAAGTCTTGGACCTGCAATCATCTTGGGCGGCACGGCATTTACTCAGGTGTGGGTATTCATTCTTGCGCCATTAATCGGGGCGGCGCTTGCTGCCGGGGCCTATAAATGGTTAAACAGTGGTGTGAAAAACAGTTGAGTTAATATGGAGCGAAGAAGAGGGGCTGCCTCAAACCATGAGGCAAGCCCCCCCCCCCTAACGAACTCCACAACCTTTATTTGATTGAAATCGCTCCTTCTGAAAATCTAACGAATCCCCGAAGTGTTATTCCATCCAAATGATCTCCATTCCGCCTAAATTCTACTCGATAACGTTAAATGAGTTCATTATTTCTTCAAAGTAGCCATTTTCCCCTGTATAAGCATCATACAGTTCATTAGAATTGCAGATGAGTTGGCGACGACTCATCAGATTAATTGTGCGGGGAGGCGGCGCTTGGCGGCATGGAGGTTTGGTGTTGTCTTGGCGCGAGTGCTTCTCGGCGACCCGGAGTTTCGGCGGTGCCCAGCGCCCGGAAGGCCCGATTGTACTCGGAGATCGGTAGGCCAAGCACTGCCCAGATCTGCCTGTTAACGCTGTTATCCAACTTGCGGTTACCTCTCTAACCACAGATACTGAGGCCGTCGAATAAGTCAATGAACCATGAGGCAAGCCGCCCCCCTAACGAACTCCACAACCGTTATTTGATCAAAATAACTCCTTCTGAAAATCTAACGAATTCCCGAAGTGTTATTCCATCCAAATGATCTCCATTCCGCCTATAATCTACTCGATAACGCCAATTCAGTTCATTAGATTTTCAAAGTAGCCATTTTCCCCTGTATAAGCATCATACAGTTCATTAAAATTGCAGATGAGTTGGCGACGACTGAGCAGATTAATTGTGCGGGGAAGCGGGGCTCGGCGGCATGGAGGTTTGGTGTGTTGTGTGGTGAGGGCTGTGCTCGGAGGCAAGGCAGATTAATTGTGCGGGGAAGCCGTGCTTGGCAGCATGGAGGTTCGGTGTGTAGTTCTGACTCGAGCAATTCTCGGCGACCCGGAATTTCGGCGGTGCCTAGTGCCCAGAAGGCCGGATTGGTCTCAGAGGTGTCGTGCTGCGGGTGGGACCGTGGTAGAGGTTCTCTCCGGAGACCAGTCAGGCTTAGCACAATCCAGCACTGCCCGCAACACAGTCTTCCAAAACCGCAGCCTCTCTAACCTCTTTTGGTTGTGCCATCGTAGAGAAAGCAGTAAAGTTGAACATCATTTCCATAATATTACACATCGTCCTGGTGCAAGCGCCTCCATATACTGGAAGATAGCAACTCATTTTATCTATCCATTGGAGGTATGAAAGGGTTATGTTGAAGTTGAAACGTTTGCTTCTCATTTGGATGGCGATATTGCTCATGCTGCCTTTCCAGAGTCATGCTCACGCGGCGGAAGGGCCTGTTCGGAATGAAACAGGGGCTCTTGGTTCATCAGGTGGGGCGACAACTTATGTGAAAATAAAAAATAAATGGCAGAGCAATTATTTGTATGAAGACCGCGAAGGCGTGATTCGTTACGGGGTGACGAGTTTAGCGGATCAAAGCGCTCATTGGGTTATTGAAGATGTGCCTGGTAACAGCGGTTACAAACGGATTCAAAATCGTTCGACAGGTCATTACATGATGATGGGAAATTCGCCTGTCAGAAGAGATGCGCTTCGCAGCGCAGCCGTATCCGTGAGCACAGCAGCTGATCAGTGGCAGTTCCGTAACGGGACTAGCGATCGATTTATCACGATGCGGAGTGTAACAGATCTTACGCAGGATTTTTTTATTCATGAAGAAGATCAGCTCGGATTTGCGCAAGTCAGCAGCGATATTAACGCGGCATTCGATAGTCCCCAGTGGCAGCTTGAACCGGTTACGGACGAGGTGCCTGTAAGAATTTCCAACTTGTACAGAGAAGGGAAATACCTGCTTGAGGATCAGGAAGGTATTATTAAATTTGCCAAGCTGCCTATGGAAGACAGAAGCAGCTACTGGATCGTGGAGCAAGTAAAGGATGGCGAAAGCGGCACGCGAATCGTCAGGTTGAGAAATCAGCAAACGGGACATTACATAACGCAAGGAACGCTATGGGCACCGATTAAAGGTCTTCCTCTGACCAACACGACCAAAAACCAATGGATAATGGCTAAGGGAACGTCGGAGGGCTTACTGACCTTCAGTAATGTTTATGCCAAAGGAACCGATCGCATCCCCGGTGATACCGATGAGATTGATGCCGGCAGTCAAACTTATGTGTTGAATACACAATTCGAAGATACATCAGCTCGTTCGAACAATTGGTCTGTTCTGGACCGTGCCAACGCGCAGTGGCGCATCGAGCTGGTTTCGGAGAACAAGCCCGTTCGTATAGCGAATTATACGAAGGAGCAAGTGAGTGATAAGTACCTTTTCGAAGAGCATGGCATTGTGAAATACGGCGCTTTGGCAGCAGGAACCGTTACAGGCGCAGTGTATCAATGGGTTGTGGAAGATTTCAATGGAAAGAAGCGTATCCGCAATGTAGGCACCGGTCATTACATGACGGAAGCGAATGCCGCACTGCCTGGCAGTCCTTTGCAGAGCTTGGATGGCGCAAGCGGATTGGCGGTCGGTCAATGGTCGATAGCAGCGTCCAAACAATATGATGACTATGCGACGGTACAGAGTGTAGTTTATGCGAATAGTTATTTGCATGTTATGAATGGTCTTGGATTCGCACAGTCCAGTCCGGTGAACCCGGACGCTGATGCCGCACAGTGGCTTTTCGAAGACCCATCGGTCATCGCTGGAGTTGAACAGTTCGTGCAAATTACAAATGCCTGGAATTCCCTGACTTTATTCGAAGATCAAGATGGGAATTTGAAATACGGCAATGTTCAAGAGGACGATCAGCGCGCGCATTGGGTGATTGAGAAGTTCGCTGGACGCAAGCGGATTAAGAATCGGGCCACAGGCCATTTTATCAATATGGAACATCCGGTGAATGGTCATTTGCGGGTGACGCCTGTGGAGGATGGCTGGAAGAGCGCGATTTGGGTCATTGAAACGATTAATGGAAATACGAAACAGATTCACAGTGTAAGTGATCTGAATCAAGATCCCAATCATCAGAAATTTATCAATGTGCAAAATGTAATCAAATATGCGGAATACAGCGAAATTCCCGCTGCCTGGCAAAGCAAGAATTGGCGCTTCGTACCGGTCTCAGAGGGAGTTCCGAAACCAGTTCGCTTTAAAAATAAAGCAACAAATCAGTACCTCTACGAAGATGGCAGTCATTCGCTTAAATACGGGGATAAACCCGCTAGCGATCTAGCTTCCCTATGGTTCCTGAATCCATCGCAGAATGACGCAACTTATAAATATTTGGTGAATGCCCAGACTGGATACGGGGTTACATTGGAAAATGTGGTTCCACATATTGACCAAGATTCACCGCCTGA
Source organism: Paenibacillus marchantiophytorum (assembly GCF_014640555.1). Classification (GTDB taxonomy): domain Bacteria; phylum Bacillota; class Bacilli; order Paenibacillales; family NBRC-103111; genus Paenibacillus_E; species Paenibacillus_E marchantiophytorum. The sequence continues at coordinate 410,216 of NZ_BMHE01000001.1, read as the reverse complement.
CGCTTTGATTACTTATCAAACGATAGCGACTAATTGGGCTAGCGCGAATTGGAGTATTGAGCAGTCCAGTGTTCCTGGTTATGTAACTTTCAAAAGCGGATGGACGAAAGCCCATTACATCTATGCAGATGTGAACACGCAGGACTTCAAAGTAAGTAAAGTGAAGGGCAATACGGATAGCGCCTTATTTGCTGTAGAAACCGTAACGTTGCCGCCACAGCTCCCATTCGGACAGAAGCGAATTAAGAATGTAGACAATGGAAAATATCTCTACGAAAACAACAGAGGGATTGTGATGTACGGCTCATCTGCTGTGAACGATGGCTATTCGTACTGGATCATCGAGTCTGCTGATGGGGTGCAGCGTTTCAAAAACGCGGTGACAGGTCACTATATGACCATGAATACTGCCTATGAATTCATTGCTTCCCAAGCCAGCGGCGACGCCCAAACCTCGCAATGGATCATTGAAGACATCGCCGGTGCAGGCAAGTTCTGGATTCGCAGCAACAATGGGGCTTTCAGCGATGAGTATTTAAATGTGGTGAACAACGCAGGGTACCCGGAAAGAGGATTATTCGCCCGCAATGCTGGCGGCAATGAGAAGAAGCTGCAATGGATGTTCGAGGAGGCTAAGCTGCCGTTCATTGTGCCGGATCAATCGGAGGTTCGCAATGACAACACAGCCACACCTGTTATCGATGATTCCAATTTTATTCGGATTCGCAATAAAGCGACACATGGACTTATTCAGGAATCACAGGGGGTGTTGTCGAGCGTTGCAAACGTTGATGGTGAGGCATCTGCCAGCACGCAGTGGCTTCTTCAGGACTACAATGGACATAAGCTGCTCAAGAACAGAGCAACAGGTCATTTGCTGCAAGCAATTAGCGGGACAGATGGCGTTGTAAGCAGTACCACGGATGTCCCGAATTTGAACAACCAATGGGTTGTGGACGATTTTCTTGGCTATAAGCAGATTAGAAATACAGGCAATGCACACCATTTATTCGGTGAGGCCTCATCCGTCAAACATGGTGAAATAGAGGGGCGGCTTGATTCCGCGCAATGGCTTTTTGAGCCCGTAATTGGTGATGCCGTCTACGAGGCCGAGAGTGCTTTTGTTGGCGGTGGCGTTGTGGTGGCAGCGGATGCTGCGTCTTTCACTGGTACCGGATATCTCGACCAATTCGCGACTGTCGGGGCTAAAGCGATATTGGCTGTGAATGCGCAAGAAACTGCAGCATATCAAGCAACTATTCGGTATGCAAATCCAACGGCTGCGAATCAAACACTAACGCTTGTGGTCAATGGTTTGAAAATCAAGCAGCTAATCTTGTCCGCGACATCTGGTTGGCAGGATGTGGAAGTGACGCTCCCCTTGCGTGCTGGTTACAACTCCGTTTCATTTGAATTTTTGGCTGGTGACAGCGGTCATGTGCTGCTGGATCGCTTGACTGTGCATAATGCCGTGAACAAACCTTATCGTGGGGCTATTGAGCCTTATACGACATATGAAGCTGAGTTTGGCCGGACAAACGGCAAATTGATCGGACCATCCCGAGTTTACAGAGAACTCGCGACGGAAGCGTCCGGCCGGCAAGCGGTGCAATTGGAGCAAAACGGACAGTTTGTCGAATTCCAATTAGCTCAAAAAGCCAACTCGCTCGTCCTGCGTTATTCGCTTTCCGATAGCGCGGATGGAGCGGGCATGGATGGCAAGTTGGGTCTTTACATCAACAATGTGAAAATAAAAGATCTGGATTTAACTTCGCGTTATGCTTGGGAGTACGGCAACTATCCGTGGTCCAACGATCCAGGGCAAGGGAGTGCTCATCGCTTTTTTGATGAGATTCATGCTTTAATCGGTCAGGTGCAGGCTGGTGACACGATTAAACTCCAAAAAGATGATGGCTCCAGTGTCAGTCCTTATGTCATCGACTTGATTGAGTTGGAACAAGCGCCAGAGACGGCATATCCGATGCCAAGCGGATTCCTCTCAATAACGGATTATGGCGCTGTAGCGAATGACGGGCAGGACGATTCACAAGCCTTGAAGGATGCGATAACTGCTGGCAAGGCGCAGCACAAAGGCGTTTGGATACCAGCAGGTGTATTCAATCTTGCCAATGACCATGGCAGCATTGACGCTGCCCTAAAAGACGGCGAAGAAGATACCACCCAGTTATTCATCTTGGATGACATTACCATTCGCGGTGCGGGGATGTGGTATACAACGCTGAAGGGCGCTAAGTTTTTCGCCAACGGCAGCCGCATCAGCGTGTATGATTTGACCATTGACGGTGAGCTTAACGTACGTAGGGACGATGCGCATACGAATGCTTTTGAAGGCGCGTTCGGCACCGGATCCACGGTTCAGCATGTCTGGATCGAACACACCAAAACAGGCATGTGGATTGCCAGACCTCAGCTTGCCTATGGGTTAAACAGCAACAACTACACCAATGAGTTCTATGTAGGCGGTTTAAGAATGCGCAATCTTATGGCAGATGGCATTAACTTTAGCACGAATACGAAGAACAGCATGGTGGAGCAGTCCAATGTGCGCTATGCTGGGGACGATGGACTGGCGATGTGGTCTACGGTCATCAAAGGCGCTTATCCGGATGATTTCACGGAAAATAATACATTCCGCTTTGACACGGTACAACTGCCTTGGTTGTCTAATAATATGGTCGTGTTCGGCGGTAAAGACAACAAAATGACTGATAATATTTTGAAAGATACCATTGGCTTAGGCGGCGGTATTGCGGTCTCTACACGCTTTAGTCCGCTTACACCGTTCCGTGGAACAACCCGCGTGGAACGCAATACACTCATTCGCACAGGCAGTCGTGATGCAGGACTGAACAGCAACTTTGGAGCGATTTGGGTTTATGCGGATACGAAAGCGATCGATAGCGACGTGCTTATTCAAGACAATGTCATGCTGGATAACACCTACCAGGGCATTTCGATCCAAGGAACATCACCTGTAAGCAAAGTGCTCTTCAAAAATAATGTGATCGACAAAGCAGGTACGAATGGATTGGAAGCAGCGAGTACGATAACGGGATCTGTCCAAGTAGACAATGTCATTATTCGTGGTGCTGGAGTTCAAGATGTGGCCAATAGTGCGGGGACGAATTTGACCCTTGTGGAAACAGGAAATGGTTTCTCCAGCACACATCCTGAAACGCCGATCATTCCTAATCAACCGGGTCAAAGCTCCGGAGGTGGGGGATCGATAGCAGCACCAATTGTCGTGAAGATCGATGACAAAGTGCTAAATGACGCTATTGCGAATAAGCAACAATTAATTGAGATTTCGAGTGGATCGACCAACGCGACTGTAGAAATCGAAGTGACGCTTGCTTCCTTGTTAAAAGCAGCAGCCAAACTGCCAGGGGCTCATGTTATTTTCAAGCATTTGGATGTGAGTTACGAACTGCCTTTAGACATTTCCAAACTGCTAACTGTTGAACAGCTTAATTTGCTGCAGTCAGCAGGCGGTATTCTTAGAGTGACGATAGAGAAGGTATCCGAGGCAGAGTCGAACAAGATTAAACAAAGCGCTATTGACCACAAGAGTCAACTGCTTGGCAATCCGGTTCGATTTGAAATAACCCTTGTTAGCGGTGGTCAAACGATCTCATTGAATTATTTTGGTGATAGCTATGTTACACGTACCTTGAAGCTTGAAGGTTCCGTCGATGGGGCGACTACAACAGCGGCTATCTATCAACCTGAGAACGGTGAGTTCCGTTACGTTCCTGCCGTATTCCGTAAGGATAACGGGCAAACGCTGGTTACCATTCACAGCACAAGCAACTCCATCTACACCGTTATTCAGCAAAAGCGTTCTTTTGCCGATCTTGCTGGTCATTGGGCGCAAAAAGACATTGAGCTGCTCGCTTCGAAGCTCATCGTTAATGGCCAAACAGATGCCCTCTTTGCACCTGATCAGGCGGTTACGAGAGCCGAATTCTCGGCACTTCTAGTTCGTGCTCTTGGCTTGACGGCAAGTACGGCTGGCAGTTCCCGTTTTGGTGATGTCAAGCCTGCGGACTGGTATCATGAAGCTGTCCAATCAGCAGCCCAATTCAGACTTGTCAGCGGGTACGATGACGGCACCTTTCGGCCGAATCAATCCATTTCGCGCGAAGAGATGGCTGTCATGGTTACACGCGCCTGGAAGCTTCGGGCAGGAACGCCTGGAGATTTAGCATCGCGGGATCTCTCCGCCTACACAGATGCCTGGGCTATCAGCACTTGGGCCAAGGAAGCTGTGGCCCAAGTCGTATCCAACGGCATTATCCAAGGCAAATCAGCGACCATTCTTGATCCGGGCGCGAATGCCACTCGCGCAGAGGCGACTGTCATTTTGCAGCGTTTGCTGCTGCTTATGAAATTGATGTAGTGTGCGTGTTCGAGTGATCACCCGATTTGAGAGGGAAACGTCGGAATAAGTGATCTACGTTCCGCGAGAGTGCGGCATAATGAGAGGAAAGGACCGTCAGGATTGCCCTGGCGGTCCTTTTTCTACAACGGCAACCGCAACGGCAACCGCAACCGCAATGGCAACGGCAACCGCCACGGCAACTACAACGGCAACGGCAACCGCAACCGCAACTGCAACTGCAACGGCAACGGCAACTGCAACGGCAACCCAACCGCAACGGCAACCGCAACCGCAACCGCAAACAACCTAGCCGCAGGCTGGGTTGTTCTTCGAAGACGAAGATAAGTGCTTCTCCTACCCGCCACCAGCGGGGAAAGGAGCATAAGTAGCCAAAAAAGAGCAGAGATCCCGGCAAAGCGACGCTAACGAACTGCAAACGCGCTAAGTGGGAGAACAGCGAGCTCACTGATCTAACGAACTGCAAACATGTTAAAAGGGAGAAAATGGCCTCGCAATTTTTCTAACGAACTCAAGCGGTGCTAAAGCGTTACTTAGGAGCGGAAAAGTCAGCTTTTGCGTGGAATAACGTCACTCCAGTTCTTAATTTCTTAAAATGAGCCAATTTTGGTCATATAAGGGGTATTGAGTTCATTAGGCGCGCCAGACACCAATTCAATAGAGTTTACGTCACATTTGGCTGAACGCCGACGCGGACTCCGCGAGCCAAAAAAGAGCAGAGATCCCGGCAAAGCGACGCTAACGAACTGCAAACGCGCTAAGTGGGAGAACAGCGAGCTCACTGATCTAACGAACTGCAAACATGTTAAAAGGGAGAAAATGACCTCGCAATTTTTGTAACGAACTCAAGCGGTGCTAAAGCGTTACTTAGGAGCGGAAAAGTCAGCTTTTGCGTGGAATAACGTCACTCCAGTTCGTAATTTCTTAAAATGAGCCAATTTTGGTCATATAAGGGGTATTGAGTTCATTAGGCGCGCCAGACACCAATTCAATTACGGCACATTTGGCTGAACGCGGACGCGGACTCCCTGAGCCAAAAAAGAGCAGAGATCCCAGCAAAGCGACGCTAACGAACTGCAAACGCGCTAAGTGGGAGAACAGCGAGCTCACTGAACTAATGGCTCATTGATCTAACGAACTGCAAACATGTTAAAAGGGAGAAAATGGCCTCGCAATTTTTCTAATGAATTCAAGCGGTGCTAAAGCGTTACTTAGGAGCGGGAAAGTCAGCTTTTGCGTGGAATAACGTCACTCCAGTTCGTAATTTCTTTAAATGAGCCAATTTTGGTCATATAAGGGGCATTGAGTTCATTAGGCGCGCCAGACACCAATACTGTCACCTCCCATATATCAGACACAATAAACGTAATATTAAACCTGTTCAGCGCCACATGTTGTACACTAGAATAGGATTGATGCATAAAAGAATGACGAGGTGGCCGCATGGTTAATATTTTGGTTGTGGATGACGAACCGATGATTTGTAAAGGCGTTGCTACCATATTGAAGCAATCGAAGCTGGATATTGGGGAAGTATTCATCGCGTATAACGGATTTGAGGCGTTGGATTTTATTCATTTAGAGAAAATTGATCTGGTGTTCACGGATATCCAAATGGAGAAAATGAATGGCATTGAGCTCATTGAAAATATATTTATGGAAGATCCGTCGATTCCAATTGTTATTTTATCCGCTCATGGGGAATTTGAATATGCCCAGAAAGCGATTCGTTTCGGCGCTAAGGAGTATTTGGTTAAACCGATCACGCCGCCTCACCTGGTCAATGTAGCTGCGAAGCTGCTGAAGGAGAAGGAAGAGAAGCAGCAGCATTTCTCCAATTGGGAAGGCAGCGGCGGTCTGCCGGAGCATATTTCACTGGAGCTGAATTATTATCTGAATGAGCTTGTAACCAGCACCCTGCATGCTTCCGAAGTGCCGGCCATTATGGAGAAGCTGGGAAATCGCATGACAGGAAGCTTCTATAGCATGCTGGTGATCAAGTTATCGCTCAGCCGGGGCGGTATCCACGATGAGGAAATCGCCACGCTCAAGGATCGCAGTTTGTTGAAATATGCCGCTTTGAATATCATCGAGGAGACAGCCAAGCAGTGGTGTCATCTCTTGTTCAACACGCATAATTCAACGTTTTCGCTGCTGATGCAAATCCCAGAAGAGGAGAATCGGGGAACCCAGAGCATTAACCAACTCCTGATGGTGGCCCAAATGATTCATACCAATTTGCAGAAATACGTCAACGTCAAATGTCAGATCGGGATCAGCCGGATTCGCGAGGGTGTGACGGAGTGGCCAGTTATTTATCAGGAAGCGACGGAGAGTTTGGCATGGAGCGAGACCAATAAAGGGCACTACATGTTCTACATTGATGATATTGGCAAAACAACGAATGAACAGAATTTATCCAACACGCAAGTGGATGAAGCGAACAATCGCATTGTTTATGAAACTAAAACCTATATTGAAGGTCACTTCAGCAACAAAGGCCTCAAGCTGCAAGATATTGCGGATGCGGTTCATTTGAGCCCGAATTATTTAAGCTATTTGTTTAAAAGAGTGATGGGGATCAACATTTGGGACTATGTTACCCAGCTGCGCATGGAGAAAGGCAGACAATTAATTCTCACCACGGATAAGCGCAGATACGAAATTTCTGAGGAAATCGGTTACGAATCGCCGGAACATTTTAGCAAAATTTTCAAAAAGCATTTTGGCATGAATATTTCCGAAGTGAAGCAAACGGGACCGTAACATGTGACATGATTAGCGTAATACCACACATCGCCTGTCAAGTCCGTTCCCTTTATAATCGAAATTGTAGCAGCAAACTTATAAGGTAACGATTGAAAGGGGAACTACACATGAGAAAAAGAAACGCTTCTGCACTAGGCGCAATTGCGCTCACGGTCCTATTGGCCGGATGCGGCACGAACTCAACCACCACGACAACAAGTCCTAGCCCGGCAGCAACGGCGGGGAGCACAACCGCAGCTACAACCGTTCCTGCGGCCAAGAAGGTGACGATTACAGCACAAGGCTTCAAGCCGGATCAAAAGGAAAAAAATGATCAATTAGATCAGCGTATCACCCGCTTCAAAGCCAAGTTCCCGACGGTCGATTTCAAGAAGGATGACTGGCAGTACAATCCGCTGGAAATTGGTATCAAAATGGCCTCGAACAGTGCCCCAACGGAATATACAACGTATGCAACAGAGGGGAAAGTGCTTGTCGACAAGAAATGGGTAGCCGATATTACGGATTCTATCAATAGCTGGGAACACGCCAAGGATATGAATGATCTACTGTCCAAACCATTTGTCGTGAACGGTAAAACGTATGGTGTGCCAATCGATGGCTACGTGATGACGATTACGCTTAATAAGAAATTGTTCAAAGAAAAAGGCGTGGATCTTCCGCCTATGGATTGGACTTGGGACGATCTGTTGACAGCGGCCAGAAAAATCAATGATCCAGCCAAGGGCATTGCCGGTTTCATCCCAATGGGGAAAGGTCCTGAGGCAGGCTGGAACTGGACGAATTTCCTTTATGCCGCAGGCGGGGATGTTCAAAAGCTTGATAATGGCAAAGTCGTTGGACTATTTAATTCCGAAGCTGGTTTGAAAGCGCTTGAATTCTACAAAAAACTCAAGGATGAAAACTTGATCCCGCAAAACTGGGCGCTTGGCTACGGGGATGCTTTGAATGCCTTCTCGCAAGGTCGCGGTGCGATGGTCATGTGCGGAAGCGGCAATGCAGCAGATACAGCCATTAACGAGGGCGGCATCAGCAAAGAGGATCTTGTTGTCTACCCAATGCCTTCCATTACCAAAGGCGGTAAACATACAGGCGTGCTTGGCGGCAACTACCGTGTTATCAATCCAAAAAGCGATAAAGACCAACAGCAAGTCGCGTTCAAATGGATTACAGATGAGTACTTCACAGACGATTTCTTGAACTCCACGAAGAAGGAAATCGAAGATCGCAAAGGCAAAAATCGTGTTTACATCCCGCAACCGATCAACTACTGGAAGGATTCTTCCGATTTCGGTAAAAAATACACGGATTTGTTGGCTAAATACGATAACGTTTTCAAATATGATCCGCAATTGATCAGCCTTTGGGACGGTAAACCAGAAGCTCAGTACGAAGCGCAAAAGTACTACACAGAGCTCGCTAACGTGATTCAAAAAGTGTTCACAACAAAAGATGTTGATTTGAAAAAGACACTGGAAGAAGCTTCCAACAAAGTTCAAACCGAAGTTTTTGATAAAGTGAAGGTCGAATAAGGACGGGAACAGCGGATCTAAGCCGTTTACCGGTTTAGGTCCGATTTTATAAGGAGTGTTCAAGATGGAGACAGAGCTGAGCGTAAGACCAATTGCAGCCCAGCGTGCTGCCAAGAAGAAAATGAACTGGTATTTATGGGGAACGCTGTTTATCCTTCCGGAGATTGTGTTGTTTATTATTTTTCTATGGGTGCCCATCTTCAAAGGGATCTTTTACAGCTTTTATACGATTGATTTCGTGGATGGCAATCATTTTATTGGGCTGGACAATTACGTAAGCATCTTCAAAGACAGCCTTTTATTTACTTCGATAAAAAACACCCTGTATTATATGATTTTAGGTATTGTACTCGGTTTCTGGATACCACCATTAATTGCGATCATTATCACTGAATTGAAATGGTTTCAGGGAGCAGCTCGCATTATCGGTTATTTGCCAAGCGCGGTTCCGGCTATTGTGCTTTATGGGATGTGGCAGTGGTTTTTTGATGCTGTAGGCCCAATCAACAGTCTTCTGCAGACAATTGGCTTATCCAAAATTGAATTCTTCAGCCCCAAGATGGCTACGATTTCAATTGTTTTGTTGGAAACGTGGCAAAATTTCGGCTCAGCAACGCTCATCTATATTGCGGCTGTCGTCGGCATCCCGAGAGATGTGTACGAAGCGGCTGAGATTGACGGCGCCAGCGTGTGGCAGCGGATTCGCCACATTACTTTGCCGAGCATCAAAACGTTGATGATGCTGCTTTTGCTGCTCCAAGTGATCACAACGTCACAGAACTTCCAGGCGCAATTGTCCATGACGGACGGAGGACCTAACAACGCGACACTGACGTATCTGCTGTGGATGAACCATACCGCATTCCGCGATCTTGATTTTGGCAAAGCGAGCGCGATGGGGAGCTTGATGTTCTTCTTCCTAGTGTTGTTGTCCGTTATCTACAACTTGATGCAGCGTAGGGGGGAAAAGGCATGAAGCCAGCAGATCGGGGCATTATTTCGAATTATGATATGAAAAAGGGGACTGTCAGAGTCGGCTACTTCTTGATGATTCTGATCATGATCGCGATTGCGATTACGACGCTGTATCCCTTCTTTAATACGTTCTTTGGTTCTCTCAAAACGCGGGAAGAATTTTTCTCCTTTCCACCAACCTTTTTTCCGAAAAACTGGATTTGGACGAACTACAAAGATGCCTGGAGCGGGTTCGATCTGCCGCTGCTGACCTTCTTGAAGAACACCATCTTCATTTATGTGGGCAATGTTGTGTGTTCACTGCTGTTGATCGGATTAGCCGCGTACGCGCTTTCTCATCTGCGGGTTCCTTTCAAGCGAATCATCACGCTTTTCTTTTTCTCCACATTATTGATCCCGCCAGCAACCTATATCGTTCCTAACTTCCTGAATTTGCAAAGCTTAGGGATGATTAATACGTACTGGGCTTTCTGGCTGCCAGCCGCAGCGAATGCCTATTTCATGCTGCTGCTCAAAAACTTCTTCGATGGTATCCATAAAGAAATCCTGGAAGCTGCCCGAATCGATGGTGCAAGCGAGTTTAGTTCATTTATCCGGATCGCAGTTCCGCTCTCTACGCCTATCATTGGTACGCTGTTGATGTTAACTTTTTCGACGACATGGAATGAGTTCTACTGGTCCAGCATTGTGATGACCGAGAAGAGCATGTATCCGCTCGCGACAGGGATTTACAGATATGTGATTTATTCTACGTCGGTCATTCCATGGAGTGTGCGATTCGCGATTTTGACCATGGCGATGGCGCCGCCGATCCTTTTTTTCCTTATTTTCCAAAAGTTTATTATTCGCGGTTTATCCGTGTCCGGAGTGAAAGGGTAAGGCAAAGAACGCCCCTCAGAATGTCTATTCTGAAGGCGTTCTCTTTGGCGTAAAGGAGAATGCTTCCGTTATAGCGAAGCTAGATGTACAGGGCTTGGCACGGATCGCCATCTCCGATGATTTGGTTTGAAAGGAAGGTATGCCCACATGCTGAACAGGCTGCGAAATATGAACCTGATGAAAAAGTTGATCGTTCTGCTGATTCTATTCGTCGTTATTCCAATCTTGGTCCTGGATTTGCTTGTCGCCAAGAAATTGGAATCGATTACCGAAGAACAAGTAGGCAATGCCTTGCTGCAACTGGTGGAGGGCAGTCATCTGACATTGGATCGTGAAAGCAGCGATTTTGATGAAAAAACAGAGAAGATTATGATCTCGCAGGAGATCCAGTCGTTGGTCAGTATTTCAACCTCGTCAGAGTACGAACGATTTGAGACGTTTAAGGCGCTGGACAAATACTTGAGCAATTATTCGACGAATGCCGTGCGCTATTCGCTCTTTTTTTCAGATACCGATAAGCAGTACTCTTTTGTGCCTAATTCCGACTTGCTGAATAATGGTATTTTTTATTCGACGAATCTGAATGCGCTCTCTTGGTTTAAGGAAGTCAGTCAAGCCAAGGGCAAAGGGGTTATCAGCGTAATTGATAAATTCGGATATAATCCCTACAACCAACAAACGGTGGCTTATTTGCGGCAATTGAACAGCATATATAACGGCGAGGGCGTCATCGGCTATTTGGCTGTGTCCGGTATCGAAACGCCGCTGCAGATGGATTTTACTCCCTTCGATCGCTATGCGGATGGGGAAGTGATGATGCTGAAAAATGACAATACTGTCCTTGCCACGAACACGGATAGATTCCCGATAGGCGCCAAAGCCTTTGTGCCTGCGGACAAAACGGAAGGTGTGTATAAGCTCAAGGAGGCCGATGGCGTCGAATTCATGTGCGTGCTGCATACGAGCGAAAACACGAATACAAAGCTGCTTATGCGCGTGCCGGTTCAGTCTATTATCAGCGATCACATCAGTGTACAGCGTCTTGTTGATCTCATTATGTTTATCTATTTCTTGATTTTGATTTTGGCCAGTATGTACTTCATCCAGTCGATCCTGAAGCCGATATCGCGACTGGCGCGGATTACGAATTCGTATCATCCAGGCAGACCGCTGGCGATTGCCCTGCACTCAGATAGCAAGAATGAGATCGTGCTGCTGAATAATCAATTTATCCGCATGACGGATCGCTTGAATCAGACTATTTATGATCAATATGAGCTCGAATTGAAGCACAAGGAGATTGAATTATCCATACTCCACACGCAAATTAATCCTCATCTGCTGTACAACACGCTGGAATCGGTGTATTGGCATACCCTCATGGAAGGGGCCTCGGAGTCAGCGGAGATGATTAAAGATCTGTCGCTGATTATGCGCATCGGGCTTAGCAAAGGGAAGCTGCTCATCCCTGTTATGGAAGAAATGAATCATGCGGAGGCTTATGTTCGTTTGCAGTTGTTCCGGTACGAATATGCTTTTCAGGTGCATTGGGATATGCAAGAGGAGGCCAAGCACTATTTGATTCCCAAAGTAATCCTCCAGCCGATTATCGAAAATGCCATTCTGCATGGGATTAAAAATATGAGTCAGGACGGAGAACTATGGATTAAAGTGCGCAAAGCGGACGAGAGACTTATAATCAGCATTGAAGACAACGGGTATCGTCAAGCGAATGTTGAGATGCTCAATGCAATCTTGAAAGGCAAGGAAAACAGTCGCGGCTTCGGTATTATTAATGTGCAAAAGCGGATTCAGCTGCACTTCGGCGAGCATTATGGCCTGCATTACTCTCTAAGGGAAGGGCAAGGCGTGCGGGCATGTCTTGTGCTTCCGGCTTTAACGGATGAGAGCGGACTGAAATAGCCCCTTAGCCAATGAAGTCACAATCGCTTCGATATACGCTTTTTCATGGAGTTAGGAGCCTCAGGAGGCTCTCATCTCCATGAAAATCATTAATTCTGCGGCAACCCAGGCTCCGGATGATCCTCCGAACGCCTATCCTGGCTGTTTTCTGTGACCTCAACAAAATTATCAACGGTATCCAGAACCTGGCTTAACTGCCACCTGCTGAATACAATTCGGTCGGAGAACTCGGCGTTATATATGCTTTCTTGTTTGCTAATTTTAAAACCACGGTAATTTTCATAGATCGTTCTCATACTGATCTCTCCCTCGCTTTGGTGTATCTCTTAAACTACCACCAATCACTGCATTTTGGTAGAGGTGTAAAATGATAGAAATTGTCTTCTTTTGATGACGACAAATTAGTCCAGATTAGTTGAATTTCTGCATGGATGTCGATAATTGGTGTGCGGAATGCCAAATAGAGGATTTGCCCAATCCTTATCTTTCTGCATTCCCACGGTTGACAATTATTGGGCGGGGGTGCTACAATTCATTTACATTCATAAAACCAAGTAAACTCATTGGAATTTAACAATATTTGATCTAATCTAATTCTGACCGGAAAACCGGAAGCGTGGATGCTACTATCCATGCTTTTTTTATCTAAAAAAACGGAGGTGTAATTCATGGGACTCTTATTGGACTCCATTAAACTGCTTAATAAACAAGCCGCGATTACCGATTTGGCACTTGAACATACATGTATACAAAAGGCGATATCCCAAAAACGACAAGGCACAGCATCGGCAGTGTCAACGATTCCAAAAGGTGGTTATGCCAAATGAACAGTACGAACATTTCCTATAATGACGTTCCCGTTGTCGTGAACCTGATCGGCACGGATATGAAGCTGATCCCGTCCTTATTGTCCGCATTGAAACAAAATAAGATCACGTTAGCCTCAATCCAGCATGCACCGCACCAAATTGATCTGTTCAGCTCGGAGGCGCTGCTGTACTCAGATGAGGGGGATACCTACAGGATTCCCATTTTTTAATAGTAATCATGGAACCATGCCATCTACAAAACCAGACAACTGGAGGTGCATTATCCTAAAAGGGATGGATGTGCCTCCTTTTTAATTGTGATTGTTTATTAGTATAGGAGGAAATGTCATGAGAATCGAGTGGACTTTTTCAATGAATCAGCCTTGGACGATCGATCGTGTCTTGGATTTTGTGAGCATAGCCAATCGCTATTCGTGCCAAATTTATGTAGGGTCGCAGGGGAAAATGCTGAATGCCAAAGGCTTGCTGGGCATTGTTTCGCTAAGCTTGTCGCTTGGCGCCAAATCAGCGATTCTGCTGCAGTTGGACGGAGCGGATGCACAGGAAGCTTTCGAACAAGTATCCATTCACTTGCAAAGTGGTGAGCGCCTGAGCACAAACGTCTTATCACATAGTTCGTAGTCGCTTAACCGAGAGAGGAAGATTAGCAGGCATGAACATCGAAAACATTGAAGCATTCGTCTATGTCATCCATTTTAACAGCTTCAACAAGGCAGCGGATGCATTGTTCTTATCTCAGCCTTCGGTAACGGCCCGAATTCAATCCTTGGAGCGGGAATTAAATACACTGCTTTTTGAACGAGAAGGCAGGAACTTTTCGATTACGGACAAAGGCAAGCAGTTCTTGCCCTATGCGCAGCAAATTCTTCAAACGTATAAGAAGGGAAAGCAGCAGTTGCTCAACTTGAATGCCGCCCCCAATGAGCTGAGAATAGGGAGCACGGTTTCGGTTTCCAACTATGTCATCCCCGATATTCTTCCGATTATCAAAAAGAAGTATCGCAATCTTCAAATTAAACTAACGACAGCCCCGACAGAGGTTATTCTAGAAAAGCTGCTTAATAAAGAACTTGATATCGGTTTTGTGCGCAATGTGACGCATCCGCATGTCGATTGTACGGGATTCTATGAGGACCCGATCCGGCTTTTCGTGCATCAAGGACATCCCTTTGTGGGTAAAGAGCATATTACGATTGAGGACGTAAGCCGTGAAGCACTTGTCTTTTTTGAATGCGGTTCATTGGACTGGATGAAAATTCACCGATTATTCGCGGCATTGGATCATCCGCCCAATATCGATTACCAGATCGATAATTTGGAGACCGCCAAGAAGCTGGTTGTCAAAGGGATGGGCATATCCTTCTTGCCTAATCTTTGTGCGCGCAAAGAAGTAGAGGAAGGCTTGCTTGTGCCGATCCATGTTCCTGCGCTAGGCGGGTTATCTTTGCGTACGAACCTTATTTCCCTCAAAGAATCAGCCGTTGACTTCTCGCCGGTCTGTTTGGACGCAGTCAAACAAATCATTTAGCCAAATAGGCTTGCATAGAACATTTCTATCTTACAATAGAACAACCTAATACCAAATTGACCGCTCTTAGGAGCGGTGTTACAGTAAGTACTAATACCGACAAAACCAATTGGAATTATAGATTATTGTTTGTGAGGGGGGACGATGTGGGTATTCGATTAAGTATTCTGGATCAATCTCCAATCGCGGAACATCAAACGTCTGAGGATGCTTTTCAACAGACGATAGAATTAGTGAAGCAAGCGGAAGCGCTCGGGTATCATCGATTCTGGGTGTCTGAGCATCATGACTCCGAGACCGTTGTGGGCTCATCGCCAGAAGTGCTCATTTCCTACTTATTAGCTCAAACACATTGCATTCGGATTGGCTCGGGCGGTGTCATGCTGCAGCACTACAGCCCCTATAAAGTGGCAGAGAACTTCAATGTGCTTGCTTCTCTGGCGCCGGGCAGAGTGGATTTGGGAATTGGCAGAGCACCGGGAGGGCTGCCCCGATCGACGCAGGCATTACAGCAAGAATTCACAGGCCAAGGTCCAACCCTGGCCG
Source organism: Paenibacillus marchantiophytorum (assembly GCF_014640555.1). Taxonomy (GTDB): domain Bacteria; phylum Bacillota; class Bacilli; order Paenibacillales; family NBRC-103111; genus Paenibacillus_E; species Paenibacillus_E marchantiophytorum. The sequence continues at coordinate 394,814 of NZ_BMHE01000001.1, read as the reverse complement.
AGAAAATCGGGCTGTTAAATCAATATATCCATCATTCACTAGATGAAAATCATGAATTTTATGGCGTCAAAGCAGCGCCCCAACCCGACGAGCCCGCCCAACTATTCTTGTTGGGAGGAGGAGGCACAAGCACGGAGCTGGCTGCCAGCCTCGGGATCCCTTATGTGTTCGCACAATTCATTACAGGGGACGAATCGATCATTGAACGATCCTTTACCTCGTACCGGGAGCATTTCTCGGCTGATGCAGTCGCGAAGCCGCAGGCATTGCTAGCTGTATCGGTGATTATCTCAGATACCGATGAAGAAGCCGAGGCGCTTGCCGCAGGTATCGTTAATACGAAAGTTCATCTGGCAAGCGGCCGCAGCGTGACCGTCAAAACGGCCGAGCAAGCCGAGGAATTCGGCAAACAGTCCGGTGAGCCTTATACGATCGAGGAGAAACAAGCGAACATTATTCACGGCTCCAAGGAGACCGTTAGAAAGAAACTGCTCCATTTGCAAGAGAAATATGAGTTAGATGAAGTGATCATTACGGTTGCCATGAAGGAATTCAAAGAAAGACTGCGTGCGATTGTTCTTTTGCAAGAAGCATTCTCGGAACAGACTGTCTAACCATTGAGGAGGAATTACAATGTCCAAAACAAAACAATTGAAACTCGGCGCCATAATTCATGGTGTTGGAGGTAATATGTCATCGTGGAAGCATCCTGAAGCTGTTGTTGATGCCAGTGTGAACTTTCCCTATTACAAGCAGCAAGCCGAGAAAGCGGAAGCTGGTAAATTTGACCTCCTATTTATCGCAGATGGATTATTCATTAATGATAAATCGATTCCGCACTTTCTCAATCGGTTTGAACCGATCACCATTTTATCCGCATTAGCGGCTGTAACTTCCAAGATAGGGCTAGTCGGAACCTTATCGACTTCCTATAGCGAGCCTTTCACAGTGTCCAGACAGTTTTCATCCTTAGATCACATCAGCAGCGGCAGAGCTGGCTGGAATGTCGTGACTTCACCGCTTGAAGGCTCTGCGCTCAATTACAATAAGAAGCTTGAGGAGCATCCCGATCATCCGAAGCGCTACCGGATTGCTTCCGAATATTTGCAAGTGGCCAAAGGTTTATGGGATTCCTGGGAAGATGACGCATTTGTGCGAAATAAGGAATCAGGCGTCTTCTTCGATCCTGAGAAACTTCATCGCTTGGATCATAAAGGAGACTTCTTCTCAGTACAAGGTCCGCTGAATATCGGAAGATCCAAACAGGGCAGACCGGTTGTTTTCCAAGCAGGCTCTTCGGAAGATGGTAAAAATCTAGCAGCCAAAGAGGCTGACGCGATCTTTACCGGACATCCGACAGTGGATGACGCCAAGCGGTTCTATGACGATGTGAAAGGAAGAGCGGCAGGTTTCGGCCGTAATCCGGATGAAATCGTTGTGATGCCAGGTATCGGACCTATCATTGGTGCGACGGAGGAGGAGGCGGAACGCAAATATCAGGAAGTCGCCAATCTGGTGACGATTGAAGAAGCGCTTGCTTATCTCGGAAGATATTTCGAGCATCATGATTTTACGCAATATGAGGTCGATGCGCCATTCCCGGATCTAGGCGAGCTAGGGAAGAATAGTTTCCAGAGCACAACGGACCGCATTAAGCACAATGCCAAAGAGCAAGGGCTTAGCTTGCGTCAAGTTGCTTTGCAAGCGGCAACGCCTCGTCCGCTTTTCATCGGCACGCCAATTCAAATTGCCGATCGCATTCAAACGTGGTTTGAGAGCGGAGCAGCAGACGGCTTTATTGTGGGTTCAGGCGTTCCGAACGGGCTGAATGATTTTGTGGATTTGGTCATTCCGATCTTGCAAGAACGCGGCATTTATCGGACGGAGTATGAAGCCGATACGCTTCGCGGCAATCTGGGCCTGCCGTATCCAACAAACCGTTATGTGAAGGAAAAAGTAACGCACTAATATTTTAATTCCGACTTATTCGATAAGCATAGTTTAGAGGGGGAGTCAGCATGGGAAAACAAAGGAAATTAAAGCTAGGAGCTAATATAAGCGGTGTCGGAAACAGTATGTCACTGTGGAGACACCCAGACGTTGCGAATGATGCCAGCGTGAATCTGGCTTACTATCAGCAGCAAGCACAAATCGCAGAAGCGGGAAAATTGGATTTTGTGTTCATCGCTGACGGTTTGTATATCAATGAGCATTCGAATCCGCACTTTTTGAATCGCTTCGAACCGCTGACTATCTTGTCTGCACTTGGGGCGGTGACGTCCCATATCGGGTTGGTCGCTACGTTGTCGACTTCCTACAGCGAGCCTTTCACGGTTGCCAGGCAGTTCTCATCCCTGGACCATATCAGTGGAGGGCGCGCCGGATGGAACGTAGTTACATCTCCGCTGGAAGGCTCCGCCCAGAATTTCGGCAAAGGCAAGCACCCGGACCATGCGCTGCGTTACCGTATTGCTGAAGAGTATGTGCAAGTAGTGAAAGGTTTGTGGGATTCGTGGGAAGATGATGCTTTCGTGCGAGATAAGGAATCCGGTGTTTTCTTCGATTCTTCCAAGCTGCATACGTTGAATCATAAGGGAGAATTCTTTTCGATTCAGGGTCCATTGAATATTGCTCGTTCAAGGCAGGGGCATCCCGTTGTGTTTCAAGCCGGTTCGTCGGAATCCGGTAGAGATTTGGCGGCCAGAACTGCCGAAGCCATCTACACGGCACATGAAACTATTGAAGAAGCGCAGCAGTTTTATCAGGATATCAAAGGGCGGGCAGCCGCTTATGGGCGAAATCCGGATGAAATCTTGATCTTTCCAGCTTTTAATCCCGTTATCGGACGAACGCAGGAGGAGGCGGAACGCAAATATCAGGAGGTTGCGGATCTGGTCACGATCGAGAGTGCGCTCGCCTATTTGGGCCGCTATTTCGAGCATCACGACTTCTCGCAATATCCGCTGGATGAGCCGTTCCCTGACTTGGGCGACTTAGGAACGAACAGCTTCCGAGCCACGACGGATAAGATAAAAAGTGAAGCGAAGGAGCTTGGTCTGACGCTTCGTCAAGCAGCGCTTAGAGCGTCGACGCCAAGAGGTGCTTTTGTAGGCTCAGCGGAAACGATTGCCGACTTGGTGGAAAAGTGGTTCACGGAAGAAGCGGCAGATGGGCTGGTCATTCGCACGACGATTCCCCAAACCCTGAATGATTTCGTGGAGCTCGTCGTCCCGATTCTGCAAGAGCGGGGCATCTACCGCACGGAATACGAAGCAGATACACTGAGAGGCAACTTAGGCATCTCAGTTCCTGCAAATCGCTATGCCAAAGAGACTGTACAACAATAGAGGGTGAAAACCTACATAGGGGAGTGTTTGATTTTGAAGAGAGCAAAGGGTTGGGTCAAGGTAAGTACGTTTGCTTTAGCGATGATAATAGGATTAACTGGATGCGGTTCAACGAATAATGGCGATGGGAAGTCAGCTGAGCCAGGGAAACAAGAAGCCAAGCAAGCAGCAGTCGTAGGTGGGGACCTAACCTATGCGTTAGCCACTTCGCCGGATTCCTTGGATCCTCATCGAAGCGGTCTTGCCGTAGCGGTTCGGGTGCTTCGAACGATCTATGACAGCTTGGTTGTACAGCTTCCCGATGGTTCGATTAAACCATGGCTTGCCACGGAGTGGACGACAGCCCCGGATGGTCTCAGCTATACGTTCAAACTGCGCAAGGATGTGAAATTCCACGATGGCACGCCGTTTACGGCAGAAGCTGTTAAGTTCAGCTATGATCGTATCTTGGATCCGGCTACCAAAGCTGCTAATTCTGTAGCTCTGATTAAGCCGTACAAATCGTCCGAAATTATTGATGATTATACGATAAAAATTAACCTGGAAACGCCGTCCAGAGCCTTCCTCGGCAATTTAAGCCAAGCGCTATTAGGGATTGTATCCCCAACATCAGCCAAGAAGTTCGGCGACCAGTTTGGCAAAAACCCGGTAGGATCAGGGCCGTTTACCTTTGTGAAATGGGAGGAAAATGCCACGATTCAAGTGAAGCGCAATCCAGTTTATGCCTGGGCGCCTGAACTTGTAGAGAACAAAGGGAAGTCGTATTTGGATCAAATTACGTTCAGCATTGTGCCGGAAGAAGCGACGCGGGTCGGCAGTGTGCAAAGTAAACAAGTATTAGCCGGTGAGACCGTGCCTCCACAGAACATTGTTTCCCTGAAATCGGATACGAGTGTGCAGGTTCATCAAGTTAATACGACAGGATTACCCTACACCTTGTTTATTAATCAACGTAAAACACCTTGGAATGATGTCAAAGCCAGACAAGCTCTGCAAGCGGCAATTGATGTAGACGCAATTGTGAAAACACTGTATTTGGGCACTTATCCACGTTCTTGGTCACCGCTTACTCCAGGAGTTATCGGTTATGATGCCTCATTGGAAAACGGTATTAAACCAGACGTAGCGAAAGCAAGTAAGCTTCTCGATGAGCTTGGGTGGGTCAAAGGCACGGACGGCGTTCGTGTGAAAGACGGCAAAAAATTAACCTTGCACTATGTCGATGGCTCGCCGAATCGCGAGAAACGCAATGATATTGCGGTCATAATCCAACAACAATTGAAACAAATCGGCGTCGTCGTTGAAGTAGAAATTACCAAAGATACAGCCAATGTGGTTTACACCAAAGGGGACTATGACATTTATGGCAATAGTCAGGTCAACACGGATCCGAATGCGTTATATGCGTTTTATCATACTGGTGACCCCAAAGCCCGTCCAACGCTGCCAGGCCTCGCTGATCCGCAAGTGGACAAATGGCTGGAACAGGGGGCCATTGAGCCTGACGATAAAAAGCGTGTAGAACTGTATAAACAAGTTCAAAAAGCGATTATTGATCAAGCTGTGATCATTCCGATCTATGTATTCCCGTATACCGTAGCCGCATCCAAAACAGTTAAAGGTCTGAAGTTTGATCCGCTCGGATATCCACTCTTCAATGATACGTTTATCCAAAAATAACGAAATGAGGCGTTTATCTCGATGGCCAGGATCATAACAGAGAGGCTGATTGTTTCCTTGCTAGTCATTCTCGGTTCCTTAGTCCTTGTTTTCTGTATCCTCTATCTGCTTCCGGGAGATCCGGTTCTATCTATGATTGATCCCTCTTCCATGACGCCGGAGGCGATAGCGAATCTAAGGAGCCAGCTAGGCTTGAATGAGCCGTTCTATGTCCAATTTGGCCATTATGTCTTCTCCATGCTGCATGGAGATTTCGGCAAGTCATTGTTGAATAGTGAACCTGTTTTGCCCAAAATACTCAAGCATCTGCCTGCGACACTGGCCTTAACATTGGCTAGCACGTTGATATCCACCGTCTTAGGCGTCGGACTGGGTGTGCTGTCGGCCATTCACCGCAATCGTCTGATTGATGTTGTGGCGCGCATTGTTGGTTTGTTTGGGATCTCGATGCCGACTTTCTGGTCAGGGATTCTCTTGATTCTCATATTCTCTGTTTCCCTGGGATGGTTTCCGGCGATGGGGTCCAAAGGGTTGATCACGCTCGTTCTTCCTTCTCTTGCTCTTGGCTTTGTCGGTGCCGGATTCATCGTTCGGATGGTGCGAAACTCGATGCTCGAGGTTATCAACGAACAATTCATTGTGACCCTGCGGGCCAAAGGGGTATCGGAGAAAATAGTGATGTACCGCCATGCGCTTCGCAATGCTTTAATTCCGGCGATCACGATTATCGGGATTCATATCGGTGATTTGTTGGCAGGTACGGTTGTCATTGAGACGGTGTTTTCTAGACAAGGGATCGGCCGAATCCTTGCGGATGCGATTATGTCCAAAGACTTGCCTGTTGTTCAAGGGGTTGTTTTTTTCTCAGCCATCATCTATGTCTTGGTAAATTTATTAGTCGATATCTCCTATGTGTTCATTGATCCTCGAGTTCGGAGAACACAGTAAGCATACACGGAACGAGACACGGTAAGACACAAGAGAGGAGAATGAGGATGAAAGAAGCTGTTTCTACACGGGCTGTCTGGCAGAAGGGTCATTGGCAGCTTCGTTTTCCCAAATTGACACGTAAATGGAATGCGACGGAAATACTCGTTTATTTGGCTGCTATCGTCACTTTATTCATCATTGGCTGTGCGATATTTCCGGGCTGGATTGCCCCTTATGCGCCAACAGCCATGATGACAGATCAAATCCTGCAGGCGCCGAGTAAAACCCACTTGTTCGGAACGGACTATTTTGGCCGAGATATATTTAGCGTCGTTGTGTTCGGCAGTCGGGACTCGTTGTTTATCGGTTTTGCGTCTGTGCTTGCAGGTGGGCTAGTTGGCGGGATCATTGGCTCAATTGCTGGCTACATTGGCGGTGTGCTTGATACGATCTTCATGCGGATTATCGATGTTCTCATGACGATACCGGGCATATTGCTGGCTTTGGCTATTGCTGCCGCACTCGGCCCTCATTTATTCAATCTGATTTTTGCTGTAGCTGCAGCCTCTATTCCCCAATATGCCAGGGTTATGCGTGGGCAAATCTTGAGCATTAAAAACCGCTCTTTCATCACGGCTTCGCGCTCCATTGGCGCTTCAAGGGGGAGAATATTTTTCCGGCATGTGCTGACGAATGCTTGGTCTCCACTGCTTGTGATGTCCACGATTGGACTTGGCTCCTCGATCTTGGTTGGCGCAGGTTTAAGCTTCCTCGGGTTAGGTGTGCTCAAAGAGGTTCCCGACTGGGGAACATTATTATCCCAAGGCAGAGGTTACTTAACGGTTGCTTGGTGGATATGTACGTTTCCTGGCCTCGCGATTACTACATTTGTGCTATCGGTCAATTTAATCGGAGATAAGCTGCGTGACGCCTTGGATCCAAAACAGAGAAGGTCATAACTAGGGGGCGGGCAAGGTGAAGCAATTGCTGGAGATTGCGAATTTAAGTGTTGAATTTACTTCTCATTCCGGCGTTCTTAAGGCTATTGAGGACGTGTCTCTAACGATTGGGCAAGGTGAAACGGTATGTCTTGTGGGCGAATCCGGCAGCGGCAAGTCGGTTACATCCAAGTCGGTCATGCGCTTGATTGACTATGAGAATGGCAAAATTTCCGAAGGTCAGATCTGGCTGGATGGGGATGAATTGACGCGATTGCCGCAGAAAGAACTGCGGGCGCTGCGTGGCAAGAAGATGGCTATGGTTTTTCAGGAGCCAATGGCAGCCTTCGATCCCGTGTTTACCATTGGGAGTCAAATTATTGAAGTGATCATTCAGCACAAACAAGGGAATCGACATCAGGCTTGGGAGCGGGCTGTGCATTTATTGCAGCGTGTCGGCATTCCGGAACCGGAAATTCGGATGAAGCAATATCCCGGTGAAATGTCAGGCGGCATGCTGCAGCGCGCCATGATCGCTATGGCGCTTGCTTGCGGTCCGCAACTGCTCATTGCCGATGAGCCGACAACCGCGCTTGATGTGACGATTCAGGCACAAATTCTGCATTTGCTGCAGGAGCTTAAAGCGGAGTTTAATATGTCGATCCTGCTCATTACGCACGATATGGGGATTGCTGCCGAGATGGCCGATCGCATTATCGTGATGTATGCAGGGCAAATTGTGGAACAGGCTACTGTGCAGCAGTTGTTTACAACGCCTCATCATCCGTATACACGGGGCTTGCTGCGCTCCATTACAACGATAGACAGCGATCGTTCTTCGCGGTTGTTTTCCATTGAAGGGACCATTCCACCGTTATCGGAACTGCCATCGGGGTGCCGGTTTCATCCGCGCTGCCCTTATGCGTCAGATCATTGCAGGCAGGAAAGTCCACCGCTCCGTCAAGTGAATGACCGTTTAACCGCTTGTTGGCATGCGGAAGAGTTCGTTCGGCTGGAGGAATGGCAAGCTGATCGGAAGGTGTCAAGCGAAGCGGTTCCCCTCGCCGAACATCCGCGCTCAGAAGGGCAAGAGACCGTAAGGGAGACTCTTTTCGAAGTCAAAGGGTTAAGTAAATTTTATCCGCTTGGCAAAGGGGCATTCAACCGTTCTCAAGCATCTATCCGAGCTGTGGAGGATGTCTCATTTACCATTAAGAAAGGGGAAACCTTCGGTCTGGTAGGTGAATCCGGCAGCGGCAAGTCCACACTGGGCAGGGTGCTGCTGCAGCTTGAGAAAGCCACGGATGGCAAGGTGTTTTTCGGTGGACAGGATTTATCCGAGCTCTCCACCAAAGGGCTTCAGGAAGCAAGACGCGATATGCAGGTCATCTTCCAAGACCCTTACGGTTCGGTGAACCCGCGATGGAAAGTCGGCGACATTATCGGAGAACCCTTCGATATTCATCACGCTCTTAGCCGTGCGGAGAAGCGTGAGAAGGTCGAGCACTTATTGGAACTCGTCGGCTTAAACCGTGCCAGCTACGATCGGTATCCGCATGAGTTTTCAGGCGGGCAGAGGCAGCGAATTGGCATCGCGCGGGCGATTGCGCTCAATCCGCAGTTTATTCTGGCCGATGAGGCGGTATCGGCCTTGGATGTATCGGTGCAAGCGCAGATTGTGAACTTGATGCAGGATTTGCAGAAAAAGCTTGGGCTAACGTATTTATTTATCGCGCATGGTTTAAATATTGTGCGGCATATCTCGGATCGCATCGGTGTCATGTACTTGGGTAAACTGGTCGAAATTGCACCGAGTGAGGCGCTATTTCTTCATCCCACACATCACTATACCAAAGGACTGCTTTCCTCGATCCCTTCACCGGATCCAACCCGGAAACGGGAGTGGCTTGCCATTGAAGGTGAAATTCCATCCCCAGCGAATCCGCCATCCGGGTGCAGATTCCATACCCGCTGCCCGGCAGCTTCAGCCAAATGCCAAGAGGAGCAGCCGGAGTTGCGGCAAATCCGTGAAGAGCATTGGACGGCCTGTCATTACCCCTTGTAAAAGGTAGATCTTTCGTGTAACCGGGGCAACCGGTTTTCTTTCAGGCTTAATACATAGTTTATCAATTGGAATAGTGTAATATAAACATAACCCTTAGGAGGCAATTCACAATGAAAAAATTAACCATTCTTTCTTCCCTTATTCTTACCGCCGCTTTCGCAGCAGGATGCGGTGCCCAAACAAAGACTGCCAGCACAACACCGGCAGCGGCGGCAGCCACGGCGGCGGCTGGAACGACAGCGCCATCCACGCAAGCAACCGCTACAGCAGCGCCAAAAGCGGTGAAAAAGATCGTGGTGGGCACAGGAACGCAGTTCCCTAACATTTGCTTTATTGATGATAAAGGCAATCTGACTGGTTATGATGTGGAGCTTGTCAAAGAAATTGATAAGCGGTTGCCCGAGTATGAATTTGAATTGAAAACGATGGAATTCAAGAATCTGCTGCTTAGCCTGGAGACGAATAAAATTGATTTCATTGCGCACCAAATGGAAGTGAACGACGAGCGCAAGCAGAAGTTCCTTTTCAACGACGAGGCCTACAATATTTTCCCGAATAAAATTATCGTTCACAAAGACAATAACGCGGTGAAATCAATTGATGATCTCAAAGGCAAAAAGCTGTTGGTCACCGCCACAAGCAATGCCGCTGTGTTGGCTGAAAAGTATAACAAGGAACATAACACAGGCATTAACATCGTATACACGGCAGCTGGTGAAGATGCGAAGTCACTGATCAAGCAGGGACGGGCTGATGCCTCGATCAGCACGCAATTTGCTATCGATTTCGTGAATAAATCCGTAGATGCCCAGTTAAAAACAGTAGGAGAGCCATTATCCAACTCCAAAGTGTACTTTATTCTGCGCAAAGATGGCGATGAATTGAAGAAGAAAATCGATGAGGCCGTGAAAGCGATCAAAGCCGATGGTACATTGAGCAAACTGAGTACACAGTGGCTGGGAGCCGACTACACTGTGGGGAATTAGATGGGAAAATCATTCGATATCACCCTAGTCGCGAATTTTCTGCCTAAGCTGTTGTATTATTTGCCCTTGACCTTGCTTATTCTAGCAGCTTCCCTTGCTTTGGGGCTTATTCTAGGAACACTTATAGCCATTACGCGTTTGTATCGAATTCCGGTGCTGAATGAAATTTCCATCGTGTATGTTTCCTTCATTCGGGGAACGCCGATTCTGATTCAATTGTTTCTAGTGTTTTACGGCTTGCCGCTGCTGTTGGAAATTGTCCATATCAATATTTCCAGGTGGGACCCGATCTACTTCGTCATTATAACCTATGGGTTAAGCATTGCCGCGTTTAAATCGGAAAATATTCGGGCGGCGGTCAACGCCGTCGATCGGGGGCAAACGGAAGCCGCTTATGCGGTTGGCATGACGGGGACGCAGTCTTTTGCCCGAATCATAGCGCCTCAAGCGCTGCTGATTGCTTTTCCCAATTTTGCCAATTCAGTCATTGGCTTTCTGAAAGACACCTCGTTGGCTTTTTCCATTGGTGTCATGGATATGATGGGGCGCGGTCAAACCTTAATTGCGGCTACCGCTCATACGTTGGAAGTGTATATCAGCTTGACGATTATTTATTACGCAACCGTACTTATTTTTGAAAAAGTATTCAGGGTGACGGAATTCAGACTGCAAAGGCATGAACGTCCGCTAACGGGGTGAGGTAAGGGATATGAAAATTGATATTGTATTCATTTATACGGCTTTTTTTGAGATTCTCAAGGCGCTTCCGCTGACCCTTGTACTGACCTTCATTCCGCTTGTTATTGGCTTCGGTATCGGTTTATTAACCGCTTTCGCTCGCATATACAAAGTGAAATATATCTATCGGCTGCTGGATTTCTATGTTTCCTTTCTGCGGGGAACGCCGATCTTGCTGCACATCACGGTCATTTATTTCGGGCTGCCGCTCGTTATTGATCGATTGTCTGCCTATTACGGGTGGAGCTTCAAATCGTCCTCCGTGCCTTCCTTGCTGATTGTTCTGACGGCTTTCTCCATCACTGCCGGGGCGTATATGTCGGAAATCATTCGCTCCGGTATTCTATCAGTGGATCGCGGCCAGATTGAGGCGGCTCATTCCATTGGGATGTCGACGCCGCAGGCGCTTTGGCGTATTGTTGCGCCGCAAGCAATCGGTGTGATTTTACCGAATTTATGCAATATTTTTGTAGGCTTTCTGCATACTTCTTCGCTGGCCTTTACCGTATCTCAGATGGAACTTCTCGGCAAAGCAAGCGTTGTGGCGTCGGTCAGTTTAAAATTCTTGGAAGCCTATATTGCGGCAGCTTTTATTTATTGGGGTTTGACGCTGTTGGCTGAACGCTTGACGGCATTTTTGGAGAAAAAAGTCACCGTGTACAATCGAGGAGGTGTTGTATGATTCAGTTAACGAACATTCATAAGGCTTTTGGCAAAAATAAAGTGCTGAACGGTATTCATTTAACTGTTGAAAAAGGTGACGTTGTGGCGATTCTAGGGCCAAGCGGTTCCGGCAAAACAACGCTGCTGCGGTGCGTGAATTTCCTTGAGCGTCCAAATGAAGGCGAAATTTCGATTGGTGATTTTAAAATTAGCGGCAAACATCCAAGCAAGCAGGATATCCTCCAACTGCGGAAAAAAACAGCGATGGTGTTTCAGCATTATAATCTGTTTAAGCACAAAACCGTCCTGGAAAATGTGATGGAAGGTCTTGTTATCGCTCAAAAACAGCCCAAAGAAGAAGCAAGGCGCACAAGTCTCGAGGTGCTGAACAAAGTCGGGCTCTCTGACAAAATTGATGCCTATCCGAGTCAGCTTTCCGGAGGCCAACAACAGCGTGTAGGCATTGCCCGCGCACTGGCGCTTAATCCGGAAGTCATTCTATTCGATGAGCCGACCTCAGCACTGGATCCGGAATTGGTAGGCGAGGTGCTGTCGGTGATCCGCAAGATCGCGGATGATGGCGTCACTATGATTATTGTGACCCACGAAGTTAGCTTCGCGAGGGAAGTTTCGAGCCATGTTGTGTTCATGGATGGCGGCGTGATCGTAGAGCAGGGAGAACCTGAGGATGTCTTTGTTAGACCTAGAGAAGAGAGAACGAGGCAGTTCTTGAAGCGTGTAACACCGGATTGGAGTTATGTGATATAAAGGAAAGTAACGAGTGGAATTAGAAAAGGGGTGAGGACGTATACCAACCTCATATGATGTCATTATCATTGGCGCAGGGTCCATGGGAATGAGTGCCGGATATCATTTGGCGAAAAATAAGGTCAAAGTGCTGCTGATAGATAAATTTGATCCTCCGCACACTGCAGGCAGCCACCACGGGGAGACGCGGCTGATCCGTCATGCTTATTCAGGCAGTGGAACTTACACGGCAATGGCGCTTAGAGCGGATAAGCTGTGGACGGAACTGGAAGAAGCCTACGGACAGCCGTTGTTGGTCCGCAGCGGTGTGCTCAATATGGGTGCCGCGGAATCCGCGAATTTGGAGGTCAAACGGCAGGCGGCTGTTGATTTCGGAATTCAGGTAGAGCAGCTGGCTGCGGATGAAATTCGCAAACGCTGGCCCGGAGCTCAGCCTCCTGACGCTTATGTGGGCTTGTATGAAGCGAAGGCAGGTTATCTGAACAGCGAGGCTTGCGTGCGTGCCTACCGTCAGCAAGCCTTAGCCGCAGGTGCGAGACTTCTGGTGAATACGCAAGTTACCAACATTCAGGTGCACAGTAGCGGTGTTACCGTGCATACCTTGGATGGAGCCTATCACGCGGATCAGCTTGTTCTCTCTGCGGGAGCTTGGTTCGGAACATTGGAGGACATCGTTAACCTCCCCATTCGCTCTGTACGCAAAGCGGTAGCCTGGTTCCAATCGGATCAAGCGCTGTATGACGCCTCCGTCTTTCCAGGGTTTACCTTCGGGGCCGACCATGGCGGCTTCTATGGTTTTCCGAGCATTAACGGCTCCGGCGTGAAAATCGGCCGGCATGATGCGGGCCAAGTGTGGAAGCCTGGGCAGTTGTTCGCGCCGTTCGGTGCGTATCCGGACGATGAACAAGATTTGCGCCGAGCGCTGGAAGCCTTTCTGCCGCAAGCAGCAGGGAGAGTGGTTCGCACGGCTGTATGCAAATATGAAGTGACGCCAGATGAACACTTCATTATCGATCGTCATCCCGTACACAAGCATGTGCTGCTTGCGGGAGGTTTCTCTGGCCATGGCTTCAAATTTGGCAGTGTCGTCGGTGAAATGTTGAAGGATTTGATCCAGAAGGGTCAAACGGACTACGATATTTCCTCCTTTGCCTTATCCAGGTTTCAGAATGCGGAAAGTGTCCAATAAATAGGAAGGTGATGACATGAGCGAGGTGTATCGTTTAGCAACGATTGACGATGCAGAAGAACAATTTCAAGTAATTCATCGCGCGTATGCGTCTATCCGCGAGCTGGGCATTACGTTTCTAGCAGCGAATGCGGATATTGATCTCATTAAGGATAATTTGCTGAATAATACCAACTATGTACTAGAGATTGACGGTTCTATTGCGGCTACTCTTTCTTTGAAAAATTTGCCGGAACTGACTGAGCTGCCCTTCTTATATTGGTTTGCAGTTTCACCAGCTTACAAGAATCAAGGTATTGGCAATCGGCTGCTCGCGTATGTGGAAGAAGTGATTGTGCGCGATACTCTGCTCGCAGACGGAGTCGTCCTTGCTACTTCGCAAAACCATCCGTGGCTGCTTACGATGTACCAACGAAAGGGTTATGAAGCCTTTTTCCAAAGGCCGCTTGGAGATTCGGATACATTAATCTTTTTGAAGAAAAAGTTGTTAAAGCAGGCTAGTCTTGCCCAATAAAAGCAGAAAAGAGCAGTCGTTAGCAAGGGGAACGACTGCTTTTGCTATTCTGTGCTTATTTGTGTTACAGTTAGTTTAGAGGTGATGTAGATGTTGAAATTGGGGATTTTGGACCAATCACAAATAGGCGAAGGCCGTAATGCTGCAGAAACGTTAGTTGAAACGACAGAACTGGCGCAAGAAGCAGATCAACTTGGTTATACACGTTATTGGGTATCCGAGCATCATGCCTCGCAAGCGCTGGCTCATTCCAGCCCAGAAGTGCTGATTGCTCATCTGGCGGCCAAGACGAAGCGGATTCGCTTAGGCTCCGGCGGTATTATGATGCCGCATTACAGTGCTTATAAAGTAGCAGAAAATTTTCGTTTGTTGGAGGCTCTTCATCCTGGACGAATCGATGTAGGTCTGGGGCGCGCGCCCGGCGGGATGCCGATTTCTACACGCGCACTGCAAGAGGGCAAGTATACAGGCGTCGACCAGTACCCGCAGCAGGTGGCGGATTTGACGGGCTATCTCCATGATGCGCTGCCGGGGAATCACCGATTCGCCGGGCTTCATGCGTCGCCTGTCATCAACACAGCACCGGACATCTGGCTGCTAGGCTCCTCGTATGACAGCGCCCGAATTGCCGCGGATCAAGGAGCTGCTTTTGGCTTTGCGCAATTTTTCGGCAATGCGGATTGCGAACAAGCTTTGCGCATTTATCGGGAGCACTTTAAGCCATCGATCTTGAATGCACAAGCCCATTCTCTGGCGGCCATTCTGGTTATTTGCGCAGATACGGAAGAAGAGGCCAAGCGTTTGGCGACGAGCACGGACCTATTCTTTCTCTCGCTGGGCCGCGGCGCGCTGCTGCCATCTTTCCCATCTGTAGAGACGGCGATGAACTATCCGTATACGGAATCCGATCTACAGCTGATTCGCGGCCGTCAGCACAAACGGGTTGTCGGAACGCCGGAGCAAGTGAAGGCGGAAATTCTCAAGTTGAATGAAGCGTACCAAGCGGATGAAATCATGGTCGTATCGCCGATTCATGACGCGGCGGCACGTGTTCATTCTTATCGCTTACTGGCGAAAGCTTTCGAGTTGCAAGGATAAACTTGTATAGACAGGTCACAATTTGCAGCAAATATTTGCGTTTTTCCGCGTCTGCCTTTACACTTAAAACAAAAATGGAGTGGTGAAATGAGTAAAGGCAGAGTGTGGAACAAAGGAAAACGCAATGGCGGCGGCGGACCTGCGCCGGGAACGAGCTACAAAGAAAAGCTTGAAGCTACCTTGAAAGAAAAAGGCAAGTATGTTGAAGTTATTGATCTTAAAAATCCGATTAACCAAGTGAAGCAGATGAATCGTGACAATTGGGTGGAACGTCCTGTTCGTGTAATCGGGCAGAAGCCGAAAGTATAGGAACAGCAATGTACCAAAGAGCCTCAATTCATCCGTGATGATGATTGAGGTTTTTTTAGATGATATGTTTTGGGGTGAGCGCGGAGTTGCTCCAGCCGCCCTGTGCGAACAGAGTCAGGGAACTGCAGTCCGCTATTCTAGCCAAAAGTATCCATATCGCAGGGGTGAGGGAACTACAGTCCGCTATTTTGCTGTTTCAAGGCAAATTCAGCGTTTTTCGTGGAAATAAGACCCTGTAGTTCCGCTAATACCACAGCATCCCAGCTATTTGCCTATATAGCGTCCTCTAGTTCCCTTAACAGGTTTTGTCGCTACTAAGAGGCTGATCTCTCAGGGCGGCGAAGCCGTTTTTCTTTTTCGTGCTGCGGTGGAAAATGTCCATGTACATTGATTCCATATTACTTATAATTGGGGTAATGGATACAATGCAGTAAATAATTAATAGAGGTGCTTACGATGGAGAATGGTGAGAGATGGTGTCAAATTGACAATAAGGTAGATAGCGATTGTTCGCTTACGCTGGAATTGAATCATATGTATAAATCCTCTTGGTTTGATCAAATTGTCAGGCTGCCTGAACAGATGGGACAAGGATACTGGCGGCGTGTGCAACCCAATTCATTTTTGGAATTGGTTATTTGTGATGTTTCCTTTCATGACAATATGAAAATGAGCAGCAAGGAAGGGGGGAACAGCCTAAACCTTGGATTTTGTCTAGGGGAGAGCATACATTGGAGCGTTGCTGGGCAGCCAGGGGAGTTTGGGTTGGAGTCTGGCGGGGTGTCGGTCTATGGTGATAATGATGCAAGCAATAATTGTCAGTATGAGCGAGACAGACGTTTTCAAGGATTGACGATTAAATTCAATCATACGGAGTCGAATGGCGCGCTGCAGCATCTTCCTTTGCACAAACTGACTTCGGTGTTAGCGGCTAATTGCGGACTGTATTATAACACGGAATCGACCCCCGCCCTGAAGCGGGTTGTTCATGAGATTACGCATTGTCAGTACCAAGGGGATATCAAACGTATTTATTTGGAAGGAAAAGTTATGGAGTTAGTTGCTATTTATTTAAGCGAATCTTTGATGGAGAAGAATCTTAGCAGCACTTCCACATCAGGGTTATCCCGAACAGATATAGCAAGCCTGCACCGTGCCAAAGACATCGTCGATGCCGATTTGATTGCTCCTCCTAGTCTGGCGGCGCTTGCCCAGTGTGTTTGCCTTAACGAATTTAAGCTCAAGAAAGGGTTTAAGCTGTTATTTGGCCTGCCCGTTTACGCTTATGTAATTGATCAACGACTGGAAAGAGCTTTTGGATTGTTAAGAGAAAGCCACATCACGATTACGGAGGCAGCTTCTGCCGTCGGTTTCGGTAAAGCGGGCCATTTTTCGGAACATTTCAAAAAGAAATTCGGTGTCAATCCTTCCGATTATTTCCGACATCTGAAGCGCTAGCCAAGCATTCAATCCGTTTTCGTGTCTTAAAACTCCCGATTGGGGTATCTCCATCCAGAACATCTGTGAGATAGTAGGTTGCGACAACTGATGATGACGAATAGAGCATGAACTTTTTTTTCAAGTTCAATTGATAATGATTATTATTATCTGTGAGTTAGGAATCAGGGGATGTTACAACATGATGAGATACCGGGAGGAGAAAGTCAATGAGAAACGTAATGAGATTGGCCGTTGTATGCTGCATTCTGGTGTTGGCGGGATGCGGGATTTCACAGACAAGCGGAGGAAAGGAATCTTCCAAACAACAGGTAATTGTTAATCCGAATAGCCAGAAGGTCACGGTTCCGATAAATCCAAAGCGTATCGCCGATCTATCGGGATCAACAGAGGAACTTTTGTTGCTCGGGATTAAACCCATTGCCTCAGCGAATGCGGATTATGGAGATCGGAAGGTGTTTTCCCCGACAATTAAGGATCCTTTGGGGAAGGATACAGTTAATCTCGGATGGTATGGGGAAGCAATCAGTGTAGAGGCAGTGATGTCGGTTGAACCGGATTTAATTATTCTTGGCAGCTTGTTCAATCAGGAAATGTACGATCAGTTATCGAAAATCGCGCCTACTGTAATTGTCCCGCACCCTTATTATGAGTGGAGAAACCGATTGGATTTCCTAGCCAAGCTTCTTGGAGAAGTAGATAAGAAAGATAAATGGTTGGAAACCTACGAAAGCAAGGTCGCAGCATGGAAGAAGAAGTTGGAACCAATTCTTCAGGGGGAGTCTTTAGCAGTCATTGAAACTTATCCCAAAAATCTAGTCGTCTATTTGTCCACGGGAACGGCTGAGCTTGTTTACAAGGATCTGGGCATCAAGAAGGCGACGGGAATTCCAGAACCAGAAGCTTGGGGCGGCATTCAAATCGCTCTGGAAGGATTGTCTACGATCAACCCAGACCATTTGATTTTCATGGAAAACAGCGAAAACAAAATGAGTGACAGTCAGGTATGGACCAATATGAAGGCCGTACAGAAGAAGAACATCTACAAGATCACGAATGTCGATAACTATAATTATTCCTATACAGCATTGGGTCGCATGGTTCTATTGGATAAGCTTGGACAGCTAATTCTGGATAAACATAAACAAAGCTAGGATGAACAGGGAGGATGAGAAATGGATTCGAAAGTTGAAATGAGGAGCTTACTGCAAATTGCCAGTGAGAAAAAAGGGCTGCTGATCGTAGCAAGCTTGTTTTCAGTCATTTCCAGTTTGCTGCAAATCGCTCCTTTTGTCTCTGTGTACATCATCGTTCAAGAGCTTCTGCAGCATGCTGGTAATCCAGCGGGCGCTGATCAGGCACTTATTCTGTATTGGGGTATCTTTGCCTTGGTGGCTTTGATTGGCGCTTTGGTCGCGCTGTATATCGGGGGCATGTGTTCACATATCGCAGCCTTCCGTATTCTCTATGAGCTGAGAGTGTGGCTTACGGAGCATATAGCCAAGGTGCCGATGGGTTACCATACCTCAACAGCAACAGGCGAATTGAAGAAGATTATCGAGGTTAGCGTTGAAAAAATAGAGAAATTTATCGCCCATCAATTGCCTGATATCGTAAGCGCAGTTATGATTCCAATTCTGTTGATTGGCTATTTGTTCTGGATGAATTGGAGTTTGGCGCTCGTGCTGCTGGTCCCTATCGGCATTGGCTTCTGGCTGCAAAGCAAGTTATTCGGCAGCGCGAGCGGTCAGCAAGCTTATCGCGAGTTTCAGCATGCTGTAGAAAACATGAATGCGACAGGCGTGGAATATATTCGGGGCATGCCTGTGGTGAAAATATTCGGGATCAAAGCAGATTCCTTTCTAACGTTCAAGCAAGCGGTTGTCGAGTATCGTAATATTTCGTTGCGAATAACGGATTTATATAAGATACCATATGGTCTATTTTATGTAATTGTCAGTTCATTGTTCACTTTCGTTGTCCCTGTTGGCATTCTACTCTCAAGCGGCAATGCTGGCAGCCAATCGTTCGCTATTACTTTCCTGCTCTTCATTATTCTTACCCCCAGCTTATCCGTGCCGCTGTTGAAATTAATGTTTGTGGGCAGTGGAATGAGAGAAGTGGTGGAGAACAACAAGCGGATCGAAGCGGTTTTCGCGGAGGCTATCGTGATGGAGCCGTCTTCACCGCAGGTCCCAACAGCGTATGATATCACTTTCAAGAATGTCTCATTCGCCTATGAACGCACAACCAGCAAGAATTTCAAACCGATCTTGAAGGATGTTCAATTTATGGCAAAAGCCGGCGAGATGACGGCCTTAGTCGGTCCTTCCGGCGGAGGCAAATCAACGATTGCCAGTCTGTTGCTGCGCTTCTGGGACGTTCAGGAGGGAGAAATCGCGATAGGCGGCGTATCGCTTCGCGATATGGGTACGGAAATGTTGATGGATAAGATTTCCTTTGTATTCCAGGACGTGCATCTGTTCTATGATACGATCGAAGCGAATATTCGCATGGGCAATATCGATGCATCCGAAGCTGAAGTGATTGCGGCTGCCAAGACGGCCTGCTGTCATGAATTTATTACGAAGCTTGCTCAAGGTTACGCCACCAAGATCGGTGAAGGCGGCACCTATCTATCTGGCGGCGAGGCGCAGCGAATTGCTATTGCGCGGGCCTTGCTGAAGAACGCCCCCATTCTGGTGCTGGATGAAGCGACAGCCTATGCAGATGCAGAAAATGAAAAGAAAATCCAAGGTGCACTGGTTGAACTTGTCAAAGGGAAAACGGTCATTATGATCGCGCACCGTTTGTCTACGATTCGTGCTGCCGAGCAGATACTGGTCGTGCAAAAAGGAGAAATCGTAGAGCGGGGAACACATGACGAACTGCGGGCCCTGAGCGGATTATATGAACAGATGTGGCAAGCTCATATCAGCTCGGCTTCATGGAAGCTCGGCGTGAAAGAATCCACGCTGACGGATCGCAAGAAGGAGGGCTCAAGCCATGAATCGTTACTTTACTAACATTTCTGGAGGGAATATCCGAAATTTGTGGCCTTCTGCCTTTGCCGCCGTATTGGATGGAATCGTTAAAGTGATTCCAGCGGCGCTGCTGGTTGATCTATTCAACACGTACTACGTTTTCATTGCTGATCCGAATAAGGCTTTAGATGTCAGCCGGCTTTGGATAGATTGTATTATTTTGTTCGTCTGGCTATTGGTATCGTATGCTACATTTGCGCTGCTGTATGATAAGTCTTATCGCGCAGCTTATACCTTGGCTGCCGATGGAAGGCTCAAATTGGCCGAGTATCTGCGTCATTTATCCCTAGGCTATTTTGGCAAACGTGATCCCGGTGATTTAACGAATTTATTGCTAGGCGATTACGCGCAAGTCGAACATACGATTTCTCATAATGTGCCACAACTTATCACGGCCATTATGCTGCCAATCTTAGCGTTAGTTGGCTTAGTATTCCTCGATTGGCGAATGTCACTGGCCATGTTCATGGCTATACCGTTGGGCGTGCTGTTATTATGGCTGACAGACAAGCTTCAGGCACAGCTCAGCAGGAATCATGTTCAAGCCAAGAATGAAGCAGCAAGTCGGCTGCAAGAATATTTAACTGGCATTCGTGAAATTAAAGCACATAATCTGGGTGGGAAAAGATTCGAACGATTGCGTTTGTCCTTTGATCGCTTGATGCGCGCATCTATTCGCCTGGAAGGCATCATGGGACCTGTGATTATGGGAGCGATGCTGCTGACTCGTTCCGGTATGACAATTATGATTGTTGTCGGCAGTTATCTATTGGCAAGCGGTACACTTACACTTCCTGTCTTTCTCCTGTTCCTGTTGGTGGGGAGCCGAATTTTTGAGCCATTGACCTTGGTGCTGATGAGCTATGGCGAAATACGTTATTCGGCTTATAGTGCGCAGCGCATCATGGACGTGCATAGGGAACAGCCGATGCAGGGGACCTACAGCATAAAGCCGTATGGCTCGATTGTTTTTGATCGGGTAACCTTTGGTTATGAGGCTCATTCGCCCGTGTTGAAAGACTTGTCTTTCACCATTGAGCCCAGAACGATCACGGCTTTGGTTGGGCCTTCTGGCAGCGGGAAGAGTACCGTAACACGCCTCATTGCCCGCTTCTGGGATGTAGATCAGGGGTCGATCAGCATTGGTGGGCAAGCGCTGCGTGATGCCGATCCGGAGAAACTTTTCAAGCATATTTCGATGGTATTCCAAGATGTGTATCTATTCCAGGATACCATCGGCAATAACATCCGAATCGGGAATATGGAAGCTACTCAGGAAGCAGTAGAAGAAGCGGCCAAGCGGGCGTGCTGCCACGAATTCATCTCCCAATTGCCACAAGGTTATGACACGCCAGTGGGAGAAGGTGGCTCCACGCTATCAGGCGGGGAGAAGCAGCGACTTTCCATTGCGCGCGCTTTATTGAAAGATGCCCCGATTGTGCTGCTAGACGAAGCAACGGCCTCGCTCGATCCCGAGAACGAATCCGCTGTGCAGCAAGCCATTAATGAGTTGGTTGCGAATAAAACCCTGATTATCATCGCCCACCGCCTAAAAACCATTCAAAACGCAGACAGCATTCTAGTGCTGGATGAAGGTAGGCTTGTTCAAAAAGGCACGCATAGTGAGCTAATCTTGCAGGATGGTATCTATGCGAATCTATGGAACTTGCAGCAGGATTCTGACGGTTGGCAAGTGAAGTAGCAGAAGATGTGCAGCTTTGTTGCTCCTCCTCCTCCTAAGCTAACAGGAAAAGCTCCCGTTATTCTAATGAATTCCGCATGAAAAGTTGGATTACATGGAAAAGCTCCCTCTATTACTGATGAACGCTCGCAGAATTGCGATATTCTCAGAGAGTAGAGGGAGTTTTTCCCGTTAGATGGCTGAAAAAAGTGGTTTTAACAAAAATAGCAGGAGAAATTCCTATAAAATTTGTTTTGTAGCTATCACAGAATATTGTCCTGCGCGATAGTAGGGATAGTCCATCTTCACTTGCACTTGCTGCACGAACACGGAATCCGTAAGGGATTCAACGACAAACAGTCCTAAGTCTAGCGAGGCCGAAACGCCGCCTCCGGTAAAGAGATTTCCGTCTTTGACAAGACGTGTTTCGATAACCTCAGCACAGTAAGGGGCTAATAATTCATAAGCAGATGGATTGGTTGTGGCCTTCTTGCCTTGAAGAAAACCGGCTGCCCCTAGCAACAATGCACCTGTGCAGACTGAAACTTTGTAAGTGGCGGCAGATGCAGTTTGGAGCCATGTGATAAAGTCAGCATCATATCGTAGTTGACGGGTTGCAAATCCACCTGGGACAAATACTAAACCATAACCGGAAAGATCGGGAGAGACACGATTAGCTTTCATTATTAACCCGCGATCATCGGTTATTTCCTCTTGCATGGCACAGAAGTCCCAGGAAACATCAGCTTTTGCCCCCAGTATCCGCAGCCAAGTAATTGCTTCATAGAACCCTGTGAAGTCTAGCGTTGTTACACCATCAAACAAAACGAAGGCAATTTTCATAGTGAAGCACCTGACCTTTCTTGTGTCCATAAAACAAAAAAAAGCACTTGATCTATGATCAAATACTTTGCCCAGGCGTACGGCTGTCTGCAATGTGCTCCCTCATGGTACCCCATGTTTACGCCAGTTACACATCGGTTCAATTACAAGTATTTTACAATTATTATCCTAAAATTTCAACTTCATTTTTCGAACGAATAGCACGACTTATTCCTGTGTTATCCCCATATGAATGGAAGAGGAGTTTGCAAACAGGCGAATAGGGGTTCACAGGGAGGAGGGGATACATGCATGAAATCCGTATTTAAACTGGAATTAGAAGAAGCCAGGGTCATGATCGAAGCGGGTGTTCAAGCAGCAAGAACTGCCGGCACAGCGGAGACGATCTGCATTGTCGATGATGGCGGGTATTTGATTGCGCTGGAACGAATGAATGGTGCTCGGAATACGAGTCCTGACATGGCGATTGCCAAAGCCTTCACCGCCAGCGGTCACAGGCGATCGACGCACTTATTCACGCAGCCTGGGGGGCCGGCGACGATTCATGGGGAAGCTTTTGGCATACATGCGATGATGCCGGGCAAGTTTGCTATTTTCGTTGGCGGTATTCCAATTGTGGTTAATGGAACTGTCATCGGGGGCGTCGGTGTCAGCGGAGGGAACGGGGAAGATGATATTGCTGTTGGTGTTGCGGCACTGAAGGCGCTGCAGGGTCATTTGGGGAATTCTTACACGGTTCTAACGGAGCCTGATATCAAAAAGTAAGCGATTTAACGAGCCAAAAGAGGGCCGCTTTCAAGTAGATATCACTACTTAAAGGCAGCCCTATTTTTATCCCAAAAGACCTCGTACATATTGAATCGTGGTATCTAAATTATCATCCGAGACCATCTCTAGCGAAATATCAACGCCTGGCTTGGCTTGATGAAGCTTGTCCAGAAAAGATTTTGTTTGGAAAATACCTTGCCCAGAGCGCACGGCTTCGAGCTTATCGCTTTGCACGTTAACATCCTTCAAATGAGCAAGAACGATCCGATCTCCGAAGGCAGCAAAAGCTTGATCAAGAAATGCCTCCTGCGATTCAATTGCTGTGACCGGGAGCAAGTTGACCGGATCAAAGACGACACCCAGATTGCTTGAGGGAACTTCTTCCAGAATCCGTGCCATTTTTGCGCTGCTGGACAGTGTATGTGTGGCAACAGGCTCCAAACCGATGAAAACACCCCAGCGTTCCGCTTCCTCTGCTAGTTCCTCGACGGTTTGTTTAAGTGTCGTCCAGCCAATGTCTTCATAACGCTCAGCATCGTGAGCGAGATAAGTCGTTAATTCAGCGGTTTCCGTTGCGACGATGGAAGTCCCGAAATCTCGGGCGAATCGCAGATGCTCTTTGAACCGATTGATCTCAAGACGCCGCTGCTGCGGGTCCGGATGAATCGGATTGATATAGCAGCCGAGCACGCCGATGCGTATGCCGGCACGGTGAAACTGCTCACCGATATGGTTCGCTAGTGCGGGACTAAGTTTGCCAATACTTGTGTCGATATCACGAATC
Source organism: Paenibacillus marchantiophytorum (assembly GCF_014640555.1). Taxonomy (GTDB): domain Bacteria; phylum Bacillota; class Bacilli; order Paenibacillales; family NBRC-103111; genus Paenibacillus_E; species Paenibacillus_E marchantiophytorum. The sequence continues at coordinate 371,011 of NZ_BMHE01000001.1, read as the reverse complement.
GCTTTACTGAGCGCCAATTGCACGAAGTCTACGCCTCGTCCGCTAAGCTTCTCCGTTAGTTGCTTCAGTGGCAGCTGTCCGACTGTATGAGCTAACGTGCCAATCCCCATTATCTCGCCATCCATCCGCCGTCCACGCACAGCACGTGACCGTTCATATAGTCAGAAGCCGTGGAGGATAGGAAGACAACCGGACCTTTGAGATCCTCCGGAGATCCCCAACGACCTGCCGGAATACGATCAGTGATCGATTGTGTGCGTTTCTCGTCTTTCAGAATTGGCGCTGTGTTGTTCGTTGTCATATAACCAGGGGCAATCGCGTTGATCTGAATGCCTTTTCCAGCCCATTCGTTGGCTAGCGCTTTCGTCACGCCGGCAATCGCATGTTTGCTGGCTGTATAGCCAGGCACGTTAATACCGCCTTGATAAGTGAGCATGGAGGCAATGTTGATGATTTTGCCGCTGCCGCGTTCAATCATATGGCGTCCAATCAATTGGCACAAGAAAAAGGCGGAGTTCAAGTTTAAGTCTATGACATCATGCCAATCTTGACGGCCATGATCGACAGCTGGCGTACGGCGGATGATGCCCGCATTATTCACGAGAATATCGATGCTGCCATAGAGACCGACTGCTTTATTCACAACATCCTCCAAGATGTCTTCGTTGCTAAGATCTGCCGCAATTAGTTCGGCTTTGCCGCCCAACGCGCGGATAGCTTCTACGGTTTGTACGCTTTCGGAAGAGGAAACGGCAATCACATTCGCGCCCGCTTCAGCAAGTCCGATGGCCATTGCTTGACCAAGACCGCCGGAAGCGCCGGTTACGAAAGCTGTTTTGCCTGCTAAATTAAAAAGTGTCATGAACAATGCTCCTTATCACTAGTGAGTTACAATCGGAACGCCTGCTTCTGTAAACTGTTGGGCTGTTTCGGCGGGGAGCGAACGATCCGTTAGGATCATGGCTACCTCAGATAGCGCCGCAAAAGTTCGCAATGCGCATTGACCGAATTTGTAATGATCGACAACGCCATATACGACAGCACTGGACTTAATCAAGGCACGCTTATAATCGACAAGATCACTTGTATAGATCGTAAAGCCATGCTGCAAATGAACGCCAGTGGCAGAAATAAATGATTTCTGAATGTTGAGCTTGCTTACATACTCTGATGCTTCAGGACCTGCAAGCATGTTGCGAAGCCGGTAGCCTCCCGGCACCACCAAACGAATCTCATCTTTGTGGACAAGCTCTGAGATGATATAGAGATCATTGGTGACAACAGTAAGCGGCTGATTATCCAGCCGCCTAGCAATTTCTAATGTTGTGCCGCCGCCGTCGAGGGCAATTATGTCTCTGGGCTGAATATATCGCAGAGCGAGTGTGGCAATCTCCGATTTCTGATCGGCATGCTTGATATTCGGCTCTTTGGCCGAAAGGATGCCCAGCTGATCGCTCTGGGCTAGCATCGCGCCGCCGTGAATACGGAGAAGCAGGCCTTTTTCCTCAAGTTTGGCGAGATCCTCGCGAATCGTTTTGCCTGTCACATCGAGTCGCTCGCTAAGCTCGTTAACGGTGACTTCTTTCTGTGACAGCAGGATTTCCATAATAGTTTCATACCTGCGTAAAGGGTTCATTGGTTGTCTATTTAAGGTCTTTCATCGCGACTGGGTCCATATCGTCGAAAATTTGATTTTCGCCGGCCATACCCCAAATGAATGTGTAGTTATTCGTGCCTACACCGCTATGAATGGACCAGCTTGGGGAGATTACCGCTTGCTCATTGCGCATAACAACGTGGCGCGTTTGTTGCGGCTCGCCCATCATATGGAAAACAACCGCATCTTCCGGCATATCGAAGTAGAAGTACACTTCGGAACGGCGGTTATGCGTATGGGAAGGCATCGTGTTCCACATATTGCCCGGTTTCAAAAGCGTCATGCCCATAACGAGCTGACAGCTTTGTGCGCCGCCTGTGTGGATATATTTATAAATCGTGCGCTCATTGGATGTATTGATATTGCCTAAGTGAGCTGGTGTAGCTTCACTGATGGAGATTTTCACTGTCGGATACGTTTGGTGCGCTGGTGTAGAGTTGAAGTAGAATTTGGCTGGATCAGCCGCATTGTCACTTGCAAATGTGATCTCTTTGGAGCCAAGACCGATATAGATGCCATCCTTGGATGCCATGTTGTATACGGTGCCGTCAACTGTAATTGTACCAGGACCGCCGACATTGATGATGCCGATCTCGCGGCGCTCCAGGAAGTACTCAGCAGCCATTTCTTTCTTGTCAGCTTGCAGTTGAAGCGAACCTGTAATCGGAAGAACACCACCGATAATGAAACGGTCTACGTGGGAGTATACGAGTGTAATCTCATTAGCTGTGAACAGCGAATTAATTTGAAACTCAGCTTGAAGGCGTTTCGTATCAAATTGTTTGACTTCATTAGGGTGGGATGCATAGCGAATATCCATAGGTTAATCTCTCCTTGGGTTGGTTTATTTATGTTGATATACGTTCATATAGGTTTAATTTACTTCAATCATCCGGATTAAGCAAGGATTTTCCGTTTGTTGTTTCAAATCTTGCCTATTCGGTGAATAAAGGGGACAGAAGATGTAAACAACAACCTTACAGGAGGTTATTCTATGGATAAAAGTCATTATTTTGATCGTGTATGCAACGATACGATTCCAACTCAACCAGATGAAGAGGATACGACATCCACGGATATGGTGAGTGACGCTGTCGAGGAAATCATGGATAATGTAAAAAAAGCGTTCTCGACCGACGATTCTGAAGATCGTGATTAGAACGTGAATCGGAATATGGACCGTCAGGGGTGACATGAAACCTTCTGACGGTTTTTTATTTGCGTCCTCTCCAAATAATGGTTGAATAAATATACTGATAAATGTATAATTATGCAATGTTGTTTATAAATAAGCATTCGGAAAGGTGATGTCAGCGTGGAAAATGTCAAAGAACGCACAGAGGAACTTCTGCATGAAGCGAACTCATCTATTTTATTTGTAGCCAATCGGCCTCAGATCGTGATGGAGCATGGCGAAGGAATGTATGTCTGGGATACGGAGGGGAAGAAGTATTTGGATTTTATCGGCGGCTGGGCGGTCACTGCTTTAGGGCATTCTCCCAAAGTCATTGCAGATGCCTTAGTGCAGCAAGCGGGCAAGCTGATTAATGTGAGTCCGGCTTTCTATAATAAGCCGATGATTGAGTTCGCCCAGTTGCTTACAGGGCTGAGCGGGTTAGAGCGTGTATTTTTTGGCAGCACGGGGGCTGAGGCCAATGAAAGTGCCATTAAGCTGGCTCGCAAATATGGATCCGTCTGTAAAGGCGGAGCGTATGAGGTGATTACAGCGAACCGCAGCTTCCATGGCAGAACGCTGGCCATGATGGCGGCTACCGGCAAACCCCAGTGGGAGCAAAAGTTTACTCCGCAGATGCCTGGCTTCGTCAAGGTGCCATTTAATGATATCGAAGCGGTTCGTTCAGCAATAACACCTAAGACATGTGCGGTTATGCTGGAACTTATCCAGGGAGAAGGCGGCGTTCATGAGGTCAGTCTGGACTATGTGAAGGAACTGCGCAGTCTCTGTGACGAGCAAGGTGTGCTGCTGATTTTCGATGAGATCCAAACTGGACTTGGTCGAACAGGCCGTATGTTCGCTTTCGAGCATTACGGTGTAACCCCGGATGTGCTAACTTTGGCCAAAGGTATTGGCGGCGGATTCCCGCTTTCAGCGATGCTGGCCAAAGAAGCATTTAATTTGTTCGAACCGGGAGATCAAGGCGGCACTTATACAGGGCAGCCGCTAGGGATGGCTGTAGGGCTGGCCGTTGTGGGCGAGTTGATCGAGCGTAAATTGCCAGCGCAAGCGGCCAAACAAGGTGCCTATTTGCAAACTAAGCTCCGTGAAGTTCAGGCCAAGTATGGCCTAAGCGGTATTCGCGGCAAAGGCTTGCTGCTTGCTTTTGATCTTCCTGAGCCTCGTGGTGAGGAATTGGTAGCAGCCTGTCTAGAGGCTGGATTATTAATTAATTCCTCAAGCCCGCAGACGATTCGCTTAATGCCAGCTCTTGTCGTTACCGATGAGGAGATTGATCGGATGATGAGTATTTTATGCGCTGTGATGGACCAGCTCATCTTGAAATGACAGTAAGAAAATCCCTTCCGCTGGAAGGGATTTTTCTTTTTACCTAGAGGCAGTTACAATGGCTGTACTAAGTTGTGCAATGTGAACGCGATTGCAGGTGAAAGGAGCTCCTTATGACCGATAACGGAAAGCTATTCCCAGCGCTGGAGTCAGCGCCACCGAGCCATCCGCAAGTGATGGCGTACTATTTTAAACAATGGCTTGGCTTCGATATGCCTTTTCATCGTCATGATGCGGTTGAAATTATGTACACGATTCAAGGTTTCTGTGTCGTAGAAATTCAGACTAATGCCTCGCAGGTGGACAGTGTGAGTCTCAAAAAGGGCGAATTTATTATCATTAACGCGAATGTTCCGCATCGTTTGATCGTAGAGGAGGAGAATCCGTGCCGGATGCTCAATGTAGAGTTCCGCTTCATGGAGCAGAAGGGCGTATTTCCTTCTATTCAGCAATTGGCGTCGGAAGAGAGCTTATTGGCCGCTATTTTGGGCGTGGCTTCGCCCTATTTGGTGCTTCGTGACCCGGATGAAGTGTACCATATCATGAAAAGTTTGGTGCTCGAATTGGACAAATCGCCTGCGAAGAGTGACACGATGGTGCAATTGCTGATTGCACAGTTGTTGATTCGGATTGCGAGACTTTGGCGTGAAGCGACGTCCGGCGGTTTGGCGCAGAGTGAATGGTATGTGAAGCAAAGCCTGGATTATTTGCATCAAAATTATGACCGCGACATCCAGGTTAAGGATATTGCGGGCGCCGTTAATTTGCATCCAGGCTATTTGCAGCGCATTTTCAAATCGGTCACAGGGCAAACCTTGATGGCTTATTTAACAGGGATTCGGATGGAAAAAGCCAAGATGCTGCTGCTGGAAACCGATGTGCCAATCGCTGAAATCAGTGATTATATCGGGGTTGGCAGCCGGCAGTATTTCCATATGCTGTTCAAAGACTACACGAACAGTACACCGACAGAATTTCGTAAATCGATGAATACTCATCAAATGAACTATCCGAAAGAAAGTTAGAATTTTTGACAACTTTTAGCTGAGGAAGTTAGGAATTTGATAACGTTTTCTCTTGTCTGCTTGCTATAATATGACTTGTAGAGTAAACGACAGAGAGGACGATTCAGATGTCATTTAAAGTAACTTTTATCGGTGCAGGCAGTATTGGTTTTACACGGGGACTATTGCGGGATTTGCTCGCAGTGCCAGAATTTCACGATGTACAAGTTGCTTTTACAGACATTAATCAACATAATTTAGATATGGTGACCGAGCTTTGCCAAAGGGATATCCGCGAGAATGGTTTGGCTATTGAGATTCAAGCAACGACGGACCGCAGAGCAGCTTTGCAGGATGCGAAGTACGTATTATGTACAATTCGTGTTGGAGGTTTGGAAGCCTTCGCGACGGATGTCGATATCCCGCTGAAATATGGCGTCGACCAATGTGTAGGTGATACGCTGTGTGCCGGCGGAATTATGTACGGGCAGCGCGGCATTTCGGAAATGCTTCGCATTTGCCAGGATATCCGCGAGGTGGCTTCGCCTGATGTTCTGCTGTTGAATTATGCGAATCCGATGGCCATGCTCACTTGGGCTTGCAACAAATACGGTCAAGTGCGGACCATTGGCCTATGCCATGGCGTCCAGCATGGACATAAACAGATTGCCGATGTATTCGGCTTGTCCAAAAATGAAGTAGACATCATATGCGCCGGGATCAATCACCAAACGTGGTATATCCAAGCTAGCCATAATGGCAAGGATTTGACGGGCGATCTGCTGGAAGCTTTCGAGCAGCATCCGGAATTTGCCCGTACCGAAAAAGTGCGTATCGATATGCTGCGTAGATTTGGCTACTACAGTACGGAATCGAATGGTCATTTGAGTGAATATGTGCCTTGGTACCGCAAGCGGGCGAGTGAAATCCCGGATTGGATTGATATGGGCAGCTGGATTAACGGAGAAACAGGCGGCTATTTGCGCGTTTGTACAGAGGGACGCAACTGGTTTGAGACCGATTTCCCGAATTGGATGAAAGATCCGGCTTATGTTTATGCGGCGGAGAAACGTAGTGAAGAACACGGCTCCTATATCATTGAGGGACTGGAAACCGGCCGTGTGTATCGCGGACATTTCAACTTGGTCAATCGCGGAGTCATTGCCAATTTGCCGGATGACGCGATTATTGAAGCGCCTGGATATGTGGATCGGAACGGCATCTCGATGCCGCATGTAGGCGAGCTGCCGCTTGGACCAGCTGCTGTCTGCAATGTCAGCATTTCTGTTCAGCGCCTGGCCGTTGAAGCGGCTGTGCATGGCGATGACAAGCTGCTGCGTCAAGCTTTTATGATGGACCCGCTCGTAGGCGCCGTATGCAATCCCAAAGAAATTTGGCAGATGGTGGATGAAATGCTGGTTGCGCAGGAAGCATGGCTGCCGCAATACGGCTCTGCAATTGCCGAAGCCAAAGCGCGCCTTGCCGCTGGAAATTTAGTGCCGACGCGCAGTTATGAAGGCGCCGCCCGCGTTAAAGTGAAAACCGTGGAAGAAATGCAGCAGGATCGTAACGCTGCGAACAAAAATGCTGGTGAAGCGGATAAGGGCAAGGATCGGGCGACAGTTAATTCGTAATCTAGATGTTCGTTTAGATCCAAGTATGTTCATTTAGGTTCTTTTGAGGTATACTAGCTGGGTGAGTGAAGGACCGCTTGCGGTCCTTTTTTGAAATATAAGAGTTTATATGTTTTGGAGTGAGCGCGGAGTTACTCCAGCCGCCTTGTGCCAACAGAGGGAACTACAGTCCGCTATTCTAGCCAAAAGTATCCATATCGCGGGGGTGAGGGAACTCCAGTCCGCTATTTTGCTGTTTCAAGGCAAATTCAGCGTTTTTCGTGGAAATAAGACCCTGTAGTTCCGCTAATACCCTAGCATCCCTGCTATTTGCCTATATAGCGTCCTCTAGTTCCCTTAACAGGGTTTGTCGCTACTAAGAGGCTGATCTCTCAGGGCCGCGAAGCCGTTTTTCTTTGGTTGGAATAAAGAGGTTGCTACAACGAAAGGGGAAAGTTAGATGTCTAATATTGGCGTATGGGAAGCAGCTGAGCCCGGCGTAACACGCTGCATTCTGAAAGCGGAAGTTGGTTTAATGATGATGGAAGTTCACTTCGAGCCCGGTGCCATCGGATACCAACACAGCCATGTCCATGAGCAAATGTCCTATTGTTTAAAAGGTAAAATAGAGTTTACCATAGATGGTGAAGTTACTGTCATTACGCAAGGTCAGACCGCGTACATCCCGAGTGGAGCGAAGCACGGCGTTACTGCCTTGGAAGAGTCCGCTTTACTAGACGTATTTACTCCGATTCGTGAAGATTTGGTGAAACGCTAATCAGCTATGCGGAGATAAGCTCTTGGTGCTTTTGCAGAGGGTGTATTCGCTATCGAACAGCAATTTGTAAAAAGAACCTAGCCTGTTGGCTGGGTTCTTATTTTTGGGGCAAGAGTTACAACAGTTGATAGCCCATATACAGCGCTACGGCCCAGATCAAGCAAGCCGATATTTTATTTAGTCTGGCGAGGAAGAGTCCGCTGGAATCCCGTTTCCCTACAACGCGCCCCGCAAAAGCCAAGCCGCAAAACCATAGCCAAGAAACCAGAATGACGCTGAGTGTGAACAGCCATTTGTCGCTGCCGGTATAATGCAAAGAGTTCGTCCCTATGACACCAATCGTGTCCATAATGGCATGCGGATTCAGCAACGAAACGGAGGCGGCGAAGACGATTTGTTTGCCTGGCGTGCTGACTTGCTGAGCTGATGAGGCACCAGATTTGCTTTTCCACAGCACCCACCCCATATACAACAGGAAGATGAACCCACAGCCGTAAAGTATGACTTGCAGCCAAGAAAAACTTAGCACTATGAACGACATGCCCAGAACCGCGGCTAAAATGAGGCCTGTATCGCAAATCGACGCTGTGAGAATAGCTGGCAATGCCCGCATGTAAGTGCGCTGACTGGCCCCTTGATTGAAAATAAACACATTTTGTACGCCGACGGGTAAAATAAGCCCTAAGCCCAGCATTAATCCATGTAATACGGTGGTTAACAAGTGAAACGCTCCTTTACGTAAACCTTCAATACCTCCAGTATAAAGGAGTTCGCCTGTTTGTCTCCCTCCAAATGGATGGTGAATGACCCAACCAAATGATATAGTAAAGCAGGAAGGAGGGGGTTCAAATGGACTGGAAGCCTGACTTCTCGTCAGAAATCCCATTATATGTGCAGATTAAGGATAGTATTAAACTTAAAATATCACTTGGCGAATGGGCGGTAGGAACCAAAATTCCAGCGCAGCGGACATTGGCTGATCAGCTTGGAGTCAATCGCAGCACGGTAGTAACGGCACTGAGCGATTTGATAGATGAGGGGTTATTGGAAGGCAACACCAAGGGCGGGACCAGAGTCGTCAATAATGCTTGGAATTTGCTTGCTGCCTCGCCGCCACCGGACTGGAGCTCCTATGTGCAGGCAGGAACTTACTATCCGAATCAGCCGGCCATCCAGCAGATCAATCGGGCAGAATTCCAAGAGGGGATTATTCGTCTGGGCACCGGCGAGCTTTCCCCTGATTTGCTGCCATCCGCACAGATGAAAAAAATCTTTGAAGAAAGCTCGTTGAATCCCTTCGCTCTGGGTTATGAGGAGCCAAAGGGAAATCTGTATTTGAGGAAGCAAATCACCGCCTATTTGCAAGGAATCGGCATCCATACTTCGCCGTCCGCTATTTTGATCGTATCGGGAGCGCTGCAAGCGTTGCAGTTGATTTCGATCGGACTTTTGCAGCGAGGATCTTCCATTCTTCTGGAAAGTCCATCTTACTTGTACTCCATACACGTGTTTCAATCCAGCGCTATGAAGCTGATCGGGTTGCCTATGGATGAAGAGGGCGTGCGAACCGATCACATCAGCCGCTACAAAAAAGGCCACAACGCTTCGCTGCTCTATACGATCCCTTCTTTTCATAATCCTACAGGCACCTTAATGACAGAAGCTCGGCGTCAGGATTTGATGACTATTTGCGCAGATGAAGGGCTGCCTATTATTGAGGATGATGCGTACCGGGAGTTGTGGTTCGATAACCCGCCACCATTGCCGCTCAAGGCCAGGGATCCTAATGCATTGGTTCTCTATCTAGGTAGCTTGTCCAAGACATTGAGTCCAGGTTTGCGAATTGGCTGGGTGGTCGCCCCAGAGCCGGTAATCGAACGATTGGCCGATATCAAAATGCAAAATGATTACGGCTCAAGCTCCGTATCCCAGTGGGCTGCCGCAGAATGGCTGGGCAGGGGCCTCTATCAGGAGCACCTCGTATTTGTTCGGGAGCAGCTCCAAATGAGGCGTGATCATACGGTGCAGCTGCTGCAAACGCATTTCAAAGACATTGCCGAGTGGTCAGTCCCGGCAGGTGGTTTCTATATTTGGCTGCGCCTTACCTTGGACATTCCGATGCATATGTTGTTCGAGCGGGCTTGCAAAGAGGGGGTATTGCTGAATCCCGGTTCCATTTATAGCCGGCATACGGGCAACTATTTGCGGATTTCATATGCCTATGCGAAGCAAGAGGAGCTTGAAATAGGGTTAAAGCAGCTTGCTATATTAATCAAATTGCTGCACAGGGAGTGAGCGGGTCTCGTTATAGATGAATATTGACGGGACGCTGCGGCCGCTGTAAAGTAACATTATTGAATTTTTGATTAAAATTCGAAATGGGGAAATGGTGAGCAGATGACGAACAGTGGTAAATTCGCATGGACATGGACAATCAGAGAAGAAGATTTGGAAGAATACGTTCGCATGCATTTGGCCCCATGGCCGGAAATTATGGAGGAACACAGCAAAGCCGGAATCAGAGATTATTCCATCTTCCAGAATGGCGCGCAGTTTTTCTACTGCTTCCTGTGTGATGATATCGAGGCCGCATTCGCCTATTTAGCGGAGAGTGACGCTTGCAGTCGCTGGAATGCGATTACGTCCAAAATGGTTGTCGGTTCCTTCGACTTCCGTGAAGCTGTGCCGATTCAACCGATGGCCGAGGTTTTTTATTTGAAATAAGGTAAAGCCCAGGGAAGCGATTGCTTCCTTGGGCTTTTATGTTTTGGGAGTGTCTCCTGGCTGTGGGCCCCCTAGCTGTGGCCACCAGCCCCTGCCATAGCCTAGCCCTGACCACCGGCGTCCCCATTGTGGGTCTGACGCGTTGGAAATAAGGTAGCTGAACTTGCTTATTTGTTCGATTTGCTCCTTTTATGAAGGCATAAGCAAGCTGTGAATGCTTATTGGCTGTCTTTATCGCCAAAAGGTAAGGAAATGCAGCAGATAAGTACATCCAGCTCCCCGTGCGTGCAATTGTAGATGATCTAGTAGCTGGCCGCAGGCTGATTCTATAGCGATGGTGATAACAGGGCCAAAAGAGTGAAAAATAGCGTTAAAGTCAACGCTGAGCGAGAATGCACCACTGTAAGACTGAAAAACAGTCTTACAGCAAAGGAAAAGCCCCGCAAAGCAAAGTCAGCAGGGCCAAAAGAGTGAAAAACAGCGTTAAAGTCAACGCTGAGCGAGAATGCACCACTGTAAGACTGAAAAACAGTCTTACAGCAAAGAAAAAGCCCTGCAAAGCAAAGCCTGCAGGGCCATAAGAGTGAAAAACAGCGTTAAAGTCAACGCTGAGCCCGAATGCGCTACTGTAAGACTGAAAAACAGTCTTACAGCAAAGGAAAAGCCCTGCAAAGCAAAGCCAGCAGGGCCATAAGAGTGAAAAACAGCGTTAAAGTCAACGCTGAGCCTGAATGCACCACTGTAAGACTGAAAAACAGTCTTACAGCAAAGAAAAAGGCCTGCAAAGCAAAGCCAGCAGGGCCATAAGTGCAAACAGCAGCGTCTCCCCAACATGAAAGGCTGCGCTCATCATCCTAACTAGGCGTCGCTTATCATCCTAACTAGGCTGCGCTCAACATCCTAATCACGCTGCGCATCCTCCGTCAGTGGAAACGAGATTTCTACCTCTGTCCCTTTTCCAGGGACGCTCCGAAAGGCAAAATTCGCAGGGGCTCCGAAGTAGTGGCGGATTCGCTCCATGACATTTTTGACGCCGTAGCTGCTGCCCCCGATTTTGCTTCGGCTGATTCCCGCCATCATATCTTCGACTTGATTGGCGCTCATGCCGACTCCGTCATCCTTGATTAGCAACCGAACGGTATCATTCACCAATTCCCCTTGAATGGTGATGGTGCCTTCCCGCTGCGTGCGACCGAGGATGCCATGCAAAATGGCATTTTCAACTAATGGCTGCAGGGTGATTTTGGGGATGGACTGTTCAAGCAGGGCGTCTGGGACGTCGATGTGAAATCCAATTTTATTCTCAAAACGAATATTCTGAATTTGAACATAGAAAGAAACATGCTGCAGCTCTTCGCGCAGGGTAATGATATCCTTGCCGCTGCTCAAGCTGACTTTGTAGAAGCGAGCCAGAGCTTTCACGACTTTCTTGATATCGGAGTTCAACCCGCTGTCGGCCATCCAGTTGATGAGATCCAGGGTATTATACAGAAAGTGCGGGTTAATTTGCGATTGCAGCGCTTTGAGCTCGGCATTTTTCACTTCTTGTCCCAAGCGATAATGTTCTTTGTTCATCGTGCTAATCTGTTCGATCATGTAGTTATAAGTTTGGATTAGCTCGCCAATTTCATCTTTGCCTTGCGTTTGAGCCAGCGCGATGAGGTTCCCTTTCTGCACATCCCGCAAGCGGCTCGTCAGCTGGGTAATCCGCCGTGTAACGGAGAACGAGAACAAGTAGGCTAGCAGATAGGCGATTACGGTGACTATCAACAGGATGACTAGCAAATCATTGCGCAGCTGATGGCTTTGCTGAACGACTTCATCGAGCGGAATGACGGTGACCATCCCCCAATTGGATGGCAGCTGCCGGAACAAATAATAGTTGTTATTCGTTTGCCAAGTCGTAGAAACAGTATCGGCTGTAATCTCGGGCAAATCGACTTCACGGAAAGCGACCGGATCAGATGCAAGGACGATCTGATGGTTTTGATCCACGAGAAACGTGGTGCTGTTTCTGACCACATTCGCCTTGCGAAGCATAGTCCGAATCGTTTCGGCCTGCACATCGACGCGCAGCTGCCCGATGGGCAGCGAGTAATTATTCGGGTCGAGGATGCTGCGAACCACATAGAGCGAAGAATCGTCCTTGGAAGCATGCGCCTTTGCGCCCAATTCAGAAGGGGAGCACCACAAGTATTTGGCGTGGAGCTCTTTCAAACGATCGAAGCAGGGGCTCTCATTCGTTTCCCCCAAGGGCAGGAAATTCTCCGTCTCATTGGCGAAAATAAACGCGCTGGGCACGTAGAGAATGACGCGCGAGATGTCCAGACTGTCCTGCATGGAGCGAAGCAGCTTCTTGAGATTGCTGTAATCCTGCAGCTCGCGGTTGATATCCTGGGTCACATTATTATCCAGCAAAATGTCGGATATGGTGGAGTTGGACACCAGGATGTTCGTCGTTTCTGCAATGCGCTGCACGCGATAATTAAGGAATGAATACGTCTGATCGAAGCCTTGCTTGGCCGAGTATGTCACGTGGTTAATGATGATATCAGACATTTTCTCGGAAGCAATGAATTGATAGAAACCGAGCGGAAGCATAATCAGCAGCAAATAGCTGTACATGATTTTGTGGCGCAATTTCGTATTGTAGAGCCATTTGCGAAAGATTTGAATAAAGGAAAAGATCATAATTGGCAGCGCTCCCGGTATTCAGACGGCGTCATGCCTGTAGCTTTGCGGAAGTTTTTGGCGAAATGCTCCCCATCCTTAAAGCCCACTTGCGAAGCCACGTCAAGCACCTTCAAACGGTTGTTGCGCAGCAAATCCTTTGCTTTGTCCATCCGATATTCCGTGACGTATTGCTTAATCGTTTTACCCGTCGCTTCCTTGAAAATGGAGATGAGATGCGAAGCGGTCATCTGCATATGATCGCTGACATCCTGCACAGAGAGGTCGTCATCTGCGAAATGAAGATGAATAAACCGAATGATGCGCGAACTGGTAGAGGACAAGCCGCCGCTTGAGCGTTCCTTGAGCGTCTTCTCCAATTCCTCCAGTTTAAGTCTTGTAACCCGCTGGACATCGTCCAGATAATGACATTCCTGAATAAGCTTCCATGCGACGTTGTTTTCTTCGGAGGTATCAAAAAGCTTAATATTGCGGCTTTGAGCGAATTTATCCATTTCCAGAATGAAACGATAATAGAGCTCTTTGACGCTGACGATTAAAGTGCCTGGATGCTGGCGGATTTCGGCCGTCAACCGTTGGAGCAACTCGGCAACTTCCATGAAATTCTCCTCGGCCAGCGCTTCCGTGAATCGGTTGAAATGCTCAGGTTGATCTTGAAAATGCTGGGAGTGAGCATCGCTTCCCCGGTTATCCTGCAGCATTAAGGAGCATGGCTTATGAAAAAACGATTCTTGCAGCCTAAGAACAGCTCTGGTGTAGGATTCTTGAAGCTGCATGGCTGACGGTACAAGTTTGCCTGCTGCAATTGAAAAAAGCTCAAATTCTCCCTTCAAGGCGCTGGACAATTCATAACACATAGACTGCAAACTGCTGCTTTCGAGTTGGCTTTTCGGGTGTGAAAAGAAATGAACGATGACGTGATTTTCGTCTTTCCAAGCAAATAAGAAGGGCGTATCGTTGGAGGCTAACGCCGCGTCCAGCAGCAACTCGAATGTTTCTTTCTTGGGTTTGGGAGAAACCAGCTTCATGAGCGCTGTCGCTGCTGGTGCTTGCAAGGAGGCTGTGAAGTCAGCAGCCAAAAGACGTGTGCGCAGATCTTCTTCCTCATATCCGCCGCGAATCAGCATCAATGCTGTTTCTTGCTTCATGTAGCTTTTGTTTTCTTTGGCTACCGTGTCATTGGCAACATGGCGCTGCTCCTCCAGGCATATTGCGATTGCGCTGCGCAGAGCGTCCTCTAATTCCTCGATATCAATCGGTTTTTCTACGTAGCTAACCGCTTTCAAAGTAATCGCTGCTTTTAAGTATTCCTTATCCGCATATCCGCTCATAAAAACAATTTTGCATTGCGGATACTTGCGGCGGAGGTGAAAAGCAAGCTCAACCCCGTCCATTCGGGGCATCCTTATATCCGTAAGCACAATATCTGGTTTGAATTGTTCCGCGATCGCAACAGCCTCAAGTCCATCAACAGCTTCCTTCATTTCCGTGATTCCAAGCGAGTCCCAAGCGACCGACTTGAGCACGCCTTCTCTGGTGAATTTCTCATCTTCTGCAAATAGAAGTTTCATGTTAGGCAGCCCCCCTTAGATGTAGCTATAGATTATCGCATATTTGGCTCCAGCACCACTGGTTCATAGGCGATCTGCAAAACTTACAGGCAATCGATATTTTAGCGGGTTACTTCGATTCGCCGAGCCTGTTAATTTAGATATAGGAGAGAGACAACTAGAACCGGATGGGGGAATGGATAGAGATGAGAACAGGACTCCTGTATCGAATGAGATCCAAAAAAACGCTGCTGCTGATGATCGCGCCAGCAGTCCTGTACTTCTTGCTTTTCAGCTATGTGCCGATGGCAGGAATCGTACTGGCGTTCAAACAGTATCGGTATGATTTGGGAATTATGGGTTCGCCTTGGGTTGGACTGGATAATTTCAAATTCTTTTTTATGACAGGCGATGCCTTTAAGGTGACGCGGAACACCTTGCTGTATAATGCCGCTTTCATTCTAATTAACAATGTTTTACAGATTATTGTGGCCATCTTTATGGCGGAAATCGGCTCCAAGCTGTTCCGCAAAACGGCGCAAACCTTGATGTTCTTGCCGTATTTCTTATCCTGGGTTGTCGTAGGAGCGGTTGCCTATAACCTGTTTAATTTCGAACACGGGACCATTAATACGCTGCTGCGCACGCTCCATATGCCGGAGCTAGACATCTATACAACGCCGGAGTATTGGAAATACATACTTGTCTTTTTCTCGGCGTGGAAAGCAGTTGGCTACGGAGCGGTTTTCTATATGGCTTCCATATTAAGCATCGATCGCGAGACTTACGAAGCAGCGGAAATCGACGGCGCGAATGTGTTCCAGCGTATTCTCTACATTACGCTGCCCTCCCTGAGACCGACGATTACGATTCTTGTTTTGCTGGCTATTGGCGGAATCTTCCGCGGCGATTTCGGACTCTTTTACCAACTAGTAGGCAACAATGGTCTGCTTTACCAGACAACAGATGTCATCGACACGTATGTGTATCGTTCCTTACTGGTAAACAATGAAATCGGCATGTCGTCTGCCATCGGATTCTATCAATCGATTCTGTGCTTTATAACTATCATGGCCACGAATTTCCTTGTGCGTAAATCAGATAAAGATAATGCCTTATTCTAAACATACAGCCATTTGCGGGGTGAACCTATGAGTACGACTAGCGTAAAAAAAAGTCATATCGACCAGAGAATGCTGGACATTATTGGCTATGTGTTTATCACAGTGATTTGTTTGGCATGCTTGATTCCGTTCATCTTGATTATCAGCGGATCATTGACGAGTGAATCTTCCATCACAAGTGATGGATTTCGGCTATGGCCTAAGGAGTTTTCTTTAGGCGCCTATACATTCGCTCTGAAACATCCGGAGCAATTCGTGAGTTCTTATCTGCTGACCATTGCTTTGACGGTGACAGGCACCATAGTTGGACTATTCATATCCGCGATGGCAGCCTACGTGCTGCAGCGACAGGATTTTGAATGGCGCAGCGGTTTCTCTTTCTTCTTCTACTTTACGACCTTGTTTAACGGGGGACTTGTTCCCTGGTACATCTTAATGGTTAACTATTTACACATGAAGAACACCTTCTGGGCACTGCTGATGCCGCCGCTGTTGAACGTGTTCTACATCATTATTCTGCGTACGTTTCTGCGGAGCATCCCGGATGCGATTACCGAGTCTGCCAAAATCGATGGAGCAGGGGATTTCACGATTTTCATCCGACTGATTCTGCCTTTGGCGAAGCCGGGGCTTGCGACAATTGGGCTGTTCACAGCGCTTAATTATTGGAACGATTGGTTCAACTCCTTGCTGTTTGTGCAGAATGAGAAATTGTACACACTGCAATATTTATTGTATAAAATGCTGGGCAATCTCGAGGGCATTCGCAAAGTGATGGCAATTACCGGGATGCAGGTGACCGATTTGCCAGGAGAAAGCTTGAAGATGGCTCTCGCCATTCTGGTAACAGGTCCGATTATTTTCCTGTATCCGTTCGTTCAGCGTTATTTTGTGCAAGGATTAACGGTTGGAGCTGTCAAAGGATAACCCCGGGAATTCCAATTCCCGGTTATCATAAATTATCTATTATTCATAAGGGGAGAACACAATGGCAACTACTAAGAAATTAGCCGCACTTAGCCTGGCTTCACTTTTCGTCATGGGAACGGTACTGACGGCTTGCGGATCCAAGGATGCAACACCTACGCCAAGCACATCTGCGACACCTCAAGCAAGCGCTTCCGCGACTTCGAGTTCAGGCATCGATACAAGCAAAGAAGTGAAATTAAAGATGGTGCTGCTGGGCTCCAAGCCCAAAGCTTTCGACGAAGTGTATGGTGAAGTGAATAAATTGATGAAGCAAAAAATTAACGCAACGCTGGATGTCAGCTTCCTGGATTGGGGCGAATACCAGCAGAAATATCCGCTGATGTTCGCAGCGAACGAGGATTTCGATCTTGTATTCTCGGCGGTCTGGTCCTATTATGCGCAGCAAGCTACGAAAAACGGCTTTATGGAATTAACCGAAGATATGATTAAGAAGTTTGCTCCGAAAACGTGGGCGGAAGAGCCGAAAGTCGCATGGGAGCAAGCGAAGATTAACGGAAAAATCTATATGGTGCCGCAAAATAATTTTGAATACAGCTATCATTTGGTTGGCATTCGTGGAGATTTGCGTCAGAAATACAACCTGCCCGAACTTAAAACGTATGATGATTATGTGACTTATTTGAAAACGATTGCCGAAAAAGAGAAAGATTTCAAGCCTAGTATTGGCGTGAGTGAGTTCAATACCGTTGAGCTAGTGCAGCCGAATGAGTGGAATTTCGTTGTTCCTCAGCTGCCAGTTGCTTATAAAGTAACGGAAGGTTCCGGCAAATTGTTCAATTATGTCGATACGCCGGAGTTTGCTACGTTCTCCAAGAAAATGTTCGATACGCAAAAAACAGGCGCATGGTCGAGGGATGCGATCGCTAATAAAGTAGACAAAACGCAAGCTTTCAAAGACGGTAAATTAGCATCTGTGGAATGGAACCTGGGAACATTATTGCGCACCAAATCCGAGATGCAAACGACTCATCCGGATTGGAAAGTTGAATTGTATGATTTGAGCGCGGACAAGAAACGATTGTCCAATGCTTTCATCAACAATGGGATGTCGATCCACGCGGGCTCCAAAAATTATGAGCGCGCCTTGATGGCCATCGACTTGCTTCGTTACGATCCAGAAATTCATGATTTGACGAACTATGGCATCAAAGGCAAGCATTACGAGCAAGTAGGCAAAGATCAATTCAAACCGCTTCCTGCATCAGCCGATTTCCCGCCATCCGGAACAGATCCTTGGGGCTGGAACTCGCTGAACGAGCGTCTGGATTCTACGGTTGCTGCTGAAACACAGAAATTCACAGAGGATTGGAAGAAATCCGTCACAGTAAATCATCCGTTGGAAACTTTCACATTTGATGATTCCAAGGTGAAGAATGAAGTGGCTGCGGTCAGCAATGTGATGGATAGTTACGGGAAACCGCTCTTCTATGGGCTGGTTGATCCGAACGATGCTGCACATGGATTGAAGATATTCAATGATAAGCTCAAGCAAGCCGGCATCGATAAAATCTTGGCCGAAATGCAAAGGCAAGCCGACCCGGTTATCGCCAAAAAATAATAAACCTGTTAAACTTGGATGATATCATTCTATCAATTAAATTCATGAGGTGATTGTGATGTCGTTCAAATATCCACCCATAAGTCCTAAACTCCCTGTATTCATGCATGGCGCTGATTATAATCCAGATCAGTGGCAGCATGATCCACATGTACTTGAAGAAGACATTCGGATGATGAAATTGGCCAAATGCAACGTCATGGCGATTGGTATCTTCGCATGGTCAGCGCTGGAGCCGAGCGAAGGGACGTTTACCTTCGAATGGCTGGATCGCGTGCTGGATTCTTTCGCCGCCAATGGTTTGTATGCTTGGTTGGCAACTCCAAGCGGAGCAAGACCTGCCTGGATGGCGGAGCAGTATCCAGAGGTTCTGCGCGTTGGCGCTAACCGTGTGCGCAACTTGTTCGGCGCGCGCCACAATCATTGCTATACATCCCCGGTGTACCGGGAGAAAGTAGCCATCATGAATGCGCGCTTGGCAGAACGATATGCCCATCATCCGGCTGTTGTGGGCTGGCACATTTCCAACGAATATGGCGGGGAATGCCATTGTTCGTATTGCCAGGATGCGTTTCGTGGCTGGCTGCAGCGTAAATATGGCACACTCGATGCCTTGAATATGGCTTGGTGGACCTCCTTCTGGAGTCATACGTACACGAGCTGGACACAAATTGAATCCCCTGCACCGCATGGAGAAAATTTGGTTCATGCGATGAACTTAGACTGGAAACGGTTCGTAACTGACCAGACGGTGGACTTCTGCCGCCATGAAATCGAGCCACTGAAAGCGGTTAACGTTCAACTGCCAGTGACTGCGAATTTGATGGAAGGGTATGAAGGCTTGAATTATTGGAAGTTTGCCGACTTATTGGATGTGATTTCATGGGATGCTTATCCCATGTGGCATGATGCTGCGGATCAGAGCAATCTGGCTGCATGGTTTGCGATGAATCATGATATCTTCCGTTCGCTCAAGGGTGGGCAGCCTTTTCTGTTGATGGAAAGCACGCCAAGTCTAACGAACTGGCAAGCGATTTCCAAATTGAAGAAGCCGGGCATGCATTTGCTTGCTTCCTTGCAAGCTGTAGCCCACGGCTCTGATTCGGTGCAGTACTTCCAGTGGCGCAAAAGCAGGGGCGCAAGTGAGAAGCTGCACGGCGCGGTCATTGATCATGTGGGGCATGAACACACGCGTGTTTTCAAGGACGTTGCTGAACTGGGCGGCGCCTTGGAGAAGCTGACAGACGTCATAGGCACACAGGTGCCTGCACAAACGGCTCTCATTTTCGATTGGGAAAATCGCTGGGCGGTGAAAGATTCGCAGGGGCCGCGCAATGCGGGAATACATTATGAGGCAACGGTGTTGAATCATTATCGCGCTTTCTGGGATCAAGGGATTCCGGTGGATGTGATTGATATGGACTGTGATTTCAGTTCCTACAAGCTGATCGTGGCTCCCATGTTATATTTGGTTCGCCCTGGTGTTGGTGAACGAATTGAACAATTCGTAGCAGGCGGCGGTACCTTCGTGACCACGTATTGGTCCGGCATCGTGGATGAGAATGATCTGTGCTTCCAGGGAGGGTTTCCTGGGCCGCTGCGCCGTACGCTTGGCATCTGGTCCGAAGAGATCGACGGCCTGTATGATCATGAGAAGAATCGTCTTGTACTTAACGATGATAATGAGTTGAAGTTGACAGGCGAGTACGAGACGAGCGAGCTTTGCGACTTGATTCACACGGAAGGTGCGCAGACGCTTGCGGTCTATGGGGATGACTTCTATGCAGGCCGACCGGCACTGACCGTACATGCTTTCGGCGAAGGCAAAGCGTACTACATCGCGACGCGCACAGAGCAAGCTTTCCTTCATCAATTCTACAAGCAGGTTGCGTCGGAAGCGGGAGTTGAACAGGTTCTGCAAACGGAACTGCCAGCCGAAGTCACGGCTCAAGTTCGTACGGATGGCGAACATGAGTATATTTTCCTCATGAACTTCAGTCAGCACGCGCATACGATTACATTGGATGGTCAGCGCTATTCGGATATGCTTACAGCGGAACTTGTAACCGAATCGAGCTTGCTGCTGCCGCCATATGGGGTACGCATTATGAAAAGAAACAAGCGGGAATTGAACTAGCAATCACGCATTGTTGAACGATATAAGGATGTTCGGGAGTTGATTCCGGCATCCTTTTTCGTTACCCTTAGAGGATTAAGCATCACTCATCACGAAGAAACTGTCCAATCCTGTCCTTATTCAGCCAAGAAATGTGGTGAAGCTCTCATGAGATCCGGTATCCGTCTGTGGTTTAATCAAATACGCAATTTACGCATCAAAGCGAAACTGTTTCTGTTGATAACAGTCTCCATGGCTGTCAGTTCTTGCATATCTCTGGTGGGGCTGCAGATCGCCTATTCGATATACGATCAGCAAATTTATGAGAAATCTGCACAAGTGCTCAACCTTTCCTCAACATTGATCGAAAATGAATTGAACAAAGTGGAAAGACTAACCTTCAGCATCATGTCGGACGAACAGATTCAGCAGAATCTAGTCGTCATGAACACAAGCGAATCCGACTATACGCGGATACAATCCCGGGCTAAACTTGTGGATCGATTGGTTCAATATATCAATTCCGAGACCTATATTACCGCTGCAGACATTGCGGACCTCCGGGGAAACAGTTATTCCAGCGGCAATTTGACAACGCTTTCTCCGGAGCGGCGCGCGCTCATTACGCGTGTTTCCGAACTGGGCAGCGGCAGTTTGGGCTGGGTCCCGCCTGACACGCTGGATTACAGTCTGATTGCTACCAGGCAAATTCGTTCCTTTGATAATCTGGATTTAAACAAACTAGGCACCTTGGTGCTGCATGTGAATTTAGATAAGATCGTTAATCAATATGCCAGAGAAGCCGTTACCCGGGATGGCGAGCTCCTCATTGTCTCCGAGGGAAACATGATTTATCCGCATACTGCCGCTATGAAATGGATGGTCAATGAGAAATTGTCAGTGGAGTCCGCTTCCAAGGGATTTCGCATTATGGAGCAAGATGACGAGAAATATTTCGTATCGCATATTCATTCTGACTATTTGGGGTGGACCTATTACAATACGCTGCCCTTCCAAACGATATTCAGCCATATTTTGCTGATGAAAAATTGGATGATCGCTGCCTTTCTGATTAGCTTTTTCCTCCTTGTCGGCTTCGGCATGACCGTAGCGCGCAGTGTGACACGGCCGATCGAAGGCTTGATCAGCAACATGCGGGGTCTACAAATCAGTGATCTGGAGAACTCCGAGCTGCCGACGTTAGCGCCATTATCTCAGCAGATGGATGAAGTGGGGCTGCTCCAACGCACGTATCGGATGATGATTGTGCGCATTCAAGAATTAATTAAAGAGAATTACACGAAGCAGTTGATTATCAAAGAAACCGAATTCAGATCGCTGCAAGCACAGATTAATCCGCACTTTTTGTATAACACGTTGGAATCTATCAACTGGATTTCGAAGATGAATGGCCAGAAGCAAGTGTCGCAAATGGTGGAATCCCTCGGCTATTTACTCCGCTCATCGATCAGCATGAAGCAGGATATGATCTCGGTGGAGGATGAGCTGCAGCTAGTCCAGCACTATATTACAATTCAACGCGTCAGATTTGAAGAACGGCTTGATTTCAGGCTGGATGTTAAGGCGGATTTATTGACGCAAAGCATTCCTAAGCTAACGCTCCAGCCGCTCTTGGAGAACGCGATTAAATATGCGGTAGAGGTGATGTTGGAGCCTTGCGTAATCCGAATTAGCGGCCAAACGGAGGGAGACATGGTCCTTTTAGTCATCGAGGATAACGGTCCTGGCATTGATGAAGCCTATTTGGAGCAAATATTGACCGGCGAGCGGAAATCCAAAGGCACGGGAATCGGTCTGAAAAATATTGATGAACGAATTAAATTGACCTTCGGCGATGAATTTGGTCTACAGGTTGAAAATCGTTTGGACGGCGGGGCGCGTATTACAATCCGTCTGCCCATTATGAAAAGAGGATAATCGCTTATGTATAAAGTGCTGCTGGTTGATGATGAACGGATGATTCTGGAGGGGATATCAACGATTGTAGATTGGCAATCCGTCGATACGCAGTTGATCGGAACCGCGCGAAACGGCATTGAAGCGTATGCTTTTGTAGGTGAGCATGCGCCAGATATTATTATCAGCGATATTCGAATGCCTGGCATGGATGGTTTGCAGTTGGTGGCCAAAGTGAAGGAAACCCACCCCCATACCCGTTTCATCATGCTATCCGGGTTTGACGAATTTGAATATGCGCAAATTGCTATGCAGTATGGCGTGAAGCATTATTTGCTGAAGCCCTGCAACGAGAACAGCATTCTGAATGCGCTGAGTGAAATTGTTGCGGAGTACAAGCAGGAGGAAAGCAAGGAAGGTTTCGTGCAATCGATGAAAGCGAATTTGCAGAAGGTGCTGCCGCATGTCAAAGAGCAGTTCCTCAAGGAGTTCGTGACGAATAAATCGTATGGCAGCCGCGACTGGGACTATTATCAGGAGCTGTTTGGACTGCAGGTTAGCGGTAAGAAAGTCCGGCTATTGTTGTTCCGCTTGGACGGCCAGTTCGAATACGAGCATCTTTTTGCAGTGAAAAATATTGCCGAGGATTTGCTGGATGAGCCGCTGCTCAGCTCAACCATCGCTGAACAAATTCTCATTCTGATCGAGGATCAGGTAGGAATTGAGCGATTGCAAGAGCAAATCAAAGAGATTCGGCGTATTTTCACGCTGTATTACAAAATGGATGCGACCGTAGCCCTCAGCGAAGCCGGAGAGATCGTGGAAGCGCGCCGCCTGTATCTGCAAGCGCTGGATTGTCTGAGCCACCGCTTCTATCTTGGCGAAGGCGGGCTGATTACGATGCGCGATATTCTGGATGCGAATATGCCCAGCAAAGTTGATTTCGTCTACGACGATGATCGGATTCTACTGCCGATTAGAGCTGGCAACTGGGAGGAAGCTGAAACCAGCATCGACGCTTTTCACGATCAGCTTATTCATTCCAGGCTTCCGATCCAGACAACCAAGTCGTATGTCATTCAATTATTTATTTCGATTACAAGGCTCTGCAGTGAGCAGCAAATGAATATTTATATGGGCCTTATTGGACAAATATCGCAAATGGAAACGATGCAGGCGATCATTCAGCCCCTCAAACAAATGGCCTCCGAAATTACCCAGACCAACTTTGAGCAAAATAAAAACAAACACTCGCAAGTGGTCCAGAAAGTAATCGATATTGTGAAAACTGAGCTAGGCAATGCTGAGCTTTCGCTGAACTGGGTCGCGCATCGCATGCTGTATATGAATCCGGATTATCTCGGGAAATTGTTCAAGAAAGAAACGGGCGAGCGCTTCTCCAACTATGTCGTTACCGTAAGAATCAAGAAGGCGATGGACCTTATCAAGCAGAATGACGATGTGAAAATGTTTGAATTAGCCGAGCAGTTGGGCTTTGGCGACAATCCGCAATACTTCTCTCAAGTATTCAAAAAGATCGCGGGCTGCGCCCCCTCTGAGTATAAAAAGCTGTCAACGTAGACATGGTTTTCACTGTTTTTTAAACATTTATCGCGGTTAATTAGATTCAACTTTCGCTCCCGGAAGTAGATAATAAGACATGTGGAGCGCAGGTGACGCATAAGGGGAAACGAACTATGAAACGCACAATGATCTCAATTCTGCACCTCGCTCTTCTATTCACGACAGTTATAGGATGCAGCTCGAATGGGCAATCAGCGAATGGGGGAACGGGGACACCACGGACGATTGAAACGGGGAAAAGTGGAAGTAAACAGGAGGTCAAGCTGCGCATTGCCTGGTGGGGCGGTCAAGCACGGCATGACTATACGTTAAAGCTGATCGCGATGTATCAAGATTTGCATCCTGAGGTTCAGATAGATACGGAATATGCGGGCTTTGATGATTATTGGAAAAGGCTGGCTCCGCAAGCCGCGGCGAACCAACTTCCGGATCTGATCCAGATGGATATTTCGTACTTGACGCAATACGGCACGAAGGAGCAATTGGAAGATTTAACGAGCCTGACGAGCAGTGGAACGATTAACGTTCGATCTGTTGAATCGGCCACGATTAATACCGGACGAGTCGGCGGCAAGCTGTATGGCATCCCGCTTGGGATGAATGCGATGGGGGCGACCTTCGATGCTGCCATGCTGGAGAATGCGGGGATTTCATCCATTCCACCGAATTGGACCTGGTCCGATTTGGAGCAAATTGCGAAGCGGATGAAGTCACAGGGCAAGGTGCTCGACCATATGCGATTCGATCAGTTTTTTCCTTACTACTTGCGAACGCAGAATCAGCATTATTTTAGCTCGGACGGTACAAGTCTTGGGTTTAGCGATCCCCGCTATTTTATAGATTACTTCAAGATGTACCTTAGATGGTATGAGGCAGGGTATATGCGCGAGTGGAATAAAGAGGCGTTGTCCAAATTGACACCTGAAGAGAATCCGGTTGTGCTGGGCGATGGATTTATGACGATGGCTTGGTCCAATCAATTTGCTTCCTTGCAGGAGGCTGCTAAAAAACCGCTAACGCTGATCGGTCTTCCGGGACCTAATGAGAAGCTGGGGCTTTATTTGAAACCAACGATGCTGTTCTCCATTGCCAAGAGCTCCAAGCAAAAGGCAGAAGCAGCCAAATTCATTTCGTGGTTCCTGAATGATGTGGAAGCGAACAAACTCATTAAAGGCGATCGCGGTATTCCGATTTCCAAAGATGTGAAGGAAAGTTTGAAGCCTACATTGTCAGAGGGAGATCAGAAAATCTATGACTATATGGCATGGGCGGAGCAAAACAGCAGCAGCATGGATCCCCCAGATCCGATAGGTGCAGCGGAAGTTAGCAAACTGCTGCGGGATATGCAGGAGCAAATTTTGTACAAAAAGCTTTCGGTCGAAGAAGCAGCTGCCAAATTCACCAGAGAAGCGAATGCGGTACTGGCCAAAAACAAGAAATAAGGGTGCAACGCGGGGGCTTACGGCTTTAGGGAAGCCCCCTCCACCCAATAAACAGAATTTAACGAACGTGAGGGAGTGGAACTATGAAACTACGTGAAAATGATCACATAGTCGGTTATGTGTTTATATCACCTTTCATCCTGGGATTTCTGATTTTCACGCTGTTTCCGATGATTTCATCGTTATACTTTTCATTTACAGAGTATGATTTATTATCAGCCCCAAGGTGGGTAGGGTTCGCTAATTATGAGAAAATGTTCACGAATGATGATAAAATATGGGATTCGATCAGGGTGACGCTGACCTATGTATTGACTTCCGTTCCGCTGCGATTGATTATCGCCTTGCTAGTCGCTATGCTGCTTAACCGCGCTGTGCGCGGCATCGGTCTTTACCGGGCTACCTACTACCTGCCTTCCTTGATAGGCGGAAGCGTCGCGGTATCGATCATGTGGCGTCAAATTTTCGGTGACAAAGGGCTCATCAATGCTTTCCTTGACAACATTGGCATTCACACGACGATCTCTTGGATCGGCTATCCGGCAACAGCGCTTGGCACGTTAGTCTTGCTCTCCGTATGGCAGTTCGGTTCCTCCATGCTGATCTTCCTGGCTGGTCTCAAAAACATTCCAGGTACGTATTATGAGGCTGCAAGTGTAGACGGGGCAGGACCTATTCGCAAATTTTTTCACATCACACTGCCTTTGTTAAGTCCGATTATTCTTTTTAATCTCATCCTGCAAACGATTTCAGGCTTCCTGACGTTTACGCCGGCCTACATTATTTCCAATGGCGAAGGCGGGCCGCTGAACAATACGCTGCTGTACTCGCTCTATTTATTCCATCGGGCATTCGTTTTCTTCGAAATGGGTTATGCTTCAGCGATGGCTTGGTTCATGCTCATTTTGATCGGCGTTATTACATTGGTTATTTTCAAAACTTCGAAATATTGGGTTCATTACGAAAGCTAGGAGGAATCTGACATGGTGTTAACTAGGAAAAGTGTAAGAACGGTGCTGTATCATCTCCTTGTATGCTTGATCGCAATTACAGCGATTTATCCGATCCTATGGTTGGTTGCCAGCTCACTGAAACCGAATGCTGAAATCTATACAACAGCGACCAGTTTGATTCCGAGCCGACTGGAGTGGAACAATTATGTTTCGGGTTGGAAGGGCTTTGCTGGCATAACATTCGCAACATTCATGAAAAATTCGTTCATTATCGTTATCCTTTCCACGATTGGCGCGGTCGTATCCTCCGCCCTGGTCGGTTATGGCTTTGCCCGAATTAAATTTTTTGGCAGCAAATTCTGGTTCGGAGCGGTTATGCTGACGCTGCTGCTTCCGCAGGATGTCACGATCATTTCGCAATATATTTTATTTGCCAAAATTGGCTGGCTATCCAGCTTCAAACCGATAATTATCCCGCAGTTCTTCGGAATTCCGTTCTTCATCTTTCTGATCATGCAATTTATTCGCACCATTCCGCCGGAATTGGATGAAGCAGCCAAGATGGACGGATGCAGCAAGTACAGCATCTTTTACAAAATCATTGTCCCGTTAATTGTACCTGCACTCGTGACTTCCGCGATTTTCTCCTTCTATTGGAGATGGGATGATTTCTACACGCCACTGCTGTATTTGAACAATCCAAGCTTGTATCCGGTTTCCTTGGCTTTGAAATTATTTTTGGATAGTGAATCCCTCAACAACTGGGGTGGCATGTTCGCCATGTCGACGTTATCTCTGGTTCCGATCTTCGTTGTGTTCATCATCTTCCAGAAGTATATTGTGGACGGGATATCGACGAGCGGATTGAAAGGATAAGAAAGTATGACTACGGATATAGACAATATGATTCAATTGGGAGGAAATGAAGAGATGCCAGCCTTACAATTTGATGCCGATGAGATTCGCAAAGTGATTGACCGCGTAGTGCGCAGAACGTTCCGTATGGACTTTAATTGGGATTGGCCGGGCGGTGTGGCTTTCTATGGCGTAACGGAAGCCTTCGAAGCGACGGGGAATGAGGAATACCTGCAATTATTGAAGGAATGGGTGGATGAGAAACTGGAGGATGGGCTGCCTAAGCTGTCAGTTAACGGCATCTCAATCGGTCATTCGCTGCTCACCCTGTACAAAGAGACCGGTGAAGAGCGGTACATGGACATCGCGACCCAAATGGCCGAATTCCTCACGCATGAAGCTGAACGCTTCGGCGAAGGGATCTTCCAGCACACCGTGAATTCGGAAACGTATAACTTTCCGGAGCAGGCCTGGGTCGACACCATGTTCATGGCTGGGTACTTCTTACTGCGGATTGGCGCTATGCTCAAACGTGATGATTATTTCGCAGATGGACTGAAACAATATCATGGACATGAGAATTACTTGCAGGACCCTACGACGAATTTGTACTATCACGGTTGGGATCACCTCGCTCAGACTCATATGTCTGGCATGTTCTGGGCTCGCGGCAATGCTTGGGCCGCCATCACGATGGCTCGCGCGCTGCGGCTGGTCCATGTGACGCATCCTTCTTTTATGATCTTGGAGGGCTCGCTGCGAGATCAATTAAGCGCTCTGGTTCGTTTGCAGGACGAAAGCGGTTTGTGGCATACCGTTGTTACGGACACCACGTCCTATCTGGAAACCTCAGGTTCCGCCGGAATCGCAGCGGCGCTGATCGGTTCAGGACCGCTGTACAACAAATATACGAACAAATCGATTCAGGGCATTCTTTCCCGGATTACGGATGATGGAACGGTAACCGGCGTTTCAGCAGGAACGGCTGTGATGAGAGATATTGACGGCTACAGAGGCGTGCCATACAAGCGTATTCAGGGCTGGGGACAAGGTTTGGGACTAACCTTCCTGTCTTCCTTGCTGAATCGCAAAGATTGGTAGGTCGATTCCGATGAGCGTACATTTGCGGTTTGATTTCGGCCCTGAAACGAGCGCTGCGAAGGACGGCTATACCAAAGTCAGCTCCAGCACGGTCTATGACGAAGCCAGCGGCGATAGCTTTGGCTTCCTCTCTGGCGGCAGCGTGTATGAGCGTGAAAGAGGCCGTCAGCAGGCGCTGCGGCAAGACTTCTGCATTCCGGTTGGCGCTGCTTTCCTTGTGGATGTACCCAATGGGAATTACACGATCCATACGTTGATGGGCGACCAAATCACGGCAACATGTACAACGTTGAAGGAGGGATCCGGCCGCATGCTGTTATCGGAATTCGTGACTGCTGCTGGTGAGTTCGCCAGCAACAGTTTCACCATTCATGTGTCGGACGGGCGGCTGCGTTTGGTTTTCTCTGGCGTAGCGCCGCGGATCAACGCGCTGGAGATCCTCGCTGCACCGCAGGCAGCAACGCTGTACCTGGTCGGGGATTCCACCGTGACCGATCAGCCAGAGGAAGGCTACCCCTACACGGGCTGGGGACAAATGCTGCCGCTGTTCGTGAAAGCGGATGCTGCGGTAGCGAACTATGCCGTTTCCGGCCGCAGTTCCAAAAGTTTTTTGGACGAAGGGCGATTAGCGCCAATTCTGGAAAACTTGGGTGCGAATGATTACTTGATCATTCAGTTCGGGCATAACGATCAGAAGCTGGACGCGGAGCGGGCGACGGCGCCATTTTCAACGTACAAAGAGCATTTGTCCATCTATCTTCATGAAGCTAGACAACGGGGAGCTACTCCGATACTTGTCACTTCCGTCCAGCGAAGATCGTATGACGCTTTGGGTAATATCATAGATTCACACGGTGATTACTTAACGGCTATGAAACAGTTGGCTGTGGAAGAGGATGTAGCTCTGATTGATTTGGCCGAAGCAAGCAGACAATTGTTTGAAGCGCTCGGGGAAGAGGCGACGAAATCCTTGTTCATGTGGGCCTACCCTGGGGAATTCCCGAATTTCCCCAAAGGGGCCGAGGATAATACACATTTTCAAGAACTCGGTGGGATTGCCATCGCTAAGCTCGTTGTAGATGATATCAAGAAGCAGCAGATTGATCCGCTTGTACGTTATCTGCGTTAGAAGATAGTACTTGCTTAACCAGTCTCATCCAGGTCTATTTCCAGACTTGGATGGGACTGGTTTTTCCTGTGCTATCGTCACTTGAATATGGGCTTTGTTGTTGGGGGCTCTGGGTTGAGTATTATTGGAGTTCATCCAATCAAATCGACTTGAGGGCTGTTGAAATCAGCCTTCTACTGGATTTAATCCAACGGATTTGCTTAAAATCGCCCTCAAGGGGCTGATTTGCTGAATTTCACTGCAAAAAATCCAGTGGAAGTGTGTTTCTGGTCGTTAGTGGGACGATTGCATTGGAGTAAATCCAATGCAATCGTGCGTTGATCTGGAAGGGGGGGGAGAGGAGGAGTCGGGTACCTCCCAATTACAGCTACTCCAAGGAATAAGAGCCTGTAGGAGCTTTTATTTGCGGAAAAGCGGGAGTTTTGAGCAGGATAGAAGTCTTTGGAGACTCTTATCTTGTCTTAGACAAGATAAATCGCAGCTGCTCCAAGGACTAAGAGCCTGCAGGAGCTCCTAACTGCGGAAAAGCAACGCTTTCACGCTGAATAGAAGCCCTTGGAGACTCTT
The DNA here is from genome assembly GCF_014640555.1 of Paenibacillus marchantiophytorum. Lineage (GTDB taxonomy): Bacteria > Bacillota > Bacilli > Paenibacillales > NBRC-103111 > Paenibacillus_E > Paenibacillus_E marchantiophytorum. The sequence continues at coordinate 341,134 of NZ_BMHE01000001.1, read as the reverse complement.
AATCTTACTCCACTCGCACAATCGATACGTCATCAATCTGCAGCGAAGTCAGCCCCGGGGAATCGATATAGAAGCCGATATCCAGGCTGCCATTGATTACTTTAACGGTGGACTGAATCAGTTGATAACCGCTGCTGGGCAGGATGCTGTTGTACACGGCTTTCCCGCCATAGCCAGCTAGCTCCATGCGAACGGTGCTCGGTGTCTTCCCGTACACGGTTTCTTTGACCCATGCGCTGATAGTATAAGTGCCGCTGGGCAGTGCGCTTAATTTCTGGTGGACGCTCATCTTGTAAGCTTTCGCATCCCAGAAATATAGCTTGAAGTTCCCGCTATGCATATCGTAGCTGTCGACACCATACTTGGCAGTTTGCCCAGCAGGATGCCATTCTGTCCAACCCCCGATCGTGCCCAGCTCAAAGTTCCCATTCACAATCAGCGGCGTTGCCGCATTCGTTAAACGCTCAGTGTCCAAGACCATGCCATCCAAATGGATGTTGCCATTGTCCGAAGCGGTATGTTCCAGCGTGACGAAGTTCACGCCTTTCTTCAAATGGATGCGATCCTGCTGACTCGCCCATGACTGCCATCCTGAGGTCGCGGCGAATGAAACCAGATGAGAGGGATCTGCCGTAACTCCTTTCCCATCGGTTGCGCTTGCATGAAGGCTGCCAGCTGCTCCTGATCCATTGGCATAACGATAGGAGAGCGCGTAATCACCTTCCTCAATGGCTTGAACGGCATAGACAATTTTAGCGCCCGTAATTTGCAAGCCGTCGACAAACCCAAAACCTTCATAACCCGCATAGTTATTGTTAAAATGGGTGCCATTCATCCAAGTTGCGACTTCAGCCGCGTAGTTGACCTTGGTGCCGGTCGGTTCAATTTTGACCACTTTGGATGCATGCTTGGCAAGCGAAGGGCTGTAGGCAGATAAGCTGCCGAGATTTGCTCCCGTCCACAGCTCTGTCGTCTTCGCCGATCCAACAATTCCCAAATCATGCGAATAGTTCACCGAACGCGCAGCGGTTTGATCCGAGCGATTGAACAATCCGACAATCCAGCTTCCGTCTGCCGTTTGTCCCAGCCATTTCTCTGAATTCCTCGCGCTAGGGTCGCTGCTGAACGAATTCCCATTGTTATAGTATGGTTTTCCGACAAAGCCTTGGTTGTGCAGTTCGAGCATATTTTTGTTGGTATAAAAGCTGCGGTTCTGTCCAATCGTGGAATATTGATCAGCAATCGCAATAGGCGACCCGGCCATCGTAAATAAATTAATGATCGTTTTGCGTTCCTCATCGGTTTTGAACGTATGCATGCGGATAAAATCGCCATCAAGAATCATGTTGGAGCCGCGTCCAGCAATATCCGAGAATCCGGTGAAGCCCTGGAAAGGGTTGGCCCATTGGGACCAGCTGTTCACCCAATTCTGACGTTGACCGCTCAGATTTTCCCACCCGCCATGCGCCAGGTCTTCATTGATTCTTACCATATCGCCATAAGGCAGTTCACCGGCGGCATGGTTATTCAGATGCGGCATAACGAGGCTTAGTTCCATCTCATTGCCAGCGGCCTCCTGCATCCAGCGCAACGCGGTTTGATAGTTCTCCGCACCATGATTAACGCCAATCGTTTTGCCTTTATCTGTGCCAGTTTCATACCAAGACAGGAAGTCTATGCGCAGATAAGGCACCCCGAGCTGTTTGAAATAATTCACATACCCTTGAATATAGGCTTTAGCGCCGGGCTTGGTCACGTCTACCCAATATAAATCATCATTGAATTTGTCGGCAGAACTGGCGATATCACCGACTTTATAAGTGGTTCCAATCACCGTTTTCGTTGGATCTGCAGCCGCGCTTCGTGTGACCCAAAGGGGATTATAGTAAACGCCCAACTTCATGCCTTTATTTTGGATATAGGAAGACCAGTAGGACCAATCATGCTGCCAACTATCGTTATGCGACAGAATGTAACCGTTCTCATTTGTGCGCTGAGCACCCTCAATCCAGCCATCTGAAGCGATCATATCATAGCCAGAATCTTTGTAATCGCTTGCAATCCAATCGATATTTTTTTTCCATTCGGCCTCATCCATAGGCGCGTTTCGCGTGTACTGATTCTCATAAGTACTCCAGTACAGAGGGCCTGTTCCATTTCGCGTATATTGACTTTCCCTTGCTTCTACGGTTTGTGCAGTGATTGTTGTCAGGAATAGAAGTGCGCAGCTGAAAGCTAAGAAATGAACGAGTTTGTTTTGGCGCAAAGAGGTTATCATCATGGTGGTAGTTCCTCGCTTTCGGTTGATCATTCGGTACATTCTCATCATAACGGAAAGCTGGCTAAGTAACTATGACCTGATTTAACCAGTATATTTTTCGAGAAAAAGATAGATGTCCGTGGCAATACTGAGAGATTTGCATACGTTGAACGTAAAGATTATTTCATTTACTTGAGAGATGGTGAGATGTTTGAAGATTCGAAAAGCGGTCATCCCAGCAGCAGGTTTGGGTACGCGATTCCTACCGGCGACCAAGGCATTGCCCAAGGAAATGCTGCCTATCATTGATAAGCCGACCATTCAATATATTGTTGAGGAAGCGGTAGCTTCAGGCATTGAGGAAATCATCATTGTAACTGGGAAAGGAAAACAAGCGATCGAGGATCATTTCGATAGTTCCTTTGAGTTGGAGAACCACTTGAGAGCTGCCGGAAAGCTAGAACTGTTGCAGCGGGTACAGGAGCCAACCCAGTTAGCCAAAATTCATTATATCAGGCAAACAGAGCCCTTAGGTTTGGGACATGCGATCTGGTGCGCTCGTGCGTTTGTTCAAAATGAACCCTTTGCTGTACTGCTTGGCGATACGTTTTTTGACGGGCAAACACCAGCTCTGGCACAGTTGATTCAAACTTATAATCGCTATCAGACCTCTATTATCGGTGTACAGGAAGTAGATGCGCAACTAGTATCCAATTATGGTGTAGTCGAGGCGAAACCTCTATATGAAGGAATTTACCATGTTACGAATTTGATAGAGAAACCAGCGCCTGAAGATGCAGTATCGAACCTTGCCATCCTCGGGCGTTATATTCTGACACCGCGCATTTTTGACTTGTTGGCCAAGCAGCAAGCAGGCATTGGCAGCGAGATACAATTGACAGATGCCTTGCGGACGCTGAACGAATTTGAAGCCATGTACGCTTGCAAGGTCCAAGGCTGCTGGCATGATATTGGCAACCATCAAGGTTTCATTGCAGCCATACTAGCCGAAGCGAATAAAAGACCTGAGATCAAACGATGGCTTCATGAACATCTGGCACATATGAGAAGAGAAACGGAGTGAATGCTAATGAAACGGCTTCATATTATTCAAGTCATTTCTAACTTTCCGAACGCTCAAAAGCTGCCCCCAACCAACCAAGGAGGCACGGAAAAGGTTGTCTATGAACTCACAGAAAATCTTGTAAAAAGAGGTCATCATGTGACGGTTTTCGCAGCAAGAGGAAGCCGCACAAGCGCCAATTTGAAGCCATTCCCCAAGGGCCTTCGCGGCAAAGGAATCGCCAAATATGTGATAGGCAACTTGCCGAGGCACGTAGATGTTATTCATGACCATACCTTTGATTCTGCGCTTGGGAAGTTAAACCTGAGAATCCCAACCGTATGCACGCTCCATCTGCCGGTTAAACATCGTGTGAAGCATCCCGTTTATGTTTCCAAGCGAGCCAAACAAGTCATGGGGAAAAATCGCGGCGATTATGTGTATAACGGGATTAATCCAAGCGAGTATGAATTCAGCTCCAAGAAGCGGAATTATATGGCATTCATGGGTCGGATTTTACCGGAAAAAGGTGTCCTGCAAGCGATAGAGATTGCGGAGAAAACGAATAAAAAACTGATTATTGCGGGTCCAATCAAAGATAAAGAATGGTTTCGCCGTGTATTGGCCCCGCGCATCCGCCGCAATCCCAATATCCATTTTGTCGGACCGATCGGCGGCCAGAAGAAGCAAAAACTTCTGAAAAACGCGCACTGCGTCCTGTTTCCCTCTCTTTGGGAAGAACCGTTTGGTTTAGTGATGATTGAAGCGATGGCTTGCGGAACACCGGTCATTGCGCTTAATCGCGGCGCTGTTCCTGAAGTGATGGCCGGTTTCCCACAGTTAATCTGTAGATCGATTCCTGAAATGGTTGCCAAAGTCCAACAAGGAAACTTCCCAAACCCGCACGTACTTAGACGCTATGTCATTCGTCGGTTTACAACCTCTCGAATGACCCAACGCTATGAATCTATTTACCGGCGAGTAATGAAAAAATAAGCCAGCTTATGGTGCTGATTTGTTTGAATAGCAGCTGTTGAACCTAGCCTACGGCTAGGTTTTTTGGCACGCTCTTGCCCATGGGTGAATATACTGCCATTAATTCCGTCACTAGGAATCGAGGGAGGAAACGGATGCGTACTTACAAAGTAAAACGCGATCAACGTGATTTTCGTGATTATTTTTATCGCAGTGTTAATTATATTCGTGAATCGCAACTGCCTCGGCAAATGGATTTGCGGAAGCAGTTATCACCTATCGTGAATCAAGGGCAGCTCGGCTCATGTACATCCAATGCCATTGTAAGTGGACTGCGAGAGTATTGGCTGCGCCGCGAAAGCGATTCTAACGTTCGGTTGTCTCGCTTATTCCATTATTGGCATGAACGGAAGCTCGAGGGCAACGTCAATCAAGATGCCGGAGCAACTGTCCGTGATGGGATGAAGGTGCTGCACAAAATAGGCGTGTGTCCTGAAACGGAGTGGCCATATCGCATAAACCAATATAAAGTGAAACCGGATGAAGAAGCGGAGCAAGCGGCAAGCTCCTATCGTATCGGCAGTTATCATCGCATCCATGACTTGGCCGGCATCAAAGCGGCTCTAGCAGACGGTCAGCCTGTTGTATTTGGCATAAGGCTGTATGAGTCTTTTGAAAGTGCAGCAGCGGCAAGAACGGGGAAGATTCCTTATCCTAATCGCAAGAAAGAACTGGTGCTAGGCGGACATGCGCTGTTGGCTGTCGGTTATAAAGACGGCAAGAGCAAAGGCAAAGGGTACATCATCGCTCGAAATTCATGGGGGAAAGCTTGGGGAGACAGCGGGTATTGCTACTTGCCTTATACATTTTTCAAAAACAAAGCGCTCACTTTTGATTACTGGACCGGCAAATAAGAAAGGGGATTGCTCCATGTTAAGTGTAGAAGATGCGAACAAGGTGATTGCCTTTTTATCAGCAGCCTATTTTGCAACGAATGACCAACAGGCGAGAGCGGAGTTTAATCGGTTGGCGAACGAGCTGAGAAAAGCTTCCGGCCAGCCTGTGCAATAAGCAAGCAAATCACCCGGAAACGAGGGCGGCTTTTATATGCCAGAAGAGTTGCAGAAAGAGGAACTCATTCTCCTAATTTTAGTTTTATATGTCCTGCTAACTTTGTTGCTCATTTGTTTTTTATAAAATAACAATGAAAACAGCCGCTTGCGCATCACGCGCAAGCGGCTGTTTTGACTTGTTTAGAACCCTTTATATTGAGGTTCTTCATTTTCTAATTGCTGGACACGGGAAGAAACTTGAGTGACGATGTCTTGGGTTGATTTGGCCGCAGTTTCATACAACTGCTTAGCTTCTTGATTTTGTGTGCTGAGCGCGAAAGTTTCTAAGCTAGCTTGTGCGCTTTTTAGAGAAGCCAACGTTGTTTTTACCTGTGCGGACACGGTCATGAAGGTTCACCTCGTAATAGAATTTTGCAGCAAGGATGATCGTTTGGCGTCAAAACCTTGTTTGCGCTATTTAATATGCCCCGACTTTCCCTTTACATAAATAACAAATAAACCCATTGAAAATTAATGATACTTGGCCTCCAAAAAGCACATAATGACATGGATTGAAGTGATAAGTAAGGGAGGATATGGCGATGCCGGATTGGTTGCATATTGTAGTAAGAGCTACGTCAACATTGGTTTTATTGTTTGTTTTAACTAGGATTTTAGGGAAAAAACAGATATCTCAATTAACGTTTTTCGAGTATGTGATCGGGATTACCCTTGGAGACCTGGCAGGGGCGATTTCCACGGATGTGGAAGCGAATTTCGGACATGGCGTTATTGCTATTCTTGTTTGGTGCTTCGTACCGCTTGGAATGGAATTGCTCACACTGAAAAGCAAAACCTTGCGCAACTGGGTTGATGGCAAAGGGACTGTCCTCATCAAAGAGGGGAAAGTGTTGGAGGATAATTTGAAAAAAGAAAGGTTCACGGCGGACGAGCTGCTCGAACAATTGCGCTCCAAGAGTGTCTTCCGTGTAGCGGATGTGGAATTTGCCATGTTGGAAGCCAGTGGAGATATCAGCGTGCTCCTCAAAAGTGAGTTGCAGCCTTTGACACCGAAGCATCTGAACATGAAATTAGTAACGGAAAAGCCGACGCAAACAGTCGTGATGGATGGTGAAATTCAAAATGAGCCGCTCGCTGCGGCTGGCAAAGGTCGTGGATGGTTGCACGAGGAACTGGATAAAATAGGCGTAACCATAGAGAATGTTTTCCTCGGCCAAGTGGACACCCATGGGGAGCTCACCGTAGATTTATTCGATGACAAGCTTCAGGTTCCGGCACCAAGTGCAAGACCCATGCTGCTTGCTACCTTGAAAAAGTGTGAAGCGGATTTGGAACTATTCTCACTCACGACGCAGCATGAGCAGGCCAAGATGATGTATGAGTCTTGCTCTGAGCAGCTAACGAAAGTCATTCAATCAGTCACAACCATCTTGAGAAGCTAGACACTTGGATGAATTGGAGGGAAAGGCATGGCGAATAACAAGAAAAAAACATTAACCATGACGCAGCAGGAATATCAGAAGTTGGCGAAGGAGCAAGAACCCAAACGCCCTGTTTTGAAAAATTGCATGCGCGCCTTTTTGGTTGGAGGCATTATTTGTTTAATCGGGGAATGCTTTATGCATATGTATGTCAACTGGTTTGGTTTTACGGAGAAAACGGCTGGAAATCCGACAGTGGCTACCATGATCATCATTTCTGTCATTTTAACAAGCTTCGGTGTCTACGATAAAATTGCCCAATGGGCAGGGGCAGGCAGCGCGGTGCCTGTTACCGGTTTTGCGAACTCCTTATGCTCCGCAGCGATTGAGCATCGGGCAGAAGGGCTGGTCCTTGGGGTTGGCGGGAACATGTTCAAATTAGCGGGTTCAGTTATTGTATTTGGGACCGTTGCAGCTTTTTTAGTTGGCATCGTGCATCTTATTATTATGGGCGGGAGTTGACCATATGCTCAAGGGGCATCAAAGCTGGATTTTCCCAAATCGGCCCGTCATCCTATCGACGGGCACTGTTGTCGGGCCTGACGAGGGCAAAGGGCCAATCGCCGATGATTTTGATCTTGTGCACGACGATTTGACGATGGGCCAAAAAACATGGGAAAAAGCGGAGAAGGTACTGCTGGAAGAAGCCGCACAGCGTGCATTGGATAACGCAGGGCTGACTGGCGGTCAGATTCAGTTCTATCTTGGAGGGGATCTGATGAACCAGATCATCTCCAACACGTTCGCTGCACGCACACTGGGGATGCCGTATCTGGGCTTGTTCGGTGCTTGCTCGACCTCCATGGAAGGTCTGGCACTCGCCGCGCAGCTGATCGATTCAGGCGCCGCCAAGCATGTGATGGCAGGCACCTGCAGCCACAACTGCACGGCGGAGAAACAGTTCCGTTATCCGACGGAATACGGCTCTCAGAAGCCGCCGACGGCGCAGTACACCGTAACCGGCGCTGGTGTCGCCGTGCTGGGCACTTCCGGTGACGGACCTGTCGTCACCTCGGCTACGATCGGTCGGATCGTCGATATGGGCATCACCGATCCGTTCAACATGGGCGCGGCTATGGCGCCCGCGGCCGTGGATACGATCCAGGCGCATCTCCGCGATCTCGATCGCGAGCCTGGCTATTACGATCTGATCATCACCGGAGACTTGGCGGAGGTTGGGGTGAACATTGCGCGGGAGCTGTTCGCCAAGCACAAGGTGCCTATCGAGCAAACGACCTATAGCGACTGCGGGTTGCTCGTCTACGATAGGGAGAAGCAAACCGTTCAAGCGGGCGGCAGCGGCTGCGGCTGCTCGGCAACCGTCACCTATGGGCATTTGCTCAAACGGATGAAGAAGGGAGAGCTCAAGCGTATTCTCGTCGTCGCGACGGGCGCATTGCTTTCTCCGCTTTCCTTCCAGCAAGGGGAGAGCATTCCTTGTATAGCGCACGCAGTTTCTATTGAGTCTGGGGGGTTGTACGCATGAGTTTTGTATGGGCTTTTATTATCGGCGGCGCGATCTGCGTGTTTGGGCAACTGCTCATGGATGTAGGGAAACTGACACCTGCACATACGATGAGTACGCTCGTCGTTTTAGGAGCAATCGCGGACGGTTGCAACTTGTACGATCCTTTCATTGAATTCGCTGGTGCTGGCGCTACCGTGCCGATCACCAGCTTTGGCAATGCGCTCGTGCACGGCGCCCTTGAAGAACTGCATAAAGATGGCTATATCGGCATTATTACCGGTATTTTCAAGGTCACAAGCGCGGGGATTTCGGCAGCCATTATCTTCTCTTTCATAGCTGCCGTCTTTGTGAAACCCAAAGGATAAATAAAGTGATCAACAAGCCCTTTCGGATCGAACCGAAAGGGCTTGTTCTGCGTCTAAACAGCATGGTTAATTTTAACAAATAAATTTAGAGGAATTGCAAGTATACGGACGAAAAGCTTTGCTGTAAACTGGATTTACGCAACGCAAACTTTAAGGAGGATCAAGACATGGAAACTGCCACCCATCATCATGTAGAAGTTCTGGCTAGGCTGAAAGCGAATTTAGAATCCTGCATACTTGGCAAGAGCTCTGAGATTGAATTATTACTTACTGCGATGCTGGCCGGCGGACATGTTTTGCTGGAAGATGTTCCTGGAACAGGCAAGACAGTTCTGATCAAAGCACTTGCTCGCTCGATAGACGGTCAATTTCGCCGCATTCAATGCAATCCCGATTTATTACCTTCGGATATTACCGGTGTTTCTATATATCATCCCAAAGAAGAGAAGTTTCTGTTTCGTTCAGGACCGATTATGACGAATATTTTACTCGTCGATGAGATCAATCGGGCTACGACCAAAACCCAGTCAGCGCTTCTGGAAGCGATGGAAGAACAGCATATCACGGTTGACGGGGATATTCATGAACTTCCTTCGCCGTTTCTGATGCTCGCCACGCAGAATCCGATTGATTTCGAAGGCACCTACATATTGCCGGAAGCGCAGCTGGACCGTTTCATGATTAAGCTAAGTTTGGGATATCCGAGTGAAGCTGCCGAGAAGCTGATGATTGCTTCCCAGAGCAAGCTGCACCCGATGGAGTCGCTGCAAGCTGTAATGAACACCGCGGAGGTACTCTCGATTCAAGACCAGGTTAAGCATGTTCATCTGGATGAAGCTGTTGCCGATTATTTAGTGACCATAGCTCGCAAAACACGCGATCATCAAGCAGTGTTCCTAGGAGCAAGTCCGCGAGCTACACTGTCGCTAGTGCTTGCTTCCAAATCATTTGCCTTTCTGCAAGGAAGAGATTATGTCATTCCGGATGATATTAAGTACCTTGCTCCCTATGTGCTTGGCCATCGGATGATTCTTCATACGGAAGCCCGCATGGACGGAGCCACGATCTCTTCCGTTCTCGGCGCGATTTTCGAGCAGGTCCGCGTGCCGGTACGATTGGAGAAGTGAGCCTATGAATCGACCGGTATTCAAACGATTCGGGGCGCGGCCCCGGTTTCCGGCACCTCTATGGCTTCTGATCGCCTGCTTCACCGCAAGCTTGTTCTTCCTGCTGTTCCAAGGCGGTAAGCTCGCTTCGATGCTTTTTATCATCATAACGCTCTTATCCATCTACCTGCTATCAGGCAATTGGAGCGGCATCAGACGCGCACAAGGAACTCGCAAGCTTTCTAATCTGGGCCAGGAAGCCCAACTGGAAGCAGGGCAATCCTTGCAGATTGGAATTGGCGTGCAAATCCCCGGCTTTTGGCCGATCCCGTATATGATGATCAGGGACCAACTCATCCGTCTGAATGGCGAAGAAACCATTTTTGAAGGATCGCTTGTGCCAGATTGGAAAAGGAAAGGGGAATTGCTGTACAGCACACCGCCTTTGCGAAGAGGGTATTATAAGTTTGGCGCTACGGAGTGTTTGACAGAGGATATTTTTGGCTTCTTTCAGCACAAAGGCCGTTTGGATCTTACGCAGTCGCTAACGGTATATCCGCAAACGGTCGTGATTCGGGAGTGGGCGCAATTTCACCAAATGCTCAAAGGGATGCAGCATCACTCGACAACGACGAGAGCCCACCGTGAAACGACGCAAATCAACGGGGTGCGCGAATATATTTATGGGGACCGGCTATCTCGGATTCACTGGAATGCCACAGCCAAAACAGGGACATGGAAGTCCAAAGAGTTCGAGCGTGAATCGCTTCCCAAAACGATCATCTTGCTGGATCGCACCGCCCGTGCTTATGGGGAAGTAGCTGAATTTGAGCTGGCAGTATCTGTAGCAGCTTCGTTATTTCGCTACGGTGCCAGTCGCGATTTGGCGTTAGGCTTGCTTTCCATCGGCAAGGAATCCACGTTCTTTGAAGCGAAACAAAGCCAGAATCATCACAAACACATTCTCAAGCATCTAGTCGGCGTCGAAGCAGATGGCTATCGCTCCTTGAATCAGATCCTCAAGGAACATACACGCGAGCTGCCAGCTGGTTGTTTCTTCGTTATCATTTCTCCGCAGAAAGGAGCCGTGATGATGCAGGTATTAACGTATCTGGAGCATTTGCAAATGAATCCTTGTCATATCTGGGTCCATGATAGGTCTCCTCAAGCTAGCAAACCACTGGGTGCACAGCAGGATAAACAAGAAGATTGGATTAAAGCTATCCGTTCGCAGGGTTATATGGGGTATGAGGTCAACCAATTAACGGACTTGCCCAATCTGTTGGGAGGGGCAAAACGTTATGCCTAACTCCATCTGGAAAAAGTTTCTGTTTGCCGATTGGGAGCAGCGTGTCAGCGCCATTCTGACCGGGGTTTTCCTCTATCAATTCGTGATTTGGATTATGAAAGAGGATGGTCTGTGGCTTCCCCAAACTGTCTCTTTCGTCACAGCTTCATTGTGCCTGATCGCATTTACGTACTTCTTGCCTCGACTCCACGGCGCATGGCGTTTCATTCTGCAATTCCTGTTGATACTATGGCTGCACGGCTGGGGAATGGGTTATCACTTCGTCGCTGTGCATGTGACATCATGGCATGAAACTTTGCGCTGGATTGCTTTAAATGCCGGGCAATTGGAACCTTTCATTTGGTTCAGCCTATCGGCTTGCGTCACGTATCAATTCGCTATGTGGTCTGTTCAATCCAGAGTGCGGATCGTCGTGCTAATTTTCGTCAGTGTCATGTTTTTTGCCATCCGTGATTCCTTCAGCACGATTTTTCTATGGCCACAGGTTGCCATTGTCATTCTTTGCGGCTTTTCGCTGTTGATGCTTCGCCATATGGCCCGCTTGAAGGAACGCGCGCCTGTGATTTGGGAAACCATCACGGATTACCCGTCAGCGCTGATCGTACCCGTTGTTTTGATTGTCGGTGTAACCTTTCTGGTTGGACTTGTTGCACCAACGGTGAGTCCGATTATCACCGATCCCTACACAGCCTGGAAGGTCAGCCGCGGAGAATCCGTTCCGCTTCTAGGCAAAGGCATCAGTGTTACAGCTTCTACGGCTGATGCTTCCTCTGGCTACAGCCGTGATGACAGCCGGCTGGGAGGCGGCTTCCGTTATGATTACACACCGGTCATGACGGTTGAAACAACGAGACGAACCTACTTCCGTGGAGAAACGCGTGCCTTATATAATGGAAAAGGGTGGGAGGCTAGTCCTACTGAGCGCAAGCTTCCGGTTAATCGCGTTAATTTGAACCCGCTTCCGCTTGACCCGCGATTCGATCAGTCCATGCTGCAAACGCAAGAGGTGAAACAGAAAGTCGTCATGCAGCGGGAAGAGGTATTTCCCGTGCTGTTCGGAGGATTTGCTATTCAGAAAATAGACGAAGTGAATCAAGGCGAGAATCCGTTCCAACGAATTTTATGGTCACCTCGTCAATCGGAACTCCGTTTTACAGGCAAAAGCAATTATCCCAAAGATTATGTCATTACGACACAGGAGCCGATTCTGGAAGAAGCCTTATTGCGTGAAGTGAAAGCCGATTATACGAACAAGCCGGATTGGGCTGAGTATTTGCAAGTGCCGACCGAATTACCTGAACGTGTGAAGCAGTTGGCACTTGATATTACCAAGTCGGCAACAAATCCGTATGATCAAGCCAAACTAATCGAAAAGTATTTGTCCGAGCACTATCCGTATACGAACACACCGGATGAAACAAAAGGCAAGAGCAAGGATTTCGTGGATCGCTTCTTATTCGAAGTGAAGCAAGGCTATTGTGATTATTATTCAACCGCTATGGCTGTCCTTACGCGCTCGATTGGTCTTCCTACACGTTGGGTAAAAGGTTATTCATCAGGTGTCTCGCCAGTACCTGACCAGATCAGAGACTTTGGTATTTTGGGTCAATTGGGAGCCGCAATCAATGCAAATGCTGAGGGGACATATACGATCAGAAATTCAGATGCCCATTCGTGGGTAGAAGTTTATTTTGAAGGTTTCGGCTGGATATCTTTTGAACCGACTTCAGGCTTCAAGCTGCCGAATCTGTTCCCTGAGGTAACGCCGCCTCCTGTTCCGTTAACAACAGAAACGGACCCCTTGCCTGAAGTAGAGTCAACAGAAGCGGCGCCAAGCTTTACTTGGCTATGGCTAACTTTAGGTGGTATAGCAGCAGCTTTTGTGGTTGCTGCTGGCCTATACTTCGCAATGAGAAGCGAGGTTTGGAGCGCTTGGCGAACACGCCGCAAAGAATTACAAGTGATTAATTTTAATCAAAAAATTATTGTTGAATTTGAAAAACTGCTGCGACTAAGCCGCCGCAGAGGCTATTTGCGTCTGGAACATGAAACGATGAGAGAAGCGGCAACACGGTGGGCGAATCAAAGCAAGTGGATGAAAAAAGAGCTGGAAACGGTGATTGAGCTCTTTGAACGAGCCAAGTATAGTCAGTTGAGTTCGACAGAAACAGATTACCAAACGGTTAATCAGTCGATAAGCCGATTAAAAGAACAGATGAAATAGCAGGAGAAGCCACTTCCCTAATAGGGAGTGGCTTCCCTGTGAGAGGAGATATTCATATGGCGTTTATAGATTGTCACTTTTATTCAGATTCTCTTGGTGTATCCGCATCGATGCACGTCATTTTGCCGCAAGCCGCGCAAAGTCAAATCGGGTTAGCTTCATCTGTTTATGGGGACAAGCATCCGACACTTTATTTGCTCCACGGTTTGTCCGATGATCATACCATTTGGATGCGCAGAACCTCGATTGAACGATATGCATCAGAGCTTGGCATTGCGGTGGTCATGCCTGCTGTGAATCGCAGCTTCTATGCCGATATGGCGTCTGGACCTAACTACTGGACGTTCATCAGCGAGGAGCTTCCTGCTCTCGCCCGATCCTTTTTTCCATTAGCTGAAGAAAGAGAATTGAATTATGCGGCAGGACTTTCCATGGGCGGTTACGGAGCAATGAAGCTTGCGCTAACGCATCCAGATCGGTTTGCTGCAGCGGCTAGCTTATCCGGAGCTTTGGACATTTCCGGCCGGGCCATCAGTTTTCCGAATGATTTCAAACTGATTTATGGCGATGTTACGAAGATTAAAGGCAGCGGCGACGATTTATTTCATTTGGCCGATCAACTGTCGGTGTACCAAGGGGTTAAGCCTGAACTCTATCAATGCTGTGGCACGGAAGATTTCCTGTATGAAGATAATATCAGGTTCCGTGATTATTGCCGCGATTTGAAGCTGAACCTGACCTATGAAGAAGAGCCAGGCACACATGAATGGGGCTATTGGGATCGCAAGATTCAAAATGTATTGAACTGGCTGCCGCTTCCGGCACGTTCCTAGAGCGAAAATATGTTCTTTTTCTTTTTGCAACAAACGGGTCACTATGGTATAGTTTCACGTATATGTCGAGGAAGCAGTTGGAGGGAAGTTGTTTGCTGAAAAAGCTCATACCCAGACAGTCCGTACATACAATCTATGATATTGATGCCAATCACCTTTGGGATTTTGGCGTTCGCGGAATCATTACAGATCTCGATAACACACTGGTAGGCGCGCGTGATCCGCATGCGACTCCTGAGTTAATAGAGTGGTTGAAACAGCTGCAGAAGATGGGCTTCAAGGTGGTCATTGTGTCCAACAACAACCATGGCCGCGTTTCCGCCTTTGCCGAACCTCTGGGCATTTCGTTCATCCATCGTGCCAAGAAACCTACGAACGTCTCATTTCACAAGGCTATGAAGCTGCTTGGTACGAATGTCAGACAAACAGCGGTCATAGGCGATCAAATGTTAACAGACGTTCTAGGCGGCAATCGATTGGGGCTTTATACGATCCTGGTTCAGCCGATCTCCATTGCGGATGAAGGTTTTTTTACGAAAATTAATCGCCGTATTGAGAAGTGGGCTTTGAAGAGGATGAAGAATTAGGAGGTTTCATGATTACAGAAACAGTGAATCGTTGTGCAGGCTGTGGTGTCCTTCTGCAAACGGAAGAAAAAGGCAAGCTCGGTTACATACCAGCCGAAGCGATGGACAAGGAGCCGCTGATTTGTCAGCGCTGCTATCGCATTAAACACTACAATGAATCTTCGAGTATCACTCTCCAGCAGGACGACTTCCTGAAATTGTTGGGACACGTCGGTCAAACCAAAGCGCTGGTTGTGAAAATCGTAGATATTTTTGACTTTGAAGGCAGTATGATCAGTGGTTTAGCCCGCTTTGTTGGCTCGAATCCGGTTCTGCTTGTCGTCAATAAAATCGATTTGCTGCCCAAAGTAACGAACGCCAACAAAATTATTAATTGGGTGCAGCGCAGAGCCAAGGAAGAGAATCTCAAGGTCGTGGATATTATTCTTTGCAGCGCGAAGAAAAATATTGGCTTTGATCGTGTAATTACCGCTGTGCAAGAGTATCGCGGCAACATGGATGTCTATGTGGTTGGAGCCACGAATGTGGGCAAATCAACGTTGATTAACCGCTTGATCAGCGACTACAGCGACTTGGATTCGGAACTTACGACGTCGCAGTACCCTGGCACCACGCTGGATCTCGTGAAGATCCCGTTAGATGACGGGAAATTTATTGTGGATACGCCGGGGATTGTTCATAGGCACCGGTTAACAGAAGTGGTGAAGAAGCGTGACTTAGCCCGCATTATGCCGGATAAGCCGCTAAAACCGATGGTTTTTCAATTGAATGAAGCCCAAACGTTATTTTTTGGCGCCTTAGCCAGATTTGACTTTATTAAAGGGGAGCATCAGTCCTTTACTTGCTATACATCCAATGCGGTGCAAATTCACCGCACCAAACTAGAACGTGCGGATGCGTTGTATGAGGAGCACAAAGGTGTTATGCTGGCGCCTCCGAATCTAGCAGATCTGGAAGAACTGCCTAAGTTTGTGAAGCATCCGCTGCACATTCCTAAGGGGAAACAGATGGATGTGCTGATCTCAGGTTTGGGTTGGATCCGTGTCAATAGTATCGCTGGAGCGGAACTTGCCGTTCATGCACCTAAGGGGATTAAAGTTATCGCGCGTGAAGCATTGATATAGGGAGACCGGAGGAAACCATGGAGAAGAGCCGCACAATTGACAGTCATACGATTCTATACGGGGTATTCGGAGATCCGATTCGGCACTCCCGTTCCCCGATTATGTTAAATCGGGCTTTTCAAGAAGCCGGCATTAATGCGGTATACGCAGCTTTTCATGTTCGTCCTGATGAGCTGGGCAATGCGGTTCGCGGGATTCGGGCGTTAGGCTATCGTGGAATCAATGTAACCATTCCGCACAAAGTGGAAGTCATGCCATATCTCGATGCGATTGATGAAGGCGCCAGAATTGTTGGCGCTGTGAATACCATCGTGAATGAAGCTGGCAAGCTTGTCGGCTACAACACCGATGGCATCGGGTATGTTAGATCGCTTAAAGAAGAGACGGGCATTGTACTGACAGGTAAACGTGTGCTTCTCCTTGGGGCTGGCGGCGCGGCAAGAGGTGTTGCTTACGCGCTGGCCAAAGAAGGTGTAGCCTGTATTTATATAGCAAATCGCACCAAGGAACGTGCCATTGAGCTTGCGGAAACAATCAGCGCCTATACGAAGACTGTTGGACTGGGGCTTGATGAGCTTGGGGATATTGTGGATGAGGTTGATTTTGTACTCAATACAACATCAGCTGGCATGCATCCTCATGTCGATGAGCTTCCAATGCCGATAGAGCTGCTGCGCGCACACCATTTAGTCAGTGATTTGATTTATAATCCGCGGATCACGCGATTTTTGCGTGAAGCGGAAGCCAAAGGTGCCCGCATCCATGGCGGACTTGGCATGTTTATTTATCAAGGCGCATATGCCTTCGAATATTGGACTGGTACCCCTGCGCCCGTAGCGGCGATGAGACAGGTGGTAGAACAGTCGTTAGCTGAATAAGAATGAATAGAGGGACATCTATGTTATCAGGCAAACAGAAACGTTATTTGCGCTCCATGGCGCACCATGTAGATCCAATTTTTCAAGTTGGCAAAGGCGGAGTGAACGAACATTTGATTCGTCATATCCAAGAAGCACTGGAAGTGCGTGAACTGATCAAAATTACCGTACTCAACAACAGCGGCGAAGATCGCGATGAGGTAGGTACGGAGCTTGCGGAGAAATCCGGAGCTGAGCTTGTGCAGGTTATTGGCAAAATGGTTGTGCTCTACAAAGAATCGCGTGACAAGAAGAAGATCGAACTGCCGCGCTAAAGAGGTGGAAGCATGCTGGTCGGAATTATGGGAGGAACCTTCGATCCGATTCATACCGGGCATTTGATCGCCGCAGAGCGGGCGAGGGTGGAAGCAGGTCTGGATGAAGTTTGGCTGATGCCGGCTAATGTGCCTCCGCACAAGCCAAATGCCCCAAAGGCATCGATCCAGCAGCGTTGGGAAATGGTTTGCCTTGCCGCTGAAGGCAATCCTTTTTTTCGGCCGATTGATATCGAAATGACCAAAGGCGGCGTATCTTATAGTATCCAGACCATTGAGCTGCTGCTCAAGGAATATCCGGATACAGAATTTGCTTATATTATAGGTGCAGATATGGTTCAATATTTGCCGCAGTGGCATCGCATCGATGACATCGTGCGGCATATTCGTTTTATTGGTTTAGCAAGGCCTGGCTATGAACTCGATATGGATCAGCTTCCCTTGCCTATTCGTAGTCGGGTATCGCTCGTCCCCATGCCGCAAGTAGATATTTCTTCAACGATTATTCGTGAGGAAAGGCAGCGCAAACGCTCTGTTCGCTACTTGGTTCCAGAGGCTGTGAATCGTTTCATGGAGGTGAACCGATTGTATGAATCGTGAGAAGCTGATTGCCGCTGTTAAGGAACAAATGCCTGAAAGACGCTGGCTGCATACGCTTGGCGTTATGGAAACCAGTGTGATCTTAGCCAAGCGTTTTGGCGGAGATACGGAGAAAGCGGACTTGGCAGCTATTTTGCACGATTATTGCAAGTATTGGCCTGTACAAGAGCAAGCTAAGATTATTAGGGACAACGCCTTGCCGCAGGACTTGTTGCAGTTCGACAAAGAACTATGGCATTCCCATGCCGGAGCCTTTATCGCCAAATCCCAATTTGGGATCGTGGATGAAGAAGTTTTGGATGCCATTCGTTACCACACCTCCGGTCGTGAAGCGATGACATTGCTCGATAAAATCGTTTGTTTGGCAGACTATATGGAGCCAGGACGCGACTTTCCCAGTGTTGATCGTATTCGTGAACTTGCCGAGATCAGCTTAGAGCAAGCATTGATTGCCGGGTTTGATTCTACGATCGCTTTTTTACTTGCCAAAGGCAAGCGGATTTATCCATTGACCATTTTGACACGCAATGATTTGATTCAGCAAATAAAGACTTAATATTTGGAGGATGATTGAATGAGTAAAAACCCAGAGGAAATATTGGCATTTGTCGTAGAAGCAGCCGAGGATAAGAAAGCGGCAGATGTTGTCACGCTTAATCTGCAAGGCGTATCGCCGATTGCGGATTACTTCGTTATTTGTCACGGCAACAGTGAGACACAAGTGCAAGCCATTGCTGGAGAAGCCCGCAAAAAAGCGCACGAAAACGGTGTGAACATCCGCGGCTTCGAGGGTATTGATACAGCAAGATGGGTCCTGCTTGATCTGGGGGATGTTGTCCTTCATGTTTTCCATCGCGATGATCGGGAATATTACAATATCGAAAGACTTTGGTCCGATGCCAAGGTTGTGGAGCGCGTATGAGACTGGAAGCAGGATCCCTTGTTACCCTCGAGGTAGCAAGGGAAGTTCCGCCTAACGGTTACTTTCTGAGCGACGGCTATCAGGATGTGCTGCTGCCTTATGCGGAGATTGTAGGGAAGATTAAGCCTGGGGATCAAGTGGAAGCTTTCCTGTTCCACGATACACAGGATCGATTGATGGCGACTTTGAAGCGTCCGTTGATTCAAATGGGTGAAGTGGGCTTGCTTGAAGTGGTTGATATCCACCCGAGATTTGGTTATTTCCTCGAAATGGGTTTAGGCCGCAATCTGCTGCTTCCATATCGGAACGTGCCGGAACTGGAAGAGCTGCGCCCACTCGTAGGGGACAAAGTATTTGCCACCCTGGCGCATGATCGGCAAGGGCGTCTAATTGCCAAATTGGCGCTGGAAGAGGATCTAGCGCCTCTATGTGTGCGTGCTCCTTCGAGTTGGAGCAATCAGTGGGTCAAAGGGCGTGTATATCGTCCGCTGCAAATCGGTACGTTCGTCATCTGTGAAGCCGGTGTGCTTGGCTATGGGGTTATCGGCTTGATCGCTGCACCGGAACGCACACGCTTGCTGCGTGTGGGGGAACTGGTTGATCTGCGCGTTGCTTTTGTGCGGGAAGAAGATGGACGAGTGAACTTGTCGATGCGGCTTGCTAAGGAAAAAGGACGTGATGAAGACGCAGATAAGATACTCAGTGTCCTGCGTGAGCGTCCAGGAAATGCAATGCCCTTTTCCGATAAATCGTCGGCTGACATCATCAAGGATCGATTCGGCCTTAGCAAAGCAGCTTTCAAACGCGCCCTGGGCAAGCTGATGAAGGATGGGCTCATTTATCAAGAAGAGGACTGGACCTATCTGAAGCCAGAGGAGACGCAAGGCTGATATGAGCTACCAAAAATTCGCCTATACGTATGACCGTTTAATGAATAATATGCCTTACGAGGATTGGCTTCGTTTCGCCAATGAAGGCTTCGAGCGGTTTGGCCTTCAGCCCTCGGCAATTGTCGATCTTGGATGCGGTACCGGCAATATCACGATTCCGTTAGCCGCAGCAGGCTATCAGATGACGGGCATTGATTTGTCAGAAGATATGCTGGCTGTCGCTGAGCAGAAGGCTGGAGAGCATAAAATGCCGTTTCGCGGCGGCGCGATTCGTTGGGTGCAGCAGGATTTGCGGGAATGGGATCTGGGCGAGCAAGCTGACGCGGCGATTTCTTTCTGTGACAGCTTGAATTATTTGCTAGAGGAAGACGAGATTGTCGATGCTTTCCGTCAAACATACGAAGGACTTAAATCAGGCGGGTTGTTTCTTTTTGATGTGCATACGCCCGAGCAGTTATTCGCTTATGCGGAATCTCAGCCTTTTTTCTTAAACGAAGACGATGTTGCCTACATATGGACAAGCGAGCTCGATGAGGCAAGAGTCCAAATTGAACACGATTTGACCATCTTCGTCAAAGATGAAGGAAACAAGGGGACTTTTCGAAGAATCGATGAAATCCATCAACAGCGAGCCTATCCTCTGGAATGGCTGGAACAAATGCTGCTGGATGCCGGTTTTGCAGAGGTCCATTTGGCTGCTGACTTCACCTGGGAACTACCGACCCGTGCAACGGAGCGCGCTTTCTTTATAGCCAAGAAATAAACCTGAGAAGTCGGGCGCCGCTTGACATGACGGCATTATTTTACATATAATCAAAGCTAATCAGATGTGCTTAAAGCTAAGAAGAGGATCAGTAACTTGTACAGCATCTCTCAGAGAATCGGTTAAAGGGTGGAAGCCGGTAGATGTTAGTCTTGTGAACTCGCCTCGGAGCTAGAAGGTGAACCACCAGCAGGCTTGGTGCTAGCCGGATCGTCTCACCCGCGTTAAGGGGCAGAGTGAACACAGGCATAGTATGCTTCGTGTTAACTAGGGTGGTACCACGGGAATCTAACCTCTCGTCCCTAGCGATATCCGCTAGCGATGAGGGGTTTTTTGGTGCTTATAGCACTTTGAACTTAGGGAGGAAATTAGACATGACACAGGAAACCAAAGAAACGAGAGAGACGCAAGGCTATAATCCGCAAGCGGTGGAATCCAAATGGCAGGGTTATTGGGATGCGAAGAAAACATTCAAAGTTTTGGAAAATTCGGATAAGCCGAAATTCTATGCACTGGATATGTTCCCATATCCGTCCGGGGCGGGTCTGCATGTCGGGCACCCAGAAGGCTACACGGCAACGGATATTGTTTCGCGCTTTAAACGGATGAGAGGGTATAACGTGCTTCATCCGATGGGATGGGACGCTTTCGGACTTCCTGCCGAGCAGTATGCCCTTGATACAGGGAATGATCCGCGCGAGTTCACGAAGAAGAATATTGATACGTTCCGTCGCCAAATTAAGTCGCTCGGTTTCTCATATGATTGGGATCGTGAAATCAGCACGACGGACCCGGAATACTACAAATGGACACAGTGGATTTTCATCCAACTGTACAATAAAGGGCTTGCTTATGTAGACGAGGTTCCTGTTAACTGGTGTCCGGCTCTGGGCACGGTGCTTGCGAACGAGGAAGTCATTGATGGCCTGAGCGAGCGGGGCAACCATCCGGTTATTCGCAAACCGATGCGCCAGTGGATTCTGAGAATCACGGAATATGCGGAGCGGTTGCTGGAAGATCTGGAGGAGCTGGATTGGTCCGAAAGCATCAAAGATATGCAGCGCAACTGGATTGGAAAATCAACAGGGGCAGAAGTGCATTTTGCGATTGAAGGCCAGACAGAGCACAAGCTGACTGTGTTCACAACACGTCCGGATACGCTTTTCGGGGCCACGTATTGTGTATTGGCTCCGGAGCACGAACTGGTTGCGCTCATTACGACAGCCGATCAGGAAGCTGCGATCAAGGAGTACCAAGAGAAGGCATCCCGTAAGAGCGATCTTGAGCGTACAGACCTTGCCAAAGACAAATCAGGCGTATTTACGGGCGCATATGCGATAAACCCAGTGAATGGCGCTAAGGTGCCGATTTGGATTGCTGATTATGTCCTTGGCGGATATGGAACTGGCGCTATTATGGCGGTTCCAGGGCACGACCAACGTGACTGGGAGTTTGCTAAACAGTTTGATTTGCCGATTATTGAAGTTGTGCAAGGCGGAAACATCGAACAGGAAGCCTATGCAGGCGATGGCGCTCATGTGAACTCTGATCCGATTAATGGCTTGAACATTGAGCAAGGGATCAGCCACATGATCGCTTGGCTGGAGCAAAATGGCAAAGGGCAAGGCAAAGTGACCTACCGTTTGCGCGATTGGCTGTTCAGCCGCCAACGCTACTGGGGAGAGCCGATTCCGATTCTCCACCTCGAAGATGGCACGATGAAGCCTGTTCCTGTGGATCAGCTTCCACTCTTGCTGCCGCAGGTTGACGAAATTAAGCCTTCAGGCACAGGAGAATCACCGCTGGCGAATGTTTCGGAGTGGGTGAATACGATTGATCCAGAAACAGGCATGAAAGCTCGCCGCGAGACGAATACGATGCCGCAATGGGCTGGAAGCTGCTGGTACTACCTGCGCTTCATCGATCCGCATAATGATAAGGAGTTCTGCTCACACGAGCTGCAGCAGCAATGGCTGCCTGTCGATTTGTATATCGGTGGTGCGGAGCATGCTGTGCTTCACCTGCTGTATGCGCGTTTCTGGCACAAAGTGCTCTACGACCTTGGCTTCGTTCACACCAAAGAGCCATTCCATAAGCTTGTAAACCAAGGGATGATCCTTGGGGAAAATATGGAGAAAATGAGTAAATCTCGCGGCAACGTGGTGAATCCAGACGATATTGTTAGCGATCAAGGTGCGGATACCTTGCGTATTTACGAAATGTTCATGGGACCTCTGGAAGCCACCAAGCCGTGGAACACGACGGGTGTAGATGGGATCTACCGTTATTTGAATCGTGTATGGCGTTTATTCGTAGATGAGAATGGGCAAGTTCAAGCCAAAATCAGTGCGGACGAACAGTTGGGCAGCGATAGCTTCAAACGTACATGGCACCGCAGCATCAAGAAAATTACCGAGGATTTCGAAGCACTTCGTTTCAATACAGCAATCAGCCAAATGATGATTTTCGTCAATGAAGCGTACAAGACGGAGCGTTTGCCCCTTGAAGCTATGAAGAACTTCGTTCAAGTGCTGTCGCCGCTTGCTCCGCATCTAGCTGAAGAGTTATGGGAGAAGCTGGGCGGTACAGAGTCCATTACGTATGAGCCTTGGCCAACATATGATGAGGCATGGACTGTGGATAATGAAATTGAGATCGTCGTTCAGGTTAACGGCAAGATTGTTGATCGCGTACTGATTTCCAAAGATACAGATGAAGCGGCGATGGAAAAAATTGCTTTTGATCTCGACAAAGTCAAAGAAGCGACCGCCGGAAAGGCCGTTCGCAAATTGATTGTCGTCAAAGGGAAGTTAGTTAATATCGTTGTAGGTTAATCGATCAAGATGACGACGGAGAAGGTTACTGCTTCAATGTAAAGCGATGCTCAGCCTTCTCCAAGTCTTCTTCATATTTAGCATGAGTTGCGATGATGACACGTGAGAATACCCCAGCAAGCTCTTCCTCCAAGATGCGGAGGCCCTCTTCTGTAATACCCCCAGGAACGGAAACTCGCTTTTGCAAGGAAATAGGGTTAAAGCCCCCCGTTGTCAGCAATTTTCCTGTGCCCAGCGTCATTTCACTCGCAAGCAGTGTGGCTTCCTCATTAGAAATCCCCGTCGCTTCAACAGCGGCATCAATGAACGATTGCAGAAAATTGGCTAGAAAAGCCGGCCCGCAGCTCGATAGATCGGAAGAAATACGCGTATAATTTTCAGATACGGATATTGGCGAAGAGATGTGTGCGAAGAGGTTCTCAAGCCACTCTTTATCCTCTGGCTGCATGCGATTGCCATGAATGCACAAAGTAGCTCCGCTAAGGACATAATTCGTAATACTCGGTATAACTTTACTTATTTTCGCTGGAAGAAGACCTTCCAAATGCTTAATGAGGACAGGACTTGTGATGGATACAACAAATTGTGAGGGAAGCACGTCCTCTTTAATTTCATCAATAACCTTTTTGAATTCAGATGGCTTCACGCAAAGAAAGATCAGATCGCTCTCCTGCACAACTTCTTTATTCGAGCGGGCCACTTGAAGCCCAGGATATCTCTCCGCTAGCATCTCTACTTTATGAATCGTTCGATTCCCAGCAATAATTTGCTCCGGATTGAAAGCCCCAGAATGAATAAAAGCTTCAATTAGAATACTTCCCATACTCCCAGTGCCGATGAATCCTGCTTTCATCTAGTAATCCCTCCCGAAAAAATCAGTCACTTGTGTACCTATTTATCGCTCTGAGTCCGTATTTATTGCCATTCGGATGCTTTTTCATTTATATGTCTGCGGTTGCGCTATTATGCAAAGGGAGGATGATTCGTGGATTTTTTTCGTTCTAATAAATCGAGGCTTCTGCTGATTGTGGCTGCGATTAGTTTATTTATGTCTGTTGCGTGGCCTTTTATTCTTGGGGGAAGATCTCGCATCGAGACGAAGTTCGAACCGATGAATCGACAGATGCAAGTCATGATTGACCAACAAGAAGAGGGGCCGAGCGCTTTGCCTGAAGATCAGCCATCCAAAGTACTGGAAGCCACATCAACGGCTGCTTCGAGGAGCAAGCCTCAAACAGTTGCTCCGGACTTCAAAGGCAAGCTGGATTTAAATATCATGACCTTCGAACAATTAAAGGATCTGCCGGGCATTGGCGATAGCAAAGCACAAGCTATTCTGGACTATCGTTCCCAGAAAGGAAGTTTCACTCAGGTAGAGGAATTAATGGAAGTCAAAGGGATCGGGGAGAGGATGTTAGTTAAGTTAAAGCCATTGCTGTATGTGAGTTCACCGTAGTTCATCTTTTATTTTGAGGGGAAGTATGAGAGAATACTAGAAATGAAAAAAGGAATTCAATGTCAGTGTCATTGAAGATTTGAGGAGGAAATAGCTCCGTTATGAGCATTCGTAAAGATTGGGATACGTATTTTTTGGATATTGCCTATATGGCCTCTACACGTTCCAGGTGCAATCGACGTCATGTTGGCGCGGTGTTGGTTCAAGGCAAGAAACTGCTGGGAACGGCCTACAATGGTGCTCCTATGGGGGTTGCGGATTGTACAGAAGCAGGTTGTATGCTGGTAGAAGAAATTGAACTGAAAGTCGTGGAAGAGATAGAAGAAGTGATTCGCAAGCAGCGTTGTATTCGAACGATTCATGCGGAACAGAATCTGCTGTTGTTTACGGATCGCGAAGATCGCGAAGGCTCTACCGTCTATGTCACGGATCAACCCTGCTGGACGTGTGCGAATATGCTGGCGAACAGCGGCGTAATCGAAATCGTGTTTCACCGGGGGTACCCCAAGGATCATGAGAAGGTCAGTCAGTTAATGGACGCCAGAGGGATAACTTTCCGGCGTATGGAAGCTTATGAGCCTCCGCCAGGCACGGTGTCTGAGGTCATTAATTAGAATGCAATCCAATAATGAATCCAATCATACAATCCAGTGATGAGGAAGAACCTCTTTCTCGCTCGAACCTTCTTAGAAGGGTGAGCGGGGGAGAGGTTCTTTCTATTCCTGGCAAGAGAGGGGGCTGAGCGATGGACATGTTATTGAAACGACCAGTTGTTCTAGGTTGCTGTCTGTGGATAACTGGTTATGCGCTTGCGCTCTATAGTGAGCTGCGGTGGTTGAACTTCACGACGAGCGCGCTGATGCTTGGTGCGCTCATCGTAATTTCTGCGCTGCGCCTGCCCTTCAGGCAGCCGCTGTGCGCTCTGTTGCTGGTCGGTGCAGCCTATGGCTACTACCAAGGGGCCGACCAGCGCAACGTCACCATGCTGCCGCTGGCACAGCAGCAGCAAAGTCTTGACGGCAGCGAGGTCACGCTGCTCGGCCGGATTGGCAGCCCTGTCACCGTCGACGGCGACAGGGCCAGCTTCACTGTGGAAGCGGCGTCCGTCCGCTTCCAGGACACCGCTTTCCCGCTCGGCGGGGAAAGCGTGCAGGTCTCGCTGCGCCTGCTGGAGCAGGCGCAGCAGGGCGTGGCGTCGGGCTGGCGCCGAGGCGACGCCCTCACGCTGGCCGGGACGCTGCGCAGCCCGTCCCCGGCACGCAATTTCGGCGGCTTCGACTACCGCCGATACCTGCGCCTTCACCACACCCATTGGCTGTTCTCAGCCAAAGGAGTGGATCAGGCGCAGGTGGAGCCTGCGGCTGCGCGCATTAGCGTCGTCCAGCTGCTGCGCTGGAACGACGAGCTGCGCGGCAACCTCAGCAGGCGCATGGACATGATATTCCCCGCGCCGCAGGCGGGGTTTATGAAAAGCATGCTCATCGGGCTGACGGATGATCTCGACCCAGAGCGGTTTCAGCAGTTTTCGGAGCTGGGATTGACGCATATTTTAGCGATTTCCGGCTTGAATATTGCCGTTTTTCTGGGGGTATGCATCTGGCTAATGCGCCGAATGAAGCTGACCCAAGAAACCTATCTGCTGATTTGCATAGGCTTATTGCCCTTCTTTATTTTGCTGACAGGAGCATCTCCCTCCGTTATAAGGGCTGGGCTGATGTCGATCGTGGTTCTACTGGCTGCCCGAAAAGGGCTGATCAAGGATATTTTGCACATCATGGCCCTCGTTGCTTGGATCATGCTGCTATGGAATCCGTATTTTCTGCTGGATGTCAGCTTTCAGCTGTCTTTTTTGGTCACCCTCGGTCTCATTCTTGGTGTACAGCGTATCAACGAGCTGCTTCAGCCCTGGCTGCCTTCTTCTTTGATACGAAACAGCGCCTCAATCACCTTGGTTTCTCAGTTGGTTTCTTTTCCTGCCTCGATTTATTATTTTAATCAGTTTTCTTTATTATCATGGCTGGCAAACGCTATTTTGGTTCCTGTGATCAGTATGGTCGTGTTTCCGGCTGGTTTGCTTGCTTTGGTTGTAGGTCTCGTATATGTTCCGGCAGGACAAGCCATTGGTTGGTTGATTTCTTGGCTTAATGAGCTGATATTTTGGTGCACGGACAAGCTCCAACAGCTGCATGGTTTTAAGCTGATTTGGGCAACACCGAGCTTGGCTTGGATTGCCTTCTATTACGTGCTGCTAGTCTGGATCTATTGGTTGTGGTGGCGCTTGTCGCAAACGAGCTCGACGATGTATCCGATTATGCTTGAAGTGACTCCAAACAGAAGGAGAATGAATCTGCCTCTATGGTTAGGCGCAGCGCTGTTCAGCTTTCTTGCTTTGCTTGTCATGGGGTATTATCCGGAGCGATTCAGCCATACAGGGCTTGTGCAGTTTATTGATGTAGGTCAAGGAGATGCTATTCTGATTCGCACTCCTAACGGTAAACATATCCTGATTGACGGCGGGGGAACACTGACATTCCGCAAGCCGGGGGATGGCTGGAAGGCGAGGAAAGATCCTTACGAAGTGGGGGCTAAGCTGCTCGTACCGCTGCTCAAGAAACGTGGTGTTCATCAACTGGATCTTGTCGTTCTCACCCATGAGGATGCCGATCATAGTGGAGGTTTGCAAGCGGTAGCCTCGCAGATTCCAGTCAAACAGTTTCTATTTAACGGCACTTTCAAACCAGGTGCTCAAACGGCTAAGTTATTTGAAACCTTGTTAACGCGCGATGTTCCGCTCATGCCTGCGCATGTTAGCCATTGGATTCAGATTGATCCGCAAACGCGACTACAAGTGCTCTATCCGGTTGGAAGCAACGAGCAGAGGCTTGAGATTGTGAAAGAGCAGAACGCGCAATCGGTTGTCTTTTTATTAGAAATGCAAGGAACCCGCTGGTTGTTCACCGGGGATATGGAGATGGAATCCGAAGCGAAGGTGTTGGCGCAGCTGCGAGACCATCCAGATTTACTTGATTTGAATGTGAGCTCGAGTGGCAGCAGACCCATGATTGATGTACTAAAAATAGCTCATCATGGCAGCAAGACATCAACCACGCAAGAGTGGCTAGATTATTGGAATCCCTCTTGGGCAGTGATTTCTGTTGGGGCCATGAACACGTATGGGCATCCGGCGCCTGCCGTTCTTGAGCGTCTGCTTAATGAGGGGATGGTCGTCTTTCGAACGGATCAGATGGGGGAAATTCAGGTGGAAGTTCGCCCCGAAGGTCTGTTTTCACGGTTGAAATTATCTGGGTCCTAAGACTTAGGGCATTTGGCACGCGTAACAAGGGAAGTTACATAAAAATGATTGAAATGATCATTTTAGCAGAAGGAATTTATTGAAATATGTCGAAATTGTAAATTAGCTGTTAATTAATTACATTAATCGACTTGGTGGTGAAATTATTTATGTCAAAAAAATCCAATGCATGGCAAGCGAAATTGCAGTCAGTTGGGGTTAAGCTTAGTTTATCAATTATTGCCAGTAGTCTATTTTTTGTTATTTTTATGGGAATCGCCTCTTACCAGATTTCTAAAAATGTGATGCAGACAAAAGTCACCGATGCTTCGCTGCAAACCATTGTGCAGGCTGGTCAGAAATTGGATTTTTTGTATCAATTGTATCAGAAGCTTGCCTTACAGCTTGTGATGGATGCTCCACTACACCAACAGGTGAGCAAAGCTTCGAAATTAAGTAAAGATTCTCGGGAATACAATGAGAATATGTCTACGCTGGAAACAACGTTATCCGCTTACATTTACTCTAATGATGGTATTCAGTCGATGGAATTGTTTACACCTGCAGGAGATATCATCCAGACCAAATCAAGTTTGATGTCACAGAAAAACTATGCTGCTCAGGACTGGTTCAAAGCTATTGTAGCCAAAGATGGAGACCCGGTGTGGTTGTCTTCGAAATTGAAGGATAATCGAATTACATCATCGGTTATTACGGTAGGCAGCTTGATTCATCAAGCTAACTCCGAGGAATTTTATGTGGCGCTTTTTGATGTCAGCCTAGACATTGTCAAAAATCAATTATCGCATATTCAACTCGGTGATACGGGGATTATTCAAGTGCTGGATGGATCGGGCTTGGTCATCTACAGTCAAAATGCATCTCAAATGGGAGCTGCCACAGGGTATCCGTTAAGCGTGGAAAGCATGAGCAAGAAGAGTGATTCTTTCCTTTCGAGTGATGCGGACCAACAGATTGTCTTGTCCAAATCAGAAGCGACAGGTTGGTTTACCGTAGGTATAATTCCCATTGATGATCTAACCAAGGATATGAAAATTATTTATAATTTAACGATTATTTTCTCGTTATGCGCGCTTGTTCTGGCAGCTGGCATTGGTTATTTGGTCGCAAGAATGATTGGGAAACCGCTTAACCATATTCGGAATTTGATGGAGGATGGGGCTGGCGGTGATCTGCGAATTCGCGTGCAAACCAACGCTAAGGATGAGATTGGCCAGTTAGGAACGAGCTTTGATACCATGATGAAGCAAATTACAGAACTGTTCAAACAGACAACGCATTCGTCAGAGGAAGTGTTGGTCACAGCCGCGGAATTATCTGCGTCATCCAAACAAACAGCCGCATCTGCCAACGAAATTGCAGTAGCCATCAATGAAATTTCCAGTGGCGCATCTGGCTTGGCTTCGCAATCGGAGCGCGGCAACGAGCTGACCATTCATATTGGACAACAAATCTCCAGTGTTGTGGAGGCTAACGGGGTGATGGGCATTGCGGCAGAGGAGATGCAAAGCTCAAGCCGCATCGGTACGCAGTATATGGAAGAGGTTATCGCCAAAACGAGCATGACCGAAGAAATCACACGTTCTATGGTTGATAAGGTTGACAAGCTCAAGGAGAGCACCCTTTCGATTCGCAAAGTGCTGGATATCCTAAGCCAAATGACGAAGCAGACCAACATTCTATCCCTCAATGCTACCATTGAGGCGGCACGCGCCGGAGAAGCAGGGAAAGGGTTCATGGTTGTCGCCGATGAAATTCGTAAGCTAGCTGATCAGTCGAGAAAATCGATCGAGACGGTTGGTCAAATTACGGAAACGATTCAGAATGAGATTATAGATACAGTAACCGTTCTCTCCGAGGCTTACCCGATCTTTCAGGAACAGATTCATTCTGTCAAAGAAGCCGACTTGCTGTTCAAGCAAGTACAGGGCAGAACGGTCAGCTTCATCGAACAATTGGGCTCTGTCAGCCAAACGGTCATGAAGTTGGAAGAATCGCAATTCGTGCTTAGTGATACGATGATGAACGTAAGTGCGGTCTCTGAGCAATCTCTGGCTAATTCTGAACAAGTGGCTTCCTTGAGTTCCGAACAATTAAGCATAAGCAAAGGCTTAGTTCAATTATCGGACAAATTAGAGAAGCTTTCCGTTGCTCTCCAGGATTCTCTGTCCAAATTCAAAGTTTAAAATAGGCGCAGCCCAAGAAGATGATTTCCGGTAAAGGAATGTCTTGTTGGGCTTTTTTACTTATTCATTTTCTTGGAGCAATGCTTCTCCATAGTTCGCAGGCTGCTGAGAAACCTGTTCAGGATCGGCTGTTTGCATCCATGGCGGGTCGCCATATTTATGCAGCGTTTGATTGATCCAGTAAATACCCAGTGGAACAACGTAAGATAATAGGGTGCAAAGCACGACTAAACCGGATGGGATTAAGCCAATGAAAGATGACCACATGGTCTTATTGCTCCTTCGATACTTCAAATATATTTCCGACTCGTCGGATAATAACCTGAGCTTGTACTTCAACTTCTGCTTGGGAAAATAGATTCGAGCCTTGATCCCAATTCTCAGAGATTGGCTTCCACATTTTGTAGTGATTTTCATACAGATACGAGCCGAGTCCCAGAGCATCTTTCTTGTAAGTTTTTTGAAGTTTCGCAATGACTTTATTCGTATTCTTGATAAGTGTTTCTTCCAGTTTTTTTTGCAAGGATGCCAGTGTTTTGGATTCTGTCGGATCGCCGTCGGTGAGCGATTTATCGAGAACACCCTCAGCCACTAATTTAATCGTAAATTTAAAGTGGCTAGGGCTTGTCTGTTTAACGATGAATTTGCGTCTTGCTCGCTCGACTTTAAATCCAATGATTTCATCGCTAACATTCGCTTCAACCGTTCCTCCCTTCACTTCCTTGGTGATAAAGTTGAGACCTTGGGTTTCTTCCCCATTCAAGAATCCAACCAATTGATTGGTTGCACCGTCGAATAAGGCACTTCCATTCAAACTTAGATCTTTATTTTCTTTTTTTACTTTTTGTATCACATAGCTTTCGCGTTTGATTAAATTCTCATGGACATCTCCAATTCTCGACTGGGGCAGCATGTAGTTGGTTTTTTTATTATTTTTGGCAATCGAAGCGATGTAGTCAATCGGTGTGGTTTCATTATTCGGCTGAATGTCTAGGATATCCGAAGCTTTTCCTTCCGCGATTAACACTTGGACGCCTCTGCGCATCTCGCTATTCCTTAGGAAATAGTCCAGCATGCTGGGGAATGCAGATTTACTCTTCGCCACCTCGCTGGACACAATGATAACTTTTAAATGTTCGAAATAAGGAGTTCGGCTTGTCTTGGCCGCCATTCTTGCGGCAATAGCAGGCATGGAGTTTCCCGAAGTTGAAATGTTGAAATAGGCTTGCGTGGCATGAGGCGCGCTATTATTTTGGGTACTGCTTTGCTTCAAACCGCCTGGAACCATCATTTGAAAGGTGCCTGTGTACAGTTTTTTTTCTCCTGCTTCTTTGTAGTCCACGGCAACCCCTACAACAAATCCTCGATCATTGATTTCTACGCGATCCCAGCACCCTGTTAAGAGCAAGACAACACAGCCAAGTCCTAATAAGGTTAATAGGGGTTTAAGTGACATCACTTTTCACTCCTCGAAGCTTTGCGACCATAAAAATGATGATAGGAAACAAGATGCTGACGATTACGCCGTAATGCGTTATAACGCTACTTATTTTAGCAAAATCCGTTAAGTTTTTTGGAAACATGCAAAGTAAGTAAATGATAGGACTTAATAGAAAGGTCAATTGGATATGTTTTTTTTTAGGGAAAATCGAATGGAGCGCAAACACAGCACAATCATAGGCCATAACGGTTGTCGTGAAGACAGCCATAATCCATATTGTAAAAAAAATCGACTCAAAACGTTCGAAAAATTCGCCCGGAATTTGCATTTCTTTGGCTAATTCTACGGCAGGGTAAGTAATTTCCTGCAGCGTCATCTGTGAAAATACGCCTACACATACAAGATAGATGGCTGTATACAGAATGACGGGGAGTAGGATGCCGATGACTACGGCTTTTGGGGCATCCTTAGGGCGGTTCATCAAGCAAATATAGAATAGGATGATTTCAAACCCCAAGAGCGAAAAGGCCGTATTTTTAATACCAACGGTTATTGCTTTCCAATCCGTGATGAAAAACGGTTTTAATTCTTTGGAATCAAAAATTCCCAGACTGAACAGCAGGACGAGTACCGTTATGGTGATGACAATCGGGATAAACAGGATGTTTAATCGAATAAGGCCAACGCGAGTGCCTGATACCCCATTTACGACAACAAGCAAGAATGCTAAGGAAATGACTTCGACAGGCGTATTCTCAAATAAATACTGCTTGGAGATATTGGCTATCGCTCTAACCTCGTAAGCGGCAAAGCAGAGAAAATAAGCAGAAAGGGAACATACAGCTATGATGGCGAGCGGTTTCGTAACGGCAGCAGTCGCATAGGCAAAATAGCCCTGTTTGCTAAAGTGAGTTGCAATATAGGCGAGCAGCCAGGCAAAGCCGGCAGCGATAATACCTGCAATAAAGATGGATATCCACCCATCCGACGATTGGACGGTCTTCGCCAAATCCCGCGGCAGCATAATGACGCCTACCCCTATAATCATCGAGGAAATGGTAATCACCATATCCAAAAAACCAATCTCTCGATCACCGTATTCAAAGGTTTTCATGTTATTTTCTCCTCGGCAGCATACGTTCTTCATTTTTGGTTTGCAGCATTTTGGGCCGTTTTCTCAGAAAGAAAAGAGGGGCCCTCAGGATGAGATCTTTCCAGTCACGAATAAATATCGGTGCAAACGGTGTTGAGTACGGAATGCCAAAGCTCTTCAGATTAACGATGTGGATGTTGATCATGATGTAAGCCAGAATGATGCCGTAAAGCCCGAAAACGGCGGCAATCAGCATAATGCCGAATCGCATCATGCGCAGTGATATGGCGAAGGAATAAGACGGCAAGGAGAAGGAAGCAATGGCTGTGACCGCTACGACGATGACCATAACGGGACTGACCATGCCTGCGGCTACAGCAGACTCCCCGATGACGAGTCCTCCAACGATCCCTATGGTTTGACCAATCGGCTTCGGCAGCCGCAAGCCTGCTTCTCTGAGCAGTTCCAAGGTAAATTCCATGACAAAGGCTTCGATGACTGCGGGAAACGGTACGCCTTCTCGCGCCCCGGCTATGGAGAAAGCCAGTTTGGAGGGAATCATGCCATGATGAAATTCGAGTAAAGCAATATAAAGAGCAGGCAAGAAAGTGGCGATGAAAGCGGAAATCATCCTTAAGGCGCGTGTTAGGGTGCTAATCAGCCAATTTTGATAAAAGTCTTCGGGGGATTGCATGCTGGATGCGAAGGTAATTGGCAAAATGAGAGCGAAAGGGTCGCCATCCACCAAAATTCCCACGCGTCCTTGGAGAATGGAGCCAGACACTTTATCAGGCCGTTCCGTATTCAAAATAACCGGAAAGGGACTAAGAAAGCTATCCGCGATCCATTGTTCTAGATATCCGGACCCTTCTATATCGTCGATATCAATTGTGTTTATTCTGCGGGTGACCTCCTTCACCAGCTCAGGATGAACAATATCCGCGATATAGGTAACGACAACTTCTCTTTTCCCTCTGCTTCCGATTTGATAGGTATCGAAGACGAGGTTTTTATCTTTAATTCTCCTGCGGATCATTGCTGTATTTGTCCGCAGATCCTCGGAAAAGCCTACACGGGGACCGCGAATGATGGACTCTGTTTGTGATTCTTCAACAGCGCGTGTTTTCCATCCGCAGCTGGAAATTAGAATGCCTTGCTGCAGTTTGTCGAGCAGCAGAAGGGTGTTTCCTGACATTAAAGCCGATAGCATGTCATCCACAACATCTTCGATTTCAAGATCATACGTCGTTAATATTTGCTGCGTCAAAATGGTCATAAGTTCAGTAGGGGACGCAGCTGCATGATGATAAGAATGGAGCATAGGTTTTAGCAGTTGGTCATTGATAAGCGTGGTGTCCACTAGCCCGTCAAAGCTGACTAACGCACAGGGGTGCTGTTCCTCGCCAATGGTGAACTCCCTTATCATCAGATCGCTTGGGTTATGCATCTGCATTTTAATCATGGCGAGGTTATCTTGTAATTCAAGAGCAAGTCCTTGGTTGAAAGGGGAAGCGGTCTGATTTTTACTAATTTGCGTCGTTGCCGGGATGGTTGCTCGTCGGATCGGTTTTCTGCCGAATAATTGTTTAAACATGAGCTGCTTCCTCCCCCGCGTTACAAACTACTACCCTCAATATTTACCGTTTTGCCCTAAATTAACCGAGAATGACATTTGTCATCCGAAATTGATGATAGCTGTGAATGAACATGTGATTTTGATTGCGTTAAGATAAGACTATAACCAACACATAGCGAGGTGGAATATGAAATCAATCATCCAATTGGATCAAGTAACCAAAGAATTTAAAGGAAAACCAGCTGTAGATGATTTGTCTTTAACCATTAATGCGGGCAGTGTTGTTGCGCTATTGGGTCCCAATGGTGCTGGAAAAACGACAGCAGTTTCAATGATGCTCGGACTTCTGCAGCCAACTAAAGGGAAGATTCGTATTTTGGATGGCCATCCTCAAGATAAAGCGGTTCGTAATCGTATGGGCGCCATGCTGCAAGATGTCAATGTGATTGATGGTTTGACAGTTCTGGAGACGATTGATTTATTTCGACATTATTACTCGAATCCGCTGCCGCTGCATCATCTGCTGCATATTTCTGGACTGGAGTCGGAGAAAAATAAAAGGGCTTCTGCACTATCCGGGGGACAGAAGCGGAGACTGGGTTTTGCGCTTGCCTTAGCGGGTGATCCGGAATTGCTTTTTTTGGATGAGCCAACGGTCGGGATGGATATTACGGCGAGACAGCAATTCTGGGAAACGGTTCGGACCATGGCGGCTAAAGGCAGAACCATCATTCTCACGACGCACTATTTGGAAGAAGCGGACAGCATTGCGGATCGCATTGTCGTGATTAACAAAGGGAGATTAATTGCTGACGGCACTTCCACAGAAATTAAAGCATCCACCAATCGGAAGACGATTCTGTTCACTGCAGGCGCAAATTTAACAGAGGACCAGCTCTCATCGCTCCCTTCTGTGGGGGAAGTGGTGTGGAGCGGCCGAAAGGTCAAGATTACGAGTCCAGACACCGATGAAGTTATCTTCGCTATGATTCAAAGGCAGTTGGATATTAAAGATATTGAAATTCATGCTGGCGGATTAGAAGATGCCTTTCAATTTCTTGTTCAACAATAAACTTCCATGTAAGGAGATGACAATGCCATGCGAGCTATGATTGCACAGTGTAAAGCAGAACTGTTAAGAACCTTTCGGAATAAACGTTTTTTTATGTTTTCGTTAATTATGCCAGCCATTTTTTACTTTATTTTCTCCTCGATGGTCGGGGATAATACAGAAGTTGGTGGGGTTTCCTGGAAGGCCTACTATTTGATGTCGATGACTGTTTTCGGGGTGGTCGGAGCCTGTGTGAATACGTTAAGCATTAAATTTGCCCAAGAGAGGACGCAGGGTTGGCTGCGCATGATTGAAATCACGCCGCTCCCTTCTAGCGCCTATGTGCTGTCCAAAATTGTGTCGCATTCCATTATTAATCTGGTGACGATCATCTTTATGTTTTTGCTTGGCGGTATTGTCAAAGGAGTAGATCTTACTTTCATGCAATGGGTAGGTTGCGGCTTGTGGATATGGCTTGGTTCACTACCCTTTATGGCACTGGGGCTGCTAATCGGAACCTGCAAAAGTGTCGAGGTCACACAAGTCGTGGCGCAAATCATCTTTATGGGAACATCCATACTTGGCGGACTTTGGTTCCCCACGCAGGCTATGCCCAAGATCATGCAAACCATTGCCCAGTTTGTGCCTACTTTCCGCTATGGTCAAGGAGCATGGAATATCATTTCGGGCGCAGGGCTTACTTGGAGTGGAGTGCTGTTATTGAGCGTGTACGGGATTGTTTTTGTGGTATTATCTACGTATATCCTGCAAAAACAGAAAGCGGCCTAATGGATGAATAAATCTCCGGGTAATCGGAAAAAACCTTTTGACCTTTGGTATTTGTGGTTCTTTTATTTAATATTTCCCGTGATGTCCCTGTCGTCAATGCCGCTTCCACAAATGTGGATCGGCTTTGCTTTGTTAGCATTTTTTGCGCTTTGTGTCACACTAGGCTTCAAAGATGCAAAGCGAAGGTTGATTTATGTTGTGGTCATTTGTTTGTTGGTCATGTATTTTGCCACAATGTATAGTCCCTATCTGATTTATATGTTTTTTTATGCGATACCTTTAATGGGGCTGCTCCCGACAACAAGACAGTTCATATCCACGCTCGTCACACTGGTGGCAACGGTCGTGTTTATTATCTTACTGGATTTCGATCAATTCTACGGAGATGGTCTTTGGTACTTCTTGCCTTCTCTCGTTGTTATGCTCGTACTTCCTTTCGGCATTCGATCACGCATGAAAGCGACAGAATTGAAGATGAAGTTGACGGTAGCCAATGATGAGATTGCCCGTCTAGCCATGCTGGATGAACGGCAGCGGATTTCCCGCGATTTGCATGATACACTGGGGCATACGCTTTCTTTGATTACATTAAAAAGTGAATTAGCAGAGAAGTTGATTTTCAAAAATCCAGAGCAGGCTCTGCTTGAAGTGAAAGATATTCAGTCTACATCCAGAGCTGCTTTGAGACAAGTGCGTGAATTGATATCCGGGATGAACACGGCCTCTGTTCTGGAAGAATTAAAGAAGTCGGAAGAGATTCTGCAAACCGCGGGAATCGTGTTAGTTCTTGACAATACGATGGAGCTATCTGTCGTACCTCCAATCGTTCAAAACATTTTGGGAATGATCTTGCGTGAAGCGATAACAAATGTCATTAAACACACAGGAGCGACCAAGTGCACTTTGCGGCTATGGGAAGCAGCGGATATCTGGGGGATGAGCCTGTCTGACAATGGCCCTGCCTGCGGACAGCCCAAACCAGAGCAGCCTTCATCAGGGCGAGGACTTTTGGGCATGAAGGAACGTTTGGCATTCATTGAAGGAACGATGTCATTTCATAAAGGAACGGATATTGAAACGAAGCTTGTCGTTCAAATCCCTCGAATTATTAAACATTCATAAACGGAAGAGGAGAACATGAGTGAGAGTTATAGTTGCTGAAGATCAAGGAATGCTGCGAGGAGCTCTGAGTGCACTGCTGGATCTAGAAGAGGATATTGAAGTTGTCGGTCAAGCTGCGAATGGGGAGCAGGCACTGGACATGATTCAATCACTGAAACCGGATCTGTGTATTATGGATATCGAAATGCCTAAACTGACAGGACTGGACGTGGCTGAGAACATCAAACAAAACAATATGGCATGCCGCGTGGTCATCTTAACGACATTCTCTCGTTCCGGCTACTTTCAGCGGGCTATGAAAGCCGGCGTCCATGGATACCTATTGAAAGACGCACCCATTCAGGAATTAAGCGAGGCGCTTCGCAAAGTAGAGCAAGGGGGCAGGGCGATTTCGCCTGAGCTGGCCTTGCAGTTCTGGGAAGCTGAGAATCCTTTAACCAGCAAGGAACAGGACATATTGAAGTTGATTGCACAGGGGTTATCAGCTGGCGAGATGGCTAAGCAGCTATTTCTTTCAAGCGGAACCATTCGCAATTATGTCTCGGAAATACTGCAAAAGTTGGAAGCCAAAAACCGGATCGATGCGATTGCGATTGCGGAGAAGAATGGTTGGCTTTCATGAGAAAAGCTCGTGACTCCGCGTTTGGAGTTCACGGGCTTTTTCCATATCTGTGGTACTAGATAAACATAGTACTATCCCAACTTTTAAAATGATTTACAATGAATAATAATTTGAGGTTTTAGAAAGGGAGGCGCGCAACGAGGAAGGGAGCCGAAACTTATCCGGCTGATTTACGTCTAACAGGTGTATTTATTTAAGAAAGTTTGTTATTCTGGTAGTTGCAAGTCGCCATATTAAATTATTCTAAAAGATTTGCAACCTTATGAGTCGCAGCCGCGTCTGTAAGATTGCAAGAGGGAGGGATCCCAGTGGTAGCACCCGAACTGGTTAGATCAGCTCAAGCCGGTGATCGTGATGCTCTCATTACCCTATTGCGAGAAATTGAATCTCACGTCTATCGAACCGCTTATTATATTTTGAATAATGAACAGGATGCCCTTGATGCTTCACAGGAGGCGCTCCTTCGGATTTATACAAAAATTAATTCGTATGAAGAAAAAGCGTTATTCAAGACGTGGGTGCAGCGGATAGTTACCAATATCTGCATCGATAAATTTCGCAAGGCGAAACCTACGGTTTCTATTGATGAGCATGATATGACCTTTACTGCAGAGCATAATGTTGAATATGAAATTATGTCCGGCTATTTAGCCAAAGACATTCGAGAGGCAATTGATAAGCTTCCCGAACACCATCGTTCTGTTGTTGTTCTTCGTTATTTGCAGGACTTTTCGTATCATGAAATTGCAGAATCGCTGAACTTGCCACTGAATACGGTGAAGTCATACTTATTTCGAGCGAGACATCAGTTACAGTCGTTGCTCCAAGACTATCAGAAGGGAGGTGTTCGGGGATGAATTGTCAAGAGGTGATGGAACTTATGCAAAGACAACTGGATGGTGATCTGGAAGCACATGAGCAAGATGAGCTGCACGCTCACTTAGCATACTGTTTGGACTGTGCACAGATGTTTGAACGTTTACAGAGATTGTCCGATGAGTTGACCCAATTACCCAAGGTTGTTCCTCCATACAGTTTAGTCGACGCTATTATGCCGCAAATATCCGAATTGGATAAGCTTGCCGCGGCATCCATTACCGACAAGGTGGCTGTCTTCAGCACGAATGCAAGTCAGATGGATCATGGACAGACCTCAAAACTCCCTAGGACACGCCGAGTTGGATCACAATTCTCATGGAAATTCGCAGGCGGGATCGTAGCCGCTGGCCTTATCCTTGGTTTCTTCGCATTTAATATGCAGCATCCTGTCATGGATAATGCCGATGGACTTATACCCGCAAGAAGCAGCGCAGAATCCAAAAGTTCAGAACAAGCAGCGGGAGCTGCTCGCAAATTGGTAACGACCGATTCGGCGATCGAGAACAAAGATGCCAATCCAACCGATGTCGTGCCGGTTCCATCAAGTCAAGCACTGACGGATACGATGGAGAAATCAGACAACAAACAAGCACCTGCTGCTTCTTCAAAGGCAGAGGGGACAGGGCCTCAAGCAACGACGGACGCTAAGCTTGAGAAACCGCAACCCATCACGCAAGACACAAACAAAAGCACGAATCAAATGAAAGTTGCTCCTTCGACATCCGAACCGGCACGTATGCAGGATCCTGCCCCATCTTCCGTTGGGGGGAAGAAGGACACAGAGATGAGCTTAACAAACCAGGCTGCATTAGGTGGCGCTGTTAATAGTCATGAGAAGCAGGTCGATCCCAAAGATGCTGCTTCATCGAAAGCGGGAGAGCAATCGCCTGCGCCGCTTGCCAAGAAAGGGGCGGATTCCAGTGATGCAGTAGGATTCCAATCTTTGTATGCGGCTCCTGTGAATGAACTGCATTCAAAAACAGATGCTTATGTAGCGGTAGTTGAAAAGCAGCACGTCGTTATTCGCAGCAGCAAGACTCTAGAAGTAGTATTTGAGTCCAAACAAATTTGGAAAACCGATGATCCCATCACGCTAGTGGAATGGTCTAAGGATGAGATCTTGTTCTATCAAGTAGAGAGCGGAGGCTCCCTGCACACGAGTCGCATCGATCTCAAAAACAAAACGGAAGTGTCTCCATAAAACTTGTGATGCGAATGCACCAAAAGAGTTACTTTTGCATATGCTGTAAGAAATTGAAGCAAGCAAAGCAAAATAACGGTTCGTCCACACGGTTTAAGGTTTCTAGAGCCTTTCGCCGGTGTTTAAATAGACTAACAAGGGGATTGCGGCAAAGTCTTAGGGCTTTGACGTAGTCCCTTTGTTGTTGGTAGAATGTAGGCAAGGAGTGGACGCTAGCCATGGACGCCAAAAGAGCTTTGAAAGATATTCAAGCAGGCCGCCCTGCACCCGTTTATTTGTGCTATGGGCCTGAGAAATATAAAATGCGGGAATTTATTCAAGTATTAACCGATTTGCTTATTGAACCCGAACACAAGGAGTTTGCTGTCAGCAAATTCGATCTAAGTGAAATCAGCCTTTCAGCCGTTCTGGAAGATGCTGAAACGCTTCCCTTTATGGTGCCCAAGAAGCTGGTTATAGCCAAGAACGCTTTGTTTTTTACTGGCGCTAAGGAGAGCACGAAGATTGAGCATCATTTGGATCGCTTAACCGATTATTTGAAATCTCCGGCCGAGCATACCGTTGTCGTCTTCACAGTGGACGCTGACAAATTAGATGAGCGCAAGAAGATTGTCAAAGCGCTCAAGGAGCTGGAAGCTGCCGTTCCGTTCCTTTCCTTGAATGCGGATGAGCTGCAAGTTTGGGTGACGGGACAAGCCCAGCAGCGCGGCTTTACATTCGTGAAGGAGGCAGCCGACCAGCTGATTCTCTACACGGGAGGCAATTTACAGTCTTTGTCTGCTGAGATTGAGAAGATCTCTCTGTATGTTGGAGCAGGCTCGGAGGCTACGGTTGAAGTCATTGACCAACTTGTGGCGCGCAGTACGGAGCAGAACGTATTTATCCTTATTGAGGACATCGTAAATGTCCGTTTGGAACGGGCGTTCGTTATTCTGGAGGAATTGCTCAAGCAGCGTGAGGAGCCGATTAAGATCGCCTCGTTGATTGCGCGGCAATTTCGGATCATGCTCCAAGTGAAGGAACTTGGCAAACAGGGGTATTCCCAGCAGCAGATGGCTTCGCAGATCGGCCTGCATCCTTTTGCGGTGAAGATCGCAGAAGGGCAAGCGAGGCGGTACGATATTCAAAAGCTGAGTGCGATTATGTCTCAACTGGCCGATTTGGATTATCAGATGAAAACAGGCAAAATCGATAAAGTATTAGGGTTGGAACTATTCCTTCTCAGGCTGGCCGCCTAAAATGGAATAGTTGCGGAGAAGGGGATGTCTCTCACATGGCTTTTAAAGCTTTGAGAGCATCCTCCTCTTCGTTATTCCCTAACCAACAGCGGACAAAACTTCTTCAGCGAACAAATAAGAGCCTCCAGAGGCTCTTATTTGCGCAAAAAGCAGCCGTTTCTCTAGAATAGAAGCCTTTGCAGACTCCTATCTGCAACCAAACAAGTCCAAACTCCTCGGAACGAAGCAATAAGAGCCTTCAGAGGCTCCTATTTGCGCAAAAAGCAAGCCGTTTCTCTAGAATAGAAGTCTTTGCAGACTCCTATCTCGCAAGAGCACGACCAAATAAATGCAAAAAAGGTTGCCCTCAAGTAGAATGATCTACATGGAAGGCAACCTCTTTGTTTTTATGTCCTTGTATTACGCTTGGGCCGTAAGAGCGTTTAGCTTTTTAGCCAGACGGGACTTCTTGCGGTTAGCGGCATTTTTATGAATTAAACCTTTAGAAGCAGCTTTGTCTAATTTCTTAGAAGCAAAAACTAGAGCCTCAGGGGTTACAGCAGTTTCGAAAGCTTTCACAGCAGTACGCAGAGCGGACTTTTGGGAAGCGTTACGAAGACGGCGCTTTTCGCTAACTTTTACTCGTTTAATAGCGGATTTAATGTTTGGCATGAAATTCACCTCCTACTTACAAAACACGGTTCAACGTTACATTTGTATGTTTGCTGACAACTTTAAGTATTCTACCATGCAACAATTGAAAATGCAAGACCTACCAATAGGTTTTAAGAGGTTATCCCTTTTGCATAAGGGCTCAAAATTCATCACACAATATAGGATGCAAGGCACCTGAGAAAGGGGAACTTCTATGGACTTAGGCTCATTTACAACACATACCGATCTCGCGCTCGACGCAAGGGACATGGCTCATGCCGCCAATCAGGGGCAGCCCATTCCGGGCATTCAACAAGAATCCTCCCGGGAGAATGGTGTCAGGGTTACCAAGATCAACGTTCTGAACGAAGAAGGCTCCAAAGCGCTTGGTAAGCTTCTCGGTCACTATATAACGATAGAAGTACCTGCTCTTCGGGAGAAAGACAGCCAATTGCAGGACCGCGTCGCCACGAAACTAGCCCAGGAGTTCGAACAATTTCTACGTGAAATCGGGATCCCCAAGAATGCCAAAGCCCTCATCATCGGCTTGGGTAATGCCAATGTAACACCCGATGCGCTCGGCCCCTTGGTGGTCGAGAATGTGATGGTAACGAGGCATTACTTCGAGTTGGTTCCAGAGGATGTAAGTCCCGGATACAGAGCCGTCAGCGCCGTAGCGCCTGGGGTGCTGGGAACGACAGGGATCGAAAGCAGTGATATTGTGCAAGGGATTGTAGATATGTCTAAACCTGATTTCATTATCGCCATTGATGCATTGGCTTCCAGATCCCTGGATAGAGTCAATACGACGATTCAAATTGCTGACACAGGTATTCACCCAGGTTCCGGCATCGGGAATAAACGCAAGGGATTAACCAAAGAGAATCTAGGCATTCCCGTTATCGCAATCGGGGTTCCAACCGTTGTGTATGCTTCAACGATAGTGAATAATGCCTTTGACCTTATGCATAAGCATTTTAGCGAGCAGACAAGCAACACAGGGCAAATTCTCGGCCTTCTGGACAATATCCATGAGGATGAGCGGCTGCAGCTTGTAAAAGAGGTGCTAAACCCTGTAGGGCACGACTTGCTCGTTACGCCTAAGGAAATTGACCAATTTATTGAAGACATTGCCAATATTATTGCAAGTGGCTTGAATGCCGCCTTGCATGATGCGGTAAGTGTTGAGAATGTTGCCGCATATACGCACTGAAAATGACGGAGAACGGTGTCCACGGTTGTGGTGGATGCCGTTCTTTCTTTTTGTCCAATTCCAGAAAATATGGAAGGAGATAGGAGGTCTGCGTCGAAATAACTGACGATGATCTCTATGTTAGGAAGTGATTCTAGTGAACAGTGCGCAGCGAGCGAAGCTATTTATCGGGTCATCTGCGGAAAGTATTGAAGTGGCGGAGGCCTTGCAGTCTAATTTACATTTTATATTCGATGTTACGATCTGGAGTCAGCTCCTTTTTCCACCTTCACATACCACACTCGCTCCGCTAATTAAGCAAGCGAAGGCCAGCGATTTCGCAGTGTTTGTTTTTCAACCTAACGATTTGACCTTATTGCGAGATTCATTGGTCAGTTCGGTGCGGGACAATGTCATCCTGGAGCTCGGTTTATTTATTGGTCAAATTGGTTTGGAAAGAACCTATTTTCTCATTCCCGAAAAAGAAGAACTGCATATTGCTACCGATTTGATCGGACTAACACCGCTTACTTATCATGCGAACCACCCCTCTGGGTTAATGGCAGGACTTGGTCCCGCGTCCTACACAGTGAAGCAAATGTTGGGGGAGTTAGGATTGAGGGCAAAATGAAACCTAAACTGTTCATTGGCTGCTCCCAAGCGGGCACACTTTGGGGGGAATTCTTTCAATCGCAGCTGACAGCTGTCTCGGAAGTCACGCTGATTAATCAGGGGGTATTGACGGCTTCCCAGCATAAATTAAAAATGCTAAAAAAACATATTGAAGAGTGCGATTTCGCCCTGTTGGTTGTAACGAACACAGATCGTCATGATCCTCCGAACTATGCGAATATACTCGTATTGATCGGTCTATGCATCGGTGAATTGGGTCATAGCCGGACGTTCATTGTCCAATCACAAGGCAGTCAACTGCCTGACTACTTGGAAGGGTTCACGCCTTTGCTCGTTGATGACGGTGAGGAAGCAGCGCCGCTAGCCGAACTGGCAGGTCCTCATCTGTATCCGATTAAACTTAGCATGAGTCAGCAGAAGAAACGCTTCAAGGCGTCTGATATGAGAAAAAATGAGGCGATCCGCAGTTTTTTGTTCGATGCTT
Organism: Paenibacillus marchantiophytorum; assembly: GCF_014640555.1. GTDB lineage: Bacteria > Bacillota > Bacilli > Paenibacillales > NBRC-103111 > Paenibacillus_E > Paenibacillus_E marchantiophytorum. The sequence continues at coordinate 297,156 of NZ_BMHE01000001.1, read as the reverse complement.
TGGATTCGCTTAGTGTATCCAGTGTAGATTATGACCGTGTTTTGGATAAATTCCATAAGACATTTGATACCAATTGTGGTATAATCGAGCTTCAAGAAGTGACTGCAGCAACGCTCTTTGAACTTCGGGATGACGGGGTGACCTTACAGCAGTTCGGTCGAGCCGGTCAGGTAAGCAATAATCACAGCTTCCACGTGAACGACGCCAACAGTTACCTAGCCGAATGTTACCGCAGCCAAGATACGAACATCATCTTAGGCCGGGCCAAAGACAAAGAGGATGGCGAGTTTGAATATATCTACTGCGTGAAGCTGCATCCAACGATTGTTTCCTCCATCCATTTCAAGACGAGAACGGATATTCCGCCGCGCAATCATCATCAGGTGATGATGGAACTATCGGAAAAAAATGCGAAGCTTGTGTCTTCACTTAAATCCATTGTGAAAGGAAGGATGCTTTATGCTGAAGCACATGAAGAAAGTTCGTAACCGATTAACCCCCAAGAAAGAACATCAACCCAGTGACAAGTCACTGCTCAAACTATATACAGGACCAACCGTATTAAACAAAACAAGCGGGGTAACGATCGTAGCCAAAGGCTCCTTCGATTTTGAATCTCTCGCGTAATCATAGGCTCGAACAAGATTAGGTCGTCCACAGGTTATTAACCTGGAGGGCGGCCTTTTTTGATATATAAGAATTTATATGTTTTGGGGTGAGCGAAGCTTGCCCAGAATTTAAATGTTGGAGATTGACGCCAGTCTCCAGGCTTGGGTTGTAGGCGGCCCATCACGTTGGAGTGGTTCGATGCGATGAGAAC
>NZ_BMHE01000001.1:0-296326 GCF_014640555.1 Paenibacillus marchantiophytorum | reverse complement strand
AACGTACTTATTTGTTCGAATTGGTGCTGGTTTGGAGGTATAAACAAGCTATTTGGCAGAATGAGATCCTCTAGCTTTGCAATCGCGCGGAGATAAGGGAACGTCAAGCCGCGATTGTAGGAAAATGTGTCATGATAAGGATCCAGAGGGAACTACAGTCCGCTATAATACCGAAAACCGCCATATTCCACGCCAAAGGGAACTACGATCCGCTATTGCACCATTTCCCGGTTGGAATCAGCAGGTTCCGCTTAAATAGCGGATCTCAGTTCCCTTTCATGCTACGTTTACCCCAGTTCCCGCCATATAGAGGATCATAGTTCCTTTTCACACGACGATCTCTGTCATTTCAAAGCCCAAAGGGAATAGGATCCGCTAGATTGCTGAAAACCGTTATGAAGATGCTCATCTCTCAGGGCGGCAAAGCCGCTTTTCTTATGTGCGACCGTAGCGCCCTGGTGTTCCTTTAACAGGATTTCTCGCTTCGAAGAAGCTTATCCCTCTTATCCCTCTTATCTCTATTAGAAATTTTCTAGTGTTTCGGGTTCTATCGAAGAGGCCCGATTCATAGATTAAAGTAAGATAGATTAGGAGGAATCAAACTATGAAATGGACATCAGCTACATTGAATCTCAGCCATGTTCGCAAAACGTTTCAGAGCGCAAGTTCCGTCGGAAAAACCTTTTTCATACTAAGTTCAGCTACCCTCGCCATTTTTGTGCTTATCGGTCTAGGAGGGGTCCTGCAAAATAGATTTATGACGACCTCGCCAGTTTCCTCTATGAAAAGCCTAGCTGCTTCTGTCACGAATCAATTTTTTATCGATATGCTGGGCATGGAAGTGCCTCATCTAAATAAAGAACAGAAGAAATTCACCTTTTCCCAGCACAATGTTTTTCATTTTGCTTTCCAGTTCATGACCGACATCAATCCCAATGATCCGAGAAGTCTTGTCGCCAGTGAAGTGCCAGGCATGGATGCGACGAAATCGACCGTATTGGTGAGAGGGAGCGAAACCAATTCCAGCGATCCGATTGATTATACGCCAATTACGCAAGATTTGGAGGCGGAAGCAATCAATGGCCATACGGCGCAGACACCTCAACCATCAGCGTTAGCAAGCCCATCGCCAGTGACGAATCCGCTGGGGCAGCCGCCGAAATCAGCTGGAGACAATGTAGCCTTCATTTATCAGACGCATAGTAATGAATCTTTTTTGCCCGAGCTCAAAGGCGTCACGAATCCGGACAAAGCTTACAGTGATAAAGTGAATATTATTTCTGTAGGTCAACGCCTAGCGCAAAATTTAGAGAAGGATGGCATCGGAGCGGTTCATTCTCAAACGGTATATCCGAGCACGGTAAAAAATTTCGACTATCCTTACTCCTACAAGTATTCCTTAAAGACGCTGCAAGAAGCTTCCGTTGCCCACCCGGATCTGCAATATTTCTTCGATATTCATCGGGATTCGGCCGTCCGCAACAAAACGACAACGACGATAGACGGCAAGGATTATGCGCAGGTGTATTTCATCATTGGCGGTAAAAATCCAAATTGGAAGAAGAATGAAGAATTCGCTAGCAAGATTCATCAGGTCTTGGAAGCGAAGCATCCTGGTATCTCCAAAGGGATTCATGCGAAGGAAGCGACAGAAGGCAATAACGGGTTATATAATCAAAACTTTTCGGATAATTCGATTTTGATTGAAGTAGGGGGCCCATACAATACGCTCGAGGAATGCTACAGAACGACAGATTGGTTAGCGGAAGCGATATCTGAAGTGATTTTGAACGCCAAGAAAGTGGATGCGCCGATAACGACGCCCAAGCAGTCTTAATTATTTGGAAATTTGGAGGAGGTTGGTCTGATGAGGGTGAGGCGATTTTATCTCAAAATGGGACTGTTCGGACTGTTGCTGTTGTTCTGTATCTTGTTCGGCGTTAGTTTGGCGTCCAGCGGCATGGATCGCATTCAAGGCCCGCAGCCTTCATCCAAAGCTGGACAAGTGGTTTCGAGTCCATCTCCGGGCAAAGGAGCAGACTTGAAGACATCGCCAGCGCCAACCGCCAAAACCAAGGGAGAACAACCGACGAAAGGACAAGCTGCCGCTTCACCAGCGCCAACAACCAAATCGGCGCCTGTCGCCGATCACGATAATTCATTGAATCATGTCGGCAATAAATTGGGTGATCTTTTGCAGATTGCGTCACATCATGGCATCCGCTTATTTGTGTCTCTTTTTGATGCATTACTGGGCAAAGGATAGAACGTACATTGCTGCAACTTCACACAACTGCTATAATGAAAATTATTTGCATGTAGTGGGGGTTAGTACTTTAGCATGACAGACATTCGAGCAAGACAACAACGAATTCGCAACTTTTCAATTATCGCCCATATTGATCACGGCAAATCTACACTTGCCGACCGCATCTTGGAATATACAGGCGCACTCTCTTCTCGTGAGATGCAGGAGCAGGTGCTTGACCAGATGGATCTGGAGCGTGAACGCGGGATTACGATTAAGCTGCAGGCGGTTCGGCTAGCTTACCGCGCAGACGATGGTGTCGATTATATCCTCAATTTGATCGATACACCGGGACATGTCGACTTTACATACGAGGTTTCTCGAAGCCTTGCGGCGTGTGAAGGCGCACTGCTGGTCGTGGATGCGGCTCAAGGCATAGAAGCGCAAACATTGGCTAACGTGTACTTGGCGCTAGAAAATAACTTAGAAATTTTACCTGTTATTAATAAAATTGATTTGCCGAGCGCTGATCCGGATAAGGTGAAGCAAGAAATCGAGGACGTAATCGGGCTGGACGCAAGCGAAGCGGTTCATGCTTCCGCGAAGGCCGGCATCGGGATCAAAGAAATTATCGAGCAGATCTGTCAGAAAGTGCCAGCGCCACAAGGCAATCCGGACAATCCGCTGCAAGCCTTAATCTTCGACTCCCATTATGACAGCTACAAAGGTGTAATCGTGTACGTACGAGTCGTGGATGGATCGATTAGAGCGGGCTCCAAGATTAAAATGATGGCGACCAATAAAGTTTTTGAAGTCATTGAAGTCGGCGCTTTCATGCCGAGAATGTCCTCTGTTCCTTCCCTTGAGGTTGGAGACGTAGGTTTCGTTGTAGCGGGCATCAAAAATGTCGGAGATACACGGGTTGGGGACACGGTGACTGAAGCGCATCGACCAGCGCCTGTAGCGCTGCCTGGTTACCGCCGGATTAACCCGATGGTGTTCTGCGGACTGTATCCGATCGAAACGACGGATTACAACGATCTGCGCGAAGCATTGCAGAAGCTGGAGCTTAACGATGCATCCCTTCGTTTTGAGCCGGAAACATCGACAGCTCTAGGTTTTGGTTTCCGCTGCGGATTCTTAGGACTTCTGCATATGGAAATTATTCAGGAACGTATTGAGCGTGAATTCAACATTCCGCTAATTACGACGGCGCCAAGCGTTATCTACCGCATTACGTTGACGAATGGCGATACGATGGAAATTGACAACCCCTCGAATTATCCAGATCCACAGCGTATTGATTTTGTGGAAGAGCCTTATGTGAAAGCTTCGGTTATCGTTCCCAATGATTACGTAGGAACGATTATGGAACTTTGCCAGGGGAAACGCGGCGAGTATTTGAACATGGAATATCTAGATACGAACCGGGTAACGTTGACGTATGAAATTCCGTTATCCGAAATCGTTTATGATTTCTTCGATATGCTGAAATCAAGAACCAAGGGATATGCTTCGTTTGATTACGAGGTTTCCGGCTACAAGAAGTCTAATCTCGTGAAGATGGACATTCTGCTGAATGCGGAGCAAGTCGATGCGCTTTCCTTCATTGTTCACCGGGATACAGCCTATCACCGCGGCAAAATCATTTGCGATAAGTTGAAGGAACTGATTCCGCGGCAAATGTTTGAAGTGCCGATTCAAGCGGCCATCGGACAGAAGATTGTGGCTCGTGAGACGGTAAAAGCGATGCGCAAAAACGTTCTCGCCAAGTGTTACGGCGGTGACATTTCGCGGAAACGCAAATTGCTCGACAAGCAAAAAGAAGGTAAGAAACGGATGAAACAGGTGGGCAGCGTGGAAGTGCCGCAAGAAGCCTTCATGGCCGTTCTCAAAATTGACGAATAGATGCAAATGAATGAGAAGCTGGGGTGGCAGAGTACTCTGCCCTTCGGCTTTTTCTCAATAGAAAGGAAATACCCCTTATGTTAGTAACCTATGCAGCCCCGACAGCTGTGTATATTCATATCCCCTTTTGTACAAACAAATGCCATTATTGTGATTTCAACTCTTATGTCCTCAAAGGCCAGCCTGTCATGGAGTATCTGGACGCGCTGGAACGTGAAATGGAACTGACGGTGCGTCAGCATCCGCCTGCTAAGGTAGAAACGATTTTCGTTGGCGGGGGAACGCCGACCGTGCTGCTGCCTGATCAAATGGAGCGTTTCCTGCGGATCGTCCGAACTTATTTTCCAGCGGACCCCGCAGAGGTTGAATTCTCGATGGAAGCTAATCCCGGAACGACGGATGAAGATAAACTCGCTGTTATGAAAGCAGGCGGCGTTAATCGGATCAGCTTTGGTGTCCAATCGTTTAATAACGAGATTCTCGCGACCATCGGACGCATTCATAATACAGATGATGTGCATCGCAGTATCCAGAATGCCAAAAAGCTGGGGTTTGACAATCTGTCGATTGATCTGATGTTCGGACTTCCGAAGCAAACCGTAGACATTATGCAGGCTACATTGGATGAGGCGCTCTCGCTGGATCTTCAGCATTACTCGATCTACAGTTTGAAAGTAGAGGAGAACACCTTATTTCATACCTTGTTCAACAAAAATCAGCTGCCGCTGCCAAGTGAAGACGAAGAAGTCGATATGTATGAACTGATCATGAAGCGATTGGAAGCAGCCGGTTATAAGCAATATGAAATCAGCAACTTCGCCAAACCGGGTCGTGAGAGCAGGCACAATTCGATGTATTGGCGCAACCGTTCCTATTATGGACTTGGCGCTGGCGCGCATGGCTATATGAATCGTCAGCGGCATGTCAATGTGAAGGGGATTCAACCTTATATTGACGCTACGAAGGCAGGTTTGCCGATCATAGAGCAGTTTGAGGTGACACAGCAGGAAGCGATGGAAGATTTCATGATGGTCGGTCTACGTCTGCTAGAAGGTGTAAGGAATAGTGATTTCATGGATCAATTTGGAATTACCATCGAATCGCAATTCGGAGAAACGTTAAAAGGGTGGCTGCAAAAGCAACTGCTGGAGCAAACGCCGGAGGGCTACCGACTATCCAAACAGGGGATCTTGCTCGGCAATGAAGTTTTCGCTTCCTTCCTAACCTAGCTGGCAGCGAAGCGGTTCCTGTATACGGTACAAAAAAACCTTGTGCAAATATACGGTTTGATGTATATTTATACATGAATCCACAAGCGATGGAGCGGTAAAGCCGCGAGGACGCTAGCGTGGGTTTTATGCATTTTTGTAACGATTGGTGGGGTAAACGTGAATTCATCAACGACTGTATCGGTAAGAAAAGCTTCAATCCGTGATATTGAGAAGCTTTATGATATTATACAAGGCTATGCCAAGCAGGGAATCATGCTGCCGCGTACCAGAGAGATGCTGGAGGATCAGATCGATACCTTCGTCGTCGCTGAATACGACGGTCTCTTGATAGGCTGCGGTTCCTTGACGAGGCTTGGACCTGATCTAGTCGAGATTCGCTCGCTAGGCATGACTCCAGGGTACAAAGGTCAAGGAATTGGCGGCAAGCTTGTTAATTTCCTGGTCGAAGAGGCCAGAAGCCAAGGGATCAAGAAAGTGATGGCGCTGACGTACGAGGTCGCCTTCTTCCAAAAAAACGGCTTTACCCTAGTGCCAAAAGAGATTTTCCCCGAGAAGGTTTGGAAAGATTGCATGCATTGCAAAAAACAGTATTGCTGCGACGAAATCGCCGTACTTAAACGTTTGGATTGACTTGACAACAGACCTTAGGGTCTGTTATTTTTGTATTAGGATTTAGCACTCACTAAATACGAGTGCTAACGAAAGTGAGAAACAGCGATTGTGAAGAGGAGGGGTACTTGTGCTGACAGAACGCCAGCGTATGATTTTAAGTGCTATCATTGATGATTATGTTCGTTCAGCTGAACCGATCGGTTCACGAAGTATTTCAAAACGGGGGAATGTTGGATTCAGTCCGGCTACCATTCGTAATGAAATGTCCGATCTCGAAGAGATGGGTTACCTGGAGCAGCCCCATACGTCCGCAGGGCGTATACCCTCGCACAAAGGTTATCGCTATTACGTCGATCACTTGATGCAGCACGGCGCTTTGCATGAGAATGATTTGGACTCTATGAAGGGCGCATTTGCGGAACGGATTCAAGAGATGGAAGGAGTCATCCAGCATGTTGCCGGTATGCTCTCCAGCCTTACGAATTACACGTCCATCGTGCTTGGTCCCGAGGTGTTCAGCACGACGCTGAAGCATCTGCAGATTATCCCGCTTTCGGACACGACGGCAGTGGCGATTATTGTCATGAATACGGGACATGTCGAAAATAAGACGGTCACGATTCCGGAAGGCATTAAGATGTCGGAAATTGAAAAGGTCGTTAACATTTTAAATGCAAGACTCAAAAATGTGCCGCTGATTCAGTTTAAGTCCAGACTTTACAATGAGATTTCCGAGGAATTAAGCAAGTATGTGAATGGGTATCAAGAACTGCTATCGGTCATTGAAAGTGTGTTGCAAAGCGATGAGAAGGATCGGGTATTCCTAAGCGGGATGACGAATATGCTGACCCAGCCGGAATTTAAGGATGTGGAGAAGGTTAAGAGCATTTTTGACCTCTTCGAAGAAGCACCGACTCTGATCAAGTTATTTACACCATCAAATGAAGGCATTGAGATTAAAATTGGTGCTGAAAATAGTATTGAAGCAATTAGCAATTGCAGCTTAATAACGGCTTCCTATTCGATCAGCGGGCAGCCGCTGGGGACGATTGGAATTCTAGGGCCAACACGAATGGAATACGGCAGGGTTATTAATTTAATGGAGCACTTGTCCAAACATCTCGAAGTCGTACTCGGACGTTGGTATGGGAAATGAGCGTGAACAAGACGGTTCACAGTGAAGGTGAAGAGCGTTATTCCACGCTTGTGAATAACGCGGCGGCTGTAAGAGCAATTTGCTCTGCCGTTGAAGGAACATTAGGCCCCAAGGGACTCGATACGATGCTCGTAGGCAGCCAGGGTGAAGTGATCATTACCAATGATGGGGTGACCATCTTGGAGAAAATGGATGTTACTCATCCTGCTGCGCGACTGATGATTCAGGTAGCTCGCAGCCAGCAGCGCCAAATCGGCGACGGCACGACGACAGCAACGGTACTTGCCGGAGCGTTGGTGCAGGAGGGCGTAGCCCAAGTCACACGCGGTGTACCTGTCGCCAAGGTTGTAAGCGGGATGCTGCAAGGGATCGAGTTGGCTGTGACAAGCTTGCAAGAGCGCAGCCGCGCGATTGCAGGCTTGGATGACAGCGCCCTGAAGCGGATTGCGATTACGGCAGGCAGAGAGCAGGCGGATATCGCCGGGCTCATCATTCAAGCTGCCGAAGCGGTCGGCGAACCGAAGCTTCGCGAAGAAGGCTATCGCTTCGCGGACAGCGTGCTCGCCCACGAAGCGGCGAGCAGCGAGGTGTGGACCGGCATTCTGCTGAATCAGAAGCCGATGAACTTGCATCTCGAAGAGGAGGCGCGCCGTGATCTGCGCATTCTCGTGCTGCATGATGCTCTGGAGCCTGAGGCTGTCAGCGAGGAATCGCTGGTCACCGAGGCAGGCTTCCAGCGCTACATGCAGCTGCGAGAGCAGTTCCGCAGCAGCTTCAGCATGCTGCTGGAACTTGGCGTCGGACTGATTGCCACCGACCGCGGGGTTGACCCGGAGGCGGAGCAGTTCTGCTCCGACCATGGCATTCTCGTGCTGCAGCGGCTGTCCCGCCGGGACTTGCAGCTGCTGAGCGAGCACACCGGCGCTAGGCCGGTGCGGCGCACGGCGCTGCGCAAGAGCGCGCCGGAGCTTGGCGCCGCGCTCGGGCACGCCGGCTACGCCGCGTACGACGAGCGCCTCGAGCGCGTGCGCGTCGCGGGAGGCCGCGGCGATCAGCACGTGACCGTGATCGTCGGCGCCGCGACACGAGAAGCGGCGCATGAGCGCTCGCGCATCGCGAAGGACGCCGCCTCGGCCGTGCAAGCCGCCGTGCGCGGCGGGTACTTGCCCGGGGGCGGCGCTGCCGAGATGGCCGTCGCCCATGATCTGGACCGTGCCCGCGAGACGATGAAGGGCATGGAAGGCTTCGGTGTTGCCGCTGTCGCGGGGGCACTGCGCAAGCCGCTGGCTCAGATTGTTGTGAACGCAGGCTACAACCCGCTGGAGAAGGTCGAAGAGCTGAAAGCAGCCCAGCTAGCGCTGGAAACGGACAGTCTCGGCATTGACTGCGATACTGGGCAAGTGACAGATTTCGTCCAAGTTGGTATTGTAGATCCTGCTGACGTTAAGATTCACGCATTGCAAGCGGCTGGCGAAGTTGCTGCTGCTGTCCTGCGTATTCATACAGTAATCAAGATGAAACAGCCTTTTGAAGAGGTCTAAAGCTGGGCAAACTGACGTTAGAGCGAATATGTTGTATTATGTTTAGGAGGTGAAGGACAATTGAGTACAGGAAATAACAAAACAGAAGAGCAAGATGTGAACACTACATACGCAGCTGAAGGCGAGCAAGCCGCAGATCAACAAGAAGCGGCAAGTCAAGATTCGCAAGGCGAGGTTTCGGAAGAAGCCAAAGAAGTTAGCGAATTGGAAACAGCGCGTATGCAAGCAGAAGAAAACTATCAGCGTCTATTGCGCGTTCAAGCGGACTTCGACAACTTCCGCCGCCGCGCAAGAGCGGAGAAGGAAGATTTCGCGAAATACGCTTCGCTTAAATTGATTGAACAGCTTTTACCGATTGTGGATAACTTCGATCGCGCGCTGTCTTCAAGCAAAGAGACGAAGGATTTCGATGCGCTGGTGAAAGGTTTGGATATGACTTACCGCGGTATCGATCAACTGCTTACAGCAGAAGGACTTAAACCGATTGAATCCGTTGGTCAACCGTTCAACCCGGAATACCATCAAGCGGTTATGCAAGTTGAATCCGACGAACACGAAGAAGGTATCGTTGTTGAGGAATTGCAAAAAGGCTATATTCTCAAAGATAAAGTCATCCGCCCAGCAATGGTTAAGGTAAGTGTGTAAGGATCTTATTAATCTAAAATTCCAATAAACCAATATGTTCCCCAGGAGCAAAAGGAGGCAGCTTTAACATGAGTAAAGTAATTGGTATTGACTTAGGTACAACAAATTCTTGCGTTGCCGTAATGGAAGGCGGCGAAGCCGTCGTAATTCCGAACCCGGAAGGTAATCGTACAACCCCTTCAGTCGTAGGTTTCAAAAAAGATGGCGAGCGCGTTGTCGGTGAAACAGCCAAACGTCAAGCGATCACAAACCCAGACAAAACAATCAGCTCCATCAAGCGTCACATTGGTACGAACCACAAAGAAAACATTGACGGCAAAGATTACACGCCGCAAGAGATTTCTGCGATTATCCTGCAAAAGCTGAAAGCTGATGCTGAAGCTTACCTTGGCCAAACAGTAACACAAGCCGTTATCACGGTTCCTGCTTACTTCAATGACAGCCAACGTCAAGCGACCAAAGATGCTGGTAAAATTGCCGGTCTGGAAGTTCTGCGTATTGTCAATGAGCCAACAGCAGCAGCGCTTGCTTACGGTTTGGAGAAAACCGAAGATCAAACCATTCTTGTTTATGACCTTGGTGGCGGTACATTTGACGTATCCATCCTTGAACTTGGCGATGGCTTCTTCGAAGTTAAAGCGACAAGCGGAGACAACAAACTAGGAGGAGACGATTTTGACCAAGTCATCATCGATTACCTCGTAACTGAATTCAAAAAAGAACAAGGCATTGACCTTAGCAAAGATAAAGCAGCTGTACAACGTTTGAAAGATGCTGCGGAAAAAGCGAAAAAAGAACTTTCCGGTGTTCTGACAACGACAGTTTCCCTGCCGTTCATCACGGTAGCTGACGGCGTTCCTCAGCATTTGGAGCTTAACTTGACTCGCGCGAAATTCGAAGAAATTTCCGCTGGACTTGTAGAAAGAACACTTGGACCAACTCGCCAAGCGTTGACGGATTCCGGCTTGTCCACAAGCCAAATCGACAAAGTTGTTCTTGTTGGTGGATCCACGCGTATTCCGGCTGTTGTTGAAGCGATCAAAAAATTGATCGGCAAAGAGCCGCACAAAGGCGTTAACCCGGATGAAGTTGTTGCCCTTGGTGCAGCAGTTCAAGCTGGTGTATTAACAGGTGAAGTGAAAGACGTTGTTCTTCTTGACGTAACACCACTTTCCCTTGGTATCGAAACAGCAGGCGGCGTATTCACGAAAATGATCGACCGCAACACAACGATCCCTACTACCAAATCACAAGTGTACTCCACTTATGCAGATAACCAAACGAGCGTTGAGATTCACGTGCTTCAAGGTGAGCGCTCCATGGCTAGCGGCAACAAAACACTGGGCCGTTTCATGCTTGGTGATATTCCTCCTGCTCCGCGTGGCGTACCGCAAATCGAAGTTAGCTTCGATATCGATGCCAACGGTATCGTTAACGTATCCGCTTTGGATAAAGGAACAGGCAAAAGCCAAAAAATCACGATTACTTCTTCCAGCGGTTTGAGCGATGCAGAAGTTGAGCAAATGGTGAAAGACGCAGAAGCGCATGCTGAGGAAGATCGCGTTCGCAAAGAGCTTGTAGAAGCTCGGAACGAAGCTGACCAACTCGTGTACTCCGTTGACAAAACGATCAAGGATCTTGGCGATAAAGTAGACCAAGGCGAGATCGACAAAGCGAATGCAGCCAAAGAGAAAGTGACAGCAGCACTGGCTGGCAACGAACTCGAAACGATCAAAAAAGCGACAGAAGAGTTGACAGAAGTGATTCAACAACTTTCCGTGAAACTGTATGAGCAAGCGTCTGCAGCGCAAGGTCCCGATGGCGATGCTGGCGGAAACGATGCTCCTAAAGGCAGAGAAAATGTTGTTGACGCTGACTACGAAGTAGTTGACGATCAAAAGAAATAAACATATCCTAACTTAATAGGAAGTGTAACAAGCTGACTAGTCAAAGCCGTCCGGAATTGTTCCGTGGCTTTGACTTTCCGTTTGTAGTCTTGAACATGGGAGTGGAACAATGAGTAAACGTGATTATTATGAGGTCCTTGGTCTAGGCAAGGATGCTTCGCCAGATGATATCAAGAAGGCTTATCGTAAAATGGCGCGTCAATATCACCCTGACGTGAACAAAGCCGCGGATGCGGAAGATAAATTCAAAGAAGCGAAAGACGCTTATGATGTACTCAGCGATGATCAGAAGAAAGCCCAATACGACCGCTTTGGTCACGTAGATCCGAATCAGGGCATGGGTGGTCAAGATTTCGGCGGTGGTTTTGGCGATATTTTTGATATGTTCTTTGGCGGTGGCGGCGGTGGAAACCGTCGTAACCCGAATGCTCCACAACGTGGGAACGACTTGCAATACACGATGACCATCGAGTTCAAGGAAGCGATTTTCGGGAAAGAAATCGATATTCATATTCCTCGCACAGAAAATTGTGATACGTGCAGCGGAAGCGGCGCTAAGCCAGGGACGAAACCGGAAACTTGCGGAACATGTCATGGCAGCGGTCAGCAGGAAGTCGTGCAGAACACAGCTTTTGGTCGTATCGTCAACCGTCGTGTTTGTTCAACATGTAACGGTCAAGGGAAAATCATCAAAGAGAAATGCGGAGCGTGCCATGGCGCCGGTAAAGTGAAGAAACAACGGACCATTCACATCAAGATTCCAGCAGGCGTCGATGATGGTGCTCAGCTTCGTGTATCTGGCGAAGGGGAAGGCGGTACGCGCGGAGGTCCTGCAGGCGATCTCTACGTTGTCATTCGCGTGAAATCGCATGAGTTCTTCGAACGTGAAGGAAACGATGTGTACTGTGAAGTGCCATTGACGTTTATGCAGGCTGCGCTAGGTGATGAGATCGAGATCCCTACGCTGACAGAGAAAGTGAAACTCAAAATTCCTGCGGGTACACAAACCGACACCTATTTCCGCTTGAAAGGGAAAGGTGTGCCTCATCTTCGCGGATTCGGTCAAGGGGATCAGCACGTCAAAGTGATCGTGATGACGCCTACGAATCTAAGCGATGAGCAGAAGGATCTGCTTCGTCAATTTGGGAAGCAGAGCGGCGAGCATACCCATGAGCAAAATCAATCGATTTTTGAACGTATGAAAAGAGCCTTCTTAGGCGATTAATTATACAAAATGATTCCTACTAAGCACTCCGCTATCAGCACGTACAGATTCTCATCTGTATGTGCCCTGGCAGGGTGTTTTTTTCTGATAAAGAACGCCCCTAGCCAAGCAGGCACCAGTCCTATGACGGAGAATGCGTCGTGTTTAGCTACCATGATAAACAAAGACTTCTTTGCTACGGCGGTTTTCGGTCTCTACAAGCAGCTAATGAACTGTATGATGCTTATAGACCAGAAAACGGCTGCTTTGGAGATTTAATGAACGGAGTTGGCGCTACCCGGCACTTTATTGGCCGAAAGGTGATCGTTTGCTTGAAATAGCGCATCTGGGATTCATTAGATTTTCAGAATGAGCGATTTTGGTCGAATAAAGGGTATTGAGTTCGTAAGGGGCTTGAGCTTGCCTCAAGGTTCATTGACTTGATGACCTAGCCGCAGGCTAGGTTTTTTTTGTTTTTTTATTTTAACATTCCGCAAATAAATGTCGAAATATTTTACATAGCGTAGACGTTCCTATGACTTTCTCTTAATCTCTGAGGCTTATGCTAGTTAAGGTGAAATACTATTTTTGGAGGGAATACATTTTGAAGAAAAGTCTAAAACAAATCGTGGGTTCCGGTTTATCAGTTTCATTACTGGCTCTAAGTGTTGCAGGCGCAGCATCAGCTGCTGAGACCACAACAACACCAGCAGCACCAACAACACCAGCAGCACAATCCAAAAATTTGATTGTTCTCATCGGCGACGGCATGGGCCCTGCTGAAGTAACGGCAGCCAGATATTATTCCAAAAAGTTTTTAAATAAAGATCGACTAGAGCTTGATGGCGGCTATTACGTCGGCAAAGCAACTACATATTCGCAAGCAGGTCCGTATACATCGGAATCAGGAGCTGTAACTGACTCAGCAGCCGCTGGAACTGCTTTCTCGACAGGCAATAAAACCTATAATAACGCAATCAGCGTATCCAATGGCGAAGTGGCAAAACCATTTGCTTCCGTCATTGAAGCGGCTATGAAGCAAGGCAAAGCTACCGGACTTGTGACAACAGACAGCATTGTTGGCGCAACACCAGCGGTATGGGCTTCACATGTTCGTCAACGCAGCAACCAGAACGCGATCGCAAGCCAATACCTGACGAGCGGTGTAAATGTCTTGTTCGGTGGCGGTAAAGCCAATTTCGTAACCAAGGATGAGAAGGGCAAACGGACAGACAAGAACATCATTCCTGACTTTGAGGCTAAAGGATTCAAAACCGCTTATGATAAAAAAGGGTTAGATGCTATCCCGGCTACAGCAGGCAATGCTCTTGGACTTTTTGCAATGAACGAAATCCCTTATGTGCTTGACCGTGAAGCAAGTACGCCAAGCTTACCGCAATTATCCCAAAAAGCGCTTGAACTTTTATCCCAAAATAAAAATGGTTTCGTCTTGCTGGTAGAGCAAGGGCGTATCGACCACGCAGGTCATGCGAACGATCTTCCTTCTAACATCCAAGAATTGTTGGAGCTTGACGCTACCTTCAAAACACTCGTTGATTTCGCTAAAAAAGACGGCAATACGTCTGTTGTCGTAACAGCGGACCATGAAACGGGCGGATTGTCCCTAGGGATTAACAATGTGTACGAGCTGAACGTGGATCTGTTCAACAAACAGAAACATTCTTACGAGTATTTGGATGGCATCCTAAAAACAGCGCAAACGGCTGATGATGTTCGTAAAATTGTCGCTGACAACATTGGTTTCACCGATTTGTCCGATGATGAAATTGCTTTGATTTTGAAAGGTGACGGTTCTTCCTATGGGCGTTCCGGCGGTTATAACGCGGTAGTTTCCAAACGTCTTGCTGTGGGTTGGACAGGACATGGCCATACCGGTGTTGACGTAGGCGTATGGGCTTACGGTCCGATTGCTTCCCTCGTCAAAGGGGATATCGACAATACGGATGTTGCCAAAAGCGGAGCTAAAGTGATTGGCGCTGACTTGGCAGCAGCAACGAAAGAGCTGCAAGACAAATACTTGTACCCTCTTTTCAAAGTTACCCGCGATAATAAAACATTGTTCACAGCGAAATCCTTGGCTGAGGCTTTGGATATCAAAGTAACATGGGATGAAGCAACGAAATCCGTTGTTTTGGCAAAAGACAGCCAAAAATTAACGGTGCTTGTGGAAACAGGCGCAATTACCGACAATGGAGCTGCTAGCGCATTGGTTGGCAATGTCGACAACGGCAAGCTTTACTTGCCGCTGGAAGCTTTCACGAAATTGACTGGCAAAAGCTTGACTTGGGATGCGGTCAACGAGCGTATCGTTAAAAACTAAAAAGCCAGAGGAACAGCATGGACAGGGGTTATAATGCCCTTGTCCTCTTTTCCTGTTTAAGACAGTTGATGTTGGAGGACCACTATGATTGCAATTAAGGGTGTTACTAAATCGTTTGCGATGCATGGCAAAAGCTTGCCGATTCTGAGCGTTTCGGATTGGCAGGTCGAACAGGGTGAGCGAATAGCGCTCACAGGACCCAGTGGAAGTGGGAAGAGCACACTTCTGCATTTGCTTAGCGGCGTAATGACGCCAGATCAGGGTGAAATTTGGGTACACGGTTTGCCAATACACCAATTATCGGAAAGCAAGCGGGATCGCTACAGAGCGGAGCATGTCGGTTATATTTTTCAAGATTTCCATCTGATTTCGTCGCTGACTGCAAGGCAGAATGTGGAACTCATTGTGCCGCACAATTGGACGAAAAAGCAGGCCAAAGTTCAAGTGGATGACTGGTTTGAACGCGTCGGCTTGCAGGATCGCCAGCATCATCGCCCTGCGGAATTGTCTCGCGGTCAACAGCAGCGCGCGGCTATCATACGCGCTATTATAGCTAAGCCACAGCTGATTTTGGCGGATGAGCCAACGGGCAGCTTGGATTGGGAAACAGCAGGAGACATCATGTCTCTGCTGCTGGAGATATGTGAAGCGGAGAAGCTCACTTTGCTGACGGTTACACATGATTTGCACTTAGCTGACATGTACCCTAAGCGGGTTCATATTCAAGAGATAAATGAACTGCCAAGGAGAGAAGCGGGATGAACTTAATTTCTTTATTGTGGCGTAATGTGCTTCATCGCAAAACGCTCTCCCTCCTTACGGTGATGTCGGTTGCTGTCACAGTCGCCTTGGTTGTTTTTCTGCTGCTCTGCAGCGACGGTATTGAGAAAGGCGCCGAGAAAGGGTATGGTCCCTTTGAAGTGACGATTGGCGCCAAAGGCAGCGCCACCCAGCTTGCACTGAATACCTATTATCATATCGGCTCCCCGACAGGCAATGTGCCCTTTACTTTGCTGGATGAGGTTCGTAAAGATGCAGCGGTTGATAAGGCTTTTGCGATGACGACAGGCGATAATTACAATGGTTTTCCGATAGTCGGCATGGAAGTCGATTATTTCTTAACTCGGTATGGGACCGATAAACATATGGCGCAAGGCAAGTTGTATGAGAAACTTGGCGATACGATCGTCGGTTCTCACGTAGCCAGTGAATTGGGACTTCATGTAGGTGATAAATTTCAAGGCGCGCATGGTTTGGTCAAAGGTGCAGTAGATGACGATGAGGATCATCATGAGGGTGAAGCTGGGGAAGCTGATCATCATCATCAGTTTACATATAACATCGTCGGTATTTTGCCGCCACTGCTTACCTCAGATGATCGGGCGATCTTTACGACACTGGATTATGCTTGGGCGGTTCATGAGAATCAGCAGTCGGCTTCGAAGGAAATTACAACCATTCTGGTTAAGCCCAAAACCTTGCTAGGGGCGCAATCGATTAAAACCAAATATGGACAAATGAACAATGTCCAAGCGATTTATACAAGCAAGGCTGTAGCCGATGTTGTCAATGTGGTAGACAAAGGCACGCAAGCGCTCAGTGTTGTGACAGTTATTTGCATATTCCTGGCAGCAGGTTCTATTCTGCTCTCCCTAATTGCCGCCGTCAATGAGCGGAAGAAGGATGTAGGATTGCTGCGGCTTATCGGCAAATCCAAAAGTTATGTGTGGTTTTCATTGATTGGCGAAGGTGTTCTTCTCACCTTCATTGGTCTTATAGGCGGGTTAGTAATAGGCCATGCAGGCGGCTATTTGAGCCGTGAAGCTGTGTTTGAGTATTCAGGCTTGCAAATCCAGAGCTGGCATTACATGCCTGGCGAGGGTTGGCTTGTCTTAGGCACATTGTTGATTGGTGTTGTGGCTTCCATCGGTCCTGCTTTGCAGGCTTATCGCGTGGACCCCTTGCAATTATTTAAATCTTGAGGTGAACCAGTTGAGAAAAAAGTTATCGATCGTAGGATTGAGCCTACTCATGGGCGTTGTCATCATAACCGGCTGTGGTCAAAAGAAAACGGAGATGGCTGGCCAGTCCTTTGGCAGCATCTCCCAAGCGGGGAACGTGTCAGCAGAGCCTTCTGTCAGCCCTATGGCTGTTTCAGAAGCATCGCCTTCACTATCCCCATCGCCGTCCCCAACACCGAAGACGGAAGTTGAAGCAGTAGCGACGCCAGCTCCAACTCCCAAAATAGCGGATAAGCCTCAAGCGGAGCCGCTTTCGTCGAAAGCCCCCAAAGAGGCAGTTAGGGAAGCTGTACAGGCAACAGAGGCGCCGAAGCAGGAATCCAAGCCTAACCAAGAGAAACCGCTAAGTGACAAACCGAAGGCGGCAATCTCATCCAATTTGATTCACTGGGACCAATTCTTCGATGATGATAAGCAGGATAAGCCGTCCAATGCCTTCTGGGATAAAAGTGGGAAAACCGTGCAGATCAAAGGGTTTATGGGGGAAGTGCTGTCATTCGATAAGCACTGGTTCCTGCTTATTCCGCAGCCAGGCGCGGAATGCCCTTTTGACAATGGGGATGAAACCTACTGGAACAAAATCATGATCGTTTTCGTTCCGGATTCGGTGAAGCTTCGCTATACCTCAGGACCGCTGCTTATCACGGGGAAATTGGATGTTGGCATTAAGC
The DNA here is from genome assembly GCF_014640555.1 of Paenibacillus marchantiophytorum. Lineage (GTDB taxonomy): Bacteria > Bacillota > Bacilli > Paenibacillales > NBRC-103111 > Paenibacillus_E > Paenibacillus_E marchantiophytorum. The sequence continues at coordinate 278,840 of NZ_BMHE01000001.1, read as the reverse complement.
TGGATGAATCAGGCTACAAAACGATGTTCCGCCTCTACGATGCCTCCTTTGAGAAGATCAAGGAATAAAATCACAGCTTATCCAAGGTATAAAAAGCATTGTTTATCGCAAACTAAAAACTGGATTTTACTATAGAAGGTTTTTTAGGAGGGAAAGCAATGAGCAACGTTAACGAGCAGCAAGAGCAGCAAAGTCAACTGCCTGTAGTTAAAAATGAGGATGTTGAATTCGCGGCAGAGTCGGCCGACCAGGATGATTTCGAAGCGGCTGAGCGCGCCCAAGCGGCAGATCACAGACAGGAAGACAACTAAGATGGCGGAGAAAGCGATTCTCGCGTATTTTCACTCCCCGGAGCAGGCCCATGGTGCGGCAGCCAAGCTGAAAGCGTTAAGAGCGGAAGATGTGCAAGTGGATCGTTTTACCAATGATATCGGCCATGGTTTGGAATCTGCGATGGCTGATAGCATGCTGAGCGACAAAGGGGATTTGGGTGCAGTTGGACTTGATATCATCCTTGCGGCAGTGATTGATGACAGCGTGTATGAACAAGCGGTTCGTGTCATAGAGAGCGCTGGCGGCACGATATAGATGACAGCTAGTGCCTAGGAACTTACGAGATATCGCGGAAGTAGCGGGAATAAGCACATTTAGCACGTCTGGCTTGTCTATTTGGTCCCTGAGCTCATAAGTGTAGATGACCTAGCCGCAGGCTGGGTCTTTTCTTTATTGATACGTTTTGGCGTAATCGAGAAGTTACCCAAACTGCCTCGCGAGGAGATAAGGGAACGACATGCCGCAATTTTAGCAAAAAGTGTCGTGATCGCGAGCGGGAGGGAACTACAGTACGCTAATATGGAATAAACAGTCATTATCGCGAGGTTGAGGGAACTGCAGGGCGCTATTTTGCTGTTTGCGGAGAAATTGAAGCGCTTTTCGTGGAAATAAGATCCTGTAGTTCCGCTTCTACCCTAGCATGCCTGCTATTTGTCTAAATAGCGTCCTAGAGTTCTTCTAGTAAGATTTGTCGCTTAAAGAGGCTCATTTCTTAGGGCGGCGAAGCCATTTTCATCATTAGCGGCTACTGCTGCGCTCTTCACTAGGCCGATGCGACTTGAAATAGCTTCAGTTATGCTCGTTCATGATTTGAACAAGCTGATCAGGTGAGTTAGTGATGATGCTGGACACTCCGAGAGTCAACAATTGTCTCATCATGGATTTGTCATTCACCGTCCAGACGTAGACTTCTTTATTATGCAGGGAAGCCTGTTTTATGAACTCTGCATTAACCATGGGGTAGGCGGCAGACACGACATCATAGTCTTGGTTTGTCCAAAGCGAGTCCGGCTCTGATTTCTGACTCACGATGAGCCCTGTTTTAATCTGCGGGTTGAGCTTCTTGACCGTGTGGAGCAAATTAACATCAAAGGATGTGACGGTGCACTGTTTCACAAATCCATGCTTCTGTATAATGGCGACGGTTTTCTCGGCAAGCTGCTTGCCGTGACCGTTATTTTTCATTTCAATATTCAGTTTGATATGGTCTTGTGCGACCTCGATCACTTCATCCAAAGTAGGGACACGTTCGTCCTTAAATTTGGCGTTGTACCAAGATCCGGCATTTGCAGTTTTAAGTTCATCGGATGCAGCTTCCCACATATTTTTATTAAGGCCAGTGGTGCGCAGGGCGTTGTCATCATGCATGACCATAACGGCGCCGTCGGCCGTTTCTTGGACATCGAGCTCCGCATACCCAGCCTTGTCAAGGATGGCTTGTCGGAACGCGCTTAATGTATTTTCGGGCGTGTGAGCCGAACTGCCTCGATGTGCCGTGACCTGACTGTAATTGTCAGCGAGCAAGGTTGTCGTTGTGAAGGGAGCGACGAGTTCGAAGGAGAGAATGACAAGGAAGACAAGGAGCGTTCGGATCATAGTAAAACTCCATTCTGGATTGAAATAGGACTTGCTCATAGCGGGTAGGAATAACTACTTTTTTAAATTATCACGAAGTTATTAAGAAGGTGTTAGGTTTTCGAAAATAGTTTATAGCGCTTTCAAAAAGGTACCTATTTTACCCATGAAGCGAAGTGTAGTACAATAAACATTGTGAAAATAGCCCTATAGGGCTTTTTATAGGCAAAGGTATAACCGACAGGAGGAGCACGAAGAATGCTTTGGCAAGAAGTAACCGTACATACGACAGAAGAAGCAATAGAAATGATTACGAATTTTGTTCATGAATTGGGTGCCGGGGGCGTATCGATTGAGGAATCAGGTACGTTAAACAAAGAGAGAGACACCTCTTTTGGCCAATTGTACGAGACGCCGTTTAACGATATTCCGGAAGGTAGAGCCGTGATTAAAGGTTATTTCTACCATGGTATAGATATGGAACCGCTTATGGCTAATTTGAGGGCGTCCGTAGCACAACTGACCGAGTTCGATATTGATACGGGCAATCCGACTTTCGAACTGCGAGAAGTGGATGATGAAGATTGGGCGCATGCGTGGAAACAGTACTTCAAACCCATTCGGGTAACCGATCGTTTGACGATCAAACCGACATGGGAGGATTACACAGCTTCGCCTGGCGAGTTGATTCTGGAACTTGATCCAGGGATGGCGTTCGGTACGGGGACTCATGCGACAACGTCGTTATGTCTAAAAACATTAGAGAAAGTTATGAAGCCTGGGGACGATGTCATTGATGTTGGAACCGGATCAGGCATTCTGTCCATCGCGGCTGCCAAGTTAGGCGCGAAACATGTGCTGGCTGTAGATTTGGATCCTGTCGCTGTCACTAGCGCGCTGGATAACACCAAACAGAACGAACTGGAAGACAAAATTACGGTAAAATTGAGTGATTTGCTAGGCGTATTGAAAGAAAGTGAAACCGAAGATGCGGCTCAGCTTGGTGTTGCCATTCCAGTGCAACTGGTTGTGGCTAATATTTTGGCCGAAGTGATCGTGCTTTTCGTTGATGATGTGTATGAAGTGCTGGAGCAAGGCGGGTATTACATTACGTCAGGGATTATTGCCAATAAGGAAGCGGATGTAGAAAAAGCGCTGACTGCAGCTAAATTCACAATTGTAGAGAAAAACTATGATTCGAATTGGGTTGTGATCGTAGCTAGAAAGCTGTAGGTGCCACGCTATGGGCGGATTATTATTTTATGATTGGAGTACGCTGCCGTTTGTCATTCTTGTTCTCGTGATTTCCTTTACGGTTCATGAGTTTGCGCATGCGTACAGTGCTTACAAGTTAGGAGATTCCACCGCATACCAGTTCGGAAGAGTTTCCTTGAATCCGATGGTTCATTTGGATTTGTTCGGAACGATCATGCTGTTAATTGCTGGATTTGGTTGGGCGAAGCCTGTTCCGGTCAATCGCGCTAATTTCAAGAATCCTCGTTTGATGGGGATTATCGTAACGGCAGCAGGACCGATAAGCAACTTGATTTTGGCATTTATCACGATATTTGTTGCTGTCTTGCTACAAAAGTATGGCTGGTTGGAAGGCATATCCAGTGGAAGTTTGAAAGCGATTATTCTTTTTTTAAAATTGATGTTAAGTATTAATATCACTTTGTTTCTATTTAACTTGATTCCAATCCCGCCATTAGATGGCTACCGGATTATTCAAGATTTAGTCGATCTGAGATATAGTGAATCCTTGCAAAAGTTTGAGCAGTGGGCATCCGTTATTTTTCTGCTGGTTGTGTTTGTAAGACCTCTGCGACAAGTGACGCTGGATCCCTATTTAAGCTTAGGTTCGGATATTATTCGGTTATTATCAATGCCCATTAATTGGATTCTAGGTATGTAAGCTCACAATAACCCAAGGTAGATTTTCATGACCAAAAAAGGTATGATGGTGAGTGGAACTTTCCATTAATCACAGACATGAACGTAGATAGAGAGGCTTTAACTATGCAGCGATATTTTCTCCCGCCTGAGCAGTTTCATCTGACGACACAGACCGTCACCATCGAGGGCGACGACGCCCATCATTTGGCGAGAGTCATGCGCGCAGAAATCGGCGACAAAGTTATATGCAGCAATGGTGTGGACCGTGAGGTGCTTGTGCGTATTGCGGAGCTGGACAAAGGACGCGTTACTGCGGAAATTGTGGAAGAGCTGACGATGGACGCGGAAGCGGCCGTTCAGGTGTGGATTGCGCAGAGCTTGCCGAAAGGCGACAAGATGGAAGTGATTATTCAAAAAGGGACCGAGATCGGGGCAGCCCGGTTTCTTCCTTTTTTATCGGATCGAACGATTGTGCAGTATGATGCCAAGAAAGAAGCCAAGCGTTCTGAACGTTGGCAAAAAATTGCCAAGGAAGCTGCCGAACAAGCGCATCGGAATCGCGTTCCGCAAGTCGAGTCGGTGCATTCTTGGAAGCAACTGCTGCAGCGGGCGAAAGAAGCCGATGTGGCTTGGATTTGTTACGAGAAAGAAGATGGACAGCAACTAAGGCCGGCCATTCAACAGGCGCTAGCCCAAGGTAAATTGGGACCAGGACAACAAGTCGTGATCGCAGTAGGGCCGGAAGGCGGATTTACCGAACAGGAAATCGTGCAAGCTGAAGAGGCAGGATTTCAATCGGTGTCGCTGGGATCACGTATTTTACGCACGGAGACTGCTGCGATGGTAGGACTTACGTGTCTTTTCTATGAAACCGGAGAGATGGGAGGATAAGCGTTATGGCAACGGTAGCGTTTCATACATTAGGATGCAAAGTGAATTTCTATGATACAGAGGCCATTTGGCAGTTATTCAAAAATGAGGGTTATGAGCAGGTTGACTTCGAACAGACCGCGGATGTGTATGTCGTTAACACATGTACCGTTACAAATACAGGGGACAAGAAGAGCAGACAGATGATTCGTCGGGCAATTCGCCGGAATCCGGAAGCGATTGTTGCGGTAACTGGCTGTTATGCACAAACGTCACCTGCGGAAATTATGGCGATTCCGGGCGTAGATATGGTCATTGGGACACAGGATCGCGAGAAAATTCTTCCCTTGATCAAGCAATTCGAGCAGGATCGTCAGCCGATTAATGCGGTTCGCAATATCATGAAAACACGGCAGTTTGAGGAATTGGATGTCCCTGATTTCGCAGATCGGACGAGGGCGTTTCTGAAAATTCAAGAAGGCTGCAACAATTTCTGCACCTTCTGCATTATTCCATGGTCGCGGGGCCTGATGCGCAGCCGTGAGCCGCAAAGCGTCATAGCGCAAGCTAGACAGTTAGTGGCGGCAGGATATCAGGAGATCGTCCTGACGGGTATCCATACGGGCGGTTATGGCGAAGATATTGAGGATTACAGCTTGGCGAAACTGCTGTGGGATCTGGATAAAGTCGAAGGATTGAAACGAATTCGAATTTCGTCCATCGAAGCCAGCCAAATCACAGATGAAGTCATTGAAGTTTTGAAGTCGTCTGACAAAATGTGCCGTCATCTGCATATCCCGCTGCAAGCTGGGGATGACCAAGTTCTGGCTCGGATGCGCAGAAAATATACAACGGCTGAATTTGCCGGGAAAATTGAGCGTCTGCACGAAATTATGCCGGATGTTGCGATTACAACGGACGTCATTGTCGGGTTCCCCGGCGAGACAGAGGAAATGTTCCGCGAGGGCTTAGCCTTCATGGAGCGTATGAAATTCTCTGAGATGCATGTATTCCCTTATTCCAAGCGGACAGGCACGCCTGCTGCGCGCATGGAAGATCAAGTAGATGAAGAGCTGAAGAATGTGCGCGTTCATGAGTTGATTGATCTTTCAGAGAAGATGCAGTTGGCTTATGCGCAGAAATTCGTGGGTGACGTGCTGGAAGTTATCCCTGAACGTGCTTACAAAGGTGCTCCTGACAGCGGTTTATACAGCGGATACTCGGATAATTATGTTCAGTTGGTATTCGAGGGTTCTGAAGACATGATCGGCCAAGTATGCCGAGTGAAAGTGACAGAAGCCGGTGTTAATGAAAGCAAGGGGCAGTTGGTTCGTGTGATGGAAACAGCTGCAGTTGTTAATTTTTAAAATATTTTCAGCGATAAAACCTACCTCTAAGCGTGGTCGCTCATTCCCGAATGACTACGATAGAGGTTTTCTACTTGAAGGATGCCCCCTAATCAAACCAAAATACGTAAAGAGGTGCTTTTCTATGGCTACATTAAGCGCAAAGGAAATTGCGAAATATATTGATCATACGTTGTTAAAACCGAACGCAAGTTCAGCTGCCATTCATACATTGTGCGAGGAAGCAGCGCAGCATCAATTTTTTAGCGTTTGTGTAAATTCACAGTTCGTCGCGACAGCTGCCAAAGCGCTCGAAGGCACAGGAGTGAAAGTCGCTGCTGTTGTTGGATTTCCGCTTGGCGCAAGCTTAAGTGAAGTGAAAGCTTACGAAGCGGCCAAAGCTGTGGAAAATGGCGCAGCTGAGATTGACACGGTGCTGCCGATCGGATTATTGCTTGAAGGCCAGCATGACGCTGTTCGCTCTGACATTAAGCAAGTTGTGGATGCAGTAAAAGGCAAAGCCATCGTCAAAGTGATTATGGAAACGGGCTTCCTGAATGATGAGCAGAAAGCCGCAGCATGCCGTTTGTCGGAAGAAGCAGGCGCTCATTTCGTGAAAACATCGACAGGTTTTGGCCCAGGCGGAGCGACTGTGGAAGATGTTCGCTTGATGCGTCACAACGTATCCGATACGATTGGTGTCAAAGCATCCGGTGGCGTAAGAGATTTGCAAACTGCTATCGCGATGATCGAAGCCGGCGCAACAAGATTAGGAACCAGCTCCGGTGTAGCTATTGTGAACGGAACTCAAGGCGCTTCCACATATTAAGATAACAGAGCGGCAGGGCCAGCAAGGAGCAAGCGACATTGAAGATCGTTTGGGATCTGGCGATTTGCTCGGACGCATCATTGGCGAGCAGGGCTGAAAGGCTGACGAGCTGGTGGATAAACGGGTAAAAGAGCACTGCGCCTCCGACATTCAGGAGGATATGCGACCAGGCGACGTATCGTCCGGCGCGTGAGCTGCTCATCCCGGCGATCAGCGCCGTTACACAGGTGCCTACATTGGCACCGATGGTAATGGCAACGCCAAGCTCGACGGGGATGCCTTGCACCGCGGCGAGGCCCATAGCCATCGCAATGACCGCAGCGCTGCTGTGGACTAGCGCGGTGACGACTGCGCCTGCGATGATGCCCCACAGCAGACTGGTTTGCGCTTCCTGCACGAACCAGGCGAAGAGCCCGCGGGACTGCAGCGCAGGCCCGATGGTTTGCATGATCTCGATGCCGAGCAGCACGAGAGCAAAGCCAGAGACCGCCAGCGATCCGTAGCGGATGCTGCGCAGGGGCCCTTGCGTCGCAGAAGGACGCAAGGGTCCGGCAAGCCAGCTGGCGAGCCAGACGCCAGCACTTGCGAGCAGGATCGGCACGCCGATGCCTCCGAGGCTGAGTCCGATCAGCTCGGTGGTGAGGCACGTGCCGATGTTCGTGCCGAGAATGACGCCGAGCGTTCTCGGGAAGGTCAGGACGCCAGCGCCGACGAGGCCGATGGCTATTACGGTAATGGCGGTGCTGCTCTGCAGCGCCGCCGTGAGCACGGTGCCCGTGGCGAGGCCGCGCAGCGGCGTGCGGGTAAATCGCTCCAGCCACAGCTGGAGGCGTGGGCCTGCCCAGGATTGAAGCGCGCTTTCCATCAGCTTCATTCCAAAAAGAAACAAAGCTAAGCCTGTTAACACAGGCACGATAATTGTATTTAACATCGTAGAGGTCTCCTTCGTGAGCGAACTACTTTTTTCAACCAATATATGTGACCGTACAGACAAGCATGACAAGCAAGCTAGCGAGAGTGAACGGGTTCACGCAAAGGACGGCTAAGATCACCATGGCAGTAGTATTTCTATTTAAAAAACGCAAACCTCGTTTGGAGCAAGGTCATCCCTGGGTGTACAAAAGTGAAATCGAACGTGTAGACGGAGAGATTGAGCCAGGGCAACTTGTCCCAGTTCAAACGTATCAAGGGCAATATTTGGCAACAGGTTATTTTAACGAGGCATCGCAAATTACAGTTCGAATCGTCTCCTATAAACCGCTTGAAGCGATGACAACTGAGTTTTTCGTGGAGAGATTCACACGCTGCTACCAGCATCGCTCCCGCTTCGTAAAAGGCGCGCAATCGTATCGATTGGTGTATGGGGAAGCGGACTTTTTACCAGGACTTATCGTTGATAAATTCGAGGACACACTAGTCGTTCAGATTCTGACGATGGGGATGGATCGCTGCAGAGAGCAGATCGTTAATGCTTTAGTTCAAGTCATGAATCCTAAAGGCATCTATGAGCGCAGCGACGTGCCGATCCGTGAGCTTGAAGGGCTGAAACAGACCAAGGGTTTACTTTATGGCGAGTGCTCCAAGCATGTGGATATTTGGGAGAACGGCCTGCGTATTCGTGTCGATATCGAAGAAGGTCAGAAAACCGGCTATTTCTTTGATCAAAGAGAGAATCGAGCAGCAATAGCTCCTTTGATGACAGGATGGGGCCATCGCAGTGGGATCGCTCTGCAAGAAATCGAGGAAAATGGCACTAAACAGACGCTTCCGGTTAACGCCAATGGCAAAGTGGTTACATTCCAGCATTGGGATGGCGCTTCCGTCTTGGAATGCTTCTCCCATACGGGAAGCTTCACGCTCAATGCCTGCAAATTCGGCGCGAAAAAAGTGACGTGCTTGGATATCTCTGAGCATGCCATCGAAAGCGCGAGAACGAATGTGGCTCTGAACGGCTTTGAAGACCGCGTGGAGTTCGTCGTCGCAGATGCTTTTGAATATTTGCGCACACAGGTCAAAGGTCTAGATGAGCGCAAAGTTCGTGCTAACGCCGGCAGCGGGAGTGGGGCAGCCAAAGTGGACACATCAAAACCAGTTGCCGCTGGTGGCCGCACTTGGGATGTCGTCATCCTGGATCCGCCGGCTTTCGCCAAAACGAAAAGCGCCGTCGAAGGCGCGTGCCGCGGCTACAAAGATATTAACTTGCACGGTATGAAGCTAGTGAATGAAGGCGGCTATCTGGTCACCGCTAGCTGCTCGTATCACATGCATCCTGAATTGTTTCTGGAGACGATTCATGCGGCTGCAACAGATGCAGGCAAACTCTTGCGCCTCATCGAATTCCGCGAAGCCGGTATGGATCATCCCCGTATCCTCGGTGTGGATGAGGGACATTATTTGAAATTCGCGATCTTTGAGGTGCGGAGCAAATAATCGCCAGCTCCGGCTGAAAGAGGAACCACGATACGCTATATCTCTGCCGCTGAGCTTATTTACCCCTTTCATAAATCGCATTCGCATTTAGATAGCTGCTGCCAACTCAATTCAATGAGAAGGCTGCAGCTTTTTGGTCTGCAAGCCCATCATCTGCCACGCCTCTTTTCTACCAAAAGTATGATAGAATAGGAAAGATAGAGAAGTAACAATGAGGAGGCCCTGTATGTCTATTCGATTCGTAATCGGCAGAGCCGGTAGTGGCAAAAGTGAACGTTGCTTAATAGAAATGAAGCAGCAGTTGGCAGCGGAGCCTGAGGGCGATCCGCTCGTTTTATTGGTGCCTGAGCAGGCAACTTTTCAAGCGGAGCATGCGTTAGTCTCAGATCCTGGGATTCGCGGGATGATTCGCGCCCAAGTGTTAAGTTTTCACCGACTCGCGTGGCGGGTCATGCAGGAAGAGGGCGGTACAGCCAGGCTGCCGATTGATGATACGGGTAAGAAACTGCTGTTAACGAGCATTTTACATAAATACAAAGAAAAGCTTCGACTGTTTGGACATTCGGCTGAACAGATGGGTTTTGTGGACAGACTCAATCAACTTTTTACGGAAATGAAGCGCTATTGCGTCACAGCTGAGCAGCTAACGAATCATGAAAATAAACGCGCAGCAGCACTTGGAGAAAGTGGGTTGCTGCGGGATAAAATGCATGATATTCAACTGGTTTATCGCCAGTTTGAAGCGGAATTAGCACGTCAATATCTGGATGGCGAGGATTATCTGACACTGCTTGCTGAGCAGATTCCGAACTCGGCCTATTTGAAGTCAGCTTCGATCTGGATTGACGGCTTTCATGGTTTCACACCCCAGGAGTTTGCTGTTCTTGGTGCGTTATTTGCCAATTGCAAGCAGGTGACCGTGACGCTTTGTGTGGACCGTGAATTGCAGGCTGGTGATACACCGGATGAGCTGGATCTCTTTCATCCGACGGCAACAACGATGGTCCGCATGCAGAATCTCATTTGGCAATTAGGCCTAGAAGCGGCTGAGGTACATCATCTGGCCCCAGAGAATTCCCCGCGATATGAGGATAGCCCGGCACTTGGTTATTTGGAGCGTCATTTCGACCGCCGAATTGGCGGGGCCGCCCATCGTTACCAACCAGCAGCACTGGAGAAGTTAAGCGATCAACTTGTCATCAAAGAAGCGGTGCATCGCCGTGCAGAAGTAGAAGGCGCAATCCGCGACATGCTGCAGCTCGTCCGCGAGCAAGGTGTTCGCTGGCGGGAGATTGCCGTCATGGTGCGCAATATGGAAGGCTATCAGGACTTGTTAAGAGCGATTCTGACGGACCATGAGATTCCTCACTTTTTTGACCAGAAGAGGTCAGTCCTGCATCACCCGTTGGTTGAATTTATTCGTTCAGCGCTGGAAGTTGTGCTCCATAATTGGCACTACGATGCGGTATTTCGCTGTGTCAAAACCGACCTTTTAATTCCGGGAGAGGCAGCCTACCAGCGAACAGAACTGGATAAACTCGAGAATTATGTGCTGGCGTTCGGTATTCAAGGATATCGCTGGACAGATGGCAAGCCTTGGACATTTAAGTTTCGAGCCAACTTGGAGCAAGCGGAAGATCAACTGCAGGAGCCAACTGAAGAGCTGGATGCGCTGAATACGAGCAAATCATGGATTGTAAGACCTCTGCTTGCTTTTGCCAAACGTTTGCAGCAGGCCAAATCGGTTAGAGATCAAGTCACTGCGTTGTATGATTTGCTGGTAATGGTGCAAGCACCGGAGAAGCTGGAGGCATGGAGTCAGCAAGCTATCCATGCAGGCAAACCGGAAAAAGCCCGCGAGCATGGCCAAATGTGGGACAGCGTGATGGACATGCTGGATCAACTGGTGGAGACGATGGGTGAGGATGACCTGTCTTTGGAACTGTTTAACGGTCTTATTGAGACTGGGATGGAAAGTATGAAGCTTGGACTGGTTCCGCCTTCGATGGATCAATTGTTAATCGGAAGCATGGACCGAACGCGCTCCAGCGGTATCCGATACGCCTACATACTTGGTGTGAATGATGGGGTAATTCCGGCTCAAATGGCAGAAAAAGGTGTTCTGACGGAAGCGGAAAGAACCGTTCTGACAGACTCTGGATTACCGATGGCAGACGGCAGCCGCCGCAAGCTGCTTGATGAGCAGTTTATTGTCTACACCTCTTTAATGGTGCCAGGCAAAAGGTTGTGGATGAGCTATCCGCTAGCCGATGAAGAGGGGAAATCGCTGCTGCCTTCGGAGCTTATCAAGCAGATTCGCCAGCTTTTCCCAGGGACAGAAGCACCGCTCTTGCTTGCGGAGCCATCCAATGAAACGCCAGCGCAGGAGCAAGCTGCTTACATTGCCCATCCGAATCAAACGATTTCCTATCTGGCAGTCCGCATGAAGCACTGGATGCTGGGAGGGCGAATCGATGACCTCTGGTGGGAGACGTATAATTGGTACGCGAATAAGCCGATCTGGCACATGAAACTGCAATCCGTCGTTCAGGCTTTGCAATATACGAATAAAGAAAAGGGTCTTAGTCCCCGAACTAGCAAATTACTGTATGGTCAAAATTTACGGGCGAGTGTTTCCAGGATGGAGAAGTATGTGGCCTGTCCATTCTCGCATTTTGTATCCCATGGGTTAAGGCTCCAAGAAAGAAGAGTGTATCGGCTTGATGCTCCAGACATTGGACAGCTGTTCCACGCGGCATTGAATCAATTTGTGCAAAAGCTTCAGCAGGATCAACTCGATTGGGGTTCGTTGACGGCTGAACAGTGCATGGAGCGTTCCGCTCAGGTGGTGGATGAGCTTGCGCCAAGGCTGCAAGGCGAAATCTTGCTCAGTTCCAGCCGATATGCCTATATTGCTAGGAAATTGAAACAGGTTGTAGGCAGAGCGGCTGTCGTGCTTGGCGAACATGCGAAGCATGGGCAGTTTGAACCGTTAGGTCTAGAAATTGATTTTGGACCAGGCAAAGAATTGCCGCCACTTACCTTCGAACTGGAAAATGGCTGTACGATGGAAATTATCGGACGAATTGACCGAGTTGATCGCGCAGAAGGCGAGCAGGGTGTTCTTTTGCGGGTGATTGATTATAAATCGAGTTCAACTTCTTTGCAGTTATCTGAAGTGTATTATGGACTGTCGCTACAGATGCTGACGTATCTGGACGTTATTATTACGCATGCGGAGCAGTGGCTGGGGATTGCGGCCAAGCCGGCAGGCGTCCTGTATTTCCATGTACATAATCCGATGCTGCAGCAAAAAAATGCGCTCGATCTGGATCAAATTGAAAAAGAACTGCGCAAACGGTATAAAATGAAAGGCTTAATTACCGCGGACGCGGAAGTTGCCGGTTTGATGGATGATGAATTGCTGAAAAGCGCGGGCCACTCGCAGTTGATTCCGGTTGCCTTGAAGAAAGACGGCAGCTTCTATTCGACTTCGTCAGTCGCTACAGATGAACAGTGGGACACACTCCGCAAATATGTGCGCAAACAAGTAAAGCAGATCGGCACGGATATCACAGATGGTCACGTGGACATCAATCCTTACCGTTTGGGCAAAAAGACCGCTTGTCTGCACTGCTCTTATAAATCGATTTGTCAGTTCGACCCCTTGTTTGAGGGCAATGAAGTTCACGTATTGAAACCGCGGGCCAAAGACCAGCTCTGGTCCGAGCTGGCACATAATGTCAAGGCCTAATCAAGCCGGAAAGGAGATCTCTTCATGAATAAACAACAGCCTAAGCCTCCCGGAAGTACATGGACAGACGATCAATGGGACGCCATTACACTAAAGGGTCAAAATATGTTGGTCGCCGCAGCTGCGGGTTCCGGTAAAACAGCCGTCCTCGTGGAGCGGATTATCCGCCGAATTTCGGATGAATGGGAGCCTGTGGACGTGGATCGGCTGCTTGTCGCAACCTTCACCAAAGCGGCCGCTTCGGAGATGAAGCATCGGATTCGCGAGGCGCTGGAGAAAGAATTGATGAAGCAGCCGCATTCGCAGCACCTGCGCAAGCAGCTCGCCTTAATGGGGCGCGCTTCGATTACGACACTGCACTCCTTCTGTTTGGAAGTCGTGCAGCGCTACTTCAGTCTCATTCGTTTGGATCCCGGCTTCCGGATCGCGAATGAAACGGAAGCTGAGCTGTTGCGCCAAGACTTGCTTGGCGACATGCTCGAGGAATATTACGCCGCAAGCGGAGAGAACAGCGCCTTCTGGCGGCTGGTCGATTCGTTCAGCGGCGAGCGCAACGACGACGCCATCATGCAGCTTATTCAGAAGCTGTATGATGTGTCGCGCAGTCATCCGTGGCCGGAGCATTGGCTAAGGGCTACGGCTTCGATGTTTGGTCCTCCTGCGCCGAAGATGCAGGAGGGAATGGATGAAAATGCCTCCATCTTCGAAGAGGCACTGCCTTACGTTGCGGCTGCCGCTGCGCCGGTCGATTATTCACGCTGGGAGCAGAGTCTGATTCGCGACCTGACGCTCGATTTGGAAGGCGCTGCGGACTTGCTGCGTCAAGCGGTCGTCATTGCGGAATCGCCTGGCGGGCCGGCCCCGTATTTGGACAACTTGCATGAGGATTTATTGCTCGTGAATAATTTACTCGAAACAACCACCTATCCATGGGATGTTCTGTATCGAGGTTTTCAAACCGTTGAGTTCGGGAAGCTCAAAGCTTGCCGAGGCGATGATTACGACAAAGGCATGCAAGAGGAAGTCAAGGAACTTCGCAACAAAGCCAAGGACCAAATCAATACGATCCAGGAAGAACTGTTCGGCCGAACTCCGGAACAATTTCATCAGGAGATTGCTGAGATGGCGCCGCTGCTGCATACGCTGGTAGACTTGGTGGTTGATTTCGGAGAACGATACCAAGTAGGCAAGCGAGCTAAAGGCTTAATTGATTTTGCCGATTTGGAGCATTATTGTCTGCAAATTCTAAGTGCTCCGGGTTCAATACCGGGAGAACTTGTTCCTTCTGAAGCGGCTAACTCGTATCGGCAGCAATTTGTGGAAGTACTTTTGGATGAGTATCAAGATACGAATCGCGTGCAGGAAGCGATTGTTGAATTAATTTCGCAGGTGAAGCCAGGCAACCGATTTATGGTGGGCGATGTGAAACAAAGTATTTATCGGTTCCGCCTTGCTGAGCCAGGACTTTTTCTGGAGAAATACAAGGCTTACCGTTCCAATAAAGCTGAACCTACGTTAAACACATCCCTGGGTGGGCGCATCGATTTGGCACGGAACTTTCGGAGCCGTCTGCAAGTGGTTGATGCGGTGAATTTTCTGTTCAAACAAATTATGAATGAATCTGTCGGTGAAATCGCCTATGACGAGCGGGCAGAACTTGTATACGGAGCGGGATACCCGCCATCTGCCTCGGATTGCTCGGTCGAAATGCTGCTTATTGACCGCGCAGCGGATGCACCCGATAAGACGGAATCGTACCCTTCGGCAGATGAGGATGATGAGCTGAATGCGGACTTGGGAGCTCAGGGGGAAGCGATGCTTCCAGACCCTGTTCTGGAAGCGCAAGAGCTTGAAACAGCCCAACTGGAAGCCCGAACCATCGCGCGGCAAATTAGAGGTTTGTTGGGTGCGGGAGGACAGGAAGTTTTTCAGGTTTTTGATAAAAGAACCGGAGGAGATCGGCCTGCTACGTACCGGGACATCGTGATTCTGCTGCGGGCAACACAGATGTGGTCACCGATTCTCATCGAGGAGCTCAAAAAGCAGGGGATACCCGCGTATGCGGAGCTAAGCACGGGCTATTTTTCAGCAACGGAAGTGGAAGTGATGCTTTCGTTATTGAAGGTCATCGACAACCCTTATCAGGATGTCCCATTAGCAGCGGTACTTCGATCGCCAGTTGTTCAATTAACGGCTGAAGATCTGGCGCGAATTCGTGTCTCAGACAAAACGTTGCCATTTTATGAGTCTGTTCTACAACTGGTTAGCGGTGAAAGGCTGCCTGGTAATGAAGCCTTATTCGAGAAGCTAAGTTATTTCTTGACCTTACTGGAGAAATGGCGCAATGAGGCAAGACAAGGCTCGTTGGCCGATTTAATCTGGCTGATTTATCGAGAAACGGGCTACTACGATTTTGCTGGCGGTTTGCCGGGAGGCATGCAAAGGCAAGCGAACTTGAGGGCGCTGTATGACCGGGCTCGGCAATATGAAAGCACCTCCTTGCGCGGATTATTTCGATTCCTGCGGTTTATTGAACGTATGAAAGAAAGCGGCGGCGATCTGGGAACAGCGCGAGCGCTTGGCGAGCAAGAGGATGTTGTGCGGATTATGTCTATTCACAAAAGTAAAGGGCTGGAATTCCCTGTTGTATTCGTCGCTGGCATGGCCAAAATGTTTAATCAGCGAGATTTAAATGAGGCGTTTCTGCTGCACAAAGAGCTTGGTTTTGGGCCGCGCTTTGTCGATACCACACTGCGGGTCAGTTATCCGACATTGCCTTCGCTGGCGATCAAGAGACGCATGAAGTTGGAACTTTTGGCCGAAGAAATGCGAGTTCTGTATGTCGCCCTAACCAGAGCGAGAGAGAAGCTTTATTTGCTGGGAACGGTGAAATCGCTCGATAAACTGCTGCGTGGCTGGGGACGTCATCTTGCCAGAACAGAATGGTATTTGCCTGACTTTGAACTGGCCAAAGCCAAAAGCTATCTGGACTGGGTAGGTCCAGCACTGCTCCGTCACCCGGACAGCACGCTATGGAGAGAGCGGCTAGGGATTAGCGAGGCCTCCTCCGGTGTGCGGCTTCTAGCTGATTCTTCCAGGTGGAAACTTACGGTTATTGTTCCTGAGGACTTGCAGGACGTTGAATCGCTGGTAGAAGAGAGCTACATTCCCGACGCGAGTTGGATAGAGAGTATCCGTCAGCTGCAGCCTGTGGCTGCATCAGGAGTTTGGAAAAGTTGGTTGGACGACAAGCTTTCCTGGGATTATGCCTACCCGGATGCTCCCAAACTCTTTGCCAAAACAACGGTTTCCGAAATCAAAAGGTTGTCGGAGATGAATCGGATTGCCGATGAAATGGAGCTTCCTTTTGGCGGCGATGTGGCATCATTGGAAGGGGAGGCCGCTGTGGTAGGAACCAGGAAAACGGCTTCTACCTTGTGGCGCAGACCTAGGTTTATGGAAGAAAAGAAGCTGACCGCAGCCGAGAAAGGAACGATTGTTCATGCGGTCATGCAGAACCTGTCTTTGCAGGAAGCGCCAACAGAGGCTAGTATTCGAGCTACTTTAGCGGAGATGCTCGACAAGATGACGTTAACTTGGGAGCAGAGTGAAGTTGTAGATATTCCTGTTATGCTGCAATTTTTCCAGACGGAGATTGGAAAACGGATGGTCCAGGCTGCGAATGTGCAGCGTGAGGTGCCGTTCAGCTATGGGTTGCCTGCTGAGGAAGTGTATACCGGCATTGATCGTTCCACGACAGGTGAGACCGTATTAATCCAAGGGGTTATCGATTGTTTATTTGAAGATGAACTCGGGCTTGTGCTTGTTGATTATAAAACGGATGCCGTGAAGGGCAGCAGTGATGCGGAGCTTCAAATGCGTTATGAGAAGCAAATATCGCTGTATTCGCGGGCTGTTGAACATATCTGGAAGCGGCCGTTAAGCGGCAAGTTCCTGTATTTCTTTGACGGGGCCAAATTGCTGGAGATGTAGAGCGGGGGTTGAGGTATGCGGATTTTACACACGGGGGATTGGCATTTGGGGCGATCCCTTGAAGGGCGAAGCCGTTTGGAGGAACAGACGGCCTTTGTGGACGAGCTTGTGCGTATTGTTCAGGATGAGGCGATTGATCTGGTTTTAATTGCAGGGGATATCTACGATAGTGTGAATCCTCCTGCGGCTGCTGAGCAGCTCTTTTATGAAGGCATCGCCCGCTTGGCGGAAGGCGGGAAGAGGCATGTAGCGATTATATCGGGAAATCATGATCACCCGGATCGGCTTGCCGCCGCAGGTCCACTTGCCGCCAAACAAGGGATAACGATTATTGGACTGCCCGTACCTGAAATTCAGTCGATTGGCATAGCCAAGACAGGCGAAATGGCGCGCTTAATCGCGCTGCCTTATCCTTCGGAATCTCGACTAAAGGAGCTGTTGTCCGATATCGCCGATGAGGAAGTGCTGCGCAGCAAGTATTCGGAGCGGGTTGGAGCGCTGATTCGCAAGCAGGCCCAATTTTTCGAAGCGGATACGGTGAATTTGATTATGAGCCATTTGTATGTACTTGGCGGTCATGAGACGGAATCTGAGCGGCCGATTCAAGTAGGCGGAGCTTACACGGTGGATACGAATGCGCTGACGGCAGGCGCTCAGTACGTGGCCCTGGGGCATTTGCATAGACCGCAGAATGTCAAAGCGGCTTCCCCCATCCGCTATTGCGGATCACCGCTGGCCTACAGCTTCTCGGAAGCTGGACAAGCGAAGTCCGTTACGATCCTGGATCTGGCTCCCGGACAAGCTGCTGAGCCGAAGGAAATTTATCTGACTTCCGGCCGGCCGCTGGTGAGCTGGAAAGCCAAAGATGGCATCGGTCAGGTGCATCAATGGCTGGAAGAAGGACGAGATGCTTCAGCTTGGATCGATCTGGAAATTACGATGACTTCAGCGATGTCTATTGAGCAGATTCAAGCGCTGCGCAAAGCCTATGAGGGCTTTATTCATATTCGTCCGATATATCCAGAGATGGAAGCGGCTCGGGCAGCTGTAGCCAAAGCCGATTTATCGATGGAGGAGCATTTTACCCGGTTCTACGCGCGTCAAACCGGTGGTGCGCAGCCTGAACCAGAATTAGTGCGGTTGTTTTTGGAATTAGTACAGGAGAAAGATCTGACTGATTCATTCGGGGATTAGGAAACTAAAAGGATGAAAGGAGATCTTCGATTTGCGTCCAATTCAGTTGCAGATGTCAGGGCTTCAAAGTTATCGCGAAATGCAGACGATTCAGTTTGGGCAGTTAGTGGACGCAGGCGTTTTTGGCATATTCGGGCCGACGGGCAGCGGGAAATCATCGATTTTGGATGCGATCACACTAGCCTTATACGGTAAGGTTGAGAGAGCCAGCGGTGGCACGCAAGCCATCATGAACCATGCGGAACAAACGTTATTCGTTTCCTTTACATTTGAACTTACGAATGCGATCTGCACAGAACGATACCATGTAGAGCGGCAATTCAAGCGTGGGACGGAAATGTCCATTAACGGCACGATAACACGCCTTTTACATATCAAAGAGCAGGAAACGATTGTGCTCGCCGACAAAGCGGGAGAAGTGAATCAGCAGGTACAGATGATATTGGGGCTGTCGATGCAGGATTTTACGAGAGCGGTCGTGCTTCCGCAGGGGAAATTCGCTGAATTCCTTACGTTGACGGGGAAAGATCGGCGGCAAATGCTGCAGCGATTATTCCATTTGGAACCATATGGCGATCATTTAAGCGCCAAAGTCAGCTCCAGAGTGAAGGAAACGGATAGTTCCGTGAAACAGCTCGCTGCTGAGCAAATGGGCCTTGGGGATGCTTCGGAGCAAGCTTTGCAGGAAGCTAGTGAAAGACTTGCGCAAGCGGAGGAAGAAGCCGTTCGCAGTCGATTGCATCTTGCCCAGCAGGAAGCGAACTACGAGCAGCACAAACAGCTGTTTGGGTGGCAGCAGGAGAAAGAGAAGCTGGAGCAAGACGCCCAAAAACAGCAAGAGCAGGAATTAGCGATTCGGGAGAAAGAGCAGCTGCTCCAAAAAGCTGAGCAAGCCGATCGCGTTAAGCCTTATTTGGACCAACACAGTCTCGCTCTCGATGACGTTCGAATAAGCGGGATTCAGTTGGAGCAAATGACAACCCATCAGCAGGCAGCAGAAATCACGCATCAAACTGCGGCAGAGAAATCCGAGCATGCCCAGCAGGAATTAGCGCGAGAAGAAGGTCCGCTCATGCTGCGGCTTGACCAATTGGAGCAAGCGCTTGTTATCGAGCAGGAGTTGAATCAGGTGCAAACGCAGATTCAATCGGCTCGGCAGCAAGAAGGTGAGGCCCAATCGAATATAGCAAGGCTGCAGGCTGAAATTATGAAACAGGAAGAAACGAAGCAAAAAGCGATTTTGAAACAAACGGATCTCAAAGAAAAACTGAAAACGGTAGAGACGAGTGCGACAACAAGGCAACTTCTGCAGGGTGCGGTTCATGAGAAGAAGACGTTTGAACAGCTTCAACTGCAAGGGGCGGAAGCTCATAAAAGTAAAGCGGATAAAGCTGATGCAGTGGCGGTTTTGGAACGAAGCAAGCAGCAAGTGCTAGCCCTTCAAGAGAAATTGCAAAGCGAGTTAGCCGTATGGCTGAAGCAATCCGCGCAGACTGGGGCAGAAATTCAGAACCAACACAAACAATTCTCGGAGTTCATTCCGAATCTGCAAGATGTGCTGGACGTGCAGAAAAGACGTATGAAATTGGAAGAACGTCATGCCTTGGCTGCCATTTTGGCGAATGATTTGCAAGAAGGTGAACTTTGTCCTGTTTGTGGTTCCACTGAACATCCTCTTAGCCACGCAAAGGGAGGGCAAGCAGCCGCATCTGAGGCGAGCAAGCCGGATTCAGCAGAAGACCAAATTCATCAAGGAGAACGCCTGTTCCAGCTAGCGAAGGAGCATGTATTTACACATAATCAACTGCTGCGCAAATGGGGCGCTGTTCATCAGCAAGCCTTGGATATGTCATCTTCTTCTCATTCAACAACGAAAGAGCAAGCATCTCTTTCTTGGGAGCAAGTTGCTGCGGCAGCGACAGTACCATCAGTTGGAAGCTGGGCTGACGCGCAAGCGGGTATAACCTTAGAGGTACTTTTGCTGCAATGGAAGGAAATGGCGTCCTTTGCGCAACAGCAGCAGTCGGCTTTTGATGAATTGGAAAGCGTCTATGCCCGTCTGCATAAAGATCAGGTTCGCTATGACCAGCAGTTGGTGCAAGTGAACGCTCAATTGGAAGCGGCAGGAAATCTATGGCAGGAAGCGGACGGGAAACTAAAACTTCTTCAAATTGCCTTGGATGATCAGCGGAAGAGATGGCAAGAGACCTATGCTGAGCTGGTTTGGGAACAGGTTGAGCAGCAGCTTGACTTGCTGCTGGCGGGTGAGCGTCTTGCTGATGAACTTCGCAGCCGGATCGAGAAGAGCGTCCCTTTTCTTGAACAGTTGACGAGCACAATCGAAGGGCTCCAGCGCGAGCTGCTGGAGCAGGATCGAACGGCGCTGCAGCTGCATGAACGGCTGCTGGGCTTGGCGCAGCTCGCCGCCGACAAGTCGCGGCAGCTCGCTTTGCGCGCGCCCGGCGCGGCTGTGCCGCAGCTCATCGCGGAGGCGACCTCCGCGCTTGCGCGGCTGCGGCAGCTCGCGCAGCAGACCAAGCTCGCGCATGCGCAGGCGCAGCGCGAGCAGCTCCAGGCGGCGCAGCGCTACAGCGCCGCCGCCGAAGCCGCTGCCGCCGCGGCGCGGCAGCTCGCCCAGACCGAGCGCGCGCTGCATAGCGCGCTCGCAGAGAACGGCTTCGCGTCGCGCGAAGCCGCAGCGGCTGCGGCGCTGGCGCCTGAGCAGCGCCGCCAATGGGCGCAGCTCGCGGCATCGCAACGCGAGCGCGAGCAGGCGCTGCGCGCCCAGCTGGCGCAGCTGGCAGCGAAGCTGCAGGGCCGCGTGCTGAGCGCGGCCGAGTGGGCGCTCACACAGGCGCAGCTAAGCGCCGCCAAGGCCGCTGCGGAGGCTGCGCTGGAGGCGCGGGCCACAGCGGCGCAGGGCGCCAGCGAGCTCGCTGCGCGGCACACGCGCTGGCGTGAGCTTGAATCGCGCCGGCTCGAGCAGGCGGGGCAGCTGGAACGGCTTGGCAAGCTGCAAGCTGTGCTCAAAGCCAATGCCTTCGTCGAATACCTGGCCGAAGAGCAGCTCATGCAAGTCAGCCGCGCGGCATCGGAGCGGCTCGGTGAACTGACGCGTCGACGCTATGCGATCGAAGTCGACTCGGGCGGCGGCTTTGTCATCCGCGATGATGCCAACGGCGGGGTGAAACGGCCAGTCAGCACATTGTCCGGAGGGGAAACATTCCTCACCTCCCTGGCGCTGGCGCTCGCACTCTCCGCGCAAATCCAGCTGAAAGGGGAATACCCGCTGGAGTTCTTCTTCCTCGATGAAGGCTTCGGAACGCTGGATCAAGATCTGCTCGATATGGTGATTGGCGCGCTGGAGAAGCTGCATACGGACAGCTTGGCCGTAGGCGTTATCTCCCATGTGCCCGAGCTGCGAGCTCGACTGACGCGCAAATTAATTGTCCATCCTGCCGAACCATCCGGTCGCGGCAGTCGTATCGTTTTAGAAGAATTATAGATTTCTATGCCAAGGTTAGCGTCGCATCAGCGTCGTTAGCCTTTTTTGCTCTCTATAACTCTCTTTAGGTGAACGCAACACGCCAATTCGTACAAGTTGGCATACATTGCAACATCTTTAAAGAAGAGGAGAATGTGAATGGCTACTTTTCACGAGGCTCTAAAACATAAGAATAGAATTTCGCCTGTCCTATTAAAAAGAGCTGAGGTTACGGCCGTAGGCGTAGGTTATGCCGATCCTAATAAACCGGCTCTGGGGGCAGGCGTTATCGTGTATACGCATCAGAAGATCGTCCCATCCCGTATCAACAGCCTCAAAGGGACATTAGCCCAAGCAGGAAGCGCAGTTCCCGTACGTTTCGTGCATGCCGGCAAATTTAGTTCCCATGCGCAGAGTTCTAAACCTAAGGGAGCGAAAGCCGCTTCGTTCACAAGTCGAGTGCGTCCTGTCCCCGGTGGTGTAAGTATTGGCAGAGTGAATCCAGCTGCAACAGGAACAGCGGGTCTCATCGTGATCAAAAATAATCAGCTGTATGTGCTCAGCAATAACCATGTGTTAATCAGAGACAATTCCAGTTCTTTCTCAGCGACGCTGCAGCCTGGTCCAGCTGATGGCGGCACTGCCAGCAATGATACAATAGGCAGAGCGTTCCAGTTCGTCCGACTCCTTCCGGGAGGCGTCAATTTTCAGGATTCTGCGATTGCGATTCCGACTGCCAACAGCGTATTGAATCCTCGTTACCAAATTAGCTCTTCCGGACAATTAATTACGGTTCCGGGACATCTGCTCAGCTACCCCGTTGGGTTGCAAGTGATGAAGTCAGGGCGAACAACCGGTTTCGTCAGAGGAACGGTTGAAGCTAATAATGTGGATATTCGGGTCTCTTACGGAGGCACTTTGGGTGATTTGCTATTCCGCAATCAATCTATCATTCGAGGTAATAACGGGCCAGTGTCGCTTCCCGGAGATTCCGGCTCCGTATGGCTGCGGGCAAGTGATCGCTATGCAGCTGCGCTTAATTTTGCAGGTACGAAAGATGGTGTCCGTTCGATCAGCAATCCGATTGGCTTGGTTATGTCCACTTATGGGTTGCGTGTGGCGATCCCGGCATCCGGTCAATCGGTCAAGGCAGGTTTGATTCGCGGGGCGGCTCCTATCGGAAATCATGCTTATGTACAGCCGTTAACACAGCAGCAACGAAAACGGATACGAGCTATCCTGGTGAAATCCAGATAAATATCAATAGGAGGGCTGCTTGCTAGGTTGTTAACCTGTGAGACAGCCTCTCACTTTGTATTTTTATGAAAAGTGCTACTTTCCAGCATTCTTGACGTATTCACTTAATGACAACTCACAGACAACACAGAGGAAGGGAGTCAACTGATTTGAAGAAAGCAACTAGCAAAGTAAGCATTCTAACATTGGCTGTTGGTTTATTGGCTGCTAGTATTGCAGTTTCACCGGCACCTGTACACGCCGACATCGTGTGGGATCATTGGCAGAAAGCGGAGTCGCTTCGCGCAGAAGGCAATCAAGCCGAGGCCGTTCCGCACTGGCAGTTCCTCGCTAATCATTATGCAAGATCAGGGGAATGGGAAAATGCCGCACTCTTTTGCGGGAAATTGGATGCTTACTATGATGCAATTGGGAACTATGACCAAGCGATTTATTACTATGAGTTAGAGAATCAATATTGGGTGAAAGCAGGAAGAGACTGGGGAGCCGTCAAACTGCAGCGCGCGGATCAAATTCGAACGACGATTGAATTATATAGAACGGAACGTGATTCCTCTGAGCTTAAACGGCAAGCTTTGCCGCAAAGTGGCCGTCTCGCCAAATTTGAGCCCGCCTATGGGACATACCTAGGTATGTATTCGGAGCAGGATCCTAAAGTAGGAAACCTTTTTACGAAAACAGAATCCGTTTATGGTAAAAATCATGCCATTTACTTGGCTTACGCTCATTGGGGGCAAGGCTTCCCTGCTACTTATGCCAAACGGGCGAAAGAGGCTGGCGGAGCCTTGCAGATCGCTTGGGAACCAGATGATGGTCTGGATCCTGTGGCGGACGGAACGTATTTGCGCAAATGGGCACAGGATGCCAAGGCTGCGGGTATCCCCATTTTCCTGCGTTTTGCAGGTGAAATGAATGGCGCTTGGGTCAAATGGCACGGCAACCCTGCCCAGTACATCGCCAAATTCCGCATGCTGCATGATGTATTTGCCACAGAAGCACCTAACGTTGCCATGGTTTGGAGTCCAGGCGATGTGCCGGCGAATGATATCGACCCTTATTATCCTGGAGATGATTATGTAGATTGGGTCGGGGTAAGTTTGTACATAGAACCTTACGAAAACGGGGATCCATCTCTGCCGACAATGATTTCTACGAGCAACGTCGAAAGGCTCACGAGACTGTATAACACCTATTCAGACCGAAAGCCCTTGATGCTCAGCGAAACGGGAGTCCCGCATTATTCACATGCTGCTGACGAGGATTTTACGGAATGGGCCAAGCTTAACCTGCAGCGTCTGTATGAAATTATGCCGTACAAGTATCCGAGATTAAAAGCGATTACTTATTTTAATGTCGATCAAAAAATGACGAATGCGAAGAATGACTACTCGTTGTCGGACTCTTCGGAAATTCAGACGTACTATAGCAAGCTTATTGCGAACCCTTACTTGCTGTCCAAAGTTGCCGATGGCGCGCAGCCGTCAGATAAGCTGGGGTATGTACCAGTAAATGCCAATCACCAAGCGTTCACCAAACAGGCCGAATTCATTCCATTCGTCAAAATTCCTGACGTTTATATAGGCAAAGTGGACTATGTCTTGAATGGACGGGTTATTGCTTCGCAGACAGACTTGCCCTATGGACTCACGCTCAAGGCAGGTGAAGTGCCCGAAGGCTCTGTCATGCAGATCAAAGTTTACAACAAAGCGGGAGCTCAGGTTGCTTTGCGCACGTATGGCATCTCGTCGCAAGTATCCGTCGAATTAGACGGCAAGGAACTGACTTTTGAGCAAGCGCCTGTTATCAGGAATGGCTCAACGCTGACACCGCTTCGAGCTATATTTGAAGCGATGGGGGCAACCGTTGAATATGAGGCGGCAACGAGATCGGTTACGGCCAAAAAAGGCGGCACGACAGTGAAGTTGACCCTTGATCAGAAGACGGTTTATGTGAATGGCCAAGCCCGGCAGTTAGACGAAGCCGCCCAGTTAGTTAACGGCTATACGTTAGCTCCAGCTAGGTTTGTAGGTGAAACCTTCGGTGGAACGGTGGGTTGGGATGGTTCAAGCAGAACCGTAACGATTTCTAAGAAATAAGAATAAGTGAAACCGCTCCGTGAGCTGACTTTATGTCAGGGATTGGGGCGGTTTTCGCTTTTTCTAGGTTATCGAAATAGACATTAAACTTTATTTAGTTAAACGCATAACTTATAAATGAATTTAATAGGCGAAAGATAGCGTTATCATATTGTAATTTTGGGTAATCCGTCTTATAATCTAGTTAAACGTGTAACTAAAGAGGGGAACTCATGAAAAAACCAACAATCAAAGATGTGGCCAAAGTCGCAGGCGTTTCAGCAGCCGCAGTTTCCTATGCATTAAATGGCAGGACGGATAAGGTCTCCAATGAAACGATCGAGCGCATTAAGAAGATTATTGACACAATGAACTACATACCTGATTTCTCGGCGAGAAGCTTGGTCAAGAACCAATCCAAGCTGATTGGCATTGTGATACCACAGACGGAATCGCACAAGCAGCTTATTCTTGAAAACCCTTTCTATAGTGAAATGATCAGCGGGATCGAAGGCAAGCTGCGCGAGTACGGTTATCATCTTTTGTTATCAGGGGTGAATCAAGGTGAGAGCTATCTGGATTTATCCGTTCAGCGGAATCTGGATGGCGCCATCATGATGGGGATATATCCGGAACAATTTTATGATGGCTTTAAGAAAATTAACATTCCGATTGTGTTGATCGACAGCTACATTAACGATAGTTACTTTAAGCGGATTGGCATTGATGATGAGTATGGCGGCTATTTGGCGACAAAGTATTTGATCGATAAGGGCCACTCGAACATTGGACTGGTGACAGGAGCGATTCGCAAGGATGGCGTCGTCGAGAAAAGGTTCCTCGGCTACAAGCGAGCGATTCGCGAGGCCAATTTCTTTTATAATCCGGACTATGTGTTTGAAGAATCTATGAGTTATGAGCATGGTGTGGCGGCGGGTCAGTTGATAGCCAAGAAATTCCCGGAAATTACCGCAGTGTTCGCAACTGGCGATATGGTTGCATTCGGAGCCATCCGGAGTTTGGTGGATCAAGGTAAAAAGGTGCCCGAAGATATTTCGGTTATTGGCTTTGATGACATTACCATGTCCAAAATGTTTATTCCGCCACTCACCACGGTCCGCCAAAATATTACGGAAAAAGGCGCAATTGCTGCTGAGCATCTCATTCATATGATTCAAGGCGGCGTGGAACAAGAAGCCAATGAAATAATGCTGCCGCTCACGATTGTGGAGAGAGCCACAGTGAGAGTCAAGGACTAACCATCATGTGGGGAACCGGAAAAGGAGATTGTTGTCATGGTAGGACAAAATAAACTATCCAAAGTCGTTGTTATTATCGGATTTTTACTTCCAAGCTTAGCTGGGCTGCTGCTCTTCCAACTCGTGCCGATGCTCTCGTCGGCCGTTATCAGCTTTACGAACTGGGATTTGCTAACTCCGGCAAAGTTTGTTGGGATCGATAATTACAGCGAAGCTTTGCAAGATGAGAAAACGCTTACATCATTGCTTAACATTTTGCAGTACATCGTTGGCTATATACCTTCTGTCTTGATCTTCGGCTTGCTGTTTGCTGTTTTATTGAATAGAAAGCTAACGGGGATAAAGCTGTATCGCATTTTTATCTTTGTGCCGGTGATCACTTCATGGGTGGCTGTTTCCATCGTCTGGCGCTGGTTATTGAACGGACAAAGCGGACTGATTAACTACTTATTGTCACTGATCGGTGTTCAAGGTCCCGTTTGGCTGCAAGATTTTGTGTGGGCGATGCCTTCGATTATTGCCGTGAGCGTGTGGAAAGATATCGGTTATGTAACGGTCATTCTTCTCGCTGGGCTGCAGGACATTTCGGAAGACTATTACGAAGCGGCGACGATCGACGGCGCTGGCGGTTTTCAACAATTTTTCCGTGTTACGCTGCCGCTGCTGACACCTAGTATATTTTTCGTGCTCGTTATTTCGCTGATCAATGGCTTCCAGTTGTTCGATCAAGTGCTGGTCATGACAGGCGGCGGACCGGCAGGGCAAACGAGCACACTTGTGCAGCAAATTTATGGGAATGCTTTTCAAAGCTATAAGATGGGCTTTGCTTCCGCGCAGTCCTGGATCTTGTTTGTAATCATTTTCCTCGTGACGATCATTCAGCAGCAGCTTCAGAAAAGGTGGGTTACTTATGACAGATAAATACATGCCGTATCGCAACCTGCTTTCACATCTCATCTTGATCGTGGCGGCTGTTGTCCTCATGTTTCCTTTTGTTTGGATGCTTTCAGGCTCCTTCAAAGATAACCTGGAAGTCGTCAGGATGCCGCCGAATTTGATTCCCGACACGTTTAAGTTCAGCAACTACGTGGAAATTACCAAATACTTTCCAATCTATCGATTTTTGGGCAATAGTGTAGCCGTTTCATTCGTAACGACAATTGCACAAATCGTTGTATGTGCGATGGCGGCGTTTGTTTTCGCGAAAATTCCTTTTCGAGGGAGGGAGACGTTATTCGTTCTTTATCTCATTACGATGATGATACCGATGCAGGTCACGATGACACCGCTCTTTATCGTGTTTCAGAAGCTGCATTTAACCAATACGTATTTGGGACTCATTTTACCTGGTATCTTCAGCGCTTACGGTACTTTCCTGCTTAGACAGCATATCATGACGATTCCCGATCCGCTGATTGAGGCGGCTAGAATGGATGGAGCTTCTTATGTGAGAGTGTTCGCAAGTGTCATACTTCCGTTAAGCAAGCCTGCGCTCGCGACTTTGGCAATCTTTGCTTTCATGGCTTCGTGGAACAATTTTTTGTGGCCGCTAATTATTACAAGTGATAAGGAGTTGATGACGCTACCTATTGGGCTCAGTAAATTACAGGGCAGATGGGCGACAGAATGGAACATTCTGATGGCGGGCAATGTGATTAGTTTTATTCCGATATTCATCGTGTTTTTGTTTGCATCCAGATACTTCATTAAGGGAATGACCATGAGCGGTGTCAAAGGTTAACGAGAGGGGTGATGTGCGGCAGAAGATTCGAATTGCCATCGTGTAAGGAATTGTCGAAGAAAATTTGAGATGAAAAGAGGGTTTATACATGGTAGTGAAAAAAGCGGGATGGGTCGTAGCTTTAAGTGTTGTCGTTTCTCTTGCGGCAACGGGGTGTGGATCGGATAAAAAGCCTGGGGAAGCATCAGCAGCGCCTAAGCAAGAGCCAACGGCCGCAGCAACAGCAGCGGCAACGCCGGAGACAAAGAAAGATCCGGTTACACTCAAGTTCATGCAGTATACCGCAAGCGGCTCACAAGAGCAGACATTAAGCGATATGGTGAAAGCGTTCGAGACGGCCAATCCTGACGTGAAGGTCAAAGTGGATATCGTCGACTACAATAATTACTACACGAAACTCAATACGCAGCTTGCATCGGGGGATGCGCCTGACGTATTTGAGGTCGGATATGAAAACTTTGTCTCTTATGCTGCGAAAAATACATTGAAAGACTTGACGCCGATCATTGCGAAGGACACGACGTTCAAGCCGGAAATCTACAAAGGTCTCGCCTATGACTCTTTCAAATATCAAAACAAGCAATATGGCGTCGTAGAGTCTTTTTCGGACGTAGTTCTTTTCTATAATAAGGACTTGTTTGACAAAAAGCAAGTTGAGTACCCGAAGGCCGATTGGACGTGGAAGCAGGAGCTTGAAGCAGCTCAGAAGCTGACGGATGCCAAAAGTGGTGTCTGGGGAACGTACTCGCCGATTCAATTCTATGAGTTTTATAAGACGATTGCTCAGAACGGCGGCGGGATTTGGAGTGCTGATGGGAAACCGACCGTAAACAGTAAAGAAAATATCGAGGCATTGAATTGGATGCTGGATAAAGCAAAGAAATATAAAGTCTCTCCTGCGCTTAACGATGATACGTTTAATCAACCGGACGCTGATTTGAATGCTTTCAAGGCAGGCAAAATCGCGATGCTTCGTGGCGGGATCTGGAACTTCAGCCGCTTTGCCGATGCTCCTTTCAAATGGGATATTGCCCTGGAACCAGGCAACACGAAGAAAGCTCACCATTTCTTTGCCGATGGATTAGTCGTATCCGACAAAACGAAAAATGCCGACGCGGCATGGAAATTCATCAAATTCATGTCCTCAGATCCTGCGGTTGTCAGCAAGCGGATTGAGAAAGGTTGGAGCGTGCCAGCTGTCTCCGATGAAAAAGTGATGCAAGCTTATTTCAAACAAACGCCACCTGAATCGAAGAAAGTCGTTCTTGAAGCTTTGAATACTCTTGTATTGACCCCTGTTGGGCCCATTCCGGACAAATGGAATGATCTGACGAAAGCAATCGGTGATGAATTGGATAAAGCGAAGCTGAAATCCGATTACACAGCAGAAAAAGCGCTGAATGAAGCGCAGGCCAAAATTGAGAAACTAGTAGCTAAATAGAAGAAAAGCAGGCGTAGAGTCAGCAAAAAAAAGGGGCATTGTTGCGGCAAGAGCCCCTTTATTTAACTACGATGCGCTATTCAAGCTAAAAGTGTCATTTTCGGTAGGGTGAGGGAACGACAGGTCGCTATTTTTCCGTTTCATGGGAATTTTCAACGTATTTGTGGAAATAAGACCCTGTAGTTTCGCTATTACCCATGCCCCCTACTTTTTTCCTAATTAGCGTCCTCTATTTCCCTTACAAGGTTTTGCCGCTAAGGAGAGACTGATCTATCAGGGCGGTGAAGCCGTTTTTCTTTTTTAACTTTTAAGAGAAGCAGGAGGCTTATTGTGCAAACACAACATACACAATCTAATCTGGATTTCGTTCTGGATGAACATACAGGTCAAGTAACAATCACTGGGCACAGGGCTGCTAATCGCGATCTGGTGTTTTTGAGCTATGCGCTCATTCAGCGAGGCGAGGCTGATCGTGCCTTGCCGCTGCTTCGATTGTTGCAAAGCAGATCAGGTCATAAGGAAGATCGAGATCAAGTTCTACTGACAGATGCTGCGCTCGTTCTATGGGTGGTCGGAGAATATGTGAAGGCGACGGATGATCTGGCGTTTAAAACGGAGCTGGGTAGTTATACAGCGGCAACGACGCTTTATCTGGAGGCGAACTGGCAGAAGCCGCAGCCTCATTGGCTAACGGATGGAAGCGAGGGTATTTATTTAAGCCACCTGGCCATTTATTTCGCTGCGCTGCAAGTCAATGTTCAGAACGGCATTGGCGAACGTGGCGTGCGTCTGCTCAAAGCGATTCGTGAACTCCTGTTTGCCAGCATGATTAAAGACGGACGAGTAATCAGTCAATTGGGGGATACCGCCATACATGGCGATATTGTCACTGCAGCTATTCCATTCGGTTTACTGGGTATTGAAGATCGAATATTAATTGAAGCGTTGTACGAATTGGAAGAGACGCTAGTTGAACAAGGCGTGAGATTTAAAGTAGGCGACACGTCATACGGCGGTTGTGAGCGACCGGATCTGACCTGCTTGCTCGCTTGGTACTACGCCAAAAAAGGCGATACCGTAAGGGCCAAAGAACTGCTTGCGCACGTAGAGAACTTACTCGAGAAGCAGGGGCGGCTGCCGGAAGTGGATATCGCCACAGCCAAGGAGCCTCTGCTGCTGACGCATTCACTAGAACGCTATGGTGAGCCTGATGTAAGCGTCTTGAGCTCTATCTTGGTGACACTTACGCAGGCCTCGCTGCTTTCTGGCAAGTCCAACAAGGATGAATTGGACAGTGTTCGCTTGATTCATCAACCAACGGGTTACGATGATCCGTATGTCATCCTGTCTTATGAGCGTTTTCCCCGGGAACCTCAAGCGGGGGATACGGTGATCGTGCGATTGCTGACTCAGCCTTTTCAGGCGAGTCAGATCGTCTCTGTGCAGGCTGCCGTGAATGGTATTCCGGCAGCTGAGGCCGTCCCCGCCGTCATGAAAGTGATGGATGGCGGAGAGAAGGTCTGGGAAGCGCAGCTGGGCCCATACCTCGCAGGTGACGAGGTGAGCTATGCTTTCGCGCTTCAACAGGGAGGCAAGTCGCAGCGTTCGGCGACTTACAGCTTTCACGTGCGGGCTTGGGTGCCGCTGGCGCACGTCCGTGCTTTGGAGACGACGGAGGACGGCTTCGTCGCCTTGTTGGCCTACGGCGCGGAGGCTTCGCGCACCGCTGCCTTAACGTTCCGCGCCGACGCGAGCGGCGCTGTGCAGGTGACGTTCGCCGCAGATGGCGAACCGGCGAATGGCCAGCCGGCGCAGCAGGCGGCTGTTGCGGTTGGGCGCGCACGGCTGGAAGCCGACGTGCGCGAGGGCAAGCTCGCGCTGGTGCTGCGCAGCGCGGAGGGCGAGCTGATGGAGGGCTTCGCCGCCGAAGGGAAGCCTCTTGTCGAGGCGCTAATCGACGGCGCGGGCTTGCTCCATAAGGTGCGGCTGAACTTCCGGACGAAGCCGGAGCATCGCTGGTTTGGGATGGGCGAGCGCTTCTGCCATTATGAGTACTCGGGTCAAGAAGTGGACCAATATGTGTACAATCAGTACCGGGATCAAGGCTTGAAGACGTACATGCCGGTTCCGTTTGCGATTTCCTCCGGCGGGTATGCTCTCTTCGTGGATACGCCGCTTTACTCGACATTCCGTTTTCACACACGGTTATCTGACCTAGTTGAAGTGGAAGTCGATGTATCAAGCGCCAAGCAGCAAGTCGCAGCTTATC
This sequence comes from Paenibacillus marchantiophytorum, assembly GCF_014640555.1. GTDB lineage: Bacteria > Bacillota > Bacilli > Paenibacillales > NBRC-103111 > Paenibacillus_E > Paenibacillus_E marchantiophytorum. The sequence goes on along the minus strand of NZ_BMHE01000001.1, from coordinate 247,094 downwards.
TATTTGCCGATGAACCGCTGGCTATGGTTGGGCAATTTACACAGCTATCCGGCAGACCTATGCTGCCGCCAAAATGGTCATTTGGCCCTTGGATGTCCAGCAATAACTGGGACTCTCAAGCTGAGGTTCTGAAGCAGGCGGAGCTGACCGCCCGATATCAAATTCCGTCTACGGTGCTTGTCATTGAGCAATGGAGCGACGAGGCGACCTTTTATATTTTCAACGATGCGCAGTACGAGGTCAGAGATGGCAGCGAGCCTTTCCGCTATGACGATTTCCAGTTTCCGGAGTGGGGGCGTTGGCCGAGCCCCAAAACAATGGTTGATGAGCTGCATAACCAGGGCTTGAAAGTGCTGCTATGGCAAATTCCGATCCACAAACATATGTATGGCGTTGCGCATGGTCAGCGCGATCAGGATGAAATAACTCTCCTGAAACAAGGGTATGAGGTAAAGACAGCGACAGGCGAAGCATACACATTACCGTACAACTGGTTTAAGGATAGTCATATTATCGACTTTACGAACCCGGAAGCGTCGAAGTGGTGGTTCGATAAACGCCAGTATCTAGCTGATGAAATCGGTGTGGATGGCTTCAAAACCGATGGCGGTGAATTTGTTTTCGGTCATGATTTGCAGTTCTTTGACGGGTCAACGGGTCGTGAAATGCGCAATTTATATCCCAATTTGTATGTGGGCAGCTATTACGATTTCATTGGGAAATATGCCCAGGATGGCGGCATTACGTTCAGTCGAGCGGGTTATACAGGCGCACAGCGGTACCCTTTGCATTGGGCTGGAGATGAGCGTTCAACCTTCGAGGCCTTCCGATCCTCTATGATCGCAGGACTATCCAGCAGTATGTCGGGGATTCCGTTCTGGGGTTGGGATTTGGGCGGCTTTCATGGTGACATTCCGACGGCTGAGCTGTTCGTGAGATCCACGCAAATGGCTGCGTTCTGCCCAGTGATGCAATATCATGCCGAGACCAAGGGGGAGTTCAACCAAGACAGGACGCCTTGGAACATCGCAGAACGTACGGGGCAGCCGATCGTGATCGATTTGTATAAGAAATACGCTGATATTCGGATGAATCTCTTGCCTTATATTTATGATCAGGCGATTCGTACCAGCCGAACCGGACTGCCGATGATGCGGGCGATGTCGCTGCAATATCCTGCAGATCCGCATTGCACAGAGATGATCAGCCAATACATGTTTGGCGAAAGTTTGCTGGTGGCTCCTGTCATGGCAGAAGGACATTACTCCAAGGAGGTTTATTTCCCTGAGGGAACGTGGCTTTCCCTGCAAGAACAGGAAGAGATTCAGGGAGGATGTTTGTTGAAAGTAGTTGCACCTCTAGCAAGCATCCCTGTTTATCAGAAGCAAAATAGTGTGATTGCCCTTCATTTGGGGGAGGATTATTCGCTGGGCGATCATGTTGGCAATCGGGTTGATCGCTATGAGCATTTGTGTTTGCGAGTTTATGTGACTTCAGAACTGGAAACGGAGTTCGAGGATGACTTGGGTAATCATTTGGTTATTACGGCGAAGCGCGATCAGGCTGAGGTTCAGCTGCAATGGTCCGGCCAAATGAATCAAGCGGTTACGTTCATGTTGTACCAACCGGATGGGGCAGCACATGTGACGTCATCTGGAATTCAGTTATCCACAGTTGATGATGTCGAACAATTAAAGCCGGGACAGTATGTCATTTTCCGTAAAGATGTGGTCATTGCCACGGAGGAATCGGCAGGAAGTCTGGTGATAGAAGGGTGATTCTGTTCGGTTTTCCTCACTGTGGTGATTTCTCGGAATCCTATCATGCTTGGAGCGGCGAATTGCCAGCAAGCATAAGATTCCATGGTGTGGAGCTGCTGCAAACCGGATTGTCCATGCGTGAGGTGTATTCTGCTCGTTGGGAACAAGCGCTGGAAGAAGCTGTCCTATCCATTAGCAAGCAGTTGGTGCCTAATGAAGAATATGTCTTCGTAGGCCATTGCTGGGGTAGTTTACTTGCCTTTGAGGTTAGCCATCGCTTAATGGGTGCTGGTCTGAGGGAACCGAGCCACTTGTTTCTGTCTGGATGCAGCGCCCCGCATCTGCTGCGAACTCGCAGTGAAGCAGGTGGGCTTCAGAAGGAGGATTTTGGCTGCCAGCCTGTGGGGGAATATCGTCCGCCGGTCGATCGTGAGCAGCTTCGTTCGAGGATTAGCGTGTTCACTGGGAATAAAGATGAACATGCGATGATTGATCAACTATCGGAATGGAGTCGTTATACGTCCAAAATCTGCGACGTGCATGTCTGTGAAGGGAATCATGCCTTCTGGCAAGCGGATATCATCCGCTGGCTGCAGGTAGCCCAAACGATTGTGGAAAGAGAATACATGACATAAAGAATCGGCGGTTCCAAGAGATGGAGACTCGGAACCGCTATATACGTGAGAGGGGTGATGCCTGGAGCTGCGCATAGATGACGAGTAGGCAAGTTGGTTGGTGACTCATCGTGGTGCCCGTTCAGAGGAACAAAATTTGAGTGTGGAAGGGGAAAAAATTATGCATGTAAGAAAGCTGTCTGCACTGATGCGATTTGGATTTTCGTTTATGCTTTGTTTCTTCTTGGTCGTCCCGTCGATCTACGCTATTGATGGTGTGTATCATGCTCCGTATGGTATTGATGATTTATATGAGATTCAGGCTACGGAACGAAGTCCAAGGGATCCTGTCGCAGGTGATACGGTTTATATCAAAATAACGACTTGGCCTATTGAATCCGGACAGAGCGTGTGGGTAACCTGGACCAAAAATAGTGTCAGTCAAACGGCGGTCGGAGCGGCATATAAATACAACAGCGGCAACAATACGTATTGGGAGGCCAATCTCGGCAGTTTTGCCAAAGGGGATGTGATTAGTTATACCGTTCATGGCAACAAGGACGGTGCGAATGAAAAGACCAATGGCCCCTATACATTCACTGTGACTGGCTGGGAGTCGGTCAGCAGTGTAGGCTCGATCACGAACAATACGAATCGTGTTGTGCTGAATGCAGTCGCAAATACAGGCACAATGACGCCTAAGATCAATCTTTCCTTTGCAGCGGATGATGTGCTGCGAGTGCAGGTTTCACCGACGGGTACCGGCACTCTAAACACTGGCCTTAGCAATTATACGGTTTCGGATACGGCATCAACGACTTGGCTTACAACGTCCAAATTGAAGGTGAAGGTGGATAAGAATCCATTCAAGCTTAGTGTGTATAAACCGGATGGGACTACGCTGATTGCCCGTCAATATGACAGCACCACGAATCGCAATATTGCTTGGCTGACCAATGGCAGCACCGTCATCAACAAGCTGGAAGATCATTTTTATTCCCCGGCAGCCGAGGAGTTTTTCGGCTTTGGCGAGCACTACAACAACTTTCGCAAACGGGGCACGGATGTAGACACCTATGTGTACAATCAATACAAAAATCAGAATGACCGAACGTACATGGCGATTCCTTTTATGCTTAACAGCAGTGGTTATGGCATCTTCGTTAATTCAACGTATTACTCCAAATTCCGCTTGGCTACAGAACGAACCGATATGTTCAGCTTTACAGCTGATACAGGGGGCAGCGCCGCCTCTACACTGGATTATTATTTCATTTACGGAAATGATTTGAATAATGTGGTAGGCAACTATGCCAATATTACAGGCAAGCCGACGGCATTGCCGAAATGGGCTTTCGGTTTATGGATGTCAGCCAATGAATGGGATCGTCAGTCCAAGGTCTCGACAGCCATTACCAATGCGAATACCAACAATATTCCTGCAACGGCTGTGGTTCTTGAACAATGGAGTGATGAGAACACATTTTACATTTTTAATGATGCAACGTATACACCTAAGACGGGCAGCGCTGCCCATGCCTATACGGATTTCACGTTCAATGGCAAATGGACGGATCCTAAAGCCATGGCCGACAACGTGCATAATAATGGGATGAAGCTTGTGTTGTGGCAGGTTCCGATTCAGAAATGGACGGCATCTGCTTACACCCAGAAAGATAATGACGAAGCCTACATGGTAGCGCAAAATTATGCCGTAGGCAACGGCAGCGGAGGCCAATATCGGATACCGGCTGGACAGTGGTTCGAGAATAGCTTGCTGCTTGATTTCACGAATACAACGGCCAAGAACTGGTGGATGTCCAAACGTGCCTATCTGTTTGATGGCGTTGGCATTGATGGCTTCAAAACGGATGGCGGTGAAATGGTGTGGGGCCGTTCGAATACGTTTTCCAATGGTAAAAAAGGCGATGAAATGCGCAATCAATACCCGAATGAGTATGTAAAAGCGTATAACGAATATGCTCGTTCGAAGAAAAGCAATGCCGTCTCGTTCAGTCGTTCCGGTACGCAAGGTGCCCAAGCGAATCAGATTTTCTGGTCCGGTGACCAAGAGTCGACGTTTGGCGCTTTCCAACAGGCTGTCAATGCGGGACTTACCGCCAGTATGTCAGGCGTTCCTTACTGGAGCTGGGATATGGCCGGCTTCACGGGCTCCTATCCATCGGCTGAATTGTACAAACGGGCAACTGAAATGGCTGCATTTGCTCCTATCATGCAGTTCCATTCGGAATCGAATGGCAGTTCAGGCATTAACGAAGAACGCTCCCCATGGAACGCCCAAGCGCGTACGGGCGACAACACGATCATTAACCATTTTGCCAAATACACGAATACCCGGATGAATCTGCTGCCTTACATTTATAGTGAGGCGAAGAAAGCAAGCGATACCGGTGTGCCCGTGATGCGTGCGATGGTGCTTGACAATCCGACGGATACGAACACTTACGGATTGAATCAGCAGTATATGTTTGGCAGTAATTTACTCGTTGCGCCTGTGCTGAATCAAGGTGAAACGAACAAGAGCATTTATCTTCCCCAAGGCGACTGGGTTGATTTCTGGTTCGGTGCGCAGCGTCCAGGCGGACGGACGATCAGCTACTATGCAGGAGTCGATGATCTTCCTGTCTTTGTGAAGTCAGGCAGCATACTCCCGCTCAATTTGAATGCGCAATATCAGCTTGGCGGGACGATTGGGAACAGTTTGACGAGTTATACGAATCTGGCCTTCCGCATTTATCCGCTAGGGACAACAACATATGACTGGAACGATGACATTGGCGGTTCCGTGAAAACAATCACCTCTACCGAACAATATGGATTGAATAAAGAAACGGTGTCAGTCCCGGCTATTAATTCCACCAAAACCTTGCAAGTGTTCACAACCAAACCGTCTTCTGTTACTGTTGGCGGATCTGCGATGACGGAATACAGCACTTTATCCGCCTTAATTGGCGCTTCGACAGGCTGGTACTATGACACCGTTCAGAAATTCACGTATGCAAAGCTTGGGGCAAGTGCTTCTGCTCAATCTGTTGTGCTGAATGGCGTGAATAAAGTCGAGTATGAAGCTGAGTTTGCCGCTCTGACCAGCGTAACTACGAACACGAATCATACGGGTTACACGGGCACTGGATTTGTGGATGGCTTCGATACGGTGGGAGACAATGTTTCCTTCGATGTTTCTGTTAAAGCCGCAGGCACCTATACGTTGAAGGTGCGCTATTCCTCGGGGGCCGGCAATGGGTCTCGCGCCATCTATGTCAATAACACCAAAGTAACGGACCTTGCTTTACCGCTGACAACGAACTGGGATACCTGGGGAACGGCAACGGTTAACGTAACGTTAACTGCAGGTCTCAACACAGTGAAAGTTAGTTATGATAGCACAAACACACTTGGCATTAATCTCGATCACATAGCTATCGTAGAGCACTAAAAGCTGGGAGGGCTTGGCCCTCCCTTATTTCCTTAGCGAAAGGGAGTATCTATGATGAAATTGTTAAATAATAATGTTTCGCGAGTTTTGGTTTTATTCACCGCCTGTACGCTTGTAGTCTCAACTCCCCTTGTACTTCCAGGTTCTCCTGCTCATGCCTATGTCAGCAGCCTTGGCAATCTTGTGAGTTCGAGTGTGACTGGAGATACCCTGACGCTCACTGTTGATAATGGCGCTGAGCCTAACGATGATCTTCTGGTTATACAGGCTGTGCAAAGCGGTATTTTGAAGGTTGATTATCGGCCTAATGGTGTAGCGTCAAGCACTAAAACGCCGATGCTGGATCCGAATAAAACGTGGTCTTCCGTAGGCGCTACGATTAACACGGCGACAAATCCAATGACAATTACGACCTCAACCATGAAGATCGAGATCACGAAAAGTCCTGTGCGGATGACGGTGAAAAAGGCCGATGGCACAACCTTATTCTGGGAACCGTCAGGAGGCGGGGTATTCTCCGACGGTGTGCGCTTCGTCCATAATACGGCAGACAATATGTACGGTATTCGCAGCTTCAATGCGTTCGACAACGGCGGGGATTTGCTGCGGAACACCTCCTCGGAACCTGCGCATGCCGGTGAGCAAGGCGATTCCGGCGGGCCGCTCATTTGGAGCACAGCTGGCTATGGCGTATTGGTTGACAGTGATGGCGGCTATCCGTACACGGACAGCGCAACGGGGAAAATGGAATTTTATTATGGCGGTACCCCTGTAGAAGGGCGCCGATATTCGAAGCAAAATGTCGAGTATTACATTATGCTTGGCTCTCCTAAGGAAGTCATGAGCAGCGTAGCAGAGATAACGGGCAAACCGCCGATGCTGCCCAAGTGGTCGCTTGGCTTCATGAACTTCGAATGGGATACGAATCAAACGGAAGTTACGAACAATGTGGACACGTACCGCGCCAAAAATATACCGATCGATGCTTACGCCTTCGATTATGACTGGAAAAAATATGGAGAAACAAATTATGGTGAGTTTGCTTGGAATACCACCAATTTCCCTTCTGCCTCCACAACAGCATGGAAGTCGACGATGGATGCCAAAGGCGTCAAAATGATCGGCATCACGAAGCCGCGGATCGTCACGAAAGATGCTTCTGCGGCTGCGACCACTCAAGGAACAGATGCGACAAATGGCGGGTACTTCTATCCGGGACACAGCGAGTATCAGGACTATTTCATCCCTGTCACCGTGCGCAGCATCGACCCTTATAATGCCAGTGAGCGCAGCTGGTTTTGGAATCATTCCAAAGATGCCCTTGATAAGGGGATAGTAGGGTGGTGGAATGATGAGACAGACAAAGTATCCTCCGGCGGCGCATCGTATTGGTTTGGCAACTTTACCACAGGTCATATGTCTCAGACGATGTACGAAGGGCAGCGGGCGTACACAAGCGGAGCACAGCGGGTTTGGCAAACCGCAAGAACCTTCTATCCCGGAGCGCAGCGTTATGCGACAACCCTTTGGTCTGGTGATATTGGCATCCAGTACAACAAAGGGGAGCGAATCAGCTGGGCTGCAGGGATGAAGGAGCAGCGAGCGGTCATGCTGTCTTCGATTAACAATGGGCAAGTGAAATGGGGGATGGATACCGGCGGCTTCAATCAGCAGGATGGGACGACCAATAATCCGAACCCGGATTTGTATGCGCGTTGGATGCAGTTTAGTGCGCTAACGCCAGTTTTCCGTGTACATGGGAACAATCATCAGCAGCGTCAGCCGTGGTATTTCGGATCGACGGCAGAGGAAGCCTCCAAAGAGGCGATCCAGCTTCGCTATTCTTTGATCCCCTATATGTATGCCTACGAAAGAAGTGCTTACGAGAATGGAAATGGGCTTGTTCAGCCATTGATGCAAGCCTATCCGACCGACACGACTGCGAAGAATTATACAGATGCCTGGATGTTCGGTGATTGGCTGCTGGCGGCTCCTGTTGTGGATAAACAGCAGACGAGCAAGGATATTTATTTGCCGGCAGGGACTTGGATCGACTATGCAAGAGGCATTACGTATACAGGCGGTCAGACGATTCAATATCCCGTGAACCCAGAAACATTAACAGACATGCCGCTGTTTATTAAAAAAGGTGCAATCATCCCTACCCAAAAAGTGCAGGATTACGTGGGCCAAAGCGCTGTCACATCCGTGGATGTGGATGTTTTCGCGAACTCAACACCATCGAGTTTCACCTACTATGATGACGATGGAGCCAGCTACAACTACGAGAGCGGCACTTATTTCAAGCAAAATATGACAGCCCAAGATAATGGTTCAGGCTCGCAAAGCTTCACGCTAGGAGCGAAAAGCGGAAGTTTCACACCAGCGCTGCAGTCCTACATCGTTAAGCTTCATGGTTCAGCGGCTACTTCTGTAACGAACAACAGCAGCGCAATGACGTCCTATGCGAGTTTGCAGGCGTTGAAAGCGGCGGCTGGTGAAGGGTGGGCGACAGGCAAGGATGTTTATGGCGATGTGACCTATGTGAAGGTGGCAGCAGGCTCCGCTTCTGCCAAAGCGATTGCCATCGCGGGTACGGCGGCAGTTGGCGCATCTTCCGTCCAATATGAAGCAGAGGATGCCTCGCTTTCCGGCAGCACCGTTGCTGCCAAGGCAACCGTGAATACGAATCATACCGGATATACAGGTACAGGATTTGTAGATGGATTGGGCAATGCAGGCGCAGGCATCACCTTCTATCCTAAAGTGAAAACGGGTGGCGACTACAATGTCTCGCTGCGTTATGCCAATGCTTCAGGAACGGCGAAGTCTGTCAGTGTTTTCGTGAATGGAAAAAGAGTGAAGTCCACTTCGCTGAACAGTTTGGCGAATTGGGATACGTGGGCAACGCAGTCGGAGACACTGCCATTGACCGCGGGCGCGAATATTGTCACTTACAAATACTATAGTGACGCAGGCGACACGGGGAATGTCAACTTAGATAATATCACGGTTCCTTTCACCCCGGTGGTCGGCAAATATGAGGCGGAGAGCGCAGAGATTTCTGGCGGCGCAGCGCTGAATGCGAATCATTGGAACTACAGTGGTACCTCATTTGTTGACAGTATTAGCGCAGTTGGCGGACAGGTGAAATATAACGTCAATGTTCCGAGCGCCGGAAGCTATCAGGTTGCTCTGCGTTATGCGAATGGCAATAGCGTGACCAAAACAGTAAGTACTTACGTGAATGGAACTAAATTGGGTCAGACCAGCTTTACAAGTCCCGGAGGCAATTGGAACGTCTGGCAGGACAATGTGCAAACGGTAACTTTGAATGCGGGAGTCAATACGATTGCCTTCAAATATGATTCAGGCGACAGTGGAAATATCAATCTGGATCGTTTGCTCCTTTCAACGGCTGCGGCGGGGACGCCTGTATCTGAGTTGAATCTGCTGGATAATCCTGATTTTGAACGCGACACAAGCCTGAGTCACAATTGGGTAGAGTGGCATCCAAGCACCCAGGCTGTTGCTTATGGCATTGACAGCGGTTCGACGACGAACCCGCCGGAATCACCTTGGTCAGGCGATAAACGAGCTTACTTCTTCGCGGCTGGCGCCTATCAACAGAGTCTGCATCAAACCATAGCAGTCCCCGTCAACAACGTGAAGTACAAAGTTGAAGCTTGGGTCCGCATGAAAAATACGACACCAACGACAGCGCGCATGGAAGTGCAAAATTATGGCGGATCGGCGATGTATGCGAATATCAGCAACAGCGGTGTGTGGAAATATATCAGCGTCAGCGATGTAATGGTGACCAATGGGCAGATCGATGTTGGCTTTTATGTAGATTCACCTGGCGGCACTACGCTGCATCTGGACGATGTGCGCGTAACGAAGCAATAACCAAAAAACCAGCACGCCCTTTCTTGCGGGTCGTGCTGGTTTTTGTTAGGGTGATCGCGTAGTTAACACTGCTGCCTCGCGCGGAGGGAACTACGATCCTCTATTTTGCCGAAAATCGACCAAATATCTATTCAAACGGAACTACAATCGCTTATTACCAAAATTTGGCCTCTGAAGCCTGCCTCTTGTGGCAAATAGCGCCCTGTAGTTCCGTTTCACTTTAAATCCAACACTTTCTTCCTCGAATAGCGTATCGAAGTTCCCTTTCAGCTGTCTGGCGGTTCCTGCTGCTTTAAACGCTCAGCAGCGATTGCTGAACCTCTTGCACAATCGCGAGCGCCGCGCTGCGTGCGCTGGAGAAGGCGCGTTCAGCAAGCTCGCCTTTGCCCGTACAGCCGTCGCCGCAGAAATAGAAAGGCACATTTTCCACGCGGATCGGCAAAAGGTTGTTCGTGGCAATGTTTTTCACACTGGAAACCATCGCTTTCTTCGAAACCCGCTTAACCGCCGTCACATCGCGCCAGCCTGGGTAATGCTTATCGAACAAGGCTTCCATTTGCGTATTCTTTTCTTCCAAATAAGCTTTGCGCTGCTCATCGCTGTCGAATTTATCGCTTAAGTAGGCAATCCCTTGCAGCAATTGACCGCCTTCCGGCACCAAAGTGTGGTCCGTAGCCGATACATCGCTGATGAATAATTTATTGTCCATATCACTGATGTAGCTGAATGGTCTGGCGACAACGCGGCTTAAGCCGACGTCATAAACCATAACTTCGGTTGCAGTATTGGCTTCATAAGGAGCAAGGAAGGGCTCCCACGCCGTGCCTTTTAATAATTTGACCACTTGCTGCACCGGCATGGCGAAAATGACTTTGTCAAAGGCCGTTTCCTGATTTTTGGTCTGCAAAATAAATTTGCGATCAGCATAGCGCAGACTCTCAACGCCTTCTTGAAGGGCAATGTTCCATTTTCCTGTGGAAGTGATTTTTTGCTTTAATTGATTGGTGATGACAGCCCAACTGCCAAGCACATAATTTACCGGTTTGGAGGAGAGGAACAGGTTATGGTAATACTCGCTGATGACAGCTCCGGAGACATTTCTGGCATCCTCAGGCGTAATGAAGAAGTTGGAGCAGACGAGATGTTCCCACAGTTCTTTCACGTCTTCATCGGCATTGGATTCGGCCAAGTAATCCGCTAAAGTCGCATAATTTTTTAAATTATGAATATTTGCGATGATCGCCGCGATTTCACCCACGAACCTTACTTTTTGCGCTGTGCTGAGCAGATCGGTTTTCAGTAAATTGATCGCATCAAGCGGAGCAGGTGTCAACTGATTATGTTTGGCGTAAAATACTTTGCGTTTATCCACTTGCTTGGAAGAAAAGGAGAGACCTAGTTCACGTTCCATATTGGTTAAGGTATGTCGGTCTATGCCATAGATGGCATGCGCGCCGTAATTCAGCGTGAAGCCCGCTTTCTCATACGTAAATGCACGGCCTCCAAGCTGCGGGCTGCGTTCGAATAAAATACCTTCAATGTTAGAGTTCTCCGATAAATAAGCTGCTGCGGTCAGTCCGGCTAGACCTCCGCCGATAATCGCTATTTTCATTTTGTGCTCCTCCTTGGGGGCTGGTTCTACTTGAAGTGGGGCATTGGGCGCTTCGGATCTAAGGCCCACCCATATCCAAGCTAAGTTATTGGTCATCATGGCGAGCAGGTCGGCATGCTCTTGGTTGCTCCAAGTTCGAAGCGTGCCAATGTACATGCATACGAGCAGATCGATTTTAAGTGGATCAGGCAGCCAGTGCAGCAAACTGTCCGAGAGAACGTTTAATTGGTGTTGTTCAGCCATTTTTACGGTTTCATTTTGTAAAGAAATAGCTTGCAGGCTGCGAATCAGCCTTGGTGATGATTGAATGTTAGACGCTAAGTCTAAAAACAAACGATTGATATGTCCTTCAAGCGACTGCACCTTTGAGGGCGGCTGTTTCACCCAATCCTGAATTAACTCGATTTGCTTGCTGTAGATGGCGGAAATGATGGCATCTTTACTTTTGAAATAATGGTAAAAAGTTCCCTTCGACGTCCGGGTAGCGGCAATTATGTCGTCTACGGATACATTTTCATATCCTTTGTCCATGAACATCGTTAAAGCGACTTCCATCATGACATCTCGCTTTTTGCGGGTAGTGGCTCTCATGAATTGACTCAGACGGCTCACTCCGTTCCCAATCATCGATTTATTCCTATTATATGCAAAAATAGACCGATAGTCTACATTTGAATTGACCGATGTCTGAAACAATCAGGAAAGATTAATCTAAACCATTGTTTCCCGTGTAGTGCCTTAGATTGCGGACTATACTTAGACCTAGAAAGCAATGAGAGGATGACACGTAAACTTGATAAAAACCGATTTAGGCTGGAACACTTTTTTCGAAAAATCATTTGAACCCTATCTTAGTGAAGGATATCAGGCAGGACGGGTGTCCTTGGAACATAAACATATGTATCGCGTGTTAACAGAATCGGGTGAGGTGTTAGCGGAAGTTTCCGGTAAAATGCGGCACCTTGCGATTCATCGTGAAGACTACCCAGCCGTAGGTGATTGGGTTGTGGTTTCAATCAGAGCCGAAGAACAGCGAGCAACGGTTCATGCTGTACTGCCGCGCCAAAGTAAGTTTTCCCGGAAAGTGGCTGGACAAGTCAATGAAGAGCAAATCGTCGCTACGAACGTAAATACCGTGTTTCTGGTTACTGCGCTGAATCAGGACTTTAATGTGCGCAGAATTGAACGTTACTTGGTGCTTGCTTGGGAAAGCGGGGCCAATCCGGTGATTGTGCTCAGTAAGGCGGATTTGTGCGAGGATCCGGAAGCCTTAGCTGCGGAAGTCGCGGCTATTGCTGTAGGTGTTCCCATTCATGTCATCAGCTCCGCTGCAAATCGTGGGCTTGACCAATTGGCTCCTTATATCTCGCGAGGTCAGACTGTGGCATTACTTGGCTCCTCTGGGGTTGGGAAGTCGACCTTGGTAAATCATATCTATGGGGAAGATATTTTGGAGACTGGCGATATCCGATTCGGAGACGACAAAGGGAAACATACCACGACCCATCGAGAGTTGATCACGCTGCCCGGCGGCGGCATTTTGATAGATACTCCAGGGATGAGGGAACTTCAGCTCTGGGACGCTTCCGAGGGGCTGAGCACCTCATTTCAAGATGTGGAGGACATCGCTGAGAAGTGCTTTTTTCAAGATTGCAAGCATGCTAATGAACCCAAATGTGCGGTGAGAAACGCGCTGGACGAAGGGACGCTTGGGCATGAGCGCTTTCAAAGTTATTTGAAATTGCAGAAGGAACTTGCCTACTTGGCGCGCAAAGAAGATAAAGGTCTGCAAGCAGCGGAAAAGGCCAAGTGGAAGAAGCTGCACCAGGCAATGAAAAGTCAAAATAATCGCTTGTAAGCTGCCAAACAACAGCAGAAATAACGAGCTCTGAGTAGCCTTTTGCCTGTAGCTGGATATGCTGTAGCTGTTCCTGCGGGCCGAGTATCCAGACTACGGTTTTGGAAGAATTATTGGTAGAAAAAGCGGTTTATTCGTTGAAACCTCACACTGTCGGGGTGATGTTTCTTTTTTTTGCAGCGGTGCCATTAAAAAGTCGCAATTGGATTGGATTTTTTCATATGTTTCCGATAAAATTAACGTAGAAGGACTAGGAAAGTGGAGGGACAAGCTTACTTGTGAGTGATTGTATTTTTTGTAAAATTGTTGCAGGGGATCTTCCTTCCAAGAAGGTTTACGAGGATGATCAGATTCTAGCTTTCCATGATATTCAGCCCGCATCACCGATCCATGTCCTGATTATCCCCAAAAAGCATATCGCATCACTAGCAGAAGCGGGTTCTGAAGACTGGGCATTGATTGGGCAGATGCAAAACGCTGCCGCGCAAATTGCTAGAGAACTAGGCGTTACAGAATCCGGTTATCGTGTCATTACCAATAATGGAGCGAACGCTGGACAGATTGTTCATCATCTTCACTATCATTTGATGGCTGGGGCAAGGTTGTCTCCTTTAGGCGTTCATAATTAACGCTATCTTTAATTAATCGCAAGTATTCGATTGACACCCTAATTACTATCACCTATAATGAGATTTGATGAACCGTTTGATCTTAGATGGTCTGTTCGGAGGGAGGGAAAACTGTTGTCAGAAACTCGAGTTCGTAAGAACGAAACTATAGATGCTGCACTTCGTCGCTTTAAGCGTTCCATCGCTAAGGATGGCATTCTAGCAGAAGTTAAGAAACGTAAACACTATGACAAGCCAAGCGTTAAGCGTAAGCTTAAATCAGAGGCTGCTCGTAAGAGAAAGTTCTAGGAGGCAACATGAGCTTAAGCGATCGATTGAACGAAGATATGAAGCAAGCGATGAAGAGTCAGGACAAGTTCAAACTCTCGGTTATTCGAATGGTGAGATCCACTATTAAGAATCAAGAGATTGATCTGAAAAGAGCCTTAGATGACAATGAAGTGCTTGACGTTCTAACTCGTGAAATCAAACAGCGTAAGGATTCCCTCCAAGAATTTACGAAGGCCGGCAGAGATGATTTGGCCGAGAGCCTGAAGGCAGAACTTGTTATTCTAGCTGAGTACATGCCGCAACAGCTTTCTGAGGAAGAAGTGAAAGCCATTGTACAGCAGACCATCGAACAAATTGGTGCTTCTTCCAAAGCGGATATGGGCAAAGTGATGACGGCATTGATGCCTCAGGTTAAGGGACGTGCTGATGGTAAACTTATCAATCAGTTAGTCCAACAATTATTGGGATAATACAAATGTGTTTTACAAGACCGAGAGGATTCCGTCCACTCGGTCTTTTTATTTTATTCACAAAATGAAACAGTTTGTCGTTTCGAGCGTACATATTAATGAGAAGGAAGAATCAGGGAAGGAGTGAAAGATGATGTTTGTTGAAAACTTGTCCGCCTTTCTGACTCATCCAGTTACTGCAACCGTTTTATTAGTGGTTGGTATAATTGGGATTGCTTTAGAACTTTTATTCTTTAGCAGTGGATTGCTCGCTTTAGCTGGGGTAGCAGGTTTTGGTCTCTATTTTCTTGGGTTTTATTTGGCAGGTTTTGCTGGTTTTGGCGATTTGGCCGTGTTTGGCATCGGATTAATTCTACTTATTTTGGAATTAGTTGTTCCCAGCTTTGGAATTCTAAGCGTACTGGGGGCCATATGCCTCTTTGGCGGCGTGCTGATGGCTTCGTCCAATCCCAAAGAAGCGGCGTTAATGCTGGGAATCGCCTTGTTGATTGCTATAGTTGTAATTGTGTATGCAATCAAAACCTTCAAGCACCGCGGCGTTTGGAATCGTTTTATTCTGAAAGAGCAGCTAACGACAGACAAGGGATTTACTTCGAGCCCGGATCTCATGTACTTAACTGGTTTGACGGGTGAAGCTGTAACTCCCCTTCGACCGGCAGGTACGGCTATCATTCAGGGGGAACGGATCGATGTCGTGACCAATGGCAGTTTTATTTCGGCTGGCAGGCAAGTTGTTGTTGTAGAAGTTGAGGGAGCTCGTGTCGTTGTCAAGGAGAAGGATTCAAAACTTAGTTAGGGGGATTTCAGAATGAATATTGAACCAGGCTTATATTTGGTGTTAATGGCAGCAATTATTATTATCGTATTATCAATTTTGTTAAGTGTTGTACCTGTTATGCTATGGATTTCAGCGCTCGCATCCGGGGTTCGCATCAGTATTATTACCTTAATTGCGATGAGACTTCGCCGGGTTACACCGAGCCGTATTGTGAACCCGATGATCAAAGCAACGAAAGCCGGTATTGATTTAAGTGTGAACCAACTAGAGAGTCATTTTCTGGCGGGTGGTAATGTAGACCGTGTTGTCAATGCCTTGATTGCGGCGCATCGTGCCAAGATTCATCTGGAATTTGAACGCGCGGCAGCCATCGATCTTGCAGGGCGTGACGTCTTGCTGGCGGTTCAAATGAGTGTAAATCCACGTGTCATCGAAACGCCTAATGTTTCGGCTGTTGCGAAGAACGGTATTGAGGTCAAAGTTATTGCCAGGGTTACCGTGCGTGCCAATATCGATCGGTTGGTCGGGGGCGCAGGTGAGGAAACGATTATTGCCCGTGTTGGCGAGGGGATCGTCACAACCGTCGGTTCGAGCGACTCGCATAAGGATGTGCTCGAAAATCCTGATTTAATCTCTCGTACAGTGTTAGGCAAAGGCTTGGATGCCGGTACTGCCTTCGAGATTTTATCGATTGATATCGCTGACGTAGATGTGGGCAAGAATATTGGCGCGCATTTGCAAACGGAACAAGCGGAAGCCGATAAGCGGATTGCGCAAGCCAAAGCGGAGGAAAGACGGGCAATGGCAGTTGCCGCTGAGCAAGAAATGAAAGCGAAGGTTGTCGAGATGCGTGCGAAGGTTGTTGAGTCCGAGTCGCAAGTACCGCTTGCCATGGCGGAAGCGCTTCGCAGCGGCAACTTAGGCGTGATGGATTATATGAATCTCAAAAACATTGATGCAGATACCCAAATGCGTTCTTCGCTAGGCAAAGTCAATGATGGCAAAGGCGATAAAGAATAAAAGGTTTATGAGGTGATCTCGTGGAACAACTCCTTGCATTTCTGTTTAAACATTGGTATCTGGTTATTATCGCAATAACGTTCCTCTATCAAGTCGGCAGCAAGCGCAGTCGTGGAGCGTCAGGATCGCCTAAGCGAGGGATGCCTTCGTTTGGAGAGACGACTACACGCGTCCCAAGGCCGTCTGAAGCGGCGGACGCAGCAACGCGAAGCTTTGGCGGCACGGAGCCTCCAAACCGCACAGCGGACGATTTTGGGCGGTCCCATGCTGGCAAACCTGAGGCGGCAATGCCCAAATCCAAAGGTTCGCCTTTTGGATCCACTGTGCAGAGGAGTACAGAAAATTCCCCCATTTATGCCAATGCGATTGCTTCATCCAGTGCATTTCCCGATGAGGTAAAGCAAGATCAACTGATGCAAGGCGTGATCTGGGCTGAAATTCTGGGTCCACCCCGATCGAAGAAACCATACCGCAGGTAAAAGTCCTTACAGAACGCCTTCTCGAGACATCGAGGGGGCGTTCTTTGCTTTGCAGGTTTTTCACATAAAATCAGCCATGCCCGCATAATTTGGTAGAAAGTCTATGCACTTCATCTGTCGTCATGATCATCTAGTTAGAGGGGGTACTGCCCAGCTATGCGTCGCTTGACCCGCAAATGGAACCAGTTCACGGCCAAAATCCTCGATCTTCCCCAGGATGTGGTACAGGACTTGCCGCGAATTACGATGATCGGCAACGTACAGCTTTATGTTGAGAATCACAGGGGCGTGCTTCATTTTTCAAGTGAGAATCTGAAGCTTGAACTAACGAAGGGGACGTTAGAAGTGTTTGGGAAAGACTTGGTTATTCGAGCTATTCTCTCTGAGGAAGTTTTTATTGAAGGCTGGATCGACAATGTGAAGTATGTGCCATAGATGAACAATAAGAGACAAGAACACAGGAGGCTGAGTTATGAAACAATCCATGTTCATAACCCGTTTGCGAGGGTATGTGCGCATTCAAATACGAGGCAGCGAGTGTGAGAGGCTCATTAATCCCATGATGGAGAAGGGCTTCTCCATATGGGATATTCAAGCGACACCGGAAGGAAAGCTGGAGTGCAATATACTTATAAAAGATTTCTTTCGGCTTAAGCCGCTGCTGAAACGGACAGGCTGCAGGATGCATGTACTGGAACGGTACGGGCTTCCTTTTTTTATGGAGAGATTGGGGCGGAGAAAGTTTTTTTTCGGAGGCATGGCTGCTTTTATCATTGGCATCTATGTGTTGACATCCTTTGTATGGCAAATTAGCGTGGAAGGGAATGACCGCATTACGGATGCGCAAATTCTTGAAGCTGCCTCCAAGCAAGGTATTCATCTGTTCCAGTGGAAGCTAAAATTGAAAAAAACAGAGGAGCTATCGCGCGATATTCAAAGTTTGCTGCCGAGCACAGCTTGGGTGGGCGTGGAAATTCGCGGTACTCATGTTACAATAAAAGTAGTGGAGGCGACGATTCCCGATCCCCGCAAATTGATGAACCCAAGAAACTTGGTCGCATCCAAAAATGCATTGGTAACGGAGATTATTTCGGATAAAGGAAAACCGCTGGTAAAGCCGAATACGTATGTTAGAAAAGGGGACGTGCTGATCTCGGGCACGATTGGCGACGAGCAGAACAATCAAGTTGTTGTCGCGGAGGGAAAAGTAAAAGGAGTGGTCTGGTATACCTCCCGAATTGAAGCGCCTCTTACGAAAACATATAAAGTCTACACAGGAGAGACTGCGAACCGCAATTATCTCGTATGGGGTACGCGAGCCCTGCAGCTAAGCGGTTACGGGAAGATGAGGTTTGAGCACTTCGAAACGATTCCGGAAAGGAAGACGATCGCTTGGCGATCTTGGGCCTTGCCGGTAGGCTGGTTGCATGAGAAGGTTATGGAAATGAATCTCGTAGAAGAACCGATTGAGGCAGCCAATGCCAGAAAGTCAGGCTTGGAGCAGGCTAGAGCCAAATTACTCGCAGCTTCAGGAGCGGATGCTAGACTCGTAGGTGAAAAAATTTTGCATGAAAAAACAGAGAATGGTAAAATTTATATAGACGTTCATTTTGAAGTCGAAGAAAATATCGCCGAAGAACAACCAATTGTGATACGAGGAGAATGAGGCCTGTTGGTAGAAAATGCGCAGTCAGTCAAACTTACATTGAAAAATCCGGCTGAGGGACTAGCCCTGTTCGGTCCTCAGGACAAGTTCCTGCATGTCATCGAAGCGGAAATTCCTGCACAGATCTTTACGCGTGAAGCTGAAATAACGATACAAGGTGCAGCTGCGGAAGTAAACTCACTTCAGCAGCTTTTTGAAGTTCTGCTCCAGCTCATAAGGAATAATTACACCTTGACAGAGCGGGATGTCCTCTATGCTGTCGAGCTCGCCAAACAGATGAAAGCCGATCAATTGCTGGATTTATTCAAAGGCGAAATTACATCGACACATAAAGGGAAACCAATTCGTGTCAAAACGATTGGACAGCGCAAATATGTAGAAACGATCAAGAAGAAGGATATCGTCTTCGGTATCGGCCCAGCGGGGACAGGGAAAACCTATCTGGCTGTTGTCCTGGCTGTTACGCGATTGAAAGAAGGCGCCGTCAAGAGAATCGTGTTAACGAGGCCAGCCGTCGAAGCGGGAGAGAGCCTTGGCTTCCTGCCGGGAGATCTCCAGGAAAAAGTTGACCCCTATTTACGCCCATTGTATGATGCTCTTAATGATGTGCTAGGTCCTGAACAAGTAGCTAAATCCCTAGAGCGAGGCCTGATAGAGATTGCTCCGCTCGCTTATATGCGAGGCAGAACGTTGGACGATTCCTTTATTATTTTGGATGAAGCCCAGAACACAACACCTGAACAGATGAAAATGTTTCTGACACGACTTGGCTTCGGATCCAAAATGGTGATTACCGGAGACGTCACGCAAATTGATTTGCCGCGCGGGAAATCGTCGGGTCTGGTTGAGGCCAACCGGATTCTAAGCGGGATTGAGGAGTTAGGCTTTATTTATTTCGATGAGCAGGACGTTGTTCGGCATTCGCTCGTTCAGAAAATCATTGTTGCCTATAATGCCGAGAACGAAAAGTGATTGTTGGCGGGTTGTTAGGTAGAGAGGAATGACCTCCGTGATGAAAAATGAAGTGCAAATGAAAGGCAAATTTCATTACCAGTTAAGCGGATGGAAATACAGTACTGGTATTCGGGTACTGTTGTTTCTTTTGCTGGCTTTCGGCTTCTATGTGTCTCTATATGCCAAGCTTGTACCGCAGGTATATGATATTGTACTCGGAACAACCAGTGAAAAGACGATCTATGCGCCCAGACAAATTGAGAACGCAATTGCGACAGAGCAGGCTAAAGAAGACGCGGCCAAGCGTGTACAGCCTGTGTATCGAATTGTCAATCTCAAGAATGATACGCTGATTGATGCCATTTATGATAAATTATTGCAAATCAATGCGGATGAAGAAGTCAAATTCGATGACAAGGTCAGCATTTATCGTCGTGTGATCCCTCAGCTTATCAGTGACTTGGAGAATGATTCGATCAAATCGCTGCGCGCTAGCGGTCAATACAATGTCCCGTTGCTTGAGCAAATTCAAACAGCTCTTGCCGAGCAGCAATATCAGCTCCCTGAAGAGTCCTATTTTAAGCTGCCGCGGATGACCAAAGAAGATTTGGCCGCTATGCGTCCGGTGACGAAGGATATTGTCGCGAAATTGATGAATGACCAAATTTTGGACGCGCAAACGGTGAGAGCCAAAGTAGCCGAGCTCGTCAACACATCCAACCTGACCAAAAATACTTCGCGTGAAATGGTGACGGAAATCGCGAGAGTCGTTATCACGCCGAATAAATTTTTTGATCAAAAAGGGACGGATGATGCGAAAGGTCAAGCGCGCGAGAACGTCAAGCCGGTCTACATCAACAAAAATGATGTGCTGGTCAAAGTCGGAGATATGATCACAGAAGAGATTTACGCCAGACTGGACAAGTTGGAATTATTGAAGGATAAAGCCAATTATTTGCCTCAGTTCGGGTTGAGTATACTTGCGGCCTTGTTGTCTTTGGTAGTGTTTATGTTTGTCAAACAGAGCTCACTGCCGATTAAATACAACAACTCTCAACTGGTTATGCTGATTCTTATTTTTCTCATCAATGTTATCAGTATGAAGATTATTTCTCTTGTTCAAAATCTGGATTATCCGTATATTGGTTACTTGGCTCCTACAGCTTTGGGCACCATCTTAATTGCGATCCTGCTTGATGCGCCGCTTGCTTTTGTTTCTTCGGTGCTATTCTCTTTGATGGCAAGCATCATTTTCAATACGGAGCATACATTGCTCTTTGATTTCCGTTACGGACTAGTCAGCTTAGTCATATGCTTTAGCGCTGTATTCACGATTCAAAGGGCCAGTCAACGTGCTACGATATTGAAGGCTGGTCTTATGATAGCTTTCTTCTCGATGCTCACGATTACTTCCATGCTGCTGATGGAAGATCACTTTCAACAGAAGGAAGCCTTGATATCGCTGTCATTCGCAGCTGCAGGAGGATTGCTTACCGTCGTGTTTGTTATCGGTTTGCTGCCCTTTTTTGAGGTTGCTTTCGGCATTCTGTCACCGCTTAAACTGGTGGAGCTTTCCAATCCGAATCATCCGCTGCTGCGCAAGCTTTTGACAGAGACGCCTGGCACGTATCATCACAGTGTTATGGTGGGGAATTTATCGGAAGCTGCTGCCGAGTCTATTGGAGCGGATGGGCTGCTGTGCCGTGTAGGATCGTACTATCACGATATCGGCAAGACGAAGCGACCAAGCTATTTCATCGAAAATCAAACGAATATAGAGAATCCGCATGACCGTATCGATCCGAATTTGAGCAAATCCATCATCATTGCCCATCCGCGGGATGGGGTAGAAATGCTGAAGGATTACAAAATGCCGAAACCGATTCGGGATATCGCCGAGCAGCACCATGGGACAACCTTGCTCCATTATTTTTATCATAAAGCGATGAAGCAAGCGGAGGAAGAAGGCAGCGACAAGGAGATCCGCGAAGAGGATTTCCGCTATCCGGGGCCCAAGGCCCAATCCAAGGAAGCCGCTATCGTTGGCATTGCGGATAGTGTTGAGGCAGCTGTTCGTTCGCTCCGCAACCCAACGCTTGAACAAATTGACTCCATGGTGCACAAGATTATCAAATCCCGTTTGGATGACGGTCAGTTCAATGAATGTGATATTACACTCAAAGAACTCGATAAGATCGCGAAGACATTAAATGAAACCTTGTTAGGCATTTTTCATTCTCGGATCGAATATCCAAGTGAACTGGCGCCCAAGAAATCAGGAACATAAAGATAAGAAGCTCACAAAGGGGGACAACAGGAATGGCAAGCTTAGATTTGACGCTAGAGTGGAGCAGTGAGCAGGAAGTGAAAGAAATCACGCCTGCTTTTATCGAGAAAGTGGAAGAACTGCTGCGTTTGGCAGGTGAGCTTGAAGGCATCGCGGCTGGAGAAGTAGCATTAACTTTTGTTGATGATCAAGCGATACAAGAGCTGAACAAGCAATACCGCGACTTAGACAAGCCTACGGATGTGCTTTCCTTCGCGATGAGTGAGTTCGGTGAGGATGAAATTCAGATTAACTATGAGGATGAGGGTGCGGATACCGAAGGGTTGGAGGACGATGAGATGGTGTCGGAATCCTTCATTGAGCCGCTTGGCGATATTATTATTTCGGTTCCACGCGCGATCGCGCAAGCGGAAGAGTATGGTCATTCTGTGGAGCGAGAGCTTGGATTTCTGTTCGTTCACGGCTTCCTGCATTTGATCGGCTACGACCATCAAAGTGAGGAAGAAGAGAAAGTCATGTTTGCTAAGCAGGAGGATATTTTGCTGAAGGCAGGTTTGACACGCTAATGAACGACGGCTTCCGTAAATGGCGCAGAAGCTTCAGGTACGCCTACGAAGGAATCAAATATGCTCTGGATACGCAACGCAATATGAAGTTCCATTTTTGCGTTGCTTTTCTTGTTTTACTGGCAGCCCTTTTTTTTCAATTGCCCAAAACGGATATTCTGTTCATATTATTAGCGGTTACATTAATGATCGTGACGGAACTAATTAATACGGCTGTGGAAAAAACGGTGGATTTGGCGATGCCAGACCGCCATCCGTTAGCCAAAATAGCGAAGGACGTCGCCGCGGCGTCTGTCTTGGTGTCCGCAGGATTTGCCGTCATTGTTGGCATGATTGTGTTCTATGAACCAATCGATCTCCTGCTGCGTAGATCCAGGTTAAACGAAACCCAAATTTCTGCAGGTACGATTTGGGTGCTGCTTGCTCTCGTTATTTTGACCGTCATCGTCATTGAAACCCGGTTCTCAGACAAGGGGAAGCTGGTTCGACCAAGCCTGTTGACGGCTATTGCTTTTGCCATTGCGACGGTAATGGCTATTTTCGTCTCACAAACCATCGTAGCTTTGCTTGCGTATACGATGGCTGTCATTATTTTTATCATGCTATATGATAAGAAGACGCGACCTTTTCCTGCCCTCTTTCTGGGGGCATTAATTGGTGTCGCTGTAACAATCCTCGCTTTTTCCTGCCTAAACATGCTATAACCTTATTATATGTGGAGAGAAGGCTGTCTTCGATGGACCCTAAAGAACTTATTCAACATGCTAAAGAAGCAATGAAACGCGCATATACCCCTTATTCGAATTTTCAGGTAGGTGCCGCGCTGCTAGATGCAGACGGTCATGTACATTATGGTTGCAATGTGGAGAATGCGGCATATGGACCAACGAATTGCGCAGAGCGCACGGCGATGTTTCGGGCTATTGCCGATGGACACAAAGCGGGTTCATTCCAAGCCATCGCCGTGATGGGAGACACAGATGGGCCGATTTCTCCTTGCGGCGTATGCCGTCAGGTGCTTGTTGAGCTCTGTTCGCCGGATATGCCGGTATATTTGGGCAGTCTCCAAGGGGATTTCGCAGAAACAACCGTGTCCGCTTTATTGCCGGGCGCTTTTACAACGAAAGATTTGCACGCAAATGGAGGATAACTAGAAGTGGCTAAAAAAGAATTTAAATCAGGATTCGTCTCTATCATCGGACGTCCGAACGTAGGGAAATCAACGCTTATGAATCAAATTATCGGGCAGAAGATTGCCATTATGTCCGACAAACCGCAAACCACCAGAAATAAAATCCATGGTGTCTATACGTCAGGTAGCGGCCAGATCGTGTTCCTGGACACGCCTGGTATTCATAAACCGACTTCCAAATTAGGCGATTATATGAGTAAAGTTGCTCATGGTACGCTTGGAGAAGTGGATGCCGTTCTGTTCTTGGTTGATGTCGTCGATGGCATTGGCGGTGGCGACCGTTATATTATCGAACAGTTAAAGCTGATTGAAACGCCTGTCATTCTGGTTTTGAACAAAATAGACATGGTGCAACCTGAAGCTTTGTTAGCTGTGATTACGAATTACAAGGATCTGTATGATTTTGCTGAAATCGTGCCGGTCTCTGCGCTCAAAGGGAATAACGTGACAACTTTGTTGGAACAAATTATTCGCTATTTGCCGGAAGGGCCCCAATACTACCCAGCAGATCAGATTACGGATCATCCGGAGCAGTTCGTCTGCGCGGAGCTTGTGCGCGAGAAAATTTTGCATATGACACGGGAAGAAATTCCGCACTCCATAGCTGTTCAGATCGAAGATATGCGTGTCGAGCCTAATGGCGTAGTTCATATCTCGGCTGTAATCTTTGTTGAGCGTGATTCCCAAAAAGGAATCGTGATCGGGAAGCAAGGCGCCTTGCTCAAAGAGATCGGCAGACAAGCGCGTAGAGACATTGAGACGCTGCTTGGTTCCAAAACCTTCTTAGAACTTTGGGTCAAAGTGAAGAAAGACTGGAGAAACCAAGATAGAGTACTGCGTGATCTTGGGTTCCGTCACGATTAATTGTAATTACCTAAAGAGTTCCAATTATTGTATCGCATAGAGATGCATTCTCTGCACATCCTATGAACATCACGTTCGATGGGGAGGATGCTGAACATGAAAGACTTTTCGTGGACGTATTTTTCAAAGACCGGTGATGTAGACGCCTACTTACTGTACAAGCAAGTAACCGGTGAGCCGGGAATGGATACCGAAGTGCAGGAAGAGGATCAAAGTAACGAAGAGCCGCTCGAGGGTCTGAATATGTAAATAAATGTTCGTAAGTCCAGAGCGGCATTTCATGGGGGAAATCATTTGCTGCGTAGTGTACAGGGGATCGTGCTCCGTAGTATGGACTATGGAGAGGGGAACAAGATCATTAGTCTGTTCACCCCCGAGCTGGGTAAGGTTGGCGTTATGGCTCGGGGTGCGAAGAAAGTGAAAAGTAGACATGCCGCCGTCACGCAGCTTTTTACGTACGGCGATTTTGTTTTTTTTAAACAAAAAGGTCAGATGGGTTCGCTTAATAGCGCTGAGATTATTGAAGCCCATCATGCCTTGAGGGAAGACCTTCATATGTCTGCCCATGCATCCTATTTGGTTGAAATGACGGATCGGATGCTCGGTGACGAAGAAGGAAGCGCCTATATATTTGAACAGCTCAAAGCAGGATTAATGGCTATTCAAGAAGGCAAGGACATGCAAATTGTCGTTCACCTGTATGAAATGAAAATGTTTGAGTTGGCTGGCTATTTGCCTGTGACAGATGCCTGTGTATCCTGCGGAGAAACAACCGGTATGGCTAGTTTTAGCCCTGCCATGGGCGGGACGCTCTGCACACGCTGCCGCTATAAAGATGCGGTTGCGCTTCCTATAGGGGAAGGGACGTACAAACTACTAAAGTTATTTCCTAGGATGGATATGCGCAGATTAGGTGCGGTTCAGGTGAAGGATGAAACGAAAAACCAGTTGAAAGCTTGTATGCGTGCTTATATGGATGTACATATTGGCGTGCAATGGAAATCAAGAGGATTTATTGAACAAATGGAGAAATATAATATATAGCATTTACGGCCAACGTGTTGATTTGACATGTGATTTTGCGTCTGCTATGATGTGGTGGAAAACACCTCGCCCTTGTGCTGCCCGCATATCGGTGAGTTTTTTTATGCTTTCGTTCTGTTCTCATAACCGTTACATACTAATGACAATGCAGGGCCTCGTCCCTGCTGAAAGGGGCTAAGGAAAGATGGACCATCCATTACCTACTCGGGTCTATGTCGTATCTGATTCTGTTGGCGAGACGGGAGAGTCGGTCGTACGCGCGGCTGCCATGCAGTTTCACCCTGCACCGGTGGAGATTGTAAGAGCGCCATTTATCCATGATTTTGAGGGTATTGATAAAGTAGTGAATGCGATTCGCATTCATGGCGGTATTGTTGTCTTTACCTTAGTCATACCAGAGCTGCGAGACGACCTGATAACGAAGGCTCAACAATACGATATTCCGCATATCGATCTCTTGGGACCTGTCGTTGCGACGCTTGGGCAAGCACTGCGACAAGAACCGCGCAGACAACCAGGCATGATTCATCCGTTGGATGAGGATTATTTCAAAAAGGTAGAAGCCGTTGAATTTGCAGTCAAATATGACGACGGGCGAGACTTTAGCGGGATTCAAAAGGCCGATATCATCCTATTAGGCGTATCTCGAACTTCGAAAACGCCGCTATCTATGTATCTTGCGCACAAAAGGTTCAAAGTGGCCAACGTGCCGTTAGTCCCTGAAATGCAGCCGCCCGCTGCCATCTATACCGTGCCCAAAGACAAGATCATTGGATTGCGCATTGATCCTGATAAATTGAATGTGATCCGCCAGGAACGTCTGCGCACACTTGGACTTGCAGAAAATGCAACCTATGCGAATGTAGAACGTATTAAATTAGAACTGGCTTTTGCTGATAAAATTATGAGCAAAATCGGTTGTGTAATTTTTGATGTCTCAAATCGTGCGGTCGAAGAAACAGCAAGCTTGGTTATGGATCATATTGAACGAATCCAGTAGGATTTTATGTTTATCCTAGCAGGATTTTTTGCAAGTCCATCGTATATAATAGTACGGTGAGATTTCATTTAAGGGCAGGGGCTGAACCACATGCGAACGAGATGCATCATCGTTGACGCCGATGCTTGTCCCGTGAAATCTGAAATTGAGCACGCAGGTAGGCAGTTTGGTGTACAAGTTGTTCTAGTTGCCTCTTTTGATCATCGGATGAAGGAAAACCCTGGCGTGAAGGTCGTTCAAGTGGACCGATCGGACCAATCTGTTGATCTGTACATCGCCAATCAGATTAAGCCAGGAGATATTTTGGTCACCCAGGACTTCGGTCTCGCCGCCTTGGGATTGGCAAAGGGTTCTATATGCTTGACGAATCGAGGGCAGGAATATACCAATAGCTCGATTGATTTCCTATTGGAACGTCGCCACGTATCGGCAAAAATGCGCAGAAGCGGCAAGCATACCAAGGGTCCAAAACCGTTCACAGAGGAAGATCGTAAAAATTTTCTACATGGTTTGACAAAACTTTTAAAATATTTGCAGGAAATCGAAAATGAGTAGCGAATAGTAATTAGTCGGAAAAGCGACCTGAATTGTAGGTGGAATAAAAAATGCGGTACGGACGCATACCTGAAGAGGTCATTGAGGCTGTACTCAAGCGCCATGACATCGTTGATGTAATTGGCAGGCACGTGCATTTGAGCAAACAAGGGCATTATATGAAGGGACTATGTCCTTTCCATTCCGAGAAAAGTCCTTCTTTTACAGTTACACCAGAGAAACAAATTTATCGTTGCTTTGGCTGTAATGTAGGCGGCAATTTAATTCGTTTCATTATGGAGATTGAAGGACTAAGCTTCGCTGAAGCCATCACCAAGCTTGCCGAGGAAGCAGATATTCCCATCACATGGGAAGAAGCGACCGAGGAACAGAACGAGCAGCAGCAAGAGAAAGCTACTTTACTGAAGGCATATGATTTTACGGCGAAACTGTATCATTACATTCTTGGCAATACGGATCAAGGCAAAGTAGCCAAAGGATATTTGGCATCACGAGGCATTTCGGATAAGCTGATCGATACGTTTCAGATTGGTTATGCTCCGGCGATGTGGGATACACTCGTTCAACAGCTCGAGAAACGTGAGTTTGATCTGGCACTCATGGAGAAGGGCGGATTGCTCTCAGCCAAACATGAAGGGAACGGCTATGTCGATAAATTTCGCGAACGCATTATTTTTCCTATTTGTGACGCTACTGGCAAAGTGATTGCCTTCGGCGGCAGATCAATGGGAGATGGGCAGCCTAAGTATCTGAATAGTCCAGAGTCCATTTTGTTCAACAAGAGCAGAACGATGTACAACCTTCACCAGGCTAGGCCCAATATGCGAAAGCTTCAACAAGCTGTGCTCTTCGAGGGTTATGTGGATGTAATCAAAGCTTGGGAAGCTGGTATCAGCAATGGTGTCGCTACAATGGGGACCGCTTTGACTAAGGAGCATGCAGCTTTACTGAACCGCAATGCGGACCAAATCGTCATTTGTTATGACGGGGATAATGCCGGTCAATCTGCAGCTTTCAAAAGCATTCCGATCTTGGAAGAAACGGGAAGCCGAGTGACAGTGGCAATGCTGCCGGATGGCAAAGACCCTGATGATTATGTCAGAAATTATGGTTTTGACCGATTTGTGCGGGAGATCATTGAACCTGCCGTACCGTCGATGAAATATAAGCTTTTGTATATCCGCAGAAATTTTAAGTTGCATGAGGACGGTGACCGACTGCGTTATCTGCAATCCGCTGTAAAATTAATCAGTGATCTCCATTCTCCAATGGAGCGCGAACATTATTTGAAACAATTGGCGTCAGAATTCCCAGATTCCTCGTATGAAGCCATGAAGCTTGACCTTCATGAAATCTTGCTGCAATCGGAAAAAAACCGACCAGATGGGGATAATAAACCAATTCTGTGGAATAATGTTATGAATAATGGGAGAACAGCGGAACGAACACGTAAGAAAACGCCTTCTCTTTTGCCCGCTTATCACAATGCAGAACGATTAATTCTTGCTGTAATGATGCATGATCGAGATGTTTGTACCCACGTGGAAGCACAATTGGGTGATCAGTTCAATGTTGAAGCTCACGCAGTCTTAGCTGCTTATTTATATGCTTACTACGCTCAGAATGCTGAGCCGGATGCAAGCCGATACATTGCCATGCTGCAAGACGAACAGCTGGAGAGCTTGGCTAGTTCCATTGTTATGATGGGAGCTGGTCATGGAATGAACGAACAAGTGATTGACGACTATATTCGCCAAATTCGCAAAGTTCCTATGCAAGATGAAGTTGAACGCAAGAAAGAAGAACGAGTTCGCGCCGAGCGCGCGGGCGACCATCTAAGAGCAGCACAAATAGCAATTGAAATTATCGCCCTAGAAAAACGATTGAAGTCAACTTAGAATTGCTGAATGACTAGGGAGGAGGGAGTCCGTACTATGGCGAATGATCAGCGTACAGAACTAGAGACAGAGTTGACCCTGGACCAGGTGAAAGACCAGCTTATTGAGCAGGGGAAAAAGCGGTCCTCACTTACTTACAAGGATATTATGGAGAAATTAGCTCCCTTCGATCAGGATCCAGAACAAATCGATGAGTTTTTTGAACAGCTTTCAGAGCAAGGTATCGATGTTGGGAATGAATCTGATGAGGATTCGATGAATCCGGAAGAGAACGAACGCGATGAATTCAACTTCGATGATGATCTGGCTTTGCCGCCTGGAATTAAGATTAATGATCCAGTTCGGATGTATTTGAAGGAAATTGGTCGTGTGCCGCTTCTTTCTGCGGAAGATGAAGTTGGTTTAGCCAAACGGATCGAAAATGGGGACGAAGAAGCGAAGAGACGCTTGGCAGAAGCGAACTTGCGACTCGTTGTCAGTATCGCCAAAAGATATGTAGGCCGCGGCATGCTTTTCCTTGATTTAATCCAAGAAGGAAACATGGGTCTCATTAAAGCCGTTGAAAAGTTCGATCATACCAAAGGCTACAAATTCAGTACCTATGCGACGTGGTGGATTCGTCAAGCGATAACTCGCGCTATTGCTGACCAAGCGAGAACGATTCGGATTCCTGTACATATGGTCGAAACCATTAATAAATTAATCCGTGTTTCTCGCCAATTGCTGCAAGAACTGGGGCGCGAACCAACGCCGGAAGAGATTGCCAAAGAGATGGATTTGAGCACCGACAAAGTTCGTGAAATCATGAAGATCGCACAAGAACCGGTATCGCTGGAAACACCAATTGGTGAAGAAGACGATTCGCATTTGGGAGATTTCATTGAGGATCAAGAAGCATTGGCTCCGGCAGATGCTGCTGCGTATGAACTTCTGAAGGAACAGCTTGAGGATGTCCTGGATACGTTGACGGAAAGAGAAGAGAATGTGCTTCGCTTGCGTTTCGGTCTTGATGATGGACGTACCCGTACATTGGAAGAAGTAGGTAAGGTGTTTGGCGTAACACGTGAGCGGATTCGTCAGATTGAAGCGAAAGCGTTGCGTAAGTTGAGACATCCTAGCCGTAGCAAACGTTTGAAAGATTTCTTAGAATAAAGACGCTGTGAGAGGGCCCTGCCATATTCGGCGGGGTCTTTTTTTATGAAAATTATGTCTAAAAATTAAGGGCAAAATCACCGATAAAGTAGCTAGGAAGGTGAGCGACGAAATGGATGCTGAGAAACGAAAAGTGATTGTAAGGGAAATCGATCATTGGCGCAGAAGCAAGCTGCTTCCCGAGCACTATTGTGATTTTCTATTGAATTTGTATGTGGATGAGGCGACGCCTAAACCGGCTTCATTAATGGGGGTATCCGCAACCTCGGTAGCAAACAGTAATTGGAAAATATGGTTAGTCGTTATGGCGGTGATTGCCGCTCTGGCCTTATCTGCTCTTAATTTTAACTCTTTTGGAATGCCAATGCAAATTGGAATTTCCACGCTTTTTGTCATCATTTGTTATGGGTTTGCTTACCGGCAGTTCACGAAAGCTCCTGTAGTTTCCTATCTGCTTTGTGGGGTTGCTTCGGTTGCATTGCTGCTTCTTGGTCTATACTTGATGGACATACATGAAGTTCAGTCATCCTATGCCTATGTAGGATATTTAGCTTTCTGCAGTGTTGTATGGTTATTTAATGGCCTTGTAGGACGCATGGCGATTTATCAGCTTTGCGGTTGGTTGGGCTTAGTAGGCACTTATGGCTGGCTGCTTCTGCATAAGTTGGAGAGTCCAGGCTGGTTCTCACTCGAAATTAGTTGGATACCGGTGAGTATTGTACTCATATGGATTGCTTGGCTTGCGCATCATACGAATAAGCAGGCGGCTGGTGTATTGCTTCTGGTTGGCGGCATCGCTTGGTTTGCGCCAGAGGCTATGACATTCTTAGTTGATGTCGATATGACAGCACGCGTCATCCAATTGTCTTTTACAGCTAAATTAGTTTCTGCGGGCATCGCGTTATTTTTGTTTCGTAAAAAATGGGTAGAGTGGGTAATGTAACGTATGGTGAAATTATCGAAAAGATTGCAAATGATTGCAGATCGTGTTCCTGCAGGTTCCAAAGTCGCGGATATTGGATCGGATCATGCCCTGTTGCCAACTTATTTGGCTCAGCGGGGTATTATTTTGTTTGCTGTGGCGGGTGAGGTAAATCCAGGTCCATATGAAGCTGCGACAAGGCAGGTGCTTGAGAGCGGCTTGTCTAAAGTAATAAGTGTAAGATCCGGCGACGGATTAGCGGTGATTGAAGCAGGCGAAGTGAATGTGATCACAATTGCCGGTATGGGCGGCAGTCTGATGGCAAGCATTCTGGAGGCGGGGAAACATAAGCTTACTGGAGTGACCCATCTCATTTTGCAGCCGAACGTTGGAGAAGACCATGTTCGACGCTGGCTGTTAGAACAAGGGTGGAAGCTGGAGTCGGAAACCATACTGGAGGAAGACGGCAAAATCTATGAAATTCTAACGGCTGTTGCTGTACCCGCGGAAGAGAGAGCAAAGCTGGCAGACCTGTACACGGAACGCTTGCTTGCAGGAGGCTTAAAGGTTTCACAGGAGCGCCTGTTTCAAATGGGGCCTTATTTGATCCATCAAGCACCGGATGTATGGTTTGCAAAGTGGGAAAGTGAATTAAGGAAGCTGGCGATGATTGAGGATCAACTGGGTCGATCAACTGCAGAAGCTTCCATCGAGAAAGCGGCCCAAGTGAGACAAGAAATGAATGAGATCAAGGAGGTACTCGCATGTTTGCAAAAGGTCAAACCGTAGTTCAGCTGTTCGAACAGCTGGCGCCCAAGCATTATGCGATGCCGGATGACAAAATTGGCTTGCAGTTAGGTTCGCTGCAAAAAGAAATTCAAAAAGTGCTGGTCGCCCTGGATGTTACCGATGAGGTCGTTCAAGAAGCGATTGAGCTTGGAGCCAATTTAATAATCGCCCATCATGCGATTATTTTCCGGCCGCTTGCGCATCTTCAAACGGATACACCGGCAGGCCGTTTATATGAGAAATTAATCAAGAATGACATCGCGGTCTATATTGCCCATACGAATTTGGATGTGGCCGAAGGCGGCGTCAACGATATGATGGCGGACAAGCTTGGCTTATCGGAGCTTACGCATCTGGAAGATGTGCATACCGAGAAGCTGCAGAAGCTTGTGGTCTTCGTCCCTGAGACGCATCATCAGGCGGTGCTGGATGCCCTATTCACCGCGGGCGCGGGGTGGATTGGGCAGTACAGCCACTGCAGCTTCAACATCCCCGGCACGGGCACGTTCCTGCCGCAGGAAGGGACGCACCCGTATATCGGGGAAGCGGGCAAGCTTGAGCGCGTACAGGAAGTACGCGTAGAGACAATTGTAACCGCGAGCGTCCAGCGCAAGGCGGTTCAAGCCATGCTCAAGGCCCACCCCTATGAGGAGGTGGCCTATGACCTCTACCCGATGGACCTCAAGGGTAGAGTGTTCGGGCTGGGGCGCGTAGGCAAGCTGCCCGCGGCCATGACGCTCCGCGAGCTGACCGAGCTCGCGAAGCAGGTCTTCGACGTGCCGGCGGTGCGCGTCGTCGGGGATCTAACGCGGCCCATCCGCAAGGTGGCCGTGCTGGGCGGCTCCGGGGGCCGCTACATGCGGCACGCCATGTTTGCCGGCGCCGATGTGCTGGTCACCGGCGACATCGACTACCACACCGCGCATGATGCGTTGGCTGCGGGGTTGACCTTGATCGACGTTGGGCACAACGTCGAGAAGATCATGAAGCGCGGCGTGGCCGATTATCTCGCCGCGCAACTGACCAAAACGGATACGCAGGTGCTGGCATCCGCGGTCGATACAGAACCGTTTCAGTTTTTATAGAACAAACAGAGTTGTAATTCAAAGGCATTCCTAGTATACTAGCAAATGCGTCGGAAAGTTTGACAGACAATCGCTGGCTGTGGGTAAGCCACAGCGAGAGGAAAGTCCGGGCTCCATATGGCAGGGTGCTGGATAACGTCCAGTCAACGCGAGTTGAAGGATAGGGCCACAGAAATGGACCGCCGATGGCTTGTCTTCGGACAAGATCAGGCAAGGGTGGAACCGTGGTGTAAGAGACCACGAGGTTCTATGGTGACATAGATCCTGGTAAACCCCACTTGGAGCAAGACCTAGAGGAACGCTAGCCGCTTTCGAGGCGGCAGTCTTCGCCTGAGACGCGTTCGGGTTGGTCGCTTGAGCTGTGCAGCAATGTATGGCCTAGATAGATGATTGTCGCTTCAATGGTGGCAGGGGACAGACGCCCGCTATGACCACCGGAAGTACAGAACCCGGCTTACGGCAAACTTTCCATACTGTCGGTTACCCGCAAGGCTTAGGCCTTGCGGGTATTTATTTTTATATAGGGTCACGCAAAAAGCTGCCCCAAGGTCCGTAAACCTCCCAGGGCAGCCTGATAAATCAGAAATTAGTTTTCGATTCGCTGGTTTTCGCTAAGCCATTGTCATTGAGTCTCCATGCATATTTCTGGGAGATGAACCGCTGGGTAAACCAGTTTTTGGACCAATTAAAGCTAGTGCTTGTTCGTTTTTCGGCCAATTGGATGGCTTTGGAGACATCGATCAGCCCGTAGCCAAAATATTTGTCAAAACCAGTTGTACCCAAGTCTTGAGCTGAGTCTCTCATGATTTGGTACACGTCGGTATTTTTCAAATTGGGATTCGTGGATCGGATCAACGCTGCCAATGCCGTCACGTGAGGGCTTGCCATCGAAGTCCCGGATAAGGCCGCATATTGATTGTCAGGATACGTACTCGCAATGCTTACACCAGGCGCAGTCACATCAATGTAATCACCATAGTTGGAAAAAGGAGCTTTTTTATTTTCTGAATCACTGGCAGCTACGGCGAATACTTCCGGATAAGCAGCAGGATAGCCTGGTCTTTCTGTATTATCGTTGCCGCTCGCCGCGATGAGCGCTACGTCTTTGTCATAGGCGTATTTAATGGCATCGTGCAGAAATCCGGAGTCGGCGTAATTCCCGAGGCTTAAATTCATCACCTTGGCGCCATGATCGGCTGCCCAGATAATCCCTTGAGCAACGGAGTAGGTGCTGCCTGCACCTGTCTGAT
This sequence comes from Paenibacillus marchantiophytorum, assembly GCF_014640555.1. Taxonomy (GTDB): domain Bacteria; phylum Bacillota; class Bacilli; order Paenibacillales; family NBRC-103111; genus Paenibacillus_E; species Paenibacillus_E marchantiophytorum. The sequence continues at coordinate 213,014 of NZ_BMHE01000001.1, read as the reverse complement.
CCAACACTTTGACCGGCATTACTTTGTTGTACCAGGTCATCCCCGCAACACCCAGGTTGTTGTTGACGATCGCAGCAATGACGCCTGTAACATGTGTGCCATGTCCCACATCATCTTGCGGTTGATCGTTGCCGGTAATCACATTGTAGCCTGGCAGCAGTTGCCCCTTTAAGTCAGGATGCTGCAGATCAGCTCCCGTGTCTACAACAGCGACAATAACATCTTTGGCGCCGCGATTGAATTGCCACCCTTCGACGGTTTCAATCAGAGGGAGATTCCATTGATATTTGCTGAATAAATTGTCATTCGGCTTGAAGTTTGGCGCTATGCTAGACGTTTGTGAATTCTGTGAATCTGTATAATTGGACTTAGTCGTATCGGTCGTATCTTCTTCCTGATCATCATAATAATCATTCGTTAGATAAAGAAAATGAGGCTCAACATAGGCAACATCCCATTTGCCGAAATAAGCCATAAGGGCTTTGGCTTCCATGCCTTCCGTGCGGAAGACAAAGGTATAACCGATTTTTTGAACAGATGTCGCTTTAATCTCACTTTTGATCTGTGCCAGTTGAGCTTCGGTAGGGTCTTGCTTGAATTTGACGACAACTTCATTTTGGTGATAATGGCTGGTACCTTGATTATCTTCCGGATGATCAACCACTTTATCTTTCAGCGTGTCGGTATCGACCGATTCCACTTTCCATCTATTTTCATTGGGATAAGGTTCAAGGCGCAAATTTTTCATCTGATGATCCGTAACTTGATGCAAAATATCTTGATGGATGACGCCAATCAGCGAGTTCTCACCATTCGATGCGGGAAGTCCTTGGACAAAATAAACTTGCTGCCCAGCGCCGAATTTCGGGGATTGGTAGTGTCTTCCCGATTCTGCCGCAGCTTTGGCTTCCGCCAAATAAGCAGCAGCTTGATCTTTATAAGAAACAGGTATTTCTCCGGCTTTTACCCCTTGCTCAATGGTTTGACTGCGTTTCGTCCAAATAAGCACATCCATTTTTTCGTGCGCAGACTTCATGCTGGTTAAGACCTTGTCTGGTTGTTCTCCGGCTTCGATCTGGGAAATCATTTTCACATAGTCGGTTGAGCATTGGGTTCTGCACAAATCGTCTGTCAGCTTCACATCCTGTTCGAGGAGAGCTAACTTCGAATTCGTCTCATACTTTGCACTATACACTTCCGGGCCTGGTTTGGTTTCGTTATTAGAGTGATGAGGAAAGAGGATGATTCCTAAACCAAGAGCTAGAGTAATAGTAGATAAATATCGCCGCATGAACAAACCTCCTTCTAGGCTGGCTTCGCATTCAATGAAAGAAATGAACGAAACAAATAACCTTTCCTTAGAGTTAGGAGCAGCGGATTGTTTTATGCATGGAAACTGGCGGATTACATATACCTTTTCAGGTCAATTTATGGTAGGATAGGAATAGCGCAATTAGAGGAGGTCTTCATAAATGGCTGTTTTTAATGTGAAAAATATTTGTGATTCAACGCGTACGAAGTTAAAAGAAACGACTGCCAAAATGGAGCTGTTTCTGAATCAACATTCGCTCTCACTGTTAAATGTGGAGAATGATCCCGCTATGGATGAATTTTACCGAGGTTATCTTCAAGATACTCGTCATCTTTTAGTATTTTGTGAAGTGGCGTATGAGAAATTGGGCGTTAGCTTGAGACGTCCTACTTTTAATGTGGATTTTTCGGAAAAAGTGTTGTATGAGGTATATCATACTTGCGTGAATACATTTTTCTATCCCAAAAATGAATGCTATTCCGAAGATGGCCGTTATGCTTATACGGGACAAGATGCCATCCGCTTCCGCAAAAAACCTTCACGTGAAGTGCGTGATTTGACGATTGAATTGTCCAAAGTATTCGAAGAGCTTCGTGAGGATCTTTCCTATTACGAAACAGATTACATCACGCAGCGTCGTATGCAAGGCGAAAAAGTATAAAAACAATCTACGTACAAAAGATAAAAGGGATGCCGAATATTCGCGCATCTTTTTTCTTTTAGAGGAGGCTTGGACGCATGGAACGCGACGAGTTAATCACAAGCAGTATCTCCATTATCAAATTGAATCAGCACCCCCGTGGCGGATATATTGCTTCTCCGCTTTTTGCGCCTTACGCTTATAGTTGGCTCAGAGATGGGACGTTCATCGCCAATGCGATGGACCGTGTGGATGAAAATGAGAGCGCAGGTTTGTTCTATAAATGGGTCGGCCGTGTTCTCCAGGATAAGCGCTCGCAGGTTGATGCTTTAGTTCAGAAGCATGAGCGCCATGAGTGGATTGATCGGTCCGAATTTTTGGGTACGCGCTATCATTTGGATGGCCGCGACGATGTTTCTGAATGGGGACACTTTCAGCTCGACGGTTACGGAGCTTGGCTGTGGGGTCTTACGGAGCATGTGAAAAAAACGGGGCACCGTCATATGTTGGATGAACTGCGTGAAAGCATTGAGATTACCGTTGATTATTTGATGACGTTCTGGCATTATCCGAATTTCGATTGCTGGGAAGAGAATCCGGATTATGTTCATCCTGCGACCTTAGCTTGTGTATACGGAGGATTGAAGGCGCTAGGGGAGCTTGAAGGGCGTTCAGAGCTGCTTGAAAAAGCGGCAATGATCAAAGGGTTCATCCTTGAGCATTGCGTTCATGAGGGCCGTTTCGTGAAGTCGATTCACTGCATTGATGAAATATGGCAGCCAGCCTTGTCTGGCGTCGATGCGAGCCTGCTTTGGCTTGCTGTTCCATTCGGTGTTTGTGAAGTCACAGATCCGGTTATGCGCAGCACAGTGCAAGCCATTGAGGCGGATTTGAAGCATGGTGGCATTCAGCGTTATGCCGAGGATCGCTATTTCGGCGGCGGCGAGTGGCTGCTGTTAACAGCTTGGTATGGTTGGTATCAGAAGGAACTTGGCCATCTGGAGGAAGCGCGGCGCTCTTTGGCGTGGATAGGCAGTAAAGCAGATTCACTAGGGCGCTTGCCTGAGCAAGTCGCAGACGCCTTGAGATCCCCGGATGCTTACGCGGAGTGGCTGCAGAAATGCGGCGAACCCCCGCTGCCCCTGCTGTGGTCCCATGCGATGTTCTTGGTGCTATCTGACAGCTTGCAGTGAGCATAGACCACCTCTTTGACGGGCAAATTGTTAATGGAGGTGTTGACGATGCCAGATGTAAAATGTTCAGTTGCCAATTGCGAATATTGGAAGCAAGGCAACAACTGTCATGCAGGAACCATCATGATTGAAGTTGATCAACATGCAACCGCCAATTATAACGAAGAGTTTGCTGGGGAATCATTTGATACGGATCATCAAGATGCTGCAAGCAATGTTGCCAATACGTGCTGTCACACATTCAAAGCCAAGAAGAAATTGTAAGTTCAGCGTGGAGGCCCCATGACTAACAACGACGATTTCATGGACAAAGCGACGAAGGAGCGGTTCCAACGCGACCAGTTCCGCACAGAAGGCGGGCTGAACCATAAGGAAGAATACGCAGCCGAGATCACAGCTCCTACCCGGAGATTCTACGATGCAGAGCCGTACAGAAACAAGTCATCTGATCATGCAGATGCCTACTCGGATGTTCCTGATGAAGAGATTGAAGAGTTGGTTGAGGCTGTTACACGCAATAAGGCTGTTGGGTATATAGCTTTGTTCGTGGCGTTGGCCTCCCTGTTTGTCTGGCCTGTTCTGCTTGGGGTTTCCGGTATTGTGCTTGGCATTATCGCGCTTCTTATGGGGAACAAGGGGCTTGGCGCTTGGTCCATTGCGCTTGGATTTATTGCGGTTGCCGCCTATTTTTTATTAGTCCCTTATTATGGTTAAGTGTAGAGAAGCAAGCCGAGAGATCGGCTTGTTTTTCTTTTTTTTGAAAAAAAACAGGTGAATTCACGTTTAAGTCCGATAATTAAGGGGTAGATACTCGTTAGGGCCTCATTTTAGTGCATATACTCCCATTTGCTCGTACTATTTGGCTTCAGGAGTCATATTCGCACCTTTGAATGCTTACAGTATTATTATATAATGAAAAGTGATATTTTAATTCAAATCGAAATTAAGGGAGGTGTACCTATTCTCCTTGGTGCGGCTTCGCGCTTGATAGGGGATAGGTAAGGTATTGGAAGATCCTTTGCCCGAAACGTTAATCAGTTTTCTGTTAATGTTTGGACTGGTGTTGTTGAATGGTTTTTTTGTTGCTGCTGAATTTGCTATGGTGAAAGTAAGAGGAAGTCGGATTGATTCGCTTGTTGGTGAAGGTCGCCGCAATGCTAAGTTTGCACAAGGTATCATGAATAATCTCGATGCTTATCTAGGTGCATGTCAGCTAGGGATTACACTGACTTCATTGGGACTTGGTTATGTCGGGGAGCCGACGTTCGCCAAAATTCTGGAACCGCTGTTTGCTCCGCTGCATCTGCCGGATTCGGTGTTCCACACGATTACTTTTATTATCGCTTTTTCCCTTATGACCACACTGCATATTACATTAGGTGAACAGTTCCCTAAGACATATGCCATTCGTAAGGCAGAGCAAATTACGCTGCTTTCAGCAGGGCCTATGGTATTGTTTTATAAAGTGATGTACCCGTTTATTTGGATTCTGAACGGTATTTCCAATTGGATGTTAAGACGTGCAGGGATCGAGCCTACGACTGAACATGAGTCGGCACACACCGAAGATGAAATTCGGGTTCTCATGAAAGAAAGTCACAAAAACGGACTAATAGATAATACAGAGCTCACGCTTGTTGACAATATATTCGGATTTGCAGAGACTACAGCCCGGGAAATTATGATTCCGCGAACCGAGATGGAATGCTTGTATGCGGGGCTTTCCTATGCGGAGAATTTAGCCATAGCGATCAAAGAAATGCGCACTCGCTATCCGGTCTGTGACCCTGACAAGGATAACATTATTGGATTTGTTCATATCAAGGATTTACTTAAACCGGATGCGAACCTCAAAGGGATTAAGAAAATTATACGCCCGATCACGACGGTTCCGGATTCTATTCATATCAGTGATTTGCTGAAAATGATGCAGAAACGCAAAAGCCAGATGGCTTTGCTGATCGATGAGTATGGTGGAACATCAGGACTTGTTACCCTTGAAGACATTATGGAAGAAATTGTCGGTGAAATTCAGGATGAGTTTGACGAAGAACGTCCAACCATTGAGATGAAGGATGAAAATACGTTCTCCATCGATGGCTTGCTGCTGATTGATGAAGTGAATGAGTATTTCGGTCTTGAGATTGAATCCGATGATTACGATACAATCGGCGGCTGGATTTATTCGCAAACGGAGATTCCGCCAAGCAAGAACCAACAAGTCAGTTACAATGACGAGTTTATGTTTATCGTGGAAGAAACCGATCATTTGCGTATTTCTCGTGTCATTGTCAGAAAGTTTACCGAAGAGAATGAAATGTTACAGCAAAATATTTCTTGAAATGGAAGAGAGACAGTCTAATGACTGTCTTTTTTTTGAAAGCATAAGTTTTGGGGTGGATTTAATTCGGGATTGTGGGACCCGAAAAAAGGGATTAAAGGGATTAAGCTGCTCGCATGTGAAGGGTGCCACGATCTTAAGGTGGTACCCTACAGGTGCCAGGGACGTTTCTGCACGACGTGTTCATGCGGAGGAACGGAAGAGTGGAGCCGGGTCTTGCCTGGGGACGTATGTCAAGTCAACTATCGACAGGTCATCTTGACCATCGACGAAGGTCTAAGAGGCATGTTTTTGGGTTGGGGTGAGTGAAGCTTGCCCAGAATTTAAATGTTGGAGATTGACCCCAGTCTCCAGGCTTGGGTTGTAGACGGCCCATCACGATGGAGTGGTTCGATGCGATCAGATGATGATGATGAGAAGAGAAGAGAAGAGAAGAGAAGAGAAGAGAAGAGAAGAGAAGAGAAGAGAAGAGAAGAGCTGTAATGAGATGCGATGAGATGAGAACAAGGTAGCTGTGAACGTACTTATGTGTTCAAATTACTGCTGGTTTGGAGGTATAAACAAGCTTTGGCAGAATGAGATCCTCTAGCTTAGCTATCGCGCGGAGATAAGGGAACAGTCAAGCCTCGATTGTGGCAAAAATGTGCCATGATCGCGAGTTTGAGGGAACTACAGTACGCTATAATTCTGAAAACCGCTATATTCCGCTGCAAAGGGAACTACAATCCGCTATTGCACCATTTCCCGGTTGGAATCAGCAGGTTTCGCTTAAATAGCGGATCTCAGTTCCCTTTCATACTACGTTTACCCCAGTTCCCGCCATATAGAGGATCATAGTTCCTTCTCACACGACGCTCTCTGTCATTGCAAAGCCCAAAGGGAACTAGGATCCGCTAGTTTGTTGGAAAGCGTTATGCAGACGCTCATCTCTTAGGGCGGCAAAGCGGCTTTTTTTTATTCATAGCGCTCGTAAGTCAGACTAGTCGCCGGGGCTCAAAACGTGTACAATGAACATAACGATGAAATGATAGAAAAGAGGTCTGACGGATGAACAGCACGAACAGCATAGACCCTAGAGTAATGAAAGAATTGCTCCAGCTTCAGATGCTAAGTAAAATGAGTTTGCTATCCGGTGATGACACCAAGTCTTCAAGTACAGACGAAGCTAACGATTTTAGTGAGCTGCTGCAGACTGTGATGGGGCAAGCTTCCGGTTCGGCTGCGGGAACTGCGCTTACCAGTCAAGATGCCATGAGCTCTTTATTAGGCGGTGCGTCGATGACTAGCGTTCCCAGTTCTTTGGCCGCTTTAGGCAAGGCGTATACACCCTTACAAACACCAGGAAAGTCGTTCTCTACGACTTCACAATACGAAAATATCATTCAACAGGCAAGTGCCAAATACGGTCTCGATTCATCCTTGGTCAAGGCGGTCATCCAGCAAGAATCCAGTTTTAATCATCAGGCGGTATCGTCGGCAGGAGCCAAAGGGCTTATGCAGCTTATGGATGGGACAGGCAGCGGCTTCGGAGTAACGAACCCGTTCGATCCTCAGCAAAATGTGGATGCAGGCACGCACTTTTTAAGTAATTTAGTGAAGAAATACAATGGCAATGAAGGCGTTGCGCTTGCTGCTTACAATGCAGGGCCTGGACGAATTGATCGCTTAGGGATCCGGACGGACCAGGATTTGGCAGATAAGCTCCATTTGCTTCCGCAAGAAACGCAGGCCTATGTATCCAAGGTTTTTACCCATAAACGTAATTTTTCGCTATAATGCACGAAAGATGGAAGCTGATTTCCGCGAGTATCATGCGGGAGTCAGCTTTTTGTGTCTAGGCGCAAGCTTGAGTTATCAACGATTATACGTTTTAATAGGAAAAAAGGGGAATCAGTGAGTGATGCTTTATTTGGACTATGCGGCAACCTCGCCGCTTTATGAAGAAGTGATAGACACCATAACCGAAGTAATGAAGCAGCACTATGGCAATCCGTCTTCGATTCATGGATTGGGCGTCCAAGCGGAGAAATTGCTTAACAGCGCCAAGGAAGTCATGGCGGGCATCCTGGGCGTGCTAGCGGCTCAGATCATCTGTACATCCGGCGGCACGGAAAGCAATAATCTAGCGATCAAAGGCGCGGCCTACAGCTATCACAATCGCGGCAAGCATTTGATAACGACACAAATCGAACATCCTTCGGTCAAAGAAGTGTTCATACAGCTGGAACAAGAGGGATTTCGAGTCACTTATTTATCTGTTAATCATGCGGGAAGTATTGATATAGCAGCCCTGAAAGCGGCTATTTGCGAAGATACCATTCTGGTTAGTATCATGTATGTCAATAATGAAGTAGGTACGATTCAGCCGATCCAAGACATTGGCGAACTGCTTGCGGATTATCCCAAAATCCTATTCCATGTGGATGCCGTGCAAGGAATCGCCAAGCTTCCCTTGCGACTTAAGGAGTGGGGCATTGATCTATGCAGCGCATCGGCGCATAAGTTCCGAGGCCCTAAGGGTGCCGGCCTTCTCTATCGCAGAGAGGGCGTTCAGCTCAAGCCGCTGCTTGTGGGAGGCGGCCAGGAATCCGGGCTTCGTTCAGGCACGGAAAACGTACCGCTAATTGTAGGAATGGCCAAGGCGCTCCGGATTTCTACGGAGCAGCTTGCAGCCAAAACTGCGCATAAATATCATATTCGGCGCTTATTTGTTGAAGGAATCCGCGAGATTCCGCAGCTGCGCTTAACCGGATCTGAGATTGAAGAAGAGATGGCTCCGCATATTGTTCACTTTTCTTATGCAGGCATGAAGGCAGAAGTGGTTGTGCATGCCTTGGAGCAGCGAGAAATCTACCTTTCTACGAAGTCGGCCTGCGCATCAGACGAGTCTGATCCCAGCTATGTCATGCTGGCCATGGGATGCAGTCCGGAGCAGGCCGTTAGCGGGCTGAGAATCAGCTTCTCGGATGAACATAACGAACAAGATGTGGAGCAGTTCCTTGCGGCACTGCGAGGAGTAGTAAGGGAGCTTGCACCGATGGTACAGAAACCAGCGGAAAGAAGGGGGAAACGAAGATGAAACCGGATTGTTTAATTTTGCGTTTTGGCGAGTTGACACTAAAAGGGAAAAATCGCAAACGATTTGAGCGCAGCGTAATGACACAAATTCGTAAAGTTTTGGGGTCATTTCCTGATTTGAGGTATATTCCGGAATATGGACGCGTATATGTGGAGCTAGGGGGAGCGGCGTATGAAGAAGCTTCGTCGGCTCTGCAGCGGGTATTTGGATTAGCGTCATTCAGCCCGGCGTATCATGCACCCATGGAGGTCGAAGCGATTCAAGCAATGGCTCTTGAGGTTATGCAGGCACTGCCCAAGCAGCCCAAAACGTTTAAAGTGACCGTACGCAGGGTGAATAAATCATTTCCGCTGGATTCGCAGCGCATGAATTATTTGGTTGGCGGTTATGTGCTGCAAGCAAGTCCCGGATTGCAGGTGGATGTTCATCAACCGGAAGTGGAGCTAAGGGTAGAGATTCGCGAGGAACAGGTTCTGTTGTATGCGGAGGTTATTGAAGGTGCAGGCGGATTCCCCGCAGGAACGAGTGGAAATGCCTTATTGATGCTTTCCGGAGGGATTGATAGCCCCGTTGCCGGTTGGCTGGCGATGCGCAAAGGGCTTTCGATTGAAGCGATCCACTTCCATAGCTTTCCTTACACAAGCGAGCGCGCGAAGGAGAAGGTCATTGATTTGGCCCACCAATTGTCTTCCTACACAGACTCTGTCAAGCTGCACCTTGTGCCATTCACAGAAGTGCAAACATCGATCCATCAAGCGTATCAGGACAATTTATTAGTAACGCTTATAAGAAGAGCGATGTATCGCATTGCTGAACAGATTGCCGATCAACGTGGATTAAGCGGCTTAGTCACTGGTGAGAGCTTGGGCCAAGTAGCGAGTCAAACACTGCCCAGCCTAAACGTCATTGGGCGTGTCGTCACGCTGCCTCTTTTGCAACCGCTGATGATGATGGACAAGCAAGAGATTATTCGCATTGCGGAGAAGATTGGCACATTCCCAATCTCTATTCTACCTTATGAAGATTGCTGCTCCCTGTTTCTTCCGCCATCTCCGAGCACCAATCCTAATCTCAGAATGGTCGAGAAAATCGAGCACAGCATGGACTTCTTGCCAGCGCTCATCGAGAGAGCAGTCACACAAACGGAAACTATTGAAATCGTTCATGGACAAAGGAAGAAGGTGTCAGACGCGCATTTATTTTAATGCGATACGACCCTTCGGTAGGTGACTTCGTCGCCTGTTCGCCATGTATTCCGGGAGGTTGTAAGGCATGATTGATGCGCTCATACTGTTTTTGCAAATTATGTTGATCAATATCGTCCTAAGCGGCGACAATGCGGTAGTTATAGCGTTAGCTAGCAAAAATCTGCCGGTGGAACAGCGAAAACTCGCTGTTTGGTGGGGGGCTTTCGGGGCCATTGCACTGCGATTGGTACTGACATTAGTCGCCGTAAGCTTGCTGGACATTCCTTACATACAAGCAGGAGGATCGATTCTGCTTTTCTGGATTGCGATCAAGCTGCTTACCGATGATGACAGTCACGCGAATGTGAAAGAAGCCTCGACGCTCGGCAAAGCCATATGGACGATTATTGTTGCTGATTTTGTAATGAGTCTGGATAATGTGCTTGCAATTGCTGCCAAGGGGAATGGGAACAACACCGTTATTATTTTGGGAATAGGGCTTAGTATTCCCATCATTATTTGGGGCAGCACGCTTGTCATGAACCTGCTGCAGAAATACCCGATACTGGTGCTCATAGGGGCTGGAATTCTGGGGTATACAGCGGGAGAAATGTTTGTTAAGGACGAAAAAATGATCGATTGGGTGCTGATGGATTTTGAGTTTCTGCATGTATGGATACCGATCGCTGCCGCGGCGCTTGTGATTATGATTGGCTTAACCGTCAAAGGGCTGCGAATGCATCAGCTGAAAACCAGAAATGAATAGATGAGGGAACAACCGCCAAGCTGAGTTTCGACAGCGAAGCGGTTTTTTTACGTCAGGAATTGAAACTTTTTTCCATTTTTGTCGTCTACTTATGAGACAGGTTGGATGAGAAGGGAGTCAATAGCGTGAATGTAAGCCCGAATAGAAAAGGATATCTGCAATTTAAATGGTTAATTGGCTGTATGCTCCTTGTGTTATGGCTGCAAGGAAATCTATTTTTCGGAGGCACGGCAAGAGCGGAAGACACTCCTAAGATTGAAATTCAATCGGAGATTGGTTTTGGAGCGGCGAATGTGAAGCAAAGCACCTGGACCCCGGTGAAAATAACCTTGCACAATAAGGGGAACGCTGATTTATCGGGTGATCTGGTTATTCAAGTTGCCCATCCGAATGGGAATAAGGATTTCAGTTACGCCAAGTTGGTGGAACTGCCCAAAGATAGCACGAAAGTCATATCCATGTTAATCCCTGGATTCCCCTACAGCAATGTTAATAATACGATCTCATTTTATGAAAAATCTGTAAAGAGCGGGAAGAAAGTCGCGTTGGATGGCAAAACCAATTTGGAAGCCTTTCCAATACCGAAAGAAACGTTGCAAGTGGGCGTTTTGGCACGTGATGTCGATACGATGAATTTCCTAAGCCTGTTGAATCAATCCGGTAAAAAGCTCAATCTGATTCATTTGAAACAAACGGAAATGCCACTGGAAGCCTTGGGTTTAGACAGTTTTGATGTGCTTGTTTTGAATGATTTTGCGTCCGATACGTTGACGAAGGATCAAGTTCAAGCGATTCAGCAATGGACGCAGCGCGGAGGTGCGCTGATTATTGGCGGAGGTGCTGGTTATTCCAAGACGGCTGCGCCTTTTTCAAGCGCTTCCCCTGTAACGTATCAAGGCACGCAGACGGTGACAGATCTGTCGGAGTTAGCCAAAATGGGCGAGAAGGAGCTGGCATTCGGCTCGCCATTCACGATTTCCAAAGCTGCCTTAGTAAACGGAGCGGAAGCTATCGTTTCGGACCAAACAATCCCCATCTATGCTCGTTCTTCCTATGGAAATGGTCATGTCGACTATGTTGCTTATGATTTATCGCTAAATCCATTGGCTTCGTGGAATGGGAATACGCGTTTATGGGAGCAGTTGCTAGCGGGGCCAATAGAGCGGGCGAATGCCTATAATTTGAATCAAGCGCGTTATGGCGGGGACTCTTTTTGGGAAATGAATGAAGCTTTAGATTATTATCCTTCGCTCCAGCCGCCTAAGTTGGCTCAACTTGCGCTTGTTTTGCTTGTTTATGCAGTTATCGTCGGACCGATCCTCTACTTCATTTTGCGTCGATTAGATCGTAGAGAGTGGGCATGGTACATCATCCCATTGGTGGCGATCGTCACCAGCTTTGGCATCTTTCAATTCGGAGCAACCAATCGGGCAAGCTCCATGGCACAGTCCTTTTCGACGCTTACACTCAATGGTTCAGGGTCAGGGATTAAGCAGTCGATGATATCTGTGTTTTTGCCAAAAGGAGGAGATTTGGAGCTCAAGTTGCCTGATAAAGGAGCCGCCTCTCCCTTCTTGCAAAGCGAAGTTTATCCGAATCTGCAGCTCAGCGGTCGCAGTGAGTTCGTATTTCGACAAGATCAGGATTCGTCATCTCTGGTCGGGCTGCAGGATATTGCTTATTCCTCAATAGCCAAGATTGCCAAGAACGATGAACAACCTGTGGCGTTTGGCAAATTGGACTATACGATTACGGATTTATCGGTGAATGGTGTAAAAGGTGAAGTGACGAATCATACAACGAAGGATTTAACCAACGTCGCTATTTTAGTGAATCAAAGTTATTTGAATGTGGGTGACTTGAAGGCAGGCGCTGCAGTTAGCTTCAATACGGCTGGAAGCGTTACGGTGTCCAATGGAAAGAATTATGGTCAACTGGCCTTTCCTTATCCGATAACCAGTAAGATGCTGGATAATGGTCGTCATCAACGCGCTTTGTTAAATACATTTATGCAACGAAATTTCAAGGTTGCAGGCGGTTTCACACCCATGATTATTGGTTGGTTTAGGGATCAGACTTCCCTTCCCATCACGTCTAGCGGGTCTGTGCCAACAGAGCAGCTCACCCTGGTTTCTCAGGAGATGAAGCTTAATTACGTGACTTCTGATGGCAGAATTGTCATCCCGAGTAAAGCAATCGTTCCTACTTTAGCGGATAATCATTTGAAAATGAGTGCTTTACAGTTCCGTGATGGTCCATTCATGCAGATGGGCGGCGGCGATGTTACCCTTGTGTATACTTTACCTCCATTAAGCGGTGCGAATTATCAGAAAATGGAGATGACTGGCGACCCGAATCCCGAAGTAACGTTGGAATTGTGGAATGCCCAAACAAATGCGTGGGAACCGCTTGCCATGAAAGCTTCTCAATCCTGGGAAGGGGACAAGCTGCAGCCTTATATTACGGAGGGGAAATCCATTCGCATGAAAGCGACAACCATTCTAAATAATACGATGTTCCGCATGCCGTCTGTTTCTCTGGAAGGATCGGTGAAACGATGATTACAACCAAAGAACTTACCAAAAGATACGGCAATTTCACGGCGTTGGATTCTTTGACAATGCAGATTGACAAAGGGACTGTCTTTGGTTTTGTAGGTCCTAACGGAGCGGGTAAATCGACGACAATGTCCATTCTTGCAACACTGCTGAATCCGACCTCAGGTACAGCGGAAGTTGGCGGGTATGATGTCACGGATAAGCCCAAAGAAGTACGCAGGCTCATCGGCTATATGCCGGATTTCTTCGGTGTTTATGATAATTTCAAAGCAACGGAATATTTGGATTTCTACGGAGCCAGTTATGGCATCTCAAGAGCAGATCGGTTGAAATTGATTCCGCAATTATTGGACCTTGTGAATTTAACCGAGAAAGCTGATTTTTATGTGGATTCTTTGTCCCGTGGGATGAAACAGCGGCTTTGTCTAGCCCGGTGCCTCGTGCATGAACCAGAGGTTTTAATTTTGGATGAGCCGGCTTCTGGTCTGGACCCTAGAGCGCGTATTGAAATGAGAGAGATTCTGAAAGAACTTAAAGCCATGGGCAAAACGATCATTATTTCTTCGCATATTTTGCCGGAACTGGCTGAAATGGTTGATGAGATCGGTGTCATCGAATATGGGAAGCTGATCGCAAAAGGCAAGGTGTCGGACATTCAAAATCGGATGAAAGCGAATCGTGTGCTGCAAATCAGAGTAGTGAATCGCTCGGAAGAAGCTTTAGCCTACCTGAAGCAGCAGCCGCATGTCACAATGGCACTTCAAGATGAGAAAGGCCTTCATGTTCATTTTGGCGGTACAGATGAGGATCAATCTTTACTCCTGGCGCGTTTGATTGAGACCGGGTTCCCGCTTCTTTCATTCAGCGAAGCCTTAACGAATCTGGAAGATGTCTTTCTGGAAATCACCAAAGGAGGCGGCGCCCATGATGAACAGCAAGTTAAATTGGATTAATCCCGTGCTGGAGAAAGAATTCCGATTGCGTATGCGGACCTTCCGTTCCCCGCTGTCAATTCTGGTGTATTTGCTTGCGATCGGTTTGATCGCACTGGGATTTGCTTACATTAATATGAGCAACTTGCAAGCGGGCGTGCTCAGTACAACTAAAAGCAGTGAGTTGTTTTATTTTCTAAGCGGTACGCAGCTGGTTCTTATTGCCTTCATGACACCTGGCTTAACGGCGGGGGTGATCAGCGGAGAACGAGAAAAGCAAACCTTAAATATGCTTCTAACGACGCAACAGAGCTCGGGAACGATTATACTCAGCAAATTATTTGCTTCCCTCAGTTTCATGCTGTTAACGGTCGTAGCGACGATGCCCCTTTACAGTATTGTGTTTCTCTATGGGGGGGTGTCGCCGAAACAAGTGCTGTCTGTCTTTGTTTTTTATGTGTTCGTTATGCTGCTATTCGGCGCTGTAGGGATATTCTTTTCAACAGTTTTGAAGAAAACGGTCATTTCGATTATTGCGACGTATGGTTTTGTGCTATTTGTTTTTGGATTCACCGCTTTGGCGGGATTATTCTTTGCCAATTTGGGACGCAATGGCATCGATGAAGACGTGCTCGGGTATTTCCTAAGCTTTAATCCAATGGCTGTTCTAGCAAGTTTGATGGTCCCTGATTTTGCGAAGCAATTGTTCAAAGGGCACGAACCGCTGCAAATGTGGCACATTTTCGTGGCTTCATATACAGTGCTGCTGCTTCTTTTTATCTGGTTAAGCGTCAGGTATTTGTGACCGATTATGAAACGAAGAAAATGATCAAACAAACGAATTCCCAAGAGAATCAACTAGTGGTCAGGGAGGAGCGGTTGTGAATGAGATATGAGAAGCTGGAAGATCTGCTGGATGTAGTAAATGCACGTTTGTTGAAAGTAAAAGGATGTCACTATCTCATTCGCAGCTTGACGATTGGCATTGTGCTGGCTTGTATCTGGATGATTGGCGGACGCTTCTTCCTGATTAACTTTTATAGAAATGGCGCATGGGGCAGTGTGGTCTTAGCAGTAATCACCGCGAGTGTTTGGTTGTATCTACATCGGCCTCGGCATCAAGATGCTGCCCAAATCATGGATAAGCATGGTTTGGAAGATCGCATCTCGACAGCGCTGAAATACGCGGAGCAAACTTCCGTGCTGGCTGATCTTCAACGGCAGGATGCTCTTCACAAAGCGAATCTCTTCGTGGATGAGCAGCTCACTAAGGTGGTCGTTTACCGGATTACCCGCAAACAGTGGATGCCAGGAGCAATTGCGCTATTCGTGTTTGGCTTGCTGCTGATCCTGCCTAATTCCAACGATTCGATGCTAAAGCAAGACGGCAAAGAACGTCAGTGGGTGGCAGATCAGCAGAAACAAGTTGCTGAATTTGTGAAAGAATTGGAAACGAAGCCATCGCCTTTGCCTGCTATGAAGCAGGTGGCAGAGGATCTAAATGAATTAGAGCGTAGATTAGCTCAAACGCCGACGACGGCGAAAGCGCTCGAAGAACTGGAAAAATCGTTGAAGAAAATGGAAACGACAATTGGTGATATGGAGAAACAACAAAAACGCTCCGAGCAGTGGGCGGATTCAATGCAGCGAACAGAAGCGCTTCGCGAATTAGGGAAAACGCTGGAACAGAAGCAGACAGAGAGTATGCAGAGCGAGCTTGCAAAGCTCGGTGAGCAAGTTCAGAAGATGACGCCGGAGCAGAAGCAGCAGCTTGCAAGTGAATTAGAGCGGCTGGCGGCATCAGCGGCAGCCGCTTCACCGGAAGCGGAGCAGCAGCTTCGTGAGCAGCTCCAGCAGGCCGCGAGCGCGCTGCGCAGCGGCGAGGACCCTGCTGCGCAGCTTGGCCAGCTGCAGGCCGGCCTTGCGGCGGCCAGCGCCGCACAGCAAGCTCTGGCGCAGCAGCAGGCGCAAGCTGCGCAGGCAGCCGCGAGCCTCGCTGCGGGAGCGCTGCCGCAAGCGCGCCAGCTCGCCGCGAGCGGAGCGCAGCCCGGGCAAGCCTGGGCGCCTGGCGGCCGCGCCGAGCGGCTTGCTGCGGCCGGCAGCGCTCCGGCGCCTAATGCCGGCGCGGCGGCGGCTGGGGCGCCAGGGGCAGCTCCGCCCGGCAGCGGCGCGGGTGGACCTGCGGGCGCAGGAGCCGGGGGCACGCCAGGCAGCGGGCCCGGCCAGAGCGGCGGGCCTGGCGGGGGTGTCGGCGGCACGCAGGGCGGCACTGGAGCGGGCTCACGCGGGCTTGTGACAACGCCGCGCGAGCGCTCCGGCACCGGTGGGACGTTCGCCGATGGCGGGCCAACCAGCGGCAGCGGCGGCGAAGTCAGCCAAGGCGGGAAGGCTCCGGCAATCGACGGAGCCTCTCGCCCGTATGAAGATGTGTATGCCGAATACGCGGCAGAAGCGTCGAGCGCACTCAATCGCTCTGAGCTGCCGCAGCATATGCAAAATAGGGTGAGAGATTATTTTCTGGAAATTCAACCGCAGCGATAGGAAGTATGGCAATAGGAGGGGACGTTCGCCACATGGTCGAGTCAAAGAAACAGTTGGATGAATGGGGATCAGCAATTCGTCACATGCAAGAACAAATTGGTCGTGTCATTGTAGGCCAGCAAGACGTGGTTGAACAACTGCTCTGGTGCATTTTGGCTGGAGGACATGCGCTGCTTGAAGGGATTCCGGGTCTGGGGAAAACCATGCTGGTCAAAACGATAGCAGATACCGTTGATCTTCAATTTTCACGCATTCAATTTACACCGGATCTGATGCCGGCAGATATAACGGGGACGAATGTAATTCAATTTGGCACACAAGGGGAGACCTCCTACAAGTTTCAAAAGGGTCCTTTATTCGGTCACGTCGTGCTCGCAGATGAAATTAATCGGGCTACACCCAAGACTCAGAGCGCGCTTCTGGAGGCTATGCAGGAGAAGACGGTAACGGTTGGTTCGGAAACCTATCGACTGCCTGCTCCTTTTTTTGTGTTGGCAACTCAAAATCCCTTGGAGCAAGAGGGGACCTATCCGCTGCCTGAAGCACAGTTGGATCGTTTTCTGCTGAAAATACATGTCACGTATCCTACGAAGAGTGAATTGAAAGAAATTGTTTTGCGGACAACCTCAGCCCAACAGCTTCAGGCTGAGAAAGTAGCGGATGGCGCACTGCTGCGGGACATTCAAACTGGTTTGAAAGACATTCTGGTTGCCGAGGATGTTCTCGATTATGCGGTGCAGCTGCTGATGAATACACACCCTGAAGAAGCGACAGCTCCTGAATCCGTTAAACAATATGTCCGCTTCGGCTCAGGCCCTCGTGGTGTTCAGGCGATGATTGCCGTTTCCAAAGTCAAGGCATTTCTGGCAGGCAGATTTCATGTCTCCAAGCAGGATTTGAATGTGGTGGCAGTCCCGGCCCTGCGGCATCGGTTGTTTCTGAATTTCGAAGGCCAAGCCATGGGTATTTCGCCGGACAGCATCATTGCATCCATTATCCAAACGATGGAGAGCGGCCGATGAGTACAGGTTTGAATTTGCTGGACCCGGCTCTAATGCGCCGTCTGGATCAAATGAGCATAGCGGCAAAAAGCCGGATTCGAGGAACGATGCAGGGGAGAAGACGCTCCAAAGATCAGGGTTCATCGCTGGAATTCGCTGATTATCGACTGTATACGCCTGGCGATGATACGCGTCAATTAGATTGGCATGCCTATGGACGCACGGGTAAGCCCTTCATCAAACTTTTCATGGATGAGCAGGAACTGCAAGTTCATTTGTGGCTGGATGCTTCGAAATCGATGGATTTTGGTCAGAAGGACGGCAGTGGCTCCAGCAAATGGGCGTACGCCAGGCAGTTGGCTGCTGGCATTGGTTATTTGGCTCTAAATCGATTCGATCGTGTCAGCGCCGCGATGTTTACAACGCAAATAACACGGCAGATGCGACTTGTCCGAGGGAAAGGAAGCGCACCGCGGCTTTTCGAGTTTCTGACAGGTGGTCAGCCATTGGGGGAAGGCGATATTGGGGCTGTCTTTCGAAATCCTGCCTGCTTGCCTCGCCAAGCGGGGATGACTTGGCTGTTCTCTGATTTTCTATATGAACAAGGGATTGAAGAGTCGCTCAAGTATTTGCTTGCCGCGAAGCAGGAAGTCATCGTCGTGCAAGTGCTGGCTCCTGAAGAGATCAACCCTTCGTTTAGCGGAGAGCTGCGATTAATTGACAGTGAGTCAGGAGCTGCTAGAGAAGTAGCGATGAGCAGCAAGGTGCTGGAGTCCTACAGAGCGGCCGTACAGCAATACACACAGTCGCTAAAAGCATTTTGTTATGAGCGAGGAATCACCTATTTGCTGGCGGTGACGGATATCCCGCCAGGTGATTTTCTGTTAGGCACATTAAGAAACAACGGACTTGTGAGGTGAAGGGAGCTTTCACTTGTGAGCGAATTGCAAGGTGCCGCGCCGGGTTTGCCAGAAACACCATCCGTAAATCAGGATGAAGATGATGATTAGAACGGTGGAACAGCGATACATAAAGGCATAGCTCCCGCTGCTGGTCGCAATTGCCCCCAGAGCCATAGCTCCTAGGCCGATGCCCAGGTCATTGGCGGAGAAGAAGGTGCCATTGGCTGCGCCTCGGCGGCTGGGTTCGGCACGTGCGATCGTCCACGCTTGCAAGGCTGGTTGCAAGGATCCGAAGCCGACGCCATAGCAAAGCGCAGAGATAGCGAGACTTAATTCGGAATGCGCGTAAGAGAGCAGGAGCAGTCCGACAATCGTGAAGAGTGCGCCGGGAAAAAGCACCCAAGCTGGTCCTTTTCGATCAAAAAGGATGCCGGTAATGGGCCGAATAAGCAGCACCATTGACGCGTTGCACAAGAAAAACCAACCTACATTCGAAATGCCGGCTTCATGGCCAAACAGGGTGATGAAGGTCACAATGCCTCCGTAACAAATGGCTGTACAGAGCAAGAGAGCGGAAGGAAGCAGAGACGATCGTTCCCATAACCGATCTATGAGTTTTGGCGGTTGAGCCGACTTTTCGAGAGGCTGAGGTTTGTTATACGTAATAAATAAAGAACTAAACAAAGATAGCAAGGCAAGAATCGTGGAGATAAGCAGTACGCGAGGGAAACCGTACGTGCTCATAATCCATAGACCTGTCAGCGGCGCGAGAGCCATGGCGAACGTATTCGAAAGACCATAATAGCCCATGCCTTCACCTCTCCGCTCAGGCGGAATAATATCGGCGATGACCGTGCCGAGAGAGGTTGTGGACATGCCCCAACCGATGCCATGCACGAAGCGGGCCGCAAGAATGAGGGCAATGGCGGCCATATAAGAGTATCCGGCAATCGTTAAAGCACAGATCGCAAGGCCGACAAGCAGGACATGTTTTCTCCCCAGCAAATCGAGTGCTCGACCTGCGAAAGGCCGGGTCAACAACGAGGAAATCGTAAAAACGCCAATAACCAAACCAACCTGAACGTCGCTTCCTCCTAACTCAGATACATGGGTCGGGATGGTTGGAATGAGCATCTGAAAACTAAAGAAGAGCAATAGATTGGATAAGGATGTAATTAGAAAAGCTTTGGTCCATAAGGGCTTTTGTTTCTTATCTTGTTTAGATATTGGCGCCATGATACCTCCGATGTTGTTCATAAGCAAAGTTGTTAGACAAGGGAAAAACAAGTCTACGCGAAGTAGTATGCCCAAGATGAGGACAATGAACGCAAGACGTAAGGAAACGTCCATCACGGCCAGAAAGGAGAGTACTCATGCAATTCGCAACTTTAAGCGGGCTATGGTTCTCGCTTTCAATTCCGGTTATCCTGCTGCTGTATATGCTGAAACGTCAATATCAGGATACCGAGGTATCCAGCCATATGCTGTGGCAGCGAATTCTCCGAGAACAGGAAGCCAACAAGCCATGGCAGCGGCTGCGCAGACATCTTCTGCTATTCCTTCAACTTATAGCGGCAATCCTGCTGATCCTTGCTATCATGCAGCCATTTGTGCAAGGTCAGCAAAAGGCAAAGGCGCATATCTTTTTCGTCGTGGATGCCTCAGCCAGCATGCAAGCGCGCTTGGAACAGGGAACAAGACTGGAAGCCGCCAAACAAGCTATTCTTGATTATGCGCGAAAAGAAGCAAAGGGCAGCAGTTATTCTTTGCTGGTTATGAAAGATCAGCCTGAATTGCTTGTGCAGCGAACGGCAGATATTGCTGCACTCGAGGCGGCCTTGCATCGGGTTTCGCCATTTTATGGACATACGCATGCACAAGAAGCGATTTCGTTAGCCTCTGCCTTAACCCGTGAAGAGAAGGATGGTGAAGTGCGTATCTATACGGATCGTCAATGGACGGACAACCTGGAAGGCATATCATTTGCCATTCCTGTTCGTATCCAGGAACCAGGCGTTTCCATAACCAATGGAGCGCGTGTGGATTCTGACATGGGGAATGTGGCCATTACCCAATTTGGCGTGAAAGGCAGCCAGAATGGCGAACAATTCCGTGCTGTAGCAGTTTTGAAGAATTGGGGGATAACGCCTGTCACGGTAAAGACAAAACTATCGACGGATATATCTGAGGTTCGCACGGAATCTTTGGCGCTCAAGGCAGGAGAACAAAAATCACTGTATCTTGAGAATTTGCCGGCTGCACGGGTTTACCAGATCCAATTGGCTGCACCCGATGCCCTCGAAGCGGATAATGTGGCTTACGCTTTCCCGGAAGGAACAGGCAGAATCCAGATCGCTTATGTTGGCGAAGGCAATTTATTTCTGCACAAAGCGCTCGCTTTAGCCAAGGCAGATGTGCTGCAAATTCAGAAGGACAAAGACGGGTTATATCCGGCGCCGGCTAATGTTACGCCAGATTTGATTGTTCTGGACGGGATCGAGGAGGCAGATCTTAAGACAGCTAAATGGCAGCAATTGCTGATGTCCAAACCAATTTGGCAGTTTGCATCACATGCCGAATCTTCGGATGCAACTCCAAATGTCGCTGATTTTACCGTTATGGAGCATCCGGTAACGCGCTATTTGCATTTGCAGGATGTCCATATTATGCAGGCGCAGAAAAGACAGCCAAGGCCATGGGAAAAAGCGATCATTTCGGCCAAAGACTTCCCGCTGGTGCTGGCAGGCTCGGAAAACGGGCGAACCAAGCTGAGGTTTGCCTTTTCACTGGAACAATCGGACTTCCCGCTGCGTTCTGAATTTCCGGTGATGGTGCAAAATGCCGTGTCCTGGTTGACTGAACAACAAGGTGGCAATCTGGGACGTGTCACAGCCGATGAACGAATTGAAATGACCTTTCACCCTGAAACGTTGAAAGCGGTGTGGAAGACGGATAGGAACAATGGTGAGGAACAGGCAGCAGAGCGTTCGAAGGAAGCATTATCCCCTGTTCAAAAGGTGCCAAGCCTGCCTGGTTTGTATGAATTCGCTGAGTATGGAGCGGCAGGTGAAGAATTGCAGGTTCGCAAGTTAGCTGTCGTCATGGACGCTAGTGAATCCAACAATAAGGCCAGTGAAGAAAATCAATTGAATAGGATTGCCACACAGGCAAGCAAAGCTGAGAATGCTACAAATAGTGAAACGGTACTTGACCTAATTGACCTTATTCCTTGGCTTATTATAGCCTTGCTGATGGTGATGGTCTTCGAATGGGAGGTGTATCGACGTGGGAATTCTGGTTGATCATTGGTCCATTTTGGGGCTTCTGCTGCTTCTGCCTATCTACATAGGCTGGTTGTGGATAAGTTTGCACAGGCTTCAGGGTGCTCGTAAAAAGCTGGCTATCGGTCTCCGAACCTTCTTGCTGTTGCTTCTCGTATTCGCGCTCGCTGGACCGCAGTTGACGACAGGACTGCATCACAAAAGCATCGTGTTCGCTGTTGACCGCTCGGATAGTGTGAAGCAAGATGGGAATGAAGCGGCTTGGATTCAAGCGGCAGCGAAAGCGCGCGGTTCCGAGAAAGACGAAGCGGGAGTCGTCTCTATGGCTTTGCAGGCTTCCATTGAGAAGCCGGTAGACAGCAGACCGCTGGATGGTTTTCAAATGACAGCAAAATCGAATCCGCAGTTTTCTAATGTAGCCTCGGGCTTGCAATTGGCAGCCGGGCTTCTGCCTGGCGATAATACGGGGCGAATCATCCTCCTGTCAGATGGCGAAGAAAATGTAGGAGAGCTGCTAAGTCAAGGCAAGCTATTGCGCGATCGTGGAATCCGTGTAGATGTGGTTCCCTTGGCCGGCAAAGAGCGGCGAGATGCTGCTATTGAGGCGGTTCGGCTGCCTGAGAAACTGTATCAAGCAGAAGCCTATACGGTTGAAGTTGTTATAAGATCGACGGCTTCGGCTCCTGCGCAATTGCGGGTATTCGAAGACAATCGGGAGATGACGGCTCAGTCCGTTCAACTGAATAAGGGCGAGAACCGATTTGCCTTCCAATCGTTAGCCAAAGAACCGGGCTTTCATCGATATCGGGCCGAGGTTTACCTGGAAGGTGATGAACAGTCTGCCAATAATACGCATTATGGCTTCAGCAGCGTCCAAGGACCGCCGAAAGTCCTTATTGTAGAAGGGACTGCTGGCATTTCCAAAAATGTGGAAGGAGCTTTGCAGTCGGCGCTTATTCCTTATGAAACGATCGTACCCGAGCTTCTTTCCAATGATTTTGTCACATATACGGGTTACCAGAGCATTCTCCTGAATAATGTAGCGGCTACCCAAATTCCGCAGATCAAAATGGAGATGATCGAGCAAGCCGTTCGCGATTACAGTGTTGGACTCGTGATGCTGGGGGGAGATAACAGCTACGGCTTGGGGGGATATTTCAAAACGCCGATTGAACGAGCCCTGCCTGTGTACATGGACCTTCGCGGGAAAAGGGAGATTCCGTCATTGGGCATTGTACTCGTGATGGACAAATCGGGCAGTATGTCCGGCGACAAAATAAAACTGGCCCAAGAAGCCGCGTCACGCACCGTTGATTTGCTGAGAGAGAAGGATACACTGGGCGTACTTGGTTTTGATGGATCGCCGCAGTGGTTCGTAGATCCTCAGAAATTGACAGACAAAGCCAGTGTCATTCAAAAGATTAATGCGATCCCCGCTGATGGCGGTACGGAAATTTACACGGCTGTAGAGGAAGCCTATGCCAAGCTTTCGAAGATTGATGCGCAGCGCAAGCATATAATTCTGCTTACGGACGGACAATCGTCTACGACTCAAAGCTATGAAGCGCTGACCGAGCAAATGCAGAAGGGGCAGATCACCATGTCCACCGTGGCCATTGGGACAGATGCCGATCAAGCGCTGCTAAGCCATCTGGCTGAACTGGCCAAGGGAAGATACTACGCGGCGGTTGACCAAACGACAATACCGGCTATTTTCAGTCGGGAAGCGGTCTTGATCTCGCGGACCTATGTGGTGAATCAGCCTTTTGTGCCGGCTGTGACGGGCGGATCCGATTGGAGCAGCTTTCTGGGGCAGGGGCTTCCTGTGCTGAATGGTTATATTGCGACAACATCCAAAGAAGCGGCTGAAGTAGTCCTCGCCAGTTCCGAGCCTGACCCCATCCTGGCCAGGTGGCAGTACGGCTCAGGCCGCACTGTCGCCTGGACCAGTGATGCAACAGGCGCCTGGTCAGCGAACTGGGTGACTTGGCCGGGATTTACGCACATGCTGACCTCCATGATCAAATGGACATTTCCGCAATTTGAAGCATCGCCGATTGAGCTTCGCACGCAGTTGAAAGGCAATGAATTGGTCCTGCAGGCGACAAGCGGGAATCAAGAGTGGAGCGGCTCCGCGATTCAAGAGGAGTTAAGGGTGAATGTTACGGATGAATCTTTAAATAAACAGGAAGTCGCTTTCACTTCCACAGCGCCAGGAAGTTATTCCGCTCAACTGCCTGTGGATAAGTCTGGCGTATATTTGAGCAAAATCGAGCTGCTTGCTTCAAGCGGCGAAGCCGATGCGGAGAAGCGGGTCGTCGGCAGCTCGACGACAGGGTTCGTGATCCCTTATTCCCCGGAATATCGGATCACGGACGGACAAGGGCTCGTTAAGCTGCAGCAGCTTGCTGAGCTTACCGGCGGACGGATGCTCTCTCTGGAGCATCCGGAGATGGCCTTTGCTTACGCTGCTGCACCGCAGAAGCGGTTGACCCCCATCCGCGCGTACCTGCTGATGGCGGCGCTCGCGCTGCTGCTGCTCGACATCGCAGCGCGTCGATTGTCGCTGCCGCCCGGCCTGTGGGCCCGGGCGTTCAGCAGGCGGGCAGCCGCTCCGGCGAGCCCGCTGCCCCTAGCGCAGACGCCGATGGCGCGTCTGCGGGAGCGCAAGCAGCTTGCGGAGCACAAGCTGCAGCGGACCGAGGCCGCGGCGGCGAAGCCGCGGCTCATTCCCGAGGAGCCGCCGACGCAGGCTGCGGCTCCCACGGCGGCGGCGGAGCCTGCGCCGCCGGACGGCATGAGCCGTTTGCTGGAAGCCAAACGGCGGGGCCGGAAATAGCGGCTTACGCTAGCAATTTCTGATCAGGTGCGATACACTATTTGTAGAAGGGTGTCGAATGTGGATGCCCTATTGACAAGTGAATTAGGGGGGGGATTTGTTTGGCTAGAAATAGCTACTCCATCGGTATCCTGTTAATTGGCCTGGCCGTCGTTCTGCTGCTCGGGAAACTCGGTTTTTTCCATTTTGTGCTTTCCTTTTTTTGGCCTCTCGTATTGCTCATTCCGGGGCTGCTGTTTCATTTCCTGTTCTTTAACCGGACGTTGCCTGTAGGCGTACTCGTGCCAGGCGGCATATTAACGACTTATGCACTCATGTTCTTTTATTGCAATGTGTTCGGATGGGGCTCCATGAGTTATCTATGGCCTGGATTCATTTTGGGCGTGGCTGTCGGTTTATACGAACTTCACTTATTTGATCGCGGAAGCGACCGGGGAGTTTTGATTGGCGCCATGGTACTGGGAATCATTTCAGCAGTTTGTTTTGGGCTCACTTTGCTGCTTCATTTAGGGATCTATGTAATCGCTTTGATCCTTGTTCTGGCAGGCGTTGCTATGATAATCCGACGGCGAAATGTGTGGTAGCAAGTGTCAACGTAATGTAAAAGTTTTAATTTGGCTGGCTTTTATCTTGCATAATGTCGATAAACTGCGTATAATAAGTGTAAATGTCAAGCGTCGGCGCTTATGTCCGACGCTTGTTTTATGAACAGAGACGAAAATTATAGGGTAGAGAGGGTTTGACATTCATGCACGCAAGAGACAAGATACGCAATATTGCGATTATCGCACACGTTGACCACGGCAAAACAACACTCGTAGATAAATTGCTTCAACAATCCGGAACTTTCCGCGATAATGAGGCTATTCAAGAAAGAGCAATGGATTCCAACGATCTAGAGAGAGAACGCGGTATTACCATTCTTGCGAAAAATACGGCGATTAACTATAAAGATTACTTGATTAACATTGTAGATACACCTGGACACGCCGACTTTGGCGGAGAAGTTGAACGTATCATGAAAATGGTAGACGGCGTATTGCTGGTTGTTGATGCTTTCGAAGGCACCATGCCGCAAACGAAGTTCGTTCTGCGTAAAGCTCTGGAGAGCAACCTTTCTCCAGTTGTCGTTGTTAACAAAATTGACCGTCCAAACGCACGCCCTCAAGAAGTTGTGGATGAAGTTCTTGACTTGTTCATCGAGCTTGGCGCAACTGACGAGCAGCTTGATTTCCACGTGGTTTATGCTTCCGCTCTTCAAGGGACTTCAAGTCTTGATGCAGAGAAGCAAGATTCCAACATGGAAGCCATTTACGAAACGATTGTCAGCCACATCCCAGCTCCTACAGAGGATGTTGAACAACCGCTGCAATTCCTTGTTACATTGATGGATTACAATGAATACTTGGGTCGTATCGGTGTAGGCCGTGTGAACCGCGGTAAAATTCGTCAAGGCCAAACGGTTGCAGTTATGACGCGTGAAGGCGGACAGAAGCAAGCTAGAATCGAGAAACTTTTCGGTTTCACAGGCTTGAAACGTATTGAGATCGAAGAAGCGGCAGCAGGCGACATCATCGCGATTTCTGGTATCAAAGATATCAACATCGGTGAAACGGTAGCAGATCCTGCGAATCCAGAAGCATTGCCAGTACTGAAAATTGATGAGCCAACGCTGCAAATGACGTTTGTCGTGAACAACTCTCCTTTTGCAGGCCGCGAAGGCAAATGGGTAACTTCCCGTAAAATTCGTGAGCGTTTGTACAAAGAGTTGGAAACAGATGTAAGCTTGCGCGTTGAAGATACAGATAGCCCGGATGCGTTCGTCGTGTCAGGCCGCGGTGAGCTTCACTTAGGTATTTTGATTGAAAACATGCGTCGTGAAGGTTTCGAATTGCAAGTTTCCAAACCGGAAGTTATCATTCGCCAAATCGATGGTCAAAAAATGGAGCCAATCGAGCGCCTAATTATCGACGTACCGGAAGACAGCATGGGTTCCGTTATGGAGAGCTTAGGTTCACGCAAAGCTGAAATGGTGAACATGATCAACAATGGCAGCGGCAACGTTCGTTTGGAATTCTTGATTCCAGCGCGTGGTTTGATCGGTTACAGAACGAACTTCTTGACGCTTACACGCGGTTACGGAATTATGAACCATGCTTTTGACAGCTACGGTCCATACCAAGGAGCAGGTGTTGGTGGACGTCACGAGGGTGTACTTGTATCCAGTGAATCCGGTGTTTCTACACTTTACGGAATTCTTTCCGTCGAAGATCGCGGTATTCTGTTCGTTCATCCGCAAACAGAAGTTTACGAAGGAATGGTTGTTGGCGAGCACACGCGTGACAATGATATCATCGTAAATATTTGTAAAGAAAAAGCGGTTAACAACATTCGTTCTGCAAACAAAGAAGAAACGGTCAAAATGAAAACTCCTCGTATGTACTCATTGGAGCAAGCGCTTGAGTATTTGAATGATGATGAGTATTGTGAAATCACACCAAAATCGGTTCGTATCCGTAAAAAGATTTTGAACAAAAGCGAGCGCGAGCGTGCGGAAAAACACCGCAAAACAGCGGAAGCAAACGTATAATTCACAAAGTTTTCTTAAAAGGGGAAATGTCAGCCATTGTGCTGCATTTCCCTTTATTTTTTTGGGCGAATAAGCGATAATAAAGGTTAAATCTATCTAAAACCTATCTAAATCAAGAAACGGAGTGTATGTTCGGTGAGCGTAATAAACGAATGGTTTGGCAATCACATTTACATCACGTATTTGTTAATCTTTATATTCATGTCCTATGTGTATAACAAAGTTTTCCGCACACGCAAATTGCCAATACTCAAAACTGCGTTAATTTATGTATTGATGGCTATCGGTTCTATTATGCTGCTTGGTTTTCAATTAGTTGGTTTACCGATCGTTCTATGCTTAACAGTAGCCATTTCATTGATGTTTCTAGTGCGGATTCGATACTTTTTTGAGAAAAGAAGCGGGAATCGGCCGACGTAATCGATTCTAGTCCTGGAGGCATATATGACGCGATTTTGGTTAACGCCGATTAAGAGCTATTCTCCTTTGGTCTTAGGTGCTGATCGCATGGAGTGCAAGCCGCTTGCTGACTTGGAGGTTCTCCGAGCCCAAGCACAGGAGAAGCATCCGAGGCTGCTGCCTATGTATAAAGCTAGTCTCCTACTGAGTGATGATGAGGACGTATGTGGATCAGACCTCATAGAGCTCGATTTGTCGGACTCTGAAGATGTTGTCTTCAATGGTGATCCTTATCACTTGTCTCACTGTGCTGAGGCCTTTCTGGACCGTCTCCTTGGGCGTCAGGAAGTTTGGGATTTGGTGAATGCCATAGAGGAAGAGGACAGTTCGGACAAGCTGGCTCCCCAAGCGCAATGGAGGCAGCTGTGGCTGCAATGGCTGGAATCTGGTTGCGACGTTATTTTACTCAGAGAGGATGGAGTTTGAATTGAATCTCCAAGATACATTCTTTAATTGGCTGCAAATGCATATCGTTCATGAAGCAAGACCTGATGATGAAGCAGCCAAAGAAACCCTGGATTTTTTTGCGCTTATTTTGCGCGAAGATCATGGGGTTCGTCAAATTCAATTTATAAATGAAGAAGATCGCAGAAAAATTCACATTGCCTTTGAACGGGAAGGCGCCAGCCATACACAGAGCTTCGAACGAGAAGCGGCAGAAAAGCTGTTGGATGATATTAATTCAAATCCCATATACAATAATCAATAAGTGGACAATGACTCATAACTTTTTGAATCAGACGTACAATAAGGTATATCTGGTAATTAAAGGAGTGTTTCGATGCATTGAAAATAGATACATAAAGGTGGAACGCTTGCCACCGGCTATGCTATACTGTAAGTGTAAGCAGCGTTTTCAACCACCTAGTAGGAGGCGCAATCGATATGGCTGAACACATCCCAGCTCTACCGGAGCAAATGATTGTACGCGCCCGCTTCATGATCATGACAGCTGAATATGAGAAAACTTGCGTAAGCCGAGTCAACGTGTCTACACCCGGCCAAGTTTTTGGTGCGATAAAAAAAGCCTAGATCTGCATGTTTGCAGTCAGGCTTTTTGTTATCTTTCCGCGAATTAAGGGGTAGGATTACCTGTTGTATTCGCGTCATTAGGTCCTTGATTACGGGTTGGATTGCGAATATCGCGCGGCAGCTGTGGCATCACACGGCCTACGATATCAGCCATTTGCTCAGCGAATCCGGTAATTGGTCTTCCTGCTTGGATGTTATCCCGAATGTTGCGCAGACGTTGGTCTAAGTCCAAATCGGCTGTAACGATCGCATTGACACCATAAGGGTCTTTCTTGAGGGCCTCAGCAACGGAGTATTTGACCGTTCCCACTTTGGCACGATCCAAGTCCTTCTTGATATTAATGCCCACGACTGCCGTATTGCCGAAGACAACACAATGCGCGCTCTCAACCATAGGGATACTGGTGGCTAGCTGCTCCAAACGCTGCGCAACAGCTTTCGAATCTTTGATCTCGAGCTTTTGTGGAGCGATCTGTTGTACTTTCACTTGTCTTTGATTCGGATCTTGAGAGGGGGCACCACTTTTCGGCGCTTGACTACAGCCAACCGCGAGGGTCAGTACCAACACAAATACGCACAATAGTCTCACTAGAATCGATCCTTTCCTCAATCTCGCGTTTAGTTTGTCCTGCGCAGCTAGGTTGTATGTATCATCAAATATAACCAATGATCTAACGCCAAATCTGGGAGGGGACACACCAATGAAAAAAATTTACGTGTTAGATACCAATGTGCTGCTTCAGGACCCTAATGCTTTATTCGCATTTGAAGACAACGAAGTAGTCATACCCGCCGTGGTGTTGGAGGAAATCGATTCGAAGAAACGAAATGCGGAGGAAATTGGCCGTAATGCCAGACATGTGTCGAGATTGCTTGACGGTCTCAGAACCAAGGGGAGTTTATCCGATGGGATCACGCTCGAACATGGCGGCAGCATCAAAGTGGAGCTCAATCATCGCAGCTTTGCGAAGCTGCAAGATACATTTGCGGAATTAACGAATGATAATCGAATCCTGGCGGTCGCGCTCAACTATCATTTGGAAGAGCAGGAGAATGAAGTTCCTAGACCGGTTGTGATCGTAAGTAAAGATACATTAGTACGCATTAAAGCGGATGTTCTCGGTATTCCTGCACAGGACTACTTAACAGATCGCATTGTGGCGCAAACGGATATGTACACCGGTTACATCACCCTTTTCGTACATCCTTCTGTCATTGATGAATTCTATTCCTACCGTTTCTTGACGGTTACCTCGCTTAATCTGGGATACATGCTGCATCCTAATGAATTTGTTATTCTGCGGGATGAGCTTGGATCTTCCAAGTCAGCTTTGCTGAAAGTGACTACGGATGCCAAAAAACTGGAACCGCTCTTTATGAGCAATGATCCCATTTGGGGAATTGCCGCGCGCAATGCGCAGCAACGTATGGCTCTTGAGCTCCTGCTCAATGACGATATCCCGCTCGTCACCCTGACTGGGAAAGCGGGTACAGGTAAGACGCTGCTGACATTAGCCGCGGGCCTTATGAAGATTGAGGATGATCGCAAGTACAAGAAGTTGTTGATTGCTCGGCCTGTTGTACCGATGGGGAAAGATATTGGTTACCTGCCTGGTGAAAAAGATGAAAAGCTGCGGCCATGGATGCAGCCGATCTACGATAATTTGGAGTACTTGTTCGACACCAAAAAACCGGGAGACATTGAGAAAATACTTGCCGGACTCGGTAGTATCCAAGTTGAGGCCTTGACGTACATTCGCGGACGTTCCATCCCTGGGCAATTCATTATCATTGATGAAGCCCAGAACTTATCCAAACACGAAGTGAAAACAATTGTTTCACGTGTGGGGGAAGGCAGTAAAATCGTTCTCCTAGGCGACCCTGACCAAATTGACCATCCATATTTGGATGCTTCCAGCAATGGTCTGACTTATGTTGTGGAACGATTTAAGCAAGAAGGCATCAGCGGACATATCACGCTCGAACGTGGTGAACGTTCACATCTGGCGCAGTTAGCAGCCGATTTGCTTTGAAATAAGAAATCCCTCATCCCGGAAGCGGGGTGAGGGATTTTTTTGGAATAAAGAGTTTATATGTTTTGGAGTGAACAGAGGGAACTACAGTCCGCTATTCTAGCCAAAAGTATCCATATCGCGGGGGTGAGGGAACTTCAGTCCGCTATTTTGCTGTTTCAAGGCAAATTCAGCGTTTTTCGTGGAAATAAGACCCTGTAGTTCCGCTAATACCATAGCGTGCCAGCTATTTGCCTATATAGCGTCCTCTAGTTCCCTTAACAGGTTTTGTCGCTACTAGTAGGCTGATCTCTCGGGGCGGCGAAGCCGTTTTTTCTTTGTCAGGAAAGCATTTCGATGCGGCAGCGGTAAGCCTTGGCGATACCGTGCATCAATTCTCCGAGTTGCCGATCCGCGATAAAGACTTCGCGGTTTTCATCATCTTGGTACTGAGCGAGCAGGTGCTCTTCCATCTGAAGAGCTGCTTGATCAACTTCGGCCTGGGGGCTGCCTGGAGCAAAACGGAAGGAAACGACTAATTTATCGTAGAGGTAGTCGTTCTCGGCGTGGCTTGTAAATCCGTAATCGCTGAAGAGATCTGTTAGCTCAGCATCAGGTGGCAGCAGACGAAGATCCATAAGATCCGCTTCGATGCCCAACTCCTTGATAACAGCCAATACGGCTATTCGTTGTTCCTTATTACTGACGATCAACATCTCGTTGTCGTGATCGAATAATGCCATGCTGCCAGCGAGCGCTTTGGTAATCTGTGCATACAAACCGGGCAGCTTGCTTTCCGGCAAATCGATTAACAAGCCAATTTTTGATTCCATGGGAAGTCCTCACTTTACATTAGCATCCACTGCTAGTCTACAGGGATAGTTTAAGTTTCACTACGGCGACGCCATTTTTGGTTTCGACGCTAACAACATCGAGATAATTGACTATTTTCTTGGGAATAAAACCTAGCTGAAATTCTTTGGTGAAATCTTCGATTGTGGTATCCGGCAGAGTAAATCCATTGAATTCAAGCTTCTCCACAACGAAGCGGACTTCATTCATATCGGGATTTTCTTTCAACACAAACTTGCCTTCCAAAGTAACTTCGATATTCTCTTTTTTGCCTTTGGCAACGATGTTTCCATCAGCAAATTTGAAATTGAGATTTTTCAGAAGGTCATTTTTGGTGTGAATATACGTATTGAAATCCGTATCACTGATGGTGATAACCGGGTTCTTGATGGATGATAGGTCCATAAATTTACTTTCGTTGGTTACGTATTGCGGCAATTCACGGAAAGCTGTAGATAAGCTGTTCAAGTACTCGCGGAATAAAGGGACGCCTTCTTGCTTCCATTGCTCATTTAAGCTTTTGATTTGGCTCTGGATGACTTGTGCTTGGGCGCTGACAGCCAATTGTTTGTCCAATTCCTCTTGGAGCTTTACGAGGCGTTCGCGCTGTAAGAGGAACTTATCTTTCGTCTGCTGAAGCTCAGCTCGCGAGGTTTCCAGTTCTGTCTTGAGGCTCTTTAATTTATTGAATGAGTCCGTAAAAGTGGATAAAGCGCGATGATCGTTCGTGATAATCATTTGCAGATATTCAAACATCCGCAGCGCATCCGCAAAGGAGCTGACGCTGAAGAGCAGCATCCAGATAGAATCGCGGTCTCCAGTATAATAAGCTCTCATGACTTTGCCGGCATGTTTGCGAGTGCTCTCAACATTGCTGTGCTGCTTGGCGATATCTTGTTCATTTTGCCCAATTTGAACAACCATTTTGGCGTCTTGTTCATTTAAACGGCTGACTTCTTTGTCGATCTCGAAAATGGTAAGTCCTTTCTGCACGAGTTCCTTGGCTTCATCCGTTGCAGGGCTCGTTTCAACGGCGAGTGCAGGATGCAAAGGAATGGTGAGTTGTGTAAGTAAAAGAGCAGCCATTAGGATAAGTATGATTTTATATTTCATTGAACGAATTCTCCCCCTATGAACAGATTATCATATTTCTATTAAATGAAGCACAAAAAAATACTTACCTCTGGGGAAGAGGTAAGTATTTGCCTTACATCTATTTCTTGGCCGGTGTGATTAATTTGAGAATATCATTGAAACTCTTTACGTTTTTGGGCACTTCTTTGGTGAGCGGTGATGCTTGATTAATAGCCTCGTAGCTCTGGTGAAGCAGGATGTGATTATCTTGTGCTTTGCCATCCGCTGTAACCGTAAAGTTGATATCGATTGTTTGATCGCGGATAAAACCTTTGTCATCGATAGCGACCACTAGCTTGCTGGGCGCTTTAAGCTGTAGACCATTGAGCTGAGTTTTCTTGAACTGGTCGGCTTGTTCGGTTGAGAGGAAGCCGTTCGTTTGCAGCGTGCCAATAAATTCGGGCAGCTTGGCTTGCAGCGCGGTATTGACTTCTTTTTCATTTTTGCTTGTGAGTTCTACGCTGATGGATTTGGCTGAAGAGCCATCCTTCAGTTTGGCTGGTTCTTTGGCTTCTTTGAACCATTTGGCATCCACGCCGCTGAATACAAGATTGCTAAGCGATGTTGACAATTGCGATGTGTTTTTCAAAGTGTCCAGGGATAAAGGGCTTTTGCCAGTTTGGCTTAATTGCTGCATATCAATGGCATAGAACTCATCTGCTGTCTTATTTAATGCTGGCATATTAAAATACAATTTGCTATCTTTAATGAGAATTGGTATCTCAAAAGGCGATGTAGAGCCCTTAGGCGTTATTTTCAAGTCAGTTTGAAATTGGAGGGGCTCCACGTTGCTGATCCCTTTCCAATCGATCGTGCTTTCTTTGACAAGCGATAATAGGCCATTAGTTAAAGGGTTGGATGATTTCAACAAACCATCGCTTATTGATAACGTAGTACCCCCATCGAATGTGTACGATGTCATTTCTTTTTGCTTGCTAATTGCTTGATCCAAAGCCTCTTTTACTTTGGTGTTGTCTGTACAGGCTGTCAACGAAACAAGGCTGATCGCCGTTACGGCTGTTAAAGTTACCCACTTTTTTGACATGCTTTTCTGTCTCTCCTTCCATAATCCTACTTTATTATAATGGTTTCCTATAGGTTTGTCTTTAAGTAAACAATTGGAGGTTGATCTTTGAACATGAAACAACAGTTGGGCCACCCAGAAGTGGTGAATGCTCTCATAGATGCGATGGATTTAAATGATGATAAAGCCATACCTTTTCGCGAATATATGGCAATTTGCCTATACAGTGAACCCTACGGATATTATCGCAATGAGAATCCTAAGATAGGTAAACAAGGCGATTTCTATACGAGCTCCTTCATTGGATCTGTAATGGGTGAAATGATAGCTGCTTTTATAACCAAACAGGCAGCTTCGGCTTCAAGTGAACAGGGAGTCCTTCACCTTGTTGAATGGGGAGGAGGGTCTGGCCGGATGGCCCTTCATATTATGGAGGAAATAAAAAACACTAGCCCTGCCTTGTATGACCGGGTCCGCTATACATTGATTGAATCGAGCGCCTATCACCGGGAACTGCAACGGACAGCGCTGCAGGATCATGCTGCCAATATTACGTTTGCGCAAGCGGAGGAGTGGCTTGCCCAAGAACCTCGGGAGCAGCTCTACGTGCTTGCTAACGAGCTTCTTGATGCCTTTCCTGTTCATCGCATTCGCTATAAAAACTCGGATTTTCAAGAATCTTATGTCCATTGGCGCCACGAAGAGCAGGAATTTCAAGAATTCTGGCGTCCCATTCGCTCGGAACGTCTATTAGACTTCCTTGCCCAAAGTAAAGTTCAATGGCTGGACGGGCAAATCGGCGAGATTAATCTTGAGGCGGAGACATGGATAGCGGGAATTGCTAGTCGAATGGAAAGCGGAAGTGTGCTTGTCATTGATTATGGAGATGTTGAAGCTGAACTATATGCTCCTCATCGCTATCAAGGTACTTTCATGTGTTATCGGCAGCATCAAGCTCATGATAATCCATGGATTCATCAAGGAGAACAAGACATGACTGCTCATATAGACTTTAGTTTTATCGAAAAGGTGGCACTCCAGAGCGGCTTTGCGGATGTCACGCTCCAGACGCAGCGGGAGTTCCTGGTAGAACAGGGGATATTGCAGAAACTGCAGGATCACTTCGATCCGAATCCATTCAGCGAGGTTTCCAAAAGAAATCGTGCGATTCGGCAATTATTGCTCAGTGATCATATGAGTGAACTATTCAAAGTCTTTATTGCAACGAAAAAAAGGTGAGCCGCTGACTAAGCGGTCCACCTTTTTGCTTTGTTGTTAAGGTTGTGGGAATTAGATGGACATTTTGAAAAATGACCAGTACGTAAAGCCGCTGAAGGAAATAATCATATATCCCCAGAACAACAATATGTAAGTGCGTTCTGACAAGCGCATATAGCCTAGAATGACGAATACGGCTGTTTGAAAAAAGAAAATCAGAGACATAGGTATCATATCGCCTGCTAAGCTCATAAGCGCGATAACAAGTGTCCAAAAACCTAGAACCCGAAACATGCGATCCATTCTCGTTACATCCCCCTCTCGTACCACGTTGCACTTTAACTACAACACATTATACCTTTTGAACTGAGCGGTGTAAACCGTCAAACGGTGACGAAATTCAAAACATTTCATCAGATAGTAGTAGTATGTCTTTTTATCCGAATCCCATGTATGAGTGTCAAAAAATTTGGCAATACCATTTAGTATCAAATAGATTCTATGAACTCTAGTACGGGCATAGAAATAGTACTAATGGCACGAATCAATTTATACCTGTTATCTACGAATTGATTCTTCTTTTAACTGCATCTGTACATTATGATTGGGAGGTTTGACCATATGTCGGCAATTAGACAAGATGCTTGGAGCGATGAAGACGACTTGATCTTAGCGGAAGTGACACTGCGTCACATACGAGAAGGCAGCACACAATTATCTGCGTTTGAGGAAGTTGGAGAACGCATTGGACGTACAGCGGCGGCTTGTGGATTTCGCTGGAATAGCTTTGTAAGAAAGAAATATGAAGCAGCCATACAAATTGCCAAAGCGCAACGTCAAAAGAGAACGCAGCTCAAGAAGCATGCGGCAGTGTCCATCTCTGGCTCGGCTTCCATTGGGCTATTGGATAATCCGGAGTTATCGCAGGGGAAATCAGAATCATTTACAGAAGAAACGCTGTCGATTGACGCAGTGATTCGGTTCTTGCGACAGTGGAGAAGCACGTATCAAGATATGAATCGACATATTAAAAGCTTGGAGAAAGAGCTGCAGGACAAAGAGGATGAGTTAGATAGACTAGGCAGGGAAAACAACAAGCTGAACAAGCAAGTAAATGAAGTTGAAACGGATTATCGCGTCGTGAATGACGATTATAAAGCGTTGATTCAAATTATGGATCGAGCGCGCAAGATGGCCTTTTTAGTGGAAGAAGCGGAAGAAGAGAAACCGCGGTTTAAGATGGATGCAAACGGAAATTTAGAAAGAGTAGACTAGTTAGGAAACTTCAACTTTACGATATGCCTAATTATAGAAGCTTCGGAACAGGGTGAACCCTTGGACTGAAGCTTTTTTACTGTATAATAAGGTCTGTGAGGGGATGATTAAATGCGTATAATGATTGTCGGAGCGGGTTCTTTGGGACTGTTGTTTGCCGCGAAGCTGGCGGCCTATTGTGAACGACTAACGGTAATTACGAGGACAAGAGAACAAGCTGGGGAGTTGGCTGGGCAGGGGCTTGAATTCAATGACGCAGATGGATGTCAAAAACTAAAACAAAATGAGAGCCTTGAATTTGGCTATTTTATAGAAGAAGAACAAAAAGCGGCAGTTGCCACAAACTCAAAACCTTATGATTATATCTTTCTTATGGTGAAACAGCCTGCGATTACGAAAGAGCTTGTGGATTACCTGGATAATCACATGGATGAGCGGACTTATCTACTCTGTTTTCAAAATGGGATGGGTCATGAAGAGAAGCTGGGTGAAGTGATTGATTCGCATCGCTTGCTGCTCGCTGTGACTACGGAAGGGGCAAGACGAGATGGGTTCACACGGGTTTCGCATACGGGTCATGGCGTAACCTACATAGGGTCCATGCAGCATTCTGAAGAAATAGATCCTTCTGCACATTTTTTGTTAGTAGAACTGCTTGGGAAGGCAGGATTTCAATCGGAGATGTCGAAGAACATGGATGTAAGAATATGGAGCAAGCTGATTATCAATGCTGTTATCAATCCGCTTACGGCTATTATGCGCGTGACGAATGGTGAATTGCTGAACACGACTTCGTCGATGTCTTTGATGGAAGCATTGTATCAAGAAGCATATGCTGTGGCCCTAGCACAAGGCGTAGCGCTTCCAGATCGCTTGTGGGAAAGTTTGCTGGGAGTCTGCACAGCTACAAGTCAAAATCATTCATCGATGCTGCAAGATATTGAGAATTCCCGACCTACGGAAATAGATCGTATTAACGGAAGCTTATTGGCAATAGCGAATAAGCTGAATATGAAGCTTCCAACGCACGAGACCGTGTATCTTCTCGTTAAAGCTCTAGAATAAGAAGGTGATTACTATGTGGAACCTAATAGCCAGTTGGTTTTTGAACTTATATGCTGTATTGACAGTGGCGCCTTTTATTACGTTTGCGCTACTGTGGTTTTTGGTTTATGTTTTTCTGCGTGACAAAAAAATGACAACGAGACTCACGATGGATGTTACAACCCTATTTTTACTTGGCTCTGTCTCAGTCATGTGGAATAAGCTGTTTCATACCCATTTTGGCTTTTGGTTGATTACCCTAGTGCTGCTAATTGCTTTCGGCGTTATTGGAGGTTATCAAACCCATATGAAAGGACAAACCGATTTATTGAGGGTGAGCAGGGTCGTTTGGAGATTAGGTTTTCTGGGATTATCGGCCTTGTATATCCTGTTGTTTTTTTTGCACGTCGGAAAAAATTACATTTTTTCGACGTAGCAAGTTGTTTGATATGCCGGAATCGCAAGAAAAATTCTTTTTTTTATTAATATTTTGTAATATTTATTTCAGTTTTGTAGAAAATAACAATGAAATTCGTCTAGATTTTATTGACCGATGGTTGTATAATTAGAAACCGTGAGACACTTTTTCTCATTCTTTTATTATAACATTATTCTTCCAAAGGTAAATTAATTGTGGACAAAGTTTGGTTATATGTTATAATTCCTTGCGTAGACTCTAGTAAATTTTTTTACCATAGATTTGAGTGACATATTATAACATTGATGAAGCGGTTACATGGTGGAGTTGGTAAATGGTGTGATGTTTATGTGAGTAAACCTATCGAAACACCTAACCATAGATGTCTAGACATACATAATTTTAGAGGAGGAATTTTATGAAAGCGACAAAGTGGGTTTCAACAGCAGTAGCATTAACCCTGATGGGTAGCGTAGCAATTGGTTGTGCGAAAAGTGAGGAAAGTCCTTCAACATCTCCTACTGGGGATACAAAAGGTACAGCAGCTCCAGCATCCAACAAACCACAAGAGCTGAAAATTAACTTTACAGCTGAGCCGCCTGTAATGGATAGCTCCAAAACAACGGCGAATGCAGCGTTCACATTCCTTGGCGCATTTAACGAAGGACTTTATCGTACAGATAAAGATGGTAAAGCGAGTCCAGCACTTGCCAAAGATTTCCCTAAAATTTCAGCTGATGGTTTGACATACACTTTCGATATTCGTGACAATGCGAACTGGTCCGATGGACAACCTGTTAAAGCACAGGATTTCGTTTATTCTTTCAAACGTACTCTTGATCCTAATACTAAAGCTCAATACAGCTTCATCGTTGCATGGATTAAAGGTGGAGAAGCTGTTACGAAAGCAAAAACACCGGATGAAATCAAAGCAGCGCAAGATGCTCTTGGTGTAAAAGCAATCAATGATAAACAACTTGAAATTAAACTTGAAAAACCGGTAGCGTTCTTTACACAATTGCTTGCTTTCGCAACATTCTTCCCGCAAAGAGAAGATTTCGTTACGAAAACCGGTGATAAATACGGCGCTGAGGTTGATAAAGTAATTGGTGCGGGTCCGTTCGTTCTGAGCAAATGGGATCACGGTCAAACGCTTGAACTTGTTAAAAACGATAAATATTGGGATGCGGCTAACGTGAAGCTTACCAAAGTTACAGCTAACATCGTTAAAGATTCCAATACAGGTCTTAACTTATATGAAACAGATGCAGCTGATTTGACAGAAATCAACCGCGATCAACTGAAGCTTTACAAAGGTAAACCTGACAACCTGCCTAAACCAGAGTTGACGAACTCCTACTTGATGTACCAAACGAAAAAAGTTCCAGCTCTAGGCAACAAGAAGATTCGTCAAGCATTAGGTCTGGCGATTGACCGTCAAGCTTATGTAGATACAGTTCTTGCTAACGGCTCCGTTGCTTCCACAGGTCTAGTACCTGGTGGTACTTCTGACGGCGCTGGCGGAGATTTCCGTAAATCTGCTGGTGAAACACAACCTAAGTTCGACGCGGCGAAAGCCAAACAATTGCTTGCTGAAGGTTTGAAAGAACTAGGCTTAACTGAGCTTCCAAAAATGAAAGTGAATGCAGATGATACAGAAACTGCGAAAAAATCACTCGAGTTCATTTTGGCGCAATGGAAACAAAACCTTGGTTATGATGCTGTAGCGAACCCAGTTCCACATGCTCTGCGCATCGAGCTTTCCTCCAAAAAAGATTTCGATATCGTATTGTCCCTATGGGGTGCTGATTACAACGATCCAATGACGTTCTTGGATATGTGGGTATCTGGCGGAGAATTTGACGAAGGTGACTACAGCAATCCAGAATACGATAAATTGATTAAATCCGCTCAAACAGAAGTTGATGCTTCCAAGCGTTCCAAAGCATTGATCGATGCTGAGAAAATTTTGATGGATGATCAAGGTGTAGCGCCGCTGTACTTCCGTACTCGTGCTTACTTGAAGAAAGAAAATGTTACTGGTCTGATCCTGCCTGCCTTCGGACAAGAGTGGGAATTGAAATGGGCTACTATCAAGTAAGTTAAGTTTTGAATAGCAAGTCTTGTCAAGAAGAGGCCGTTCGCACCTCGTGGGAGCGGCCTCTTCTAAATTTCTCGACTGTTAATTTTAATAAAGGAGGAGCAATATGGTTAAGTTCATTCTTCGCCGTTTCTTATATGCGCTTATCACGTTATGGCTAATTGCATCATTTACATTCGTATTGATGAAAAACTTACCAGGTAATCCACTTGGAGAAGGCGCTGAACGGATTCCGAAAGCTACGAAAGAGATGTTGCTGAAGCAGTACGGTTTGGATAAGCCATTATGGGAACAGTACTTGACTTTCATGAATAATATCATCCATGGCGATCTAGGAGCTTCCTTTCAATTTCCTGCTCACAAAGTTACGGATATCATCAAGCAAGCATTCCCGTCTTCCCTTAAACTTGGCTTGATTGCCATTGTTATTGCCATCGTGGTTGGTTTGACGCTTGGTATTATTGCAGCCTTGAAACATAATAAGGCAGGCGATTATACAGCCATGTTCATTGCTATTTTGGGTGTATCCATTCCATCCTTCGTATTAGGACCGCTTTTATCCTATTATGTTGGGGTCAAATGGGGCATACTTCCCGCTGGTTTATGGAAAGGTCCCAAATATGTGATCTTACCGTCACTCGCGTTATCCTTCGGTACGATTGCGATTCTGGCCCGTTTAATGCGTACCTCCATGCTGGATGTACTGAATCAAGACTACATCAAAACAGCGAAATCGAAAGGGTTAACCAACTTTTCAGTCGTTGTAAAGCATACGATTCGCAATGCGATCTTACCGGTTATCACGATTATCGGCCCAATATTTGTAAACGTCATCACAGGCACGCTCGTGGTAGAACAAATTTTCTCGGTGCCAGGTTTGGGTAAACACTTTGTTTCATCGGTTTATTCCAATGATTACACCATGATTTCTGGATTAACTATTTTCTATTCGGCCATCCTTATTTTGGTAATCTTCATCACAGACATTGTGTATGGCTTTGTAGACCCTAGAATTCGTCTTGGGAAAGGCGGGAAATAACGCATGCAAACTCCAAATGACACATCAGAGGCTAACTTCAAGTTTGCTCCCGTATCAAATAAATCTATAGCTGGCGATAGAATTGTAAGACCTTCGCTCAATTATTGGCAGGACGCATGGAGACGACTTAAGAAAAATAGACTGGCTATGGCTGGCTTAATTATATTGGTAGCATTAATCCTGTTATCGGTTATTGCACCTCTGGTCTCAAGCTATGATTATCAGACGCAGAATTTGAAGTTGAAAAATGCTTGGCCAAGTGCTGATCATTGGTTTGGAACAGATGATTTCGGTCGCGATTTATGGACGCGTGTCTGGATCGGTACGCGAATCTCCCTTTTCATTGGTATTACGGCTGCTTTGATTGATTTAGTGGTCGGCGTTATCTATGGCGGGATTTCTGCCTACTATGGCGGTAAAGTTGATGAGTTCATGCAGCGTGCCATCGAGATTGTCTATGCGATTCCATTTTTGCTGATCGCCATTCTTTTGATCATGGTAATTGGTTCAGGAATTTCCTCGATTATCTTGGCTTATAGTATTACAGGGTGGGTGCCGATGGCGCGCTTAGTGCGCGGTCAGATGCTTACACTGAAAGAGCAGGAATTCGTACTTGCTTCCCGTACATTAGGTGCTTCTCCGATGAGAATCATCATGCGCAGTCTGATCCCGAATGCACTGGGAATCATTATCGTACAGATTACGTTCGTTGTACCTTCGGCGATCTTTACGGAAGCTTTCCTAAGCTTTATTGGACTTGGTGTCAGACCGCCGCTGGCCTCACTCGGCAATTTGTTATCTGATGGAGCAAACGTGATCCGTTTATACGCATATCGCTTGCTTATTCCAACGGCGATTTTCAGTTTGATCCTAATCAGCTTCAATACGCTGGGCGACGGGCTTCGCGACGCGCTTGATCCAAAAATGCGCAAGTAAGAAGGGGTGAATAATGATGAGCATCAAAGACAATTTGCTTGAAGTTAAAGATTTGCGAGTTTCTTTCCAAACGTATGCGGGGGAAGTTCAAGCTGTTCGCGGCGTATCTTTTTCTTTGAAAAAAGGTGAAGTGTTGGCGATTGTAGGTGAGTCCGGCTGCGGGAAATCCGTTACGGCACAAACGCTCATGCGTTTAATTCCTACTCCGCCTAGCTATATAAAAAGCGGTTCTATCCTGTTTGATGGGAAAATGGACATTACCAAACTTTCCAATAAACAAATGGAGAAGATTCGCGGTTCCGAAATCGGAATGATTTTCCAAGATCCGATGACGTCTCTGAACCCGACGATGAAAGTCGGCGATCAAATTACAGAAGGCTTGATCAAACACGAAGGTTTGAGAAAGAAAGCGGCAATGGAGAAAGCGATCGAGATCCTCAAACTGGTGGGCATCAACTCGCCAGAGGGGCGTATTCATCAATATCCGCATGAGCTTTCCGGCGGAATGCGTCAACGTGTGATGATTGCCATCGCGCTGGCTTGTTCACCTAAGCTGCTTATCGCAGATGAGCCAACAACAGCTTTGGATGTTACGATTCAAGCTCAGATCATTGATTTGATGAAGACGATTTCCGAGAAAACGGATTCTTCCATTATATTAATTACTCATGATCTCGGTGTTGTAGCTGATATGGCTAGAAGAGTTGTCGTGATGTATGCAGGTAAAATTGTCGAGCAAGGGACTGTAGATGAAATTTTCTACGATCCACAACATCCGTATACGTGGGGCTTGCTTCGCTCGGTGCCTCGTTTGGATACGAATAGCAATGATGAGCTTGTTCCGATTCCAGGCACGCCGCCAGATCTATTCGCACCTCCAAAAGGGTGTGCTTTTGCAGCCAGATGTCCATATGCCATGAATCATTGCTTGGAAGAGGATCCGGAACATACGACGCTTTCGGAGACACATAGTTCGGCATGTTGGCTGCTGCACCCGGATGCACCGAAAGTTGAACGTCCTGTAGGAGTGGGAGGTCATCAACATGTCTAATCTAAACAAACCAATTCTCCAAATTAAAAATATGAAGAAGCATTTTAATCTTGGCAACGGCAAGATTCTTAAAGCAGTTGACAATTTCTCCATTGAAATCAACCGCGGTGAAACGTTTGGTCTTGTAGGGGAGTCCGGCTGCGGGAAATCTACCGCTGGTCGGACGATTATCAATCTCTATGACGCTACCGAAGGGGAAGTCATCTTCGACGGCGAGAACGTTCATAAGATGAAAGGCAAGAAGCTAAAGGATTTTAACCGCAATATGCAAATGGTATTCCAGGATCCTTACGCTTCCTTGAACCCGCGTATGACGGTAGGCAACATCATTGCCGAGGGGATCGACATCCATGGTCTTTACAAAGGGGCCAAACGGAAAGAACGCGTGATGGAACTGCTTCGCGCGGTAGGTCTGAATGATGAGCACGCGAACCGCTTTCCGCATGAGTTCTCCGGCGGCCAACGCCAACGTATCGGGATTGCCCGCGCGCTTGCGATTGAACCTAAGTTTATTATTGCGGATGAGCCGATCTCGGCATTGGACGTTTCAGTTCAAGCGCAAGTGGTCAATTTGTTCAAACGTCTGCAAAAAGAAATGGGCTTGACGTATTTATTCATCGCGCATGACTTGGCGATGGTGAAGCACATTTCCGACCGCATTGGTGTAATGTATTTGGGCAATTTGGTTGAAGTAACAACTTCGGATGATCTTTATGCCAAACCGCTGCATCCTTATACGCAGTCGTTGCTGTCTGCGATTCCGATTCCAGATCCGGAAATTGAGCGTACGCGTGAGCGCATCATCCTTCAAGGTGATGTTCCGAGTCCGTTGAATCCGCCTAGCGGCTGCCCATTCCGTAC
Organism: Paenibacillus marchantiophytorum; assembly: GCF_014640555.1. Taxonomy (GTDB): domain Bacteria; phylum Bacillota; class Bacilli; order Paenibacillales; family NBRC-103111; genus Paenibacillus_E; species Paenibacillus_E marchantiophytorum. The sequence continues at coordinate 169,396 of NZ_BMHE01000001.1, read as the reverse complement.
GCGCTGTCCGCAAGCGATGGCGAAGTGCGCAGATTCGATGCCGCCTACCAAAGAAGTGGAACCGAACCATTTTGTAGCTTGCCATCTGTATTAAATGTTTGCTGGCCGTCCCATTAGGGGCGGCTTTTTAGCGTATCGCTGATTCAATTGTAATTATTTAAAATACAGTTTTGACGATTGCTGGCCTTACGTGTACAATCAGAACATAGTTGTTTTATTTGTTGTGAAGAGGAGACACAAGTCGCATATGCAAATGGAAACTTTTCATTGGAAGAAAAATCAGATTCTGGCCGAAGACTACATCGTTCAAGCGGATCAAGCTCAAACGTTATTTCCCTATCATTTCGGGAACTCGGATGACTGGCAATCCCGTGTGCAGTGGCTGGAGAGAAGCAATCATCCATTAATCGCCGATCGTGGCCTATTGGTTGAAGTTTTGCGAGCCTACAATGAACGTATTGGCAATTCGCAGGCTGCATTGGATCAAGTTGCCGCTCTTGCGGATAAGAAGGCGTTAGCCGTCGTTGGCGGACAGCAAGCGGGATTGTTTGGCGGTTCGCTATTGGTATTGTATAAAGCGATAACCCTGATTCAATCGGCTCGTCAGTGGAGTGCCAAATTGGCAAGGCCGGTAGTTCCTGTTTTCTGGATTGCTGGCGAGGATCATGATTTTGATGAGGTAAACCATATATATACACTGACACAAGCGCAGCAGATTGACAAAATCAAGATCGATCATCCCACAGGGATTCGCACGTCGGTCAGTAAGCTGCCTATCGCCCCTGAAACGTGGAGAGAAGCGCTGGAAGCCTTGGATCAATCCCTCATGGATACAGAGTTCAAAGCGTCCTTGCTTGCCAAGCTGGAACAGGCTGTGGTAGGCGGAGCCTCTTTGTCCGATGCCTTTGCGCGCTGGATGGCAGTTATTTTTGGCGAATACGGACTTGTCCTTATCGATTCGGATGAGCCGGCGCTGCGCGCGCTGGAATCGTCTATGTTCGAACAAATTGTTCTTCAGAATGAAGCATTAACAGCTTCGCTGCTGAAAAGTCAAGATGAGGTAAAGCAGGCTGGCTATCAAGTTCAGGCAGATGTTGCGGAGGACGGAGCCAATATTTTCGTGTTTGCCGGAGGACAGCGTCTTCTCTTGCGACGTGAGGGAGAACTTTTTACCGATAAGAAAAATGACTTTCTGTATACCAAAGAACAGCTGCATGATATCGCAGTGACTACGCCGGAACAGCTGAGCAACAACGTTATGACGCGCCCTTTGATGCAAGAATTTCTGTTCCCTGTTCTCGCGACGGTGTTGGGGCCAGGTGAAATTGCTTACTGGGCTTTGACGAAACAGGCGTTTGAGCAATTTGGGATGAAAATGCCGATCATCGTGCCGCGTTTAGAATTCACCCTCATCGAAGGCACGGTTCAGAAGCAAATGAATAAGTATGATATTGCTTTAGAGGACGTGCTTGAGCGTTTTGAAGAAAAGAAACAGGCGTGGTTGGATGCACAGGATACTTTGCAATTGAACGAGCGTTTCGATGCTGCGAAAAAGGATTTCCGTGAAAGTTATGCGCCATTAGTCGAGTCGTTAGCTGCGATCAATCCCGGTGTCAAAAAGCTGGGGGATACGAATCTGCTAAAAATACTTGAGCAAATCGACTATTTGCAAAATAAAGCTGGCGATGCTTACAAAACACAATTCGACGCCGCGCTGAGACAGTTGGAACGAATTCGACTTACGATCTTACCGTTAGCAAAGCCGCAAGAAAGAGTGTATAATGGGTGTGCTTATATGAATCGATATGGGAATGATTGGCTTCGTAATTTAGTGGAGACTTCAATACCTGTAGATGGCTTACATCGCGTTTATTATTTATAGGAGGAAACATACATGACAACTGTAGAAAAAAGTATTGTAACTGATATGGCGTTAGCGCCAGAAGGTCATTTGAAAATTGATTGGGTGCAGGCGCATATGCCTGTTTTGAATCGTATTCGCGAGCAATTCGAGAAAGAGCAACCATTTAAAGGCCTGAAAGTAGCTATTTCTTTGCATTTAGAAGCAAAAACGGCTTATTTGGCCAAAGTTGTGAAAGCGGGCGGCGCGGAAGTTACGATTACAGGCAGTAACCCACTTTCTACGCAAGATGATGTCTGTGCGGCATTGGTAGAAGACGGCATTACCGTATTCGCCAAGTACAACCCGAGTCCGGAAGAGTACAAGGAGCTGTTGATCAAAGCGCTTGAAACAAAGCCAGATCTTATCATTGATGATGGCGGGGATCTGGTTTCCATTCTGCATTCCGAGCGTAAAGATTTGGCTGTTCAAGTTCGCGGCGGAGCGGAAGAAACGACGACGGGTATTCTTCGCTTGAAAGCAATGGAGAAAGAAGGCAAGCTCGAGTTCCCGATGGTAGCTGTGAATGATGCTTTCTGTAAATACTTGTTCGATAACCGTTATGGAACGGGTCAATCCGTGTGGGACGGGATTAATCGTACAACGAACTTGGTTGTTGCGGGTAAAACGGTTGTTGTTGTCGGCTACGGCTGGTGCGGCAAAGGTGTTGCTATGCGGGCCAAAGGTCTTGGCGCGAATGTTATCGTTACCGAAATTGACGCAATTAAAGGCGTTGAAGCCTACATGGACGGCTTTGCCGTTATGCCGATGTTGGAAGCAGCTAAATTAGGCGATTTCTTCGTAACGGTAACAGGCAACCGTGATGTCATTCGCGGGGAGCACTACAAAGTAATGAAAGATGGCGCGATTCTTTCGAATGCCGGCCACTTTGACGTTGAAGTAAACAAACCAGAACTAGAGGCAATGTCCTCTTCCAAACGCACAGTTAGACGCAACATTGAAGAATATCAATTAACGGATGGCCGCAAAGTTTACATTCTGGCGGAAGGTCGTCTTGTCAACCTTGCAGCTGGCGATGGCCACCCGGCGGAAATTATGGATATGACATTTGCGCTTCAAGCGATGTCTTTGAAATATGTGAACGATGAATATGAGAAACTGGGTAAAACCGTTGTGAATGTTCCTTATGTCCTGGATGAGCAAGTAGCGAGATTTAAGCTGGAGTCGCTTGGAACGAGCATCGATTTCTTGACGGAAGAACAAAAAATGTATTTAGACAGCTGGGCCGAGCATTAAGATTGAATGGAAGCCTTTCAGACCACTTTGGTGGACTGGAGGGCTTTTTTTCTAGGGTTGGCGAAGCTCACTCTTTATTTATTGACGTCCACCGCAGGCTTCTTTGCTTTGGCGGTTTCGGTATCCTCAAGGGCATATAATGAACTGTATGATTCTTATAGACCGGAAAATGGCTGCTTTGGAGATTTAATGAACGGAGTTGGCGCTACCCGGCACTTTATTGGCGAAATGGTGATCATTTGTTTGAAATAGAGCATCTGGAGTTCACTAGATTTTCAGAAGGAGTGTTTTTGAGCGGATAGAGGGAATGGAGTTCGTAAGGTTTTCAAGTCCATCATTTCGAGTGGTGTTTGTCATAAAAGATCGTAAGGAGTACCGTGGGTTGAACTTCCTGATCCGGAGGTTTTTTTCTTGACGGGATGTGTGCAACCTTTTGCAGGGTATCTCCGTTTAAAGGGGGTATAACCTATATTTGGAAGCAAAAGGGGTGCTTGTATGGGGGTCTTTAAACGTAAAGCAAGCAAGGATTTGAAGCGGTCCGTGACGCGTGGACGAGTAGGCAAGGGATTGACAGTGCTGATAGCGACAGCTGTGCTGGCTGCGCTGCTGGCAGGCTGCAGCGCAGCTAAAGATTCATCGAAATCTTCTTCAGCATCTGAAATGAAGAACGATGCGATGGCTGACAGTATGCAGCTTAGTGTAACGACGCAATCGGATGCGAAGGCGGCGGGAGCTCCCGCGGCGCAAGCTGCTGCGAGCGGGCAAAAAGTGGTAGAGAAGTCATCGGCGGATACAGCGCCTGGAGGTAGTAAATCCTCGGCAATCACGGTGATGCCAGCCACGGGCAGCGATGAAGCGGCAGGTTTTAATCGCAAATTGATTTATCGGGCTAATTTGGTTATGCCAGTAGAGGATTACAGCAAGTCTCAGACAGCTCTTCGCGACTTAGTCGCACTTAGCGGCGCTTATATCCTTCAATTCTCGGAGAATGCCAATACAGGGGAACGTGGAGGCACGTATACGATCAAAGTAGCAGCGAATGGCTTTGTCTCTTTGCTGGACGGCTTGGAGAAAATGAGTCCTTCCCTCCAGAGAAGTGTGCAAGGCCAGGATGTGACGGAACAATACGTCGATTTAAGCTCCCGGCTGAAGGCGAAGCAGCTAGTTGAAACCCGCTTGCTTAGTTTTATGGAGAAAGCTGTGAAAACAGATGATTTGTTGGCATTTTCCAATGAACTGTCCAAGGTGCAAGAGACGATTGAACAGATCAAAGGGCAAATGAGATATTTGGATCAAAATGTTGCTTTTTCCACCATTGAACTTCGCATGTATCAACAAACGGGCAACAAGCCGCTGCTCTCTGATCCCAATAAGTCAACGTTAGAAGAGCGGATTCAAAAAGCGTGGAACTCCAGTCTGAATGTACTGGTTACTGTGATGCAAGGGATCCTCGTTTTCCTGGCGGCAGCTTTTCCAGTTATCGTCATTGGTCTCCTCATAGGAGGGCCTATTTGGGCCTACAGACGCAAACGGAATAAACAATTGGTCGCGATGCGAAATGAGCTTAAAGCGCAAAATGCATCTTTGAACGCATTGGATGAGGAGCAGCAAGCAACAAAAGACATAGAATAGACCCATAATTGAAAATAATTTTGAAAATCCTGCGCTTCTAGCAGGATTTCTTTCATTTTTAGCGAATTATGATTAAAAAGTGGTGGAAAGTGGTACAAAGTGGAGGGAAAGGGGGCGCGGATGCTATGTTCATGGGTGAATATCAACATAGCATCGACGAAAAGGGGCGTATGATCATTCCGGCCAAATTTCGTGAAGCCCTTGGAGAGTCCTTTGTTATCACCCGCGGTTTGGATCAATGCTTATTCGTGTACCCGCAGTCAGAATGGGCGATACTCGAACAGAAGCTCAAAGCGCTGCCCCTTATGAAATCTGATGCGCGTGCTTTTACCCGCTTCTTCTTCTCCGGTGCTACCGAGTGCGACCTAGATAAACAGGGAAGAGCCAACATCCCAGGGAATCTCGTTGATCACGCCAAGCTTGAGAAAGATTGCGTCGTTATCGGCGTTTCGAACCGAGTTGAGATTTGGAGTAAGCAAATTTGGGAAAGCTATGCCAATGAATCGGAACAATCCTTTAATGAAATAGCAGAGAAACTCGTCGATTTCAATTTTGATTTATAGATACTTACGAAGTGAGCTTTGCTCAAAGCAAAGCTCTTAGGAGGACACCAAGTGTTTCATCATGTGACGGTACTTAAAGAAGAATCTGTTGAAGGTTTACATATAAAGCCGGATGGCGTTTACGTGGATTGTACGATGGGGGGAGCGGGTCATAGCTCCTTGATTGCATCCAAGTTAAGTCCCGAAGGCTTGCTGATTGCGTTAGATCAAGATGATATTGCATTAGCCAACGCACAATCGGTGCTGGCTCCTTATCTGGATCGCGTGAAAATAGTGAAAAGCAATTTTAGAGAGTTGGAAAAGGTGCTCCAGAATGAGCCCAGAGCTTTGCGAGACGGTGTACCGCAAGTAGACGGTATCCTCTTTGATCTTGGCGTTTCGTCCCCACAGCTAGATGATGGCGAGCGGGGCTTTAGTTATAATCATGATGCTGAACTCGATATGAGAATGGATCGTTCCACCGTGTTAACAGCCAAAACGATTGTCAATGAGTGGCCGCAAGAGCAAATTGCACGCATCTTGTTTGAATACGGCGAAGAGAAGTTTTCTAGACGTATCGCAGGTGTCATTGCCGAAGCGAGAACGAAAAAGACGATTGAAACAACTGGTGAATTGGTAGAGTTGATCAAAGAAGGGATACCCGCAGCTGCAAGAAGAACAGGAGGTCATCCGGCTAAACGGAGTTTCCAGGCATTACGTATCGCGGTAAATGATGAGTTAGGAGCTTTTGAAGAAGCGTTAGTGCAATCGGTTCGTTGTCTTGCACCGCAGGGGCGCGTTGCAGTGATTACTTTCCACTCGTTGGAGGATCGCATTTGCAAGCAATTTTTTGTGAAAAATGTAGAGAAGTGTACATGTCCACCTGATCTTCCATTTTGTGTTTGTGTGAAAACAGGAACGGTTAAATTGGTGACTCGCAAACCGATTATACCAAGTGAGCATGAACTCGATGTTAATCAGAGAGCCAGATCCGCCAAACTGCGGATCGCTGAGAAGCTTTGATACAAGGGGAGGAAAGAATGAATGCCATCTTACATCCAAGGCAATTTAGCTCTTGATCAAAAACGTACCGTTGCGAAACCAAAGGTTAAAATAAAGGAGATAACGAAGGTTGTTTATCGAAATAAATCCTTGCCGACACAAGAAAAAATGCTCTATCTTTTTACAGTCGTGCTTTGTGTCATTGTTGCTGGTGTGATTATTTGGCGCTATGCGGCCATTTATCAGATGAATACAAGTATTTTGAAAATGCAAAGTGAGATTAAAGAAATTCAAGCGCAAAACAGCGCTTTGAAACAAGAAGTAGAAAAGCTGCAAAGTCCTGATCGTTTAAAAGGGGAAGCTACGCGTCTCGGGTTTAATTTGCAAGATGAGAAGCAAGTAAGCTTGGTGACGCCTCCCAAAGCAAAGACGAACTCAAGCAGCAGCAAAAATACGAAAATTGCTTCTAAACCGTAACGGGCAGGTATCGATATGACAAAAAAAATTAAGCTGCGTTCACTACTCATCGGAGGGTTCTTTACCCTTCTTTTTGTTGTCCTTATTGCTAAAGTTTATTGGATCCAAGTAGTCGAAGCTGCCTGGTTGCTGGAAGGCGCAGAGAAGAGATGGGAGACTGATAGAGTCATAGCGCCGGTCAGAGGAACGATTATGGATCGGAACGACAAAGCGCTGGCTGTGGAAGCGACCGCCTACACCATTGCGCTTAATCCCAAAATCATAGATGGCTTTCATATTGCAGAAGAAATTGTGCAAGGACTAGCTGGCATTTTGAAAGAATCGGATGAAACCAAACCTGCGCTTGTGAACAAAATCCGTGACCGGGCAACGAAAATGAAGCCGGATGGGACTGATTTTGCCGTAAGTGTAGAAATTCGGAATGAAGGCTGGAAGATTGATAAGGAGAAAGCTGATAAAGTCCGCGCTTTTATCACAACCTTGCAAACGAAGCTCAATAAATCGACGAAAACGAATGTTGGGATCAGTATCTTGGAAGAGAAGAAACGCTATTATCCTGGGGAATCGCTAGCTTCTCATATTCTTGGTTATACGAATAAAGAAGGCGAGGCTGCACTAGGTCTGGAGTTGAAGCTCAACGATACGCTCAAAGGTGTGCCTGGCATGCTAAGCTATGAGAAAGATGGCAAAGGCGTAGAATTGCCTGATGCCAAGGTCGATTTCAAGCCAGCGGTAGATGGCAATAATGTTAGACTAACGATTGATAAGAATATTCAATTCTATTTGGAAAGCGCGTTAGCCAAAGTGAATGACAAGTGGCATCCTAAGAGTTTGACGGCGATTGCCGTTGATCCGCAGACGATGGAAATATTAGGAATGGCGAATACGCCGACTTTTAATCCCAATACCTATTGGAATATTAAGGATCAGGCTGATTTCAAAAATGGCGCTGTGGCTTCACGCTATGAGCCAGGGTCGACATTCAAACTTGTAACGCTGGCAGGCGCTGTCGAAGAAGGGGTTTTCAATCCTGCGGAAATGTATCAATCCGGTCAAATTCAGGTAGCGGATCGAGTGCTTCATGACCATAACTATGTGGGTTGGGGGAAGATCTCTTTTCTGGACGGCTTGAAACGCTCAAGCAACGTGGCCTTCGTCAAGCTCGGTTTAGAAAAATTGACTGAAGCCAAATTTAGAAATTATATTACCAAATTTGGTTTTGAGGAAAAAACGAATATTGATATGCCGAACGAAGTTTCGGGATTAGTCGATATGAAATATAAGCCTGAAATAGCAACTGCGACCTATGGTCAGGGGAAAGTAGTCGTTACGGCTATTCAACAAACAGCTGCCTATGCAGCGATTGCTAACGGTGGGAAATTGATGTGGCCGCATATTGTCAAAGACATTATCGATCCGAAAACAGGGAAAACAATTCAATCTTTTCCGCCCAAAGTGGTAAGACAAGTCGTTAGCGAGAAAACAGCGAATCAGGTAAGCGGATATCTAGAGCAAGTTGTCTCTGACCAAGAGATCGGTACAGGCAAACTTGCCTATATGGAAGGTTATCGTGTAGCAGGAAAGACCGGAACAGCGAATCTCGTTCGACCTGGTGAAAAAACGTATTCGCCGAATACATGGGTTATTTCCTTTATCGGGTATGCCCCTGTAGAGAATCCCAAAATCTTAGTTACCTTAATCGCAGATCAACCTGATTTGGGAGGGAACTATCATTTAGGGGGCCAAGTCTTAGCGCCGGCTTTCAAAGAAATCGTAGGAGAGTCCCTGCAATATATGGGTGTGGCTTCCAGTAAGCAAACTCAGATGGTCGCCAAAGAAGCGAATAAGCTGACGGTTCCCAATTTGGCCGAAGCAACAGCGGAAAGCGCCAAAGCAACAGCCAAAGAAAGCGGCTTGTCACTGGAAGTATTCGGTAAAGGCACGAAGGTTGTTGATCAATTTCCGAAAGCAGGAACTGAAATCTTGTCCACGCAACGAATTTATGTGGCTATGCAAGCTGTGGATGAAATGCCGCTGCCCAACTTGGTAGGACGATCCCTGCGGGATGCGGTCGAAGCTTGCTCATTCTTCAAAGTGGATTGCAAAACGTCCGGTGAGGGGTACGTTTCGGAGCAAACAGCGGCTGGCGATGGAGAAGGGCGCAGCGTAACCTTGCAGCTCAAACCGCTTAGTGAGAAGTCGGCGGGAACGGATGCGCAGAATGCGTCTTCTACACCGGTGCCTGCGCCAAAAGGAAAACTAGAAGATCAGCGTACGGCCGGGAAAAAAACACCTTAACGGAGAGCTTGTTCTAACCCCTGTTTGTCCCGAATAGTCATGTTAGGAATGACTTGATTTATTTGGGAAGGGAGATTGAACGTTCATGCGTGTTTCTAACGTTACCGTTCGTCGCAGACTGTTCACTGCGCTCATCATTGGCACTGTCATCTTCACCGCTCTTATCTTCCGTCTGGCCTATGTCCAACTCTGGATTGGACAAGACTTGGCGAACAAAGCAGAAGACAGCTGGCGAAGGGAAATTCCGTTCGCGCCCAAACGTGGCGAAATTCAAGATCGCAATGGCATTGCATTGACTTATAGTATGAGCACACCAACGATTCTAGCCATTCCCGTACAACTTCAAGATCCTCGCAGCGTTGCGGCCAAACTGGCTGAAGTGCTGCAGGGCAATGAAGAAGACATTTACAAACAGATTACGAAAAAAGCATCCAAAAACTATATAAAACCATCTGGACGCAAAATAACGGTTGAGAAAGCGCAGGAAGTTCGCGATCTTCATATTCCGGGAATTGTCGTGGCAGAGGATAACAAAAGGTACTACCCGTTCGGCACTTTGGCAGCGCACATTCTTGGTTTTGCCGGCATTGATAAAGGGTTGACAGGTATTGAGGCGAAGTACGACAGTCAATTAACGGGAATTCCAGGCAGTATTTCTTATATGGCGGATGCAGCTGGCAGAGTTCTTCAAGGGACGACAGATACCTACAGAAGTCCGAAGGATGGGCTCAATGTGAAATTGACGATCGACAGCCATCTGCAATCCGTCATGGAAAGAGAACTGGATCAAGCGATGGTTCAGTATCAGGCGCAGAATGTCGTTGCGATTATGATGGACCCTAACAATGGAGAGATTCTGGCCATGGGCAGCAGACCGACCTATGAGCCAGGCAATTATAAGGAGTATGCAGCCGAAACCTACAACAGAAACTTGCCGATTTGGAAAACGTACGAGCCAGGTTCCACGTTCAAAATTATTACGCTGGCAGCCGCTTTAGAGGAAAAAAAGGTAGATCTCAAAAATGAACAATTTTATGATCCAGGTTTTATAGAAGTTGGCGGAGCGAGGCTGCGCTGCTGGAAGCGTGGGGGTCATGGCAGCGAAACGATGCTGCAAGTGGTGCAAAATTCCTGCAACCCAGGTTTCGTTGTGATGGGTCAACGGTTAGGCAAGGAAAAGCTGTTTGATTACATTTCCAAATTCGGCTTTGGCAAAAAGACGGGCATTGATCTTGCCGGGGAAGAGAACGGGATTATGTTCAAACCGTCTCAGGTTGGTCCCGTAGAATTAGCTACTACGGCATTCGGTCAAGGGGTTTCTGTGACGCCGATTCAACAAATCACTGCGGTATCTGCGGCGATTAACGGAGGGAAGCTGTTTAAACCTTATGTTGCTAAGTCGTTTACGAATCCAGATACAGGTGAGGTTGTCGATGTTGTGGAGCCTCAACTTGTGAGAAATGTGATTTCGGAGGGAACTTCGAAGCAGGTAAGAGAAGCGCTGGAGAGTGTAGTAGCGCTCGGTACGGGACGCAATGCATTCATCGACGGCTATCGTGTCGGGGGCAAGACAGGGACTGCGCAGAAGGTTGTGAATGGACGCTATTCACCGGATGAGCATATCGTTTCGTTCATTGGCTTTGCGCCTGCGGATAACCCCAAAGTTGTCATTTATGCGGCTGTGGATGATCCGAAAGGCATTCAATTCGGCGGTCTGATCGCAGCGCCTCTAGTTAAGAATATGATGGCTGACGCCCTGCGTTATATGAAGGTTGAACCGGACAAAGCGCAGCTCAACAAAGAGTACCGGTACGGTGAAATTCCGATTGTGGAAGTGCCGGACTTGGTTGGAGCGTCAGTTGATGATATATTAGAAGATCTGAACATGAATTTTAAGCTGGCGAAGTCAGGAAACGGGAAATATGTCATCAGTCAGGCGCCGAAAGCAGGGTCAAGGGTCGATCAAGGCTCAACGATTCGGATTTTCCTCTCGGATAACGCGCCTCCGCAGTGAGGCAGTGGAGAGACGGTGGAAAAAGATTTTCAAATAAGACATGTTTCGCTTTTCCATCTGCATAAAATTGTCCATAATAGATACAAAACTCGTAAGGAGAGGGTTGCTCATGAAACTCCAGGAGCTTGCTTCCGCATTGCTCATTACCCATATACATGGAAATGCTGAAACAGACATTACGGGGATTGAAGCAGACTCTCGTAAAATAAAGCCGGGCTACTTGTTCCTATGTATCCCCGGCCTAACCGCAGACGGCCATGATTATGCCCCAAAAGCGATTGCGCTTGGGGCTTCTGCGCTTGTCACAGAAAGAGTGCTCGATCTCCCGATCCCGCAACTGGTCGTCAAAGATGCCAGATATGCCATGGCGGTGTTATCCGCTCATTTCTATGGTTATCCTAGTAAAGAAATGAAAATAATTGGTTTTACGGGAACTAATGGTAAAACGACATCGACGTATTTGCTGGAGCGAATCTTGCGTGATCAAGGCTTTGTGACAGGTCTCATGGGGACCATTGAGATGAAGATCGGCGATACCTACTATGAGATGGAGCGGACTACCCAGGAAGCTGTTGATCTGCAAAGCAGTTTTCGCAAAATGTGCGATCAGAAGACGGACTATTGCCTTATGGAAGTTTCCAGCCATGCATTAGAATTAGGTCGCGTGAAGGGGATTCATTTCCGTTCAGGGATTTTTACGAATTTATCGCAGGATCACTTGGATTACCACGGAACAATGGAAGCTTATGCTGCGGCCAAAGGGCTCTTGTTCTCCAGACTTGGGAACGGCTTCTCACTGAATCCCGAGGAAAGGCAATATGCCATTCTGAACGCGGATGATGCAGCTTCCCTAACGTTAAGCAGGCTGACAGCAGCACAGATTATTACATATGGCATCGAAAATCATTGCGATGTGCGCGCGACAGATATCCAAATCACGTCCAAAGGCACGTCATTCAAGCTTGTGTCGTTCGCGGGCGAAGCCTATTTCCAAATGAAATTAGTGGGGAAATTCAATGTGTATAATGCCCTCGGGGCGATTGCCTCAGCTTTGGCAGAGAACGTTCCGCTTGAAGCTATTCGGAATAGCTTAGAGAGTATTGCTGTTGTAGATGGCCGTATGGAAGTGGTCAATGAAGGTCAGGAATTCCTCGTCTTGGTCGATTATGCGCATACACCTGACGGATTAGAGAATGCCTTGTCTACGATCGCAGAATTCGCAGAAGGCAAGGTCATTACCGTTTTTGGCTGCGGCGGTGACCGCGATAAGACCAAACGACCTATCATGGGAAAGGTGACGGCTGCGTACAGCGACCTGCTGTATGTAACTTCAGATAACCCGCGAACGGAAGATCCAGCGGCCATTCTCGAAGATATTCGTCCAGGACTGGAAGAAGTTAACTATCCCGCAGAAAAAGTTGAATTCATCGTGGATCGCAAAAAAGCGATACAAAAGGCTATTGATGGGGCAGGCCCCAAAGATGTAATATTGATAGCGGGAAAAGGCCACGAAACGTATCAGGATATCATGGGTGTCAAGCATGATTTCGACGATCGGTTAGTGGCTAAGGCTGCGATAAGGGGGAGAGGACGATGATCCAACGTACATTAGAGCAAGTGGCAGTGATGTTGGGGAGTGAAGTATCTGAAGACAATGGCGCAATTGCCATTAACGGCGTTTCAACAGATACACGCTCTATCCCGGCAGGCAGCTTATTCATTCCGTTAATCGGAGAAAATTTTGACGGACATGTATATGCCGAAGAAGCCCATCTCAAAGGAGCAGCGGCTATTTTATGGCAGGATGACCATAGCGCGTGTCCGGCAGGCATTCCGCATATCCGGGTGGCTGATACCTTGGCAGCGCTGCAGCGATTGGCCAAAGCTTATCGCAAACAATTGCCAGTGCGAATCATTGGTATTACGGGAAGCAACGGCAAAACGACGACCAAGGATTTGGTAGCGGCCGTTCTGGGCAGCACGTATGAGGTGCATAAAACCAAAGGGAATTTAAATAATCATATTGGCTTGCCGCTAACTTTGCTGCAGCTTAAGGAGACTACGCAATTCGCAGTGGTTGAGATGGGCATGAGCGGCAGGGGCGAGATCGAGCTGTTATCCGATCTGGCTGAACCGGAAGCAGCGATCATCACGATGATCGGGGAATCGCATTTACTCCAGCTAGGCTCGCGGGAAGAAATCGCTCGCGCCAAAGTGGAGATCGTCAGCGGCATGCCCAAGGATGGATGGCTCGTCTACAATGGCGATGAACCCCTGATTGCCCAAGCGCTCGAGGAGCGAAGCCTTGAGGGGCTTCGCCGCATTCACTTCGGCAGCGGCGATGGCAATGATTTGTTCCCAACCGACATCCGTATGGATGCGGATGGGGCGTACTTCCAGATCAATTCGCCGGGCTATCCAGAATTGTTCATTCCCTTGCTAGGCACGCATAATGTCATTAATGCGCTAGCGGCTATTGCCATCGGCGAGACCTTCGGTGTCTCGCCCCTCGCGATTGCAGCGGGGCTGCGCTCGCTGCAGATGACGAGCATGCGCATCGAGAAATTGACGGCAGTCTCTGGGCTGACCGTATTGAACGATGCGTACAACGCCAGCCCGGCCTCGATGCGGGCGGCCATTACGCTGACCGAGCAGCTGGGCGGCTTCGGTCGCAAGTTCCTCGTGCTCGGCGACATGCTGGAGCTTGGCGAGCACGAAGAGCAGTTCCATCGCGGCATTGGCGCGATGCTGTCTGCGGAACGTGTAGACTACGTCTTCACGTTCGGGCGGTTGGGCCGCTTCATCGCGGAGGAAGCGGAGGCTCGCTTCCCGCAGGGGCGCGTACGCGCCTACGAGGAGAAGGAGCAGCTTGCTGCCGAACTAATCGCGCTAGCCGATAAGGATGATCTCGTGCTCGTGAAAGGCTCGCGCGGCATGCGGCTTGAGCAAGTTGTCAATGCTTTGCTCGCCTGAGTAGTTGGAGAGTTATCTATATTATGAAACAGTAGATCGTTTTCGGAAGGCGGAAACGAGCAGGGGGAACCGACGTGGAAAACGCAATTTTATTAACAATGGGCGTAGCCTTTGTGCTGGCGCTAATTATGGGGCCGCTTTTTATCCCGATGCTGAGAAGGATGAAATTCGGTCAACAAATTCGTGAGGATGGCCCTCAGGGGCATTTGAAAAAGCAAGGGACCCCAACGATGGGCGGCGTCATTATTTTACTGGCTCTTGCTCTGGCTACGCTTCGTTTTGCCGATAAGAATACGGATTTGTTGATCCTGCTGATTGCTTCACTCGGCTACGGTCTCGTCGGATTTCTCGACGATTATATCAAAATTATTTTCAAACGCTCACTCGGACTGACAGCGAAGCAAAAGTTATTCGGACAATTGCTGATTTCAGCCATTGTTTGTTACCTGCTCGTAATGGAAGGTCATAGCACGGACTTATACATTCCTTTTGTCGAGTTTCACTTCAACCCAGGCTGGCTGTATTTCCCGTTGATGGCGATTCTCATGTTAGGCGCTTCCAACGCGGTTAACTTCACGGATGGACTGGATGGTTTGCTTGCTGGAACAAGCGCGATCGCTTTTGGGGCTTATACGGTCATTGCGATGAATAATACGCAGCCGGAAGCAGCCATCTTCTCGGCAGCAATGGTTGGGGCTGTGTTAGGATTTCTGGTCTTTAATGCGCATCCGGCCAAAGTATTCATGGGGGACACAGGATCGCTTGGCATCGGCGGCGGACTTGTCGCTGTGGCAATTCTGACCAAAGCAGAACTTCTGTTAGCGATCGTTGGCGGCGTATTTCTGATCGAAATTTTGTCTGTTGTCATTCAGGTCGTATCGTTTAAAACAAGAGGGAAGCGCGTTTTCAAAATGAGCCCGATTCATCATCATTTCGAATTGGTCGGTTGGTCGGAATGGCGTGTCGTTATTACTTTCTGGGTTGTCGGCCTGATTCTTGCCGTGCTTGGATTATATATGAATGAGGTGTTGTAGAGTATGAAACATCCGCGGGAATATCGTGGACTTGAAGTGATTGTATTAGGCTTGGCTCGGAGCGGTGTCGCTGCGGCTAAGCTTTTTCACCAAAAAGGAGCCATCGTTACAGTCAATGATAAAAAAGAGCGGAGCGCATGCCCTGAAGCCGACGAACTGGAGGCTCTGGGTATTTCTGTTGTCTGCGGCTTTCATCCGGACTCCTTGGTGCATGCCGGTGTAGCGCTTGTCGTGAAGAATCCAGGGATTCCCTATTCGGTAGAGCCGATTCGCCAAGCGCTTGAGCTGGGGATTGAGGTCGTCACGGAGGTAGAGGTTGCCTACCAATTCTGTGAAGCGCCGATTATCGGCATTACAGGCTCGAACGGCAAAACCACAACGACAACATTAATTGGATTAATGTTGGATCAGGCAGGACTATCGCCAGTTGTTGCAGGCAATATTGGTCGTGCGCTTACGGAAGCAGCGCCAGAGGTGACTGCTGACAACTGGATGGTCGTGGAACTCAGCAGCTTTCAGTTGAAAGGAACCACATCGTTTCGACCGAAAATTGCCTTGCTGCTGAATTTATATGAGACTCATTTGGATTATCATGGCACTATGGATGATTATATAGCGTCCAAAGCCAAAATATTTGCGAATCAATCGGAAGCGGATACCGCGATTTTGAATTGGGATGATGCGGTATGCCGTGCCCTGATTCCTACGCTTCGCGCGCAGGTTGTACCTTTTTCCATGATCCAAACGCTGGACCACGGCGTCTATTTTGAGAATGAATCTGAGATGCTTGTTTATGCGAACGGTCAAGGTCAGATTAGTCCGATCATGCGAGCCAGTGAAATGGGAATGCCGGGCAGCTTCAATGTAGAAAATGCATTGGCAGCCGCAGCGGCAGCCCTTACAGCCGGTGTTCAGACTTCGGTGATAGCAGACGTACTAAGAAGCTTCCGAGGCGTGGAACATCGTCTAGAACTCGTGAGAGAGCTTGAAGGGGTTACCTTCTACAATAACTCGAAGGCAACCAATTCCGCGGCTGCGATTAAATCGATCGAAGCCTTCGATCAACAAGTAGTGCTCATTGCTGGAGGCTTGGACCGTGGCTCGGATTATATGGAGCTGCTGCCTACTTTTCGTGACCGCATCAAAGGCGTTGTCACCATGGGGCAAACGCGGGAGAAAATTACGCATATTGCTGAGCTGGCAGGGATTAGCCGCTTGGAAACCGTCGATACTGCTAAGGATGCAGCGGACGCGGTGATTCAAGCCGTACAGCTTGCTTGGCAAATGTGTGAACCTGGCGATATCGTCCTGCTTTCACCTGCGTGCGCAAGTTGGGATATGTTCCCCTCTTATGAGGACAGGGGACGCATGTTTAAGGAGTCCGTGCATAACCTTTAAGTAGGGCTTATCCACCTGTCTGGCGAGTGTGCAACATGACCTCCTCGTTAGTGTAGATTTGGATGATGTCCACATTACACAAAGAGGTGTCTGTTATGGGTAAATCGCGGTCCGCTCCTGACATTTGGATTATTATTCCAACCTTGTTGCTTTTGACAATTGGTATTATTATGGTTTACAGTGCGAGTTCTGTGTTAGCTTTTCGCGAGTTCGGCGATTCGCTGTACTACCTCAAGCGGCAATTTATTTTTGCTGTTTTAGGGGTTGTCGCGATGTTCTTTACGATGAATGTGGATTACTTGATTTGGAAAAAGATTTCCAAGATCACATTGTTCATTTGTTTCGGGATGTTGATTATCGTACTGATTCCCGGTCTTGGAGTCGTTCGTGGCGGTGCAAGAAGCTGGCTCGGTATTGGCGCTTTCGGGATTCAACCTTCCGAATTCATGAAAATCGGGATGATTCTCTATTTATCCAAAATGCTGTCCGAGCAGCAGTCCAAGATTACGCTCTTCACGAAAGGGCTGCTCCCGCCACTTGGCATTATGGGGCTAGCTTTCGGACTGATCATGCTTCAGCCAGATCTCGGTACAGGGGCTGTGCTCGTGGGAGCCTCACTTTTGATCATTTTTACTTCAGGCGCAAGATTGCTTCATCTCTCGTATCTAGGTATGATAGGAATTGCTGGTTTTATTGGACTTATCGTAGCAGCTCCCTATCGATTAAAGCGAATCACTGCTTTTCTGGATCCTTGGCAGGATCCGCTAGGGGCGGGCTATCAATCCATTCAATCCCTGTACGCAATCGGGCCAGGTGGCTTGGTTGGGCTTGGTTTAGGGATGAGCCGGCAGAAATACAGCTATTTGCCAGAGCCGCAGACAGACTTTATTTTTTCCATTATTGCCGAAGAACTTGGTTTTATTGGCGGGACACTGGTCCTGCTGCTCTTTACAATTCTGGTTTGGCGAGGCATGCGGGCAGCGATTACTGCGCCGGATACGTTTGCCAGTTTGATCGCAGTCGGGATTATCGGCATGATTGCCGTTCAGGTCATTATTAATATCGGCGTCGTGATCGGCATGTTCCCGGTGACCGGCATCACATTGCCTTTCATAAGTGCAGGGGGGTCTTCCTTGACGCTCATGCTGACTTCCGTCGGCATCCTGCTTAATATATCCCGCTATTCGAGGTGACAGAAATGAAAACAATTGTCTTCACCGGAGGAGGCTCCGCTGGACATGTGACACCTAACATTGCGCTCATGCATCGGCTTGAGCAGCTAGGTTGGGAAATTAAATATATCGGGTCAGCGACAGGCATCGAGAAAGATATCATCGAACGAGAAGGGGTTTCCTTTTATCCCATCTCATCAGGGAAGCTGCGTCGATACTTCGATCTCAAAAATTTCAAAGACCCTTTCAAAGTTATGAAAGGCGTATATGAGTCTTATAGATTGCTTCGTCGTTTGAAACCCGCCATCGTTTTTTCGAAGGGCGGGTTCGTTTCCGTCCCGGTCGTTCTGGGAAGCCGGATGAATAAGGTGCCCGTCATCATTCATGAATCCGATATGACCCCAGGATTGGCGAATAAGCTGTCCATTCCTTTCGCAACCAAGGTTTGCGTAACCTTTCCGGAGTCGCTGCAGCACGTTCAGAAAGAGAAGGCCGTCTTAACCGGCTTGCCGATTCGTGAGCATATAATGAGCGGGAAAGCGTCTCGTGGATACCAGCTTTGCGACTTTCATTCGCAGAAACCGGTGATTTTAGTTATGGGCGGAAGTCTGGGCTCCCAAATCATTAATCAAGCGGTTCGCGATAACCTGGATAGACTGCTTGGGCAGTTTCAAATTGTGCATCTCTGCGGCAAAGGGAATATTTCATCTGATCATGCCAAAACACGCGGATACAAGCAATTTGAATATCTGAATGAAGAGCTTCCGGATATACTGGCAATGACAGATCTTGTTATTTCTCGCGCAGGAGCTACGTCTATTTATGAGTTTTTGGTTTTGGAAAAGCCGATGCTGCTCATTCCATTATCCCTCCAAGCTAGCCGAGGCGACCAAATTCTGAATGCCAAATCATTTCAGAAAGCTGGCTATGCGGATGTGCTGCAAGAAGAAGAGCTGACAGCTGCAACGCTTGCTGCCCGTGTAGAAGCTCTCCATGAGAACCGTGAGTCCTACAAGAGAGCAATGCAGTCACGTAAAGTGAATGATGCCGTTGCCTCTATTATTGAATTGATTGAAACGCATAGCTTAACGTCTTGATTTTGTTAAAGCGTATAGGCGATTGTCACACTCTACCCGATTTTACATAAACTACACTATAACCGTGACAGACACCTACGGGCTTGATACAGCGCCTGACAAGGAAGACCGGCCATCTTCCTTAAGGTTTGTATCATTGAAATTGTGATGCTTGAAGCTGGAATTCAAGATCAATTCGCCCTACGTTCTGTGAAGGAGGTTTTCCCATGCAACAGTTAATATCCGACTTACAGGCAGCAAATATTGGCGAGATTCGAACGAATGAACGACTGGCCCCCTTTACAACTTGGAAAATCGGTGGTCCGGCCGATTGTCTGATTCTCCCCAAATCCAAAGAGCAGGCAGCTGCGGCTATCCGTTTCTTGTATGAACGCGGCGTTCCATGGACGGTTATCGGTCGTGGATCTAACCTGCTGATCAGTGACAAAGGGATTAGAGGTGTCGTCATTAAACTTGGCTCTGCGCTCGAAACACTGCGCTTCGAAGGAGCGACGGTCTACGCAGGAGGTTCCTATTCGTTCATTAAATTGTCCGTGCTAGCAGCCAAAGAAGGTTTAACCGGACTGGAGTTTGCTTCAGGCATTCCCGGTTCTGTGGGAGGCGCCGTCTATATGAATGCAGGGGCTCACGGGTCCGATGTGTCACGCATACTCAAGCAGGCTGAAGTCATCCTGGACACAGGGGAATTGGTCATGATGCAAGCGGAGGATTTGCAGTATGCTTATCGACATTCCATTCTGCACACGCTGCCCGGCATTGTTACGGAAGCTGTCTTTGAATTACAGGCTGGAGATCGCAAAGAAATCGCCGGAGCCATGGCGGCTTACCGCGATCGGCGTCGACGCACGCAACCTGGACACTTAGCTTGCGCAGGAAGCGTATTCCGCAACCCCGCAGGGGGATTCGCAGCTAAACTTATCGAAGAGGCAGGCTTGAAAGGCAAACGTGTCGGTGGAGCGGAAGTCTCTACCTTGCACGCCAATTTCATTGTTAACACCGGTGATGCTACAGCCGAGGACGTTCTTACCCTCATAAACGAAGTGCAGCAGATCGTACAGCAACAGTACGGGATCTCGCTTGTACCTGAAGTTTTGGTGATGGGTGAGAGGTAAATCGGAGGTGGAACTTTGGAGAAGCTCGTTATCGAAGGTGGAAGACCTCTTACGGGAGCCATCCAGATACACGGCGCGAAAAACGCCGCATTACCAATCTTAGCAGCCTGCATCCTGGCTAGCGGCACTCACACTCTGCATAATGTTCCTAATTTGCTCGATATCGACACCATGCTGCGCATTCTTCGCGCATTGGGTTGTCGGGCCGAACAGCAGGGACACAGTGTATCCATTACAACATCCACAGCTCATTCCTCACATATCCCCGAAGAATTGATGGGACAAATGCGTTCATCTATTTTTCTTATGGGTCCGCTACTCGCTAGATTCGGCAGCGTCACTGTGTATCAACCAGGTGGCTGCGCGATCGGCGAACGTAAAATCGATTTGCACATAAAAGGTCTGCAGGCTCTTGGAGCCAACATTGAAGAATTCGCTAACAAAATTGTTTGTACAGCTGATTCGCTGCAAGGCAGCGAGATCGTGCTGGACTTTCCAAGTGTCGGAGCTACGGAAAATATTATGATGGCCGCTGTTCGGGCGGAAGGTATTACGACGATTTATAATGCAGCACGCGAGCCCGAAATTCAGGATTTGCAAAATTTCCTGAATGCCATGGGTGCTGACATCATCGGAGCGGGTACAGATACCATTACGATTCGCGGCGTTGAATCTTTGTCTCCTTGCACGTATGAAATCATACCTGACCGCATTGTTGCGGGCACCTTTCTAGTTGCAGCTGCTGCAACGAAAGGGAATATTACCTTGGAGAAGGTAAACCCGGCGCATTTGACATCCGTTATTCATGTCCTCAAGCGTGCAGGTGTTCAAATCATTACCGACGGTGATATAATACATGTAAGCTGCCCGACAAGACCTAAGGCAGTGGAACGCATCGTGACCTCACCGCATCCGTCTTTCCCTACCGATCTTCAATCGCAAGTCATGGTGCTGCTATCTCTTGCAGATGGGCTTAGTGTGATGAAAGAAACGATCTTCGAAGGCAGGTTCAAACACGTAGATGAACTGTCCCGCATGGGAGCAGATATCCGTGTGGATTTGAGTTCAGCCTTTATACGAGGCGTTCCGAGACTGTATGGAGCTACCGTTGAAGCGACTGATTTGCGAGCTGGCGCCGCACTTGTTATCGCCGGTCTGGCTGCGCATGGCACGACGATTGTTGAGCAAATTCATCATATTGATAGAGGTTATGATAGAATTGAACATATGCTTTCAAGGTTAGGAGCTTCCGTACATCGCCAAGCTCCCGTACCGAGTGAGTAGAACATGGCATGAATTCCGCGGATCCCTTCCTGATT
This sequence comes from Paenibacillus marchantiophytorum, assembly GCF_014640555.1. Lineage (GTDB taxonomy): Bacteria > Bacillota > Bacilli > Paenibacillales > NBRC-103111 > Paenibacillus_E > Paenibacillus_E marchantiophytorum. The sequence continues at coordinate 148,169 of NZ_BMHE01000001.1, read as the reverse complement.
ACAGGTGGGGATACACGGCTTTCTTCATCTTGGCATCTAGATAATTTCTCTATCAAACTTTCATATGAACCTATTAGGTGGTGCCCATTTTGTCAGAAGACCGCAAAGTACCCGCGCTGCCAGCTGTCCCAAAGCCGCGTGCGCGTACCAATCGGAAGCTGCTCATTTTTTTGTTTCTCTTTTTTATAACCATTCTGGTTATTCTCTTTTTTCAGTCTTCACTTAGCCGCATAAGCACGATTGACATACAGGGAAATGAACTCATGGCATCCGATGCGATTGGACAAGCTAGTCAAGTTGCTGTAGGAGATCGCTTCTTTGCCGTAAGTTCAACGACGATCCAACAGCGTATAGCGAAATTGCCTATGATCAAAACAGCTGAAGTAAAGAAACATTTTCCTGGCGTCATCCGAATTACCGTGCAGGAGTTTCCCAAAGTTGCTTTTCAAATAGGAACTGAAGGAAGGAAGCAGGCTGTTCTGGCTGACGGTGCCGTTGTGGAGCTCGCTGCCGGAAGCAGCGTCCCTTTGGATATGCCTATTCTAACGGGGTGGACCGACGGAGATCCCAACAAAGCTGCCTTGTGCAAAGTGTTGGGAGAAATTCCGGAAAGTGCCTTGTCCGATATTTCGGAGATCAAGCCCGATCCTTCAGAATCGTATCCCGACAAGATCAAGCTTTATACGAGATCTCAATTTGAAGTGTATACAACAATTGCTTATTTGCCTGAGAAAATTGACAATCTCCCTGCTTATATAGCAAGCTTACAAGAGGATCATATTACAAGTGGTGTGATCAAAATGCTAGAGGTCGAGTATCACGTGCCTTTTGAGCCGAATGAAGAGTCCAAAAGTGAGAAAGAGGCTGGAGCAAATTCGAAGGCTGCTGCCAATTCGCCTAGTTCTTCAGCGGATACAGGCAAGGATGCAGGCAAAACAGGTGCGAAGGCCACACCGAAACCGACCCCCAAACCAACGCCAAAGGAAACCGTACGTCCTTCTTGACAAAAAAACGTTTTGTTGGACTACTCAATCCGTTAAATTAATGTTAAAATTAGATTTATGGTTAAAAAGGTATCTATTAGAACTTATTGGTGTACAAGCAACTACTAGACGAGAATTAACTCATCATTATTGACAATGATTAATTATGTTAACAACTTTTTTTCCGGCAAAAAAATGTAGAAAAAAGAGGGAATATGGCGGTTGTGTGGAATACGTATAGAAGAAATTGTGAAGAATTCACGTTAATACCCAAGTTACAGGAGGTGCCAGGGCTTGAGCAACAATGACATCATTGTTAGTTTAGACATCGGTACATCCAAGGTTCGTGCTATTATTGGGGAAGTTGTCAACGGAACCATTAATATAATAGGAGTGGGATCTGCCGAGTCAGAGGGTATTCGTAAGGGGGCAATCGTTGACATTGATCAAACAGTGAATTCGATTCGCAGCGCTGTTGATCATGCGGAACGCATGGTCGGAGTTCAAATATCCGAAGTTTATGTGGGAATTTCAGGGAATCATATCGCTCTTCAATCCAGTCATGGCGTAGTAGCTGTCTCCAATGAAGACCGAGAAATCGGTGAAGAGGATATCGATCGTGTGATTCAGGCGGCCAGAGTCATTGCATTACCTCCGGAGCGTGAAATTATTGGAGTCGTACCGAAACAATATCTCGTTGATGGACAAGAAGGAATTAATGATCCTCGCGGCATGATCGGCGTTCGCTTAGAAGTGGAAGCGACCATCATCACTGGCGCTAAGACGGGGATACATAATTTACTCCGCGTTGTGGAAAAATCTGAATTGAAGGTTGCCGGACTTATCCTGATGTCGCTTGCTTCCGGGCAGCTTGCCTTATCCAAAGATGAGAAAGCTGTTGGAACCGTTTTGGTCGATGTTGGAGCAGGAGCAGCTACCATTGCTGTTTTTGAACAAGGGAATTTACTGGCAACTTCGACAATTCAAATTGGTGGCGAATACATCAGTAATGATATATCGATTGGGCTTCGGACACAGCTTGAAATCGCAGAGAAAATAAAGCTGAAATACGGATGTGCATCGGTTGATGATTCAGCCGCCGATCAAGTGTTTAAAGTTACTAGAATGGGCAGCAATGTGGAAAAAGAGTTTTCGCAAGTCGATCTTGCGAATATCATTGAACCCCGCGTTGAAGAAATCTTTCAGATGATCCGTGCTGAAGTGCATCGTTTGGGTTATGGCGATTTAGCCGGCGGGTACGTCCTAACGGGTGGAACCGTATGTATGCCTGGCATTCTTGCCATCGCTCAAGCTGAATTGGCAACATCCGTGCGGATTGCTGTTCCGGATTTCATCGGGGTGCGCGACCCTTCTTATACAAGTGGAGTAGGCATCATTCAATTCGTCTCCAAATATATGAAAAATCGTAATTCAGGCTTCTCAAAGAAAGTAGCTACAAAATCTACAACCAAAAAATCCTCCGATAGCAATAAACCAGGTCTTCTAGAACGGGTAAAAAATTTTTTTAGTGAATTTATATAGTGAACGCAAAGTTAGGGGGATATGACTCATATGTTTGAATTTGATATGGATGTAGATCAGTTGGCTCAAATCAAAGTCATCGGTGTAGGTGGCGGCGGAAGCAATGCAGTCAACCGGATGATCGAGAACGGTGTAAAAGGCGTTGAGTTTATTACGGTTAATACCGACGCTCAAGCCTTGCACTTGGCGAAATCCGTGCATAAATTGCAAATTGGGGATAAACTTACGCGTGGTCTTGGCGCAGGTGCTAATCCTGAAGTGGGTAAAAAAGCGGCAGAAGAGTCAAGGGAGACAATTCTGAATACGCTTCGTGGAGCCGATATGGTATTCGTCACAGCTGGTATGGGTGGCGGTACAGGAACTGGCGCTGCACCGGTGATTGCAGAAATCGCCAAGGAAGTAGGCGCTTTAACAGTTGGTGTTGTAACACGTCCCTTCACTTTCGAAGGACGCAAACGTTCTTTACAAGCTGAGCAAGGCATCGCAGCTCTTAAAGAAAAAGTAGATACTTTGATTATCATTCCGAACGATCGTCTTTTGGAAATCGTAGATAAGAAGACACCTATGCTGGAAGCCTTCCGTGAAGCGGATAATGTCCTTCGTCAAGGTGTACAAGGGATTTCAGACTTGATCGCGGTACCAGGTCTTATTAACTTGGACTTTGCTGATGTCAAAACGATTATGACCGAACGCGGTTCAGCCCTTATGGGGATTGGCGTAGCTACTGGTGAGAATCGTGCGGCGGAAGCAGCCAAGAAAGCGATCTCCAGTCCGTTGCTGGAAACTTCTATCGAAGGTGCTCGCGGGGTACTTATGAACATTACGGGCGGCGTAAACCTCAGCTTGTACGAAGTCAATGAAGCAGCTGACATCGTGGCTTCTGCTTCCGATATTGAAGTTAACATGATCTTCGGAGCGGTTATCGACGATAAGCTGAAGGATGAAATTCTTGTAACTGTTATTGCCACAGGCTTCGAGCATAAAGCTCCGCCTATACATGCATCCGTGAAGCGTCCTGTATCTGGACAAGCGCCGGAAGCGCCTGCGGCCGATAATCGTTTGAATAACTTGAAGCCATTTGGCGCTCAACCTTCGAATGACCAATTAGATATTCCGACGTTTCTTCGCAATCGCGGGCGGAATACTGACAAATAGTTACACTATAGTTGTAAAGAGACCGAAGCCCTACTTCATGTAGAGGCTTCGGTTTTTTTATGTTTCAAGGCTTTTCTAGCGAATTGGACACCGCGTCAACTGACAAAAAAAGTAATAGCCTACTAGCAAGTTTAGACAGACTTTGAAATTGGATTCCCCTATACTGATTTAGAACCTTAAAGTTTTGTCAGGAAAGTGCTTAAATAAGCATCATTCATGGAGGTGAGGAAATTGTGGTCGTCTATGCGGATCTCATTTTCCTACTGAACTTTCTGATGGATGCGGCCATGCTGATCGTAACGGCTAAAACGCGGAAAATACCGTTCAAGTGGTGGAGAATCGTAGGTTCGTCGTTTTTGGGAGCCGCCTATGTCGTGATCATGTTCCTTCCTGTGCCCCTATTTCTATTTACATTTTCTGTGAAATGTATGTTCTGTATCGGTATGATTATGACAGCTTTTGGCTTTGGGTCCTTACAAAATTTACTCAGAAACCTTGGAACGTTCCTTTTAGTAAATTTTGCGGTGGCTGGCGGTATGTTCGGCATCCATTATGTACTGGCATCCTCCTCTGACGTTATGAAAGGGATTGTATTCACACAATCCGGTGTGGCTTTGTTCCAATTGAACATAGGCAGCATGCTGTTTGTCCTTGCGCTCCTAATTCCTTTGTTATGGTGGTTTAGAACCGTATTTCAAAGTACCAAGCAGCGTGAAGTCATGACAAGCTTTCTGGCAGAGATAACAATTCATGTAGGCGATTATACGGCCTCGTGCAAAGGTTTAATTGATACAGGGAATCAACTCTATGATCCTTTGACGCGCACGCCTGTAATGGTGATGGAAGTCTCGGAATGGGGCGATATCTTTCCCGAAGAGTGGCTGAAGCGAATCCGTTCAGCAGATGTTGATCAGATCATCAGCGGCTTAGGGGAGGAAGCGTTTGAATGGCAGGATCGGTTGCGACTCGTGCCGTACCGTGGGGTGAATCGGAATACCCAATTCATGCTGGCTATTAAACCCGATAAGGTGGTGATCACCCATAATGAAGTTCAAACCGAAGCGTTCAAAGTGCTTATCGGGCTCGACGGAGGTAAGCTTTGCCATGACGGCTCCTATCAAGCTATTATTCATCCTGCTTTAATTTCAGCTGTTTAGCGCATACATACGATGCAAGTTTTGCATAGCAAAACTCAGCAAATGCTTACGACGCAAGTTTTCCTACGGAAAACTCAGTAAATGCTTACGAAGTCAGTTTTGCATAGCAAAACTCTTAGGAGGAAACTAACATGTTCTTGAAGTGGAAAATGCTTTTTCAACTAGTGTATTATCGCATTCTGATGTTTTTGGGTCTTAAAGGAGAAGAAATCTATTACATTGGTGGCAGTGAAGCTTTGCCGCCGCCACTTACGAGAGAAGAAGAAGAATACTTATTGGAAAAGTTACCGTCCGGGGATGCAGCAATTCGCGCCATGCTGATCGAGCGCAACCTGAGATTGGTTGTCTATATAGCCAGGAAATTTGAGAATACTGGAATCAATATCGAGGACTTGGTCTCTATCGGCGCGATCGGCTTAATTAAAGCTGTGAACACGTTTGATCCTGAGAAGAAGATTAAGCTGGCTACTTATGCTTCCCGATGTATTGAGAATGAGATTTTGATGTATTTGCGTCGAAACAGCAAAATTCGTACAGAGGTTTCCTTTGATGAGCCCCTCAACATTGATTGGGATGGCAATGAACTTCTGCTTTCCGATGTCCTTGGAACCGAGAATGATACGATTTATCGTAACATCGAAGAGCAGGTAGATCGCAAGTTGCTGCATAAAGCGCTTGACAAGCTTAGTGAGCGTGAACGAATCATCATGGAGCTTCGGTTCGGTTTGCAAGACGGGGAGGAGAAGACGCAGAAGGACGTCGCTGACTTGCTGGGTATTTCTCAATCGTACATATCTAGGTTGGAAAAGCGAATTATTAAGCGCTTGCGCAAGGAATTTAACAAGATGGTGTAAAGATTGACGGAAGCCTGTGATGGTGTTGCCATCTGGCTTCTTTTTTTTAGATTGAAAAAATTTTTTTGACGGCTGATGTCGAAATTGTTCAGCAGTCACGGGAGGGAGCGAGTCGCAGACCTTTTGTCAAGTGCTTGGACAGGCGATCGGGCAGGAATAATTCGGTCACTCACGGGGATAATTAACAGTAATGTTTCTCCTTGGGAGGTAATCACGGTGACCCGAAATAAAGTTGAGATATGTGGTGTTGATACATCCAAACTGCCAGTTCTGACCAACGCTGAAATGCGCGAGCTGTTCACTGATTTGCAGACCAAACAGGAACGGGCAGCCAGAGAGAAATTGGTCAATGGAAACCTTAGGTTGGTTCTAAGTGTGATCCAGCGGTTCAACAATCGCGGAGAGTATGTGGACGATCTCTTCCAAGTTGGTTGTATTGGCTTGATGAAGGCCATTGATAATTTTGATTTAAGCCAAAACGTCAAATTCTCGACCTATGCTGTACCGATGATTATAGGTGAGATACGCCGCTACTTACGTGACAATAACCCGATTCGCGTTTCTCGTTCCTTGAGAGATATTGCTTACAAGGCTTTGCAAGTCAGAGACAGCTTGACGAACCAGAACTCTCGCGAACCAACGATTTATGAAATTTCTGAAGCGCTTAATGTCCCCAAAGAAGACGTCGTCTTCGCACTGGATGCTATCCAAGATCCGGTATCTTTGTTCGAACCTATTTATCACGATGGGGGAGATCCCATCTATGTGATGGATCAGATCAGCGATGAGCGGAATAAAGATATGTCCTGGATTGAAGGAATTGCGCTTCGGGAAGCGATGAGGAAACTGAATGCTCGTGAGAAAATGATCCTTTCTATGCGGTTCTTCGAAGGGAAGACGCAAATGGAGGTTGCCGATGAGATCGGCATTTCCCAAGCGCAAGTATCGCGACTTGAGAAATCAGCCATTTGTCAGATGCAGAAACATGTGAAATCGTAAAGTACTTACATAAAGACCGGATCGGCTGTGACAAGCCGTGAAGGTCTTTTTTTGAGTTTCAGGACATTTTGCCCACTCCGCACATATACTAGTACAAAATCAGTTAAAATCTATTGAGATTCGTGGTGAATGGCCTCATGAAAATATCTGATTTTCAGACGAAGGATGTCATTAATATTGTAGATGGCAAGAAGCTCGGACAAATCAGTGATTTGGAGCTTGATTTGCGTCAAGGCCGGATTGAATCGATTGTTGTGCCGAATCAGAGCCGATTTTTTGGCCTATTTGGCTCAGGGACAGATGTCATTATTCCGTGGAAACATATCGTAAAAATAGGCGCCGATGTTGTTCTTGTGAAGCTCGAAGATGCCCGTCCTTACCGTCAAACGGATGACAACGAGGGTGTCTATGAACTTAATCGGCAATCTCGCAATTGATGAATAACACACGAGCGAAGGCTGTTGCGAAGCGCAATGGCTAAGCAGATATCGTGTGTTTTTTTGTTTTGTGCTAAAGTAAAAGCAAACGGATACGTAAGGAGAGAGTGCTGTGGAACCATTCGTGAAACAGGAGAAATCGAATAGGCCCGTCCTATTTATCATAGAAAGCTGGATGGAGCAGTTCAATGAGTTGACAGTTGGTTTTACTTCCCGTCATGGCGGCGTGAGTTTGGAGCCATTCACAACGCTGAATTGTGGACTGCACGTTAACGATGTGCCGGAACATGTGGTGAGGAACCGAGAGTTAGTTGCAGAGGCGCTGGAGCAGCCCTTTGAAGCCTTTACTTATGCGGAGCAGGTACATGGCAATGAGGTGGTGATTGTAAGCCTAGAAGAGCGAGGGAGTGGCAGAGCATCCAGAGAAGCGGCCCTTCAAGCCAAGGATGGTTTCATTACGAAGGAGACGGGAATTGTGCTCTGTGCCCAATTCGCTGATTGTGTCCCTTTATTTTTCTATGATCCCATTAAGCGTGTGGTCGGCCTGGCTCATGCAGGTTGGAAAGGCACAGTGCTAAACATTTCCAAGGCTACAATAGACTTAATGACACATACTTTTGGTAGCAGTGCTTCAGACATTCGCACGGCCATTGGCCCTTCCATTGGGGCATGCTGTTATGAGGTTGACCAGTCAGTAGCTAATCGAGCAAAGGCAGTTCTTGAAGAGGTTCAAGCTGCGCCGGTAGAGCATTCAACTGTCATGGTGGCGAAAGAAAATGGGAAGTACATGCTGAATTTGCAAGAATTGAACCGAATATTGTTACAGCAAGCAGGAATTTTGTCGTCCTATATCGAAGTATCACAGTTATGTACCAGTTGTAACACAGATAAGTTCTTTTCTCATCGAAAAGAGGGCGGGGCAACAGGTAGAATGATTGCTTGGATCGGGCTCACCTAGATGTGCTGTTCAAGGAATGTGTTGAAGTGAGGTGTCTGTATTTATGAGTGTACGAAATCGAAAAGAAGCGGTTGAAGCGCGAATTGCCGCAGCATGCAAGCGGTCCGACCGACAGTTGAAAAATGTGAATGTCATAGCGGTAACGAAATATGTTTCTCTGGAAACAACTCGGAGTGTACTTGACGAAGGGTTATCCCATATTGGTGAAAATCGTTGGCAGGATGTCAAACCGAAGTGGGAAGCGCTGCATGAGCGCGGAACCTGGCATTTCATTGGGCATCTGCAGACGAACAAGGTGAAAGACGTTATCGGCAAATTTGCCTATATTCATTCCTTAGACCGGATGTCGCTTGCCAAAGAGTTGGACAAGCAGGCTGCTGTCCTTGGCTTGAAAGTAAAGTGTCTCTTGCAAGTGAATGTCTCTGGTGAAGAGTCCAAGTATGGCGTTGCGCCTGAGCAATTTTTTGAGCTAGCTGAAGAAGTTAGTAAACTGTCCCATATACATATCACCGGTTTGATGACAATGGCCCCATATGAGATGGAAGCCGATGCAACTCGTCCTGTATTTCGCGGGCTAAGAGAATTACGCGACCAATTGAATGAACGAAAACTTTTTCCTTATGAGATTAAGGACTTATCGATGGGGATGTCCGGAGATTTTGAAGTAGCGATTGAAGAAGGAGCTACTTGGGTAAGATTGGGTACTGTTCTGGTTGGAAAAGAGGAATAAGACCGTAAGTGAAAGTAAGAATAAGACAGGAGGGATTTATCGTGGGTGTTTATAACCGATTTATGAATTTTCTTGGACTGCAAGAAGAGGAAGAGATTGTAGAACGCGAACGGATTGTGGAAGCTGCCGAAGAACCTGAAACCAATCCGTATGAATTGCGTAATAAAAATAAGGCAAATGTCGTCAGCATACATTCACAGAAGAATGCGCGTGTCGTGCTTAGCGAGCCTCGAACATACGAAGAAACGCAGGACATTGCCGACCATCTTCGTTCCAGAAGAGCGGTAGTTGTCAATCTGCAGCGTGTTCGCGGCGATCAAGCAGTACGAATTGTAGATTTCTTGAGCGGAACGGTATATGCTTTGAATGGGTCTATCTCCAAACTTGGACCGAATATCTTTCTTTGTACACCAGACTCAGTCGATATTCATGGTCACATCTCCGAGATGATGGGTGAGGAATAGGCGCATATCCTAACACAGAGGTGGATGCGTACGTGGCTTACGTTCACTATTACTTAAGTATTTTGATGGAAATTTATTATTTCATGATTATTGGCTACTTGATCCTCTCTTGGTTCCCGAATGCCAGAGAAAGCTTTATCGGCGGTTTGCTTAGCAAATTGGTCGAACCGTATTTAAGTCCATTTCGCAAAATTATTCCGAGCATCGGATTTATTGATCTTTCCCCGATCGTAGCCTTGATCGCTTTGCGATTCGTTGTTATGGGGATTGCGGCAGTGCTAGATTTTATTGTAGGGATGTTTTAATCTTGCCGAAAGAACTATATGGTCATTTTCACCCTGACGAGCATCATTTTGTCGATAAAGCCTGGGATTGGATCGAGCGGGCGGCAGAGCAGCATGCTGTGAAGCTGACCGATTTTCTTGATCCCAGACAGGCTTTAATTCTAACCTCACTTGTTAACCGACATCCTGATGTCCACTGCCGTTTGGATGGCGGATACAGCGCTGCTGAACGGAAGAGAGCTTTAATAGCTCCCGATTACCGGATATTGGATGGGGAAGATATGGCGATGACGGTGTTGTCCGTTTCTTCGGGAGACGGCAAATTTCTAACTTTGGAACATGGAGATTACATGGGCGCCATTCTTGGACTCGGCATGAAGCGAGACAAGGTTGGCGATATTCACGTTATAGAGGGTGGCTGCCACTGCTTGGTTACCCAAGATGCTGCGGATTACTTGCACATGAACCTCTCCCAAGTACATAAGGTCCACGTGCAGACCGAATTGCTCCCGTTAGATAAGCTGGCACTGGCTAATGTGAATCTGGACGAACTTTCTTTATCTGTCGCTTCCATGCGGATGGACGGGATTGTCAGTGATGTCTTCCGGCTTAGCCGCGCCAAAGTATTAACCCCTATTCAAGCGGGCAGGTGCCGTGTGAACTGGAAGCTGGAAGAAGATCCAAGCAAGCCGCTCAAGGAAGGCGATATGGTGTCCCTGCAAGGATTCGGCCGTTTTAAGGTGCTGGAAGTCGAAGGCATTACGAAAAAAGGCAGAATTCGTGTGAAAATCGGCAAGTTTGCTTAGAGTGGAACATTTATCCACGAACTTTGCAGGAATTGCTTATCTTCTGTCGAACTGAACAGTATAGAGATGGGTGTAAGCGGGCTTTTTACGATGGGGCTCCGTTTATGCTTGCGAAGTCCGTTTTGCAAAGCAAAACGCTAAGGAGGGGCACTGATGGCATTAACACCGTTAGACATACATAATAAAGAATTTTCCCGCTCGTTTCGCGGTTATGATGAAGATCAGGTCAATGAATTCCTCGATCAAGTCATTAAAGATTACGAAGCGTTGATTCGCGAGAATAAGGACTTACAGAATCAAACGGTGACGCTTCAAGAGCGGTTGGATCATTTTACGAATATTGAGGATTCGCTTAGCAAAACGATCATCGTAGCGCAAGAAGCGGCGGATGAAGTAAGAAGCAATGCAAAAAAAGAAGCTCAGCTGATCTTGAAGGAAGCGGAGAAGAACGCGGACCGGATTATCAATGAATCTTTGACACGTTCCCGCAAAGTAGCCTTAGAGATTGAAGAACTGAAGAAACAGGCGTCAATCTACCGTACACGATTCCGGACGCTGCTTGAAGCCCAACTGGAGCTGCTTAATACAGAAGGCTGGCAAAGCATGCAGTTTGAGACCAAAGACGAGTAGAAATGCCCCGTAATGGAGGCCGTCTTATTGACTATGCCCAATGAATTGGGTATACTCCTGTTAAATGTATCTCAGTAAAGCTATGACTGGAACGAGTAGGTCGAGCATGCAGGGTCAGCGAATTAGGGTTATGGTGTGAGCCTAATCTCTGCAGTGTACCGAATATCCCCCAGGAGCGTCTCTTGAATGAAGTAGAGAGAAACGGGTCATGCCGTTACACATGATCGAGTGATGAAGTTGTGTTCTGCGCCTGCAAGGCGAGAGCATTAGCTTTATAACGAGGGTGGTACCGCGAGCTGAGTTTCTCGTCCCTTTTTGGGGGATGGGAGGCTTTTTTTGCGTTTTAGGCATAACAAGATCAGGGTACGATTGGAGAGGTCAACATGGATTATGGCAAAACGTTAAATCTATTACAAACCGAGTTTCCCATGCGGGGCAACCTGCCTCAGGCGGAACCGAAAATGCAGGAGCAGTGGGAAGCTGAAGATATTTATGCCAAAGTGCAGGAAAGCCGCAAGGGCAGAACTAAATTTATTTTGCATGATGGGCCTCCGTACGCCAATGGTGACATTCATATCGGACATGCGCTTAACAAAGTTCTGAAGGATGTTATCGTGCGGTTTAAAACGCTGCAAGGCTTCGACGCGCCTTATGTGCCAGGTTGGGACACACATGGGCTGCCAATTGAGCAAGTAATCACGAACAGCGGAAAAGTCGACCGTAAGAAAATGACGATTCCTGAATTCCGTGAATATTGCAAAGAATACGCGCTGCAGTCTGTTGAAAAGCAAAAAAGCCAGTTCAAACGATTAGGGATTCGCGGAGATTGGAACAGTCCCTACATCACGCTGCAACCGGATTATGAAGCGAATCAAATTCGCGTTTTTGGCAATATGGTACAGAAGGGTTACATTTATAAAGGGTTAAAACCTGTTTATTGGTCTCCATCTTCTGAAAGTGCGCTCGCTGAAGCGGAGATTGAATACAAGGAGAAAACTTCCACCTCTATTTATGTGGCTTTCCCAGTCAAAGACGGCAAAGGCAAGCTGCCGCAAGATGCAGCAATTGTCATCTGGACGACAACAGCATGGACACTTCCTGCCAATTTGGGAGTTTCGCTGCATCCGGAGTTTGAGTATGCGGTTATCCAAACTGGTGGCAAGAAATATGTACTTGCCCAAGGATTGCTGGCCTCAGCTGCCAAAGAAATAGGCTGGAGCGAATATGAAATCTTATCCACGGTGAAGGGCAGCGAACTGGAATATGTAACTTGCCAGCATCCGTTCTACGATCGAGAATCGTTAGTTATGGTTGGCGAGCACGTCACACTTGAAGCCGGTACAGGCTGTGTTCATACAGCTCCTGGACACGGGGAAGATGACTTCGCGATTGGCCAGCGTTACAATATCGGCGTTCTGTGCCCCGTTGATGACCAAGGACACTTCACAGCGGAAGCGCCAGGCTATGAAGGTGTTTTCTATGAAAAAGGCGGCAAGCAAATTATTGAGAAGCTGCAAGAGTCTGGGCTTTTACTGAAAGCGACGGATATTCAGCATCAGTATGCCCATGATTGGCGCACCAAGAAGCCGGTCATCTATCGTGCAACGGAACAATGGTTTGCATCCATTGATAAATTCAGACAAGAGATGCTGGATGAAATCAAGCAAGTGAAGTGGACGCCAGAGTGGGGCGAAGTTCGCCTGCACAATATGATCGCAGACCGCGGAGACTGGTGTATTTCGAGGCAGCGCGCGTGGGGAGTGCCAATCCCGATCTTCTATTGCCGCAGCTGCAACGAACCTCTGGTGAATGAGCAAACGATTGAACATGTTGCTCAGCTTTTCGAGAAAGAGGGCTCGAATGCCTGGTTTATCAAGGAGGAGAAGGACCTGCTTCCCGCGGGTACCCACTGTGCCAAATGTGGACATGGCGAGTTCCGCAAGGAAACGGACATCATGGATGTGTGGTTCGATTCCGGTTCCAGTCATATGGCAGTTCTGGAAGCGCGTCCTGAATTGCAATGGCCTGCAGATTTGTACTTGGAAGGCTCTGACCAATATCGTGGCTGGTTCAACTCATCTCTCATCACAGGCGTTGCGACCAAAGAGAAATCGCCTTACAAAGAGATTCTCAGCCACGGTTTCACCCTTGATGGCGAGGGACGCAAGATGTCCAAGTCCATCGGGAATACGATTGATCCGAATGCCGTCTGCGGGAAGCTGGGCGCTGATATCCTGCGTCTGTGGGTATCTTCCGTTGACTATCAATCTGATCACCGGATTTCGGATAACATTTTGAATCAAACGACGGAAGTATACCGCAAAATCCGTAATACGCTGCGTTTCTTGTTGGGGAACTTGAGTCAGTTCGATCCGGCAGCAGATCGTGTGGCGCCAGAGAATTTATCTGAGCTGGATCGGTATGCATTGATTCGTTTGAACCGCATGATTGAGAAAGTCGTAAAGGCTTATGAAGCGTATGAATTCCATGTCGTTTATCAAACGATTCATCACTTCTGTGCGGTTGAGATGAGCTCGTTCTACTTAGATATCATCAAAGATCGCTTGTATGCGAATGAAGCGCATGATCCTGCGCGTAAAGCATCCCAATCCGTGTTGTACGCCGCTTTGATCGGGATCACCAAGCTGATTTCACCGATTCTTCCGCATACGGCAGATGAAGTATGGAAGTATATCCCGGGTGTTGAGCTAAGCAGCGTGCAGCTTGCGGAGCTGCCTGAAGTGGATACTAGTTTATTCAATGAGCACTTGGAGACTAAATGGAACAGTTTCTTAAGTATCCGCGATGAAGTGTTGAAAGCTTTAGAAGAAGCGCGCAAAGAGAAAGTGATCGGAAATTCGCTTGGAGCGGCTGTACACTTATATCCGAACGAAGCAACTTCCAGCTTGCTGGCTGAGCTTAGCCAGTTGGATCAGTTGTTCATCGTATCGGCAGTTGTCGTTCATCCAGCCGGCACAGATGTGCCTGAGGGGGCTTACCAAGCGAAGGATGTTGCAATCGCGATTGCTGTTGCAGAAGGCGAGAAGTGCGAACGCTGCTGGATAGTGACCCCGGAGGTTGGGCAAAGTAAAGAATATCCGTCCTTATGTAAAAGATGTAATGACGTCGTGAGCGAACATTACCACGCCTAACAGCAAAGGAACAAACGAGCTTTCGCAGTTGGCGAAGCTCGTTTGTCCTGTTTGTTCTATCGCTGTTCGTCATCCGCGTCGGTGAGTTGTTCTGGCTCTAGAAAAGGATCGCCTTCACCGTTATGAATATAATCGCGGTATGCTTTGCTTCGCACGATTGTTACATGTTCACCGTATAAATCTGTGGCTACGAAACTTTCGAACGATTCAACATATCCTTCGTGTTCGTCAGCTTCGATGTACATTTCATTGTAGTCTTCCACGTTGGGATTTTCAGCGAAGGCAGGGGTATTGGAAGTCCCCCAGCTTTCAACAATTTGCCAAGCGTCTTCGCCATCAAATTCAGTTTCATCGTTGCGTTCATCGAAGCTAGTTCGGCCGAAAGGCGGGAAGAGCACTTGTTCCTCAACGGGTCTTCTGAAAGATTGATCAGGATCAGGCACATGTTCCAAGCTGTAAAGTGTCGTCGGAATGGCTTCAAGACGTTCGAAGGGGATCTGTTGTTTGCTAAATACACAAATCCCGTATTCACCGCTTTCCATGCGAGCCAAAGCTTCATTCACTTGTTCCAAATGCATTTCGGCATGTTCATTCAGCGAGATATCTTTCTCGCGTTCGTAGATTTCGGAAGCAATATCACCCGGATGATTGTCATACATGGAAAGCTCGCCTGTACTGTCTGAGAACGAATGGGCTAAGCCATAATGATCATTTGTGGCGAAATGTTTCTCGAGACCAAGCTTTTCCTCCAATAATTGCAAATATAATTGTTTAAGTTGCTCTTCGGTTAAATGGCTCATAGGTCGTACAGCTCCCTTCTAACAGCTGATCCATACCGTTATAATGCCGATTGAGCGCTATTTTTAGTGAGGTAATTCCTTGTAAATAAGGAACTGTTCTGGTTTGATGAATATTAGGAGGAAAAGAATGTGAAATATTATTTTTATGCGCTAATTGTATTTATCTTGGATCAAGTGTCCAAATGGTTTATTACCAAACGAATTCCGCTGGGCGAGGAACGTTCCGTCATAGGTGACTTCTTCATCATTACATCGCATCGCAACCGCGGAGCGGCATTCGGCATTTTGCAAGATCAAAGATGGTTTTTCATTGTCATTACGACGATTGTCGTCATCGGCATCATCTGGTACATTCGCAAAACGATTCGTGAAGGCAAGGTTCTGTTATCAACTGCGCTTGGTCTATTGCTGGGTGGAGCGCTTGGCAATTTCATCGACCGCGCTTTGTTCGGTGAGGTTGTGGACTTCCTTCAGTTTACATTTGATTTTAGCTTGTTTGGCAAAGCCATCTATTATATTTATCCGATTTTCAATTTAGCTGATTCAGCCATCGTGATTGGGGTTATCCTCATTTTCTTAGAATCAATCCTAGCTTGGAGAAAAGAAAAAAAAGGAGCAACACATGAACACAAATCAGACCTCGTCTGAGGCTGCAATGAATGAGATCGTTGAATGGACAGTTGAAAAAGAGTATGCCAAAGAACGTATTGATAAATTTATTACAGAAGCTTGGGAAGAAGAAGTGTCCCGCACTTTGATCCAGCAATGGGTTAAAGACGGGCACGTTAAAGTCAACGGCAAAGCGATTAAACCCAATTATAAGCTTTCTGAGCAGGATGTTATTTCGCTTCAAGTTCCGGAACCTCAAGGTGTTGAGCTGGCGGCAGAAGACATTCCGCTGAATGTTGTCTATGAAGATGCTGATCTTATTGTGATCAATAAGCAGCGTGGACTGGTTGTGCATCCGGCACCTGGGCACTACTCAGGTACGCTTGTTAATGCTCTGATGTATCATTGCAAGGATTTATCCGGTATTAACGGAGAACTGCGTCCTGGTATCGTCCATCGGATCGATAAAGATACATCCGGTCTCATCATGTCCGCCAAAAATGACAAAGCGCACGCCAGTCTGGCTGAGCAGTTAAAGGCGCATACCGTGAATCGCAAATATATCGCTTTGGTGCACGGGCATTTGCAGCATGATCAAGGAACGATCGACGCTCCGATCGGCCGTGATTCGCATGATCGTAAAATGTTTACCGTGACTGAGAAAAACAGCAAGACAGCTGTCACGCATTTCGTTGTTATTGAGCGTTTCGGTGATTTCACTTTAGTGGAATTGAAGTTGGAGACAGGAAGAACACATCAAATTCGTGTTCATATGAAATTTATCGGACATCCGCTGGTTGGCGATCCTATGTACGGGAAGAGCAAGGGGATGCTAATGAATGGACAAGCGCTCCATGCCGCTGTGCTGGGCTTTAAACACCCGCGTTCTGGGGAGTGGCTGCAATTCGAAGCGCCAATACCGGCTGACATGGATGAGCTGCTGCAAACGATACGAACAACCTAGCGGTTAGTTGAGCGGGAGAGGCGTGAAATCATATGGAGCATTTAATCAATCCTTTGGTAAGAGAGATTCAAATTTCGGGTATTCGCAAAATTTCTAATCTGGTCAGCACGATACCGGGTGCCTTGACCTTAACGATCGGACAGCCGGATTTTCCGACGCCGCGGCACATCATTGAAGCGGGTCAACGGGCTTTGGATCAAAATAAAACGGTTTACACACAGAATCCCGGCCTTCTGGAATTGCGAGAGGCTGTGGCCAATTTCGTTCATGTGAAATATGGACAAACGTATCGTCCTGCTGATGAAATTATTGTCACTGCTGGTGCAAGTCAAGCGGTGGACATTACGCTTAGGACTATTCTGACGCCGGGTGCAGAAGTCATTATTCCTGCTCCGATCTATCCAGGCTATGAACCATTAATTCGCTTGGCTGGCGGAGTTCCGGTCTATGTGGATACCCGCGAGAACGGTTTGAAATTAACAGCCGATTTGTTGGAACCCTATTTAACGGACAAAACGCGTTGTGTCATTCTTTGTTACCCGTCCAATCCGACGGGGCAAGTGCTATCAGAGAAAGAGTTGGCAGATCTGGCGCAGCTTTTGGCAGACCGTGAGCTATTCATTTTATCGGATGAAATTTATAGTGAGCTTGTTTATGGGCAGCAGCACTATTCCATTGCAACACTTGGCAAGCTGCGCGAGAAAACAATTGTGATCAATGGATTGTCCAAATCACATGCGATGACAGGCTGGCGCATTGGCTTCACCTTAGCGCCTGCCTACCTCACAGAGCATATGACGAAGGTTCACCAGTATAATGTGACCTGCGCTAGCTCCGTGAGCCAGTATGCGGCACTGGAAGCCTTGACCGTTGGCGTGGACGATGCACTCCCGATGCGCAGCGCTTATGAAGCACGTAGAGATTATGTCTATGATCGACTGGTAGCCATGGGCATTGAATTAGAAAAGCCGGATGGAGCTTTTTACTTATTCCCTTCCATCGCAAAGTTTGGACTCAGTTCCATGGATTTTACGATGAAGCTGCTGCAGGAAGAGCATGTGGCTGTCGTGCCGGGAGACGCGTTTACCTCCTTCGGAGAAGGCTTTATTCGGATATCTTACGCTTATTCCCAAGAAGTGCTTGAAGAATCGCTGAATCGGTTGGAACGATTTATCGGCAAGTTAAGATAATACAGATAAAACCTCCAATTCCACATTACGAAGTGCACCCCTTAGAATAGACATTGGAAAAACCCCAGGGTTAAACCGTTGGAAATTCTTGTAGGTATACTTTATTACGTGGGTTGGAGGTTTTTTTGGAGTGAATCATTGTGCCTCGAGCGTTCGCTTAGGACATGCAGATGGAATGCTTATTCCTCCCTAGCACGACAAGAAAGAACCTAGCCCAGAGGCTAGGTTCTTTTTAGCTGGATTTATAGGTCAGATAAGCGGTTATAGTCGTTATCGCCACATCAATCGCGCGTTCATCCGGCTCAAGCTTGGCGTGATGCAGCCCATGTGGGGTATCAACACCTAACCAGAACATGAAGCCGGGAATTTGCTCGAGGAAATAGCCGAAATCTTCGCCGGTCATCGCTTCCGTGCATTCCACGAGCGTCACATTGTCACGTTCGCGCAGCCAATCCATGAATTCCACTGTCAGTGGCGGATCATTGAACACTTGGCGATAGTTGGAACCGTAATCGATCGAAACACGGCACTCGAATGAACTCTCAACACCTGCAGCTACGGCTTCGATCCGTTTTTTGATCTTGTTCATCGAATCCGCGGATAGGGTACGAATCGTACCTTCGAGACGAGCTTTTTCGGCGATGATATTCTGCTTCGTTCCCGCTTCCATTTTGCCAATCGTAATGACGGCTGAATCGAGCGGATTCACATTGCGGGAAACGATCGTGTGCAGTTGTCCGACCATTTGGGTGGCAGCCACAATCATATCATTGGCTTGGTGCGGATAGGCAGCATGTCCGCCTTTGCCTAACAAATCAATGAACAGCTCCGACGTATTCGCGAACAAAATTTCCGGCCGTGTCGCAATGGTGCCCACGGGGTATTCTGGCGCGATATGAAGGGCTATCATCTGATCAGGCTTCCAAACCTGCAGTTCCTCCGCTGCGAGCATAGGCAGAGCGCCTCCAGGACCTTCTTCCGCAGGTTGAAACAGCACAACTAGATCATCTCGCATAGGCTGCTGCACGAAATGGGTGACAACCCCCATGCCAATCGACATGTGAAAATCATGACCGCATGCGTGCATAAAGCCAGGATGCTGAGAAGGAAAAGGAAGAGAAGTCTCTTCCTTAATGGGCAGTCCATCCATATCCGCGCGATAGCCAAAGCGCTTCGTAGGCTTCGTTCCCTTGATATACACTAGAATGCCTGTCCGCCAAGTCCGAATGGTCAAGCGCTCTTGAGGCAGCTTGGCAAGCTCGTCCAGCAGCAATTGCTGCGTCTTGAACTCCTGGAAGCCAGGCTCCGGAATTTGGTGAAGCTGGCGGCGCAGTTCGATGAAAGGGCTAAGCATGGCGAATCCCTCCAGAATCACTTACAGGGTGCGCAGATCTTGTAAAATCTCGGTTTTGGATTTCGTTTTGTCATCTACTTTCTTGATGACGCGTGCTGGTGCTCCGGCAACAACGGTGTACTCTTCTACGTCTTGCGTAACGACAGCGCCCGCAGCAACAACAGAGCCTTTACCAATGCGTACACCTTCCAAAATAACGGCATTTGCACCAACAAGCACATCATCTTCAATCACACAAGGTTGTGCGGATGGAGGTTCAATAACACCTGCAACGACTGCGCCTGCGCCAATGTGACACATTTTGCCGACTTGCGCTCTGCCGCCAAGAACAGCGTTCATGTCGATCATCGTGCCGTCGCCTACGGATGCACCGATATTAATAAGCGCGCCCATCATGATGATCGCGTTGTCTCCGATATGTACTTTATCGCGAATAACCGCACCTGGCTCAATACGTGCATTGATGTGCTTGAGATCCAACATTGGGATAGCGGAGTTGCGACGATCTGATTCTACAACGAAATCCTCGATTTGCGCTTTGTTAGCTTCCAGGATCGGCTGAATTTCGCTCCATTCACCGAAAACCACACCACTGTTGCCGGAAAGGAAGGATTGGCTGCTTTCTCCGAAGCTAATGCCTTCAAGGTTTCCTTTTACATATACTTTCACCGGAGTTTTTTTCTTGCTTTCTTTAATAAATTGGATAATTTCTAGCGTATTCATTTCGCTCATGGTGACATCTCCTTAAAATTTAGATTGACTCTCCTATATTATCAGATAGGGCGCGTTTGAGCCAATGCGTTTCATAGAAAAGCTGAAAAAGATTGCGCGAAGCGTCGAATTAGCGCATTGAGCGAGTGCGCTCGAGAGTGGTGAATGCTCGGTAAGAGTGCGCATGTGCTGGGCAAGTGCGCTGCGAGAGTACGACGAGAGCATGATAAGAGCATGACAAGAGCGTGCCAATAGAAAGACAAGAGTGTGCCAAGAGCGTTGCGAGAGCATGATAAGAGCAAGACAGGAGTAAGACAAGAGCATGACGAGAGCAAGACAAGAGCATGACAAGAGCAAGAAAAGAGTAAGACAGGAGCATGACGAGAGCAATACAAGAGTAAGACAAGAGCAAGACAAGAGCAAGACAGGAGTAAGACAAGAGCATGACAAGAGCATGATAAGAGCAAGACAAGAGTAAGACAGGAGCAAGCCTCAAGGAGCATGATAAGAACGACGGTAAGAGCGCATTGATAACGCTGAAAAACAGCGTTACAGCAGCGGAGTGGCGCCAAAGCTTAGCGTTAAGACTGAAAAACAGTCTTAACATCAGGAAATTGCTCCAGAGAGAGGCGAACCTGCATTGATAACGCTGAAAAACAGCGTTACAGCAGCGTAGGGACGCCAAAGCCTAGTGTTAAGACTGAAAAACAGTCTTAACAGCAGGGAATTGCTCCAGAGAGAGTCAAACCCACGTTGATAACGCTGAAAAACAGCGTTACAGCAGCGGAGTGGCGCCAAAGCTTAGCGTTAAGACTGAAAAACAGTCTTAACAGCAGGAAATTGCTCCAGAGAGAGGCAAACCTGCATTGATAACGCTGAAAAACAGCGTTACAGCAGCGGAGTGGCGCCAAAGCCTAGCGTTAAGACTGAAAAACAGTCTTAACAGCAGGGAATTGTGCCAGAGAGAGGCAAACCACAGAGATAACGCTGAAAAACAGCGTTACAGCAGCGTAGGGACGCCAAAGCCTAGTGTTAAGACTGAAAAACAGTCTTAACAGCAGGGAATTGCTCCAGAGAGAGGCAAACCCACGTTGATAACGCTGAAAAACAGCGTTACAGCAGCGGAGTGGCGCCAAAGCTTAGCGTTAAGACTGAAAAACAGTCTTAACATCAGGAAATTGCTCCAGAGAGAGGCAAACCTGCATTGATAACGCTGAAAAACAGCGTTACAGCAGCGGAGTGGCGCCAAAGCCTAGCGTTAAGACTGAAAAACAGTCTTAATAGCAGGAGATCGCGCCAGAGAGAGAGGCAACCTCGCGTTGATAACGCTGAAAAACAGCGTTACAGCGACGTAAGGCGCTAAAGCCTAGCCGTTGGCTAGGTACTGCATCTATCCTAAGATAAGGAACAAACAGGCAACCCTTCAGCTACCCTATTCTCAGCGTATCGCGAACCACACTATCACAGTTGGGAACCTACCGAGCAAATTTGGAGAGGGAGCCACTCAACAACACTGCACCACATTCTCAGCAAACTACGCCCACCCCCAAAACATATAAATTCTAGTGTGCAAGTCCATCACTAATCTAATAAAAAAGGACCGTCAGGATAACCCTGACAGCCCTTTTCTTAAGAAATAGCTTTTTGTGCGAATTGGCTTTTATAGAGGTCGGCATAGAAGCCTTGTTGCTCCAACAACTCTTCGTGTGTTCCTTGTTCGATGACGGTCCCTTGATTCATTACAAGGATGATATCGGCATCGCGGATGGTGGAGAGGCGGTGAGCAATTACGAAACTGGTGCGATTGGCCATAAGATTGTTCATCGCTCTTTGGATGGACACTTCCGTTCTGGTATCCACGCTGCTGGTCGCTTCGTCGAGAATCAGAATGGTTGGATCGGCGAGAATCGCGCGGGCGATGGTGAGCAATTGTTTTTGACCATGCGATAGATTGGACGCTTCCTCATTAAGGATCGTGCTGTAGCCGTCCGGCAAGGTACGGATGAAATGATCAGCATAAGCGGCGCGAGCTGCTTGAACAATGTCCTCTTCGGTCGCGCCATCGCGCCCGTATGCAATATTTTCACGTATCGTACCGTTGAATAACCAGGTGTCCTGGAGTACCATGCCGAAAAGTCCGCGTAAATGGCTGCGAGACATCTCACGTGAATTGATCCCGTCAATGGAAATAGTGCCACTATTCAATTCATAGAAGCGCATAAGCAGATTGACGATGGTCGTCTTGCCTGCTCCGGTTGGTCCGACAATCGCGACAGTTTGACCAGGCTCAACGTTGATATTCATATTTTCGATGAGCGGTGTATCCGCTTTGTAAGAAAAGGCAACCTGGTCGAACTGGACATGTCCGCGAACATTTGAAACCGTTTGGACATGATTGTTTTCTGCAACTTCCTCAGGCTCATCCAATAATTCGAAAATACGTTCTGCCGCGGCAATCGTAGATTGAATCACATTGGCAATATTGGCGACTTGGGTAATCGGCATCCCGAATTGGCCGGAATACTGGATGAAAGCTAAGATATCACCGATTTTAATGGCGCCATTGGTCACCATGATGCCACCGATTACACTGACCAGCACATAGCCGATATTTCCGATAAATGACATCAAGGGAAAAATCATCCCGGAGATGAACTGCGCTTTCCAGCCCGAATGATACAGGCGGTCGTTGATTTCATTGAATTGTTCCACCGATTTCTTCTCACGGCCAAAAGCTTTGACAATGGTATGTCCGGTGTACATTTCTTCTACATGACCGTTGAGTTGGCCTAGCGTTTGTTGCTGCCCTTTGAAATACTTTTGTGAGCGAGAGGCGATCATCTTCGTTCCCATAATGCTCAAAGGCAACGTAATAATTGTAGCTAACGTCAGCAGGGGGCTTATGGTTAACATCATAATGATGATCCCAAGCAAAGTTACGATTGACGTAATCAATTGCGTTAAGCTTTGCTGCATCGTTGAACTGATGGTATCCACATCATTGGTGGCACGACTCATCGTGTCCCCGTGGCTGTGTGCGTCAAAGAAGGAGAGCGGTACCCGAGACAGCTTGTCGCTGATCGCTTCACGCAGATTAAAGACAATTTTCTGGGTCACGCCGACCATAATCCACTGCTGAATATAGGTGAGAACTGCGCTTAACACATAGAGCGCTGCGAGAATGAGCACGATGCGAAGGATCGCATCGAAGTCGATATGAGCTCCGGCGACCCCTTTTAACTTGGCCATGGAGCCTTCATAGAGCGTAGTTGTTGCGTTGCCCATCAGTTTAGGACTAATAATGCTGAACATCGTGCTGAGCACGGAAGCGATAACTACTAGGCCAATCGGCAGCCGAAAGGGCTTCATAAAGCTGGCAAGCCGCCGTAGTGTTCCTTTGAAATCTTTGGCCTTCTGCACAGGCCGGCCCATCGCACCCATCCCGCCACGACCGAAATGAGCAGGATTGGCTGCCGGAGGGGAAGAGGGTTGATCTTTTGGTTTATCACTCATGCGATTTCCTCCTCTGACAGCTGTGAAGCGACAATTTCTTGATAAATTGCACAGGTTTTCATCAATTCAGCATGCGTTCCGATGCCGGCAATTCTGCCTTCATCCAGGACGATGATGCGGTTCGCATCCATGATCGTACTCACCCGTTGAGCGACGATAATCTTCGTCGCTTCCGCAGTTTCGGTTTTGAGCGCAGCACGGAGCTTGGCGTCCGTTTTGAAATCAAGCGCAGAGAAGCTGTCATCGAACACATAGATGTGCGGCTTGCGGGCCAGCGCGCGGGCAATCGCGAGACGCTGCTTCTGACCGCCTGACAAGTTCGTTCCGCCTTGGGCAAGCACCGCTTGGAAACCATCTTTCATTTCCGCGATAAAATCTGCCGCTTGCGCGGTAGTTGCGGCCTGATGAATTTCTTCGTCTGTTGCGTTTTCACGCCCGAAACGAATGTTATCGGCAATCGTGCCTGAGAAAAGCGCCGCTTTTTGCGGAACATAGCCGATCTGCTGTCTTAAATTTTCGATTTTTAGTTTAGGCAAAGAACTGCCAGCCACAGCGATATTGCCGGAATCTACATCATAGAAGCGCAGCAGCAGGTTGATGAGCGTCGTTTTGCCGGATCCTGTGCCTCCAATGATCGCAGTGACTTCACCGGACTCTGCGCGAAAAGAAATGTCGTGGATGGCGGCCTGCTCAGCACCAGGGTAACTGAAGGTTACGTGCTGAAATTCAATGGCAGCTTGGTTCGTGTTTAATTCTTTCGCTTCATGACTATTATGTATGTTCGATTCGAGAGCTAGAACTTCATTGATTCGCACTGCTGAGGCCGAAGCACGGGGGATCATCATGAAAATCATCGTCATCATAAACATGGAGAACATGATTTGCATGGCATATTGAATGAAAGCCATAAGATCGCCAATTTGCATTTGATTGCCGTCAATTCGAATACCGCCATACCAAAGGATGACTACGATGCCAAGATTGAATACCAGCATCATAATGGGCATCATGGTTGCCATCAAGGTGTTGACTTTCACGGCTGTAACCGTGTAGTCATGATTCGCTTTCTCGAATTTGCGTTTCTCATGCTCTCCACGATTAAAGGCGCGTATGACGCGGATTCCAGTTAAGTTTTCCCGCAGCACGAGATTAATGCCGTCAATTTTGACCTGCAGCAGTTTAAACAAAGGAAGTCCTTTGCGCATGATCACGATAATAGCCAATACAAGAATCGGAATGACTGAGATTAAGACAATAGCCAGATGTGAATCTTTGTAGGTTGCCATAATCACCCCGCCAATCAGCATGGTAGGCGCTCCGATAAACATGCGCATCATGACGATGACTTGCTGCACCTGCGCGATATCATTCGTGGTTCGTGTAATGAGGGAGGAGGTTCCGAGTTTGTCGAATTCATGCAAGGAGAAACTCTCCACATGGGTGAAAAGCGTGCGGCGCAAATCTCTGCCGAACCCAGTCGCTGTCTTAGCGAGCAAGTAACTGGCGATAATGACACACACCATAGCTCCCATGGCAACGAGCAGCATATATGCCCCGTAGCGGATAATATAGCCAATGTCTCCTTTGACTACCCCGATATCGACGATGTCGGATAGAAGCGTAGGCAGATACAGCTGTGCCAGAGACTGCAAAAGCATTAAGATAATAACAGCTGCAACTAAAAATTTGTACGGTTTCAAAAGTCGAAACAATTTGAACATAGTTTCCTCCTTGGCCGGATTGAACTCCAATTAATATGTAAATTATAACACATGCGCAAGCGCCTGCTCAAAGAGAGTTTGATAAAGGATCTTGACTTATCATGTCGAAAATGGCATAATTCTATTAATTACATAGGTACCTTTAAAAACAGTCCAGAGAGGCTGGCAAGGTAAAACGATAAGAAAAGACGGGAATGCAGCGTCGCGTACGCTGTGTTAACAAGCATTGGATGTGCGCATCCTCATGCCCCGCTCTGTATCTTTATGCACTCGTAACTCCTTGCCATGAATTGGGCAAGGAGTTTTTTGGTTTTCCGGTGGAAAACGGTGCAGATCTTGCGAAACAAGCTTTCCGATGGAGAACAAAGCCTAATCTTGCGTTATCCGTTTTGCTGAAGCAAAACGATCAGGAGGCGAAGAGATGAACGAAGCAGCCGAACATACCCTTATTGATGAAATGGGAATTCGAAGAGCGCTGACGCGGATTGCACACGAGATACTTGAAAAGAATAAAGGGGTAGAAGATTGTACCTTGATTGGGATTCGGACCCGCGGCATTTATTTGGCCAAGCGAGTGGCAGAGCGGATTATGGAAATTGAAGGTGTTCCGATTCCGGTGGGCGAGATCGATGTCACTTCTTACCGCGATGATCGTGTGAAGGTGAAATCGGTGGAGGACGCGCGGGAAGGCGGCAAGCTCCAAATCCAGGACCGTAAAATCATCCTCTTCGATGATGTCCTCTTCACTGGGAGGACCGTAAGAGCAGCGATGGATGCCTTGATAGATTTGGGCAGACCGCAAATGATTCAACTGGCAGTCTTGGTAGACAGAGGACATCGCGAACTGCCTATTCGCCCAGATTATGTTGGCAAGAACGTACCTACCTCCAAAAGTGAAAGCATCGAAGTGCTGTTAACGGAAATCGATGATAAAGATGGTGTCATCATACATGGGCAGAGGGGGAAACAGGAGTGAGTATAATGACTACACAAACGAAGCATTTTTTAGGATTGAAAGGTGTCACGGCGGGGGAAATAACAAGTATTTTGGATCGGGCAGCTTACTGGGAACAATCTTCCCCGAAGGTATCGAATCAGTTCCAAGGCAAATTCGTTTCCAACTTATTTTTTGAAAATAGCACAAGAACGCGCTTCTCTTTCGAACTGGCCCAAAAGCGATTAGGAGCTGATGTGCTGAACTTCTCATCAGCGGAATCAAGCGTGCAAAAAGGTGAATCCATCTACGACACGGTTCGCACGCTGGAGTCCATGGGGATCGATGCCGGCGTCATTCGCTTGAAGCCAAACGGCGTGCTGCAGGAATTGGCCGAGAAAATTAAAATTCCGCTGATCAATGCGGGCGACGGCAATAATGAGCATCCAACACAAGCGCTTCTGGACTTCTACACGATGCGCAAGCAATTCGGCAGCTTCAAGGGTCTGACGGTCTCTATCGTCGGTGACATTTTGCATAGCCGAGTGGCACGCTCCAACCTGTGGGGACTTATCGCGCTGGGCGCCAAAGTTCAGTTCTGCGCGCCTGACAGCATGCAAGCTCCGGAACTCGCTAAGTTCGCTCCATATATCACTTTTGAAGAAGCGCTCAAGGCTGATGTTGTCATGATGCTGCGTGTGCAGCTGGAACGCCACGACAAAGGGATAATTCGCTCGGCCGAAGAATACCGCGAGCAGTATGGCTTGACGGCAGAACGTGCCAGCCGAATGGCGCCGCATGCGATCATCATGCATCCCGCTCCGGTGAATCGCAACGTCGAGTTGGATGACGAACTGGTTGAACACGAGAAATCCAAAATTTTCACACAAATTGCTCATGGTGTGCCGATTCGTATGGCGGTCATTGAACGAGCTTTATCATAAAACAGGGGGACTTCAGCACAATGGGTATTTGGATCTTAAACGGACTTACGGTTGATGCGAATAACGCACAAGCAAAGAAACACATTTTTATCGAAAATGACAAGATCGCACAAGTTCTGGACGCTTCGGAAAGCTCAGCTCCGCAAACAGATGGTCATGAAGTTATCGATGCAGCAGGCAAGCTCGTAACACCTGGCTTCATTGATATGCATGTTCACTTGCGGGAACCGGGATTTGAACATAAAGAAAATATTGCTACAGGTACGCGCTCCGCGGCTCGCGGCGGTTTCACGACGATTGCATGCATGCCAAACACAAGACCCGTTATCGATACGGTCGATACGGTGAATTACATATTGGACAAAGCTGCAACAGAAGGCGTAATTCGGGTACTTCCCTACGGAACAATTACCAAAAATCAATTAGGTCGCGAGTTAACGGATTTCGCTGCGCTGAAAGAAGCCGGAGTTATCGGTTACACCGATGATGGCGTAGGCGTACAAAGCGCGCAAATGATGAAGGACGCTATGGCGCTTGCCGCATCCATGGAGATGCCGATCATCGCTCACTGTGAAGATGATACGCTGGTTGTAGGAGCGCCGGTAAGTGAAGGCTCGTTCGCGAAGAAGCACGGCCTGAAAGGGATCCCGAACGAATCAGAGGCGATTCATGTTGGCCGCGATATCCTGCTGTCCGAAGCGACTGGCGTTCACTACCACGTGTGCCACGTCAGCACGGAGCAATCCGTTCGCTTGATCCGTCATGCGAAGCAGTTCGGCATCAAAGTGACCGCAGAGGTATGTCCGCATCACCTCGTGCTGTCTGATGAAGACATTCCAGGGCTGGACGCCAACTGGAAGATGAACCCGCCGCTGCGCACGCCGCGCGATGTGCAGGCTGTCATTGAAGGTTTGGAAGACGGGACGATCGATATCATCGTGACGGACCACGCGCCGCACACGGAAGAAGAGAAAGCGAAAGGCATGATGCTGGCACCATTCGGTATCCTAGGCTTCGAAACAGCTTTCTCGCTGCTGTATACCAAATTCGTTCTCACTGAACAATGGACGCTTGGCTTCCTTGTGGATCGAATGACGCAAAAGCCGGCTGATGTATTCGGACTTCCATACGGAACGCTGAATGTGGGCAGTATAGCGGATATCACGATCGTAGACTTGGAAACAGAGCGCGAAGTTCTAAAGGAAGAAATTGTTTCACGCAGCAAAAATACACCATTCATCGGTTGGAAGCTGCAAGGCTGGCCGGTTGTCACGATCGCTTCAGGGAAAATTGTGTGGTCCTAGAATCCGCATAACACGCTGTACGCGACACGTAAAATCGTGTATATTTATACAGAATGATCATTTTTTATGCAAGTCTATGCATTTCTTAGGAAGTTGTAGGCATGACATCTGCGGTTCGTGAGAATCGTTTGACAATAGCGAAGGAGTTGAAAGAACATGCAGGCAAGATTGTTGCTGGAAGACGGCACTCTTTTTACAGGAAAATCGTTCGGTAGTGAAGGTGAATCCGTCGGCGAGGTTGTATTCAATACAGGGATTACAGGTTATCAGGAGGTGCTTTCCGATCCTTCCTACTGCGGTCAAATCGTGACGATGACGTATCCATTGGTGGGGAACTACGGTGTGATTCGGGATGATTTTGAATCCGTGCGTCCTTTCATTCATGGTTTCGTCGTGCGTGAGCACGAAGAGATTCCAAGCAATTGGAGAGCGCAGTACACACTGGGCAGCCTGCTCAAAGAATACGGCATCGTAGGTATCAGCGGCATCGATACCCGTATGTTGACTCGTAAAATTCGTCATCACGGCGTTATGAAAAGCTTATTGACAACATCCAATAAATCCGTTGCGGAATTGACTGAGATCTTGCGCGGCACTTCCCTGATGACAGACCAAGTTTCTCGTGTATCCACCAAAAGTGTATACGGTGCACCTGGACACAAAGAGCGCATCGTGCTCGTTGATTACGGTGCCAAAAGCGGGATCATCCGAGATCTGAGCAAACGCGACTGCGACGTTGTCGTTGTGCCACAAGATGCAACGGCAGAACAAATTCGCCGCCTTGCGCCAGACGGTGTCTTGCTGTCCAACGGCCCTGGGGACCCGAAAGATGTTCCGCACGCGGTTGAAATGATCAAAGGCTTGCTCGGCGATATTCCTTTGTTCGGAATTTGCCTTGGTCACCAACTGTTTGCACTTGCTTGCGGCGCGGACACAGATAAATT
This sequence comes from Paenibacillus marchantiophytorum, assembly GCF_014640555.1. Classification (GTDB taxonomy): domain Bacteria; phylum Bacillota; class Bacilli; order Paenibacillales; family NBRC-103111; genus Paenibacillus_E; species Paenibacillus_E marchantiophytorum. The sequence continues at coordinate 119,030 of NZ_BMHE01000001.1, read as the reverse complement.
GAAATTCGGTCACCGCGGCGGCAACCATCCAGTAAAAGATTTGGCTTCCGGTCGCTGCTACATTACATCGCAAAATCATGGCTATACGGTCAAGGAAGATTCCGTAAACGGAACGGACCTTGAAGTAACGCACATTAACAATAATGACCGTACGATCGAAGGCCTGAAACACAAGAAATATCCTGCGTTCTCGGTTCAATATCACCCAGAGGCAGCGCCGGGGCCATTCGACTCCAGTTATTTGTTTGATGATTTCATCTCGCTGATCCGTCAGCATAAGCTTGATAACCCACAGCAGCCGCGCCAAGCGCAAATGCTTGCTCAGTGGAAAGCTTCCACGGCATCGACATCTGTGAAGGAGGAACTGCACTATGCCAAAAAATAATACACTCAAAAAGATTCTCGTTATCGGTTCCGGTCCAATCGTTATCGGTCAAGCAGCGGAGTTCGACTACGCGGGAACACAAGCTTGCCAGGCGCTAAAAGAAGAAGGCATGGAAGTTATCCTGATCAACAGCAACCCGGCTACGATCATGACAGATACGAACATGGCGGATAAAGTATATATCGAGCCAATTACATTAGAATTCGTTACTCAAATTATTCGTCAAGAGCGTCCAGACGGTTTGCTTCCAACACTCGGAGGTCAAACAGGCTTGAACATGGCGGTTGAACTTGCCCGTGCAGGTGTGCTCGAAAGCGAGAACGTTAAGCTTCTGGGAACTCAGCTGACAGCGATTGAGAAAGCAGAGGATCGCGATCTTTTCAGAGATTTAATGAGAGAATTGGAACAGCCGGTACCGGATAGTGTTATCGTAACGACAGTTGCTCAAGCGGTTGATTTTGCTAACGAAATCGGCTTCCCGATCATCATTCGTCCAGCGTACACATTAGGCGGAACTGGCGGCGGTATTTGCAATACGATGGAAGAGCTGACGGAAATCGTAGCTTCCGGAATTCGTTACAGCCCGATCGGTCAATGTCTGGTTGAGCGCAGTATTGCAGGTATGAAAGAAGTCGAGTACGAGGTGATGCGTGATGCGAACGATAACTGTATCGTTGTGTGTAACATGGAGAATTTCGATCCAGTAGGTGTACATACCGGAGATAGTATCGTAGTAGCGCCAAGCCAAACGTTGTCGGATCGTGAATATCAGATGCTGCGTTCCGCATCGCTCAAAATCATTCGCGCCTTGAACATTGAAGGCGGATGTAACGTACAGTACGCCCTAGATCCACATAGCTTCCAATATTATGTCATCGAAGTTAACCCGCGTGTAAGCCGCTCATCAGCGCTTGCTTCCAAAGCGACTGGTTACCCGATCGCCAAAATGGCAGCGAAAATTGCGATTGGCTACACGCTCGATGAGCTTGTCAATCCAGTTACAGGTCAAACCTATGCTTGTTTCGAGCCAGCTCTGGATTATATCGTTTCCAAAATCCCTCGTTGGCCGTTTGATAAATTCACCGCGGCAAACCGTAAATTGGGTACACAAATGAAGGCGACTGGCGAGGTTATGGCGATCGGCCGTACATTCGAAGAGTCCATTCATAAAGCGGTCCGTTCCCTGGAAATTGGGGTTCATCGCTTGTTCCTGAAAGAAACGGATTTACTAGATACAGAAACATTGGAATTCCGCTTGCAAAAACCGGACGATGAGCGCTTGTTCTTATTGGCAGAAGCTTACCGTAGAGGCTACACCGTGGATCAATTGCAGAATTTGACGAACATTGACTGGTGGTTCTTGAACAAGCTCGCTGGTCTGATCAAATACGAGAAAGAAATCGCGGCAAGTGAACTGACGAATGAGCTGCTTTTCGAAACGAAGCGCAAAGGCTTCACAGATCGTGCTATTGCCGAGATTCGCACCTTAGCTGGATGCTCGACATTCACCAAAGAAGCTGAAATCAGAACACACCGTCTGAAACAAAACATCAAGCCTGTGTACAAAATGGTTGATACTTGCGCAGCGGAATTCGAAGCTTCTACGCCTTACTACTATTCTACGTATGAGCAAGAAGACGAAGTTACCGAAACGACCAAAGAGAAAGTCGTGGTCCTTGGTTCAGGTCCAATTCGTATCGGTCAAGGGATCGAGTTCGATTACTCCACCGTTCATGCGGTATGGGCGATTCAAGCAGCAGGTTATGAAGCGGTTATCATCAATAACAATCCAGAAACGGTGTCGACGGATTTCAATACATCAGACCGCTTGTACTTCGAGCCGCTATTCTTCGAGGATGTTATGAACGTCATCGAGCGTGAGAATCCAATCGGAGTTATCGTTCAGTTCGGCGGACAAACAGCGATCAATTTGGCAGCGCCTTTGCACAATGCAGGCGTGCGCATTCTTGGCTCGGACCTGGAAAGTATCGATACGGCCGAAGACCGCAAGAAGTTCGAAGCTTTGCTTAGCAAGCTTTCGATCGCGCAACCTCCAGGCGGCACGGTGACATCCGTTGACCAAGCGGTTGGCACTGCTGCGAAATTCGGATATCCGGTTATCGTTCGTCCTTCCTATGTCTTGGGTGGTCGCGCGATGGAAATCGTCTACTCCGATGATGAATTGCTTAGCTACATGGAATATGCGGTTAAAATCAACCCTGAGCATCCGGTTCTGATTGACCGTTATATGCTTGGCAAAGAAGTTGAAGTTGACGCGATCTGTGATAGAGAAACGGTTCTGATCCCAGGTATTATGGAACATGTTGAGCGCGCAGGGGTTCACTCCGGTGACTCGATCGCCGTATATCCACCACAATCGCTCTCCGACGAGATCAAGCAACAAATCATTGACATTACGACGAAAATCGGTCTGGAATTGAACGTGGTTGGTCTAGTAAACATCCAGTTCGTTATTCACAACGATCAAGTATATGTTATCGAGGTTAACCCGCGTTCTTCCAGAACGGTACCGTTTTTAAGTAAAGTAACGAACATTCCAATGGCGAATGTGGCGACACGCGTAATTATGGGGCAAAAACTGACGGATATGGGATACCAAAGTGGACTATGGCCAGAAGATAAATACGTTTCTGTCAAAGTGCCGGTATTCTCCTTTGCGAAGCTGCGCCGTGTAGACACAACTCTCGGACCTGAGATGAAATCAACGGGCGAGGTTATGGGACGCGATATTAACTTTGCAAAAGCTCTGTACAAAGGTCTAATCGGTGCAGGCATGAAAATTCCTGCTGCTGGCTCCGTCGTTGTAACGGTTGCTGACAAAGATAAGGATGAAGCGATCGAAATTTTGAAAGGCTTCTACCGTCTTGGCTATAAAATCATTGCAACTGGCGGTACGGCTACTGCGATTCAGGAGGCTGGACTTCCTGTAACGACCGTTCATAAGCTGAGCGAAGGTTCACCGAACATTCTGGATCTGATCCGCGGCGGCGAAGCACAGTTTGTTGTAAACACGCTGACCAAAGGGAAAGAGCCTGAGCGTGATGGTTTCCGCATCCGTCGTGAAGCCGTTGAGAATGGTGTCGTGTGCATGACTTCACTGGATACAGTCAGAGCGCTTGTGAATATGCTTGAAGCGATTAACTTCTCCTCACGTGCAATGCCCATTCATGCTTAAGGGAGAGTGAAGAATGTGTCCGTATTAACACGCACTGAGATTGCTGGACGTATTATGGTTGCTTTGGATTATGCGAACGCGGAGAGTGCTGAAGGGCTGCTTAAGCAGCTCGAAGGCATCCCCTGCTTCGTGAAGGTAGGCATGCAGCTGTTCTATGCGGCAGGCCCCAGCTTCGTAGCGAGTCTCAAAACGCGCGGTTACAAGGTTTTCCTTGACGTGAAGATGCATGATATTCCGAACACGGTCAAAGGTGGCGCGGAGAGTGTGACGCGCCTCGGGGTTGATGTGTTCAATGTGCATGCAGCCGGAGGCAAGCAGATGATGGAAGCCGCCTTGGAAGGTGTCGACAAGGGGCTTGCAAGCGGCAGTACACGCCCAATCGTGATCGGCGTGTCGCAGTTGACCAGCACGAGCCAGTCGGTGCTGAATGACGAGATTGGCCTAGCCGGTACGACCGAGCAGGCCGTCATTCGCTATGCCCGCTTGGCGCATGCTGCAGGGCTGCAAGGCGTTGTCGCGTCACCGCTTGAGGTGACGGCGATTAAGTCGGCGTGCGGCGACGGGTTCGTCACGGTGACGCCGGGCATTCGCCCTGCGGGAGCTGACGTGGGCGACCAGTCACGCATTATGACGCCGGCTGAAGCGTTGGCGCAGAAGACGGACTACGTCGTGATCGGCAGGCCGATCACTGGCGCAGCCGATCCGCGAGCTGCGATCGAAGCCATTATTGATTCAATCGTATAAGACGAGTAGACAGGCGGGTTTGAGCCTTACAATGGAAGGGAACGGTGGAAGTATCATGAGTCAACTCGAAACCATTGCGCAGCATATCGCTGCGTCATTACTAGAGATCGAGGCGGTTGCGCTTCGACCACAGCAGCCATTTACATGGACATCGGGTCTGAAATCGCCGATTTATTGTGACAATCGTCTGACGATGTCACATCCAGCGATTCGCGAAGCGATCGCTGACGGCTTTGTCAGCCTGATTCAAGAGAAGTTCCCTGATGCTGAAGTTGTGGCAGGTACAGCTACCGCTGGTATCCCTCATGCTGCATGGGTTGCGCAAAAGCTAGGTCTGCCAATGATCTACATTCGCGACAAAGCCAAAGGGCACGGCAAAGAGAACCTGATTGAAGGTTCCGTCAAGCCAGGTCAGAAAGTGATCGTCATTGAAGACTTGATCTCGACGGGAGGCAGCTCTTTGAAAGCTGCGATCGCCGTGAAAGAGGCTGGAGCTGCAGCACTTGGCGTACTGGCGATTTTCTCCTATCAGCTGGATAAAGCAACAGAAGCTTTTGAAGCTGCAGGGATGCCGCTGCACACCCTTTCCAACTATTCTGCGCTGCTAGAAGTCGCGTTAGAGAAGGGCAAGATTCAAGCTTCCGATATGGATTTGCTTCGTTCATGGAGAGCTAATCCTGCTGCCTTTGGCGTGTAACGATAATAATGAAAGAAGCTCCACCTTTGCGAAAAGGGGAGCTTCTTTTTTTTGATGAGAATCGGTACTGGGATACCTTTAAAAGCAAGCATGGCAAAAAGATACGTCCCATAGTGCTGAAAGAAATCCGGAAATTTCGAGATTGTGGAGATCCGAAAAAAGGGTTTAAGCTGCTCGCATGTGAAGGGTGCCACGATCTTAAGGTGGCGCCCTATCGGTGCAAGGGACGTTTCTGCACGGCGTGTTGATGCGGAGAAACGGAAGAGTGGAGCCCGTGTCTTGTCTGAGGACCTATGTCTAGTCAACCATCGACATGTCATATTGACAATTGACGAAGGTCTAAGAGACATGTTGTTAGGTTGGGGTGAGTGAAGCTTGCCCAGAATATAAATGTTGGAGATGGACTCCAGTCTCCAGGCTTGGGTTGTAGGTCACCCCATCACGATGGAGGGGTTCGATGCGGTGCGGAGCGATGTGAAGAGAAGAGAAGAGAAGAGAAGAGAAGAGAAGAGAAGAGAAGAGAAGAGAAGAGAAGAGAAGAGAAGAGAAGAGAAGAGAAGAGAAGAGCTGTAATGCGTTGATGCGATGATGCGATGCGATGCTATGAGATGAGAATAGCTGTAATGAGTTGCGATGCTATGAGATGAGAACAAGGCAGCTGTGAACGCACTTAATTGTTCGAATTGCTGCTGGTTTGGAGGTACAAACAAGCTAATTGGCAGAATGAAATCCACTAGCTTAGCTATCGCGCGGAGATAAGGGAACAGTCAAGCCTCGATTGTAGGAAAATGTGTCATGATAGGGATCCAGAGGGAACTACAGTGCGCTATAATTCCGAAAACCGCCATTTTCCGCGCCAGAGGGAACTACGATCCGCTATTTCACCAGTTCCCAGTTGGAATCGGCAGGTTCCGCTTAAATAGCGGCTCTCAGTTCCCTTTCTGGCTACGTTTACCCTAGTTCCCGCCATATAGAGGATCATAGTTCCTTTTCACACGACGCACTCTGTCATTGTAAAGCTCAGAGGGAACTACGATCCGCAATATTGTTGAAAACCGTTATGAAGACGCTCATCTCTTAGGGCGGCAAAGCCGCTTTTCCTATGATTTAGATTTGATCTGTCAACAAATGGATGAACGATTGGAGCGGCTGCGACATCCACTTTTTGGGGTGAAGCAGCAGTTGGAGATCCATATGAAGATCAGCATGCGAGAAAGGCAGCTGGGCTAGTTTGCCAACTTCTACTTCACTTTGAACCGTGATTTGCGGCAGCAAGGCAATACCTAATCCATTCATAACGCAATGTTTGATTGTTTCCAGATTGCCAAGCTCGAATCCGATATGCAGCGGGATGTCGTGATCTTTTAACAGTTTCTCAAACATGCCGCGATAGATGCAGCCATCCTCCGTCACGATAAATTCGGCTTGGTGAAGGTCTGCGAGTTCAACCTTAGTTTGTTGAGTAAGTGAATGGTTAGGCGGAGCCACCAAGACTAAGGGTTCTTCGCGAACGGGAGTGCAGTTAAGGAAACTGTCAGCGGGAAATCGGTCAAGCATAAGACCAATATCATAGTCGCCATCTTTCACTTTGGTTATCAAAGAGGACTCGCTATCCGGAAAAAGGTGGATATTCAGGGCAGGGTAGAGCTGCTTCATTCGATGCAAATAGGGCGGTAAGTAGTAGGCAGCAAGGGAATTAATCGTGCCGATGGTGAGTGTTCCACTTACTTGACTGGCTATCATTTCTTTGGATTGATCGTAGAGGTCAAGCATCTGAACGACCAATTTCAGCAAGCTTTCGCCAGGTGCTGTCAAACGCAATTGACGTCCATATCGTTCAAAGAGGGGGACACCATATTCTCTTTCCAACTTCTGAATTTGCATCGTAATACTCGATTGTGCATAACCTAATTCTTCCGCGGCTTTGGTGAAGCTTTTTCTCCGGGCAACCTCCCGAAATGTGCGAAAATACGTTAAATCCATGAGAGGCCCTCGATTCTTTATCAAAAATTTTGATGAGTCCTATCATTTATTATAGCTAACTGTGATAGTAAGTTCCATGCTAAAGTGAATGTACATCAAATAGAGACAGGGAGATGCGTCGAATGTTAAAAGCTCAGGAATTGCAAGGTGTTTATGTGCCAATCGTTACACCCTTTGATGAAGACTTTGAAGTGGATGCGGCTTCTTTTTATAATCAGGCTTATCAGTTGTTTCAAGATGACATTCATGGGCTTGTTGTTAATGGGACTACGGGAGAATCGCCTACGATTACGCAGGAAGAACTGGGAATTTTATTTGCGACAGCGCAAGCTGCGAAAGAAGCGGCGAACTCACAAGCTTCCCTTGTGATTGGATCAGGAACGAATGATACGCGATCGACGGTTAAGAAAACTGAGGCAGCCGGAAACTTAGGCGCAGATGCAGCTTTGGTGGTTGTTCCTTATTATAATAAACCGAGCCAACAAGGCATTATTGCTCATTTTCGCCAAGCAGCCAGCGTTGGGGTACCGATTATTTTATATGAAGTTCCACATCGCACGGGTGTGACCCTTGAACTCGACACGGTGCGTGCGATCTTGGATATCGACGGTGTTATTGGTATGAAAGACAGTACGCCGAATACGCAGCTGGTCTCCGAGTTGACACGTCTGGGGTCCAAGCCTGTTCTCTGCGGGGAAGATACCTTGTTGTTTGACGCACTCCGAGCAGGAGCCAAAGGCGTGATGAGCGCATCTGCCAATGTAGAAACAGAACGCTTTGTGGCCTTTTACCGGCATTTCCTGGCTGGGAATATGGAGGAGAGCAAGTCGCTGTATGAAGGGCTCCTTCCGCTGATAAGGCTGCTGTTCACAGAGCCGAATCCTGCGCCACTCAAATGGCTGCTGGAACAGCAAGGGGTTATTGCTTCAGGGGCACTGCGTTTGCCGCTTTTGTCGGTTACAGAAGGTTTGCAAGAACGATTAACAGCGTATATATAGCAAAAGGAGTGCATACATCATGAGTCGAACCCGCGTATTCACAGGATCACCTTGGGAGCCGCTCGTTGGTTATTGTCGAGCAATTCGGGTAGGAGACCGGATTGAAGTTGCTGGTACTACCGCCATGCAAAATGGGGAGGTAGTGGGTGTAGGAAATGCTTACGAGCAGGCGAGATTCGTGCTTACGACCATTGAGCAAGCTTTGCAGGAGCTGGGCGCCAGCCTGTCGGATGTTATTCGAACGCGCATGTATGTGACAGATATCTCTCAGTGGGAAGCGTTCGGACGCGCACATGGCGAGTTTTTTGGAACTGTGCAGCCAGTAGCAACAATGGTTGAAGTGAAGGCTTTAATCGACCCGCTTTTGATGATTGAGATAGAGGTTGAAGCGGTTGTTGTTCGCGTAAATGAATAAAGAAAAAGCGCATTTCGCTCTTGGACTAGCGTACTAGTCGTAAGGAAGCGGAGTGCGCTTTTTTTTAGAAAAAAGCATAAGTTTTTGGGTTGGGGGAGTGAAGCTAAACCAATTTAAATGTTGAAGATTGACCCCAGTTGTCAGGCTTGGGTTGTAAGCCACCCCATCTCGATGGAGTGGTTCGATGCGGTGCGATGAGAAGAGAAGAGAAGAGAAGAGAAGAGAAGAGAAGAGAAGAGAAGAGAAGAGAAGAGAAGAGAAGAGAAGAGAAGAGAAGAGAAGAGAAGAGAAGAGAAGTAATGAGATGTAACGAGATGAGATGAGAACAAGGTAGCTGTGAACGCGCTTATGTATTCGAATTGCTGCTGGTTTGGAGGTATAATCAAGCGATTTGGCAGAATGAGATCCACTAGCTTTGCTATCGCGCAGTGATAAGGAAACGTCACTCCGCGTTTATAGCAAAGTGTGCCAGGATAGCGAGCTTGAGGGAACTACAGTACACTATAATTCAGAATAACCGCCATATTCCACGCCAGAGAGAACTACGGTCCGCTATTCCTCCATTTCTTGCTCAGAATCAGCAGGTTCCGCTTAAATAGCGGATCTCAGTTCCCTTTCATGCTAGGTTTACCCCAGTTCCCGCCATATAGAGGATCATAGTTCCTTTTCTCACGACGCTCTCTGTCATTGCACAGTCCAAAGGGAACTAGGATCCGCTATGTTGTTGAAAACCGCTATGAAGATGCTCATCTCTCAGGGAGGCAAGGCCGCCTTTCTTTAATGGCCTATGCAAGTTGGCTTTAGTCGATCCGTTTGCCGAGAATAAGCAGATCGCGTTCGATGCCATCCAATTCGGCAATACCGGGTAAATGTGCCCACTTCTCGAAGCCGAATTTGCGGAAGAGATTCAAGCTAGGATCGTTATGTCCGAAGATGAAACCGAGCAAGGTTTTTAGGCCCAATGAAGGTCCATCTTCGATGGCTTTCTCCATTAGATATCGTCCAATGCCGCAGCCGCGATAGGATTCATCTACATAGATGCTGATTTCAGCGGTTCCGTTGTAGGCTGGACGGCCATAGAAGGATTGAAAGCTGAGCCAGCCGCAGATGGCTTGATCTTTTTCCACGACCCACAAAGGACGGAAGTCGTCTGAGTGCTCATGAAACCAAGCTTCACGGCTTGCAGTTGTAACAGGTTCGGTATCCGCTGTAACCATACGTCCAGCAACTGTCGTATTATAGATGCGCACGATTTCTGGCAGATCTTCCAGATGAGCGTCGCGGATTTGCAAATGTTCTGTGTTCATGTTGTTGATTCATTCCTTTCAAGCTTTCTCGCTTCGTGCTGCTAGTTTTAACCAGAAACGACTTATCGTCTCCGTGCCTTTGCCCCAATTGATCAAATGGAAATGCTCATTCGGTGCATGGAGATTTTCGCCGGGCAAGCCAAACCCGAGAAGAACGACCGGAGCCTTCAGCACTCGTCCAAGCACCTCCACGATAGGGATGGAGCCGCCGCTGCGCGTGTAGACAGGCCATACGCCGTAAGTATCTTCATAAGCTTCTGCTGCCGCCACCATAGCAGGTTCATCTATGAGGGTAATAAACGGATTGCCGCGCAGCTGACGGTCCATGGTTACTGTGACACCTGGCAGCTTCTGCGCCTGAATATGGGATTCAATCGCATCCATGATCTCTTCCGGCACTTGCGCCGCGACGAGGCGGCAGGCGATTTTGGCTGAAGCTCGGTTCGGGATAATCGGTTTAATCCCCTCCCCTTGAAAACCGCCGCTTACCGATGTGATTTCCAAGGTAGGTCTGGAAGTTGTTTGCTCATAAAAAGAGAACCCATGCTCACCGTAAAGCGCATCCACTTGCAAATCGGTACGGATCTTGTTCTCGTCAGGCTGAACTTGTTTGAAAGCTTCACGTTCTTTGTCAGAGAGTTGGATCACGCGATCATAGAAGCCCTGGACCGCTACTTGGCCTTGCTCATCATGAAAGGAACTGAGAAGCTTGGATAGAGCATGAATCGGATTCTGGACGGCGCCGCCAAATAAACCGGAGTGCAGATCGCTGTTCGCGCCATCCACCGTAATTTCAAAGCCTGCTAGGCCGCGCAAACCATACATAAGCGCAGGTTTGCCAGGTCCATGCATCTGTGTATCCGATAGGGTTATAGCGTCTGCTTGCAATTTCTCTTTGTATGTCTCAACAAATGCAGGCAAATGTTTGCTGGCAATTTCTTCTTCGCCTTCGATGCAGAATTTCACATTCACGGGAAGACTGCCCTGTGTCCTAAGAAAGGCTTCCACGGTTTTCACATAAAGCAGCAACTGTCCTTTGTCGTCGGTGCTGCCTCGGCCGAATAGTTTGCCATCCCGGATGACAGGTTCAAAGGGCGGTGTCTGCCAAAGTTCCAAAGGTTCAGCGGGCTGCACATCATAATGCCCATAAATGAGGACAGTAGGCTTGCCAGGTGCATGCAGCCAGTCCGCATAGACTACCGGATGTCCGCCGGTTGGCATGATTTCAATATTTTCCAAACCTGCCTGCTTCAACGATTGAGCCGTCCATTCCGCGCAGCGAATCATGTCGGGTTGATGTTCGGCAACAGCACTGATACTTGGAATCCGCAGAAATTGCATTAATTCCTCTATGTGTTGATCTCTTTGCTCATCCAAATAAGTTTTAATGGTTTCAATCATGTGTGATTTCTCCTTCTTTGAAAGCACTAGTTAATGGTTCATTCTTTTAACTTCCCCAAATAGCGGTAAATTCCTGCAAATAGATGTGTCTGTTTGGCAATTTTGCAGGCGGATCGATTTTTAAGTCTGAAAATAGGTCATTTGGTGCATGGATGAAACTTCCATTTAATAGTATCTTTTAATAGATTACATGAATGGGTTTATATGTAAAAATAATTTCAGGAAATTTTCAGTTTCATGAAACTTTTTGAAAAGCTGCACCGTCTATTTTAGCATACAGACAGTTTATCAAGGAAAGGGAGTCCCCTGAAATGGCGAGATGGTTTCGCAAAAAAAACGCATCAGAGGTCATGGTGCTAGAGGAAGAGATGCCGTTTGACAATAACGCTACCCCCTTGAGGCAGTTGAAATCTCCCCTCTTGACAGTACGTGGTGTACAGCGCTCTTTTCAAGTTGGCGGGCAGAAATTAGAAGTGCTGAAGGGGATTGAGATGGAACTGATTCCGCTGCAGTTGGTTATGCTCAAAGGTCGATCCGGCTCGGGTAAAACGACGCTGCTTAATTTAATTGGCGGGCTTGATCAACCGAACGAAGGGGAGATTTGGTTTCAGGAGCATGCTTTCCATCTCGGTTCAGATGATGAGCGGACGTTGGTTCGACGCAAAGAGATCGGATTTATTTTTCAATCCTTTGCCCTTATGCCGTTGTTGTCTGCTTGGGAGAATGTGGAGCTGGCTCTGCGGATGGCTGGCATTCCGCGTTCGGAGTGGAAAGAGCGCGTGGCGCATTGTTTGGAACTGGTTGGATTGGGCAAACGCATGCACCATCGGCCTTTTGAACTTTCGGGCGGCGAACAGCAGCGTGTAGCCATCGCTAAAGCCATTGCCCACCGGCCATCGCTTATTTTGGCGGATGAGCCTACTGCAGAACTGGATTCCCAGATGGGGGCGCAGATAATGTCCGTATTTCGCAGCATCATTGCGACGGAACAGATTACGATTTGTATGACCACTCATGACCCTACAATTTTGGAGGTTGCCGATCATGTTTACGAAATGGTGGACGGGAAATTCATCTCCTAACTGGACGATGAAGCCCATTGCAGCAATTTTACTAAGTTCAACCCTTATCTTGGCTTCGGGCTGTTCGCTTTTGCCCAAAGAGCAAGAGGAGGAAGCCATCCCATCGATTAATCCACCAAAGCTGTCGAAGAAGCCGGAGTATGCGGTGAAAACAGAAACCCTAGAGACGAAAGTTAGAGGAAGCGGGCGTTTAATGGCTTTGCAGGAGGAGAAACTGTTTTTCTCTGAAGATATGACCAGCAAGCGAATTAGCGCCATTCTTGTGAAGAATGGGGATGCCGTGGAACAAGGTCAGCCTATTGCCGAGCTTGATGTTTCTGACATGCAAAGCGATTTGAAGCGCAAAAAGCTGCAAACGCGCAAAGATGAGCTGACTATGATAGAAACGCTGCGCAAGGCTGATGAGATGACTCCGGAGCAAGTTGAACAGGCCAAGATTGATTTTGAATTGAAGCGTGAGGAATTGACGAAGCTTGAAACCCAAGTGAGCAAAGCGAAGCTGGTTGCGCCTTTCAGTGGAACGATCGTGACGGTTGTTTCCAAAAAAGGAGACACGGTAAAGTCTGGAGAGTCGGTTGCTACTTTGGCTGATTTGAATGAGCTTACCGTTGCGGCAAGCATCAGCGCGGACGATGCAAAGAAAGTTGCTATTGGCATGGAAGTGCAGGTAGATATTAATTCCGCTGGTACGCACAAAGGCAAAGTTAAGCAGCTTCCGCTTCCGCAAGCAGGCAATAACAATGGTGGCGGCTTTCCCGGCGATGGACAAGGCGGCGGGCAAGATTCGATTGACAAGTATTTAGTTGTGCAGCTGGATGAGTTCCCCAAAGGTTTAAATCGTGGAACGCCGCTTAGCGTGAGCATCATTACGCAGCGCAAGGAAAACGCCACAACAATTCCGCTCGCAGCGCTTCGTTCCTATTCCGGCAGAAATTATGTGCAGGTGATTGACAATCAAGGGAACAAGAAGGAAGTCGATGTAGAAATCGGACAACAGACGTCAACGGATGTGGAGATTGTGAAAGGTCTTACCGCCGGACAGAAAGTAGTGGGTCGCTAATGTCCATCCCGATGCTGCGTTTTTTATTTCGGAAAATGTGGAATACCCGCTGGCTGACGTTAAGCACACTGCTTGGCCTGGTCATGGCTGTGGCTTTCACCACGAGTATTCCGATGTATGCAGACGGATCGCTGAAGCGAGTCGTTGCCAAGTCGTTGGAAGAGAAGAGCAGTGGTCTCCCGGCAGGTTCATTACTTATGCGATATCAGGCTGTTGGAACTGAACGTGCAGGACTAGACGAGCTCAAAGACGTCAATCTATACATACAGGATCAAATTCCCAAAGATCTAGCTTTTCCTGTTTCTTCATTTGCGCGTACTTATACGATTAAAGGCGCGCCTATAGCGCCAGTTGATCCAACGAAGATTGACCCCAGCAAACGTCGCCAAATGACATTAACATCGCTAAGCAGCTTGAACGATCAGGTGGATTGGTCCTTAGGACAAATGGCCTCTAATCAATTGCAAAGCGGAGTTATCGAAGCCGTGGTACTGGAGGAAGCTTTATTTCGAAATGATCTTCATATCGGAGATGTATTCAATTATTCCGTCTCCGGGGCGGGCGGCAGTCAACTGTTGAAAGTAAAGATTGTTGGTGCTTTTAAACCCAAGAATGAGGCTGATTCCTACTGGTTTCAAGGGTTGGAAGGTTTAGTAAATTCCCTTATTATTCCTGAAGATTTGTTCGTACAAACGCTGCTGACGGATAAAAAAATTCCACTGCAGCTAGCAAACTGGTACTATGCGTTCGATTTGCGAAATATCCAGACAAGTCAACTATCTCCACTGGATAATCGCTTGGAGCGGCTGGATATCAACTTGTTTCAGAAACTCAAGAATACCAAAGTAGATGTCTCCTTCAAGCCGATTTTAGCTGAATTCAAAGCGCAAAGTCTGCAGATGCAAATTTTATTATTTACGTTGGCGGCACCGATGATTGCGATGGTTTTCTATTACATCGTCATGAATGCCAGGCAATCGCTGGATCGCCAGCGAGGGGTTATTGCCATCCTGCGAAGCCGTGGAGGCAGCACCAACCAAATTGTCGGCATTTATTTCTTGGAGGGACTGCTGCTCGGTATTATTGCCCTGCTGATAGGGCCGTTCATAGGTTGGTTCATGGCTAAAAGCATTGGTTCTTCCAGCGGCTTTCTAACATTCGTAGATCGTCAATCGATTCCGGTCAGCTTTACGCCTGAAGCGATGTTATACGGAGGAATAGCGGTCCTCATCGCGATACTTGCCAGCGTTATTCCTGCGGTTATGTTCGCTAGATCTTCCATAGTGAACTATAAACAGCAGATGGCTCGTTCAGATCGTTCGCCACTGTGGCAGCGATGGTTTCTCGACATTGTGCTGCTTGGTTTAGTCGGTTACGGATTCTATCTATTTGACCAACGTCAAATCTTATCCGTCCAAACGGGACTGACCACGGATCAGCTGCAGGTGCATCCACTGTTGTTCTTTGTACCTGCGTTATCGATATTTGCGCTGGGATTGTTCTTTCTGCGCATCTTCCCGTGGCTGTTGCGGTTCTTCGGTTGGCTAGGACGCAGATTCCTGCCCGTGCCGCTTTATTTAACGCTTGTGCAGCTGTCCCGATCTGCCAAAGCATATTATCCGCTTATGCTGCTGCTGATTCTGACGCTTGGACTTGGCGTATACAATTCGTCAGCGGCACGAACAATTGATTTGAACTCGACGGAAAGAACCTTGTACCAATACGGAACTGATGTGGTCATGCAAACCGTTTGGGAAGGCTTTTCTGATGATCTCCCTAAGGATCCCAAAGCTAGCAATAAGGGTGGATCGCAAGGTGGCGGATCATCGGGCGGTGGGAATAACGGTGGCAGTGGTTCTAACGGAAACGGCGGTTCTGGCGGTGGGCAAGGCGGCCAGGGCGGCCAGAAGCCAGGTGAGGAAGTGCCCACCAAGATTCGCTATGTCGAGCCGCCTTTTCAAGTATTCCGTGATCTGGAAGGTGTCAAAGCCGCTGCGAGAGTGCTTCAATCCAAAGGGAATGTCGTGATTTCCGGTAAATCTACCGGCCAAGGAATGATCATGGGTATCGACAACGTCGATTTCGCCAAAGTGGCATGGTTCCGACCCGATCTATTCCCTGCTCCACCGCATGAATATTTGAATTTACTAGGCACATATGAGCAAGCCGTCATTATTCCTTCGAATTATGCCAGTAAATATGCGCTGAAAGCGGGGGACTTGCTCTCCATTACGATTGGACAGCAGCCTGTGGAATTCGTCATTGTTGGCATTCTGCCTTATTGGCCAAGTCAATATCCGGATCAGACGCCATTTTTCATTGCGAATCTGGATTACATTTATGATCAAGCTCCTTTGATTCCTTATGAAGTGTGGCTCAAAATGAATCCGGATGCCAAAGTTGCGCCTCTCGTAACAGCGCTCCAAGCCAAAGGCATTGAGATTGCCTCGGTGAAAGATGTGCGCAACGAACTGATTATCCAGAAGAAACTTCCTGCCAGAGGCGGCGTTTTCGGTATTCTCAGCCTAGGTTTTCTAGTTTCTGTTACGGTATCTTTGATCGGCTACATGTTGTACTGGTTCTTCAATCTATCCAGTCGTGTTGTGCAGTTCGGTGTTCTTCGCGCGATGGGTCTTTCACGCAAGCAATTAACGGGCATGCTCCTGCTTGAACAAGGATTTACAGCTGGATTATCGATTGCTTTGGGAATAGGCATAGGCAAGCTAACGAGTTATTTCTTCCTGCCATTCCTGCAAACCTCGCAAAATGTGAAGACGCAAGTCCCGCCTTTCCGTGTTGTTTTTGATTCGAAGGACACGTACCAGCTGTATTTCGTTGTTGCCTTCATGATGGTAACAGGAGCGCTGCTGCTGTTCTTGCACATTCGAAGGCTGCGTGTTCATCAAGCAGTGAAGCTCGGGGAGGAGAAATAGGATGATCACTTGCGAAGGCTTAGTCAAAATTTATAAAACAGATGAGATCGAAGTTGTAGCTTTGCAAGGGCTGAACATTCAAATCGACGCCGGAGAGCTGATGGCGATCATCGGAAACAGCGGAAGCGGCAAGTCCACCTTGCTGAACATTCTGGGAGGACTTGATCGCCCTTCTGCTGGACAGGTGAAGGTCGGAGATTGGGATTTATTAAAGATTACGGACAAACAGTTAGTTGATTACAAACGGCATACGGTAGGCTTTATCTGGCAAAATAATGCGCGCAATCTAGTTTCTTATTTAACGGCTCTAGAAAATGTGGAAATGCCAATGATGCTAAGCGGCAACTATGATCCAGCCTATGCGAAGCAGTTGCTGGAATGGGTCGGTTTAAGCCACCGCATGAACAACAAGCTGCAAGAATTGTCTGGCGGTGAGCAGCAGCGTGTAGCCATTGCGATATCGCTTGCGAATCGCCCGCGCTTGCTTCTCGCTGATGAGCCAACGGGTTCCGTAGATACGAAGACGGCGGATATGATTTTAGCTATCTTTCAGCGCCTGAATAAGGAACTTGGCGTGACGATTGTAATTGTCACCCATGATTTATCTATGGCAGGCAAGGTTGGCAGAGTGGTTGCCATTCGTGATGGGATGACAAGCTCGGAATTTATTGCGAGGAACTCTGCGATGACGGCCGATGATGGTTCAGGAACAGGGCTTGCCGGTGATGATCATGAAGAGTATGTGGTCCTCGACCGGGCAGGAAGGCTTCAAGTTCCCAAGGCTTACTTAACAGCTCTGCAAATCGATGGCAAAGCCTCGATGGAGTTTGATGGCGAGAAAATAATGATTAAAGCACCCAAAGTGATAACTGCGAGTGAGGGGACAGCACCCAATTCACATACTGTTGGAGGGAAAACGAAATGAAACAGATCAATCGTAAAATGCTAGCAACAACCTTGACACTGGCTCTGGTAGTTCCATTAGCTGTAGCGTGTACAAAAGGAGATAAATCAGACGATAAGAAGGAACGTGTACTTCGTATCGCGAATTCCATGGGTTATGGCGGCGATGATGAATATTTCAGACAGCAGTTCACAGAAATCTTTGAATTTGCTAATCCGAATATCAAAATTGAATTGGTCCCAACCATGGATGAAAAGTACCGGTATGGCAACATTCAGCCTGGCGAGAAAATGCCTGATCCCATGGAGAAGCTGAAAGAAGTCATGCAGAGTGATAATCCGCCGGATGTAGTGATGGTTGGTTATGAACAATTGCCTGATATGATCGAAAGTAATTTGTTGACACAGCTCGATCCACAAATAACGAAGGATAAATTCGATACGTCGGGTATCGTGCCTGCTGTCATTGATGGCATCAAAAATGCGGGCGGCGGGAAGCTATATGCGCTGGCGCCGACATTTACCTCATCCGCACTCATTTACAATAAGAAGATGTTTACGGATGCAGGAGCGGATTTTCCTAAGGATGGAATGACCTGGGATGAGATCTTTGACCTTTCCAAACGTTTAGTGAAAGGCGAAGGCGAGAACCGTATTAATGGTTTCTCATTCTCTACGCAATCACAGGGCGATAATTTGTTCTATGGCATGCAAATGTACACGGCTCCGCTGCAACTCAAAATGTTCGACGATGCCGGGGAGAAAATGACAGTGGACACGGACCAGTGGGAAAAGGTTTGGGCGAAAATGGCTCAATTGCAAAAAGACAATGTCTTCCCTGAACTCATGGATCCTAACAAACCGATGAACCGTAAATTCGATCAAGACAATCCATTTTCTTATGACGATTTCATGTCCAACCGATTGGCTATGGGGATCATTAATTACGGGCAGCTGCAGCAAATTACGAATGCCAATAAGAGTGCGGCTAACTATAAAGGCTACACGCCAATCGATTGGGATGTCGTAACGATTCCTTCCCATCCAGAAGCCAAGGGAGTCGGTGGCTCTATTTATATGAACGGAATTATGGGAATTAACGCCAAAGCACAGAATCCAGAAGATGCATGGAAGTTCATTAAATTCATTAACGGCGAAGACTGGGCTAAGTTGAAATCACACAGTTCCTATAATCTGGTGGCTCGCTCCAAGTATCTGAAACCTAAGGACGGTTTAGAGTTTCACATGGAAGCCTTCTATAACGTCGTTCCAGCACCAATGGAAAATAACATGAAAATCTATCGTGAGAATCCAAACATTTATCAAGTCCAAGAAATTGGTCGCCAACAGTTCTCGAGTGTTCTGCAAGGGAAAATAACTGCAAGAGAAGGGCTTAAGCAATGGCAAACACAAGGCGATGCGATGCTCAAGCAGATGAAGGAAAATCCGGGGCAACCCATTCAACCCACGATGATGCAAGCCGTACCTGCCGGTTAAAGCAGGTCATCTTGGCTGAGGATTAGTCAGATCGACTTTGAAGGAGGACATTTAACATCATGAAGATCAAGTTTCATCATATCCGCTTGGCGACGATTGCACTGTCAGCCACTTTATTATTAAGTGCTGTAACACCTGTTTGGGCGGATAGTGCCCCAACTGCTATCTCCGCTTCGATAGGCAAAGTGACGATTACTGGGAGCAGCTACTTCGAGTTGAAGCAGATTCATCTTTTGCCGGATCAGAATGGGAAACTGGCGACATTTACGATCAGTATTCACAATGAAGGCAACAGTGAGCTGCAGTTTATTGATTACTGGGCACGACTGAAAAGCAAATCCGGCAATCAATTTTCTGCGCGGCTATTGCCCGCTGATAAAGATAAGAACCGGGTTGCACCTGGCGCAACAACGGATTTAACGTTCTATGCAACTGTGAATGCAGCTACGAATTTGCAGGATCTCGTTGTGCAATTTATTAAATGGGATTTCAGTCAAACTAATTTTGAGCGTGTGCTTGGAGAAGTTGCTGTGCCTAACGATTTTACGGATGTGACGCCAACAAATTCTGCGGCTTCCATCATGGTCGGAGGAACTCAAGTCCAGGCATCGATCAAAAAATTCGTCAGCAATAAAAATGAAAAGTATCACGTTCCAACGGTGTACCTCAAGTTAGAAAATGCAGGTAGTCACACGGTGACGGTTCCTTCTTACCTCTTTTCCATACGCACAGCGGAAGGACTTTTGTATCCTTTGGAAGCCAAAGGGATAAAAGATCTGAAGATCAATCCTAAGGAAAGCAAAGAAATTCAATTATCCGGCTCTATTCCAGTCGGAGTTGCTGCAGATGCGTGGCAATTGACCGTGGCAGAGGCGATTGCGGATCTGAAACTCAATGTGGGCGTAGCTAACTTCCAATTGCCCCCGGTTTCCACGCAACAAGGAGGCTCGATCGGTAAAGAATACTCTTTCACGAGTAAATCCGGTGTCTACACCACGCAGCTCAATGGTTTGCATCGCTTGCCCTGGGAAGATCAAGATTTGCTCACAGCAGATTTAACGCTAATCAACAAGGGGCAGGAATCCCTTCCGCTCCCCAAGTTATCGGGATACTTTCTGCTCGATGGAGCAGTCAAAATTGATGCCAAACTGATTCAAACAGCGAAAGTAATCGGGCTCGGCGCAGGCGCTAATGTGAATTTGCAAATTGCCGGCAAAGTACCTTATACGTATGAGTTTTCAGAGGTCAAATTAGTTTTGCAGGAAAATGAGTCAGGGGAACCTCCTGCGGGAACTGACAAAGGCACTACAACAGCGACCGATGTTCTGGAGTTTTCTACCCAATCTGAGCTTCAAGCGATTCCTTTCATAAATGCTGGACAATCCTACACATCGAATGATGCGGGGCGTAAGTCCAAATATGCAATTCGGAATGTATCGACTTATGAGGACAAGACGAATATTATGTTCTCGGCGATGGTTGAAGTTACGAATCTGGAGAAGCGGTTTACCAACGTATCCAAACTAGTTGCTAATTTCCGCGCACCAGACGGCACGGTGTTCGCCGCATCCGTTGCGGAAGTAAAGAACAAGATTAGTCCTTCTGGCAAAGGCCTATTGAATGTTTGGGCATCTGTGCCCAAAGGGTATGGGACTGCAAACATGAACCTGCTTTTAGGGGAAGCTGTCACAGATGGCAAACTGTCTGAGGGTGAGAAGGCAGTCGCGGACTCCTATGTTAATCCAGTAGCTTACTGGCTGCCTGATGAAAGAAAAGAGGTAGCCAAAACACTTAAAAATGTTGATTTGTTCCCTTACACAATCACAATCGACAAGATTGGCACAACGATAGAAGACGGCAATTTTAAATTAAAATTTAATTATGAATTAACGAAGGAAAAGCTAACCGAAATTAATACCGAAGGCCATAATTTATTGCTTGTTTTTGAGGATGGCGGCGGCGTGAAACGATTTGAGAAGAAGTTTGATTTCAAGGACTTTGATGTATTCAACGGCGAGTCTACAGCAGATCAAGATGCTAAGATTCGACTGGGCAAAAGAGAAAACTTCTTGATTTCCATTGCAGATCCAGGACTTATTTTTAACACCAAATTCCTTCAGAAGTATAAGCTAAGCGTGTATGATGAATTCCAAGGGCAAAGAAAGCTGCTGGCCTCACAACAAGCGGACTGGTTTATCACAACGGACTAATATATTGTATGGAAGCGAAGGCGCTCAGCCTTCGCTTTTTTCTTATTCAGTCATATCGAGTCATACGGGAGAGAAGATTCATATGACCATTTTATGACTGGGATATGACTTCCCTCACCTGTAATTATGGAAATGAAGAGATATAATGAATCCAGATCGTGAAAAAAACATAAAGTTTTCAACATTAGTTTATCTTTTGTTAAGAATTTCCAAGTATGATGAGAAAGTGGGCAGTAAAGGAGTACCGTATTAAAGCTGGTGATAGGGGAGAAGTGAGAATGTCCAAGTTAACTAATTTTTCGATGAAAAACATAGCAGCGGTTTTTATTATTATGCTGCTATTGGTTGTAGGAGGAACGTTTTCTACAACCACACTCAAGGTAGAAAGTATGCCGGATATTACGTTTCCGGTCGTTATCGTAAGTACTACATACACGGCACCTCCTAAGGATGTACTTGACGAAGTTACCAAACCGATTGAGAAAGCAGTAGCCGGTCTGGATGGATTGAAAAATTTAAGGTCCAGTTCACAGGATAATTACTCTCAGGTCGTACTGGAATTGGAGCAGAGCAAGAAGCCCGAAGACGTCAAGAAAGACGTTGAAAGCTTGATTTCAAACGTGAAGCTTCCGCAAGGCGCTGATAAGCCAAAAGTGTTAACGGCCGGGTTTGCGTCTGAACCAGTCTATTATTTGGCTGTTTACGGCGAAAAGGGCATTAATCAAACCGAGTTGGATAAGAATTACAAAGATACGATTCTTCCTGGCTTCACTGGATTGAAAGGCATCGACCACGTTGACTCTGTCGGCAATCAGGATGCTATATTGACCATTAAATTAGAGGCGCCAGCCATTAACAACTACGGCTTAACGCCTTCAGATGTTGCGGATTTAATTAAAGCATCGCTTGTTTCCAGTCCAGCGGGTACAGTTGATTTTAACGGCAACTCCCAGATGGTTCGGGTTAAAGGTGAGTTCGATACGATCTACAATTTGGATAATTTAAAAATTACGACGAAAAACGGCGACACGCTCTTGCTCAAGCAGCTTGCCAAAATTGAAGCCATCAGCGAATCCAAGTTTATCGCAAGATTAGATGATAAACCGGCTATCGGTGTACTGCTCTATAAAACGAAAGCTGCCAATGCCGTTGAGTTTGCGGATAGTGCTGATAAGCTCATTAAGGGATGGGAGCAAACGCTGCCTGGTGTGAAGTTTCATTCTATTTACAATTCAGCCAACGACATCAAACAGTCTATTCACGGAATGGTGCAAGAAGGTGGATTGGGTGCGATACTCGCCTCTTTAATGATCTTGCTCTTCCTGCGTAATATTCGTATGACATTCATTGTACTCGTCTCTATTCCACTATCCATCCTTGTTACCTTGTTAGTCATGGGTCCTTTGGGAATCTCCTTGAACATTATGACTCTTGGAGGCATGGCGATCGCAGTCGGTCGGGTTGTGGATGATAGTATTGTCGTTATCGAGAATATTTACAGTCAACTGGAAAAAGCACAGGAACGAAACGAATCTGTGATTAAGTTGGCGACCAAACAGGTGTCGAGTGCGATTACCTCTTCAACCATTACAACGGTTGGCGTGTTCGGGCCGATTGGGTTCGTCAGCGGAGTTGTCGGTGAAGTTTTCCGTCCATTTGCCATTACGCTTGTTGTCGCTTTAATGTCTTCGTTAATCGTTGCATTAACGGTCATCCCGATGCTTGCAAAGCTCATGGTAATTAAAAGCAAGAAGGTTTCGACTCATGACGAAACTCATCTTGGTCCAATGGGGCAGAAATATAAAAATGCCATCATATGGTCGCTGAATAACCGCATCAAAACATTGTTGATTGCAGGTGTCGTGCTCGTCATATCAATCGTCGGTACCGTACCTAATTTAGCGGTCTCTTTCATGCCTGCTAGCGAAACGGTTAAGCAAGGGGCTATCAATATCAAAATGCCGAGGGAGACATCCATCGACATGATGAGTGAGAAATCGAAAGAATTAGAAGCGCATCTGAAATCATTCAAGGATAAGACCGGTGAGACTTCGTTCAAGTACATTGAATCGCTTATCGGCTATAACGGAAGCAGCGACAGATATGCGTATAGAACAACAATGTTCTTTGAGTACAGTAAAGGGACAGATTCCGATGCAGCTACTAAAACATATAAAGAAGAAATGTTGAACCTTTTGCCAAAAGGATCAGAAGTCAATATTGAACTGTTTACAGGGGGTCCGCCAACATCGGCTGGAGGAGATCTTTCCTATTTACTTAAAGGTGATGATCAGCTGTATCTCAAAGTTGCGGCAGAGATGATCAAAGAAAAAATGAAGGAGTTCCCTGAACTTAACGATATTAAAGACAGCTTGAGTGATTCCAAAACTGAGGTCGAAATTACGGTCGATCAAAACAAAGCTAGAACTTATGGGCTCTCTGCAGCGCAAATTTTGCAAACTGTTAACAGATGGATTGCAGAAGAGAAACTAGGCGACCTGAAATTCAACAACGTTACGTATGAGACAAAAGTAATGCTGAATCCGATTTACAAAAATTCAGTGGATAAATTAGAGGCATTCCTGATTAAGACACCTACTGGGCAAACCGTTCAGTTGAACGAGGTAGCCAAAGTCAAACAAATTGACTCGCCAAATAGCATCAGCCGTGCAAATCAAGAGCAAATCATAAGCGTTAATGCCAAAATCTTAAGTGAGGATAAAGGAGGCATCAGCAAAAAAATTGTCGATGAACTTGCGAAGCTGGAGCTGCCTTCCGGTGTTACCCGGGAAGTGCAAGGGGTATCTGACGATATCAACAAAAGCTTTAGGGAAATGTTCATGGCTATCATAGCTTCCATATTCATCGTCTATATGGTAATGGTTATCGCCTTCGGCAACGCCAGAGCACCGCTCGCCATTCTGTTTTCTCTGCCGCTTGCGGCAATTGGAGGACTCGTCGGACTTCTGGTCACTGGCGAATCGGTGAACGTAACTTCGTTGATCGGGTTCTTGATGTTAATCGGAATCGTTGTAACAAACGCAATCGTACTTGTGGATCGCGTACAGCAGCTTAGAGAACAAAATTATGAAATCCGTGATGCACTTATTGAAGCTGGAATAACGCGTCTTAGACCTATCATCATGACTGCAGGGGCTACGATCATGGCACTGATGCCGCTCGCGCTTGGATTATCCGAGGGAACGATCATCTCCAAAGGGTTGGCCGTCGTTGTTATCGGCGGGTTGACGACGTCAACGTTATTGACACTTGTCATTGTCCCTATCATTTATGAGATGCTGTTTAAGAAAAGAGATCGTCGTTGGTTCAATCGCAAAGGAAAAAAATCAGCTCTACCATCCGAGCAGGCAACATCTGCTCTCCAATAATGCGAATAGGTGAAAAGGAGAAAACGAATATGAAACGTCAGTTGTTTACGATCAAACAGAGTGCCAAATTATTCGGAATCGTCGTGCTAAGCGCGGCGATTGCCGCAGGCTGTTCCGCTTCACCGGCAGCTAGCCCTGCCGCGACGACGGCAGCCGCTGAACAAGGGGTGAAAGTTGTTAAAACCGCCAAAATCGCCAAGCAAAAAATTGGGGAGCCCATTGAGCAGGTCGGAGATGTTCTGTCTTCCGTTCAATTGGATGTTGTTCCTAAATCCGGCGGCGAGGTTATTGAAATTGTGAAGAAACGCGGGGATAAGGTGGAGAAGGGGGAAGTGATTTTCCGCTTGGATCCAACCGATGCACTCATACAGAAGGAATTGAATGACGTTAGCATTAAAGGCGCGCAAGCAGGACTTTCAGAAGGGAAACAGAAAACGTCCAATGGCGTTGCAGATGCCAAAGACGGCGTATCCAAGCTGGAGACAGCGGTGAACGATCTGGAGAAAGCCTACAATAAAGCGCACAATGATTATGATCTGGGTACAGCCACGAAAACTCAGCTGGAGCAAGCGGAAACAGCCTTAACGAACATGAAGAAGGATTTGGAAAGCGCGCGTCGTTCCTTGAAAACTTTGCAGCAGACGAACTCGCTTGCCCAAGCTGAGCAAAGTCTGGAAGCCGCTCAGGTATCTGCGCGCAGCATCGAGAGGTCATTGAACAATTTGGAAGTGAAAGCACCAGCATCCGGCATACTTACTGATCTTAACATCACTGTTGGGCAAACCTTAACACCCGGAGGTCGCGTTGGTGAAGTGCAGCAAACGAATCCAATCAAAATTAAATCTCAGTTAACGGAAGTATCAGCGAAACTAGTACGTGGTAAAAGTGAGCTGACCTTCTATATTCCGGATGTGACAGCCAAAGCAAGCGCGAAAGTGATTTATTTATCCGATATCATTAATGGTCAAACGAAATCATATGATCTTGAACTTGAAGTTCCCAATCCAGATGGTAAGTTGAAACCTGGCTCCAAAGCACAAATTGAGCTTACCAAAGATGATGAACAGGTAGTGCCTGTTGTGCCGAGCTTGAGCATCGTTCGTGAAGGCGGAGACAACTTCGTCTACATCCTCAATGGTGAAACGGTGCAGAAACGCAAAGTGGAACTGGGTCGTTTGAATGAAACGAATCAAGAAATTATATCCGGTGTTAAAGAAGGTGAAGTGCTCGTTACTTCCGGCCAACATCAATTGAAAGATCAGGATAAAGTAAAAGTAAGCAATTAACCCACATTTTGAGGAGGAGAAGTAAGTGAAGAAGACGATGAAGAGATCGCTAGCTACCATTATTCTATCAACTGCACTTTTAACGACAGCTTCTTTGCCGGCATGGGCAGCTGAAGGGTCTATTACGACAGTAGTTGCAGCAACGAATGCCATCACGAGTTATACCCTAACAGATAAAATTGAAGTAGAAATTAAAAGTATCCTGAATGAACATCAATCGGACTCCACGAAACTCGGTGCTGTCATCCGGATTAAAAATACGAGCGGTAAAGTAACGCGGGTTCCCGACTTTGAACTGCGCGTGCATACGGCACAAGGGATCGATTACACACTTCAGCCAAGTGCCAAAAACGCCAAATCAGTTCAACCTAAGAGTCAACAGGAACTCAGCTATATGACCGTGGTGGACGGCGGAGAAGACGTAGCCCTAACCTTACTTAACTTTATCGATGTCGATTTGGAAGTATATCCGAAGAAAGAAACGACACTGCTTGCCGTATCTGTGGATGAAAACAATGTATGGAATGGCAGCGATAGCAACATAACCAAAACGTCAGCGATACTCAAATGGGGAGAAGCATTCACACTGCCTTCTCTGCGCTCGCCACTTGGTTTCGTTCCTGTGGATATTCATAAGGAAATCACGGCCAAAGGGGTATCTACGGTGGTTCAGATTCAAGTTATGAATCCAACCAAGGAACGTCAAACCGTGCCTAACTTTGGTATCGACGGCAAGACAGAAGGAAGTGTATATTCCGGCAGCCGTGCGGAAGCCTCTGTGTCACTCGATCCAGGTGAGAAAAAATACATTCATGTGGTTATTCCGAGCGATTTGGATACGGAATTCAAAAGCTTGAATGTCGTCACGCCGGAAGTGTTTTCTGTGGCGCTAGGTGAGGGGAAGTTCCTTGATGATTCCTACCGAGTAGGACGCATTAACATCCTGCTGCCAACCGGAGCTGTTACGCAAGGTGTG
Organism: Paenibacillus marchantiophytorum; assembly: GCF_014640555.1. Taxonomy (GTDB): domain Bacteria; phylum Bacillota; class Bacilli; order Paenibacillales; family NBRC-103111; genus Paenibacillus_E; species Paenibacillus_E marchantiophytorum. The sequence continues at coordinate 92,568 of NZ_BMHE01000001.1, read as the reverse complement.
ATTCCTGCTCCTGATTATACTTTAGGGACTCCGGTTAGACTGGATACTACGAATAAATTCGTTCCTGCTAATGTGGATGTATCGTTAGTAGAATTGCATGTGACCAGCAACGAAGACGATGGCTTCAACACCGCTGTTGCCAAATTTAAATTGACCAACAACAGCGATCGTCCAATTCCCATTCCAGCGATTCAAACAGAATTAGTCAGCAAAGACGGCTACGCCTATGGGGGGAGAAGACAGGCGCAAACAGCGCTTAGTGTCGTTCCAAAGGCTTCCTATGTCGTAAGCTACTCTTATGCGCTTCCTGCTTCTGAGACGGGCGAAGGTTTGAAAATGAATCTGTACAGCCAGCAATCAAACGGAGAAACCTCCTACAAATCACTTCTGGCAACAGCCAAAGTTCCTGTTCAGAAGAATGATTTTAAAGGAAAAGCCCTGAACGTTTATCCTTACGAAATTACGATTAAAGATTGGTCGATTACAGCTATTTTCCAAGGTACGATGATGTATGATTACAAATTGAAGCTGGATTTGGATATTAAACCAGACAAACAGGTGACGGTTGATAAATATAACAGCAGCCTTTCCTTCGAACTATTTGATAATGTTGGGAACCCGGTAGGAAAAGCGGTTCAAGCTTTGTCAGGCGAAGGTCGTTTGTACAGTGGCACGAATACAATTGATATGAATGCAAGGTCCAACCAACTCGACTTTCCGATTCAAGTTAAGGTGTATGAAACCTTCGTGAATGAATACGGAGAAATCGTGAAACGTTTATTGACGACATTCAAACAGTAAGTTGATAATAGGAAAGCTGCTTGGGCTTTGTTTGCAAAAAGCTCCCAGGTGGCTTTCTTTTTTGATATGTCATGTCGGATGGATCATGTGGATGCTCATAAGTCAATCTAATATTGGATAAGATAGGAGTATTGATTTGAACATAACGGAGTGATGGCGATGAATTGGATCTATTGGGCTAAATTATATGATTCCAAGTTTCAAGCAGGCTGCTTGGCGAAGAGAATGGAAGAAGATTGGTGGATTTATGGGTACGAATGCCCGCAGGAAGTTGAAGTGTACAAGTCCAAAAAGGGAAGATTTGGCGTTCGGTACAACACCTGATACGGAAGAATGCTCCTAAAAATTAACGCTTGACTTAGCACTCGCGCTTAGTGTATATTTAATTTTGTCGCTGTTGAGCGACTGCTAATGACGCGGGGTGGAGCAGCCCGGTAGCTCGTCGGGCTCATAACCCGAAGGCCGCAGGTTCAAATCCTGCCCCCGCAACCAATTTATTCATAAGGGCCTATAGCTCAGTTGGTTAGAGCGGTCGGCTCATAACCGATTGGTCGGGGGTTCGAGTCCCTCTGGGCCCATAGTAAGTAAACCCTTGGTACATAAGGGTTTTTTTATTACCAAAAATTAAAACAAGCCTCTCGATCCCATCGTAGTTTGATGGAATTGGGAGGCTTTTGCATATAGTGTGAGTTGCCTGGCTTCTGTGGGGAATGATTTTATTAATTAGCAATAATATATCTATTTATATCATTAAATGTTGAAATATGTTTATATATTTTATATTCCGATAAGGTGAACTTGAATGAGGATTAATTTGCCAAAAAGTTTCGATACTTCTACTATCGCTTCCTTTTATAAAGAAGTGATGGATCATATGAAACTACTTAATCCACAACATATTATTTTTGATTTCACAAAGTTAAACTTCGTTAGACCTTCAGGTATAGTAGCCTTATCCAATATGATTAATCTAATTGAGCTATTTTACCCAAGAACACTTATTGGATATAATACACCTGATGATTACGCGGATAGGCCAAGAAGTTATCCTGCTGTTGACTTTTTAGATGATAGTTTGTTTTTCATTAAAGTTATGGGGTATAAGTTACATCCAGGTTCTCATGAAAGAAGTACTACAAATGGGCTGGTTGATTTAAAACAAGGCACATTTAATAAAGGTTATATTGACAATACAATTGAGTTCTTGAAAGGAATTGTTGGACTAAGGGATAAGTCATTTTCTTTTTTAGATACCGCATTAACAGAAGTTTTTAACAATATTATTGATCATTCCGAGTCACCAATTGGAGGAAGTGTCTTCGCACAACATTATCCAAAAGAGAAGCAAATCATACTTAGTATAGCTGATTGTGGCGTAGGCATTCCAACAAAAATGTCTCGCAAATTTCATGTAGACGATAAAGGTCAGCCGCTCGATACGGATGCGAAATTAATTAATTTTGCAACTTATCCAAGAGTCTCGACAAAATCTAACCCTCGAAATAGAGGAGTGGGACTAGAAGTCCTAAACAGCATTATTAGAAATAATCAAGGTAGATTAATAATACTGTCAAATGAGGGGCAATTTAGCTATAATAGCAGTACTGGAATACTTTTGTCGAATGCATCTAGTCACTATAGTGGAACAGTTTTGAACTTGTATTTTAATACTTTGGAAAAGGAAGAGGAGGAGGATTTGTCGTGGGATTCTTTGTGAAGGAATATGTGGAAGGCTGCCATACAAATCAAGATGGTGAGAATATCTTCTCTGTCATTGCGCCTTTATTAAAGAACGGGCAAACAGTAACTCTTTCCTTTAAAGACATCTATTCGGTTTCTTATTCATTTTTGAACAGTGCATTAGTACCGCTTCTAGATGACATAAGCTTTGATAATTTAAAGAAGCTTTTGAAAATAGTGGATTCTAATAAATTTATTAATCAATTAATTATTAGTCGTCTAAACCAAGAAGCAGCAGAAATAAATTAAACTTGACCATTTTGAAAGGAATATCTTATGTGCCGAAACATTAAGCCGTTGTTTAATTTTGAACCCGTGGTGACAGACGATGAAATACGCGCAGCATCGTTGCAATTTGTGCGTAAAATTTCAGGGTTTACCGAGCCTTCAAAAGCAAATGAAGAGGCTTTCCAACGTGCCGTAGAGGAAGTCACGCTTGTAGCGCGGAATCTGATGGATTCACTGGTGACGAATGCGGAACCGCGGAATCGTGAAGTCGAGTTAGAACGTGCCCGGATCAAAAACGCCAAAAGGTTCGGTACAAAAGAATCATAATGAAGGGGTTCTTTCCATATGGAGAGAGCCTTTTTTGTTGTAAGTAGGGGCTGTGTTGCTGCAATAAGTAGCGAGTACAGTTCTAGGAGCATACAATGTATGAAACTAGTAGAAATTAGGTGATTGAAAGTGACCAAAGGTTTTGATTGTTCAACACCTTTAACGGTATCAACTGCCGCTGCTTTCGTCAAGGATGGCTACTTGTTCGTAGCCAGATATCTGGTCCCTAGTGGTTTTAAAGCGTTGACGAAAAGTGAAGCCGATGTCATCAGCAAAGCTGGGTTACAGATTGTTTCGGTCTTCGAAACAACTGCAAATCGCGCTCTAGGCGGCCGTAGTGCTGGAATGGCAGACGGGGCTACGGCTGTACAAGTTGCCAAACAAGTTGGTCAACCTGAAGGTACCTGTATTTACTTTGCCGTCGATTTTGATGTGAGCAGTGCGCAAATGGCAACGGTTATTGCTTATATCCAGGCAGCAAGCGAGGCAACGCCAGCATTTACAACAGGTGTATATGGTTCGTATTCAGTTATGAAGGCTGTGCAACAAGCCGCAGCGTGTTCTCATTATTGGCAAACCTACGCTTGGAGCGGGGGCAAGAAATCTTCGTTTATTCAAATCTATCAATACTTGAATGATGTAATTGAGCACGGTATTGGTATTGATCATGATGAATCTTACGGAAATGAAGGCTGGTGGAACACGATATCGCCTCCTGATCCTGAACCTAGCTATCCCCTGACTCCAGAGGATGCAAATGCCATAATTCCTTTTCTTTCTGCTGGTTATGAGGCTACCTCTTTGCAAGCGGCGAGAGATGAATTTCATCGTTTAGCCAATGAATTACGCAAAGCTTCAGGTCAGCCTGAACAATAATTGTAGAAAAAGTAAACCGAATCCTCCTTTGTTCCGTTTACTCTAAAGAGTAGATTGACAACTATAAGGAGGATTTTATTATGAAAAAAAGTTTGATTGCCGCAGTACTAGGTATTGGGTTGCTAGTAACGGGAATATTGCCAGCTTCTGCGCAGGAGCATGGTATGAGTATGTCAGCGGATATGAACATGCAGATTGCTGCTCCTCAGCTGGTGAAATCGGATATGAAGCTGATGCTGAATGGGAAACCCCTGCAGGTTGATGAAGCTTATTTGGTCGATAATGCGTTGTTCGTTCCATATCGCGCATTTGCAGAAGGGATTGGCTTAACAGTAGGCTATGAGGCTGCTAGCCAAACCGTAACAGTAAGTAAAGAAGGCAAGGAAGTTAAATTGACGATCGGTTCCAGTAAAGCCGATGTCGATGGGACCCCGCATACGATGGTTGGGCCGGCGCAGCTTATCAACAGCACGACATTCGTGCATTCACGCTTCCTAGCCGAAGTGTTCGGAGTAAAAGTCTCCTACGATGAGGCAACTCGGACCGTTAATCTTGTTTCAGGCGAAGCCACAGCCAAAACGTATTACGTGAATATCGAAGGTTTTGCATTCAAAGAAGGGGATCTGACGGTCGAAGCGGGATCAACCATTGTTTTCACCAATAAGGATAAAGTGAAGCATAACGCTGTTGCCGACAATGGCAGCTTCAAAACCAATCTTCTCGGCGCAGGGGAATCCGAAAGTATCACGTTGACAACCCCAGGGGAGTATACGTATTTCTGTGAACCGCATAAGAATTTTATGAAGGGTAAAATTACCGTCAAATAAACCAAAGCCCGGCCCCTCGTCTAGCACAGAGGGGCCGGGCTTTTGGTTATTGCATGACGGCGCTGCGGATATACCAGCGTGCATCCAGAGAGGCTCTTTCGAGGCGAAAGAGCACGCGTCTGTTTACGACCGCGGAGGCGCGTTCCGGCGTAGCCGTCACGCTGACCGCGGTCTCGAGCTGCAGGAGCTGGTTCACGTCCAGCTCCGGGAACTTGGACAGGCGGCGCATGCTGCGCACGTGCACCGCCTGTTCTTGCCCTGTGGTGACCTGCAGCAGCTGCAGGTCACCTTGGTTCGCTGCGCTGATCCATACGTCGATCAGCGCCCAAGGCGAGAGCTTGCTGACGTATGGGATCAGCAAGCCGGCTGCCCGGTGCACCATGACTTGGTGCGCCGGGTCCACAGAGCGGGAACCGTGCGTCACGCTCCCGAGGAAGTGAATGCAGAAATGACCGTTGAAGTCATTTCCGGGAATACCATCTCCGCCATGCGGCATGCCATGCATGGAGCCAGCCAGCGTGCGGCCGTTCAGCTTCACGAGGACCGCTCGGCGGTCCCAGCTCCAGGCGCCGCCGTAGATGGATTTGAGCGTCGCGGAGTCTTCTTTGGTCAGCGGCTGAACATCCGCGTGATGGGAACCAGCACGACGCTGTCCTTCAAAGCTAAGACCGCTTTCCACATCGACAATTGTGAATTTACTATATTTCGGGAGAATTAAACTGGCTTCCTCCCAAGGCAGCAATTCGCCGTAGTGTTTGGCTCTAAGATCTTGAACTTGTGCACGCAGAACTTCTTGTACATGGGCTGAAAGTTCCATCATGGATCTAGCTGTGAGATCCACTACTTCTCCATTCAGAGTGACGCCAAAACTTTGTGACAGACCTTTATCGGCATAGGTAAGCGTCGTATCCAGCAGTAAGGAGTCCGAGAATGCTGCCCCTAATCTGCGATCGTCAAGCTCTTTTTTTAATTTTTTATCCGTAAACATGACTTCGGTTTGATAAGCTGCACTTGCTGAAGATTTCACAATCAACCGAAAGCTGTTGGTGTCGGCTGTACTTTGATCTGTTGGCTCCATGCCCTTCACATAGGGTCTGCCAATCATAGAATTGGAAATGAACAAAATGAACAACAGCATGCAGATTACTTTGGAAAGCAAGCTGTTTGCTCGGTTGTAATACATAGGTTTACGTCCTCCTGCGTGGATTTATTTGAGCGCTGTAGTCAGTTTTTACTAAATCCTTAGAAATTATAATCATTAATCTGGTTTAGGCTGCTTTAGAATAATTGTGTTAAACTAGCAATAGCAAAAGTTGTTTTGAACAAATATGGAAAGTGAGGAAGACAGATGGGTATCAGAGCAGGTCAATCATTCGAAATCCAACTTGAGCAGGATCGCATGGTGCGTGGTGATTGGTATACAGCGGAATCACAACCCTCGAAAGGTATCCTGATCATTTGTCATGGCTATAAAGGCTTTAAAGATTGGGGCATGTTCCCGCATTCTGCGCAATCCTTGGCAAAGGATGTCGATGTTGTTGCTATCAATTTTTCGCACAACGGCGTCGGAGCAGATTTGCTTACATTCTCGGAACTTGAGAAGTTTGCGAAAGCTACTTATTCGCGCGATTTAGAAGATTTGGAAGCCGTAGTAAAATATATTTACCAAAGAGATAAAATCAAGCCAATTCTTCTGTTGGGACACAGCAGAGGGGCTGCGGTTTGTCTGATTTATGCCTTAGATCATCCTGCTCAAATTGCGGGTGTAATTAGTTGGAATGGCATTGCTAATGTCGATCTGTTCACCGAGGAAAATAAAGAGGAAATGCGCGAAACGGGTCGCGCATATACGCTGAATGGACGAACTAAGCAAAATATGCCGCTAGATTTGGAAATACTAGCGGATATGGAACGAAATCAAGAGCGATTTGATATCATTAGCAGAATTAGCGGTATTGCTTGCCCTGTCTCACTGATCCAAGGCACAGAGGATGGGGAGCGAGGCATTAAGGGATCCGCTCAGTTAATGCAGCAAAATCCTTCGATTAAGTGGCTTCGCATTCCTGCCGGAAATCATACCTTCGGATCCGCTCATCCGTTCCAAGGTGAGACGGCGCCATTGAAAGAAGCTATTCGCGTTACGCTTGAGACCATTCGTGAAATGCTTGGATAGTCGTTTTTGTTGAATGAACGAATTAAATCGAGGAGGCGGATGTCCATGTCCCAAACCTTTTTCATATCCGACCACCATTTTGGTCATAAATTGATTATTGATTTTGAAAATCGCCCTTTCGTCGATACCGAGGAAATGAATGCAAGCATGATTGCCAAATGGAATCAAGTTGTGAACAAAGAGGACACGGTATTCCATCTGGGGGATTTCTCCTTTCTTAACAAAGAGAAGACCCAAGCAATCGTTTCGCAACTCAACGGCTACAAGATCCTCATCCTAGGCAACCATGACCGGGGAAGGTCAAGGACATGGTGGCTCGATGCCGGCTTTGATGAAGTGAGCGCTTATCCGATCATTTATAAAAACTTTTTTTTCTTGTCTCACGAACCCATGTACATGAACAAACAAATGCCATACGTCAATGTCCATGGTCATATTCACGGTCAGAAATACGAGGGACTTCATTATTATAATGTGAGTGTGGAACAATTGGATTACTCGCCGGTTTCTTTTGAGCAGATTCGTGATGCGGTTGTGGTGAATGAGGAGCAATAAAGTAATAACAAACTGTAGCTGAATTGGCTGCGGTTTGTTTGTTTAAAGAACATAAGAAAAACGGCTTCGCCGCCCTGATAGATCAGTCTCTTCTTAGCGGCACAACCTTGTAAGGGAACTAGAGGACGCTAATTAAGCAAAAAGTAGGGATTTGTGGGTAATAGCGGAACTACGGGGTCTTATTTCCATGAAAACGTTCAAAATTCCCATGAAACGGAAAAATAGCGTACTGTAGTTCCCTCACCCTCCCGAAATGACACTTTTAGCTAGAATAGCGCATTGTAGTTCCTTTACTTCCGCGAGAGGCAGTTGGAATAACTCCGCGTTCACTCCAAAACATATAAACTCTTTTATTTCAAAAAAAACCTTGTTTCACAAGGGTTTTCCAAAGCAGTTTGGGGATTGTGGTATAGCCTAAGCTGCAGCGACTCTTTAACAGCAAGCTTACGATTTTTAGTATTGAGTAACTACTACTTTAGAACTAGACATAATTAACCAATTCATGTAGAGTGAAATTTAATGTTAAGCAGTTAGTGCTCGACAAGGCAAACCTATTGAAAGGTAGGGACGCAAAACTAAAGGGGCTTAGTGTAAAAGCACTGTGCCAGCCAGTTATCGAAAGCGGAGGCGACAATTTTGGCAACTAGAATCAAATATATTGCTGTTGTAGAATACAATGATCGTTTAACGAAAACTTATAAAGAATTACCTTTTTTTTGTGATGTAGACAAAAATCCAAGCATCGGTGATTTCGTTAAATTATTTCGGGATCAGGGACTCGAAATGGAAATTGTGGACTTTGCTGATATGATTTTTCAACCAATTGATAAAACTTCAACTAAAATTGCATTCGCAAAAATCAATAGGACATTTAAGGACTATACTCACAATGGATTACATTCGAGAGATTTTTGATAATTGGTATTATAAACCTTTTTGCACTACAAACCAAAAAAAATGGCTTAAATACATATTCTAAAACGGCTTTATTTAATGAATATTTGAAATGGGATGATTGTTTAGAGAGTTAGCCTATATAGCAAAGAAACAGTTATAAACAGCGCTTAGAACGTTTGTATTTAAGAATTTATCTATTAACTGTTACAATATGAAAAACCTTGAAGAAAGACTTCAAGGTTTTCTTTATTACGAGCTTTTATAAAGTGATGTAGACCTTACATGCCGATAGTGACCTTATTGTGTGTACTTCAATAGGTACCACCTGTTATTCAAAGGAATATCCATATAATGTTCCTTATAAGCCTTAATAAGTTTTTGATGACCAGTATGTAACCAAATGGAATAAATCCTGTTTAGGAGGTAATTATTATTTCGGTAAAAAGAAAAAACCCTTGATTCACAAGGGTTTTCCAATCAGTATGACCTGTAGTGGGCTCGAACCACTGACCCCTACCCTGTCAAGATAGTGCTCTCCCAGCTGAGCTAACAAGTCGTTTTTTCAAGACAATTAGTAATATACCAAGGAATTGGCTAATTGTCAATACAAGGGTCACATTTACATTTGCCAAAAATGGAATAATTTTTGCAGCAAATGTTGTGATTTGCGTTTCTTTTTTGACCTAGGCAAGTAAGGGGAATTTGTTTGTGTGTATAGTATACCTACATCGTTTTTGGAAAGCAGGAGGGACATCTCTTCTTCTGATATGCCTTGTGCAGTCATGTCGATGACAACCTTTCTTTAACGAGCTTGACATTAATGTATCATAATTAGGTACTACTTTAATAGTGGGGCTTTCATCTTGGCGTGATTTATGGTAACTTGATGTCAATAGAGCTTGGGAGGATCAGGGAAATGACGAAACAACAACATCGATGGAATTTACGTTTGAAAAGCAGTAATGTATATTTGGGCACGGTATATCTGGGTGATCCATTGCCAGAAGTGGAAGATGTTATTATGATCGGTGAAAAGAAGTATACGATTCTTGAGCTTGGCAGCAACCGTGATGCTAGTGACGTGTTCGTCGAAGAAGTCAAAAAGAAATAATCAAAAATAGCGAAGCGCGTCATGATAAATAGTTTATCATGACGCGCTTTTTTGCCGTTAAGTATAAGGCTTATTTGATCTGATAAAGCGAAGCCAGACAATCAACGAACATCTTGTTGTATTCCTCACGGGAATAATCTTGATTACAGGCAATATCTCTACCGAGAAATTGGAACCAAGTTATTTCTGTTGGCACTTTTTTATAGACAAACTTTTCATGCTGGATCAGAAACGTCTCATTCTCAAAGTAGGGAACATGATCAAATCGAAGCTCGTTTTCCCCTTTCTGTTCACTCACAAGGGTAGCTAAAAGAATGAGCATGCGAAAAGGGTCTCGAAAAATTTCATACTGTTCGGTCATGATTAACACTCCTTTAGGGGATAGCGGATAAGGCCATCATACTAGAGGTGTGGCGTGAATAGAATACGTTTGGGTAAAGTGGTGAGTAATTTGAAGGAAGATAGGATGATTTCGAAGGAAATAAGAAAAAGACTGAAGTCACTCTAAGGAGGATCGAGTGAGTCAGTCTTTTTGAGCTTGCTCCTACATCAAAGAATTAGCGTTTGAAGCTGGAAAGTTGTTGCTCAGCTATTTGCACTAACCGTTTCGTGATGTTGCCGCCAATTGCACCAGCATCACGTGTTGCCAAATTGCCGTTGTAGCCATTAGGGGAGAGAGGGACACCAATTTCCTGAGCGACTTCGTACTTCAGTTGATCCAATGCTGCCTTTGCTTGTTGTACGACTAAAGTGTTGTTTCTAGCCATTCATATCATCTCCTTTTTTTTGGTACACCAGTATTATTTGAATGTTCAGATTATTTATGCATATATGTTAAAAGTTTTTTATAAACGCAATAAACCCCCAACCCGGAGGGCTGAGGGGGATTTTATTTTAAAATAAAAGGATTATTCCTCTTGGGATTCTTCATTTTCTTCAGCAGCTGCAACTTCTTCAAGGGCTTCTGCTACTTCTTCCGTCGCGTCTTCGCTCACCACTTCCTCGGTGGACTCTTCGGCAATTTCTTCTTCATTTTGGGATACAACTTCTTCCTCTTGGCTCATGTATTGTCACCTCCTCTGATATGTATAGTATCATTCTAACACTTCTAAGAGACGTTACAAGTAGGTTGGAGGCAGATTTGATAGATTTAATATAATCTTAATCTGATTGTCATTCTATGAAAGAAAGCGTTATCAATTAAAGTCGTTTTATGTTAGAAAATAGCTTGTTTTCGCCTGAATTTGGCGGGATGCATGTTTTATTTTTCTATGAATATACATGAGGCGAAACAGTAATAATCGTTCAGTTGCAAAGCGGATGGAGGAATCCAAATGAATCGGTCAGATGTGATTTTAGAATTACAACTTGTTCCTGAATTACTAAGACAGGCAGAAGCCATATATGTGGATGCAGTATCTGAATTGTCATGGGCGAAGCACCAGCTTTTGGCGAAAGAATGTGAGGTCATTGGCGAAGGATTGGTTACAGGCAAGAATGAACTTCAGCGACAAGCGGAAATATGGCCGCATACCAAAGATTTACAGCAGCAAGTGCTGCGAATGGAAGACGCGGTCGAGCATACGAAGGTGGAGTTTCACTTTTATAAGCGGAAATTAGAGAATTTGCAAACGATCGCGAAGCTGATGACTATTTTGTAAATAGGTGCGAAGGTCTGAAAGCCTGTAATCCATGGATTACAGGCTTTTGTGCTATACACGATTTAATAATGAAAATTTTTGTACATAGATATGGTTACTGAATTAGCCAGTTGTGCATCCTAAGGGTAGATTATGTAAAAAGAAAAGTTCTCGGGAGGATCTACTAAAATGAAATCAGGCAAGATTTTAATGACGGCTAGTCTAGGATTGTTTGTAATTTCCGGTTGCCAGAGTGTTCAGCGTGTTTCATCAAATGAAGCGGCTTCGCCACCATCGAGCTTGGAATTTTCTATGGTTGGAGCAAATGGCCAATCTGTGGGGACTGCTAAGTTAAGTGCTGTTCAGGAAGGCGTATATATTGACCTCCAAGTGAGCGGATTGACGCCAGGTGAACATGGATTTCATATCCATGAAAAGGCAAGTTGCGAAGCTCCGACTTTCGATTCGGCAGGCGCCCATTTTAATCCGCAGCATAAGGAACATGGGATTTTGAATCCAAAAGGGGCTCATGCTGGAGATCTGCCTAATTTGATTGTGGATGAAAAGGGGAACGGAAAGTTGTCTGTAATTGCCAAAACGGTTGTGCTCCAGGCAGACAAGCCTAATTCACTCTTTAAGCCAGGAGGTACGAGCCTAGTCATTCATGAGAATCCAGATGATCTGAAGACAGATCCTTCGGGGAATTCAGGTAAGCGAATTGCTTGCGGCGCTGTGAAATAAAGAAAGGGCGGTATTGACAACATGATCAAAACACAGGATCTCAAGCTGCAAATGGACGAACTAACGAAACAGAATGATATGGTGCTTATTGAGCTCGAGCAAGTGAAGAAGATGTTGATCAATGGCTCCCAAAACTCGCAAGGCACTCAGTCACAGCAGCCATCTGCGTCAGATGGTCAGCAAGATCAGGATCAGACACAAGGCCAAAGACAGGGTCAAGGTCAGGGGCAGGGTCAAGATCAGCAATCTGCAAGTCAAGGCCAAGAGCAGAATTCAAATCAAGATTCAAATCAATCGCAACCTCAGGGGCAAAGTCAATCAGGTCAATCTCAAGGTCAAGGCCAATCAGCTCAATCTCAAAGTCAAGGCCAATCAGGTCAAGGTCAAGATCAAAGTCAATCCCAAGGCCAAGCAAATGGTTCAAATTCACAGCAAGTCACAGACCTGGCAAATGAATTACTCAAGATCAAGGATTTGGTCGAAAAGTTAGAACAAAAAACATCCCAATATGTCAGCAGTCAATCCAATGGTACTTTAACTGAGAAAGATGCTGTTAATTTGATTTTGACGTTAATGAATGGAATGGTGGATTGGGCTAGTGAGTTTGTTTCATCTAAAGCGTCTTCCAATGGCCAATTACAATAAAAGATCTGTCATAAAAAAGACAAAAGAGCTGAACTAGCAGCCCTTTTGTCTTTTTTTGTCGAATTTCCAACACTCCGATTAATATTTCTTTATGAATTATTGATTGATTTTTTAGGCGATTCGACAATTTGTCCATATTTACAGATGAGGGTTTGACCGATAAAGTAAAGAGAGACAAAGAGAATAAGACAAACCATGGAGGGAGACTAGGTGTATGAGAGAGATCGATATTCTTTTGGTTGTGCGTCAATTAGGAATAGAACCGAGCCGTGTACATAATTGGCTTTCTGCACAAGGGCTTATTGATGAGATCGCCTGTGCTTCGTTAGAAGGTCAATCAGCAGATAAAGCTATCTCCGAGCATTTCCCGGAAACGGCAGCACAAAACCCAATTACTTAATGACTCCTATACCCTCCAGTTTCATTTTGATATTCACCTGAAACTCAAGCTCTGGATAAAGAGCTTGCCACGCTTGCCATTCCTCCTCCACTTTTCCGAAATGATGTGCACGATAGTCCAATCCAAAACCCATAGGGTCCAAATTTTCATCCTGTAATTTTTTAAGTAATTTTACCATTAGCTCCTCATGTGATTTCTCAACTGCTTCCTCGTAAGCAGGCAGCTGCTCCCCATGAAGACGACCATAGGATTCTTCGATAACTCCGCGCATTTTAACATCAATTTTGGCATAAGGCCGTTGATTAGCAGGTGTATAAACGCGGAAGTTGGAGTGAAGATCATCTACCGATACATAGAACTGGAAATCCTCGAAGGGAGCTTCAATCTCGACTTTATTGAGGTTGCCCTTCATAATGTTAAATAATCTTGTTTCATCCATGTTCAAAGCTAATTTGGATTTTTCTTTGTCGAACACTAAGGATGTATTAATTGTGTAGTGTTTTTTTTCAGCTTGGATAATAGGAAGAATTGGGTCTAGCCCCCATTCTTTTTTTTTGCGGTAAAAATCGAATAAATACTCGGATATGATATAACCCGACTCGACGCCGGTTTTACCGAAACTGAGGAGAAGGGCATTGCCTGGGAGTCTTTCATGCGCCAGTTCTGTACTTAGGACGGCTTCAGCAGAAGGTTTGCCAGCGGCTAGCCAAGCGACAAGTTGAATGTCTCTGCGACGATTTAACCAATCGGTGGAATCAGCTACATTATCTTTCAAAAGCGATTGTCCGAAAATAACGATTTTGGCATGACCGAAATCCAGTTCTTTATCTAATTTAGATTTTAGAAGACGAACACACTCTGTCATGGAATTGGCATCTTGTGAAATTAATTCGAATTTGGCAGACCCCATATCAATATTATTGCCTGGAACAGCTAATTTGAGGGTAAGTCGAAATTTCGTATCTTTTTTCTCGGATTTATCAATACCTATCGCGACAACGAAGAAACGTCGATCAATATCTTTGAACCCACATCCGCAGCATAGGCAAATAAGGAGCAAAATGATCAGCAGCTTTTTCATCTTTTGATCCTCCTGGCAATCATGAAGACTACGAGGACGAGGAGCATTTCGGAGGCTAGTCGTATATTTAAGAATAACACCCCAGTTTTGTATAAGGATTCATCGTTAAACAGATAACTTAGTAAATAAGTAATCAAACCCATAATGCCGATAACGACCCATGAGAAATAGTTTTTTTCTTTTTTACGAGGCATCAATGATTTAATTAGTTCCAAGCAGACATGCCAATGGATGAATGAGCCGGCCAAGCTGATATTGGTGTACAAATAAATGAAAATAAATAAGACCCTCTCGACTAAGCCAAATTCAACGCGCATGGAATCAGAAGTGGATATCCATGGATAAATATAGGTGTTTACGTTGATAGTTCCATGAAATCCTACGGGAATGAGAAAGCTGGTTAACAGCACGCAGCTGCCAACGATAGGTATTGTCCAGAGAAATGGCATTTTCTTGGTAGTGCCCATCAATCGATTGAAGATAGCTAAATTCGTGTATCCTGTGAATATGTAAGTTCCTGCAGCAAGGCTGTCCCAGGTGGGCATGTTCCATATGTGCGTGACGATTTCCATGCAAGCATCATAGTTCATAGATGGATTGGTTACTGTTTTGTACAGCACCCAAATAATGAAGGGGACATTCATGACGATCAAGATCTCTGTGCTAAATAGAACGGTTTCTGAACGCAAGCGAGCAATAAAGCCAACTAGAATGATAAAAGCGAGTACGATAATCATGGAAGAAATATCTGGGTTAATGAATTTTTTAGTAATTTCGCTAAAGGAAATTAAGGTGATCCCCCCGGCAAAAAACCAGATTGTGATAAAAAAGAGCAAGGCCGGAATTCGAAACCAATTCGGTGTGTGGTTTTTAAGGATTTCGGGCAAACCTAGCCCGGTAAATTTGCGGATGGATGTTACGAATACATATAAGAGGGTGAAACCAAGCGGGATGGAGAGAACTACCGCCATCATACTCCCCTCAAATCGGTGCGAAATCAGAATCCGAGGTGCGAAGAGAATGATATTCGCTAGCATATTCAGAAAAACTAAGTAGTAAAAGTAACGATACATCGATCGATTCCCCCATTCAGGCTAGCTATGTCCCCTATTTCCGATAGAAGAAAATACGCAAATAAGGCACACCAAAGCTTCTTAAATTCGTTAAGTAAGCAATCATCCCGATAAGCCCAAGGACGAGACCCGTAATGCCTAACATTGAGGCAAGCAGCACAAGCGGATATTTCATGATTCGCATCGCAAAGCTCATTGAATTAACAGGCACAACAAAGTTCGAGATAGCAACCGTTGAAACGATAATAATCATGATATTGCTAATTAATCCAGCCGATGTTGCAGCTTGTCCAAGGATAAGCCCGCCTACTGTTGTTGCTGTGGAACCAACGGATTTCGGAAGACGGATACTCGCTTCCAGCAGAAGCTCCATCAGACCCAACATTAGCAGCACTTCTACATAGGCGGGATAGGGGACTGAAGCACGACTGCCGGCAATGGAAAGCGCCAATTGAACGCGGAAGATTTCTGGGTTATAAGCGGTAAGAGCTACATAAGCCGCTGGCAGGACAAGACTAAGGAACAAAGCGACGTAACGTAGGCATTGCAGAAAATAGCCAACTAAGGATAGTTGGTAGTTATCATCCATCGCAGAGTAGAAGTCAAAAAAAACGGCGGGCAGGATGAGAACGAACGGCGTACCTTCCAACATGATGATGACTTTGCCCTGTGATATATTTAGAATCGCTCTATCCGGGCGTTCCGTATTGATGAATGTAGGAAAGAGTGTATATTTTTGCTTTGTCAGCAATTGATGGAGTTCAGTGACAGATTGCAGATTATCTACTTTGATTTGATCCAGTTTCTTCTTTAATTGATCCAAAACTTCATGATCAACATTCATGTCATCATACAAAAGGCAGAGCTTGGAGCGGGAGAGACGGCCTATTTCACGCGATTCAACGCGTAAGGAGCTGTTTTTGTAACGAAATCGGATTAGATTCAGATTCGTGTCGATATGCTCACTGAAGGCTGTTTGGGGGCCTTGAATGGTCGCTTCAACTTGAGCAGTGCTTAACGCGGCTGCTTTGATTTGTGCGGCTTGGAAAAGCAGAATATGATCTTGGAACAAGATGGCGACGAAGCCGGACATGATCTTATTGAGGGAATCGACATTCGAAGCGGGCCTGTCACAACCCGGAAAGGATAATAAATAATTTTCGAAATCAATCTCGTTGTTCATTTGGAAGAAAGGTTGGATAATCTCTTCTCGGATCACCACGCTGTCGCAAATGTTCGTAATAAAGAGGAGCTCAAGCGACATAGTAGGAGACTTCATCGTGCGGTGTTCCAAGTCATCGGAAGGGCCCAACTTATCAAGTAGCCACTGCTTATTCTGGCTGGTGAGATCCAAGGATATCCTTCCTTTCCAAGAAAAGTTTTCCTCTTAGTCTTCCTTTCAACATCAGGATCTATCCATCTCCTTTGAAATCTTGGTTTATTACGACAAGGATGAGGGTATGCTTGAAAGGAGGAAATGGATAAGCTTGGAAATGATTAAAAAGGGAGAGCATCCTATCGATGAAAACACTCGTCATTATCCCAGCCTTCAATGAAGAAAAAAGTATCGCAAGTGTTATCTATGCCGTCAAGCGAGCACAGCCTGATATGGATATTCTCATTATTAATGATGGGTCCAAGGATAGAACGTCAGATGTTGCGCGAGCAACTAAGCATGCGGTGGTAATTGATCTCCCAGTGAATTTGGGTATCGGAGGCGCCATGCAGACTGGATACCTTTACGCGGCAAGGCATAGCTTCGAGATTGCTGTTCAAATCGATGCGGATGGCCAACATGATCCGGAAGCATTGGCACAACTCATTGCACCTCTATTAAGCGGTCAACTTGATTGTTGTATCGGCTCGCGATTTCTGATGAAAACCTCGTATAGGTCAGCATGGAACCGAAGAGTGGGCATTCTTTTTTTTACCTGGATGATTCAGTGGATGATTGGGAAGACGTTTACGGATCCGACATCAGGCTTCAGAGCCGTGAATCGGCCCATTATTGAACTCTTCGCCAGTTATTATCCGGAGGATTATCCGGAGGTAGAAGCGGTGGTTTTACTGGAGAGGCAGAAATTTAGGGTGAAAGAAGTATCTGTTCTCATGCACGCGAGGAAAGCAGGACGATCGTCCATTACGCCGCTGAAATCACTTTATTATATGGTCAAAGTTTCGTTAGCCGTGTTCGTAACAAGAATCCGTAATGTGAGTTGATCCTAGATGAATGTATATGTATTGGCTATAATCTTTTGCTTGGTGTTTATATTCATTGCTGTCGAATTGATTCGCCGGCAGAAGTTGCAGGAGCAGTATGCGATACTTTGGCTCATTTTGGGATTCGTGATGGCATTGCTCAGCTTGTTTCCCAGTCTGCTTGACCAAATATCCTATAGCCTGCATATTTACTACGCGCCATCCTTGCTTTTCCTGCTAGGGTTGTTATTTTCGCTTGCTTTTATTATGCATTTGACACTCGTGATTTCCAAACTCCACCGGAAGTTGACTAGATTAATTCAAGAAGTCGCACTGCTTCAAGAACAATTGCGTGGAAAGGAATCGAACTCATGACGATAACTCCGCTTCTGATTGTTCTCTTGAATGTATGCTTATTGGTTGGCGGTCAAATTGTCTGGAAAATAGCCCTGAATCGAACTCCTTTGAACGGGATAAACGATCTCGGGCTTGTTCTGATGCAGCCGTATATATTACTCGGGTGTCTGCTGTATGGGGTGGCTACGTTGATCTGGTTTTATGCCCTTAGCCGATTTGATCTTAGCCGCGTGTACCCTTTACAGTCTATAGCTTACGTTTTCGGGGCTTTTTTCGGTTGGGTAGTGTTCAAAGAGACATTCACATCGTCACAATGGATGGGTCTGCTTCTGTTAGTGGGGGGAGCTTTTCTATTGGCAAAATAGGTTAGGAGAGATGATCATTGAAACGTAGTATTCATTTCGGGTTGCTGCTGCTTATGGCCGCAGCTTTATTTGTACGTCTCCATTATGTACTTGAGGCTGAGTATCCACCTCTGGAATGGGATCAACTGGAATATACGAAAACAGCGATTCAGCTTTTGGAAAAAGGGATTTATGCGTACCGGGATTCCGTGCCTAACGCATTGGTGACGCCAGGCTTTCCTTTGATCTTGGCGGCAATATTTAAGGTAACAGGACATGAGCCGTTAGAATCGGCTTTAATGGCTGTCCGACTATTGAATTGCTTTGTTTCCCTTGGCGCTATTCTCTTCATTTTTCTCATCGGTAAGCGACTGTTTCATCCATTGACAGGGCTTATAGCGGCAGGGTTTGCAGCCGTATATCCTTCCTATGTGTGGTCAACTTCGCTTATTTTGACCGAGGTTCCATTCCTCACGGTGTTTATGGCTCTGCTCTACGTCCAGGTCCGTCTGATTCAGGAGAATAAGTGGAAGGATCATGTTTGGATGGGGGCTTTGCTAGGCATCTGCGTGCTTATCCGGCCGAATGTTTTTCCATTAGCCCTGCTTCCCTATGTGTTCATTTGGATAAGATCCAGACAAATAGAAACACGGTATGCTTTCCTCGGACTTGCTTCGTTCGTCTGTGTGATGCTGCCATGGTGGATTCGCAATGGCCTGGTCTTTCATTCTTTTGTTTTCATTGCCAAAGGGGAAGCGGGAAATCCGTTCCTGGGCGGAACGGACCCTTACTTCCAGAATACGATTGATTGGGATCATATCGATAAAGATCATCAATTTGCTGAGGGGGTACAGCGAATTAAGGAAGGCATGATGACGGATCCAATTCTCTGGATCAAATGGCTGACAATAGGGAAATTGGCTGTCTTTTTCAAAACGATGTGGGTAGGGCCTTATCCGTTTTCCGTTCCTGCATGGTACACGAATATCCTGACGCATCTGCATAGCTTCCTGATCGCCATTGGCAGCTTAACCATGCTCGCAATTGGCTCGCGCAAGTGGGAACTAGCATATTTAGCAGCAGCTTTTCTAACGTTCCTGGGTATTCATATGCTATTCATTCCAGTAGATCGATATCTGTATGGGATGCTGCCATTCCTCATGCTCGCAAGTGCTTATGCGATTACGCAAGCCATCTTTCTGCTGCGCTATGCGTGGTCTACATCTCTCCAGCAGTGGAAGGGGCTCTGAACATTTGCTTGGCGCAGTAATCGATGATTTCGCTTCTGCGTACGATTCCGATGAACTTATCCGAGTCATCGACAACGGGGACGAAGTTTTGAACTTTAGCCAAGTCTATGAGATCAACCATTTCCGCATGAATATGTACGGGTTTATTCTGAACACGAAGGGGAACCTCAGATAAGGTGTGTCGGTGTGAGTGATCGAAGTCAATCCCATTAGAATTTTTGAGAAACCACAGGAGGTCACCCTCTGTAACGGTTCCTACATAATGGCCATTATCCGACAGGATTGGCACAGCCGTGTAACGGTGATACTCCATCCGTTCTAATGTTTGGCGCAGGGTAGCTTGCAGCGTTGTCGTAATAACTTCAGATTTGGGCAATAAGAAAAATGCGATATTCATTTATGAACACTCCTTAGAGTTTTCCCTAGGAAAACTTAGTTCGTCGAAAGGTATGATGCCTGGCAGAGCAACTTCTCTATTGTATCAAAAAATGCGAATAGAATCTAAACCTATGATGGATGCTATGCAAGAGGTGAGACAAATGAATCGAGCTTTAACGACAGCTATGATCGGAATTGGGACCGCACAGGCGATGAAGATGCCATTAACCTATGTGAAGACAGGGAAATGGGATTGGTCACAAGTGATTCAAACAGGGGGGATGCCGAGTTCACATTCCTCAGGTGTCAGTGCACTAGCTACTTACATAGCGATGAAGAGAGGCCTATCTGCGATTGATTTTGCTGTGAGTTCTGTCTTCGGAGCCGTTGTCATGTATGACGCTATGGGCATTAGACGAGCAGCGGGGGAGATTGCGGTTGAAGTCAATGATTTGGACGAACAGGTAGAACGGTTGGCGAAGCATCACCCCGGTATTTATCATGCCCGCAGGCGTAAAGCATTGAAAGAGCGATTAGGCCATCTCCCCAGAGAAGTTGCAGGCGGCGCACTATTGGGGATTGCTGTTGGAGCGCTCAGCTATTTTTTGGAGAAGAAATAGGTGGTTTAAGCTCATGTGGACAACTTTTCTGGAATGAGATAACATCAAGGGATGTTCTTAGAAAGGAAGAAGTCCACATGGAAATGATTCGCGTTACAACACAAGATCAACTAAAAAGCTGTTTCGATGTGCGTTTCAAAGTGTTTGTTGACGAACAACAAGTGCCAGCTCATTTGGAAATGGATGAGAAGGATGAATCCCCGGAGTCGTGTCATCATTTTTTACTACTAGATGGAGAGCGTCCAGTGGCCGCAGCTCGGTGGTACGAATATCAGCCGCAAACAGCCAAATTACAGCGAGTCGCTGTATTGAAGGAATATAGAGGGCGCTCCCTTGGTAAAGAGTTGATTCTCGCTATGGAAGAACAGGCTCAAGAATTGAATTGCGTGTCATCTATCCTGGATGCGCAGTGTCAAGCAGAGGGTTTTTATAGTCAGTTAGGGTATAAAGTCATTTCCGAGGAACCGTTTTATGATGCCGGCATCCTCCATGTCAGAATGAAAAAGCCGCTCAAATAAAAGCGGCTTTTTCTAATTGTTCATCGTTCCCTGCAAGCGGGAACGTAAGGATGAAGCGAGTGCCGTTCCCAGGGGAACTCTCCACTTCAATCGTACCGCGGTGATCTTGAACGATTTTGTAGCAAATCGACAATCCAAGACCCGTTCCCTCTGCTTTCGTTGTATAGAAAGGATGGAAGATTTTCTCTAATTGATCACTGGGAATTCCTGGACCGCTATCTTGAATGATAATCGTAGTCAACTCAGGATTCGGAAGTAATTCTACGCGAACAAGGCCGTTTTCTTCCATAGCTTCACAAGCATTTTTAATGATATTCAAAAGGACTTGGGTGATCTTATCCTGGTCCATCCATAGAAGAACGGGGTCCAAGGATTCTTTGTAGTGAATTTGATGTCCGAAACGCGTTGCCTCCGATTCCATTAAGGCGATGACTTTAAGGATACATTCATGCAGGGAATAGATTCGGAAGTCAACGCTATGAGGCTTTGAAAATTGTAGGAATTCCCCCGTTAGATCGCTCATTCGATCAATTTCATCCATAATGAGCCCATACCAATTTTCAATATTGTAACCGTTTGCTTTTGAGATTTGCAGGAAGCCTTTGACCGTTGTCAAAGGGTTGCGTATCTCATGAGCCATTCCTGAAGCTAATTCACCAATGACACGCAGCTTATCTGAGCGCAGCATGTGCTCTTCGCGCTTTAACCACGATTCACGCTTCTTAATATATAAATTATGCTCGGCAAGTAAAATTAGATCATCTTTCGTTACACATTCGAGTGGATAGGAAGCCATTCCGTATGTAATCTGAATGCCAGTTAACTTAGGAAGCTCAGAACCAAGTTTGAGCTTGAAGGATTCAGATGCAAGCTGTTCGGGAAGGAGCGGCATGACAACAGCAAATTCATCACCGCCATATCTGGAAATAAAGAAAGCTTCCTTGAATAGGATTTGAAGCAGGTCAGCCAGTTGTTTCAAAATAAAATTGCCAGCTTGAAAACCACGAGTGGTATTCATAGCTTTTAAATCGGTGCAGTCAATGAGTATCAGGACCAGCTCTTGTTTCTGAGAAATGAGTTGTTCCAATCTTCGATGGGCTTCTTCATAATTAAACAATCCCGTCAGTGAATCCTGCTGAGCATACAGATAACGTTCCTTAGTTAATCGATCGTTTTTTTGAATGGTAGAGTAGGTTGCACGTGTCAGGACGGCGACAGTTGTAAAATATAGTGTACATTCTAGATAGTAAATCCACAGCAAATTGTGGAAGCCCTTAATGAAATAAACATTTAGAACAAAAACAAGGATATAGGCTATCGTAAGCTTCCAAGAATTTTTGCGGTTGTCTTCTGCATATGTGTCACGAATTAGCGTTAGTATGTAGAGAGGCAAACAAAGGCTTAGGTGGCCAAAGTAGTGAATGAGTCCTAGGAACAATAATCGCAGCCACGGGAGGGCGACATGCTTCGTTTGAATCCTTAGACTGATGACATATAAGATAACTAGTAGCAATAATAGAGGTATATGAAGTGTTGTATGTAAAATCATCGTATATATGACGTATACTGTTGCATAGGCCAAAAGAATCCAATTAATAACCACCGCATCATCTCCTGAATGTAAGTATTCACTCATTTTACACCCATCTGACATGTTCTCTGTCTTTTTACCAATTCCTGCTGACGCGTAAAAAGATTAGCAAAAAAACAATTATTTTCACGAAAAAGAACCTCTGGGCTGTTGTCCCTAGGTTCGAGAGAAGTATTTTATTGCGGAAGTTCGAGAACATCGTGCTGTTTGATGAAGGTCATTTTTCCCGTTTTACCGATATAGTTCACCATCTCGTCCCCATAGTGCATGAGATGTATTCTTTGCTGTATCTCCTCAGGTAGAGTTAGCAGTTCAGCTAAGGTTGCATGAATCGCACCGTGCCCACCCAACTGGCAATCATGCAAAATCGTATGACAATTTCGTTTGTTTATCACTTCGTGTATTAATAATTCTTCATTAAATTTGGTGTCCGCGCTATAGAAAGTTTGCTCATTGATGAATAGAGAATAACTAGGCTTATGTGGAATATGGAGTGTAGAGATGAGCTCGATCGTAAAACCCGGAACAATTTCTGTGGGCTTGCTTTCTTCCAACAAAACGATATCAAAATAATCTTCGATGCCATTAAAACCGTCCGAAGGGTTGTACATACCGCCTTTAAGTGTATTCTCCCACAGGATTGCGGCAATTGCTGGTGTCATGAAAAGTTTGGTTTTCTTCTGGTTAAATTCATATAATAGACGAAAGGCCATTTCTTCTAATCCGCCAATATGATCAGCATGGATATGTGAAATGATAATGCCCTCAATTTGATCTGGTTGAACCTGAATATCATCAAGCGATTTAGGGGTTGTATGACCACAATCGATTAATATATTTTTGTTGTTAGAACGAACTAATGCGCTTGTATTGTAAAGAGTTTTGGCAAACGCACTGCCGGTTCCCAACATTTGAATTTGCAAACTCATTCAGACGCCTCCCAGAATTCGACAAAAACCATCTTTTTCTAATGTAGCATGGGAGGTTGCAGCATTTCAACCCTTATCTGTTTCAGAGGGGATCGGATTCGTTTGTTTTAGTGTAAATGTCACAGTTTAACTACTTGGCTTCTATTTCATTTAAAAGGTGTGGATGATCCCCGTGGTTTGGTTCCTTAGTAGTTTGGCGGTAGTTATGCTTGTTGGGTTTGCACTTGTAGGTATATCGACCTATGTGGGTTGGCAGCTCACGCATCCTAAGCGCAAGTCGGTAGATGAGTCGCCAGAGACATACGGTTTAGATGAACAAGTTGTCCATTTCAATAGTTTGGATGGCGGCGTTAGGCTGGACGGATGGTTTTTCAGATCGAATGCTGCTAATAGGCAAGAACCGCTAACGGTTATTATGTCGCATGGTTATGCAGGGACACGATTGGAGAAAGGACTTCCTGCCTTAGCATTAGCCAAATCCATTGTAGCTGCCGGATATCATGTGCTGATGTTTGATTTTCGGAATTCAGGTCAATCGGAAGGCCGGTTGACGACGGTAGGTTATTTGGAGAAGCAGGATGTACTTGGCGCTATCCGGTGGGTGCAGACGCATATTGGCGGTAAAATTAGCTTATTAGGTTTCTCGATGGGAGGGACGACATCCCTGTTGGCTGCAGCTGATGAACCATCCGTTCGAGGTGTCATTACGGACAGTGCCTTCAGTCAACTACATCCTTATTTGCAAGATAATTTGCCTGTATGGTCAAAGCTTCCGAGGCTGCCGTTCACACCTTTGATTTTGACGATCCTGCCCAACCTAATTGGCATCAACCCGCGCCGTGTAGATGCTTTGGCAGCAGTTGATCGCATATATCCTAGACCGATTCTATTTATCCATAGTCAAAGCGATAACGCGATACCATGGTCCAACAGCGAAGCGATGTGGCGCAAGCATCCGGATGTTTTTGAGCTTTGGATTACCGAACAAGGACTGCATGTAGGCTCCTATCAGAAGCAGCCTGAAGCCTATACAGAGCGTGTGCTTGCTTTTTTATCAAAATTATAAATTCATCGCAACTCTTCCAAAACTTCGGAGTATAAAGAAGCAGACACAAAGATTACTAACGAGAGCTGGAGGTAAAAAGATGAAAGTTCAGCGGATATTTGCGTTGATGCTGGTGTTTTTTGTTCTAAGCACGGCTGCAGTGGTGGCCTCATCGATATGGGGGGATTTTAAGGGATATAACATTGCACGTTTGGTCGTGAATAACACGACATCGGAGTTCGGGGATTCAGAAGTTCCACCATTGATTGTTGAAGGCAAGACAGTTCTCCCATTGCGCGCTGTGAGTGATGCGCTGCAAGCATTGGTGAAATGGGATAATTCGAACAAAACGGCGTACTTGTACAAACCTAACGTACACTTGTTTTTCACAACTGAGGTGCGCAAAGATTCTGCGATCGTGCCATTTGGTGTTGTCGAGCGCGGCAAATCAGCTGATTTTATTGTTTTTGCACAAGTAGATAATTTGAAAACTAGCATCAGTTCTGTGCAAGTTTCGATCTATTCCCCAAGTGGCAAAAGCGTCGTGACGCCGGTTGTGAAATCGATCTCGGAGTCCAAAGAAGCATTTTGGCTGAAGGTTCCTTTGTATGGCGTCTCCTTTGATGAAGCGGGTACCTATGTCGTGAAATTTGCGATGAAGCAAGAGGGGGCCAGCGATTACTCCGTTGTTTCCGAGAAGCAGATCCAATCGGAGTAGGATAGGCCGCACAGAAAGTGGTTTGACCTCTTATTATGAAAATGTTAGGATAATGACGTAACTTATTATTCAACGAAAAGAGGTTCTGCCTGTGAGCGATGAGAAGCATGATCATGTACACGGCCCGGACTGTGACCACGATCACGAGCAAGGGGAAGATGTTTTTATCGTAACGGACGAGAACGGTGAAGAGCATGAGATGGTGATGGTCTATACCTTCCAATCTCAAGAGCAAGCGTATGCTGTACTGCTTGACCGCAATGATCCTGAAGCTGACGGTGTTATTTTCCGTGTGGAAGAAGAAGACGACGAAGCCTTCCTTGTCAACATTGAAGATGAGCAAGAATGGGAACGTGTTGTCACTATTTACAACGAAATCGTGGCTCAAGAAGGCGAAGAATAAGAGCTATACATAAGAACCCCCTAGCAGAGGACTCTGTTAGGGGGTTTCTGTTTGTCAGCTATCATTTTCTAGGATTGAAATACATGATTCTGCCGTTGAATAAATGAAGTTCGGCCTTCAGCAGCTTGCCGAGGTATTTGCAGAATTCATTGCCTTTGCTCTTGTCGCCATGCGTGGCGTCATCAGGCAATACGACTTGGACATAATGGTGATCTTCCTCTTGCTTCTGCTCATTGCCGACACCAATCACTATGTATTTGTATAAGGGATTGATACCTTTGAGATAGAACCATTTGCCTTCGCCTTCCGGCTTCGTCTCAATGGTGTAGGGAAAACCGGCCTCATCGTACTCCCAGCCAAGCTGCTTGGCCGTCAAGGCAAGTTGTTCACGGTAGTGAAGCAGCCTTTCCTTGAGTTCATCCAAGGTGAGCGCGGCTACAGTGGAGCCTGTTACGAATTTAATATAAGCGCTTTGAGCCATTCCTTGATCACCTCATTCGCTAAACATCAACAACATCATAGCATCATGTAAACGGTTTTACAATATCTACCTGATCCAAGGAAACGCTAGAAAATCGCTTGTGTTTCCACGATGACTTTGACATTCTGCACACTGCGATCTTCAGGCCCCTTGACAGGCAGCCCGACTTCTACATGCTCGACAATGTAGTCTATCAACTCTTGTGTGATGACTTCACCTGGCAGCAGAATAGGAATACCTGGCGGATAGACATAAATGAATTCCGCGATAATGCGGTCAGCGGAGTCTTTGAATGGCAGGATTTCCGTTTCGCCATAGAAGGCATCCCTTGGTGTCAACGTGAGTTGAGGAATCGCAGGGACTTTAATGACAACTTCTTTGACCTCAACAACGTCATCATTGATATGGGAGAGTTCGCGCAGAGCTGTTAACAGAATTTCAATATTCTCTGGTGTATCCCCTGGTGTTATGAGACACAATATGTTATACATATCGCTCATCTCGACTTCGATATTGTAGTGATCACGCAGCCAATTTTCAACTTCGAAGCCAGTGATGCCGAGCTTGCGGACATGCACGCATATTTTCGTAGGGTCATAGTTGAAAGTGGCTTCTTCTCCCAAAATCTCCTCGCCGAAACAGTAGAGATTGGGAATTTCATTGATTTGTCTACGCGTATATTGCGCCAATTCAATGGTGCTTTCAGCCATACTACGGCCATTGAGGGCCAAGTGTCTACGCGCAGTATCCAATGAAGCTAATAAAATATAAGAGGTCGATGTCGTTGTCAGCATCGAGATAATCGTTTGGATACGCTTCGGATTAACGCGATTTCCCTTGATGTTAAGTACGGAACTTTGCGTCATCGAACCGCCCAGTTTGTGAACACTGGTTGCCGCCATATCGGCACCGGCTTCCATAGCGGACATAGGCAGCTTGTCATGGAAATGAATCAGCACACCGTGTGCTTCATCGACCAGAACCGGCATGTTGAAGCTATGAACAAGATCGACGATCTCTTTGAGATTGGTACACACGCCATAGTAGGTTGGATTGATGACTAATACGGCTTTGGCATCGGGATGCTTCTCCAGAGCTCTGCGCACGGAACGCGTTGGGATGCCGTGATCGATACCGAGATTCTTATCACGAGCAGGTTGAATGAATACCGGCTTAGCGCCGACGAAAATAATTGCGGCAAGCACGGACTTGTGAACATTGCGCGGAACGATAATTTTATCGCCTTCGGAACATACCGTCATAATCATCGTCATAATGGCACCGCTAGTACCTTGTACGGAGAAGAAGGTATGGTCGGCGCCGTAGGCGTCCGCAGCAAGCCTCTGGGCTTCCTCGATCACGCCCATTGGTTGATGTAGGTCATCCAGGGGTGCTATATTGATGAGGTCGATGGACAGGGCATTGTCCCCAATGAAGGAACGAAATTCCGGGTCCATGCCAACTCCTTTTTTGTGGCCAGGAATATGGAACTGAATTGGATTTTTGTCCGCGTGAGCGAGTAGTGCAGTGAACAGGGGGGTACGGGTATGATCCACCTGATTATCGCTTCCCTTCTATAGTGGATTGCTTGCTGCATATTGCAACAAACAAAATGAGTATATCAAAATAGAGATATCATGCAAGTTAATTTTTAAAAAATAGTTTGTGCAGATTTAGGTAAAACTAACAGTAAGGTGTTAAAATTCGCCAAAACAAGGAGAAATCGTATGCTTTTCATGGAAGAATGGCGGAAAAATCGCTTGTTTTCCCCATTTGTGATGGAATTGTTAATTATTATGTTTGTCGTCGAATTTGTGAAGGGCGCGTTGCTTTTAACGATATTGCCGGTTTATATGAAGACATCACTCGGGGCCTCTGCGTTCATCATTGGCTGGACGCTAGCAGCGCAGTATATTGGGGATAATGTTCTCCGGACACCTGTCGGCTGGATTATTGATAAATTAGGCTACCGAACAACGATGCTCACGGGGGTGTTAATGACTTTTGTTGCAGTCATTTTGATTGCGACAACTGCGCAGTTCAGCTGGATGATTATCGGCTGCGCGCTGCTTGGTTTGGGAACAGCGCCATTATGGCCCTGTGTTATTACAGGCACTACGGAAGTGGCCGGTGATGACGGAAAAGCTACGATCATGAGCGTTGTTTATATGGCTTGGCTGTCGGGCGTGGGCTTGGGTCCAGTCGCGATTAATTTTTTTGTGGGCGAGAATCACTACAGTTCTGCTTTTCGCCTATTAATCGGCTGCATGACGGTTGTCGTGCTTGTTGCGCTTATGCTGCCGAGAAGAGAAGCTGGATTACAGGGGAAATCAGTCCCTAAGGCCGAAATTAAAAGTGGCTCTCGCGCTTCTTTTTGGCAGCGTGTTTCGGTCTATTTAAGTGAGGTTCGGCGTTCGATGAATGTGAGTCCCTTATTGTTTCCCGCCATGTTCGCTCAAACCTTTGCATTAGGCATTCTGACACCCATTCTCACGCTATATGCCAAGGAAGTGCTGAAACTCTCCTCTTTTCAATACAGTATGTTTTTGATCGCCGGGGGAGCTGTGACGGTTATTTGCTTAGTTCCGATGGGGAAAATAGTGGATCGAATCGGGATTCGCCCGTTTCTTGTCATTGGTTTCAGTTTGAGCGCTGCCGTGCTGTTGTGCTTCACTTTCGCTAAATCTATGGTGCTGCTATATGTGTTGGTAGCTGTTTTGGGAATTGGCTATGCCTTCATCATTCCATCTTGGAATGCGCTGATTGCTTCGGCTATTCCTCCGGAAAAAAGAGGCGCTGTATGGGGCTTTTTTCTTACTATCGAAGGCTTAGGGATGATTGTTGGGCCAATCGTTTCAGGGAAGCTGTGGGATGTGTATGGCTATCATGCGCCATTCCTGATGAGCGGTTTTGTCCTAGTTCTTCTGCTTGTTCTTCAAATGTTCATTTCCATCCCCAAAAAAGGTATGGTACGATAAGGGAAAATGACTGATTTGGAGGCCTAAAAGCAACATGAATAAACAGATTGGAATCATCATGCTGTTGTTGATGACGATATTCGTTGGTTTTGGCATTATTATCCCGATTCTTCCTGAGGTCGTGAAGGGTGCTGGATCGGAATATCATAACGCATTGCTGTTGTCGGTTTATTCCGCGGCTTCCTTCCTTATGTCCCCTATATGGGGGGCGCTTTCGGATCGAATTGGCCGTCGCCCGATTATCCTGATTGGGTTGTTAGGTTTTAGTGTGAGCTTTCTTATTTTTGGATTTGCTAACGACCATCTATGGATTATGTATGTATCCCGGATTATGGGCGGCTTATTCTCTGGTGCGGCTACGGCATGCGCCGTCGCTTATGTGGCGGATATCACAACAGCGGAGAATCGGACCAAAGGCATGGGCATGGTTGGGATGTCGATCGGTCTAGGCTTCATCTTTGGACCCGCACTTGGCGGTATTTTTAGCAAGTGGGGGACATATGTGCCGTTCTTCGTCGCATCTGCTTTGTCATTGGCTTCCTTTGTTCTAGCCTTTGCAATCTTGAAGGAATCGTTGACACCGGACAAGCGTACTTCGGTCAAAGAGAAAGCGCCCTCCCGGTGGACAGCTTTCTCAGGAGCGTCAAAGTATCTCTACGTGCTTTCCTTCTTTGTTTCCTTCACCTTGGCTGGCCTGGAAGCTACGCTTCAGTACTACCAGATGGACAAGATTGGCGCTACGCCATTTGATATCGGCATGATGTTCTTAGCAAGCGGTATCGTTGGCGCCTTAATTCAAGGCGGCGTCGTTCGCCGCTTGGTGAAGCAGGGAGCTGAGCAAGTCGTCATCGGCATCGGGCTCTTCCTGTCGGCAGCCGGCTTCTTCCTGCTGCTGTACTCAAGCAGCGTAGTAACCGCTGCAATCTATTTGTCAGTATTCGGCGCAGGTAACGCGCTCATACGCCCTTGTGTGACTTCGCTGATCACGCAGCGGACCAAAGTTGGACAAGGCGTCGCGACGGGCCTGAGCTCCTCTATGGACAGTCTGGGCCGTATTGCCGGACCACTCCTCGGGGGCGCCGTGTTCGCCATCGCGCATTCCCTGCCGTTCATCATTGGCGGCGTGCTTTGCCTAGCCGCGATACTGCTGTTGCAGCGTTTTGTGCTTGTGGATCGTCAAACACGATCACGACAAGCTGCATAATCCCCAAAAAAGAGGCTGTTCCCAAGGTTGATAACCTGGGCTAGCCTCTTTTTGATTTTTGTCTTTAGGATAAATGCTCGCATTCTTGAGCCAACATTCAATCATCCTTATAGCTAGCGAACTGCATGATGCTTATTGCCCCCCAAAACGCTGCTTTGGAAATCCAATGAACTGAGTTGGCGTTAATGAGCAGTTTATAGGTGGAATGGTGATCATTTACTTGAAATAACGTATGCGGAATTCGTTAGATTTTTAAAATGAACCATTTTGATCAAATACAGGGTATTGGGTTCCTAAGGGGGCTTGACTCAGGTTCATTGGCTTTGGCGCTAAGCTTTCCTCAAAGTCAGCCCATTCAAAATAAATTGAATGGTATGCTCAATTTCCACTTCCTCATCCCAATCAGCGTTGGGCGCTAACAGAAATCGGGTAATCAAGAAACCAACAATGGTCGAAATAATTAATCGCATCGTTGTTGGGGCAGGCAATTCAATGATTTGACCCTCTGCCTGGAAGTGCCGAATTGCTTTATAAGCTTTTTCCAGTACTAATTTGGAGAAAGTTTCCTGAAATTGTTCTCTCAGCTCGGTATGAAAGGGAATTTCATGCAGAAATATTTTCAATACGGCAAAATGTTTTCTGGCGAATTCCATCCGATTCACAATAATTGCGCGCAAGTATTGTTCCATGCTTGGATACTCAGCGTCAAGCACTTTGGTGAAATCCTTCACTGCAAAAGGTGCAATGAGTTTCGTCATAATGGGGGCCACAATAGAGAGCAGCAATTCTTTTTTTGTTTTATAGTGACGGAAAATGGTGCCTTCCGCTACGCCTGCCTTTTGCGCAATTTCACTGGTAGAAGAGCCTGCAAACCCTTTTTGGGAGAAAATTTCGACAGCCGCTTGAACAATTTTGATCTGTTTCTCGGTCATTTTCTCTTCTTCGTCATTAAGACGCAGCAGCTCTTGTAACCAGGGCTCGACTTGGGACAAGGCACTCACCTCCTGTATACCTAGCTTGTTTTCACATTTTTATATTATATCTTACGATGCTTCCTCAGTGCCAGTATATTTAGCATCATGAAGCCAACGGTGAACCCTGCCAGTACCACGACATCAACCCAGATCGTCTCCCAGCCCGCGCCGCGAATCATAATGTTTCGCAAGGCATCTGCGCCGTATTTCAGCGGCATGATAGTGCTAATCCAGCGAAGATAGATGGACATCGTGTCCAAGCTAAATAAACCCGAGAAAAAGACCTGTGGTACGATGATAATCGGAATGAACTGAATCATTTGGAACTCGTTATTGGCAAAAGCGGAAATGAGTGTGCCCAAAGACAAAGCGGTCAAGGCTAGCAAAAGGGTAATGAGAAGGACATACCAGAATGAGCCGACGAGCATCAGACCGAGAACGCTGGTTGCGAACCAAGCGATGAGCGTGGCCTGCAGTGTGGTGAAGATCCCAAAACCGAGGATATACCCGACGACGATTTCCCAGCGCCTAAGCGGGGAGGCCAAGAGCCGCTCCAACGTGCCGCCGGTTCGTTCTCTCAGGAAGGATACCCCAGAGAGCAGGAAGACGAAGAAAAAAACGAAAAATCCGATGAGGACAGGACCCAGGTTATCAAATGCAGCCATATTAGCGGAACCGTGCAGATAGGTGATGGTTGGCGCTTGTGTTCCAGCGCTCGGCAGTGCAGCGTTTTGCAGCGCTTTTTGCAGCAGGAAGAGGACCGCTTTGTTCTTGGCCGGATCACTTCCTTCCAAGGTCACCTGCGGGACGGCTCCCTGCATCACGATATAAGCATCTAAATGGCTGCCTGCAAGCTTGGATTGGGCTTCCTCGGCTGTATAGGGATTCACTTCTGCGCCTAAATCAACCAGCTTCTGGATGAAAGGAGCAGGGGCGTCGACCGTCCCTAACTTAGGTGCATACGTACTCCCGTTGAAAACAAGTGACATTAGGAAGAGAATGAGCATAGGCGCTACGAGCATCATCATTAATGTGCGTTTATCATGAAAAAACTGACGTAAAATACGTACAATGATAGCGCGAATTCGCATTATTTTGCACCTCCATAGTATAAAAATGCTTCTTCAATCGTGGAGGATGATGTAGCTAGCTTCAATTCCTCAGGCGTTCCAACAGCGGTAAGGTTGCCATCACGAATCATCCCTAACCGGTGGCATTTATCCGCTTCATCCATGACATGCGTCGTGACGATTATCGTTGTTCCGCGAGCGCTGAGCTTCGTGAGTTCTTCCCAAATTGATTTTCTCAAAACGGGATCGATGCCGACTGTGGGTTCATCCAGAATGAGTACTTCTGGCTCATGCAGCAGAGAGACCGCCAAGGATAAGCGGCGCTTCATGCCGCCCGAGTAATTCGACACTTGCTTCTTCAAATGTGCACTCAGATCGACCAGTTCCATCACTTCTTGTATCCGATTCTTGCTTTTGGTGCCTGCCAATCCGAATAAAGCCGCAAAAAAAGCTAAATTCTCTTGCGCCGTCAACTCGGCATAGAGCGCATCCGATTGCGCCATGTAACCGATTCGCGATAACATCGCTAACTGAGGCATCTTCTCGTTCAACACATGCACGGTGCCGGATGAGGGGGCGTCGATACCGGCAATCAAGCGGACGAGTGTTGTTTTACCTGACCCAGAGGGACCTAATAGTCCGAAAATCTGCGCTTTGGGAACATCTAAAGTAATGTCCTGCAAAACCGTTTTGTCTCCGAATTGTTTGGAGACATGCTGCACTTGAATCGAATATGTGTTAATCATGCTTCAACACCTCTTTTTGTAGTGAGTAATCACTCATTATTATGATTTCATCGTACTCGATATTCCTTCTTTTGTGAAGTGAGTAATCACTCATTATTGGGTGGGGTAGCGCCCTGCAGTTCCTCAAGCTCGCTATAAGGGCGCTTTAGCCTAGTTTAGCTGCTTGACGATTCCTTAATTCCGCGCGAGGCAGTTGCGTTAACCCTTCGTCACTCCTCTTCTCATTAAAAAACTAGCCTGCGGCTAGGTCACCGACTCAATGAACCTTGAGGCAAGCCCCCTAACGAACTCAATACCCTTAACGAACTCAATACCCTTTATTCGGCCAAAATCGCTCATTCTGAAAATCTAATGAATTCCAGATGCTCTATTTCAATCATATGATCACCATTCGGCCAATAAAGTGGCGGGTAGCGCCAACTCCGTTCATTAAATCTTCAAAGCAGCCATTTTCCGGTCAATAAGCATCATACAGTTCATTAGATGCCCTTTGAGACCGAAAACCTCCAAAGCAAAGAAGTTTCTGGAGGACACCAATATGAAAAACCGAGTCTGCATCGTGGTCACTTAGTCAATGAACCTTGAGGAAAACTAAGCCCCCTAACGAACTCAATACCCTTTATTCGGCCCAAATCGCTCATTCTGAAAATCTAATGAATTCCAGATGCTCTATTTCAAGCAAAAGATCACCATTCGGCCAATAAAGTGCCGGGTAGCGCCAACTCCGTTCGTTACATCTCCAAAGCCGCCATTTTCCGGTCAATAAGCATCATACAGTTCATTAGATGCCCTTTGAGACCGAGAATAGCCTAGCAAAGAAGCTTGCGAAGGACTTCAATAAAAAAGGCATCCCCAAGGGCAATGTCATTAAGTTACGCTCAGAGACAAGACTGGGAACAAAAATGAAATCTGAAACGGCAAGGGAATAAGCCCTGTGCCGTTTGTTTTTTTATACAAACAAGGGAAAAAACGCATAACAAACAAGCGGATGGAATATCCGCTTAAAAAAATGTTCATGTGAACTAAAAATTATGCTACTCTGTAGACGAAGCTAACAGCTGTTTTATAACGGATTTTGCGCGTATTCTGCTGTCCTGGGCGGATGGGTCGAATCGGCAAAATGTTTTTGCGAATCAGCGCTTCAACATCGGGCGGGGGTTCATCACCACGTGAGCGCAGGAAATGTCTACAAACGTGAACGGCAACCGTGAAGTTGACTTGGTAGTGGTGCCGTTTATCCATTTGGGAAATGACGACGTGCGAGGTCATCATTTCAGCGAAATTGTACATGATCATTCTTGCGAAAATCTCTTGGAAGATGGACTCTTGTTTCTTTGCGTGAAAACTCGTCAACCCGACGGTGTATTTTAATGCTCTGAAAGAGGTTTCAATGCCCCACCTCATGTTATAAATGGAAGCCAGCTCATCGGGTGGGAAATCAGCGGCAGAAAGATTCGTAATGACGGTTTCATAAGTACCACTCGGCAGGACGAAACGAACAACCCGAAAGGAAATCGGGTAAAACAAGTTCTCATGCAAATCCAAAAAATCAAAGGTAGACTTGGAAGGGACGAACTTGTATATCTCGGGATGAGCCTTGACCTCTTTGGTTTGTTTTTTGGTGAGTGTCAGATGAACTTCAGTATCGAACGATCCGCTATCTGGCAACCGTAAGCCCGAAAGAATACCACTGGAATGCAAATCCTTTACCGTATGACGTAGTTCCACCCTTTGCGATCAATATGCGCAAAATTGTTGTAACTTTCAAACCCTCTATCGGAAATAACAATTTTTTTTCCTTGAATAGGAGAACGGTCAACCATATCTGCCAGCGCTCTTCCCTCGTTGCACAACCTGCGTGGCTGAACAATGGCATCCACGTAGAGTCGATTGCACAAGTCGTAGGCTGCGTTCAAATGCAAAAGGTTATAGCCTTTCGTATCCGGTTGATTTTGGAAGTAGGTATCCTTGTCCTCAGGGTCAGTCGCGAAATGTAAATCCGAACCGTCAATGGCAAGTAATCGATACCCACGGTAGTCTTTGATATCCGTATGTGATTGTGTAAATTCGTGAAACAGGAATTCCACAGCAGATGGCAGGATTTTATTCCTCTGCTGAACAAAAGCAGAAGTGGTTGCGGTGTTGACATCATAGCCCTGTAACTCCAAGAGTTCCTTGTAGAGGCTGTTACCGCCCATCGAGATCAGGAGTTGCATAACCGTTTCAAAGAGAAGCTTTTTTTTTCGTGTAAAGTCTTTTTCTGGGTTTTTGACATAAGGTGCGGGTAGCGCTGACATTTCTCGTATGAGGGATGTCAGCGTTTCTTTAAACGAATTCGCGTACTCATTCATTGGCGTAGCCTCCTCGTTTTTTCAAGGGGCGTCGCCACACACTTCCAACTGCTTGTCAAATTCTTTTTTTCTTTTTCATGCAAAAAAAGAGCGGGCTATCTTTTCAGATAACCTGCTCTTTTTTTGATTTTAACCCTGCGCCTTAACTTAATGACATTGTCCCCAAGGGATGCCTTTTGACCAATCTGCTCAAGCTTATTTTTCTTTCGCTTCTTTCTTGTGGTCGACCCACTTTTCAATGGAAGGGGTTAACTGCTCCTTGATGGACGCGACAAGCTTGTCCTTGGAGACGCCTTTGGCTTGCGCAATTTCAGCCAGCGACTTCCCAGCATGCAGTTGTGCGCGCAGCTCATCCTTGCTCAGGCCAAGAGACTTCGCGAGCTTCTCGGTATCCGGCTTGAGGCCCAGCTTATGCCACTTGCCATGCCCGGCATGGCTGCTGAGGAGGTTCTTCTCGTTCAGGATAAATTTGAGATGTTCGCCAAGCTTTTGCTTCATATGTTCGCCTTGCTCGGCTGTCAACTTGCCGTCTTTCACAGCAACTTCGATTTTGCTTGTCCTAAGCTGCTGTAGTTTGGCGGTCAAGTCAGCTTCATTCATCCCTTTGTCTGCGGCTGCTTCCACGATGCTTTTGCCGCTTTTCAGAGATTTAACGAGAATATCTTTGTCGATCCCGATTACGGAAGCTGAATCTTCGATAATCGGCCATTTTCGGCTGTGGCGGCCTTGTGCATTCTCATCATTTTGCAGCATAGTTGCGCTATCCTGTTGAATATCAGATGGGGCTTTCGCCGCAGCTGATAGGGGAGGAAGCGCTGCGCTTCCTAGCATCAATGTGAGGGCCAGCGAGCTTACAACGAGCTTTTTCAAATAGGGCTGATTCATGTTCATTGATACCTCCTTTTCCTGTGAATTCGGAATTACAGCACTTAGTCTGTGCAGGAGGCGATCATTTTAGTTTAAAAGAACCTTAGTTTCACATAAATTTTCCATGAAAGGGAATTACTTCACGTCAACCGCAGTTTGATATAAGGAGATTAGTTTTTCAAAGGTTTCCTTGATCAGCTTTTCCAGTTCAACTGGGTTGACCAACACGGGATCCTGGAAGTGCAGGTTGCGGCCGATCAGCAGTTCGGCTTTTTTGACATCTCGAAAGCGTACCAAGGCTTCTTTCCAGCTGTTCGTATTCAATTCGGAGACGGGTGTCACATCTTTTTTCATATGATCAAAAGAAATAACGAAATCGGCAGGAATCTCTTTTTTCAACCGCGGAATGTCTTTCAGGAAGGATTCGGCAATCTGACCCTTGGTCGGCAGTTCATAGATCAACGCCAGCCAGATGAATAACCGGTCATCGAAGAGACCAACCTGGAAATGGGGAACCTGCTTATAGCCGCGTTTATTTGGGCAAATGGCCATCCAGGTATCGACCGGAGGGTTGACTTTACGTCTTAAATGCTTGGCAATATGCAGAAACATTTCGGTGCCGGACAACAGCGACAAATCTTCGACTAACGAATCCCCGAGTGCTTTGAATTTGGGTTGGATCCGTTCGCGAATCGCTTCCATGCGTCCATCAAGGCCTTCTATAGCAAATGTATCGAATTCATGTTGGGCGAATCCAGTGAAACTCATGATTGTTCCTCTTTTCAAAGATGTTTCCAACTATTTTAAAGCAAATCAGGTGATCCCGCAATTGTTTACGAGTTTCATAGGGGCAGTCATAGGAATTAGGACCTATTTTGTAGAAATAAGGAGGTAAAGCAAGGTTCTTGCCGAATATTGTTTGCAAAGCATCATAATGGATAGATAGGAGAATTCAACCTTATGCGTATGACGAAGTGGACTAAAGTTGCAGTGCTGGGCACGGTTATGGGAACTTGTTTTACAGCAGGTGTGTATGCGCAAGATGTGCTGCAGCGCGTAGACGCCTATTTGCGGAGTGATTTTAATGTGGTTGTAGATGGGCGGAAGGTGCAGCTCGCGAATCCCCCGTTAATTTATAATAATGCTAGTTACTTGCCTGTGAAAGAGCTGGGGGGCTTCCTGGGAGCTAATGTGAATTGGCAGGATAGCACGAAAACGATCTATATCAATCCGCGTATTAATCCACAGCAGCCAACAGAAGGCAATGAGACGAATTACACAGAGATTGTGCTGCAGTACCCGTATCCGCAGTATTTGGATTATCGGGGTGGGACATATCCGGTCTTGGTGAACACAACGGATCAGGCGTATTACCGCTTGCAAGATCTTAATCGCATGGGCGTCAAAACAGACGGTCTTAGAAAAGCTAAAGAGAAATACACACAGGACATTTATGTTAGCGAAGAAGAACTAAAGAAAATTTGGGCAGAAACGCCGCAAATTTCATATCTCGTTAACGAACCTATCGTTATTACTGGTGAACAAGATCCATTAAAGCTCAAGACCATAAGGGAATATGTCCAAAGCTTCCGATATTATGAAATTAACAAAAAGCCCTATATGACAAGCCCTATTATCATTGATGCCTTACCAGAACTGAATACATACAGTTACTTACTCACGGAGAATGGACATTTCTACCGCACAACGCTTAAGCTTTCACAAACTAATGGCAATAATAATACACCTAGTTATGTAGTCGGAAGTTCCTCCAAAGAAGATATCGAAGTAACCAAAGTCAACAATTAACGATTCGCGCCTGATTGTTGTTTCAAATAAAAAATAGCAATTTGTGTTCGGTCACGGAGATTCAGCTTGCTGAGTATTTCCGTTATATAATTTTTTACCGTACCTTCGCTCAGGAATAACTCCTGGGCGATTTCTTTATTTGAAAGGCCTTCGGAAATTTTCATGACAACTGTTTGTTCACTAGCGGTTAAGCCCAACGCGCTAAGTGCTTTAGGTGCAGGAACAGATGGCATCGTGTTCGGGCTGATGAAAGTGGTCAATTTCTTGGCGATATCTGCATGAATGAGCAGATTGCCTTGCTCCACGGTTTTGATTCCTTGAATGATACGATCGGGCGAAATATTTTTGAGCAGATACCCGCTGGCCCCGTTGCGTAAAGCCTGAACGATAAATTCATCATCGTCAAACGTTGTCAGGATTAGAACAACCACGTTCGGGTAAGCTTGTTTAATCTTCAAGGTGCCCAGTACGCCGTCACAGATCGGCATCCGAATATCCATAAGGACAACATCAACTTGACTGCCGCTTTGGATAAAAGCCAATGCTTCATCCCCATTCGTACAAGTGCCGGCGACCTCGATATCTTCGTCTAGGCCAATGATTAATTTTAAGCTTTCCCGGATAAAAGGGTCATCATCTGTAATAAGTAAATGAATCAAGTACGTTCAATCCTCTCTATAATCAATTCCTGTTAGCGATAAGTAGGCAACACCGTTGTTACGGAATAATAACCCTTCAAAGTTACGAAAAGTTGGCCTCCGATGAGCTTGCTGCGTTCTTCCATGCCTTTCATCCCAATGCCTTTGGCGGAGGACGCAGCAGGTAGATTGCCATTGTTGGACACACACATGGTAATTTGTTTAGGGTCATAGGTTAATTGAATATCGACCTTGCTTGCACTGCCGTGACGAATGGCATTCGTGATCGCTTCTTGCGCATTGCGGTAAAGAATGAAAGCCAGACTGGGATATAACACATAAGGCATTCCTGTGATTTGAACTTCAATTGCAATGCCATTCTCCTTCGTCAAGTCTGCAATGAGTCGTTCGAGGGAGTAGGTTTGCAAGGAATCTTCATCAGGCTTTAACCGCCGAACGGTGGTGCGAAGCAACTCCATGCTTTCGGTTAATTGGTCTTTGACGGAGGTTAGCATCTCCAAACCTTTGCTTTGTTGGGTCGGAAGGATACGCAAAGAAGCTTCCATCATCATTTTGAGACGAATCAGCTTATGCCCGAGATCATCATGAATGTCCCGCGAGATACGGTTGCGTTCATCCGTTTGCGCAATATTCTCAACCTGTTTGGCATAATCCATAAGCTGCATGCGTGCTTCATCTAGCTCATAGTGCTGTCTGCGCAGTTGATCATAAAGAAGCTCCACTTCTTCTCTGTTTTGATCAATTTGTCTCATATGAAGCAGGAGCATGGACTGAGCGATGAAAATAAGATTTGCCATGACATAATAACTGGCAGGCTGCCCATGCAGAGAAAGATTTAATAAGAGCAACTGGATGGAGATGAAGTAATAACAGAGATGCTTGTTTACGTAATGTACATAAGACAATAGGGTAGAGTAGAAGAGCATGAACAAGATGCCGTCATATTGGTAGCTTAGCCAAGCCCCAAAGCCAATTTCAAGCAACAGCATCCAAGCTGATTTCAAGCGAGTGATTCTGCGTAGTTCAGCTATCCAAACCAACAAAAGAATAAAAAATACATATGTGCCATAGGCCGAATATTTTTGTAGATACATGGAAGCAACCGCTGGGACAAGTATAAGAGCATAACGGGATATCAGAAGTAATGGTGTCAAACGGTTCCCATCCTTTTAGGCAAGTAGTAAGCAAAGTATAGCATACCACCCAAGTGGGTTTACACGCCTTTTGCAGAGATTATGACTTTTGTCACTTTAATGAATGACTAAATCTACCTGTTCGTGTGCAGAAAGCAAAGTACAATAATTATATCAAGTTGAATGGTATAAGGGAGCGGATGATATGAGCTTTGTTCAATTAAAAAATGTTGTAAAAAAATATAATAATCAGATTTCTGTGGATCATCTTAATTTATCCATTCACGAAGGCGAAGTATTTGGACTCTTGGGACCCAATGGTGCGGGCAAAAGTACGACGATTAAAATGTTGAGCGGACTGCTGAAAATCGATCAGGGTGAAATGGTTGTAGACGGTTTATCGGTTGCCAAAGATACACTGGAAGTTAAACGCAGGATTGGCCTAGTTCCCCAAGAACTGGCGATTTTTGAAAATTTGACGGCGCGTGAGAATGTCACTTTTTTTGCCAGATTATACGGTTTATCCGGCAAGCTCTTGAAGGACCGCGTGGAGGAGGCTTTAGAATTCGTAGGACTATCTGATCGTGCTCGCGATAAACCGAGTTCCTTCTCGGGAGGGATGAAACGCCGGTTGAATATTGCCTGTGCGATTATGCATCATCCCAAGCTAATCATTATGGATGAGCCAACAGTAGGCATCGATCCACAGTCTCGCAATCATATCCTCGAGTCGGTAAGAACCCTCAATCGCATGGGGTCAACCATTATCTATACGTCCCATTACATGGAAGAAGTTTCCGCAATTTCTTCGCGGGTCGGGATTATGGATCATGGTCATCTGATTGCCTGCGGCACGCAAGAGGAGCTCCGAAGCAAGGTCGCTCAGGATAATAAAGTGATTCTCCAAGTTGCTCATTTAAAAGATGAAGCTATCAATGAGCTCAGAGAACACCCGAGAATTAAGCAAGTGACAGTGCAAGAGCAGCAGCTTGAATTGTTGGTTGGAACGTCCCATGCGTATCTTCAGGACATCTTGTTCATTCTAGCTAAACATGACGTGAAAATTCAATCGCTCACACAAGTGGAGCCGGATCTTGAAGCCTTGTTCCTGTCGTTGACCGGAAGAACGTTGCGGGACTAGGAGGAGGTCAAGATGCAAATATGGACCATTGCTAGGTATGAAATACTGCGATTATTACGTATGCGATACGTGTTTGTCATTCAATTTTTGATGCCGTTGTTATTGATCTTCATCTTGGGCTCTGCGCTTTCCGGTGCGTTCAAAGTGGAAGATCATGCTTTAAAAATGGTTAAAGTTGATCTGGTTCAGGCAGATACCGGCCCGATAAGTAAGGAGTTCACCAATTTTCTCAGTACACCTGAGTTGCAGCAAATCCTACAACCCACGCTTATTCCAACACGAGAAGAAGCAATGGACCGGCTTAAATTGGGAACCTCGGAATTCGCTCTAGTAATTCCAAGTAATTTCAGCAGCCAGGTGTTAGCTGGGAAAGAAGTCCAGTGGGAAATGATACTAGGGAATGATTATGGACAAAATTTGACTGCACAGATGGTTCTTCGCTCCTTTTTGGATCAAGTGAACCACAGGCAAGCGATAATGATCACAGGAGGTTCGGATGCCGCTGTAAGGCTGCAAGACCAAACTTCCCAAGGTTCTTCCCAAGCTGTGGCTCCTTCTCATGTGCAATTAGGCAAGCTGACAACTTCTAATACCCAGTATACAGCCATGCAATATTACGCGGCGTCTATGCTGGTTATGTTTTTACTTTATTCCGGCATGTCAACAGCCCTAAGTTTACAAAATGAGAAAGAGAAGCACACATTAGCTAGATTAAATGCGATGCCTATGCAGGAATACAAGATTTTATTGGGAAAAGTGGTCGGGAATACGTTCATTTCCATTGTGCAAGCGGCAGTTATAATAACGGCGACCATTGTTTTCTATGGCGTTGATTGGGGGCACTCGTACGCCATGCTTTTCCTGGTATGCTTCGGGATCATTGTGGCTTCTATGAGCCTTGCGGTGTTGGTCACCTTATTGACCAAGACATCGAAAGCGATCAGTACGTCTTTTCAAATGATTATTTTGGTTATGTCATTCCTAAGCGGGGGATTCACGCCATTACCCGAAGGTTTACTGCAACGTTTGGGGGCATATACGCTTAATTATTGGGGAATGCAGGGCATGCTGCGAATTATGCTGGGCAGCGATTTGCGTGTTATCGGGCATCATCTCTTGGTTTTGGGCTGTTTTGGCGGGGGCTTGCTGCTCGTGTCCTTTATCATATACCGAAAGGCGGGGTATCATGAATAGTTTATATATTGCGCTTAATATGCTGCGTCGGACGTTATTCCAGAAAAAGGGCTTCCTGATGTATTTGCTCATTCCGGTTACCGCGGTTTCACTAATTATTGGCGTATTAGGAAAGCAAGCGGATAATCGTATCGATATTGTCTATTTGAATTTGGATAAGGGAACGCTGGGGACTCATCTGCTTCATGAGTTGTCTTCCTACCCGGATTACCGTTTGCAGGAACAAACGTCGGAGACGGCTTTAAAAGAAAAAGTAGTTAAGCAAAAAGCGAGCGGTGCTTTTGTGATTCCTGACAATTTCAGCGAAACGCTGATGCAGGGATTATCACCTCAAGTTGATATGTATCAATTAAACCTCAGCGAAGCCTCGATAACGCTCAAAATGACTTTGGACAGTGTGTTGACCAGGTATCAAAGCACCGCTGCTTTGACCAACAAGCCAAATCTTTCGAAGGAAGCTCATCTTGAAGCGGTTGAGAAGACACTGACGCAAAGCGAGAAGCATCAGGTCTCATCGCAGATGACAGATTTGGGCTTGTATGTGAATCCGAATATGCATATTGTCATTGGCTTTATGCTGATGTTCATGATGGGTGTTATTAGTAATACCGTCTCGGTTGTGATGGAGGATCGCAGAATGCGAACTTTAGCGAGAACCTTCACGGCCCCGGTTCGTTCCGTTGAAATTATGCTTGGCAACTTCCTAGGCAGTTTTTTGGTCGGAACCTTGCAAGTTGTCGTTATTTTAATCGTCACGCGGTATGTCACGCATTATGACTATGGGCTTCCTTTCTTTTCCCAATTCATAATTCTCGAGTTTTTCTTGTTGGCCAGTATGGGGATTGCAAGCGCTATAGCCGGAATGGTTAAAAATGCTCAGAATATAAGTATCATTAACTCCATCATCATCACCCCAACCTGTATGCTTGGCGGCTGCTTCTGGCCGATTACGTTGATGCCCGACTGGATGCAGAAGCTCGCTAACTTCGTTCCGCAAAAGTGGGTGATCGATGCCATACAGCGCATGGCATCGGGCCAGAGTTTGTCCCAGATGTGGATGCATATGGGCGTGTTGACCCTGTTTGCCTTAATTCTGCTCGGCATTGGATCGGTGATTCTTCGTCCTGGCGACGCGGAGGCGGCCTAGTTGGGTGCATGGATGGAAATGCATTGAAAGATGTATAAATTTTCATCCATATTTTTCCTTGAATCTATTAAATATTATTTAGTAATATGTTATACTATATTTAAGTTGCTTTTATTAGTTAGATGGATAATAGTTTTTAAAGTACTATTTTAATTTAAAGAGTTATTGATAGGAGGGCATTATTATGGCTGTAAGCATGAGAGAAAGACCCTATGTTACTGGAACAGATGCAGCTAAATTAGTAGACAGGCTTAATAATAATACGAAAATTGTTCAAAGTCTATTAGAGAGAAAGATGGCCGCAAAAGATTATGTCAAAGGAATTACAAATAGATCTAAATAATATCGTTTTAAAATCTATCTCATTGGCTGATATTGAGGTAATTAAAAACTTTAAATGCGGTAATTCTTCAATTGAAAATTTCTTAATAACTGAAGCATTCCAAACTCATATATTAAGAGAAGCCAGTACCACACTAGTTTATCTAGATGATGAGTTATGTGGCTTCTTTACTCTTCAAAGATTGCCGCTTAGCTTTGATACTACTACTGTTGTGGGTCTGCATGATCAGCATAAATATTCTTTAGACATAGCTAGACTTGGTGTAGCTAGTGCATTTCAGAAATTTGGGATTGGTACATTTGTAATAAATTATGTTATAGACCTTGCTCAAAAAACGAATGAACGTTTTGTCACTACAGATTCTGTTTTCGAAAAATGGGAATGGTATCGCGATAGAGGGTTTAATTACCTCATTGAGTCAGAGACTAAGCACGATACAACAAAAGGGCTTGTAAGTATGTTATTAGAATTATATGATGAAAAATTTGTATCTGAATTCTTTGATGAATGAAATTTCTTTGATTTTTGTGCTAATTTAGTTACGTTGTTGCATATTATGAGCGAGGTGATGTTTATGCCAGCTCAAAAAAGAAAGAAGCCCCAACTAATTGGCAAAGATAAGACAAAAATAATAGAAGGAATTAATTCTAAAAGAATAAAGTTGCTGAAAGCAATTGAAAATTTCAAAAAAAAGTAAGCCATACGTGGCTTTTATTTAAATCAAAAGTGGATAAGAACCTCTTCATTAATTTGAAGGGGTTCTTTTTATGTGCAACACACATGGCGATTGTGCTCCTGTACCTGCTAGGACGATGATTTCATGAAAATATGATACAATAGAAAGATGTCATGACTCGCCTAACGATAGGCTTTGGTGATAGGCGAACAAAAGGGAGAGAAGAAGAATGTCTGTTACGGCGAATGAAGTTGCGGAGTGGATGCTGGAGGAGTTGAAATCCGCGGGCATCTTACACCAGAAAGCAGCTGTTGATCATATCCTGCGTCAATATGGGGAAACGTTTATTTATGTGAATGAAAACGGCAATCAAGCCATTTCCAAGGAAGTGAAGAAAATATTCAAAAAATTGCACGGCGGGAAAGCCGCTTGGGAA
The DNA here is from genome assembly GCF_014640555.1 of Paenibacillus marchantiophytorum. GTDB lineage: Bacteria > Bacillota > Bacilli > Paenibacillales > NBRC-103111 > Paenibacillus_E > Paenibacillus_E marchantiophytorum. Next base: position 47,892 of record NZ_BMHE01000001.1, on the reverse strand, counting down.
CGAGATGGTTTTTTCTGGGGATGGCATTAAATCGATAAAAGGCGAACGGAATTTGCTTGTTTTTCCATATCGATTTAGGCTGGAGCCCTGTTGAACGGGCTTCAGTTTTTTTTGTACGTATTTCCTTAAAAAAATGTCAATAATCCAAGTTGCTAAAACATAGAATTCATAATAAGATAAGATTAAGAACACAAGTTGTCTGAATATTTAAACAACACCAAAAGCACCATTTATGGAGGGGATTGCCGTGAGTAAGAGTCATGAAGTGGAATATTGCAACCTAGAGTTACGATTTGATCGCCGGCTAATCCGGAACTTCATTAAAGCGCTCATTCAAGAAGGATATTCGCTGTATTGGAACGAAAGCGATGTACAATTCATCATTTCCATTCGCACAGGACGCAAGCTTATTAAGCTTAAATTCGAACGGATTGGAGAAAAGTATAAGATCGTAGGCAACTATTCCTTCAAGGATGAGAAGCTGGCTGAAATGATGGAGAAGCTGATTGGCGACACCCGCGGTCATGCTGTAGTGAAAAGATTCAAGGATCGGCAAATTCTCATTGAGAATATTATGTTCGGTGAAATTATTCGCATGGTAGAAATTAGCGGAATCGAGCATAAAGTGCTGTATCAGAAGGAGCCTGCCGTGACAGTAGAAGAAGTCATGCAAGCGCTGCGATCCAAACGGACCGATGACCGAATTCCAATTCTTCGCATGGAGCTGGATTACGAGCTCGCTACTTTACATGATGCGATGGCCTCAGGCGATGTCAAAGCCGTTGTGGAGAGCAAGACGAAGTTAGTGGAACTAAGACAAGAAATGCTCTTATTGGAGATGTGAAAATGAATAGTGGATTTAAATAAAGAGAGAGCCTGTATCTAACCATACGGACTCTCTTTTGTGTTTACAATTGGCTTGTGCATACTAAATTTTTCGTTTATAATTAATTTATGAAAGTTAAAGCGCTTAAACTTTTGAGTGACACAGGAGATGTATGTGATGAAAGTAAGTATTTTTGATGTTGCGAAGAAGTGCGGCCTCTCTGTAGTCACCGTTTCACGCGTCATTAATCAAGCAGGGACTGTGCGTGAAAGCAATCGACAGCGCGTGCTGCAGGCGATGCAAGAGCTGGACTATCATCCCAATGCTGCGGCTCGAAGTTTGGCCCGCGGGAAAACCGGCGTAATCGGGCTTGCCATTGCGACACTGAACGATTCCTTTTTCGATGCTGTGGTGAAATCAGTGAATGAGCGCCTTGCGGCCAAAGGGTATTTTTTGGCCTTATCTATATCTAACGACGTATTTTCTTCGTTTGAAAAATCGTTATTTCAAGAAGATCGCGTTGACGGCTTGATGATGCTGTCTCCGACGAATGAAGAAGCCTATGTGAAGGAATTGCAAAAAAAGAAGATGCCCTTTGTGCTGCTGGATAATCAGCATATCGATGAGCAGATCTCATCTGTCATTGTAGATAATTTCAAAGGTGGTTACGAAGCGACGAGACATTTGATTGAGCTCGGACATACGGAAATCGCTCATATTCGCGGTCCAGAACCGTTTCTGAGCAGCAGCGAAAGGGAACGCGGTTACCGACATGCGATGCAGGAAGCGGGCTTGACGAAGCTTTGGATCGAGCAAGGGCAGTTCGCCATTTCATCCGGATATGACATTGCCCAGAGATGGATTCAGGACGGCTTGCGGCCAAGTGCCGTTTTTGCTGCTGATGATTATATCGCTTTCGGGTTAATGAATGCCTTGAATCAAGCAGGTCTTCAGGTTCCTCAGGATATGTCGGTCATAGGCTTTGATGATCAAATCTTCGCTGCGGAGTTCCGGCCTCAGTTAACAACCGTTCGTCAGCCAGCAGATAAGCTGGGTCAAGCTGCCGTTGAAGAATTGCTGCGACATATCGACGGCCAGGCGGAGAGGCATCTTACAATGAAGTTAGACCCAGTTATTGTAATTCGAGAAACTACGGCCAGACATGAAGCTGGAAGCTAACGCATGAAGTCATAAGGGAGTTGAAGCTATGAAGTATTATTTGGGCGTAGATGCAGGTGGAAGCAAGACTTATACCTTAGTGTCAGATGAGAACGGGAATATCATAGGGAAAGGTCATAGTGGGAATGGCAATCATCAGATCAGTGTGGATATTGCACGGGCTAACATTACAAGTTCGGTAAATATGGCCTTGGCACAAGCGCAATTATCACGGGAAGACATTACGTTTGCTTTTTTTGGTCTTGCTGGGGCGGATCGTCCTATTGATTATGAAGTGCTGAGACCGCTGATCCACAAACTCGGATTTTCCAATTATGAGATCGACTGCGATACGATGATTGCCTTGCGGGCGGGAACGATGCGGCCTTATGGGGTTGTACTGATTTGCGGAAGCGGGACGAACAGCGCAGGGAAGAATAGGCAGGGTGACTTCTTCCAATGTGGAGGATTCACTTACAAGTTCGGTGACTTCGGTGGTGGAGGCACGCTTGCGATTGAAGCCTTCAGAGCCGTTATCCGTGCCTGGGATGGCAGAGAGCAGCCAACGATGCTGACTGAGCTCCTGCTGCAAGAATATGGCTATAGCAAAGTGGAGGAGATGTTTGGAGACTTCTGGGATCATGAGAAGCCTGTTCCGCTTTCTACTGTTCTCTTGCTGTTCAAAGCGGCCAAGCTTGGCGATGAGGTTGCCCTCCGTATTCTCCGGGTTCAAGGCGAAGAACTGGGTAAGTCTGCGACAGCTGTTATTAGACGACTTGGTATGGAACGGGAAAGCTTTGACATTGTGCTGGCTGGAAGTGTTGTAACCAGAGGAGAGGGGCCTTTTATCCTGGATTATTTGGCAAAGGGCGTGCAACAAGTTGCGCCGCAAGCGTCAATTGTCAAATTGAATGTAGAGCCAGTTATAGGCGCACTGTGGTTGGCAATGGAAGCTGGTGGCCAGCCTCTTAGTCCGGAAGTCTATGACAAGCTTAGAACGGTATCCGATTATAAAGCAATCCCACTATAAGATCAGACAAGGATGTGAGTGCAATGAGAGAAGCTTTGAAAATAGCAATCATTGGCGGAGGTTCTTCGTACACGCCAGAAATTGTTGAAGGATTCATTCTGAGTTACGAGCAGTTGCCCGTGAAAGAGCTTTGGCTCGTGGACGTGGAAGCAGGTAAGCATAAGCTTGAAATCGTTGGGAATTTAGCGAAAAGAATGATAGCTAAGTCTGGCCTCCCTATAGAAGTCCACTTAACGCTGAACCGCAGGGAAGCTATTGCCAATGCAGACTTCATCAGCACGCAGATGCGTGTAGGTTTGCTGGAAGCTCGCAAATGGGATGAGCATATCCCCAATCAACACGGAATTATCGGTCAGGAAACGACAGGCCCTGGCGGGATGATGAAGGCTTTGCGCACGATCCCTGTCTTGCTGGATATCTGTAAGGATATCGAAGAGCTTAGCCCGAACGCATGGCTGCTTAACTTTACGAACCCTGCGGGTATGGTGACAGAAGCAATTCACAAATACTCCAAGGTGAAAAGTATTGGTTTATGCAATGCACCCATAGGTTTGCACAAATGGTTGATGAAGAAATATGAAGCCACGGCTGAACAAATTTATACGGAATTTGTTGGCTTGAATCATCTGCACTGGGTCACGCGCGCAGAAATTAACGGTGAAGACAAATTGCATGAACTGCTTGACCGCCGAGAAGAATACAGCGGCAAAAACGTGCCAGTCAGCGAATGGGATGCCGATTTCTTGCGATCACTGGAGGCATTGCCATCTTACTATTTAAAATATTTCTATATGACCGATGTCATGTTGGAGGAACAACTGGCTTCACTCAAGGAAAACGGTACGCGCGCTGAGGTAGTGAAACGAGTGGAAGACGAATTGTTCGAGCTCTATCAGGATCCTGATTTGCAAGAGAAGCCTAAACAGCTTGAGAAACGCGGCGGCGCCTACTATTCCGAAGCGGCTGTAAATCTGATGGTGTCGCTCTATAACGACAGAAGAGATATCCAAACGCTGAACGTTATGAACGATAACATCATCGATTTCCTTCCCAAGGATGCATGTATCGAAGTGAACTGTCTGGTAACCGGGCAAGGCCCAATCCCAATTGGATTAACCAAAGTGCCAGAACATGTGAAGGGGCTTATGCACGCTGTCAAAACGTATGAGCGACTTACCATTGAAGCGGCAGTTACTGGCAGCCGGGATTTGGTCCTTCAGGCGCTTGTGCATCACCCGTTGGTGCCATCCGTGAATGCCGCCAAGCAATTGATGGATGAAATGCTGGAAAAGAATAAACCGTATTTACCTGCGTTTTTTGCGTAAATTAATGGAAAGTGAAACTCCCTGAAAGGGGAGTTTTTTTGTTGCAAAAAGACTATTGTTAACGTGTGCATAAATATGGTATGCTTCTGTTAGAGGTGAATGTATGAGCGTAACCATTAAGGATATTGCCAAGCTAGCGGGTGTTTCTCATACGACGGTTTCCAGAGCGCTGAACAACAGCCCGCTTATTCAAGAGGAAACCAAAGAGCGTATTCGGGTCATCGCCGAGCAGTTGGATTACACACCCAATTACAATGCCAAGAGTCTTGTGCTGGATCGGTCTTACAACTTGGGGCTGTTTTTTACAACCCTGAGCAAGGGAACTTCCGCTGGCTTCTTCTATGAAGCTATCCGCGGTGTTAACTCGGTGATTCAGGATCGCTACCAGCTCATTGTCAAAGGGATTGATGATTATACGAGCTTTCATTCGATTACGCGGAAAAGTTTCGATGGCATCATCGTTGTCAGTCAGAGTGATGACGATCAGGGAATTATTGATCATATTGCAGGCAAAGGCATCCCACTCGTCGTATTGAATCGTCCAGTGACGACAGCTGGCGTTCTTAATGTTCTCTCAGATGAAGAACAAGGGGCGTTCCTGGCAGGCAGCTACTTGATTGAACAGGGACATTCGCGCATTGCGTTGATTGAAGGCCGGCAAGGTTTTAAATCCGCGCAGAATCGGAAGGATGGCTTCGAGAGAGCGATGAAGCATTATCAGATTCGCGTGCCGGAGGCTTACCGAATTCCGGGATTATACGATTTGGAGAGCGGCCACAAAGCGATGCAGCAATTTTTGCTGCTGAAGGAAAGACCGACAGCCGTGTTTTGCTGTAACGATGAAATGGCGCTAGGCGCTATGAAAGCGATCTCCGAAGCAGGGATGCAGGTACCAGGCGATATATCCGTGGTTGGCTTTGATGATACGGTGTTTGCCGCGTATGTTACGCCGTCGCTGACAACGGTTCGCAGACCCATTGAACAAATTAGTACAGAAGGCGCGATCCGCCTTCTTGGGAATATAGAAAATAAACAGCACGAGACGGAGCAACTGCTCTTGAAAACAGAATTGATCGTAAGGGAATCCGTACGTTCACTGTCATCATAAAGAAAGAGGGGATCACCCGTGAGCATTCTAAGAGAATTATTAAAGGACATTCCGATTCCGCAAATGGTGAAGATTCGGCAGAAGTTTGATCGCACGATTCTGGAACATCCCGAGCTCGAACTCGTGAACAAGCTGGCTAGCAGCGGGGTCATGAACAGCATTCATCCAGGGCAGCAGGTTGCGGTTGCGGTCGGCAGCCGAGGTATCGCCAATATTGCCGGCTTTACCAAGACAACGATTGATGCGATTAAAGACAGAGGAGCTTTCCCTTTCATCGTTCCCTGCATGGGCAGCCACGGGGGAGCCACAGCAGATGGTCAAACGGAGGTTTTACAGCATTTTGGCATAACGGAAGCGACCATGGGCGCTCCGATCCGCTCTTCGATGGAAGTTGTACAGATCGACCAGCTGCCTAATGGCTTGCCTGTTTATGTGGATCGGATCGCTTCTGAAGCGGATGCGATTGTCGTGATTAACCGCGTGAAGCCGCATACTGCGTTCCGCGGACGGATTGAGAGCGGCATTATGAAAATGATCGCGATCGGTCTTGGCAAGCAAAAAGGTGCGGAAGCGTGTCACCAGCTGGGCTTCAAATATATGGCAGAGAACGTGCCGGCTATGGCGAATTTGATGATCCAGAAGCTGCCGATCGTGTTCGGTGTTGCACTTGTCGAGAATGCGTATGATGAGACCTGTCAGGTGGAAGTGCTGCCAGCAGCTGAGATTGAAGCGCGTGAAGAACTGCTTCTCATCGAAGCGAAATCGCGTCTGCCTAAGATTTTGTTTGACGAAATCGATGTTCTTGTCATTGACTATATCGGTAAAAATGTTAGCGGCGACGGCATGGATCCGAACGTGACAGGACGTTACCCGACACCCTATGCACACGGAGGGCCCGATGTTGCCAAGATGGTTGTGCTGGACTTGACCCATGAGACCAAAGGGAACGCGAATGGGGTCGGAACGGCCGATTTTACAACGCAAAGACTGGTGGACAAAACGAATTTGGAGTTTACTTATGCCAATGGCTTAACTTCAACCGTCTGTGCCCCAACGAAAATAGCGACAACGCTGGAAAATGATTTGTATGCGATCAAGGCAGCAGTGAAAACGTGTAACATCCTAGATTATACGACCTGCAAATTGGTTCGAATTCAAGACACGCTTCATCTCGGCGAGATTGAAATCTCAATTAATCTATTAGATGCGGCTCGCCAGCATCCGGATATTGAAATTTTAACTGAGCCTTATGAACTTTCATTTGATGCAGAGGGGAATATTAGCAAATGACCGACCAATCAACGACCCTTTCCGGGCGTGGGACATCTGTTGAAACGGGTGCCAGCAGGCCTTACATCATCGCGGCTGACATAGGGACAACAAGCACGAAGACGCTGATCATTTCTCGTGAAGGTCAAGTTTTGGCTTCACATTCCATTGAGTACCCGCTTTTCACGCCAACAGCGGATCGCGCTGAACAGGATCCCGATCAGATTTTTGAAGCTGTTGTAGAGGGAATAGGGGCTGTCGTTCGCAAACTTAGCGTTACACCTGATCAAGTGCTCTGTGTCTCCTTCAGTTCCGCTATGCATAGCTTGATCGCAGTGGATGAGAATACGAAGCCGCTAACAGCCTGTATCACTTGGGCTGACAACCGAAGTGCCAGCTATGCGGAGAAATTGAAGCGCAGCGGTCTTGGTCAGCAGATTTACTCGCGGACGGGCACGCCGATTCATCCGATGTCTCCGCTTCTCAAGTTGATGTGGTTCAGGGACAACGAGCCGGAATTGATGAGGGATGCGTACAAATTTATCGGAATTAAGGAGTATGTCTTCGCGAAGCTATTTGGCCGCTATCTGATTGACCATTCGTTAGCTAGTGCTACAGGGTTATTCAACTTGGAGAATCTTGTCTGGGACGAAGATGCGCTTAATCACGCCAGCGTGAAGGAGGAGCAGCTCTCCGAGCTTGTGCCAACGACATACCGCGTCGAAGGGCTCTCAGGAGCCTACGCTGCGGCCATGGGCTTGGCCGTTAACACACCTTTCGTAATCGGCGCTTCTGATGGCGTGCTCGCCAATCTTGGTGTCGGCGCTTTCGAGCCAGGCGTCATCGCCGTCACGATCGGCACTAGCGGCGCGGTGCGCAGCGTGGTCAACAAACCGCAAACCGACCCCGAAGGCAAGCTGTTCTGCTATGCGCTCACCGAAAACTTCTGGGTCGTGGGTGGACCGATCAACAACGGCGGCATTGTTTTCCGGTGGGTGAGAGATCAGATTGCGACGGCCGAAGCCGAAGAAGCGCGGCGTCAAGGCATCGATCCTTACGACTATTTGACGGAGCTCGCGTCACAGGTAGGCGCAGGGTCGGACGGTCTGCTTTTCCTGCCGCTCCTTTCGGGAGAACGTGCCCCTTACTGGAATGCGAACGCACGCGGTGTATACTTCGGTCTTTCGCTTAGCCACCAGAAGAAGCATATGATTCGGGCAGCGCTCGAAGGCGTTATGTTCTCGATTCAAGCGGTAGCAACATCGCTGGAACGCATGATGGGGCCGGCTGCTGTGATTCGGGCATCAGGCGGTTTTGCCAGATCAACCTTCTGGCGTCAAATGATGACGGATATGCTCGGCACGTCCGTTACAGTTCCGGATTCTATTGAAAGTTCCGGAATCGGGGCAGCTTTGCTCGGTTTGCTCGCGATGGGAGAGATTGATGATCTCTCTTATGCCCATCAATGGATACAGGTAGGAATGGCTCACGAGGTGAATGAAAGCGATTATCGCATTTATCAACAATTGACATCTATTTATACAAGCGTATATCATCAGTTAAAAGATCAATTCGATGCGATTACCGCCTTTCAAGGGCAGCACCTACGGAGTCCTCAAACATAAATAAGCTTAGGCTGCTTTCTACGGGATTAGCCAAGCAAACATGCAGAGGGGATGAAGACGATGAATTTATTCGATCTTACAGGGAAAACAGCAGTAATTATTGGCGGCAACAGTACATTAGGTGGCTCGATGGCCCTTGCTTTAGCCGGTCATGGCGCGAAAGTTGCCATCGTGGGGCGCAATCAAGAGAAAAGCGATCAAGTTCGTCTAAGTATTGAAGCGATTGGCGGAGAAGCGAATACGTTCCAAGCGGATGCGACGAAACGCGAGGAATTGGAACTGGTTCTCAAAGAAGTTTTGGCTTGGTCAGGCTCTGCGGACATCCTGATGAATTGTCCCGGCAAAAATAGTGCTACGCCTTTCTTTGACATTTCCATGGAAGAATGGGATTCTATTATGGAGGTTAATTTGAAGAGCGTCGTGTTAGCCTGCCAAGTGTTTGGGAAATACATGGTTGATCGGAACGAAGGCGGAAGCATTATTAATATTTCATCCGTATCGTCAGATCCTCCGCTTTCTCGCGTGTTCACTTATTCCGCTTCCAAAGCAGCTGTCAATAATATCACACAGAACCTTGCTCGCGAATTCGCTCCAAGTCGTGTGCGTGTGAACGCGATTATTCCTGGGTTCTTCCCCGCGGAACAGAATCGCAAGATTTTGTCTCCGGAACGGATTGAATCCATCATGCGCCATACGCCTATGAATCGATTTGGCGAAGCGTCTGAGCTCCAAGGGGCTGCTGTGTTCCTTGCATCTGAACAAGCTTCTAGTTTTGTCACAGGGTCTGTTTTAAGAGTGGATGGCGGTTTTGGCGCGATGACGATTTAAAACTTATATTTTTTTCGGAAGGGTGTATGAGAGACGTGTCTAAACAACAAATTGGTGTAGTCGGTCTAGCGGTAATGGGTAAAAACTTGGCTTTGAACATTGAGAGCAGAGGATTCACTGTATCCGTATTTAATCGTTCTGCCGAAAAAACAAAAGAGCTTCTGGAAGAAGCCCAAGGTAAACAATTAGTAGGTACATACACTGTGGAAGAATTCGTGCAATCCCTTGAAGTTCCGCGTAAAATTTTGATCATGGTCAAAGCTGGCGGTCCTACGGATGACACGATTAACCAATTGCTGCCGTATTTGGACAAAGGCGATATCCTCATTGATGGAGGCAACGCATTCTTCCCGGATACACAACGCCGTAACAAAGATTTGGAAGCACATGGTATTCGTTTCGTTGGAACAGGCGTTTCCGGCGGTGAAGAAGGCGCATTGAAAGGTCCATCGATTATGCCAGGCGGTCAAGAAGATGCCTACAAATTGGTAGAGCCAATTCTGAAGGCAATTTCCGCTAAAGTTGGCGACGACGCTTGCTGCACATATATCGGACCTGACGGTGCCGGACACTATGTCAAAATGGTGCATAACGGGATTGAGTATGGCGACATGCAGTTGATTTGCGAAGCTTACCAATTGCTCAAAGATGTGCTGAATGTCAGCGTAGAAGAGCTTCATGAGATTTTCACGGAGTGGAATAACGGTGAGCTTGACAGCTACTTGATCGAAATTACGCGTGATATTTTCACCAAATATGATGCTGAAACAGGCAAACCGATGGTTGACGTGATTCTGGATTCCGCAGGTCAAAAGGGAACAGGAAAATGGACCAGCCAAAGTGCTCTGGACCTAGGCGTACCGCTTTCCATTATCACGGAATCCGTGTTCTCCCGTTTCATCTCCGCGATGAAAGAAGAGCGCGTCGCAGCAAGCAAAGTACTCAAAGGACCTGCTGCTCCAGCCTTCACAGGCGATCGCAAAGCGTTTATTGAGGCTGTTCGCCAAGCGCTTTACGCAAGTAAAATTTGCTCTTATGCACAAGGCTTTGCCCAAATGAGAGCAGCTTCCGAGGAATATAACTGGAATCTGAAATATGGCAGCATTGCGATGATCTTCCGCGGCGGATGTATCATTCGTGCGAGATTCCTGCAAAATATTAAGGATGCGTATGATCGCGATCCAGCATTGAGAAACTTGCTGCTGGACAACTACTTCAATGGTGTTGTTGATAACTATCAACAATCCTGGAGACAAGTTATCGCAGAAGCGGTAACTCGCGGTATCGCAGTTCCAGCTTTCGCTTCCGCACTTGCTTACTATGACAGCTACCGGACTGAAAGACTTCCTGCTAACTTGCTGCAAGCACAGCGCGATTACTTCGGAGCTCACACGTTCCAACGTGTGGACAAAGAAGGTTCCTTCCACTTCAACTGGATGGAAAACTAAGAGAAACAGGGATTAAGCTTCATCCTGTAAGCCATACGCAGCCTCGCGCAGCCACATTTTCAAGCGATCGGCCTCTTGATCAAAGCCGTTCCGCCGGTGAATGAGCATTAACGAGACTTCGGCAAAATAACGGAAATTTTGTAATAATCGTGGTTGAGCAAGGCCTTGCATACGCGGGTCTTCTTCAGCCACTTTTTTCTTAATAAACTCCAAAATCCAGACAACATCATCTTTGCAAAGGATGTAACTCGGGTGTAAGATTTGCTCCAGTTTGCCTTGCGTGCGGTTGGTGTAGGCAACAATTGGGTTCAAAGCTTCATCTCTCCTTGTCAACATAAGGTCTCTCTTAAAATCTTAACGGTTGATCTGGAATTTATTCACTCTACTATATGATTTTTTGATGGATTGTATTCATGGTATGTCGGCTATGGTATGATGTTGGGAAAGTTTGTATGATCAGCATATGAGAAAAGGGGATTCATGTGACAGCAAGAAATATTGTACTTGTAGGTTTTATGGGGACTGGTAAATCAACGGTAGGGAGCCTGTTGGCGGAGCGTCTGGACTGGAAGTTTCGTGATTCTGATGCCGTTCTGGAAGAGGAGCAGCAGTCGCGTATTGCAGATTTATTTCAACAACATGGCGAAGCTTATTTCCGTACATTGGAGAGTAAGACGCTTGCGCATATTCTGGAAGGTGAGAGGCAGGTAGTGGCGACAGGCGGGGGAGCGGTGTTGGCAGAAAGCAATCGGACCTGCATGCTGCAAAACGGCCTTGTAGTGGCGCTGACAGCTTCTGCGGAGACGATCATTGCGCGAGTAAGCAGCGATACGAATCGACCTTTGCTGCAAGGCAATGTGGAAGAGCGCGTGAACACGTTGTTGGAACAACGGAAGTCATCCTATGATTTCGCGCACACAGTGATTGATACAACTGAACTGTCAACGAATGAGATCGTGGAGCTTATTCTGGCGCAAGTCGTGAAATGAAAATAGGGGACAAGCGATTAAGCTTAGTCCTCCCATTCCAGCATGCCGCCTGTCATATTTTTGAGGCCTTGGTAGCCTTGTGATTCCAGGAAGCCAAGTGCGCGTCCACTGCGTGCTCCGCTGCGGCAGACAAGAATGACTTCCTCGGTTTTAGGAATTTCTGCGAGTCGTTCAGGCAGTTGACCTAGCGGAATATGTATGGCGCTTGGAATCATGCCAGCAGCTACTTCTTCATCTTCGCGTACGTCAATGATGGTAAGTTTGTCACCGCTGCGTAGTCTTTCTTTGATTTCAGATGGTGAAATGGTATCCATAATAGAACCTCCAAGCTTTCGTATATGGGGGAATCCCCTAACAAGTAATGATAGAAACAATAAGCGGAGATGTCAAACGGATGGACAGCAAACGCAGTTACAGGACTATGCTCTATATTGGTTTAGCAGGCATCTTGGGCGCGCTCGCGCGCTTCGGGTTCTCAACAATCTGGAATCCAAGCACGGAGATCGTTTTTCCATGGGGAACTTTTTTTTGCAATTTAGCGGGCTGTTTACTGCTTGGGTTTCTTGTTTTTACAGATAAGCTGCGGATACCAGCCCAACTGCAAATGGCCATAACAACTGGCTTTATAGGCTCATTTACTACATTCTCTACGTTTAGCTATGAAACCGTTAATATGTTAAGGCAGGGTCATATGATTCTAGCTTTCCTCTATGTCCTTGGCAGTTTATGGGGAGGACTTCTCATAACCTGGCTGGGTATTCGCCTAGCTAAGTCCATTCAAGGGGGGAATCTCTCTTGACATTTATGTGGATATGGGCGATGTGTTTGGTGAGTTTTGGTGGTTTTTTCGGTGCGATTGGCCGTTTTCAACTAGGGAGTTACCTGAGTAGAAGGTTCCCAAGTTCTATTCCGTATGGTACACTGACAATAAATCTTTTGGGCAGTTTTCTAATTGGAATCCTCATGAAATACCATGCTTATGACAATTGGAAACTTTTGATCGGCACTGGTTTTATGGGCGCTTTTACGACATTTTCAACGATGAATCTAGAATGTATGAGATTGCTGCTTGCAGGTCAATGGAAAGTTTCGATGCTGTATACCTTGCTCAGTTATACCGGTGGAATTCTACTTACCTTCATCGGATATTACATATAAACACTTACGAAGGAGTTATCAACGACATGAAAGCCATCGTGAAACCAACTTCCCAGCTTCAAGGGGAAATCAATGCACTATCCTCGAAAAACTACACAACCCGTTATTTGTTAATCGGAGCACTTGCAGATGGGACAAGTACCATTTATTATCCGGCTCATAGTGAAGATAGTGATGCAATGAGACGTTGTGTCCGTGATTTGGGTGCCATTATTGAAGAAGATGACGAGAAAATCGTTATCACAGGCTTCGGCAAACATCCTAAGCATGTTTCTGAGTTAAATGTGGGAAATGCCGGCGCTGTTCTGCGGTTTTTGATGTCTACAGCTGCTTTTTGTCCGGATCTGACCTTCGTTAATACGTACCCGGAATCGCTGGGTAAACGTCCACATGATGATTTAATCGATACTTTGCAGCAAATGGGTGTGGAAGTACAACATTCTAACGGTCGTCTGCCGATAACTATTAAAGGGGGACAACCACGCGGCGGCAAATTAACCGTTTCTGGCAATGTCAGCTCCCAATTCCTGAGTTCTCTTTTATTCATGACACCGTTGCTTGAAGAAGATAGCGAGATTGAAGTCTTGCATGACTTGAAGTCCAAAATCATTGTTGGCCAAACGCTGGAAGTTTTGGCGCAGGCGGGTATTGTCGTGCATGCAAGTGAAGACCTTATGCATTACCGCATACCAGGCAGACAATCCTATCAAGCTAAGGAATATGTCATTCAAGGGGATTACCCTGGGTCTGCTGCCATTTTGGCCGCTGCCGCTGTGACGAATTCAGATGTCCGTGTACTGCGGCTTGAGGAGAACAGCAAACAAGGCGAGAAAGCTTGTGTGGACGTGTTGCGCGCGATGGGCGTGAACTTAACGCATGAAGACGGTGTTGTGCATGTTCGCGGCAATCAGAAGCTGATTGCAGGGGAATTTGATGGTGATCACTTCACGGATGCCGTGCTGGCTATGGTAGCTGCGGCAGTGTTCGCGGAAGGGACTTCCCGGTTCTATAATGTCGAAAATTTAAGATATAAAGAGTGCGACCGAATTACCGATTATTTGAACGAGCTGCGTAAAGCCGGCGCTGATGTGGAAGAACGCCAAAGCGAAATTATTGTGCATGGCAAACCACAAGGCGTAACAGGCGGTGTCGAAATTAATGCCCATTTCGATCATCGTGTGATCATGGCTTTAACTGTCGTTGGTCTTCGTTCCGAGCAAGGTTTGATTATTCATGATGCCCATCATGTAGCCAAATCTTACCCGCAATATTTTGACCATTTGCGTTCGATTGGTGCTCAGGTTGAACTTGTGAGTGATTAAGAGATTCTCAATACAACGAACGGGTGAGATCAGCATGAAGATTATTTGGCAGGGATTGAAGGTGACGTTTGGCTTTTTCCTCGTTGGCGGGCTCGTGTTTGCCAGCAGTGTGTTTGCTGTTTTGCTATATGCCAAAGCGACGGGCAAGGAACCGGCTATTTTTGCTTCCAGTCCCACCGCAATAATCGCCACACCAACAGCAGCAGTCAAAGCCGCCCAAACGCCTGCGCCGACACCGGTTGCCCAGATCAAGAAATCCGCTATGATTGATGCGCCAGTGTTTGCTCAGCTCCCTGAACTTCCGGCGGGTTGTGAAATTACAAGCTTGACGATGCTGCTGAATTACGCAGGCATTGCCAAAAATAAAATGGACCTCGCGGCCGAGATGCCCAAAGACGAGACGCCGGCGACCTTGAACGCGGATGGCTCAATTGCCTCATGGGGCAATCCGAACACAGGATTTGTCGGAGATGTGACCCGGAAGACGAGAGGCTTTGGCATCTATCACTCGGGACTTTTTCCCTTGCTGAAGCACTATATGCCTCAAGCTATCGATATTACAGGTGAATCTTTTGACATGTACGAGCAGCAGATTGCTAGGGATATACCGGTTATTGCCTGGACGACCATTGATTTCAACATTCCATACAAATGGGTAACCTGGGAGACGCCAACCGGCCCGCTCAAAACAACATATGCCGAACATGCTGTATTATTGGTGGGGTATGATGAGAATAATGTATACTTGAATGATCCACTAAGCGGCAAGAAACAGGTGCAGGTTAATAAAGCCCAGTTTATTGAGAGCTGGACCGCTATGGGGAAACAAGGTCTGACATATTTGAAAAAATAGGAGGGAAGCATATGTCTTTCGAAAATCCGTCCAGAGATCACATCAAAGAAATATTGGCAAGCGCCGGCAATATCGCGGTCGTTGGTTTGTCTGATAAAGCGGATCGCACGTCGTATATGGTTTCCGCGGCTATGCAGAGCAGAGGTTACCGGATCATTCCTGTGAATCCGAATGCCACAGAAATTCTGGGTGAGAAGTGCTATGCCACTTTATCCGACATTCCCGAGCCTATCGACATCGTCAATGTATTCCGCCGTGCCGATCAAGTTGTACCTGTCGCGGAAGAAGCAGTGAAGATCAAAGCCAAAGTTTTTTGGCTTCAACTGGAGATCGTGAATGAAGAGGCAGCTCGTATTGCTTCTGAAGGTGGGCTTGAAGTTATCATGGACCGCTGCATTAAAGTGGAAGATGCCATTTTGAACCCCAGAAATAACTGATGTCCGCTTCTTGTGGCAAAATGAAAAACCGCTTTTCTTTACCCATTGGGTAAGAGAGAAGCGGTTTTTTTAGAAATATAAGAGTTTATTTGTTTTGGAGTAAACGCGGAGTTATTCCAACTGCCTCTCGCGGAGGTAAAGGAACTACGATGCGTTATTCTAGCTAAAAGTGTCATTTTTGGGAGGGTGAGGGAACTACAGTACGCTATTTTGCCGTTTCATGGGAATTTTCAACGTTTTCGTGGAATTAAGACCCTGTAGTTCCGCTATTACCCACGCATCCCTACTTTTTGCTTAATTAGCGTCCTCTAGTTCCCTTATAAGGTTTTGCCGCTAAGAAGAGACGGATCTATCAGGGCTGCGAAGCCGTTTTTCTAATAATAAAAATTAGGATTTTAGTACATCATGATCTACATAGCGTGCACCATTGAGCTCACTTATCACATTAATAGCGACTTTAGCGCCGTCACCAGCTGTAATAATTGTATGCATGCTTACACCTGCAATCGTTCCTGCTGCCCAGACGCCTTTGAGGCTGCTTTGACCTTGGGCATCAGCATCTATAACCGTTTTGATACGTGGTTCTGTCCCAGGTTTCGTTTGGATACCTGCTGCTTCAGCAAGTTCAGTGGAAAGCCCGGTTGCCAGAATAATATGTGTACCTTCGTATGTACCATTCTCGGTCGTTATTTGATACCCTGCATCTGTTGAGGTTAAGGCTGTAGCTTTGCCTTGTACGAATTCTGTTCCGAATTTCGTGGCTTGCTTCTTGCCGATTTCCACCAAATTAGGTCCTGTGATCTCTTCAACACCGTAATGATTTTCAACCCATGCTCGTTTGGTAACGCTCTGATCATTGTCAATAACAAGTGTTTTTTTGCCTGCTTTGGAAGTGAATAAGGCTGCACTAGCCCCCGCGGGACCTGCGCCAATAATAATTACATCATATGCCATTGGGGTCATCTCCTCGAAAAGAATACGTACATTTGGATTATGTCACACTCCAGATACATAGTCAATTTATGTGTATAGAAAGTATGTAATCCATGAACGGCAATATCCCATAGGCTTCCATTAATAAAAAATCAACAATCGGAGAGAATATTAAAGGCCCCAAAAAGAGGCGCCCAAATAATGATTTCTGAGGAGGATTTTACACATGTATAACAATAACAATAACTTTAACGGTTACGGTGCTTCATCTTATGGGAATGCTTCTCAAGGCATTCAAGGTTCCCAAGGCACACAAGGGTATCAAGCTTCGACTTCGCAATATCAAGGCAACAATAACACGCAGTATCAAGGTTATCAAAAACAGTTCCAACCTTCAGGTTTTGTGCAATCTTTCTACAGCCAGCAAAACCCAATCCAGCAATCAACACAATCTTACAGCCAAGCACCATCGCCGGATGCTTTCCACACAGCTAATTATCGTGGGAATCAACCAGGGCATGATGCTTATTTGCACAGTGACTCCTCAACACCTTCTCAACAACAAACGAATTACCAAGGTGGCTATGCTTCGATAAGTGGCATCAATAGCACTTTTAATTCACAGCCAACTCAACAATTCGGCTATGCGACACAACAATCCTACGCGCCAACGCAATATGGCAGTTCGGTGCAATCCAACCAATCATATGGGCAAGCAAATGTTTCTCCGAATGCTTACCATACGGCGAACTATCGCGGCAATCAACCAGGTCATGATGCTTACCTGAGAAGCGATTCGTCAACGCCATCGCAACAGTCCTTCCAATCTGGGTATGGTGCTCAACAAGCAGCTCCTCAGCAAAGCTATCAACAACAACAAGGGATTCAATCGTTCTCTCCAACATTTAACAATTCAGGAATTGGGCAGCAATACGGATATAATTCCTCTTACTAATCGCTCTTGCGATTCGTAGTTGTCCATAAGCAGGTCGATCTTCGACCTGCTTATTTTGTTTTGACAAACAAGCGAACAAGCTTTACGATTTGATATGAGAAGCTTTGGTTTACGATGTCAGTTTTGCTAAAGCAAAACGTTTAGGAGGTAGCATACGTTTGAACTGGATGGGGAACTTACAACAGCTTGGCCGCTCTTTAATGCTGCCCACCATTGCGCTTCCTATTGCTGCTGTGCTGCTTCGCCTAGGGGATTTGCCTTGGGATGTCATTCATGCATCCGGCTTCGGGGACATGCTGCTGCTTGCTGGGAATACAGTCTTTGATTATATACCGATTATATTCGCTGTTGGTGTGGCGCTTGGCCTGACGGAAAGCGCAGGGATTGCTGGACTTTCAGCCATGCTTGGTTATTTCATGTTCACGAGGCTTATCGAGCATGCGTTAGGCTCGCAATTTCAATTGGGCGTGTCAGGCGGAATACTAATTGGGTTACTAGCTGCCATTATTTATCATCGTTGCAAGGAAATTAAGCTCCCGGAGTACATACAATTTTTTGGCGGACCCCGCATGGTGCCTCTCATTATGGGACTTTCTACGTTAGTGGTTTCCTATATTATGATCGCCATAGGTCCTTACTTGGAATTGGCAATGGGGAAGCTGTCCAGTTGGTTGCTTGGATTGGGCGGCTTTGGCGCTTTTGTTTATGGAATTGCTCATCGCCTGCTGGTTCCCTCAGGCTTGCATCATATTCTGAACAATTTCTTCTGGTTTCAGGTTGGTGCGTACGAGACCCCGACCGGTCATATGGCCTATGGCGATTTGCCGCGTTATTTTGCGGGAGACCCTACGGCTGGCACGTACATGGCGGGCTTGTATCCAATCATGATGTTTGCGCTTCCTGCCATCGCGTTTGCCATTATTGGCGAAGCTCGGGAGGATCTCAAGCCTAAGATTAAAGCCACTTTTCTGACAGCAGCACTTGCTTCTTTTTTGACGGGTGTGACGGAGCCCATCGAATTTGCCTTTCTTTTTGTCGCACCTTATTTATTTGTGATTCATGCTATTTTATCAGGTGCGGCGATGTGGTTAGCTTATGAACTGCATATTCAGCATGGTTTTTCTTATTCCGCGGGTGCCATCGACTACATCATTAATTTGCATTTATCACACAATGGCTTGCTTTTGATTCCGATTGGCTTAGTCTATGGGTTACTCTATTATTTCTTGTTTCGATGGGCGATCCGGCGGTTTCAAATTCCTACACCAGGCAGGGAAGAAGGTTCTTCATTAGAAGAATGGGCGGGTGATATTCCTTATCGATCCCCCCTTATTTTGCAAGCACTCGGCGGGAAAGACAATATTAAGAAGATTGAGGCCTGCATTACCAGATTGCGACTTACACTTGTCAATGATCGTTTGATGGACATCACGGCATTACGACACTTAGGAGCAGCAGGCGTCATTCGACTTGGAGGAGGCAATGTTCAGGTCGTGTTCGGAACATTCTCAGAGTTGATTCGTGAAGAAATCATGAAAGTATTGCGCAAAGACATCCATGTTGTGCTGTTTACTTCCCCTATGCAAGGTCGCATGATCCCCATTGAGGAAGTGCCTGACCGCATCTTTGCCTCGCGTTTGGTCGGTAATGGTGTTGCTTTCATTCCTGAAAAAGGAGAATTGGTTTCTCCTGTGGCTGGCACCATTATGCATATCTATCCGACTATGCATGCGCTTGGTATTTTGACGGAGGAAGGGCTTGAAGTCTTACTGCATATCGGGATTGATACATCCAGTTTGCCTGGCAAATGTTTCAATGCCGTTGTGAAAGAAGGGGACAAGGTAGAGGCGGGACAGCTCTTGATTAAGTTTAATTATAATAAGGTGAAGAAATTTGCCTCATCCCTGGCGACACCGATGATTATCACGAATCCTGATCTGGTGAAGTCCTGGAGCTTTGCTCCGTTCAAAACTGTCAAAAAAGGCCAAGGTTCTGTCATGTCCGTTGTCTTGAAGCCTACTAAATCTACGGGGGGGACGAACGGATGATCAGAGGAATAGGCGCGTCATCAGGGATTACGATGGGTCAGGCTTTTGTCATTCCTACCTGGGAGTGGGATTTTCCTGAGAAAATGATCGATGTTACCGATTTGGCTTACGAATTTGAGCGGTTATATGATGGGATTCGCTCGTCCAAAGATGAGCTTGAGCTGATCAAGCAGGAGATCAAAGAAGTCGTTGGGCAGGATCAAGCGTATATATTTGATGCTCATTTAGCGATCCTGGAAGATCCTATCTTTATGAATGAGATTCAAGGCATTATAGAATTGCAGTACAAAGCGGCTGAAGTTGCTGTCAAGGAAGTCATCGACAAGTTTGTCAGTATGTTTAATATGATTGATGATGAATACATGAAGGAACGGGCGCTGGATATCAAAGATGTCGGCAACAGGCTGCTCAAGCATTTGTTAGGGGATACAAGCACAACCGTGCCTCCAATTGATCATCCTTACATATTAGTGGCCAAAGAACTGACACCATCGCAATTAGCGCATCTGGATCCAACGAAAGTACTGGGACTGCTTACGATTCTCGGTGGCACGCATTCGCATGTTTCTATTATGGCAAGAGCGATGTCAGTCCCTTATGTGCTTGGGTTGGAAGGAAAGCTGCTGCGACCCATTCAAAATGGCGATTTTTTGATCATCGATGGTCAAGAAGGTACACTTTATATTAATCCGGACAAGACGACAATTGAGCGTTATCAAGCTCGCAAAAGGAATTGGCTGGAGTTCAAGGAGAGCTTGCAGGAAATCGCCGATGTGGCGCCTGTAACCATGGACAACAGCTATGTGAATTTGCACGCCAATATTAATTCGGTCATGGAGATTGATCAGGTGTTGCGCAATGGAGCATCCGGTGTAGGTCTGTTTCGGACGGAATACTTGTACATGGATCGCGACTCCTTGCCTGGCGAGGAGGAACAGTTCGAAGTGTATCGTCATGCGGCCAAGCAGCTCAAAGGCCGCCCCATCGTCATTCGTACGCTTGATATTGGCGGGGATAAGAAGCTCGATTATATGCCGCTGCCCAAAGAGGATAACCCTTTTCTAGGGTATCGTGCTATTCGAATTTCATTGGATCGCAAGGAGTTATTCGTGATCCAGCTCAAAGCAATTTTGCGGGCGAGCCATTACGGAAATGTGAAAATCATGTATCCGATGGTTACCTCCTTGGATGAGGTCCGTGAAGCCAAAGCAATTCTGGAGAAAGCCAAATCAGAATTAAGCGCGCAAGGCATTCCTTTCAATGCGAATATTGAAGTGGGATTAACGATTGAGGTGCCGGCCGCGGCGCTGATCGCCGATGTCCTGGCCAGTGAAGTGAATTTCATGAGTATTGGTACGAATGATCTTGTTCAATATGTTTTGGCGGTTGATCGAATGAATGAGAATATTGCGCATTTATACAATCCGTATCATCCAGCAGTCATCAGGCTTCTCAAACACGTCATTGATGCCGCCAAAAGTGTAGGTATTCCTGTAGGCGTGTGCGGCGAAATGGCGGGGGATATCCGCGCTTTGCCGATATGGCTGGGGCTAGGGATTGAGGAGTTGAGCATCTCCGTCCAAACGCTTCTGCAAGTCAAACACCGCCTTCTAAGCAGCGATGCGAAGAAGTGCAAACAATTGGTTAATCAAATTCTAGTATGCAAAACAAGCGATGAAATTATAGAGTTGCTTGCTCAAACCGAACAAACCGAATCGATCGTAGGAGGTAATTAGCATGGCGTTAACGGGAACGAAAGTGCTGGCTTTTGTTGATGAAGAATTTGAAGACTTAGAAATGTGGTATCCTGTGCTGCGCTTGCGTGAATCTGGGGTTGTCGTTGACATTGTGGGTCCTAAGGCCAAAACGGTTTATCATGGCAAATATGGTGTGCCAATTACGACGGATTATGCTTTCGACGAAGTCAAATCTTCGGATTACATTGGTCTATATGTGCCTGGCGGCTGGGCGCCGGACAAGCTGCGTCGCTTTGCAGACGTGATTCGTCTTACACAAGAATTTCATGCCGATGTGAAACCCATTGCTCAAATCTGCCATGCCGGTTGGGTGTTGATCTCAGCCAAGATTGTGAACGGATATACGATGACTTCAACGCCAGGCATTCGAGACGATCTCGAAAATGCCGGTGCAACGTGGCTGGATGAAGAGGTTGTCGTCGATCGGAACATTATTTCAGGGCGGAGACCGCCAGATCTTCCTGCATTTTCCAAACGCTTTGTGGATGAACTTATCCAATATAACAAGGGACAGGCAAAGTAACATTTCGCTTCCAGAGGTGGCAAAAACTACTACTCATAAGTCGGAAGGAAATCGACCGATATAGTAGAATATCATAGTACAAGCAACTCATGTACATGCCGCCTGCCAGTGAAGGAGTGTTAGAATGCAAAAGTATTGCAAGTGCGGACGCACGATGAACCTTCGTCTGCGTACGGTTATTTATCAAAATAAAGTCGACATTGAGAATGTACCGATTTATTCCTGTGAAGCCTGTGGTCGAAGCGAGGTTGTTCCTCATGTCAAACCAGAGCTGACAAGTTTAATTGGGAAGCTGGGGAGCAAGCCGGAGAAACAGCAGCTTTTTTTCCATGAAATTTCGGAAGTCGCGTTTCTATTGCTGAAAGTGACAGAGAAAGAGCATATGAATGACTCCATGGAAAAAATAGTGGAAGAACGGATTAACGAGCTGCTGGACATTTTATTGCTGGCCCAATCACTGGGTGACGAACCATGGACCGAAGAAATTCGCAAGCGGTTGTCTCAAATCACACAGAGTGCAATTTCGACATAAGCAGCACCGGCCAATCCCAGTTGGGGTTGGCTTTTATACATAATATGTCATCGTTTTGAAAACAAATTGAAATTATTTTCAAAGCATTTTCAATTTACATTGCAAGATGGATTAATTTGTCGTATCATAACTTTTATATACTAGGATCGCAGAATACTTTTGAAAATGGAGAGAGTAACCGTGACCGTAACCATTTATGATGTAGCTAGAGAAGCTGGAGTTTCCATGGCAACCGTTTCTAGGGTTGTTAATAATAATCCGAACGTGAAGCCGCAAACACGCAAGAAGGTTTTTGAAGCCATTGAACGTCTCGGTTACCGCCCTAATGCGGTGGCAAGAGGATTGGCCAGCAAGAAGACGACAACGGTTGGCGTTGTTATTCCCGATATTTCCAACTCGATCTTTGCTGAAGTAGCGCGTGGAATTGAAGATATTGCGAATATGTATCATTACAATATCATTTTGTGTAATGCCGATAAGAAAAAAGAAAAAGAGATCCGCGTTATTAACACGCTGCTCGAGAAGCAAGTCGATGGATTGCTGTTCATGGGTGGTGTAGTTACCGAGGATCATGCACAAGCATTCCGCACTTCCTCAGTTCCTGTAGTCCTTTGCGGGACGAAGGATGAGAACCAAACGATGGCCTCCGTTGATATCGATCATGAGAAAGCGGCTTTCGATGCTGTGAATGTCCTAATCGCTGCGGGTCACCGTGATATCGCAATGATCTCTGGTACTTTGCAAGATCCTGCTAATGGGTTTGCCCGTTATCAAGGGTACAAGAGAGCTTTGGATGAAGCTGGGATTGAGCTTCGCGATGAGTACGTTCGTATAGGGAACTACCGTTATGAATCCAGTGTGGATGCAGTAGAGTATTTCTTGGGGCTTTCACCTAGACCGACGGCTATCTTCTCCGCTACAGATGAAATGGCGATTGGTGCCATTCATACGATTCAAGACAACGGGCTAAGAGTCCCGCAAGATATTGCAGTTATCAGTGTGGACAACATTCGCATGGCGTCTATGGTTAGACCGACATTAACGACTGTCGCTCAACCGATGTATGATATCGGAGCGGTGTCGATGCGTTTGCTCACGAAGTTGATGAACAAAGAGTCGACAGACAACATGCAGGTTATTCTGCCCCATGAAGTGATCTACCGGAATTCGGTTAAAGAGCCATCTTAATCTAACAAACCTCTAATCGAGGTCAACCCTAGGGCTGACTGCGGTGGAGGTTTTCTCATGTAAACAACAAGAAAAGAGGAATAGGGAATGAAATGGACGAAGATTGCGCTCATCGGCGCTATGAATGAAGAGATTGAACGATTGGTATCCCATATTAGTGATGTGCGGGAAACTGTGAAAGCGGGCATTACGTTCCGTGAAGGTACTTATCTAGGGAAGCAGGTTGTTGTCTGCCGGACAGGAGTAGGCAAGGTTAATGCGGCTGTAACGACTCAGATTTTGATTGATACTTTCGGTATTGAAGCAATTATATTTACCGGTGTAGCCGGGGCGTTGGATCCTGAATTGAACATCGGGGATCTGGTGATATCCAGCGAATGCATGCAGCACGATATGGATGTGACAGCGCTTGGTTTCCCACGTGGCATTATTCCTTACGAGGCCAACTCTGTGTTCCAAGCTGATCCTGCATTAGTGGAGATAGCAGTTGCTGCGGGCGAGAAGCTGTTTGCTGGTAAAGTCAAAAAGGGCCGAGTGCTGTCCGGCGATCAGTTTATTGCCAGCAGAGAAGCTGTTGCTAATCTTCGCCTAGAGCTTGACGGCGTGTGTGTCGAAATGGAAGGAGCTTCCGTTGCGCAAGTTTGCTCGATGAATGCCGTTCCTTATGTGGTGCTGCGCTCTATGTCCGATAAAGCAGATGGCTCCGCACATGTGAACTTCGCTGAATTTACGGTCCTGGCTTCCGAGAATTCGTACAAAATGGTCGAGGAAATCGTGAAGCAGCTATAGAGATAGAAGTGGCAAAATTAAAAGCTTGGCAATACTGTATGTAGATCAAAAGCTCAGAACTCGCCTTATTGGCTGGTTCTGAGCTTTTGACTTTCGCGCCTATTATTTCAAATACATCATGGCTAACTCTTTGGTATGCCGGTTCTTCTCGGCGATCGCTTCGCGCCTTGGAATCGGCGCCCAGTCCTCAACAGGGTCCAGCCATGTCGCAGGCAGATGGACAGGGCTCTTGCTCTGCCAGGCGTCCAGCCACGTCTGAGGGAGCGCCAGCTGCGGCTGCGCCTCCAGCTGGTCTAAGTGAGCCTGCTCGCTCATGACGAGCCAGAGCAGGCTCCAGGCCCGCGGTACGACGCGCCAGATGTCGTACCCGCCGCCGCCGAGCGCGACCCACCGCCCTGCGCACCATTGGTGCGCAAGGGCGTGGATCAGCTCGGGCATAGCCTTGTACACGCGCATGGAACAGTGGACATGCGCGAGAGGGTCCAGCGCATGGGCGTCGCAGCCATGCTGCGAAATAATGATGTCCGGCTGGAAGCGGGCGATGGTCGCGGTGAGAACCTCGCTGAAGCATTCCAGCCAGGAGTCGTCCTCGGTGTAGGGCTCCACCGGGATGTTGATGTTTGTGCCGAACGCGTCGCCTTCACCGCGTTCGTTCACGGCTCCTGTGCCGGGGAATAGAAATTTCCCCGTCTCATGAATGGACAGCGTGCATACCAGGGGATCGGCGTAGAAGGTCCACTGCACGCCATCCCCATGATGCACATCCGTGTCGACGTACAGCACCTTCGCGCCGTACGTCTCTTGAGCGTGAGCAATGGCCGCTGAGGCGTCATTGTACACGCAGAAGCCTGCGCCCTTGCTTTGCAGGGCGTGGTGCAAGCCGCCGCCCAGGTGGAGGGCGTGCGGGGCTGCACCGGACATCACCAAGTCGACTGCGGTGATGGAACCTCCAACAACCTCAGCCGTGATGTCATGCATCCCGGCAAAATAGGGCGTGTCATCGGTATCTAGTCCAAAGCGCGACGCTGCCTGGACGAAGCGTTCCTCCGGCACGGGACAGCTAAGTCCTTTCACAGCATCGATATAGGCTTGTGAATGAACCCGCAATAGCTCGTTATCCGTGGCGGGACGAGGCTTCCGAATAGCGCGGTCCGGCAGAGCGCCTGCCTTGCGCAGCAGATCAACCGTCATCGTCAAACGATCTTGATTGAACGGATGGTCTTCATTGAATTTATAAGCAATTTCTTCCTCATCATAAATAAAGACTGGACTGGATGCCTTCTTGTTCATATCCCAAATTCCCCCGAATTGGCTAACAATCTCGCTTGAAGCCCTACATATCCCTTGATTGCTCAGAAACGAATATCAAAAACTAACTAATACATGAATCGTTGTTGGAAGCGAATGCGATCGAATTGCTCCTGCGAAGAAATAGGCACCTGCTTGCCAATTCGCACCATCAGGCAGTTGGCCGGATGCGAGCAGATTTCAGGATCATCTGTTGCGAACCAAATCATGTCGACGCTTTTCATTAATTTTTCCATCATCTGACGATATTCCCAGACGGTTAGCTTGCTTGTCTCCAAGTCCCAATGCCAATAGTACTCGGTTGTAAAACAGATGATATTCTCCATTTGATCTCCCGCAAAGGCAAGGCGAATCATCTTTTTACCCAAGCCAACAGCTCGATAGTCATCAGCGACTTCAATAGCGCCTAATTCTATCAAATCCTGCATATGACCTTGCGACCAGCGCTCAATCTCATCCGGATAATGGAAGGTGACATAGCCCACGATAGTGGAGGCATCCCTTGCAATTATTATACGTCCTTCTGGCAATTGTGCGATTTCGATTAAGGCCTCTAGCTGCTCTTTGGGTCGGCGAAAAGCGTCCAATTTGTTGTGCATGGAGAGATCCTGCAAGCGATCTGCCGAAACAGGTCCTTCAATGATGATCTCTGGTTGATCAGGAGCGGCTTGCAAGCTGTGTGAGTGGTAGATTTTGATATGCTGCATAACTTTAGCTCTCCTTTTGAAAAACAGCATGATGGATGTTTCCTTTTCCCTTAGGTCATAGTAAACTTATACCAAATTTTATGGGGGATTTAAAGTCGAATTTTTACGTATGCGAAAAATAATCAGTATGATATAATAGAATATGTCAAAAATCGATCACATTTTGCTCAAATACATCAGTAAAATGAAAGCGGTTTATCACGTGAGGAGGGTTTTTCGTACATGGAGCAAATGAAAGTAGAACTCATTGAAGCTGTATCCCCTAACCCAAACATGGAAAATTACGAACAAACACATGCATCATTTGACTGGAAAGACATCGAGAAAAGTTTTTCATGGTATGAAACTGGCAAAGTAAACATGGCCTATGAAGCTATTGACCGCCATGCAGAGTCATCCAAAAAGGATAAAGTCGCACTTTACTACAGTGATAATACGAGGGAAGAAGCCGTTACTTTTGGTCAAATGAAAGCCAAATCCAATCAATTTGGCAATGTGCTTCGCGGACTTGGCGTTGCCAAAGGCGAGCGCGTCTTCATTTTCATGCCTCGGACGCCGGAACTTTATTACGCTTTGCTCGGGACGTTGAAGATCGGGGCTGTCGTCGGTCCATTGTTTGAAGCTTTCATGGAAACAGCGGTAAGAGATCGTCTGGAAGATAGTGAAGCTGTCGCGATTATTACGACACCAAGCTTGCTTTCACGTGTTCCTTACAACGATCTTCCTCATTTGAAACATGTCATCGTGGTCGGCGAAGACGTTGAACTGGCGGAAGGTCAAGTTGACTTCCACAAAGAGATGGCCAATGCTTCAACGGATTTGGATATCGAATGGTTGGATCGCGAAGACGGCTTGATCATTCATTACACGTCTGGATCAACGGGTAAACCCAAAGGCGTTTTCCACGTTCAGAACGCGATGATACAACACTATTATACAGGTCAAATTGTATTGGATCTTAAAGAAGACGATATTTACTGGTGTACAGCGGATCCAGGGTGGGTAACAGGAACCTCTTACGGGATCTTTGCCCCATGGTTGAATGGCGCCACGAACGTCATTCGGGGCGGACGATTCAGTCCGCAAGACTGGTACACGACGCTTCAGAAATATAAAGTTACTGTCTGGTATAGTGCACCAACAGCCTTCCGGATGTTGATGGGCGCAGGCGATGATGTTGTTGCTGGCTACGATCTTTCTTCGCTTCGCCATGTGCTCAGCGTAGGGGAGCCGTTAAATCCAGAAGTGGTTCGTTGGGGCTTGAAAGTATACAACCAACGTATTCATGATACATGGTGGATGACCGAAACAGGGGGTCAGTTAATTTGTAACTACCCTGCAATGACGATTAAGCCTGGTTCCATGGGCCGTCCAATTCCAGGTGTTGAAGCCGCTATTATCGATGATGCTGGCAATGTGCTGCCTCCTAATCGGATGGGGAATCTGGCGATCAAAACACCTTGGCCGTCCATGATGCGCAAAATTTGGAATAACCCATCTAAATATGAAGAGTATTTCCGTTTGACGGGCTGGTACGTATCAGGTGATTCCGCTTATCAGGATGAAGAAGGCTACTTCTGGTTCCAAGGCCGAGTAGATGACGTGATTAACACAGCCGGAGAGCGTGTAGGTCCTTTCGAGGTGGAAAGCAAGCTGGTGGAGCATCCGGCAGTTGCTGAAGCAGGTGTTATTGGTAAGCCTGACCCTATGCGTGGAGAAATTATCAAAGCGTTTATCGCGCTTCGCGAAGGCTTCACGCCGTCCGATGAGCTGAAAGCGGATATCTCCAAGTTTGTCAAAGAGGGGCTGTCTGCTCACGCGGCGCCTCGCGAAATTGAATTCAAAGACAAGCTGCCAAAAACACGCAGTGGTAAAATTATGCGTCGTGTGCTTAAAGCTTGGGAGCTCAATCTTCCGACAGGTGATCTATCGACAATCGAAGATTAAGTTAACGACATAGGAAAGCCTCCTTGCACCAGTACTTGGTGTGTGGAGGCTTTTGTCGTTTTAGAGCGATGCCAACAGCTGGCTTCTCTTTAGCTATCTTGCTCTCAGTGCAATCAAAAAAAGAAGATCCGGCAACAACCGGATCTTCTTCCTGATTTTAATTATTAAAAGCAATGGCTGCTGATGGTTTCGATTCGCCTGCATCACTCACAGCGCTAACTTTGTAATATCCGTTGTAAGCGGCCGCGTAGTAGTGAAACTCTGTTGCGTTATCGACAGAACCAAGCTTCGTGAAGGTGCCTTTTTCTTTGTCGCTAAAATAAACGTTATACTTCTTTACTTTATCCTTGGTTGGATTGGCTTTCCAGTTTAGAACAATGCCGGCGCCGTCAACTTTGGCTTTAAGACCCGATGGCGCAGTAGGAGCATCTTTGGCTGTAGGACTTGGGCTGCTGCTGTTTCCATTTCCGTTCCCAGTACCAGTTCCAGTACCAGTTCCGTTCCCTGTATTAGTCTCACCTGTACCACCGTTAGGCGGGTTGGTGCTGCCTGGAATCTCATTGCCGTCTGCAGGAGGAACGAACAAGGAGTCCAAGGAACTTCCGTCTGTATAGGAGGAACGGCTCGCTTGCGACTCTTTGCCGACAACATCGACGGCAGTGATGTAATAGCCCATTAAGCTGGAAGCTGGGATATGATCGGTAAACTTCGCTTCTTCACCAGCCAAGACGACTTTGCCGCCAATGAGTTGGAACTTGCCACGATTATCGGAGCGATAGATCCGATAGCCAACCAGATCCGCGTTGGCACTTGGTGTGAAGGTGATCGTCGCAGTGTCTCCGGACTTCGTCACAGCCACATTCGTTGGTGCGGTTGGCTCTTTGCCGTCGTCAACCCGTGGATCGACTTCAGATGGCGCATCGTCATCGTAATCAGTAGGTTTGTAATTATCAATGGGCTTTCTGCTCTTCTCAGGCAGTTTGCTCATTGCATCTTGGATTTCTTTCAGCAACTGGCTGATTGATTTTTGGCGTTTGATGACCGTTTTTTCTTGAACGAAATCGGCTGGCGTTGCGTCTTGCGCCATGTAATTTAAACTATTATAGGAGCTGATCTTCATTTTGACCATCACATTGTCAACTTCCGTTGGGACGAACTTCTTGTTGAAAATATCGGTAACTTGATGGTCCGAACCGGATGTTAACTCGCTTGGCAGTTTCCCCGATAAGCTGGAGACCGTTGCCGAGACGATACCGTCAGGTTTGGCAAATGTTTTGTTTGGGAAGAGCTCTGGCTTTTGCTCAATTGTCCTGTTCATAATCAGCGCCCATATGTCTTTGGCGTGATACGTTTGATGCGCTTGCGTTGATTTCGTCGACGATGACAATTTATTAATGGGTTGATCGTAACCAATCCACACACCAACTGTGATGTCTGGGGTGAATCCCATGAACCAAGCATCGGCATCGTCTTGTGTAGAACCTGTTTTGCCGGAAATTTCAATTTTGCCATAGGATTTATAATTTTTCATTAGGTCAGTCGCCGTACCTTGGCTAATGACCGTTTTCATCATATCCGTAATCAGATATGCGCTTTGTGGTGAGTAGACTTGTGCAGGCTTCTGATCATGGCTATAAATGATCTTGCCATTGGAATCTTTAATTTCACGAATCATAAAGGTTTCATTATAAACGCCTTTATTCGGAATGGATGCATAAGCGCCGGTTAGTTCTTTGACCGATGTACCGCGGCTTAAACCTCCGATTACGCCCGTTTGTGCATAGTAATCTTCTTTTTGGATCGATGTAATCCCCAGCTTTTTGGCGAAATCCCAAGCATTATTAATGCCGACTTTGTTCAGGAAGATGTCAATAGCAGGGATGTTATAGGACTGGTTCAAGGCTCTCCGAGCGGTCATAAGACCATGGAATTTGTGATCCCAGTTCTCTGGGAGATGGAAGCCTTTGACACCATCCTTAAGAATAATTGGGATATCATCCACGATGCTTGCTGGTTGAATGACGCCTTTTTCTAAAGCAGGGATATAAGCGGCGATAGGTTTCATCGTTGATCCCGGTTGTCTATACGCCTGTGTGGCGTGATTGAGCTGTTCATCAAAGAAGTTGCGGCCTTCAATCATGCCTTTGATGGCTCCGGTTTTGGAATCAATCATAATGGCGCCTACTTGCTCGATACCGCCTTTTTTCTCATCGGTAGGGGCAAAATTCTTCTCGTTGCTCGAAATCTCGTGCATAGAATCATAGATTGTCTTGTCGATGGTGGTATAAATTTGATAACCGCCGCGCAAGAGCTGCGTATGTACACCTTTTAATGCTTCATTATAAGCTGCTTGGTTGGTCTTGGGATCGAGCTCAGGCTTCTGGATCTTAAGCAGAATTTCCGCTGCTTCCTGCTCGGTCTCAATCATGAGATAAGGATAGGTTGTATAAGCTTTCTGAGCTGCAGGGGCCATCGAAGTTTTGAGATCGAATTTCAATGCCTCTTGGTATTGTTCATTTGTAATTTTCTTTTCTTCCAGCATCCGTTTGAGGACTAATTGTTCACGTATAACGGCTTTTTTGTAACCCTCATCATCGAATGCAGGTTTGCTGGTAAAGGCGGAGTACTGGGATGGTGATTGCGGTAGTCCAGCCAGATAAGCAGCTTGAGCGACATTCAGTTTGTCTAAGTCGTCGATGTTGAATAAGCCCTTGGCGGCGGCTTTGATGCCGTACAGATTGTATCCTGTAGCTCCGTTACCGTATGGAATTTTGTTCAAATAGGCAAGTAGAATTTCGTCCTTGGACATCAAACGTTCCATTCGTAAGGCAAGCAGCAATTCCCTTGCTTTACGACCATCATCGCGGTCTAATGTTAGAAATACCCGTCTAGCGAGCTGCTGCGTGATGGTACTGCCCCCGGTTTGCACTTCTTCATTCAGAAGCTTCTGGCTAACAGCGCGATAAAGTCCGCGGAAATCGATTCCGTGATGCGTTTTGAAGTCTTTGTCCTCAATGGACAGGACTGCATCCAAAACAACTTGCGGGATATCATTGAGCTGAGCGAGACGTCGATCTTCTTCCGTACGCAATTGGCCAATCACTGTGTCGTCATTGAAATAGGCAAAGCCTGTAACGGCATTTTCCTGAATTTGCTGACGAATCGATTCTTCGCTGCGGACAGGGTCTTTCTTGACCAATGCGCTAACATATCCGAATGCGGCGGATCCGCCTAATAGGCCTGCCAAAAAGGCGCTAATCAGGGTCCATTTTAAAGTAATCCAAGTGACTTTGAATGTGGTTCTCACCCAAGGTCGATTCCATTTCGCGAAAAAATTGCGCATAAGTTCCAATATTCCTCCTTACATGAACCCATACAGTATACCATAATTGCAGCTTTTGCGGTAATACTGGAGGGAAGAAACGATGATAGATGGTTTGACAACAATGGAAGAGTTGTGATATAAATTGAAACAAATGCATGGATGGATCAGCAGTAGGTAGCTTGTGGATGCTTTCAGAGAGCCGGTGGATGGTGCGAACCGGTACCTGCAGGTTAGTGAATTACGGTCTTGAGCAGTAGATGGGAACCTGCAGCCAATTGGGCTGCACCAGTAGTGTCTGCCGATTAAACCCCGTTATAGGTTCTTGAGTGAAAACAGTCAGCTGTACACGGAACTTATCGTTATAGATGTACGTAACTGCTGTTTTAATTAGGGTGGTACCGCGAGTCAAGTCTTCTCGTCCCTTTGTGGATGAGAAGGCTTTTTTTGTATTTTTTTATGACAAAGGAGATGGATGAACATGACAATTTTAAAAGATCTGGAGTTTCGTGGACTGCTTCACCAAATTACGGACCGAGAGGGCTTGGACAAAAAGCTAAGCGAAGAGCGAGTGGTGCTTTATTGCGGCTTCGATCCAACAGCGGATAGTTTGCACATCGGGAGTTTATTGCCCATTCTAACTCTGAGACGCTTTCAGCAGGCCGGACATATTCCTCTTGCGCTCGTTGGCGGCGGCACAGGTCTAATTGGTGATCCGAGCGGTAAAGCCAATGAGAGAACGCTGAATGGACCGGAAACCGTCGTCGCGTGGTCACAAAGCATCAAAGAGCAGCTTTCCCGCTTTCTTAACTTCTCAAACGATATCGAGAATAGCGCTGAGCTAGTTAACAACTATGACTGGTTGGGTTCATTGAACGTCATTGAATTTTTGCGGGATGTAGGTAAAAACTTTACAGTCAACTACATGCTGGCCAAAGATTCCGTGGATTCCCGGATTACGAAGGGGATTTCGTTCACCGAATTCAGCTATATGATCCTGCAATCGTACGATTTCTTGAAACTAAATGAGACGAAGAATTGTTCGCTGCAGATCGGGGGCAGCGATCAGTGGGGCAACATTACAGCTGGACTCGAGCTTATTGGCAAAACAACGGATCAACGCGCTTACGGTGTAACCTTGCCGCTTGTAACCAAAAGCGACGGTCAAAAGTTCGGCAAAACCGAAGGTGGTGCGATTTGGCTGGATGCAAGCAAAACATCACCTTACCAGTTCTATCAGTTCTGGCTGGGTACGGCAGATAACGATGTTATTCGTTTTCTCAAATACTTCACTTTCATATCGCATGAAGAAATCGAACGTTTGGAAGAAGAAGTGAAATCGCAGCCTGAGAAGCGAGAAGCGCAGAAGCTGCTTGCTCGTGAAGTCACGCAGTTGGTCCATGGGGGAGAAGCGCTGGAAAGTGCTTTAAACATCACCGCAGCTTTGTTCAGCGGCAACATTCAAGATCTTTCTCGTGTGGAAATTGAGGAAGCTTTCAAAGATGTTCCTTCCACAACTTTGGAACAAGAGGATATTGCGCTCGTCGACTTGCTAATCGCCGTAGGTGCCGCGCCATCCAAGCGCCAAGCACGTCAGGATATCGAAAGCGGAGCTGTGACGGTTAACGGCGTCAAAGTGACGACGATTGAGGCGATTGCCAAAGATCTGGGCAAACTAGGTGAAGCTTACCTTGTTGTTCGCCGCGGCAAAAAGAATTACTACCTGGTGCAGTTTGCTTAGGAACAATCGAGAGGAGTCCTTAGGGACTCTTATTCTTTATTAAATAGGGCCAGAGCCGGAACCAATGAAAAAAAGAGGGCTGTCGCCAAGTAGATGAATCTACTTGAGGACAACCCTCATCTTTTATTAACGGCTGTAGAACTCGTTGGCGACAAAAATACCCGTTACTTAAGGGCTTGCGGGCGTTGCCCATCAATTAGCCCCAATTGTAGCCCCACTTGACCCGAAGGTCAGACTTCCTGAGACTTGATTTGTTTGATCTCCTATTGAATTGAAACACTAACATAATATCTTTGAGATGGATCTGGGCTTGAGTCTGCAGGATTAACATAGATATTATATCTAGTGTTTGCCTCAGCAGTAAAAGTAGCGCCTTCACTTCTATTGTCACTAAAATCAAAATAGGTTTTAGGAAACGATGACCCATACTCTTTATTCAATGCAAACGACGCTGTTTTAACATTTGGATTATTTAATATAACGCTAACTGTTCTTCCGGCATCCATTGGGCCTGTTTTAAATGAATACACATCTACATCGTTAGATGACCCTATTGTTCCATAATTGTAGTTATTTCCATACAAACAAACATTATCTGCATAGTCGAAATTTCCGTTAGGTTCACTTTCCAGGTAGTAATTGCTTTTGTTTTGACACATGTTTACGGATTGATCATAAGTCACATTTTTATACTTGCTTGCATTAAGGTCAGCGGCGGAAGCAGAACTTACAGAGAAGCTAGCCATAATAACGGAAGCAAAAGCAATTGAAAGAATTTTGTTCTTCATAGTTACCACACTCTCCTAATATATGAATTTAGTAATACATTTCGAACTACAACATGATCGACGTCTTGTATAAAATTAATTAATTGTTAGTTGGTAGTTCCAAGTACTAATTGAAGATCCTGGAGTTACCCCAATCCAGTACGTTCTATTTGCTTCTGTATAAATGCGTACTACAGCTACATTTCCACTGTCTTGTAACCAAGTCTTAGCTACATAGCCACCATTGGAATCAGTAATTGCTAGATTATAGCTATATCCCGGAGGTGATACTAAAGTTATGTCAGCATAAGAACCGGGACCGATTGTATTATTCGGTGGAGTAAATGTAGACCAGTCTTCATCGCTGGAAGAGGATAGAGTTCCGACAAAATGAACGCCATAATTAAGTGCAACTTTGTCACTAGCAGGGCCTTGCCATGAGTTGTTTGCATTAGGGTTTTCATTGACATCATATTGGGCAAAGGCGCTTTGTGCTCCAAATGCTAATGCGGATACTGCTGCTAAAACTAGAGTGATTTTCTTGAACTTCATCTGCGTGATTCCTCCTAAAATTTACTATATTTTCCTACGAGAGTTATAATATAACGAATTCCAAATTAATACAACAAATAATTTTAAATGTAATTTTATTGAAATAAATGGTAATATATTTTATCTATTTTTTACTGAATAGTAACAAAAAATTCAAATCAACTACATGAGGTATTGAAATGATCATAGTCATGGGGAAGAAACCTCCACTGCTTAACGGCGATGCTGTAGAAATCTAACAGCAGTTTGACTACGTTAAAGGGTTGAAGGAGATCGACTGAATATTAAAGAACTTAACCAGGAAGGAATAAGATAATGAGCATTCCATGGTATATGCGAGATAAGCGTTTTGAGC
Source organism: Paenibacillus marchantiophytorum (assembly GCF_014640555.1). GTDB lineage: Bacteria > Bacillota > Bacilli > Paenibacillales > NBRC-103111 > Paenibacillus_E > Paenibacillus_E marchantiophytorum. The sequence continues at coordinate 13,092 of NZ_BMHE01000001.1, read as the reverse complement.
TTGGAACGGTCGCAGATGTCGGCACTCTCTTAGGCTGTATTTATCTAAACCAAAGTCAAGTACTGATGTAGGGCATTTTAAAATGGCTGCTAGAACTCAGGACAGATTCTTCAGATCTGTCAGGGTTGCTTTATTTAAAAATTGTAAGTTTCTAGATGAAGCGCAGGCGTACGCTGAAACTTGGTTCTCCAATTGGCGACGCGATCTATTTAAGTGGCCGACGGTCAGATTGAATACTGAGGAACATGATGGACGCAAAAGTAAGGAAAATAAAAAAACCTCCATGTAAGGAGGCTCTAGAAGTAAGTGTGTTATTGGATTGTTACATTTAAGTAGTAGTTAGAACTTGGATCATCTGTTCCTGCAGGTGAGATAACGATATTGTATCTTGTGCTTCCTTCAGCAGTAAAATATAGGCCGACATTATCGTTTCCAAAGGACATCCATGTTTTATCAAATGTAGAACCAGTTCCCTTGTTCATTACAAAATCAGCATGGTAACCAGTAGGATTATTGAGAACAACATAGATTCTTCTACCTGCATCACTCGGTTGTGTCGTGAATGTGTACCAGTCTCTATCACTTGAGCTGGAGAGATTACCTACAATTGTATCATTTCCGTATTGGCTGATCACTTGTGCATAGTTGTAACTGTCGTTGTTTGACTGCTCATAAATTGTAGCTGCAAATGCTGATTGTGCTGAAAAAGCAAGAGAAGATGCGATAATACCGACTGTAAGGATTTTTTTAGAAAATTTCATCATCATAACGGTTTATTTCCTCCTAAAATTTACTATATTTACCTACGAGAGTTATAGTATAACAATTTCCAATGTAATGCAATTAAATCTTTAATATGTAATATTAAAGTAATATTTGGTAATTTGCTTAATTGAATATGAAATACTTGGAGGTGTCCGTTATGAAGGCTTGATAATAAAACCGAAATGCTTTCCAATCGGTGAATATTATCTGTTCAGCTACATACTTATCAAAAAGATCTTTTTGTAGGTTATTGAAATCCTCTTCGCTTTGAACTTCAAATCCTCCTGATTTTAAAACTCCTTAAACGATTGAGAGTTTGAGGAGTTTCCCATAAAATCCGAATTAAACAATTCTCCCAAAGATAAATTTATTGTTTGAGATAAAGATTTAAGGTTCTTTTGTAATTTTTTTAATCATCAAAAGTAAAAGAAATGTTTATACCTCCCAGTGTCACTACGCCCATTTATTATTTAACGATAAAAACTAAAAATGGAAATAAATTTAAATTATCATTAAGGTGTTCGGCAAATTCCCAAGCGCTTGGGAATTTGTCAAAGAACAATTTATGTAAAGACTAGCCATGCATGGCCATCTCGTAACGGAGACCCGCGACCGTCCCGGCATATAAGCCGGTAGGTTTCGTCCGCGCCGCGGCGGACTCGTCAGGCGGTTTCATTTTCACAAAGCGTTTGGAAATATAAGAGCGTCTACCCGCATTATTGTGCATTAACTTGCATTGTTGATTTAATAAAAAAAAGCCCGAAACCGCCTATATACAAGGGGTTTTGGGCTTTTTGTCGTAGCAACTTGCGTCTCAGCTCTCTTAACGGCTGTAGAACTCGACGATTTGTTTCTCGTCAATTTCTTGTGGAAGCTCGGAACGTTCTGGCAAACGGATGTACTTGCCTTCTACGCTTGCGTCGTTGAACTCAAGGTATGTTGGCAGGTAGTTACGGTTAGCAAGAGCTTCTTTCACTGCGGAAAGACCTTTGCTTCTTTCGCGAAGCGCGATTACGTCACCAGTAGATACGATGTAAGAAGCGATGTCTACTTTTTTGCCGTTCACAGTTACGTGACCGTGAGCAACCAATTGACGTGCGCCTGCACGGGAGTTGGAAAGACCAAGACGGTAAACCAAGTTGTCCAAACGGCTTTCAAGCAAGATCATGAAGTTCTCACCGGAAATACCTTTCAATTTGGAAGCTTTGTCGAACAAGTTGCGGAATTGCTTCTCGTTCAAACCGTACATGTGACGAAGTTTTTGTTTTTCATTTAATTGAACGCCGTAACCGCTCATTTTTTTACGTTGTCCTGGGCCATGTTGACCTGGAGGGAATGGGCGTTTCATGTCTTTACCGTTACCGCTCAAGGAAATACCAACGCGGCGGCTTAGTTTGAATTTAGGTCCTGTATAACGTGACATTTAGGAAAAACTCCTTCTTTTTAACAAATAGTTTAGTAGATAGCAGCTAAATGTTAGGGTGAAGACAAGTGCCTGGTTTTGCTTACGAATCATAATGTGATTCCCTGACAAGAGTAGTTCAGCCGCTGTCTTGACAGGAGCAAAAGCAGTGAGGGTGATCACAAATGGCATTCACCGAAATCATGTTGTTACTCGACTTCTAATTTTATTAAAAACAGCGGCAAGTGTCAAGTGTCAATCCTGCGCGACGATTCGAAAAATTCGTGCAATCAGGAAAGAAAAATAGTATGATATATGAGGTAACATTTAGCCTGAATCAATAGGACTACAGTTTGTTAGTGAAGGAGAGCCTATGAGTGAATCGCTTCGTAGTATGAAACAACATAGTCGCGCAGAGCACTTCGAAGAGTTTCTTCGGCAAGGACTTGTTCTTTCTAGCAACTTTTCCTATGGGGAAGCCAATTCAGGGCAGCTCTTGTTTGATGCTTCTGATTATTGGATTTTTCAATTTGGACAAGCGATGCTGCCCCGTCACACTGCCCTGTTATGGGTAAATACTGAGCTTTCAGTTATGAATGCTTGCTCGCATGAGACGACTTTTTCTGAAAGCGTTTTGTCCACTAATGCTTCGTGGAGCTATGCGATTCAGAGCGACAATCCATTTGCGCGCTGTGCAGTGAATCCCATGCTTCAAGTCATGTCAGGCAATGACATGCAAATCATTGAATTGAAATCAACGCATGCTGCTGCCGTCCCAGTCTATGATTCCCAAGGCAGGCTTATCGCCTACATGGGACTATTGTCTCAGACTTATGTATCGACGGAAGAATTAATGCAATTGTTGTATACACTGGCACTTTCTTTTCAAAGCTGTGTTCAAACGGTGGATGATCGCCGCAAGTATGAGCAGCTATTTATGCAGCATCAGCAAAGAGAAATTGAATTCAAGAAGCATGATATTCTATTTGAAGCTTCCAAGAAACTGCACGCTAAGATTGATGTCGACTCTGTGTTGACAGAAGTCATTGATTGTATATATCGTTTTTATCCGAATATTCACGTTGACTTGCTCTTATCTCAGGATAATGATTCTAATAACCTATATGTGAAGCCTTTGAATTTCCAGAATGCAGAAGATGATATCCGTACGCGTGCTTTTATGGAAGGGCATGTGATATTTGAGCCTACGTCGGAACGCTCAGGGGCCAGCATAGGCAATGTCGCCGCGCCACTATCAGGGAAACAAGGTGTTTACGGGGTGCTGTATATGAAGTCGGAGCATGATTTGATACATGCATCTGATCTGCAATTCATCTCTTTGCTCGCAGATACAGCAGGATCGGCTTTTGAAAATGCCAAACTATACGAGCAATCGAATTTGATGATTAATGAATTGCGACTTATCAATGAGATTACGAAGCAGTTGAATCAAAGTTTGCGGCTTAATGAGATCTTCAATTCGGCTTCAAGTGAGATTTTAAGCATATTCGGTGCTGATTACAGCTGTATTCTTCAGACCGACAAGGATAGTGAGAAGCTAATAGTGCAAGCGACCAATCTGCCTGCCATGTTTCATGAGGCGATTTCGCTGAATCAAGGTTTTTCTGGATTGATCTATAATACCAAAGAGCCCATTATTATTTCGGACTATATGATTAATAATAAGATCAGTTCCAAGCTTATGCAGTTGACCGATTCGCGGTCGCTCATTGGCTCGCCCATTCTGGTGAATGGACAAGTCGAAGGGGTTATTTTGGTTGTTCATAGCGAACCTAATTTCTTCTCCTATGATAATTACAAGCTGCTGCAGGTGTTATCAGGCCATATTGGTCTTGCCATGACGAATGCTTCGCTGCACGCTGAAGTTAAACGGATGGTCATCACGGATAATTTGACTGGACTTTATGTGCGTCATTACTTGGATGAGCAGGCTAATTTGCTGCAGAAGAAGGATTTTTGCGGTTCATTAATCGTCGTTGACATTGATAATTTCAAGCGGGTGAATGATACGCATGGCCATCAAGTTGGGGACAAAATCTTGATTCAAGTGAGCCAAATCGTCAAGACCAGCATTCGTGATTCGGATATTGCGGCTAGATGGGGTGGGGAAGAGTTGGCTGTTTACCTGCCGCAAGTTGCGAAGGATCAGACAATTCGTATCGCTGAACGCATTCGTTCACGCGTAATGGACGAGACGAATCCACAAGTAACGGTTTCCTGCGGTGTTTCGGATTGGAATTGGGAGGAAGACAAGATCAGTGTGGAATCGCTGTTCTACCGGGCAGATATGGCGCTCTATCAAGCTAAAAATAACGGTCGCAACCAAATTCAAATCGGTTAGCCATTTCACGCAAGCACCTGTCGAAAGAAGTTGGAAACAACCTCTGGAGACAGGTGTTTTTGTTATTGACATAAAACAGCTCTAACTGGGAAAACTGTTAACGAATATGTGAAAAATATCTGGATATTTCTCTTCCTTGCCTTACGCTAACATGTTACAATAGTTTGGTCTAAGGGAAGGGATGGTCGAATTTTGTCGGTATTAAATAGAAAGCGCATACTACCAATTTTACTCCTTATCGTTGTGCTCTGTGGCTTGATTTATTTTTTCTTCTATAACCCTATAGGCGTCAAGCTTACACATAGCAACATGCGGCAGCTTTCTGGGCATTTAAGGGACTTGGGTTGGCCTGGTAAAATAATTGGAATGAGCTTGGTTTTTTTTCAAACCTTTTTTCCGTTCATTCCGTTTGTTGTCGTAGCAGGGACGAATGTCGCTATTTTTGGAATCAAGGTAGGATTCCTCGTCAATTATGTGATGTCCTGCTTAGGAGCAATCGCGTCCTTTTATTTCGCCCGTTATTATGGACATGCATGGGTAGAGAAGAAGTTAGAACGGTTTCCACTTGTTAAGCAGTTTAGCTTGCGGATGGAAAAGCGGGGTTTCTTGTATGTTTTACTAGGGAGATTAATACCGATCTTGCCTTCTTCGGCTATTAATTATGCCGCGGGCCTTACAAGAATTAAATTTACTCATTTCTTAGCTGGCACTTTACTGGGCAAGCTGCCCATCGTTTTTCTAGAATCGATGATCGCTCATGATTTATTTCATTTTCAAAAATACAAGGGGAGATTGCTCTTGTTGCTAGGAATTCTTGTCGTTTTGATTCTCATTGGAAATGGCGTGAAGAAAGCACTTACAGCGAAGACGAAGTAATGCTTTCTTCTTGGAGAATGCAGGAAATTTTCTAGTTGCGCTTAGTCACCCTTCCAAGTTATCATATAGAAAGCAAGGCGACCAACTCATACGAAATTAATGGAGGAATGCAATATGCCAAGTGCTAATAACGCCGCAATTGTTGAAATTTCACAAACCGCTAATAAATTTAGATCCTCAATTGTTCTTCAATACGATAATAAGTATATCGATGTGAAAAGTATTCTAGGCTTGTTTACGACTTTGCTTAGCTCAAGCAAATACGATTTGCATGTTCACGGACCCGATGAAGCAGAAGCGAAGATCGCTATGGCTGAAGTATTTGCTAAGCATGATCTAGGCGTAAACGTAGTAGCAGATTAAAATGTTGCACAAAGAAGGTACTCTCAGAATCTCTGAGGGTACCTTCTCTTGTATATTGGAGCATTTTCGCTTAATATAGATCATATAAGGACGGATGACTATGCGTATAGGGGGAAGTGGGAATGTCTTCATCTGATCTATTGCTGGACATGAATCAAAAGGCGCTTAATCTTCTTCAAGAAGATGCAGATAAAATCGAGAAGCTGATCGAAGTACAAATGGAGAATTTGACGACTCGTCAATGCCCACTGTATGAGGAAGTTTTAGATACGCAAATGTACGGACTTTCTAGAGAAATTGATTTTGCTATTCGAGCGGGACTTATTTCCGAATTGCCTGGCAAACAAATTCTGAACAAACTAGAACGTAACCTTGCAGAGCTATATGAAGCGCTAAATAATAAAAAGTAACCCTCTATAGGGGTTACTTTTTTTATAAGCTGCTTATTTATACGAGGAAGAACACGACGCCTAGAATAATGTAGACTACGAGAAGCAAGAGTCCTTCATACCAGTTCGTTGAGCCGTCTTGGGTGATCGACTTGGTTATGAAGACGGCGACCCCGATTGCAGCCAGCTCGTAGGTGGTGAAGACGATGTTCATCGGAGTCCCGCCCATAAAGAAGCTGGCAATGATAAGGACCGGGGCAACGAACAGGGCGATCTGCAAGGAACTTCCGATAGCGATTTCTACGGCAGCTCCCATTTTGTTCTTCATTGCCATCATCACAGCGGCGCTATGTTCAGCTGCGTTGCCAATGATAGCGATCAAGAAAGCACCTACGAACAGCTCGGATAATCCGAATTTGTGAGTCACTTCTTCCAGTGTTCCGACCAACCATTCACTAGTGAATGCGACCATCACAGTAGCTAGAACGAGAAACATAATAGACATGGATTTGGACCAAGGCGCTTCACCATGTTCAATGGCTTCTTCCGAAAGGATCTCTTTGTGAGTGACCATCGAGAATAAGAGCCAGAGCAGGTATGCCGCTACTAGCAATACAGCCACGATGATGCTCATCGATGAGGTTTCTTTGGTCGTTAAGCCCCCTGCGAAGATAGCTGGGATGAACAACGCGATGACGCCAAGTATCATCAGGGAGGAGTTATGTGAAGCAAGCTTCACGTTAAACGATTGCTCCTTGAACTTTAATCCGCCTGCGAAAATACTGAGTCCGAGAACGAGAAGCAGGTTTCCGATGATAGAACCCGTTAAGCTGGCTTTAACGACCTCAAACATCCCGTCTTTGACCAAAAAGATGGCAATGATTAATTCAGCAGCATTCCCGAAGGTTGCATTCAGAAATCCGCCCATGCGTTCGCCTGCATAATGCGCAACACTCTCCGTTGCTTTGCCGAGGAACCCAGCTACGAAGATGATCGCAATCGCTGAAATGACGAATTGCAAGGTTGCGTTTAGATGCATGTAATGAGCAACGGCACTTAGGGCGAAAGTGAGAATTAAACCTACATAGAACAATTTTCCTTTCAAAGTGAACCCTCCGACTTTTTCTTTGTATTGGTACTTTTTGACTTCTTTTAATATAACGACTTTGGCTTGCAATGTAAATTCGATTTCTAGAAGAGAGCAGTTCTTGCTTTCATGTTTTGAACTTATTACAATAGATTCATACCAAGATTAGGGAGTGATCCGTATGTCCGAAGACAATCAAACCGGTTTAATTCGTATTTCTGATGATGTAGTATCGACGATCGCAGGCCTTGCGGCTCTGGAGACGGCTGGCATAGCGGGCATGTCTGGGGGAATATCAGAGGGCCTAGCGAAGCGTTTGAGCGGTAAGAATGTACAAAGAGGCGTCTCTGTAGAGGTAGGGCAAGTGGAGGCAGCCATCGATCTACGTGTTATCGTCAATTACGGTTCCCGTATTCAGGATGTATGCAGGGATCTCCAGGAAAACGTGCGAGAAGCTGTTGAGAACATGACGGGTTTAACCGTGGTGGAAGTCAACGTGAAGGTGGAAGGCGTTGCGTTTAAGGAAGAAGAAGTGGACGACCCTCATCGCGTCAAATAGAAAAAAAGACCCAATCGAATGTTTTGGCATCGATTAGGGTCTTTTTTTGGTTGGAGCCGTTTCTTTATGCGTATGTTCACGCGAGATACTAAGTAATATCCCCATGCTAATGAGTGAGACCATCATGGACGAACCCCCAGCGGATATGAAGGGCAAGGTGACACCGGTAAGTGGTATGGCATTCGTGACGCCGCCAATATTAATAAAGCTTTGGAAAGCGAACATAACCATGATACCGACGCCTGTCAGCATGCCGAACATATCGGGACTGCGAACCGCGACAAGAATTCCTCGCCAAATGAAGATAATAAAAACTAGAATAAATAGAGAGCTGCCTATAAAACCTAATTCTTCGCCGATAACGGCAAAAATAAAATCGTTATGAGCTTCGGGTAAATAGTGTAGTTTCTGGATGCCTTGCCCGAATCCTGCCCCCCACAATCCGCCGTGTCCAAAGGCATATAACGATTGAACGACTTGATGTCCGGCACCTTGCGGATCTGAGAAGGGATCGATGTAAGACGTAAAACGGCTGATTCGGTAGTTATCGGTTGCTTTCCCGCCGCCTTTGAGCAAGTAAAGCAACACACCGATCGTGCCGATAACCGCAAAGCTCGTCCCAAGCAGGAAGATGTGCTTCAAATTGGACCCTCCCACCATGATGACGATGGCGGAGCAAACGAATAATATCATACAGGAACCAAAATCAGGCTGCAGCATAATTAGGAAACAGACGAAACCGACAACGATCAAAGCAGGGAGTAACCCTTTCTTGAAGTTGCGGAACTTCTCATCTTTATTGCTGATCATGGATGCCAAGTACATGATGACAATCAGTTTGGCAAACTCCGTGGGCTGGATACCGAATTTACCGAGCGTATACCAACTGCTGGCGCCATTGGCTTTGGAAGTGAAAATAACGAAGATCAAGGCAAGTACGACAAAGAAAAAAGCAGGGATAACCAGTTTCTTGAGCTTGGAATAGTGGATATTCATGCAGAATAGCATGCCCACGGTACCAATCCCCACTGCAATCAACTGCTTTTTCGTAAAGGCCCATGGATCTCCATAATAGGCACTTGTCATAGAGCTTGCGCTGAACACCATAGCTAATCCGAAACTAACGAGTACAAAGGTTAAAAAGAGCAGCAGAAAATCCGGCGTTCCTCTTCGAGGGGGATTCATGCTGTATCCTCGCCTAGTCTGCCAATAATTGTTGCAGTTGCGCTAGTTTTTGATTGGAGATTTTGAGCACGGAATCCGGCACAGGGGAGTTGTAGTCCAAACCATGCGGGAATGTTTCTCTGCCTATGTAAGCTTCTTCCAAATAAAGAATCGCATAGGGGGATTCCAATTTTCCGCTTTCTACACGTGCATTAACACGCAAGAAATAGACGGCTTTCGATGCTTTATCTTCCATTTTAAAATCATAAGTAGCACGTGTGTATTCCCACTGCCAACGCACAAAACCAAGTTTAGTCGTTACTTCATCCAGGTGAGCCAAGTCGCTTTTTAAGCCTTTTAAGCCAGTTGCTTCAATAATCACTTTTAACGCCTCCATATTGTACGTATGCATTCTTTATTCATGATAGTATGTTTCACATGGTTCTGCAAGTCGAGAAGTGCTGCTAATTTCTAATATTTGATGGCACTATACAGATGAAACCAGATCTTTAATTTGGTAGAATAGGTGAAAGTGGCAAGGCATATGTGCAAAGCGATAGAAACAAAGGATGGGCGGAGGATTTTCCTTATGAATGATTTTCAAGATGGCTTACAAGCGATTTATGAAGAAATGGTTGCCTGGAGGCGCTACTTGCATCAAAACCCGGAACTTTCGTTCCATGAATATCGGACGGCTGAATTTGTTCAGAACCACCTGCTAAGTTGGAATATTGAGGTTCGCAAAGGCGTTGGCGGGAACGGTGTCGTCGGCTTGCTGCGCGGAAGCGGTGAGGGTCCGACCGTAGCGCTGCGCGCGGATATGGACGCTCTGCCTATTCAAGACGAGAAGAATTGTACGTATTCTTCCCTTACAAGCGGCGTCATGCATGCCTGTGGGCATGATGCTCACACCGCAACTTTGCTCGGTATTGCCAAGATCGCCAGCCAGCATCGGGAGCAACTCAAAGGCAATCTGGTGTTCTTGTTCCAGCATGCCGAGGAAATTACGCCTGGAGGCGCCGATTCCATGATCAAAGACGGTGCTCTGGAAGGCGTTGATGCTGTATTTGGTGTTCATCTCTGGACGCCATTCCCCGTTGGTCATATTTACAGTAAGGCAGGTCCTTTGATGGCAGCCCCGGACGAATTCACTATCCAGATTCAAGGGAAGGGCGGGCATGGCGGATTGCCGCATCAAACGATCGACAGCATCTATGTAGCTTCCCAATTGGTTGTGAATCTGCAATCGATTGTCAGTCGTCAAGTCGATCCGATTGAGCCGTGCGTCGTCAGCATTGGTTCCTTCCATGGCGGGTCTAGCTTTAATGTGATTGCAGAAACAAGCACGCTAAGCGGCACGGTTCGTACTTTTAATGCTGAACTTAGGCAAGATGTAAAGCAGCGTTTTGAAAGAATGGTAGCAAGCACATGTGAGATGTACCAAGCGACATATAAACTCGATTATAAATTAGGGTATCCAACCGTTGTGAATGATGATCAGGAGGCTGAACGGTTCTTCAAAGTGGGTCAAGCTCTGTTCGGTGCAGATGCTGTGCATGCGTCCCCCCTTATTATGGCCGGCGAAGACTTCTCCTATTATTTGCACCACCGGCCGGGATGCTATATGTTCGTAGGGGCTGGGAACGAAGCGGCGGGAATCATTCACCCACACCACCATCCCAAATTCGATATTGATGAAAGATCCATGCTGCACGCTGCAAATCTTTTACTGGGCATGGCCTTGGATTATATGGCATGAATGACGTCTTTTCTTTGGAGAATGCTATGTTTGTACGTTTACTCCAAGGAGGGATTGTGTAATGGCGGCAGGCCGAACAGTGAAAGACATTATGAGTAAAGATTGCGTGACGGTGACGCTCCAAGATAATGTATACGAGATTGCGGTTAAAATGAAGCAGCACGATATCGGCTTTGTAGCTGTCGTAGAAGGAAAGAAACTAATCGGTGTTGTCACAGACCGTGACCTTGTTGTGCGCGGTTATGCGGAGAAGAAGTCAGGCTCTACAGCTGTGGAAGAGGTCATAACGACCAATATTGCGACGATTGATCCAAGCATGTCCATCGAAGAAGCAGCGAAAGTCATGGCGAAGGATCAGATCCGTCGTCTGCCAGTTGTGGAAAATGGGGAACTTGTTGGTGTCGTCGCGATTGGCGACTTAGCCGTACGAGGAAATTTCGAGGATGAAGCGGGCGAAGCGCTTAGCCGGATTTCATCAGACAAAACATTGGTCGGCAGCAGCAAGTAATCGTTATTATTTATCTTAGTAAGAGCAGCTCTTTTCTATTTGGAAAGGGCTGTTTTTTTTAGAGGAGGCTGGTGTCGTTGAAGACATGTGTGGATAATAGCACAAAGATTGGTGTAATTATTCTGAATGAGGGTTGGCATTATACCTATCTAAATGATTACGCAGCAAGTATAGTAGAGCGAACTCCAACGGAATTGGTAGGTAAAATCATTTGGGCCGAATTTCCTCAAGCCATGCGTTACGCTTGCTATGAGCAATTTCATAAAGCATTCCAACAGCAGAAAGAAGTTCATTTTGAAGAATACATAAGAAAGATCAACCAATGGTTGACGGTAAGCGCGTACCCTCGCGATGGTCTCTTACATATTGTCTTGCATAAACACGAGTTTGCAGGGATGAGTTTCTTACAGGGAAGTGAATATCAGACCTATATCGAGCATGCCCAGGATCTAATTACGCTCACAACGCAAGACGGCATTATTCGTTATGTTTCACCAGCTGTATTCCGCTTGCTTGGGTTTCAGATTGAGGAGATTATTGGCATCAATATTTTGACGTACTGCCATCCAGAGGACATTGAAGCGCTGAAAGCCAGTTTTACGGAAGAAGCGGGACGGACGGGCAATGACCAAGGCATGATGACATGCCGCTTTCTGCATAAGCAGGGGGGATATGTGTGGTTTGAGAAAAATTATAGGTGGATTTTGGATGAGAAAGGACTGCGAGTTCAGAAATTATGCATCTGGCGTGATATTACCGAACGCAAGTTGGTTGAAGAACGATTTGTGCAAGCGCAGCGATTAGGCCGTTTTGGCAGCTTTGAACGAGATCTCAAAAAAGATTATATCCTTTGGTCGGACGAAAGTTTCCGCCTGCACGGCCTCGCTCCCGCCGATTACATGCAGTTGAATGATGTGATTAAGCATATTCTGCCTGAGGATCGTGAGAAAGTTAGATATGCTTTCGAATTGGCGATCAAGCAAGGAATGTCAGAGGTTGAATACCGTATTATTCGTATGGATGGCAAGGAACGGTTTATCAAGTCGCAGATAGAGCGGATCATCGGAAATACGAACCAAATCAAGATTCGCGGAATCATGCATGATATTACGGCTCATAAGCAGATTGAAATGGAGCTCAAAAGAAGCAAGGCAAATCTGGAAATTGCTCAAGAAATTGCAGGTCTGGGTCATTATGATTGGGATGTCATCCAGAATGAATTGTACTGGTCTGACGAGATGTTTATGTTGTTTCATGTTAATCGCGAAGCCTTCACGAACCAGATCGAGGCATTTGTTCAAATTGTTCATCCAGATGATATCCAGAAGGTGAAAGATTCGTTGCGGGAGGCCTTGCATGGCGGCTCCTTGGATATGACGATTCGCGTGATTGTAGAAGGGACTGGCATCCGTACCATTCACACGATGGCCAAAACGACGTATGACGAATGGGGCAGGCCACTGCGTCTGTTCGGGACTGTGCAGGACATTACGGTGCAAAAACAGACGGAGGAACTGCTTCGCAAGACGGAAAAATTGAACGTCGCCGGTCAGTTGGCTGCGGGGATTGCCCATGAAATTCGCAACCCGCTGACAGCGCTCAAAGGATTCGCTAAGCTGATGTGCCATGCGAATGAGGAGAGTAGGCAGCGCTATTTTCAAATTATGCAGGATGAGTTTAATCGTATTGAGTTGATTCTAGGTGAATTGCTGATTCTGGCTAAACCGCAAGTAGAGACCGTCGATTAACATTCTGCATCCAGCCCTCCCACTTCCCAATTAGCAAATTTTGTGGAAATTCTTAAAATTTACGTATGCGAGTCCTCATTTTGTTTCCCCAACAGGTGTTTAACCTGCCG